>NZ_CP047210.1:0-1200000 GCF_030408775.1 Corynebacterium fournieri
TTGGCTGACCAACACCTCGAGGACCTGTGGCGCGGCGTCGTCGACGAACTGCTGCGCCTCTCGGAGCAGGCCACCTCGTCCGTGCCTACCCTCACCCCCGCGCAGCGCGCCTACCTGCGGCTGATGAAGCCGGTCGTGCTTGTCGACGGCTACGCGCTCCTTTCCGCACCCCACCAAGCCGCCAAAAATGTCGTCGAGGAGTCCCTGGCTCCCCACATCAAGGCACTGTTGTCCTCCCACACCGGCCAGCCGTACAACCTGGCCGTGTCCGTGGCCGCGCCTGAGCCCGAACCGGCCCAACAGCCAGCACCAGATCCAGCGCCGGAGCCGCACGCGCCCACCAACTGGCAACCCACCCAATCCCAGGTCGAAGCCCCGCAGGTGGGGGAGCAGATCCCGATGGGACTGGACGAGCTGGCGCAGATGCACGCGGCGCAGGTGGCGGGACGCCGTCGAGAAGCAACTGCCCACCCCACAGTGGACCGCCGCATCCCCCGCGAAAAACCCGCGCACGACCCGGACCGCGAAGCCAGCCTGAACCCGAAGTACACCTTTGAAAACTTCGTCATCGGCTCCTCAAACCGCTTCGCCAACGGCGCCGCCGTCGCGGTGGCAGAAAACCCCGCCAAGGCCTACAACCCGCTGTTCATCTGGGGCGGATCCGGCCTGGGCAAAACACACCTGTTGCACGCCGCCGGCAACTACGCGCGCGTGCTGCAGCCGGGCCTGCGCATCAAATACGTCTCCTCCGAAGAATTCACCAACGACTACATCAACTCCGTGCGCGACGACCGGCAGGAATCCTTCAAGCGGCGCTACCGCAACCTAGACATCCTCATGGTCGACGACATCCAGTTCCTCGAAGGCAAAGAAGGCACCCAGGAGGAGTTCTTCCACACCTTCAACGCGCTGCACCAGGCCAACAAGCAGATCATCTTGTCCTCCGACCGGCCGCCGAAGCAGCTGAACACACTGGAAGACCGCCTGCGCACCCGCTTCGAAGGCGGATTGATCACCGACGTGCAGCCGCCGGACCTGGAAACCCGCATCGCAATTCTGATGAAGAAGGCGGCCGCCGACGGCACCCAGGTGGACCACTCCGTGCTGGAGCTCATTGCCTCCCAGTTCGAATCCTCCATCCGCGAGCTCGAAGGCGCGCTGATCCGCGTGTCCGCCTACTCCTCGCTGATCAACGAGCCGATCACCATGGAAGTCGCCCAGGTAGCACTTCGCGACATCCTCCCCGACGAAGGCGACGTGAACATCACCGCCGGGGCCATCAAGGACGCCGCGGCCGAGTACTTCCAGGTCTCCCTCGACCAGCTCGTCGGCGCCGGAAAGACCAGGCAGGTCGCCCACGCGCGCCAGATTGCGATGTATCTGTGCCGCGAGCTGACCGACTTGTCGCTGCCCAAGATCGGCGACGAGTTCGGCGGCAAGGACCACACCACCGTGATGTACGCCGACCGCAAGATCCGCAAGGAAATGACGGAAAACCGCGGCACCTACGACGAGATCCAGGAACTGACCCAGGTGGTGAAGAACCGGGCGCGCACCCGCGGCCGCTAGGTCCCTCTTCATCCCACAAACCCCGAAAATGGCCTGTTTTGGGTCGTTTTCGGGGTTTTCGCGTTCTTCGAGTTTCCCCAGCGCTTCCGCCCCCACAAGCTCGCGATTTCCCCGCTTGTCACTCCTGTACCACTTTCCACAGACCTTTCCACACCTGTGTAATTACACTGATGTAGTTTCGCCAGATGCGTCACACTGTGTTCGCTGTCACACCCTCCATCGCTGGGGAGAACGTGTGCATAAGCGGTGGAAGAACGCGCTTCCGTTTGTGTAATTTCAGGGACGGTGAGAAACTATCCACAGGGGCCCCGAGTTGTCCACAAGTTATCCACACCCCAAATCACACGTGCGACACGCCCTGCGACCGGCGCAAAACCACCTCGATCCACAGATTCCCCAACCCTTACTGTTGTTCCCCTCTTTACTTCTTGTAATTCAATCTGGAGAAAGAGAGGGTGTACAAAGTCCGCCCGCCCCGTCGCCGCACCCGCCCACCACGGAGTGCGCAGCCGAGAATGACAAATGTAGAGTGGTGTCCGATCTGGGCCCGCGCGAGCGGGCCCGCCTGAATGCCAAAGCGAAGGAGACCGCTCCGCCATGGACAACAATGTGTCGTTTCGCGTCCACAAGGACGAACTCGCCGACGCCGCGGCGTGGGTTGCCCGCAGCCTGCCCACGAAGTCCACGCAGCCGGTGCTTCGCGCGGTTGTAATTACCGCCGACGACAACGGCCTGGAGTTCGCGGGCTTCGACTACGAGGTTTCCACCAACGTGCGCATCGGCGCCGAGGTCAACGAGCCGGGTCGCGTGGCCGTGGCCGGCAAGCTCCTGGCGGACATCGTGGGCACGATGCCGAACGACGCAATCGAGGTCAGCACTGACTCCAAGGTGATGACGCTCAAGGCGCGCTCCTCCCGCTTCGAGCTGCCGTTGATTGCCCTGGACGATTACCCGCAGGTGCCGCAGCTGCCTGAGGTCACCGGCCGGATCTCTCCGGCGGCGCTGACGGGTGCGGTGACCCAGGTGGCATCCGCTGCCGGCCGCGACGACACGCTGCCGATGCTCACCGGCATCCACGTGGAGATCGACGGGGAAAATGTCACTCTTACCGCCACGGACCGTTTCCGTCTGGCGCAGCGCCACCTGACGTGGGAGCCGGCGAGCGCGGACGTGAAGGCGGATCTGCTCATCCCGGCGAAGACGCTGCTGGATAACGCGAGGACGCTGGATACCAGCATCGACGACCCGGTGGAGTTGGCTGCGGGCGCGGCCGACAACATCGGCGGCGAAGGCCTGTTCGGCCTGCACGCTGGCAACCGCGAGACCACCACGCGCATGCTGGATGCCGACTTTCCCAACGTCGCTCCGCTGCTGCCGAAGACACACACCGCGATGGCGTCGGTGGAGGTCGCGCCGCTGTTGGAGTCCATCCGTCGCGTCAGCCTGGTCGCGGACCGCAACGCGCAGCTGCGCATGCACTTCACCGAGGGCGAGGTGACGCTGTTTTCCTCCGGCGCGGATTCCGGTGCGGCGCAGGAAACGCTGCCGGCGGCGTTTACGGGCGTCGATGAGCTGCTCATCGCGTTCAACGCGGGCTATCTTCGCGACGGCCTGTCGGTGATCGGCACCGACCGCGTCGTGTTCGGGTTCACGGAGGCTTCCCGCCCGGCGATCATGATCCCGCAGCCGGAGGAGATGCCGGAGCGCGGCGAGGACGGCGCGTTCCCTACCCCGGACACCCACTTCACCTACCTGCTCATGCCGGTGCGCCTGCCGGGCTAGCCTATGCACGTCCGCGAGCTTGATCTGCGTGATTTCCGCTCGTGGCCCGAGCTGAACCTCAAGCTTGAGCCGGGCGTGACGGTGTTTGCGGGCCGCAACGGCCACGGCAAGACCAACATCGTTGAGGCGGTTCACTACTCGTCGAAGTTGTCGAGCCACCGCGTATCGACGGATGCTCCGCTCATCCACGCCTCCGCGGACAATGCCCGCGTCTCCGCCACCACGGTCAACGAGGGCCGGGCGCTGACGACGCATCTGTTGATCAAGGCGCACGGGGCGAACCAAGCGCAGATCAACCGCACCCGGCTCAAATCCGCCCGGGAGCTGCTCGGAGTGCTGCGGGTGGTCATGTTTTCCCCGGAGGATCTGCGATTCATTACGGGTGAGCCGGCGGAGCGTCGCAAGTTCTTGGACGACCTCGCAGCGCTTCGCACGCCAAGGCTCGGCGGTGCCCGCGCGGATTACGAGAAAGTGCTGCGCCAGAGAAACGCGCTGCTGAAAAGCTCGAACATGGCGTTGCGCCGTGGCTACCAGGACGCAGACGGCGCCAGCGCGCTTTCCACTCTGGATGTGTGGGACGGCCAGCTCGCGGCGCTCGGCGCGCAGGTGGTGGCGGGGCGCTTGGCGCTCGTCGATGAGTTGGCGGACCGCATCACCGAGGCCTACCAGTCCGTCGCCCCGGAGTCGCGCCCCGCGTCGGTGGCGTACAGCTCCACGCTGGACCGCGCGGTGACGGAGCTCGCCGGCGGGCCCTCGCGCGACCCGGCGGTGTTCGAGGCCGCCATGCTCTCCGAGCTGGGCCGGCGCCGCAAGGACGAGATCGACCGGGGCGCGACCCTGGTGGGGCCCCACCGCGACGATTTAACGCTCATGCTCGGCGAACAGCCCGCGAAGGGCTACGCCTCCCACGGCGAAACCTGGTCCTACGCGTTGGCGCTGCACCTGGCCGAATACCAATTGTTGGCCAGCGAGGGTTCGGACCCGGTGCTCATCCTCGACGACGTCTTCGCCGAGCTGGACGCCAAGCGCCGCGAACGCCTCGTGCACGTCGCCTCCGACGCCGAGCAGGTCCTGGTCACCGCCGCGGTGGGCGACGATCTGCCCGGCAACCTCGACGACGCCGTGGCCGCGCGCTACAGCGTGAGCATGCAAGACGGGGTGAGTGCCATTGAGCGATCTGATTAAGCGCAGCTTCGACACCGTCCGCGACACCGCGCGCCGCCGCGGCGGCCGCCTGCCGGACCTGTCGCACCAGGGCAGCTCCGCCGTCCCGCGACGCAACACACCGTCGCTTCACGACGGACCACAGGCCGCCATCACGGTTCCGGGAATTGAGGTGCCGGAGGGACGTCGTAAAGCAGATGTCCGCGGCATCCCCACAGGACTCGACGGGCGCGCACTGCCGCGCAGCTACAAAGTGTCGTCATTCAGCAGCCTTCTGGGCAGCGAAATACGCAAACGCGACTGGACCGAGAAGATGGCGCACGGGTGGGTGATGGGCCACTGGGGCGAGCTGGTGGGCGAGAAGATCGCGCAGCACACGCGGGTGGAGATGATCAAGAACAACGAAGTGCACGTCAGCTGCGACTCCACCGCCTGGGCCACACAGATGAAGTACATGCAGCGCGAGGTGCTCGCAGCGATCGCGGCGAAGGTCGGGCCGGACGTAGTGACCAAGCTGCACGTGTACGGGCCGAAGACGAAGAGCTGGCGTTACGGGCCGCTGCATGTCAAAGGCCGCGGCCCCCGCGACACCTACGGGTAAGCATCTGCGAAAAACGCGCGTGAAACGCCCTCTCGCGGGCCGGACGGGTCCCCGGTATGGCCCCCTCACCGTGTAAGATGAGACAGGTTCAACGGGCTTTAGGCCCACATTCACGCATGGAGGAGCTTCCCGAAAGTGGCAGAGCAGCAACCCCATTACGACGCGTCATCGATCACCATCCTCGAAGGCCTCGAGGCGGTGCGCAAGCGCCCGGGCATGTACATCGGCTCGACAGGCGTGCGTGGCCTGCACCACCTGGTGTGGGAGGTCGTGGACAACTCGGTCGATGAGGCGATGGCGGGCTACGCCGACCGCGTCGACGTCACCCTGCTGGAAGACGGCGGCGTGGAGGTCGTGGACAACGGCCGCGGCATCCCGGTGGAGATGCACCCGTCCGGCGCCCCGACAGTGCAGGTGGTGATGACCCAGCTGCACGCCGGCGGCAAGTTCGACTCGGAGTCCTACGCGGTCTCCGGCGGCCTGCACGGCGTGGGCATTTCCGTGGTCAACGCGCTTTCCACCCGCGTCGAGGCGGACATCAAGCGCGACGGCAAGCACTGGTACCAGAAATTCAAGATGGCCGTGCCGGACGAGCTGGTGGAGGGCGGCAACGCCCGCGGCACCGGCACCTCCATCCGCTTCTGGCCGGACGCGGAGATTTTCGAGACCGTCGACTTCAACTACGACACCATCTCGCGTCGCCTGCAGGAAATGGCGTTTTTGAACAAGGGCCTGACCATCACGCTGACGGACCAGCGTGTCACCGACGAGGAGCTCGAGCTCGAGGCCATCGCTGAAGAGGGCGACACGGCAGCAGCAATCGACGGCGACTCGTTCGACGACTCGGTCGAGACCGTCGACGCGTCCGAGGTCGACCAGGACGGCGACGGCGACACGGTGGAGCCGGGCGACGAGGTCGCCCCGGACGTGAAGAAGAAGCGGGAAAAGAAGGTCACCTTCTACTACCCGGACGGCCTGATCGACTACGTGCAGCACCTGAACAAGTCGAAGACGGCGATCCACCCGACCATCATCGGCTTCGACCAGAAGGGCGACGGCCTGGAGGCCGAGGTGGCCATGCAGTGGAACGGCTCCTTCAAGGAGTCCGTGCACACCTTCGCCAACACCATCAACACCCACGAGGGCGGCACCCACGAGGAGGGTTTCCGCGCCGCGCTGACGTCGCTGATGAACCGGTACGCGCGTGACCACAAGCTGCTCAAGGACAAGGAGCCGAATCTCACCGGCGACGACTGCCGCGAGGGCTTGGCCGCCGTCGTGTCCGTGCGCGTGGCCGACCCGCAGTTCGAGGGCCAGACCAAGACGAAGCTGGGCAACACCGAGGTCAAGGGCTTTGTCCAGCGCGCCGTCAACGAGAACATCTCGGACTGGTTCGACGCCAACCCGGCCGAGGCGAAGGCCATTGTGAACAAGGCCGTCTCCTCCTCCCAAGCCCGCCAGGCGGCCCGCAAGGCCCGCGACCTGGTGCGCCGCAAGTCCGCCACCGACCTGGGCGGGCTGCCCGGCAAGCTCGCGGACTGCCGCTCCAAGGACCCGTCCAAGTCCGAGCTGTTCATCGTGGAGGGCGACTCTGCAGGCGGCTCCGCCAAGGGCGGCCGCGACTCCATGTACCAGGCCATTCTGCCGCTGCGTGGCAAGATCCTGAACGTAGAGAAGGCCCGCATGGACCGCGTGCTCAAAAATGCGGAGGTCCAGGCCATCATCACCGCGCTCGGCACAGGCATCAACGACGAGTTCGACATCAAAAAGCTGCGCTACCACAAGATCGTGCTCATGGCCGATGCGGACGTGGACGGCCAGCACATTGCAACTTTGCTGTTGACGCTGCTGTTCCGCTTCATGCCGGAGCTGGTGGAAAACGGCCACGTGTTCCTGGCCAACCCGCCGCTGTACAAGCTGAAGTGGGGCAAGGGCGAGCCGGGCTACGCCTTCTCCGACCGCGAGCGCGACGCTCAGCTGGCGGAGGGCCTGGAGGCTGGCCGCAAGATCAACACCGACGACGGCATCCAGCGCTACAAGGGTCTGGGCGAGATGAACGCCAAGGAGCTGTGGGAAACCACCCTCGACCCGGATACGCGCATCCTGCGCAAGGTGGAGCTCGAGGACGCCCAGCGCGCCGACGAGTTGTTCTCCATCCTGATGGGCGACGACGTGGCCGCGCGCCGCTCCTTTATCACCCGCAAGGCGAAGGATGTCCGCTTCCTGGACGTCTAGTCGCGCACGATCTGACATTCAACGCGTAAGGCCCCGGCGTTTCCCCAGGTAGGGGAAATATCGCCGGGGCCTTATGTTAAATCGTGCGCGGTGGGCCGAAGGTGACGTCGCTAAGCAAAACGCTCCACGATCTCGCCGAGCTGCGGCAGCGACGGGCCGACGATCTTCGCGGCCTTGCCGCGCAGCGTGGAGTAGACCTTCTTCACCGGGCCGGGCATGGAATCGGCCTGCTTGTCGCCGGCGTCGAGCATGGACTTGACGACGTCATCCTCACGGCCCGCCAAAAACTGGCCGAAGCCCTGCTCACCGGATTCCTGGTACGCGGACCAGTGGGGGTTAAGCTCCTCCACAATCTGCGGCAGGAACTTGTTCACGCCCTTGGAAACGGCATCCGCGTCGGCCTTCTTGCCCGCGGCGACGGCGGATTTGAGCGCCATGCCGGTCAGGCCGGACTGGCGGGAGACGGTGTCGTCGACAAGGGAGGTGATCTCCTGGACGACCTGGGGGCGCTTGGCTGCGTCGAGCAGCTGGGAAAGATCAGTCATGGCCGCCAGTTTAACGGGAAAAACGGCCGGTGCGGGACCGGCCGTTTTCGGTTGCAGCTCTTCCACCACAGTACCCAGACTTCCCATTAGTCACATGGATCACTGCAACCACAACGGGCACAACCGTAACACAGGGGGTGGGGTGGTGCTACCGCTGGGGCAGGTACTCGTCCGCGTAGGACTGCACAAACGCCGTGATCTCCTGCGCCGGGATGATGCGGTTGCCTTCCGACGACCCCGGGGCCCACTCCAGGTTGAACTGCTTGGCCACGTTATCCACCGCCTCGCGCGCCTGGGGCACGAAATCCACGATGATCTGCGCGACAGCCACAGTGCTCAACAGCGCAATGGCCAGGGAAATCGGCGCCGAGCCCGTGTACGATCCCTCGAGGGCGCGCTTCTCCGGCGCCTCGATGCCCTTGTCGTAATCCGGGTAGTAGTCCGGCTTGGACGACCCCTTCGAACTGGTCGAGGACAGCTGCGAAATCGCGGTCTCCTGTGCGGAGGCGGATACAGGCACGGTCAGCGCGGCAGCGGTGAGGGAGGCGGCAGTCAGCGCCGCGGCAGTTTTCTTCATGGAGAACATGTTAGGCGGCGCGGGGAACCGCCGGGTGGTTGCGCGCGTCTAAGACACATGACCCACCCATACAACGGCATGACCAGCACCGCTGGCTCGCTGCTCTACCCGAACCCCGGGCGACTTTTACCCGGAATGACCAGCGTGAACGGGAAGTTCCAGGTGCCGCGCCACGTGCTGCGCCCAGACAGCATTGTCATCCGCGATTCCGTCCGCCACCCGCATCGCGTGCGCTATCCCGTCCCGGCCGAGTACCGAGCAGCCGCCCACGCGCTCACGCACCCGGGGACCACGCTCACTGGCTTCGGCGCGCTGGCCTTGTACGGGCTGCCGTACCTGGTGGACGCGCACGACACTGTCTTAATCTCACCGACGTGCGGGCGCAAGCAGTGGGGTACCCAATTCACTCCTACGGTGGTGAGGAAACCCCTCCGGCCAGGGGAAACGTGGCATCTGTTGTGTCGCGGGGAACCGATCAGCGTGGCCGCGCCACCTGTTGCCGTGGTGCAGGCGCTCAAGCTCATCCGAACTCAGCAATGTTTGTGGCCCGTGCACGGGTCCGAGGATGAAGAGGTGTTTGTGCGCGCGGTCCAGCTCGTCGACGCCAGCCGCCGCTTTCTCGGGCTCACCCCCGAGGAGATCTCAGAGGTAGGCCACAACCGACTGGCCGTCCGTTGGCTTGCGTCGGTGCTGAAGTCTTCAAGCGTGCTCGCGGATTCGCCGAAAGAAACCGAGATGCGGTTGTTGGCTGCAAAGGTGGCCGCGGAGTTTGGGCTCCGATTGGAGGAACAGGTGGAATTTGTTGAGGATGGACGCCCGCTTACCCGTGCTGACCTGGGGTTCCCCGAAGTCCAGATTGCGTTGTTCTACGACGGCATCCACCACGAGGAGAAGAAGCAGCGCATCTACGACAACACCGTCGACCGCGCGCTCGCTGTCCAGCAGTGGACCGCATTGCGCTACACGCAAGGCACGCTTGGATTGCTGATTGGTCAGTTGCGGGCCATTCTCACCCAGCGCGGTTTTGTACGAATCAACAACCAAAATTCTTGACCTGGGGTTTTAGGGCCGAAACCTTTGAAAAATGTTGGTTCGTACAAAACGGTTGCTTATCGACGAGCATCCGCCCACCTCCGATACACCTCCGCCACGACAGCAGCGAACCCCTCGTTGGAGTCCGACAGCGGCGAAAGCGCCACCACGGCCTCAGAAAGCGCCGCGGCGGCAGCGTCCACGGAGTCGAACACGGCCACACCGTGGAGCCGGGCGCCGGGCACGGCGGCGCAGGCGGCCAGGGCAGCGAACGAGCGGACCTGGCAGCCGTGGAAGGAGCAGTACTCGTCCGCGATGGCCAGGAGCTGCTCGGGGGAAAAGCCCCTCATCCGCGCGCCTGCCGGATGCGCGATTCCATTCCGGAATAGGACGGGATGAGGGAGCGGGCGAGGTCGGTGACGGTGGCGTCGTCAAGCAGGCGCGATGCTGTAGAGACCACCGCACGCCGCGCGGCTTCCTGCTTCGAGCACCCCCACGCTGAAGCCAATAACACGAGCGCTTTGTCCTCGTCTGCGGTCAGCCGGAGCGTCATAGCCATACCACTGTGATACCACGCGGCTAGCGTGAAAAGGCACAGAAGCCCGCTAAACTGCTTAACCATGGCTGATGACACCACTGGCGGCTTGGACCGCATTCAACCAATCGACATCAACGAGGAGATGCAGACCAGCTACATCGATTACGCCATGAGCGTGATCGTGGGTCGTGCCCTCCCCGAGGTGCGCGACGGCATGAAGCCGGTGCACCGCCGCGTGATCTACGCGATGTACGACGCGGGCTTCCGCCCCGAGCGCTCCTACGTCAAGAGCGTGAAGGCCGTCGGCGAGACCATGAGTAACTACCACCCGCACGGCGACAGCGCCATCTACGACACCCTGGTGCGCATGGCGCAGCCGTGGGCCATGCGCTACCCGCTGGTGGACGGCCAGGGCAACTTCGGCTCGCCGGGCAACGACGGTCCGGCCGCTATGCGTTACACGGAGTGCAAGCTCACCCCGATCGCCATGGAGATGGTTCGCGACATCCGCGAAAACTCCGTGGACTTCGCGCCGAACTTCGACTCCAAGACCCAAGAGCCCACCGTCCTGCCGTCGCGCGTGCCCAACCTGCTCATGAACGGCTCCAACGGCATTGCGGTCGGCATGGCCACCAACATCCCGCCGCACAACCTCAACGAGCTGGCGGAGGCGATCTACTGGATCCTGGAGAACCACGACGCCGACGAGCAGTCCACCCTCGACGCCGTGACGGAGCGCGTGAAGGGCCCGGACTTCCCCACGGCAGGCCTCATCGTGGGCGACCAGGGCATCAAGGACGCCTACACAACCGGCCGCGGTTCGATCCGCATGCGCGGTGTGACGGAGATCGAAGAGATCGGCAACCGCCAGGTCATCACCATCACGGAACTGCCGTACCAGGTCAACCCGGACAACTTCATCCACAACATCGCCGAGCAGGTCACCGCAGGCAAGATGGTGGGCATCTCGAAGATCGAGGATGAATCCTCCGACCGCGTGGGCATGCGCATCGTGGTCACGCTGAAGCGCGACGCGGTGCCGCGCGTGGTGCTGAACAACCTGTACAAGCACTCCGCGCTGGAGACGAACTTCTCCGCCAACATGCTCAGCATCGTCGACGGCGTTCCGCGCACCCTGCGCCTGGACCAGATGCTGCGCTTCTACGTCAAGCACCAGATCGAAGTCATCGTGCGCCGCACCCAGTACCGCCTGGACGAGGCGGAAAAGCGCGCCCACATCCTGCGCGGCCTGGTCAAGGCGCTCGACGCGTTGGACGAGGTCATCTCCCTGATCCGCAACTCCGCCACCGTGGACGAGGCGCGCGAGGGCCTGATCAAGCTGCTGGACGTCGACGAGATCCAGGCCAACGAGATCCTGGCTATGCAGCTGCGCCGCCTGGCGGCCCTGGAGCGCCAAAAGATCATCGACGACCTGGCCGCCATTGAGAAGCAGATCGCAGACTACAAGGACATCCTGGCTAAGCCGGAGCGTCAGCGCCAGATTGTGGGCGACGAGCTGAAAGAGATCGTCGATAAGTATGGCGACGAGCGCCGCACCCAGATCGTCGCCGCCACCGGCGACGTCACCGAAGAAGACCTCATCGCCCGCGAGAACGTGGTGGTCACCATCACCTCCACCGGCTACGCCAAGCGCACGAAGGTGGACGCCTACAAGTCCCAGAAGCGCGGCGGGAAGGGCGTGCGCGGCGCCGAGCTGAAGCAGGACGACGTGGTGAAGAACTTCTTCATCTGCTCCACGCACGATTGGATCCTCTTCTTCACCAACTTCGGCCGCGTCTACCGCCTCAAGGCCTACGAGCTGCCAGAGGCGGGCCGCACCGCCCGCGGGCAGCACGTGGCCAACCTGCTGGAATTCCAGCCGGAGGAGAAGATCGCCCAGATCATACAGATCCAGTCCTACGAGGACGCTCCTTACCTGGTGCTGGCCACCCGCGACGGCCGCGTGAAGAAGTCCCGCCTGACCGACTACGAGTCCGCGCGCTCCGCCGGCTTGATCGCCATCAACCTCAACGAGGGCGACGCGCTCATCGGCGCCGTGCTGGCCAGCGAGGACGACGACCTGCTGCTGGTGTCCGAGCAGGGCCAGTCCATCCGCTTCTCCGCGGACGACGAGCAGCTGCGCCCCATGGGCCGCGCCACCGCCGGTGTGAAGGGCATGCGCTTCCGCGGCGACGACCAGCTGCTGGCCATGACGGTGGCCAAGGACGGCGAGTACCTGCTGGTGGCCACCTCCGGCGGCTACGGCAAGCGCACCGCGGTTGAGGAGTACAACGCCCAGGGCCGCGGCGGCATGGGTGTGATGACCTTCAAGTACACCCCGAAGCGCGGCAAGCTCATCGGCGCGCTCGCGGTGGCCGAGGACGACCAGATCTTCGCCATCACCTCCGCCGGCGGCGTAATCCGCACCGAGGTGGACCAGATCCGCCCGTCCTCCCGCGCCACCATGGGCGTGCGTCTTGTGGATCTCGCGGACGGCGTGGACCTGCTGGCCATCGACCGCAACGTCGAGGACGCCGGCGAGGAGGAGGCCACCGCCGTGGCCACGGGCCAGAAGACCATCGAGCAGGCGCTTAGCGACGGCGCTTCCGCCGACGACGCCTCCGGCGAGGACAAGGAGTAGCCCGTGGCAGTCCGTAAAGTGACCGTGCGCCACATCGGCGCCGGCTCCGCCTTCAAGGTGGCAACGCTGCTGGCCTTCCTCGGCTTCATCGCCTGGATGGGCGCCTGCGTGCTCGTCTACTACGGGCTGGAGCGCGCCGGGGTCGTCGAATCCATCAACTCGCTGATCGGCGGCGTGGGCGGCGATCAGGTGGTGGACATGAAACTGGCGATGTCCGCCGCCGGCCTGCTCGGCCTGGTGGGGTTCCTCTTCCAGGTGATCATGGCCCCGCTGACCGTGATCATGTACAACGCGATCGCGGACCTGGTAGGCGGCGTCAACTTCACCATGTCCAACCGGGCGAAGTAGTTCATCGACAGCGAGGCATCCGCCACTACATTGCCCGAAACGCCCCGGTGCTTCTCCGCGTGGGAAGCGCCGGGGCGTTGTTGATGCGCGAGCCTAAAAGGGCAGCAGGCCGTTCATGGAGGCGTAAGCCGCGCCCGCGATGCCCAGCACCGCCAGGACCGCGACGACGGAGCCGATGATGGCCGCCACGTTCGTGTCGGTGGGAGCCTCAGCCGGCTTGTCTGCCTGCTCGGGCTGGTCGGGCTGGTTTGCCGGGGTGGCCGCCACAGCGCCGTGGGAGACGGTGCGGGCACCAAGCTCGATGGCGTCGCGGCCGATGCGCGGGCTGTTCAGCCTCAGCGCGTCCCAGTCCGCCGGGACCTCGACCGGGCCGCGGGGGCTTTCTGCGGTGTAGGCCTCCTCGGAGAAGTTGAAGATGGAGAACTGATAGTCGTAGTTCATCACGGAGCGGTACTCCGGCGCCGCGGAGTGGCTGCGCGGCAGCCTACGGGTGACGTCGGCGGCGCCGTTGTGGCGCAGACCCAGGGTGTGGCCGAACTCGTGGAGGATCGTGTTGCGCAGCTCATCGTCCGTGGTGATCCCGGCGTTGTTGGCCACGAAGAAGGAGGAGTCGCCGATCATGGACACGCCGGTGGTCATGTTGCCGCGGGCGATCTGGTCGCCGATGAGGCCGAGGCGGAAGACGTTCTGGCGGTCGCCTAGGTGGGTGTCAATGTCGTTGAGCAGGCGCACGCCGGCGATTTCGTCGTCGAAGTAGAACTGCTCGTAGGGGAGCACCTCGCCGCCGTGAAACTCCGTGTAGTTGGGGATGTTTGTGAAGGTCTCACCCGCGTCGATGTGCAGCGCGATGCCGTGGTCGTCGAAAAGCTCCACCATGTCCTGCAGCGCCTGCGGCGACGGCGCGAAGGACTTGCCGTTGTGCGGCGCCATCCAGTTGAGCTGGAGGAACAGGTCGGGGCGGTTGGGGTCGACGCCCCAGTCGTTGAGGCGCAGTTCGGTGCCGTCCAGGAGCACGACGCCGTCGGTTTCCCACTCGTCCGGCAGGCCGTCGTTGTCGGAGTCGACGGTGTATTCGGCCTCGGAGAGGGCGGCGAAGTCCGCCGCATCGTCGGCGGCGGCGGGCTGGATGCCGGTGAGGGTAAGTGCTGCTGCGAGTACGCCTGCGGCTGCGGCTTTTGCCTTCATCGGTGCGCGCATCTCGTGGCTCCTTCGTGAGTGGCGGCGGGTTGTTGCTGCTTCGATGGCTACGACTTTATGCAAGGAGTATGCGCAGGTAAACCGGGGCGGGGAAGGAGCCGGATCGTTCAACACTTCGCGCCGATTGTTCAACGTTTCTAGGCCTTCTAGCTTGTTGATTGTTCACCAATCCGCCCAAAAACCGCTCACATTGTTCAACGATCACGCCTGTTTTGGACCCGAAATAACCACCGTATAAATTGCAGTGGAATAAATGAAAACCAGGTGCGGCGCGATAACCAGCCGTTGCACACCACCGGCAGTGAATAATCCCTGCCCATGCCACCAACTCGCCGGATTGTTCACCACTTTCGGAAACCGCCCACCCCCTCCCGATACCCCCGTCGTACCGGAGGTTTAAACGTCGATAAGCAATCGCTCGTTATGCCCGTTACGCTGGCGATTTGGAGGTCCATGGGGTGCTCTGTAATATTCCTATTCGTTCCAAGGGCCTATAGCTCAGTCGGTTAGAGCGCATCGCTGATAACGATGAGGTCGCAAGTTCGATTCTTGCTAGGCCCACTGCCCGAAAGGGCAACGGGGCATTAGCTCAGTTGGTAGAGCACCTGCTTTGCAAGCAGGATGTCAGGAGTTCGATTCTCCTATGCTCCACAGAATGGCTCCCTCCACGCGGAGGGGGCCTTTTTGCTTTGCGACGTAAGCTTCGCACTTTCAACTGTGAAAGTGAGAACCCTGCAGCAGTGACCTCCCCGCCAGTACTATCGCAGCCAAAACTATTAAGGGAGGCTTGACATGACGCGAAAAATCTTCTCCGTGGCTGCCGCCGCAGCGCTGTGCCTGGGTGTTGTGGCATGCGGGGCAGAGGAGACGAACGAGACAAACAACACAAACGAGACAAGCGAGACGAACGGCATGCTGGAGGTCAGCTCCGGGCCGTTGACTGTCCGGGTGCCGAAGGGTTGGTCCAAGTTTGATCAGTCCAGCGACCCGGATTCCATTAAGGACCCGTGGGTGGTGGGCGCGCGCGACAGCGAGGATGCGATGACGGTGCAGATCCGGCTGAGCAAGGACACCGGCGTAGCGCATGAGGCGGACGCGACTAACGCGGCCGTGCTGTACGGCAACATTTTCGCCCAGGACACGAAGATTGAGCCGAAGGGGGACGACGCCGCCGAGGTGGACGGCGCGGACAAGGCGATCGTGTCCTACTTCGAGGCCGTGGACGATGACGGCGACTACTGGGACGGCCTGTTCCTCTCCGCGGAGAATTCCGAGACCGGCAACGTGTCCACCATGGAGATGATCAGCCTGCGCGGGGAAGGGTTCTCGCAGGATGAGGCGAAGGAGATCATCGCTAACGCCACCTACGACAAGTCCAAGGAGTAGCGCCGTCACCGCGCGGTAAGCTCACAGCCGTGAACACCTACCTCTCCCGCTACGACGCCATGGCGGACAAAGCGGCGGCGCAGGTGATCGCGCGGTATTCCACAAGCTTTTCCCTGGCCACGAAGGCGTTGGCAAAGCCGGACCGCACGCACATCCGCAACCTGTACGCCGTGGTGCGCATTGCGGACGAGATTGTGGACGGCGCAGCAGACCAGGCCAACGAGTGCCCGGAAACCGCCCTCGACCTGTACGAGGAGCAGGTGCTCCACGCGCCGAGCCACCGTTTCCACACGGATCCGGTGCTGCATGCGTGGGCGCGCACGCACCGCGCGTGCAACATCGACAACAGCCACGTGGAGGCGTTTTTCGCCTCCATGCGCGCGGATCTGACGCAAACGGAGTTCACGCCGGAGGAGTTGGATACCTATATATATGGCTCGGCTGAGGTGATCGGGCTGATCTGCCTGGACATTTTCCTGCGCGGCCGCGACACCCCGGACCGCCCCGTGCTGGAGGACGGCGCCCGTGCGCTCGGCAGCGCGTTTCAGAAGGTCAATTTCCTGCGCGACCTGGGGGAGGACCGTCGTGCGCTGGGGCGTGCGTACTTTGGCACCCAGCTTGACGACGCCCTAAAGACCTCCCTGACCAACGACATCAACGCTGAGCTGGACCGCGCCCAGCAGGCCATCGCGCTTCTGCCGCGGTCTGTGCGCGGGGGAGTGGCCGCCGCCGAGGCTCTGTTTCGGGAGCTCAACTCCATGATCGCGGCAACACCGGCAGCGCAGCTGCAGACGACGCGCATCAGTGTGCCCAACCACCGCAAGCTGGCCCTTACGGCCCGCGCTCTGAAGAAAGCTGCACGACAATGACTGCACAACCGAAGTCCGCGATCGTGATCGGCGCCGGGGTGGCCGGCATGGCCACTGCCGCGTTGCTGGCCCGGGAGGGCATCCAGACCACGGTGGTGGAGAAGCTGCCCACTTACGGCGGCCGCGCCGGCAATGAAACGGTGGGCGGGTTCCGCTTCGACACCGGGCCGAGCTGGTACTTGATGCCGGACGCGTTCGACCACTTCTCCTCGCTGTTTGGCAAGCGCACCGAGGACGTGCTGGACCTTCAGCCGCTCACGCCCGCCTACCGCCTTTTCCCGGAAACCGGTGAACCCATCGATGTGCGCTCCGGCCGCGACAACGCCGCCAAGCTCTTCGACGAGCTTGAACCGGGCGCCGGTGCGAAGCTTTTGCAGTACCTGGACAGCGCGGAGGAAACTTACAACCTCGCGCTGGAGAACTTCCTGTACACCAACTTCCGTTCCCTCAAGCCGCTGGCGCGCATCCGCGGCCAGTACGCCCGTTTGGCGCGCTACCTCACCGAGCCTTTGGACTCGTTCGTGGCGCGGCGCTTCACGGACACGCGCCTGCGCCAGATGCTGACGTACCCGTCGGTGTTTTTGTCCTCCCACCCGAGCCGCACGCCGAGCATGTACCACCTGCTCAGCCACACGGATCTGACGCAGGGCGTGCAGTACCCGATGGGCGGGTTCGCGGCGGTGATGGACGCGCTTTACGCACTCGCGGTGGAGCAGGGCGCGGCGTTTCGCTTCAGCGCGGAAGTTGCCGCGATCGAGGACGGGGGCGTCGTGCTTATCGACGGCCAAAGGCTCCCCGCCGACCTAGTCATCTCCGCCGCGGACCTCCACCACACCGAAACGCACCTTCTGCCGAAGAACAAACGCACCTACAAAGAATCTTGGTTCGCCCCGCGCGACCCGGGCCTGGGCACGGTGCTAGTCATGCTGGGTGTCGAGGGCGAGATCCCGGAGCTTGCGCACCACAACTTCGTGTTCAGCGAGGATTGGGCGGACGACTTCGACGCTGTCTTCGACGGTCCTGTTGCCAGCCGCCCGCTCGGCGCGTCGGAATCCATCTACGTGTCCAAGCCGTCCGCCACGGACCCCGGGGTGGCGCCGGCGGGCCACGAGAACCTGTTCGTGCTGGTACCCGTACCCGCGGACCCTGCCATCGGCCACGGCGACATGTACCGCGGCGAGGCCTCCGAGCAGGTGCGGCGCATCGCCGAGGCGGCGGTTGCGCAGATTGCGCAAAGGTGTGGGGTTGAGGGGTTGGACCGGAGGATCGTCGTCAAGCAGACGCTCGGCCCCTCGGACTTTGCGGAGCGCTACCACGCATGGTCCGGCGGGTCGCTCGGACCGGCGCACACGCTGCGGCAATCCGCGTTCCTGCGCGGGTCCAACCGGAGCCGGAAGATGGACAACTTGCTGTACGCCGGAGCCACCACCACACCTGGCGTTGGCGTGCCCATGTGCTTGATATCCGCTGAGAATGTGCTCAAGCGGGTGCGCGGGGACAAGACGTCGGGGCCGTTGGAACCCTGTTAGAACGCTGACCGCGCCGGTTGTTGAACAACCGCCCGGTTTGTGGCAAAGATCACTCTATTTTTTTCAACTGAGAAGTGTGCCAAAAGGCGAGGTCAGAGGGACGACTGCCCAAGTTTTGTCTTAATATCTGCACTTTTTTGGCTTTCAGGGGTGTTAAGGACTTCTTTTCGCCGGTTCATTGCGATTGAATAGGGGTCTGTCAGTTTTGGGGTCCGTGTTCAGGATTTCTCCAGGCTGCTTCGAATATCTCCTAGACGTTGAAGGACTGTGACGTTGCAAAACGCAAATCTGAAAAAGCGCATCATGGCCATGGTGGTCTCCGGTGCTGTTGCATTCGGTGGCGCAGCCGCTGTCGCTCCCGCTGCTACTGCAGACGAGGCCGTTACCAGCCAGTACTCCCAGCTCGCCTCCAATGTTGAGCAGGCTGCTATCGAGTACAACCAGGAACAGAAATGGGACAGAAACGCCCAGATTTCTGGCCAGTACTGGACCCCGCTGGGCCCGGGCTGGTGCATCGACGCTGACCTAGAAACCCCGAAGGCGAATACCGCTTACGAGGTGCGCAAGCTCGACGGCACGTCCGGCTTCTACGGCTTCAACGGCGACATGGGCGGCAACCTGAAGATCGACCCGGATATCCAGCGCGCAGCCATCAACCTGACCAAGCTGATGCTCACGGATGTCCAGCAGGGCAAGTACGCGGATGCGAGGACCAAGAATGCGGCTTTGCAGGCCCTGCTGTCCAACCACAAGGAAACCCTGAACCTGCTGCGTGGCTGGATTAAAGGCACCGGCAATATCCACTACGCGGGTGTGAAGCCGATGACCGCCCAGCAGTTCCTGCAGTGGACCGGCTTCGAGGTGCGCCAGAGCTACTTCGAGCAGACCGGCCAGGCAAACTACTACCTGGTCAAGAACGACGAAGCTTCGTCCCGCCTGAACGTGAAGGAGGGTGAGTACGTCACCATCCTGCTGCCGCGTTCCTACAACGTGTACCAGGATCGGACCATCGAGCCGACGAACCAGCGCATCATCACCATTGCGCAGCCGGGCCTCGAGGGCTTCGAGCCGGGCGTCAAGGAAGGCCAGACCACGGTGACCGAGTGGACCACCGTGCCGGCCATCACCGAGACCGTGACCGAGACCCCGACTCACACCAAGACCGTTGAGGTCGGCCCCCGGGAATACATTGAACGGGAAACCGTGCAGCCGACGGTGACCAAGACCGAGTACACTCAGCCGGTCAAGCAGGAGATCGCCACCGTCACCCAGGCGGAAAAGACCGTCACCGAGACCCGCCGTCCGGAGGACACCACCTCTACCGCGACCACCACCCAGAAGCTGCCGGACATCACCGTGACCAAGACGGCCCCGGCTGCGACCGTGACCGAGACCGTCTCCGGGGAACCGGTGTACTCCACCGTGACCAAGACTGTCACCCCGACCGAGACCGTCACTGGCGCGAAGCAGACCGAGGTTGCTACCCGCACCCTCGAGCCGAAGGTAGAGACGGTCACTGAAACCCGCCCGGCTGTCACCCAGACTGCAACCGTCACCGCCGCACCGCAGACCAAGGTTGTGGCGACCACCGTGACCAGCACGCAGCGCGAAGAGAAGACCACCACGAAGGTTGTGGAGCGCTACTTCCGCCACTTCTCCTACGCATTCGACTTCCGTACCAGTGAAAAGACCCAGGAGATCGAGGTCAAGGACCTCAAGGGCTGGGACATCGACTTCATCGACGACTCCAACGGCCTTGTCGAGGTGACCAAGGACATCCGCGAGGACGGCACCACCGTGCTCAAGATCACCCCGAAGAGGGAAGGCAGCGGCAAGGTCCGCATCGTTGTCAAGGACGGCGACGGCAACCGCCACGAGTACGTGATCAACGTGGTCAACGAGTCCACCGAGGTGGAGACCACCGGTGAGGTCACCGTGAACAACCACTACTTCAACGTGGGTGTTTCCGGCGTGAACCAGAGCATTGACATCCCGGCCGGCTGGGATTACGAGATCCTCGAGGGCAAGGGCCTGATCACCACCGAGGTCAAGGACGGCAAGCTCAACGTCAAGGTCAACGACGGCGTGCTCAAGGGCAACGTCAAGATCGAGGTCTTTGAGAAGAACGACAAGGGCGAGAAGACGGGCAACAAGAACGTCTACGAGTTCAACATCGACGCCACCTCCGACAAGTACACGCAGACCCGCGTGATCGGTAACGCCAACTCCTACAAGCTCGACATCGAGGCGGACATCCCGACCAAGCCGGAGATCGTCTCCGGCGAGGACCTCATCGAGTCCATTGAGAAGCGCGACGGCTTCTGGATCATCACCCCGAAGCCGGACGCAAACGGCAAGGCCGTGCTCAAGGCTGTGGACGCCGACGGCAAGACCTACACCTACACCCTGGACATCAAGCCGGGCGCAAACGTCCTGGTCGACGTCGAGACCCACACCATCAACGAGGGCACTTCCGTTGATGTCAAGACCTCCGGCAAGGATTGGGAGCTGGAGCAGACCGGTGGCGACGAGGCCAACTGGGAGTGGGTGAAGACCGACAACGGCTTCAAGATCAACAACAAGGTCAACGGCACCGCCATCTTCAACCTGTACGCGCCGGACGGCAACGGCGGCCGCGTCCTCGTGGGCGTCTACACCATCGTCGCCAAGCCGGCAGAGGACACGGAGTACGAGGTTCCGGAGTTCAACCAGGAACTCAAGGACCGCAACACCGCTGACTTCAAGCCGGGCAACAAGGACAACACCTTCGAGATCACCGAGGGTAAGGAAAACGCAACCCTGGTCAAGACCGACGATGGCAAGTTCCGCGTCATGCCGAACCCGGGCTTCGAGGGCGACATCGTCGTCGAGGAGAAATCCCCGAACGGCAAGACTGTTGCCAAGTGGACGCTCCAGGTCACTCCGGAGGAGATCAAGCCGCAGGTGATCCCGGTCGAGGATACGGACACCCCGGGTATCGCGAGCGACGAGCAGCAGCTCAACCTCAAGATCGTCGAGGGCGAGGAGCTGGTCGATCGTATTGAGAACGGCAAGGTCTACTTCAAGCAGGGCGCGAAGGGCAAGGTTGTCATCCACAACCTCAACTCCCGCGATCTGCCGTTCCAGATCTGGGAATTCAACGTCACCCCGTCCACCCCGGACGAGGATGACATCACCCTCAACCCGAACAGCAAGCTGACCCTGACCCTCCCGGAGGGCTCCGACTACGAGGTCACCGATGAGTCCCTCGTTGACGTCAAGAAGGACGGCAACACCATCATCGTGACCCCGAAGGATGGCGCCGAGGGCAAGACCCAGCTCAAGATCAAGAACGACCGCGGCGTCTACCAGATCTACAACATCACCGTTGTTCCGGGCGCGAACGGCACCGGCGGCACTGACGGTGTGCGCGAGCAGAACTTCAAGCTCACCGAGGACGGCACCTTCACCATCACCCGCATCAACAAGAACGAGATTCGCGTTGAAGAAGGTGAGCAGTACGTCAACGTGACCGTCGACGAGAAGACCGGCAAGTGGGTCCTGACCCCGAAGGGCAAGGACTCCATTGGCAGGACCGTCACCGTCGTCGAGGTGGACAAGAGTGGCAAGGTAGTCAAGCGCCACACGATCGAGATCGTCGCGCAGCCGACCCCGCTGAAGTTCGTTGAGGAGCGCGTCGTTTACAAGCGCGACTTCAACGACAAGATTGTCCCGGGCAAGGGCAACACCCTGCACGTCGTGCGCGGCAATGACCTGGTTACGAACCCGATTCCGGATTCCAAGGGCCAGCTGTTCATCCAGCCGACCGAGAACAAGACCGGCACCATCGTTGTCGAGGAGCGCGACTCCGAGGGCAATCCGGTTCGCATCGTCGAGATGGAAGTTCCGCGTACCTCCGAGGGCCTTACCCCGCCGGCACCGGAGGCCAACGGCTCCCGCGACAAGGGCTACGACATCAACGTCAAGGGCGGCGAGAACTCCGTTGAGGTCTACGTCTGCTACACCGACGACTGCACGAAGAAGAAGCTGCTCGAGCCGGGCAAGGAGATCGAGGTCGGCGAAGGCGGCAAGTTGCACGTCAAGCCGGGTGACCACCTGGACGGTGGCCGTAAGATCCTGGTTGTTCCTGTCGAGAACGGCAAGGTGAACATGGATGAGAAGATCATCCTGAACATCACCCAGGAAGAGCAGACCACCACTCAGCAGGGCTCCTCGGAGCTGGACGGCAAGTGCATCGCCTCCCTCGTAGGCCTGTCTGCGCCGCTGCTGCTGGCCATCCCGCTGGGCATCCTGTCCCAGGTTCAGATCCCGGGTCTGGAGGGCGTGTCCGCTCAGATCAACGGCGCGATGCGTGAGGCAAACGATCGCATCCAGCGCGGCCTGGGCATCTACGACAACGACCGCGCACAGCGTGCTGCGGGCTTCCAGAATGCATTCCAGGGCATCAACACTGAGCAGCTCGGTATGGCTGCAGGTGCTCTGGGCGCCATCACCGCTGGTCTCTTCATCGTGGACCAGGTGCTCCGCGCCTGCGGCCAGGAGGAAGTCACTTCCTCCTACCAGCTCGGTAAGGCAACTGACAGCGACTTCCTCATGTACGGCTCCTCCGGCAAGCCGTCTGAGGCCGCCGCAGATCAGAGCGAGGCCGACAGCTCCTCCTCTTCTTCTGAAGACGAGGGTGATTCCCAGGGTTCTTCCAAGTAAGACCACCCTGTAGCCTGTAAAACCCGGTGCCAGCTCGGCACCGGGTTTTTCAGCATTAGATGGCCATTTGTTGAACATTTGCTTGATTTGTGGCGAAGATCACCCTACTTTTTTCACCTAAGAATAGGGTCAAAAGTCGAGGTCAGAGGGGTGGACTTCCAAGTTTTGTCTTAATATCTGCACTTTTTTGGCTTTCAGGGGTGTTAAGGACTTCTTTTCGCCGGTTCATTGCGATTGAATAGGGGTCTGTCAGTTTTGGGGTCCGTGTTCAGGATTTCTCCAGGCTGCTTCGAATATCTCCTAGACGTTGAAGGACTATGACGTTGCAAAACGCAAATCTGAAAAAGCGCGTGATGACCATGGTGGTCACCGGTGTTATGGCTTCGGGTGCAGTCGTATCCGCACCGCTTGCACAGGCCGCAAGCACCAACACTCCCAGCCAGCAGATCGTTGACGCCTACGACAAGCTCAGCGGTGCGGATCTCGCCCGCTACGACCAGCAGATTAAGTCTGTGCCGAAAGGTGACTCTTCCATCGAGCTGCTGCCCTCCAGCGTCGGCGCTGGCTGGTGCATCGACTGGGGTCTCGGTAACCCGTGGGACTCCGGCAACTACGAGGTGCGCAAGCTGACTGGTGCCTCCGGCCGTGTCGGCACCGGCAACAGCATCAGCTCGGATGTCAACATCGCAGCGATCAACGTTGTCAAGGAGCTGCAGAAGGACTACAAGGCATACGCCAACGGCGATTCTTCCAAGAAGGGTGCCATCGAGACCAAGATCGGCATCCTTCGTGCGCTGCTGTCGAACCAGCTCGGCTACCTCAACCAGGCACGCGAGGACGTTGTCAACGGCAAGGTCAGCACATCGATGTTTGAGCAGCTGACCGGCTTCCGGATCGACCGCCACGATGCGCCTAAGGGTGAGCCGAACTACTACCTGATCAAGACCGCTCGCCACGACCAGATTGCCAAGACGGTCAAGTCGGGCGAGTACGTCACTGTTCTCCTGCCGATGGACTACGACTTCAACATCGTGCCGCGTAAATCCTTCCAGCGTCTGATCCCGCCCGTGCAGCCGGGCCTGGATCAGAATCCGCCGAAGGACACCCCGACGATCGTTACCACGGCCACCAGCACTCCTGAGGCAGTGACCACCACGATCACCCGCCCGCAAGAGGCGACGGTTACGACGACCCTGCCGAACACCACCATCACCGAGACGGTGACCAACCCGGCCACCACTGTGACGGAGCGTTCGACTCTGCCGACGGCGTACACCACCGTCAGCACCCGTGAGGTCCCGGGCAAGGTTGTCACTTCCACCGTGACCCCGGAGCCGCACGAGGTCGTGACCACGGTGACCGAGCGCAACACGCCGAAGGTTGTTACCACCACCGTGAACCCGGAGCCGCACGAGACTGTCGTGACCGAGCCCGGCACCCCTGTTGTCACCACCGAGACCGTTTCCGATACCCCGGTTGTCACCACCAAGCCGGGTGAAACGGTCACCACAACCCGCACCACCCAGCCGGTAACCACCATCACTTCCACCAACCCGGCAGTCACTGAGACGGTTACCAGCACGGTGACACCTGAGCCGACCGAGGTGACCACCACGGTCACCGACGTTGAGAAGTACTTCGTTGAGAAGTACTACGAGCGCGTGAAGGAAGTCTCGGAGTACTACTACTTCGCAGGCTTCACCCGCGACGAGAAGTCCAAGGTCATCGAGCTGCCGGAGAAGATCGGCAACAAGTGGACCTTCGAGATAATCAAGGGTTCCGACATTGTTATCGTCGAGCGTTCCGAGGACGGCAAGCTGGTTATCACCCCGCGCGAGGACTTCGAGGGCGAGGGTGAAGTTGAGATCCTGATCACCGACGACCAGGGCAACCAGCACATCTACCGTGTGAAGGTCACCGACACCGTCGCTGTCAACGACTCCGTCCAGGTCAACGTCAACAACTTCTTCTACACCCTGAACGCTGGTAGCGAGGACCGCGTCACCACCATTCCGTGGAAGAAGGGCGAGAAGATTGACTGGGGCCTTGGCTACGACAAGGACGGCAACCTGATCCAGCCGAAGCACGGCGAGGTGAAGATTCTCAAGGACGAGAACAAGGGCACCGTCACTGTCGAGGCCAACGAGGGCTACCGCGGCAACGTGATCGTCAAGATCACGGAGGAGAACGGCAACGTTCGCGAAAACATCGTTACCGTCGAGAACAAGACCTCCAGGTTCGATGTCACCCGCGAGATCCTGAACACCTCCACCGCGAAGATCGAGAACCGCGGCGGCGACTACAAGATCATCAGCGGCGGCGACAAGGTCACCATTGAGAAGCAGGACGACGTCTGGGTTGTCACGCCGAAGGACGGCGCCACCGGCGACGTCGAGGTGCTGTTCACTGACGAGAACGGCTTCGAGTACAAGTACACCCTGAAGCTTGTGGAGGACCTCAACGCCGGCCCGGAGATCTTCACTCGCGAGCTCGAGTACAAGTCCGAGCAGCCGGACACCCTTGAAATCAAATACGTCGACGGCTACACCGCCGAGATCGTCGCAGGCGAGGACAAGGCGAAGATTGAGAAGTCGGGCGACAAGTGGGTCGTAACCCCGACCGATCCGAACGGTGGCGAGGTCACCGTCCACATCAAGGACGAGAACGGCCGACTGGCAGCAGTCTGGATCGTCAACATCGCACCGCAGGAGCAAGACGAGGTTGAAAACGTCAACCGCGAGCGCGAGGTCACTGACCGCTCCAACGTCCAGATCTCCCGCGGCAACGCAGACTACAACTGGCTCGTTGTCGAAGAGGGCGAAGAGTTCCTGGCTAAGGGCTCCAAGACCGACAAGGACGGCGACTTCGAGCTGAAGTTCAAGCCGGTTCCGGAGGGCGAGACCCGCACCGTCAAGGTTGTCGAGTACGTCAAGGGCATGAAGGACCAGCTGGACGAAAACGGCGATCCGCTGTTGGACGAAAACGGCAACAAGCTGCCGCAGGTTGAGGCTGATCTGCCGATTAAGACCTACACCTACACCGTGAAGCCGTCCCCGGTCCGTGAGATGGATTACTCCATCACTTCGGACAACGAGCTGAAGCTCTACGGCACCCACTTCCGCATCGCGAAGGGCGCGGATCTGCTGGCTGAGCAGCCGGAGAAGGATGCGTCCGAGATCAAGGTGACCCCGAAGCGTGATGCGAAGGGCACCCTGGTCATCGAGAACGTGTCCGAGGACGGCTACGTCTTCGAGCGCTACACCTTCGAGATCACCCCGGGCCGCAGCGCCGATATCGAGCCGGAGAAGGCCACCATGGGCTGGGAATCCAAGGCGACCATCTCCTCTGCCGAAGGCGAGACCTTCAAGGTCCTCGAGGGCGAGGATCTCGTCGACGTCAAGCGTGACGGCGACAACCTCATCGTCACCGGCAAGGGCAAGGCCGGCACCGCTCTGATCCAGGTCAGCGACAACCGCGGCGTCTACGGCAAGTACGAGATCACTCTCAACGAGCCAAAGCGCAACGGTCTGCACACCTACAAGGTCTCCACCACCGGCGCATTCGAAGCGACCCTGGTTAACGAGCAGAACCGCTTCCAGGTCGTCCAGGGTGCGGATGCCTTCCAGGCTCCGGAGGAGTCCAACGGCAAGTTCCTGCTGCGTCCGAAGGCTGACAAGGTTGGCGAGACCGGTGTCGTTGTTGAGTACAACAAGGACGGCCAGGAGATCAACCGCTACAAGCTGGAGATTGTCGAGGGCAAGAGCACTGGTGTGCGTCAGCAGCGCGACTTCCTCATCGAGGGTGAGCCGAAGGAGCTCAAGCCGCTGGCAGACGGCAACAAGCTGGTCGTCACCACCGGTGCGGACCTGGTGGACGCGAAGGACGCCAACGGCACCCTCAAGCTGACGGCTAAGAAGGGCTCCGCCAACAAGGCTGTCCGCGTCGACGAGCGTAACGCCGACGGCGACCTGGTTCGTGTTGTGCAGTTCGGCATTTACCCGGAGGGCACCCGCACCTCCGAGGGCGCGGTCATCAGCGACAACAACGACCTGCCGATCGTGATCGACGGAAGCGTGAAAAACAACTCCCCGGTTAACGTGAAGTTCCCGGACAATGTTTCCGACATCGTGTTCACCAAGGGCCGCGAGTACTTCGAAGATGGCGACAAGGGCGTCAAGATCACCGATGAGGGTGTCGTTCTGACCCCGCGCAAGGACCTGAAGCCGGGCTCCTACGAAGCCGCCTACCTCCTGGTCGGCCCGGAGGGCCAGTCCTACGGCGAGCGCACCATCGAGATCAACGTCGACGTCAAGTCGACTGAGACCGAGCAGCAGGGTTCCTCCGCTGAGCTCGACGGCAAGTGCATCGCCGGCATTGTCGGCCTGTCTGCACCGCTGCTGCTGGCCATTCCGCTGGGCATCCTCTCCCAGGTCCAGATCCCGGGCCTGGAGGGCGTCTCCGCACAGATCAACGGTGCGATCCAGCAGGCGAACGACCAGATCCAGCGCGGCCTGGGCATCTACGACGAGGACCGTGCACAGCGCGCGGCTGGCTTCCAGGCGGCGTTCAATATCCAGAACCCGGAGATGATCGGCATGGCTGCGGGCGCTCTGGGTGCGATCACCCTGGGTCTGCTGGCAGTTGACGGCGTCATGCGTGCCTGCGGTGCCGAGGAGTACACCTCCTCCTACATGGTGGGCAAGGCAACCGGCAACGAGACGCTGATGAACGGCTCTTCCGGCAAGACCTCCGAGGGCACCGAGGACAAGGCTGAGGCCGAGTCCTCCAAGGCTGAGGAGAAGTAAGCCGCTAGCGAGCTAACGCCCGCCGGGATGATGCCCGGCGGGCGTTTCTCATTCCTAAAACAAACGGGGGCATTTGGGCGGCTGCGCTTTCCTGCGGCGCGACCAACCCGTGCCGCAGGAACAAGAAACCCCCGTGCCAGCCGCCGAGACGGCGTGCACGGGGGAGTAGTACAGGTCGCGTTACTTGCGCGGCAGGGCAGCCAGGGCGAGGCCGGCGCCGACGAGCCAGGAGTCCTTAGCAATGGCCTTGCCGGCGTCGGACGGGCGGATGCCGTCGTCCTCGGTGTACTGGTCGCCGCCGAAGTACATGGTGAGCAGCCCAGCACCGAACGCGGTCAGGCCCAGGCCGACAAGACGGTTCGGGATCAGCGGGCACAGTAGCGCCGCGCCGAGGGCGGTCTCTGCGGAGGCGAGGCCGGTGGCGAAGTTCTCGGCGTCGATCTGGCCGAGCTGCGGGATGCCGTCGACAGCCATGTCGCGCAGGCCCTCCGCGCCTTCCTTGTCCACCTGGAACTTACCCAGGCCAGCGTTGAGGATGTAGGCCCCGGTGGGCACGCGCAGGGCGGCGGAAGACAGGCGCAGGTCCAGCTTGTCCTTTTTGGACAGCATGCCGGAGGGGAGGAACTTCAGGGGGTTAAACATGGGCGGGGTCCTTTCGAAATAGGGGTCTGCCCCGCCCATGGTAGGACTAAACAGTCAGTTCGGGGTGGAGGTCCTTCATCCGCCACACGCGGCGCGCCCATAGGGCAACGCAGGAGATCGCGATGGACAGCGCGGCGACAGACAGCAGCACGGTCACGGCGGTCCACATGCGCGGGTCGCTTTCCGGCGTCCCGAACAGGGCGTAGCGGACCAGGTCCACGGAGTAGCGCATCGGGTCCCAACTGTGCACCCACTGGATAAACGCAGGCTGCACCTCGGGCGGGTACAGGCCGTTGGATGCCACCAGCTGCAGCGACATCAGGGCCATGGTGGCCAAGCGCCCCGGGGCAGGCCCCAGCGCCGTGTTCAGGGCCATGATGGCGGTGACGAAGACCCAGGACACCAGCACCATCACGCCGAACAGGGCCAGCGGGTGCTCCGGCTGGATGTCCAGCAGGTTGACCTGCATGATCCACAGGGCGATGGACTGGACAAAGCCGATGATGAACGACGGCAGCATCGTGTACGCCAACGCGCGCAGCGGGTTGGTGCCCGAGTCGATCGCGCGGCGGCTGAACGGCGGCATGATCATGTACATAATCAGCACGCCGAACCACAGGGACAGCGACAGGAAAAACGGGCTTAGGCCCTTGCCAAAGAAGGTCAGGCCGTCGCCGACGTGCTGGGTGCCCACAGGCTCCGCGGCGGCGTCGATGGCCTTGTCCAGGCGGTCGCCTTCCCAGCTCGGGGCCTTTTCGGCGCCGTCGGCGAGGCTCATGGAAAGCTCGCCGGTGCCGTCGGAGAGTTTGACCAGACCGTCGTTGAGGTCGCCCAGGCCCACCACCAGCTGGTTGGAGCCGGCGGCCAGGCGCGAGGTGGCGTCGGTGGCGGTGTTCGCCGCGACGACCAGCTGCCCGGTGCCGTCCTTCAGCGTGGTGATGCCGGCCAGCAGGGTGCCGGAGCCGTTCTGCAGGCGCTTCAGGCCGTCCGCCAAGGTCTTGGCGCC
Source organism: Corynebacterium fournieri (assembly GCF_030408775.1). NCBI lineage: Bacteria > Bacillati > Actinomycetota > Actinomycetes > Mycobacteriales > Corynebacteriaceae > Corynebacterium > Corynebacterium fournieri. The sequence goes on from NZ_CP047210.1 coordinate 29,171, forward strand.
CTCGACGGCGCTGTCCACGCCGCCGCGGTATTTCGCGTTCGGGTCGGAGAGCTGGTTGGCCAGCTCGTGCGCGCCGGCCTGCAGCTGCATCAGCTGGCTGACCAGATTGTTCTCCGACACGGCCTGCAGCGGGCCGGAATTGATCTGCAGCTGCACGCCGCGCGCCTGGTCCGCCAGCTCCTTGCTGCCCGGGATGGGGGAGCGGTCCAGGTCGGCGATGACGTTGTTCAGGTTCGCGTTGATGTCGTCTAACGCGGCCTGCAGCTCATTGATCTTGCCCGCAAAGCCGGCGATCTTGTCCACGCCGCCGGCGATCTGCGTAGCTCCGTCGCCAAGCTGCTGCGTACCGGCCTGCAACTGGTTTAGGCCGCCGGACAGCTTGTCGGCGCCGCCGGACGCGGTGGTCAGGCCGTCGTTGAGCTGCGTCGCGCCGTCTTGCAGGCGCGCCACGCCGCCGTCGAGCTTGCCCACGGCCTCCGGCATCTGCTGCACCTTGTCGTTGAGCTGCTGGATGCCGTCGTTGAGCTTCTCGCCGCCCTCGTTGAGCTGCTGCGAGCCGTCCCGCGCTTTGTGGGAGCCCTCGTCGAGCTGGCCCGCGCCGTCGGCGGCCTTCTCCACACCGTCGGACAGCGTGTTGATGCCCACAAACAGCTGCTCCACCACCTTGCCGCCCACAGAGTCGGACACGGCGGAGGCGATGGCGTCCGCAGCCTTATCGCCCAGCATGGTGGGGATGAAGCCGTTGGTTTCATTCAGCGTGATGTTGATCTTCGCCGAATGCGGGTCATCCGCCTTCACACTGGTCACGGCCTCGGAGAAGTCCGTGGGAATCTCCAGGCCCAAGTAGTACTTGCCGCTGGCGATGCCGTCTCTGGCCTCCTCGGCGCTGACCACCTGGAAGTCCATTGGGTGCTGCTCCAGCAGCTCGTCCACCACTTCCTGGCCGTTTTCGCCCTCGTCGGAGTTGACCAGCGCGACCGGCAGCTTGTACAGGTTGCCCAGCGGGTCCCAGTACGACCACGGGAACAGGCCGCCGAACAGCAGCGGCAGTAAAAAGATCGCCGTCAGGGCAAGCGGCGGAAGCTTGCCGTGGGCGAACTTGCGAAAGTCGGATCCGATGTGCAGGCCACTCATAGCCCCTCCTCATTCACAGTGTTCACCATTACGGGAAGGTGCACCGCAACCCCGCGCAGATCATCCAGCAGCTTTGCGCGGATGTCCATCTTGCGCACCTGGTCTACATCATCCACGATCAGCAGCTTCGCGTCCGGGCGCGAGATCAGCGCCAGCAAGATGCGCAGGCGGAAGCGGTCGGTCGGGCCGATGTCGCCGACCTGGGCCATCATGTCGATGTCTTCCAGCTGCAGCGGCTCCAACCACTTTTCCACGTTCTTGTGGGATTTGATCGCCTCGGCCTTGTGCGGGGTGATGGCGAAGACGCCCTGCGACCACGCAATCTGCTCCCGCACTACGTCGCGGATGCGCACGAGGCGGTCGAGCCCGTCGATCTCCGTCACGCCCGCGAGCGCGACCTGCTTGAAGCGCTTGCGCGTCGAGGCCTCCTCGCCGTCGAGGAGGATGGTTCCGGAGCGCGGGTTGAAACGCCCTGCCAGCGCGAGGCTGAGCAGGGTGGAATCGGACTCTCGCCGCGTGTTCAGCAGGGTCAGGCCCCGGCCGATGTCGAAGTTTTCCGGGGTGTCGCCTTTGCGTAGCACGAGGTCTTGGGTGCTGAGTATCGGGGTCATGCGGTCCCTTAACCGTAGGGTGGACTATCACTTAACTCGTGATATGGTGCTACCCAAAATAGTCACTGTCAAACCCAAAAGGGGGCGGGGCACCAATGCGCGCAGACGCACGCGCGAAGCGGGACCAGATCATCACCGCTGCGCTGGTTCAGATCGGCTCGCGGCCGAGCTCCGAGATCACGCTCGAGGGCATTGCAGCCGATGCGGGCGTGGGCATTGCCACCCTCTACCGTCACTTTCCCACCCGCGCCGCGCTCTACGACGCCTGCGCGATCGTCTTCCTCGACCGCATCGAGACACTCCTCGACGCCACACTCGACGGCTTCGAGGAGGACCCCGTCGCACGCTTCGAGTCCTTCGTGTGGACGCTGGTGGAATCCGGCGTGGGCATCCTCGCCGCCGCCCTCGCCGCCGACAGCTCCACCGGCGGGGTAGTGGAGCGCCGCGACGCGTTCATGGACAAGGTGCAGTTGCTTATCGACGCCGCAGCCCCCCACGGCATCATCGCCCCAGGCCAGTCGCCCATGCAGCTGGCCACCGAGCTCATCGTGGCCACCCGCCCGCTAGCCGCCCCGCTCGCCGGGATTCTGCCCGACGTGCGCGACCGGTTGGTGCGCCACCTCATGGTGGGGTGGCGCACCACCGCCTAGTCGCGCAGCTCGTGGCGGCCGAAGTCCGCGCCGCCGTCCTCGTTGTGCTGGCGCTTAGCGTCCGCCTCCACGTCCTCGTGGGCCTCGGTGGCCTTGCGCTGGTTGTCCGCCAGCGTGTCCAGGGTGGTCAGGCCCTCGCCGCCAAGGTCCGTGTCAAGGTCCGTGCCGTTGTCGTAGTCGGTGCTGGTGCCGGAGGTGGACACGATGCGGGAGGTGCCGCCCTTCAGGTCGTCCTCCGTGCGGGTGGAGTAGACCACGGTGGTGCTTCCCTGGCCGTCCGTCTCCGTGCGGGTCGGCGCCGGGCGGTAGGCCTTCACCGGCTCGTCGTCGCCGGCGAGCTTGTCTTTGAGGAAGAACTCCCAGGCAGCCCACGCGCAACCAGCGAGTGCGGCAGTGCCCAGCGTCGTGCCGACGACCTTGCCAACGCCGCCCTTCTTCTTCTTGTCCTTGGACGCCTTCTGCAGCAGCTCCTGGCGCTCCTTGCGGCTCGGGGCGGCAGCGGTGAAGGCGGCGCGGCGGCGGTCCAGGCGGTCGTGCGCGTCGCGGGTGATCTCGCCGGCCTGAGCGCGGGCGGCGCCGTAGAGCTCCTGCAGCTCATCGATGTCCAGCTTGTCGTGGAGATCGTCCAGGTTGCCCTCCTTGAGGTTTTCCAGGAGGGAGTCGTAGATGTTGCGCTCGCGCTTGTCGTTATGCTCGCGCAGGTACTTCAGCGCCTGGTTGGCGCCAGCGGCGACGAGGCCGAAGTTCTTCAGGTTCATGGGTGCTCCTTGGAATGCGTTATGGGTGGTTGCGCGGCCCAGGGTAGCGAAATCCGGCGGGGCGACGGGCGGGCGCCAGTTGTGTACCAAGCGTTACGCAAAAATGAACCAAGCTGTTCACTTTGCGCGATTAACATTCACGCCGAAAAAGCCGTTGAGCAGGCCGAACACGGCCGAAATTCGCTAGGTCATTGTGACGCTTGAACGGCCTTTATAAGTTTCAAGGCACCGTTTAACCACGGTGCAACCTGAACACATCCACCACGCCGAGAAAGGATCCCGACATGTTCGAAGCCTCTCCTTCGACCAGGGTTTCCGCCTCGGCACCGCTGGACCGCGAGGGCACGCCCCTGATCCGCCGCCCCCGCCCGAAACGCCAGCGCACCGCGTTGAGCTTCGAGATCATCCCGCCGCGTCCGACGGACGATCCGGCGAAGATCGACAGGCTCATCGCGGGCTTGGCGGCGTACAACCCGGACTACGTCTCCGTGACCAGCTCCCGGCGCAGCGAGTGGCTTGAAGGCACCGCCGGCCTGATCTCCCGCATTGCGGAGACCACCGACCTGCGCCCGATCGCGCACTTGGCCTGCACCGCGGGCACGCGCGAAGAGATGGCCGAGTGGGTGCGGGTGCTTATCGACGCCGGCGTGCGCGGATTCCTCGCCCTCCGCGGCGACTTGCCCGACACCGGCCTGCCGGCGGACCACCTCCAATACGCCACGGACCTGCTCAACCTGATCCAGGACGTGCAGGAGGAAGAGGCGTTCCACCTCGCCGCCGGCAAGCTGGCCCTGTCCGTGGCCTGCTACCCGAAGGGGCACGCGGAATCGCGCAACTTGGACCACGACCTGGACGTGCTGTTGACCAAGCAGCGCCTGGGCGCGGACTTCGCCATCACCCAGCTCTTCTTCGAGGCCCAGGACTTCCTGGACTTCGTGGAGGTGGCGCGGTTGGCGGGCGTGCGCATCCCGCTCATCCCCGGGATCATGCCCATGACCTCGCTCAAGCGCGTGCGGCGCATGGGGGAGTTGTCGGGGCTGGAGGTGCCGTTAGGCGTCGAGAAGCAATTGCTCGAAGCCGACGACGAGTACGAGGCCGGCATGCAGCTCACCGCCAACCTGGCGCGCGAGATCTTGGACGCCGGCGCGGGCGGACTTCACGTCTACACACACAACAACCTGGACGTCACGCGGGACTTCCTGGACCGCATCGGAATAGACGAATAGATAGAGGACAACAATGACCACCTTCCCCAAAGCCACCATCGAGGGCTACCCCCGCATCGGCGCCAACCGCGAGCTCAAGCGCGCGCTGGAAAGTTACTGGGCGGGCCGCATCGACGCTGAGACGTTCCGCTCCACCGCCCGCGCCCTGCGCGTGAGCAACTACAACCACCTGCGCGACCTGGGCCTGACCGAGGACTACGCCATCCCCGCCGACGTGGCGCTCTACGACCAGGTGCTCGAGACCGCGCTGACCGTCGGCCTCGTGCCGGGCGGCACCGACCTCGATGAGGAGTTCGCGCTCGCCCGCGGCAACGACACCCGCGTGCCGCTGGAGATGACCAAGTGGTTCGACACCAACTACCACTACCTCGTGCCGGAGATCTCCGCAGGCCAGGACGTCACCCCGGCGCCGGAGCGCATCCTGCGCATCGTGGAGGAGGCCGCGGAGGCCGGCCACAAGGTCCGCCCGTTCCTGGTCGGCCCGGTCACACTGATCGCCCTGTCCAAGCCGGCGGAGTGGTCGCTGTTGCCGTCGCTGGTGGAGGCGTACGCCGAGGTCTTCGCCGCCCTGAAGAACGCGGGCGTGGAGTGGATCCAGATTGCAGAGCCCGCCGTGGTGGCCGACCTGTCCACCCCGGACGCCGAGATCGCCGGCCACCTGCGCGAGGCCTGGACCGAGCTGCTCGGCCGCGAGGACCGCCCGAACGTGTACCTGACCACCCCGTACGGCTCCGCCCGCGAGGCCCTGCCGGTGCTGGGCGAGCTCGGCGTGGAGGCGCTGCACGTGGACCTGTCGCCGTGGACCCTCCAGGCGGACGCGGACTACCCGCAGCGCGTGCGCGCGCAGATCCCGGAGCCCACCCACCTGGTCGCCGGACTCATCGACGGCCGCAACGTATGGACCGCCAACCTGCGCGAGCGCACCGAGGTCCTCGAATCCCTCGGCCGCCCGGCGTCGGTGTCCACCTCCACGTCCCTGCAGCACGTGCCGCACACCTTAAAGGCCGAGCGCAACATCCCGGTGGAGGTCGCGCCGTGGCTCGCCTTCGCCGACGAGAAGCTCGCCGAGATCCAGGCGCTCGTGGCCGGCTCCGACGAGGCCGTCGAGGCGTTCGCCCAGTCCGACCGCGCCGTGCGCACCCGCGCCGAATCCACCACCATCCACAACTCCGCCGTGGTGGACCGCGTGGCCGCTCTGCCGGAGGGCCAGGTCAAGCGCGAGCCTGCCTTCGCGGAGCGCAACAAGGTCCAGCGCGAAGAGCTCGGCCTGCCCACCCTGCCGATCACCACCATCGGTTCCTTCCCGCAGACCGCGGAGATCCGCAAGGCGCGCGCCGACCACCGCGAGGGCACCCTTACCGACGCCGACTACACCGAGGCGCTCAAGGCCGAGATCAAGCAGGTCATCGAGCTGCAAGAGGAGATCGGCCTGGACGTGCTGGTCCACGGCGAGGCCGAGCGCAACGACATGGTGCAGTACTTCGCCGAGCTTCTCGACGGCTTCGTGGTCACCGAGAACGGTTGGGTCCAGTCGTACGGTTCCCGCTGCACCCGTCCGCCGATCGTGGTCGGCGACGTCTCCCGCCCGGAGACGATGTCCGTGGAGTGGTCGGCCTACGCGCAGTCGCTTTCCGACAAGCCGGTCAAGGGCATGCTCACCGGCCCGGTGACCATCCTGGCCTGGTCCTTCAAGCGCGACGACGTGCCCCTGAGCGTCTCCGCCGACCAGATCGGTGTGGCGCTGGCAGACGAGGTGCGCGACCTGGAGGCCGCCGGCATCAAGGTCATCCAAATCGACGAGCCAGCCCTGCGCGAGCTGCTCCCGCTGCGCGCCGACGACCGCGCCGCCTACCTGGACTGGGCCGTGCGCGCCTTCCGTCTGGTTGCCTTGAACGCGAAGCCGTCCACCCAGATCCACACCCACCTGTGCTACTCCGAGTTCGGCCAGATCATCGACGCGGTGGCCGGCCTGGACGCGGACGTCACCTCCATCGAGGCCGCACGTTCCAAGATGGAGCTGCTGGAGGACATCGACGATACCTTCCACTCCGAGATCGGCCCCGGCGTGTGGGACATCCACTCCCCGCGCGTGCCGTCGACGGAGGAGATCGCCGGCCTGCTGCGCGCTGCCCTGGAGCACGTGCCCACCGAGCGCCTCTGGGTCAACCCGGACTGTGGTCTGAAGACCCGCGGGTACGCTGAGGTCGAGCCGTCGCTGCGCAACCTGGTTGCCGCGCGTGATGAGGTGGTTGGCGGGCTGTAGGTCGCGTCGCGCGCCCCCCTCCGCGCTGCGTCCCTCCGCGCTGCGTCCCGTTGAAGTTTCCAGGGAACTAGTCGTAGCGAATCGCCTGAAATGCGTGATTCGCTGGGTTTAGTTCGCTGGTTTCTTTCGTTTCAAGGGGGGCGCGTTCTACCGGAATCGGGGTGGGCGTTGCCGGGTCGCGGGGGTTTTGGGCGCGCCGCGCTTGTCTGCTCGTGCTTTCGCGTCACGTATCCGGCGGACGCACTCTTCCGGATCCCGGCGTATCTCCAGTGTGAAAAACCGGATGACCTCGTATCCCTGCTCACGAATCCAAGTTTCACGCCTGAGTTGAGAGAGGACAGCGTCATGAGCCTTGTTCTCGAACTTATCCAGGCCATCGATCTCAATAACGAGGGTTCCCCAGATCAGGTCGACACGAAAATCGGGTCCGATCCACAGTTGCATCTCCACCTCGATACCGTGTTCGTGGAGAATCACACGCAAGAGAGTTTCGTACGGTGACTCCGACCAGGGAGACGCAAGTTCGAGTGCCTGCCGTGCGTTCGCAATGCCGCGTTTTCCCTTGAGACGGGCAATTTTCGCTTGGATGGTCTCCCATCGTTTCCGCTTCTCTTGGAGGGTGCCGTGGTGGAGAATATAGTCCATCGCGACCGCGCCCTGACGCACGCCGTGAAACCGCGCGATGTCGATCGCCGTGCGCTCCGGACTTGTCACCTGGATTTTCCGGTCCGCACCGATGCAGTCGGTCCGGCGGACAAGGTAGACGTCCGAGTCGGGGATACGCATGTGGCGGTAAAGCAGACCGTCGGGCCAGTCTTTCGTGGATGGTGGCGTGCCGTGCGATTGTGCGAGCTCGATGACTTCTTTGCCGTCTGGGATGGTCCACATGTCCAACAGGCGGGCGGCCGAGCGGCTCACCAACACCGAGCGATAGGCCGATGAAGCTGCTGCGTAGCAGCGTAAGTACTCACGCTCGTACGGCCGCAGCGCGTTCCAAGCATCGACGCGCACGAATCGATGCGATGAAACCCTCACGCATGCTTCCGCCTCGGCGACCGCCTGGCCGACGAGCAACTTTGTCAACTTTTCCCCAACCATATGACCCCCCAGTCGATGATGTTGGATCAAAAGTATCTGCCGGGGAGCCGTTGCACAAGAGCAACGAGTTTCCAGCGAACCAGTCCCAGCGAATCGGCAACTTTCAGCGATTCGCTGGGACCAATTCGCTGGGTTTGCAGCAAGAGGCGAGAACAGACCGCCAACCAAACAGAACCCACCCGGGCGAACCCGCGTACCCTGGTTGCCATGACTCAAAAGACGCAGACCATGACCCTGCACACCAACCACGGCGACATCGTGATCGACCTGTTTGGCAACCACGCGCCGAAGACCGTCGAGGTCATCACCGGCCTGGCCAAGGGCACCCAGGACTACTCCACCAAGAACGCTTCCGGCACCACGGAGGGCCCGTTCTACGACGGTGCGATTTTCCACCGCATCATCCCCAACTTCATGATCCAGGGCGGCGACCCGACCGGCACCGGCACCGGCGGCCCGGGTTTCCAGTTCGCCGACGAGTTCCACCCGGAGCTGCAGTTCGACCGCCCCTACCTGCTGGCTATGGCGAACGCGGGCCCGGGCACGAACGGTTCCCAGTTCTTCATCACCGTGGAGCCGACCCCGTGGCTGAACAACCGCCACACCATCTTCGGTGAGGTCACCGATGAGGCTTCCAAGAAGGTCGTCGACGAGATCGCCGTTGTGGAGACCGGCCGTATGGACCGCCCGGTCGAGGACGTCGTGATCGAGTCCGTCGAGATCGCCTAAGCCCCACCGTTGCGCCCCCGCCACTGTGCGGGGGCTTTTTCGTACCCTGAGCCTCATGCCCTCTCTGCGCACACTGCCCCGCACTGCCCCCGCGACTACCGCCATCACGGTGATCTGCACGCTGGTGTTTTTCGCCGCGGCGATCCAGGCCCGATCGCTCACGGACGTGGTGTGGGATTCCGCGGTGGGCGCGAACACGATCCTGTACGGCCCGGAGGTGTACGGCGCGGGTTACCTGCGCGCGCTGACTGCCGGGTTCATGCACTTGGACATCACGCACTGGTTCCTGAACATGTTCATGCTGGTGCTGGTGGGCGCGGAGGTGGAGCGTTTCGTCGGTACCGGGCCGTTTGTGGTGGCGTGGGTGGCGGGGGTCCTTTGGGCGTCGGCAAGCGTGCTTGCGTTCAGCTTCACTGCGCCCACGGCGGGGGCGTCGGGGGCGCTCTACATGCTCATGGCCCTGCTCATCGCCATTGCTTGTCGACGTCGTACCGACCTGCGCGCACCCCTGACCTTGGTGGCGGTGAATGTGGCGTACACGCTGATCGCGCCGGGCGTGTCGCTGTGGGGCCACCTGGGAGGCCTGGTGGCGGGGGCGGTGATGGCGTGGCCGCTGACGTCGTCGAGCGTGCGCACTCGGTGGATTGCGGCGTCGGTTGCGGCGGTGGCGGCGTGCGCGGCCATTTGGGTGTTGACCCTTCCGTCCACACTCCCGGTGTACCTGTGAGTTATCCACAGCAGTTATCCACACTGTGGAGAACTACACGCGTGTGGTTAGTCGAACGGCACGCCGAAATGTTCGACCGACACGCCGGGGAAACCTGGGATTTTCGAACCAGGACCAGCACATTTCACTGCCCTGTGTAGTTTGTGCACAGAGTTATCCACAGGTGTGGATAGAGTGGCGCGCGCGTGGAAATCGCTACGCTGGGCGGCGTATCTGTCATCGACAAACTTTCAAGGAGTAAGCAGTGACGGACAAGAGCAAGGCGGAAGAGATCGTCGGTCGCGGCGAGCGCCCCGCAGGCAAGGGCCGCACCACTGAGTTGGGCGGTCAGCCGGTTGCCTCGGAGCACATTTCTGTCACGCAGGGGCGTCAGGGGCCGAATGTGCTTAACGATGTCCACCTGATGGAGAAGCTCGCCCACTTCAACAGGGAAAACGTCCCGGAGCGCATCCCGCACGCGAAGGGCCACGGCGCCTTCGGCGAGCTGCACATCACCGAGGACGTGTCCAAGTACACGAAGGCGAAGCTGTTCCAAAAGGGCACCGTCACCCCGATGGCGGCCCGCTTTTCCACCGTGGCGGGTGAGGCCGGCTCGCCGGACACGTGGCGCGACGTGCACGGTTTCGCGCTGCGTTTTTACACCGAGGACGGCAACTACGACATCGTGGGCAACAACACCCCGACGTTCTTCATGCGCGACGGCATGAAGTTCCCGGACTTCATCCACTCCCAGAAGCGCCAGCCGAACTCGGGTCTGCGCGACGACGAGATGCAGTGGGACTTCTGGACCCGCACGCCGGAGTCCGCCCACCAGGTGACGTACCTGATGGGCGACCGCGGCACCCCGAAGACCTCGCGCCACCAGGATGGTTTCGGCTCCCACACGTTCCAGTGGGTCAACGAGGAGGGCACCCCGGTGTGGGTGAAGTACCACTTCAAGACCCGCCAGGGCTGGGAGTGCTTCACCGACGAAGAGGCGACGGAGAAGGCCGGCACGGATCCGGACTTCCAGCGTGCGGACCTTTTCAACGCCATCGCTGAGGGCGATTTCCCGGTGTGGGACGTCAAGGTGCAGATCATGCCGTTCGAGGAAGCGAAGGATTACCGCTTCAACCCGTTCGACCTGACCAAGACGTGGTCCCAGAAGGACTACCCGCTGATCGACGTCGGCTACTTCGTGCTCAACCGCAACCCGAAGAACTACCACGCGCAGATCGAGCAGCTCGCGCTCGACCCGGCCAACCTGGTGCCGGGTGTGGGCCTGTCGCCGGACCGGATGCTGCAGGCCCGCGTGTTTGCTTACTCGGATCAGCAGCGCCACCGCATCGGCGCGAACTACAAGGATTTGCCGGTGAACCGTCCGGTCAATGAGGTGAACACGTACTCCGAGCGCGGGCACATGGCGTACTACTTCAGCCAAGAAGGCGAGCCGAACTACGTGCCCAACCGCACCGACAAGGGTGCTGGCTACCTGGACAACAACGAGGACTCCTCCTCCGACTTCACCGATTACGGCCAGGCTGAGAACCTCTACGTCAACCCGGATCCGGAGGGCACTGACCTGGTGCGTGCGGCGTACGTCAAGCACGCGGAGGACGACGACTTCGGCCAGGCCGGCACGCTCTACCGCGACGTCTTCGACGACGGGGAGAAGGAGCGCTTCGTGCACAACATCACGAACAAGATGATGGCGATCAAGAACAAGGACGTCGAGGAGCGCGTCTACGCCTACTGGGGCAAGGTCGACGCTGACTTAGAGACGAGGGTCCGCGAGTCCTTTGCCGCCAAGCGCGCCGCGCAGGAGAAGTAGTCTTCCTGCACGACAAAGCCCGTTGAGTCAGACTCAACGGGCTTTCGCGTTTCGCCAGTGGGGGTTTTAGAACACGCCGCGGATCTTCTTGTTGAAGTCGGAGACGGTCACGTCGCGGGAGTCCACGTCCTGGTCGTTGTAGAAGGAGGTGTCGCCAGCGAGGCGGCCGGTCTGGGTGACCTTCATGTAGTTGTACAGGCGGCCTTCCTTGGTGTTGCCGTCGCCGAAGGAGAATGCGCCCAGCAGCATCTCGTCGCCTGCGAGGATCGGGTTGGACAGGGTGACCTCGAAGGTGCGGATGCCGCGGTCGAAGTCGTAGCCCAAATCGCGGATGTGGGTGCCGTTGTACTGGGTGGTGGTGATCAGGCGGTCAACGCCCTCGGGGCCTGCCTCGGTGCCGACTTCGACGCGGAAGGTCAGGGCCGGGAACTCGCCCCAGTAGCGCTTCGCGCCGGTGTTCTTCACGCGCAGTGCCACGGAACCCGCCGCGCCGGGCACCTTCCAGGAGGAAGCGGTGAAGTATGGCTGCAGGTCCAGGTCGCGCTGGGCATCCGCCTGCTTATCGACGACTTCGTTGACCTCGTCAGCAGCGTTTTCCTCGACCTCGTTGATGACCTCGGCGCCCTCGTTTGCGATGTCGTTGTTGGTCACGTCGGTGGCGTCGTCGTTGTCGACCGCAGTGACGTCGTCAAGGTTTTCGCCCGTCTCGATCTTCTTGACGTCCTCGTTGTACGCCGGGTTCGGGTTCTCCACGGTGTCGGTGACCTGTGCGCCCCTATTCGGTGCCCAGGAGCCGGCCGGGGTGGAGTAGTTCTTGACGCGGACCTCGTTCTTGATGGGCATGTTGGCGATCCATGCGGTCGGGGTTGCCCAGGTGCCGTTCGGGCGGCAGCGCTGCTGGGTGCCGGTCATGGTGACGGTGCGGAAGCCGTAGGTTGCTTCGCCCGTGTTGCCGGCCGGTACGTCGTACGGGCCGATCTTCTGGCCGACGGACCAGGACAAGGAGCCGGAGACGTCCCAGCCCAGGGACTTGGCCAGGGAGTAGCCGATGTTGCCCTGGAGGCCGTCCTTGGATCCGGAGCCGCCCAAGTTCAGCGTCTCCGTCTTGGAACCGTTGACGGAGGCGGAGATGGTCTGGGTGCGCGACAGGTCTTGGGACAGCGGGATGTCGCTGTCGGACAGGTTGGTGGTGGAGATGGTGCCCACCGGCAGGAAGTTGTCCTTCACCTTGTAGACGATGGTGCGGTAGTCCTCGGTGGAGTTGCACACTGGGCGCGGGTTGAGCACATTGGCCTTCAGGTGGTCCGAGCCGCGGTAGGTGTGGATGATCGGCAGCGCGGAGTTTGTTGCCGGGGTCTCCGGGTAGGACTCTTCGAAGGTCTGGGCGGTGGCGGTGATGCCGGAGCTTGCGATTGCAACAGCCGCGACGGCAGCGATCGCGGCCTTGGCGGCACCTGTGATGCGGAATACGCGCATGAGGCGTTCCTTTCGGGGGAAACAATTGTGGGTTTTCAAGGGGCGGGCTTCTCAACGTCTCAGTGAGGAGCTCTCAAACAATTCCTAGTCAACTGATCGGGAATGGGCATAATATTGTTGAACAATCCACCCGATTCGGGGTCAAACTAAAGTGATTGACGTGTCACAAAAGCATGGTTACCAGTATTAACACGGAATTTTAGATGAAAAACTGTGTGCAATCTATCGGTCTATTTAAATGCAGACATATGTCGTTCATAACCGGATTCTCTTCCTTCGCTTGAAATGCATTCAGGTTGAAGCTTCTGACGTGCGCGAAAATAAGAAAGTTATTCCGAAATTAGCGTGACTATAAACGAGCACGCGTCTTTTTAAATCGGCCATAAAAGAAACTATTTCCCGAAAGGCGGAAGATGACGGCGCCGCATACGAGCTCGCTGCCGCGCAGAAGAAACTCGAGGAGATTGAGGTGTTCTTCGAGCCGCTGCTCGATTCTTTTCCGCATCCTCGCGGGAGTTTTCCACGCTCTTGCCATGGATATTTCGGACGGGAGTAATCCGAAACTTAACAAAAACGGTCTACAGAAGGCCGAGCGGGCAGACCGGCCTACCGCTGGATTCGCGTTGGTTGGAAACCGGGTTCTTCCCGGAAAACGCCAAGGCACCTAGCTCTCGCGCGCAGGATCTGCGTGGATTGACCAACCTGCTGGTCCAGTGGGCGTCGCAGGGAGAAGTGTTTGCGCCGTCTAAGTCCGTAAACGACTAACCCTCACAAAAAGGCTACCGCCAGCCCATGGTCATGAGCAGGCCCAGGATCATGCCTGCGAAGCCGATGGCGTAGTTCCACGGCCCGAGCTGTGCGAGCCAGGTGATCTGGTCGCCGGCGAGGTAGTAGAGGATGAGCCAGGCCAGGCCGAGGAGCATCAGCCCGAACATGATCACCTTGTACCAGATCGGGGTGCCGCCGGTGTTGACCTTGACCGGGGTACGGCTGACGCCGGTGGAGGTGCTGCTCGCTGGGCGGATCGGTTCGTTGGTTACTTTTGCTTTAGGCATTGTGCGCTCCCTAATCGACGTCTAAAGCCCAAGCCCGCGCTGCATATTCCGCAGCGCGTTCGGCGGGTTCTGGGGTTGAACTGTATCAGCCGGGGCAGCGGCCGCGTTATTCTGCGGGATGAGTTTGCCAGCGTCGAACTTCCACACGTTGTAGCCGATGGCCTGATCCTTGCGGATGGTTTCGCCGGCTTCGACTTCCTGGTGGCCGATCAGGCCGTCGTCCACGAGCGCGCCGGTGGGCACGGTGGGCCCGGCCACGAGGCGGCCGTTCCAGCCTGCGTCGTGCAGTGCCTTCTCGGCCTCGGTGGGCGTCATCCGGCTGATCTGCGGCATGGTCATGAGCATGCCGTTGGACACACGCAGCTCGACGGTGGTGCCCGTTTCCACGTCGGTGTTCTCGCCGGCGACGGCGAGGACCTGGCCCTCGGGCTTCGGCGAGTCCACGCTGGTGACGGTGGAGCGCAGCTGCAGCGAGGACAGGGTGGCGGTGGCCTGCTCCACGTTCAGGCCGACCAGGGAGGGCACCTGCACCATCTTCGGTCCGGAGGAGACGGTGATGGCGATGCGGGAGCCCTTGGCAATCTGGGTGCCGCCGGCGGGCTGCTGGCCCAGGATGATGCCGTCGGGGATGTTGTCGCTGCTTTCGCGGCGCACGTTGGGGTTGAGCTCCAGGCCGGCCTTCTTCAGCTCCTCCACCGCTTCTTCGGTGGTGAGGTTGGTGATGTCGGGCACGTCCGTCATTTCCTTGCCGGAGGAGACGGTCAGGGTGATCTGGGTGCCCGGCTTGAGCTCGGAGCCCGCGGCGGGGTTGGTGGAGATGACGTTGCCGCGCTTGATCTCCGGGTTGGGCTCTTCCATGACGGAGACGGCGAAGCCGAGGCCTTCGAGTTCCCGGACGGCGTCGTTGCGTGGGCGGTCGTGCACGTCGGGCACGGGCACCATCGCTTCTTGGACGGGTGCGGGCGCGTTGTCCTTGTCGGCGGAGAAGTAGTCGTAGACGAACCAGCACACGGCGGCTGCGAGCAGCAGGCCGAGCAGCGCGGAGAGCCACTTGAGCCAGTTGGAGGAGGTTTTCTCGTTGGCGGCGCGGTGGTCCGCGTAGCGCGTGTGGCTGCCTGAGGAGGCGGCTGCTTCGCGACGCACCACCGGTTCGCGCACCACATCCCCAACCACAACCGTGTTGCCTTCGGACGGCGAGTCCACGGCGTGCGCGCCGACGGCCTGTTCGGCGGCGGCGAGGTGGTTGCGCGCAGCGGTGGTGACGCTGCCGCGTTCGAGCAGGGCGAGGTCCGCGCCCATTTCGTCGGCGGTTTGGTACCGGTCGGCGGGGTGTTTCGCCATCGCGGTGAGGATGACGGAGTCCACGTTGACGGCTTCGTTGTCGGACAGCGGCGTCTGGATGCGCTCCGACGGCGGCACCGGGTCTTCCTGGACGTGCTGGTAGGCCACGGCGAAGGGAGATTCGCCTTCGAAGGGCGGCACGCCGGTGACAGTTTCGTACATCACGCAGCCGAGGGCGTAGATGTCGCTTCGTGCGTCGGCGGCCTTGCCGCGCGCCTGCTCGGGGGAGAGGTACTGGGCGGTGCCGATGACGGCGGAGGTCTGCGTCATTGCGGAGGTGGAGTCGTCCAACGCGCGGGCGATGCCGAAGTCCATCACCTTCACGGCCCCGGTGTTGGTGACCATGATGTTGGCGGGTTTGATGTCGCGGTGGATGATGCCAGCGTCGTGGCTGGCTTGAAGCGCGCGGGTGACCGGCAGCAGCAGTTTCGCGGCACGCTCCGGCGCGAGGGGGCCTTCGTTGCGCACGATGTCGCGCAGGTTAAGGCCGTTGACGCGCTCCATGACGATGTAGGGCACGTCCACCCCGGAGGTTTCCACGGAGCCGGTGTCGTAGACGGAGACGATGTTGGGGTGGTTCAGGCGCGCGGAGTTTTGGGCTTCGCGGCGGAAGCGTTCGCGGAAGTTTTCGTCGCGCGCCATGTCGATCTTCAACATCTTCACGGCTACTTCGCGCCCGAGGGACACGTCGGTGGCGGCATACACGTCCGACATGCCGCCGGTGCCGATGATGTCGCCGAGTTCGTACCGGTCCGCGATCAGCATTTACCTGCCACCTCCGAGCAAGTTGTCAAGGTTGGGCAATTCTATCGCAGAGGTGGCTTCGTCTGTGACCTCGGGCGCTTTGCTTTGCGACGTCTCCGCCTTCGGCGTCTCCCGCTTCGGTGTTGCGCGCGACGTCTCGGTTTCCTTGGTGGCGCTGGAGGTCTCCGTGTCGGACTGCGCCGCGGACGGCTCCGCCGGGGCGGGCGCCTGCTCGTCTTCGGATTCCTCGAAGCGCAAGGTGCCGGGGTTGCGCGGCTCGGTGACGGTGGTGCGCTCGCGCTGGGTAGTGGTTTCGGTGACCGACTTTTCGGTCTCCGTGTCCTCTTCCGCCTGCGTGGGCGTGGTCACGCTCTTGGTCGGCCGCGGGGTGGTCGGGGCGCTGCCGCCGGTGAAGCGGTCGAACACGCCCTCGGTGTAGGCCCAGGCTGCGGCGCCGCCGAGCAGCGCAAGTGCCAACAGGCTGGCGATGATCGGGCCGGTGGCGGACTTCTTTTCGGGCTCGCGCGGGGCCGGGGCGGCGGCGCGGGCGGGAACGGGTTGGGCCGGAGGACGTCGAGAAGCAATGGCCCTGGCGGCGGACGGCGGGTACGCGCCCTCTGGCCGCGAGGTACGCTCCTCGGCCACGTTGGCCAGCATCTGGGTCGACGCGGTGGCGGACGGCTCGGTGGCCACCACCTGCGTGTGGCCGCCGGGTTGGGCGGGGCGCAGGCCCTGGCGCACCTGGGAGATGGCCAGCTGGAACTCGTTGCCGTCGCGGAAGCGCTGGCCGGGGTCTTTGCGCAGGGCGATCTCGATGAGCTCGCGCGCAGGCGCAGTAACGGAAATGGGCAGCGCGGGCGGCTCCGCGGAGACGTGCGCGAGCGCGACGGACACGGAGGAATCGCCGGTGAAGGGGCGCTTGCCGGAAAGCATTTCGTAGCCCACCACGCCGAGCGAGTACACGTCGGAGGCGGCGGTGACCTTCATGCCCTGGGCCTGCTCGGGGGAGACGTACTGGGCGGTGCCCACCACCATGCCGGTGCGCGTGAGCGGCACGGCGGCCGCGGCCTTGGCAATGCCGAAGTCCGTGATCTTGACCTGCCCGTTCTGGGTGATCATGAGGTTGCCGGGCTTGATGTCGCGGTGCACCAGGCCCATGCGGTGGATCACGGCCAAACCGTGGGCGGCCTGCTCGAGCACGTCGAGAGCCAGCTGCTCATCCAGCTGCCCCTCGCGGGCGATGAGGTCCGCCAGGGATTCGCCGCGGATGTACTCCATGATGATGTAGCAGACGGTGAAGCCGGCCTGGGTGTCTACCTCTTGGTAGTCGTAGGTGGCCACCACGTTGTCGGAGTTGATGCCCTGGGCGGACAGCGCCTCGTTGCGGAAGCGGGCCAGGAATTCGGCGTTGGAGCTGAACTCGGGGCGCAGGACCTTGATGGCCACTTCGCGCTCGTTGTTCAGGTCGTCTGCCAGCCACACGGTGGACATGCCGCCGTGGCCGATGATCCACTGCAGCTGGTAGCCCTCGCCGACGAGCTGTTGCAGGTCCTCGCGGTTTTCGGTGTTCATCTACTGTGCTCCTTCCACGGGTGCGGGGGCGGCGGGGGCGGCGCGCAGGACGGCGCGGCCGATGGGGCCGGAGACCTGCCCGCCGGTGGCTGCCTCGCCGAGATGGCCGCCGTTTTTCACCACGACGGCCACGGCGACATCTTTGGCCGGGTCGAACGCGACGTACCACACGTGCGGTGCGGCGCCCTCGGCGTGCTCGGCGGTGCCGGTCTTGGAGGCGAAGCCGTTGCCGTCGTAGCCGTAGGTCCAGCGCTCGGACGCGTACATCAAGTCCGTGATCGTGGCGGCTTCCTGTTCCGTTACGGCCTCGTTCAGCTCCACCGGCTTGGTTTCGCGCACGACCTTGCCGTCGGCGTCGCGCACCGCGCGCACCACGTGCGGCTCCATGCGCTTGCCCTTGTTGGCGATGGTCGCGGACATCACCGCTGCCTGCAGCGCGGTCATGGTCACGTCGCGCTGGCCGATGGCGGACTGCGCCAGCTCCGCCCCGCCGGGCAAATCACCCAGCGAACCGTTGGCGTTGGGCAGTCCCAGGTCGTAGTTTTGGCCGATGCCGAAGCGGCCGGAGGCGTCGCGAAGCGCATCGGCGCCCGCCGCGAGACCCATCTGCACGAACGCGGTGTTGCACGACAGGGCGAACGCGGTGCGCAGCGGCACTTGGCCGCCGCCGGCGCAGGCCTGGCCGCCGTAGTTGGTCAGCGGGATGTTGTCGGTGCCGGGCAGGATCGTGCTGGCCTCGCCGGTCAGCGGCGATTCGGGGGTGAAGCCGGCCCGCAGGCCGGCGGCGGTGGTGATGATCTTGAAAATGGAGCCCGGCGGCAGCTGCTCCTGGGTGGCGTGGTTGAGCAGCGGGTTGGCCGGATTGTTGGTCACCTCGCCCCAGGCGCCCTCGGCGGTGTCCGGGTTGGAAATGGCGTTGGGGTCGTAGCTGGGGGTGGAGGCCATCGCGAGCACTTCGCCTGACGAGGGCCTCATGGCCACCACCGCCCCGTCATAGCCCGGCTTAGCCAACTGGTCGTAGGCGAAGGCCTGCAGGTTCGGGTCCAGGGTCAGCTCGACGGTGTCGCCCTTCTTGCCGTCCTCGTTTCCGGTGCGCAAAAAGCGCGAGGCAGTGCCGGAATCGCCGGTGAGCTCGCCGTTGTGGGCGGCCTCCATCTGGGAGGTGCCGAACTGGTCGGAGACGTAGCCGACCACCGGGGCGAACGAGAACGGCATGTTCGGGTACGCGCGCTGGTAAAAACCGGTCTCCTCGTTGCGTTGGCTTTGCGCCAACACGGTCTCGCTGGCGACGATGTCGCCGCGGTTCGTGCGCTTGAGGTCCATGAGGATGCGGGAGTTGTGCTCGCTTTGCGCGTATTCGTCTTCGCGCATGCCCTGCACGACGGTGAAGTTCACCAGCAAGGCAGCGACCATGAGCAGCGCCACTACGGCGCCGTGGCGGATGGAGGTGTTCATCGGGCGCTCACCACCTCAGACTGTCCCAGGCGCCCCGCTGTGCCGGCGGCGACCGCGTCGTAGTCCGCGGGGCGGTTGGCGCTGTTGGAGATGCGCAGCAGCAGGCCCAGCAGGATGTAGTTGGCCATCACGGACGAGCCGCCAGCGGACATGAACGGCGTGGTCAACCCGGTCATGGGCAGCATGGCCGACACGCCGCCGGCGACGACGAAGATCTGGATGGTAATGGTCAGCGCCAGCCCGGAGGCCAGCAACTTGCCGTAGGAGTCGCGCGCCTGCATGGCGGTGCGGAAACCGCGGGTGATGAAGATGGCGAACAGGCACAGCACGGCGGCGATGCCGGCGAAGCCGAGCTCCTCGCCGAGCGCGGCCAGGATGTAGTCCGAGTGCGCCACCGGCACCAGATCCGGGTGGCCGTAGCCCAGCCCGGTGCCCGTGATGCCGCCCCAGCTCAGGCCGATCAGGGCGTTGGCGGGCTGGTTGCCCACGCCGTCGAAGTCCGCGAACGGGTCGATGAAGTTGGACACGCGCTCCTGGATCTTGGCGCTGACCTGGTAGACGGCGTAGCCGCCCACGGCCACCAGCGCCACGCCGATGGCCAGCCAGGACGCGCGGCTGGTGGCGAAGTAGACCATGCCCAGCACGGTGGCGAACAGCAAGAGCGCCGGGCCGAAGTCGTTGGACACGCCCATGATCAAAATCGCGATTGCCCACACCATCAGAATCGGCGCGAGGTCGCGGATGCGCGGGAAGGTCAGGCCCAAAAAGCGCTTGCCGGCCACGGTGAACAGCGCGCGTTTTTGCGCGAGCAGCTGGGCGAAGAAGATCAGCAGCAGGATCTTGGAAAATTCGCCGGGCTGGATGGAAAACGGGCCCAGCCACAGCCAGATGCGCGCCTCTTCGTAGCCCGGCGGCTGCGGCCACACCAGCGGCAGCGCCAGCAGGATCAGGCCGAGCAGGCCAAGCAGGTAGGAGTAGCGCGACAGGGACTTGTGGTCCCGGATGACAATCAGGGTCAGCACCATCAGGCCCACGCCGACGAGCGACCACATCATCTGCCGCTCCGCCAGCGGCCCGTAGCCGGGGCGCTCCGCCAGGTCCAGCCGGTAAATCACCACCAGACCCACGGCGTTGAGCAGAGCGACCACGGGCAGCATCGCCTGGTCCGCGTGCGGCGCCAAAAAGGCGATGGCCACGTGCGCGATGGCGTAGACGCCCATGAACCCGCCGATGATGTAGAGCATCTCCTGGGACAGGGTGCGCCCTTGGCTCGTTTCCAAGCCGAAGAGCATCAGCGCCAGCAGGGCGGTGGCGCACAGCAAAAGCAGGAGTTCGCGGCTGCGGTTGAGAAGGCGGCTCATCGCACCTCCCGGCACTTGTCCTTGTCCGGGGTCTGCTTATCCACGCAGCCCGGCAGCGCCTGATCCGCCAACTCATTCAGCTTGGCTAATACGTCGTCGTAGGAGCCGGTGACGTCGCCCACCTCCCGGTGATCCTCCGGCAGGTCGGAGACGCTGAACACGTGGCAGTCGCCCGGCTTGCTGTCTCTGGCAATCACCCGCAGCTCGCCGGATTCGCTCAGGCAGGCGTGCTGGATGTCTTCCGTTTCCTCGCCCGCGAACATGTTGTCGCGGGTGGTGTGCTGCACCACAAACTCGCCGGAATCCTGCACCTTCAGCGTGTAGGAATCCACGTCGCGCGACTGGGCCCACATCACGCCCGCCACCGCGAGCACCAGAAGTAGCAGCAGGGTAGCGGTGATCCACGGCCAGACAGAAGAAGGCTGCTTCTTCCTAGCGCCGCTAGTGTGGCCCTCCTCGTCGTCGGAGGCGCCGTTGGCGTCCTGGAGCTTGGCCCGGTTGTGGTCCGGGGTGATGGTCTCGGACTTGCGCAGCAACGCCGCCGCGCGGGAGGCGGCGGAGTCCGGGTGGGAGGACTCGTAGCCCGGGTCCAACGCCCCTGCCCTGACCACGGCGCGGCTTGCGGGCGCGTCGCCGTCGGCCTCCACAACCTCGGCGACGACCACGGTGACGTTGTCGGGCCCGCCGGAGCGCAGCGCCAGCTCAATCAGGCGCTGGGCAGCCATTTCCGGGGTGCCGTCGCCGAGCGCGATCTGGATGGTCTCGCGCGTGACCGGGTCGGACAAACCGTCGGAGCACAGCAGCACGCGGTCGCCCGGCTGCACCTCAATCAGCTCCAGGTGCGGCTCCACAGGCCGGCCCGTGTACGCCTTCAAGATCAGGGATTTCTGCGGGTGGGTGGACACGTCCTCCGGCTTCAGCTTGCCGCCGTCCACCAGTGACTGGACAAACGTGTCGTCCACGGTGAGTTGGCGAAGCTCACCGTCGCGAAGCAGATAGCCCCGGGAGTCGCCCACGTGGACCATGCCGAATTCGCGGCCGTTGAACATCAGCGCCGTCAGCGTGGTGCCCATGCCGGCCTGCTCGGGGTGCTCGGCCACAGAGGCCTCGATGGACGCGTTGCCGTCCTCGGCCGCCGCGCCCAACAGGGCAAGCATGTCGGCGTCTTCGGGGTCGCGGTCGAGGTGCTCGAGGTGCTCCACCATGAGCTGGCTGGCCACCTCGCCAGCGGCGTGGCCGCCCATGCCGTCCGCGAGCACCAGAAGGTGCGGTCCGGCGTACGCGGAGTCCTCGTTGTTGGTCCGTACAAGTCCGCGGTCGGACACGGCCACGAAATCTAGCGCGAGCTTCACGGCATCAGCCTCACAATCGTGCGTCCCATCTTCATGTCCGTGCCCACGGTCACCCGCTCAGGCTGGTCAATGCGCACCCCGTTGACGAAGGTGCCGTTGCGCGAGTCCAGGTCCTCCACGAACCAGTCGCTGCCCCTGCGGAACAGGCGCGCGTGGCGCGAGGAGGCGAAATCGTCGCCCAGCTGGAAATCGTTGTCACCAGCCCTGCCGACAGTCAAGTCCTCTAAGCTGGCAATTTCCATGTGGGAGCCTTTCAGCGGCCCCTCAACTACCGCAAGGGTGCGCGCTTTCTCCCTGGGGGCGGGTGCGGAGGCACTTGCTTGACGACGCATCGTTCCGCCCGCCGAGACCACATCCTTCCTCTGCGTCCAAATGACAAGGAGGATGAATACCCACAGCAGCGCCAAAAGGCCGAAGCGGGCGCTGAGGATCACCGTCGAGTCCATGGCATCCCTTCTACGGGCGGAAGTATTCAGTGCTGGGGTGCGCCACCGAGTCCGTGAACTCCGGCTGGCTCGAACCCGCCTGCTGCTGGTCCTGGGCGCCGACGATGCGGACCTCGATGTTGGAGTGGCCCAGCGTGATCACGTCGCCGTCCGCCAGCATCCAGTTCTCCACCGGCTCGTCGTTGACCGTGGTGCCGTTCGTGGACTGCAAGTCCACCAGCACCGCCACCTGGCCGTCCCAGGTGATCTCCGCGTGCTGGCGGGACACACCCGTGTCCGGCAGGCGGAAGTCCGAGTCGTTGGAGCGGCCCAGAATGTTGGAGCCTTCGTGCACCAGGTAGGTGCGCGACGAGCCGTCCTGCAGCAGCAGGCTCACCGTGGTTGCGTCGCCAGCGTCCTGCGGCTGGTTGGGGTTGGGTTGGGACATTGCATCCTCCTTCACTTGAGAGCGCGAGGCCTTGCGCTTCTTCGGCTCCGCCACAATGGCGTCGTAGCCACTGACCACATCCGGCATGGTGTCGATGTAGCTGGACACCCGCAGCTGGCCAGTGCGCAGACCCGACTCCTCCGCGATACGCACAACAACAGGGCCGTCGAGGAACCACTGCTTGTTGCGCACGTACCGCATGAGCTGATCGGCGAGGTCCACAGGAAGATCGCGGTTCTGCGACAGATTTTCCAGGTCCTTCGAGGACACACCCACGGCGTACACGTTCGGGGCGACGTACTCGCCCTTATCCGTGACCACCAGCGAGTCTTGGGCTTCCTGCTTGACCAGCTCCTCTACCTCTTCAGGCACAACCTTGCCGCCGAAGAGCGCCGCCATGGAATTATCCAAGCCGCGCTGCAGGGAACTGTCCAGCTTTGCCAGCCTGTCCATCACTGCCATTTCCTGTGCACCTCCTTTCTTCACATGCGAATTTAAGTAACCCGGACAGTATAGGTGCCGCACCCGACACGACCTATCCGCGCAGCGTGTCTCGCGTGTCTAAAGAGCGGTTGGAAAGAGGCGTTGCGCTGGCGATTTGTAGGTTTTGTGAGCTTCGTTCTATATTAATCAAGTCGCCCGCCCGGGTGGCGGAATTGGCAGACGCGCTGGCTTCAGGTGCCAGTGTTCGCAAGAACGTGGGGGTTCAAGTCCCCCCCCGGGCACAATGTGAAGTCTCGAGACACCGTTCCTACGGTGTCTCGAGATTTTTGTTTCTGGCGTGCCCCGGGGTGGGGTGTTTGGTGGTGTTTTGAGGGTTTGTGGGTGCTTGATTCCTGCTGGATTTGGCGGACCGTCGTGTGCCCCAGACGCTTTGGGATTACCTCCAAGGTGGGTTGATGCGGCATGAGCCCGTTGTGGAGCTGCATTGTGGCTTCAGGGAAGCACAGGCAGGAGCCTTTGCTTATCGACGAGCGTTCCGTCGCCGCTCAGAGCCGGTGCGTACGAGGAGCGGAACGATGTCTCACGACATGGCTTTTTGCCGTCGTGGGGCACTTCCGGCGCATTGCTTGCCCACCGGAACGATGTGGTGAGACATCCCCGCAGGCTGAACCGGAACGATCTCATGAGACATGCGGAACGATGTCACCGAACCAGACACCCCCGGGCACAATGTGTTTGTCTCGAGACATCGTTCCTACGGTGTTTCGAAATTTTTCTTCTTCGGTGTGGTCTGGGGGTGGGGTGTGCAGTGGGGTTAACTCGTGAATTCCCCCGAGGGGTCAAAGGCGAGAGGAGTGCCAGCTAAAAACCGTTCGCAAAAATCCTGCAGCTACCTTGCTTCTAGATTAATGTGTCATGTGTTTCCGCTGCATACCCCCCTTGAAGGAGTCTTCGTGAACGACCGCAGAAAAAATGTGCCAAAGCGTCGGCAGCTGCGCAGATTCGGTACCGCCGCAGCTACGATCGCATTGGCTTTGGGCCAGGCTGTAAGTGTCGATTTGCCGACCCTCGGGGCGGCTCAAATCGCGAACGCGGCATCCTCGAACATCATCCAAAACACCGAGAATGTAGTGAAAACGAGGGTCAAAGATTCGTGGCTCGCGCTGTTCACGGTGAATCACATAAGTGCATCGTCGGATGGGAGAATTCAGGGTTTTCGCCTAGATGCACCGCAGGGCGAAAAATTCCTCAATTCGGGAACCTACACCGTCGACATTCAGGGGCAGACAATCCCGATGAAAGTCGAACCATATGAGGATTCGAGTGGCAGTCACCTTCTAGCCACGCTTCCGAGCCCGGTCACCTTGAGGCAATCTGACACCGTTTTTGTTAAATACCAGGGAAGTGATCAGGATGCGATGCCTTCTCAGATCAGTGGATTTGAATATTATCTGGCGCCAGTTGCGCATAGCCCGCAAACGCTGAACCTTACGAACGCTTCGGGCGGGGGAGACCCGCTCTTTAGCACTGATGCTTGTGTAACCGGCGGCGAGGGGGAGAAGACTGATGTAACTACGTGGATCTCCACTAGTTATTTCGGCCAGAAAACCAAGACCCAAACGGCACAACGCAATCGGACGTATATCCGATACCGTGACCTCGGATCTTCCGAGTTCACGGAGCTTCCAAAGGGAGACTCTGACTGGGTCTACAACTCGCTCGCGTATAACCCCGCCGACGGCTACCTCTACGCCATTTCTCAGGACAGGCCTTTAGACGGCTCAGAGGCGAGTTATTGGAGTAGGAATATCGACAAGAGTCGAATCTACGGCACCCTTTTGAGGATCAGCCCAGTTACTGGCGAGGTTGCGCCTGTGGGTGAAATTAAGTTGGGTTCAAACCTGAATGACCCAATTTTTGAGCAAGACGCCCATGCTGGTTTCACCAACGGTGCTTTCGACACCGACGGTAACTATATTTTTGCAAACAATGCGTCAAATGGCAGTGGGCGCATTTACCGACTTTCTGGGTCTGTTGGAGAAGATAATCTATGGATCCCCTCCAACAATTCATCGTACGTCACCGCAGAAGCTACAACGCTTTCAGGAGCACGCCCCCAGAACTCCAATGACTGGGCGTTTGCCGGTCTTGAGCAAAGTAAGTTCATCTGGTCGATTAGCTCCACTTATGATAAATCGGCACCCCGGAAACAGACGCTGTTTAGAACCGACACCGAGTCCGGAGTGACCGTTTCTTGGGATATCACCGACCTCGGTTTGCCAAACGGGGCGTACGGCAATGCATGGACCTATGGCAACGGAAATTTGGGGTTCAGTGAAAACAGCGCTGCTAAAGCGTTCGAGATTCACGTAACGAATCCTGAGATTGAGCTCACGGGCAGTAATGACTCCAATAAGTCTCAAGTAGTGGCATCGCTTGTGGGCACGGAGGAAAAGTTCCCGACCGGATACAACAATGACGCAACTACTAACGCGTATGTGGTTGCTCAAAAGCCGTGTCCAGAGCCAGCAAACCCAGGTCTCGAACTCAAGAAGTTCATCAACGGTCGCGACGAGCACGCCCTGGTCAACGCCGGCGAGAACATGACCATCACGTACCGCATCACTAACACTGGTGCGACGCGTATAGAAGGCATCCTTCTCAAGGACCAGGTGAAAGAAAACAACGCTGAGCTGCAGCAGGCCGTCAACGACCAGCTGGGCTCCGACCCGTTCGATCTGGAGCCGGGGGAGTCCCGAGACGTAGAAGTTACAGTGAAGGCCCCGGTTGGCCGTCACGACAACACCGCGCGCTTGGAGGTCCCGCCGACAGTCGCCCTCACGACAGTTCCGGAGGACGACGCTTCCTCTGACTCTCCTCAGCTAGAGCTGCTCAA
Source organism: Corynebacterium fournieri (assembly GCF_030408775.1). Classification (NCBI taxonomy): domain Bacteria; kingdom Bacillati; phylum Actinomycetota; class Actinomycetes; order Mycobacteriales; family Corynebacteriaceae; genus Corynebacterium; species Corynebacterium fournieri. Next base: position 54,746 of record NZ_CP047210.1, read on the forward strand.
GGAGATTAAGCGCGAGGACGAGGGGGAGGACGCATGGCGCGACGCTGAGAAGGCCAGCGATGCCCTTCCGATCGGCAAGGGCGAGCGTATGCAGTTGCGTTACACCGTGCGCAACACCGGCTCAGTCGCGCTCAGTGGAGTAGACGTGGTGGACAAAGTCACCCGTCTCGACGATGGCAATGCCGACGAATACACCAAGCAAATCAACGCGGAGCTGGAAAAGGTCGGTCGTGGCTTAGAGCTGGGGCCGGGAGATGAGAAAGCCGTCGTAATTACGGTGGCGGCGCCTGGCGGCTACCACGTCAATGAGGCATCCGCGACCGCCCCGCCAGTGACCGCAACCGAAACTGTGGTTAGCTCCGTTCCAGGAACGACGAATGAGAACACCACGGTCCCTGGCACGTTAACTACCAAGACTACGGTAGTGGAGCGTGTGCCGAACACGCCGACCAACAAGGCGCAGTCCACTCCCACCAGCGAGGTGACCCCACCCCCCGTCGTCGAAAACCCGCAGTTCTCGGTTGAAAAGCTGAGCAACCAGTCGGCCATCAACCTGGAGCGCAACCAGGAGGGCAAGTACGCCTACACGGCGGAGTACACCATCATCGTCAGGAATGATGGCAAGGGCGACGGCGAGCACGCGGACATCTACGACGTGCCGCTGCGCGGTGTTGGTTTCGAGCTGAACTCCGTGCAGGTCGATGGCCAGGACGCGCAGCTGCAGAATGGTCGCTACAAGATTGCGGATGGTGCAGCTCTGGCAGCAGGCGAGTCCAAGACGTTCACCGTCACCGTCTCCGGCACTATCTCCGATGCTGCGGCAGGCAACCTGCCGGCTGCGTACGGCCAGTGCAAGGCTGACGGCACGGACCTGACCAAGGACTCCGGCCTGGTCAACGTAGTCAACATGGACGGCGACTCGGACGGTCCGGACAACAACATTGTCTGTACACCGGTTGAGCTGCGTCGTCTGAACATCGAGAAGCGCATCGATGGCCGTGAGGAGGCCGTCGTCAAGCCGGGCGAAATGATGGACATCTGGTACCGCGTCCGCAACACCGGCAACGTCACGCTCCACGACGTGAAGCTGTCGGACAACGTCCAGGAAAACAACGACGCGCTGCAGCAAGAGATCACCAAACAGCTCAACGGCCAGGACACCTTCGACCTTGAGCCGGGCGAGATCCGCGACGTGCACATCTCGGTTAAGGCTCCAAAGGGCGAGCACGTCAACGAGGCTCGCGCCGACGTCCCGCCGACCACGATCCCGCCGGTGACGCTCCCGCACACCACGGTCCCGGGCAAGCCGGTGCCCTCCACTGCCGTGTCCACTACGGCGAAGGCGAAGTCGCCGAAGATCACCATCAAGAAGTACGTCAACGGCCACGACGATGGCACCGCCGTCGCGCCGGGCGAGGACATGGAGATCCTCTACCGCGTGGTCAACGAGGGCAGCATGCCTGTCGACGGCATCCGCGTCGTCGACAAGGTCACCCAGGCCACCGATAAGCAGGGCCTGCAGGCAGCCATCAACGCCGAGCTGGCGAAGGAGCCGGCGTTCAAGCTGGAGCCGGGCGGCGTGAAGGAGATCCGTATTACGGTGCCGGCACCGGCTGGCGGCCACGTGAACGAGGCCGTTGCTACCGCGCCGGTGACCGTGCCAGGCACCACGGTGCCACCGGTGACAGTCCCGCCGATCACGAAGCCGAGCACCACCATCCCGGGCTCTACCGTGCCGGGCACCACCGTTCCGTCGACCGTGGTCACCGTGACCGCGCCGCCGGATGAGGGCCGCTCGGAGTCGCCGCAGCTGGAGATTAAGAAGTTCATCAACGGCCGCGACGAGGGCGACGTGCTCGCAGCGGACGCTGAGACCATGGAGATTACGTACCGCGTGACCAACACCGGTGCTTCCGTGGTCAAGGGCATCACCATCGCCGACGAGGTCACCGAGGGCGAGGACATCCCGAACCTCAAGGCTGGGCTTGACAAGGTCGAGCCGTTCGACCTCGCGCCGGGCGCGTTCAAGGACGTCACCATCAAGGTGACTGCACCGAAGGGTGGCCACGTCAACGTGGCTAAGCCGGTCGTGCCGCCGGTGACCGTTCCGGCCACCACCATCCCGGGTACGACGAACCCGAACACGACCATCCCGCCGACCACGGTTCCGGAGCGCACCGTAACTCCGACGACAACGCCGTCCGATGATGCGCGCTCGAACGTCGTGAAGCTGGAGCTGCTCAAGGACATCTGGAGCAACGACACCAACAACTGGAAGACCGCCGACAAGGTCGATGAGGCTGCAGACGCCGCAGTGGTGGACGCCAACGGCAAGATGCGCATCCGCTACACGGTGAAGAACACCGGTTCTCTGCCGGTGTCCGGCATCGGCATCGTCGATGAGGTCACCGAGCTGACCAAGGGCACCGACGAGGACAAGAAGGCGCTCACCGACGCAATCAACGCCGAGCTGAAGAAGTACGGCGAGGACATCACCCTGCAGCCGGGCAAGTCCCGTGCAGTTGAGATCACCGTGGACGCGCCGAAGCAGCGGCACATCAACGTGGCAAAGGTGACTGCACCGCCGGTGACCACGCTGCCGGGCTCCACCATCCCGGGTACCACCGTGATGACTACTACCAACGGCTCCACCGTCCCGGTGACCACCGTGACCCCGCGTGTGGTTGAGCCGTCCACCGTCACCCCGAACACCCCGTCCAACACCGCGCACGCGACGCCGACTACCTCCACCACGGTGCCGCCCGCCGTCGTTCCGGACCCGCAGTTCGCGGTGGAGAAGCTGGGCAACCAGTCCGGTATCTCGCTGGAGCGCAACAAGGACGGTAAGTACGGTTACTCTGCCGAGTACACGATCCGCGTGCGCAACACCGGCCAGGTTGCCGGTGAGCACGCGAAGGTGTGGGATGTGCCGGTGCGTGGCGTCGGCTTCGACATTGCCAACGTCACCGTCGACGGCGCTGAGGTCAAGCCGAATTCCGGCCGTTACCTCATCAGCGACAAGGCTGAGCTCGCAGTTGGCGAGTACAAGGACTACCAAGTGGTGGTCAACGGCACCCTCGCCGATAAGGCTGCAGACGCGCTGCCGGCTGCTGTGGGCCAGTGCGAGGCTGTGACCCCGGGTAACCCGGGTGCTGGCTCCGGTCTGGTCAACACGGTGCAGATGGCGGGCGATTCCGATGGCCCGGACAACAACATCGTTTGCGAGCCGGTTGAGCTGCGCCGTCTGAACATTGAGAAGCGCATCGACGGCCGTGAGAATGCCCCGGTTACCCCGGGCGAGAAGATGGAGATCTGGTACCGCATCCGCAACACCGGCAACGTCACGCTGTCCGGTATCACGTTGGCGGACCAGATCAAGGAGGACAACCCGGACCTCCAGAAGGAGATCGACGACGAGATCGCCAAGATCGAGGCCTTCGACCTCGAGCCGGGCGAAGTCAAGGACATCACGTTCCCGGTCACCGCGTACGCCGGCGAGCACGAGAACGAAGTGCGCGCTGAGGTTCCGGAGACCACCCGTCCGGGCACGACCCGTCCGGAGACCTCCATCCCGGAGACCACCGTCCCGCCGGTGACCGTCCCGGGCACCACCAACCCGGAGACCACGGTGCCGGGCACCACCATCCCGGGTTCGACCGTCCCGGCGACGACCATTCCGGGCACCACCGTGCCGGGCCGTTCGGTCCCGCCGACCACGGTCACCGCGACGGCGCACGCGAACTCGCCGAAGCTTGAGATCAAGAAGTACATCAACGGCTACGACGAGGGCACGCAGGTAGCACCGGGCGAGGACATGGAGATCCTCTACCGCGTGGCCAATACGGGCTCTGTGCGTATCGACGGCATCCGCCTCGACGACGAAGTCACCGAGGCTGCCGACGAGCAGGTGTCCAAGGCGCTGCAGCGCGACATCGATGCCGCGCTGAAGAACGAGGCGCCGTTCGCGCTGGAGCCGGGTGAGGTGCGTGAGGTGCGCATTACGGTGCCGGCGCCGGCTGGCGGCCACGTGAACGTCGCAAAGCCGATCGTTCCGCCGGTGACTGTGCCGGGCACCACGATCCCGGGCACGACGAACCCGAACACCACGGTGCCGGGTACGACGGTGCCGTCGACGGTGGTCACCGTGACCACCCCGTCGGATGATGCCCGCTCGGATTCGCCGGCGCTGGACATCAAGAAGTACATCAACAACATCGACGACGGCGACATTGTCACCCCGGGCGATGACATGGTGATCACCTACCGCGTGTTCAACAACGGCAACGTCGACGCCAAGGGTGTCACCATCGCCGACGAGGTCACCGAGGGCTCCGACGCAACCAAGGCGGACCTGACCAAGCAGATCGAGGCCGAGCTGGCCAAGATCGAGCCGTTCGACGTCCCGGCCGGCGAGTTCCGCGACGTGGAGATCACGGTCAAGGCGCCGGAGGGCGGCCACGTGAACGTCGCAAAGCCGAACGTTCCGCCTGTGACTGTGCCCGCCACCACGATCCCGGGCACGACGAACCCGAACACCACCATCCCGGAGACCACGGTGCCGGAGCGTGTGGTCACCCCGACCACCACGCCGTCCGACGACGCTCGTTCCGACTCCCTGAAGCTGGAGATCCTCAAGGACATCTTCAGCCTGGCGGACAACGAGTGGCACGCCGCCGACACCGAGGACGACGCGGCGGTTGTGGACGCCAACGGCAAGATGCGTGTGCGCTACACAGTGACCAACACTGGTTCTGTGGCGCTTTCCGGCGTCGACATTGTCGATAACGTCACCCGCCTGGATGAGGGCGACCAGCAGGCGCTCACCGACGCGCTGAACTCCGCGCTTGAGGCTGAGGGCCGCGGCTTCGACCTGAAGCCGGGTGAGAAGAAGGTCGTCGAGATTACTGTCGACGCACCGAAGGGCTACCACGTCAACGAGGCGATCGCGACGGCCCCGGCGGTGACGACTACGCAGACGCAGGTCACCTCGGTGCCGGGCACCACCAACGCCACGACGACGGTGCCGGGCTCGCTGACCACCACCGTGGTCACCACCGAGAAGACGCCGAACGTGCCGACGAACACCGCACAGGCCACGCCGACCACGCGCCAGACTCCGCCGCCGGTGCCGACACCTGAGCGGCCGCAGTTTGCCGTAGAGAAGCTTGGCGCTCGTGCAGGCAACGTCGCGCTGACCCGCAACGACGAGGGCAACTACGACTACTCCAACGAGTACGTCATCCGCGTGCGTAACTCCGGCCTGGTCGACGGCGAGCACGCCACCATCTGGGACGTGCCGCTGCGCGGCGCCGGCTTCACGGTCAACGAGGTCACCGTCGACGACAAGGCTGTGGAGGTCGCGAACGGCCGCTACAAGATCGCGGACGCGGCCAAGCTGGCACCGGGCGAGTACAAGGACTTCCACGTCACCGTCACCGGCACGCTGGCTGAGGCTGCGGCGGATAACCTGCCGGAGGCTGTGGGCCAGTGCGACGCCGAGGGTGCGAACCCGGGTGCGGATTCCGGTCTGGTCAACCAGGTCAACATGGACGGCGACTCCGACGGTGCTGGCAACAACGTTGTGTGCACCCCGGTGGAGCTGCGCCGTCTGAACATTGAAAAGCGCATCGACGGCCGTGAGGATGCCGTCGTCAAGCCGGGCGAGAAGATGGAGATCTGGTACCGGGTGCGCAACACCGGAAACGTTGAGCTCGCCAACATCGCCCTTGCGGACCAGATCCGCGAGGACAACCAGGCGCTGCAGGACGAGATCAACGCGGAGCTGGCGAAGAAGGCTGAGCCGTTCGACCTGGCTCCGGGTGCGTTCCACGACATCAAGATCGAGGTGACTGCGCCGGAGGGCGAGCACAACGACGAGGCGCGTGCGGAGGTGCCGCCGGTGACGGTGCCGCCGGTGACCCGTCCGGAGACCACGATTCCGGGCACGACTGGTCCGTCGACCACGGTGCCGCCGGTGACGGTGCCGGGCACGACGCTGCCGGGCACGACTGTGCCGGGCTCGACCGTGTCGACGACGGCGCGTGCGAACTCGCCGCAGTTGTCGGTGAAGAAGTTCATCAACGGCCGCGACGAGCACGCTCTGGTCAACGCTGGCGAGGACATGGAGATCACCTACCGTGTGACCAACAACGGCACTGTGCGTGTCGACGGGGTCCGCCTGACCGACCAGGTCAAGGAGGACAACGCCGAGCTGCAGCAGGCGATTGACGCTCAGCTGGGCAAGGTTGACCCGTTCGCGCTTGAGCCGGGCGAGTCGCGCGAGGTGACGGTGACGGTGAAGGCTCCGGCCGGCCGCCACGACGACACTGTCAATATGACGGTGCCGCCGGTGACTATTCCGGCGACCACGATTCCGGGGACGACGAACCCGAACACCACCATTCCGGGCACCACGGTGCCGTCGACGGTGGTGACGGTAACTGCGCCGCCGGATGATGCGTCGTCTGATTCGCCGCAGCTGGAGATCCTCAAGGAGATCAAGCGCGCCGACGACGGTGACGATGCGTGGCGCGACGCCGAGACCGAAGCGGATGCGCTGCCGGTGGCACCGGGCGAGGCGATGCAGCTGCGCTACACGGTACGCAACACCGGTTCGGTGGAGCTGTCCGGCATCGACGTCGTCGATGAGGTCACCCGCCTGGACGAGGGCGACGCGGACGAGTTCACCGCGGAGATCAACACCGCGCTCGAGGCTGAGGGCCGCAACTTCGCGCTGGCTCCGGGCGAGGAGAAGGTCATCGTGGTCACGGTGACTGCTCCGGCTGGCTACCACGTCAATGAGGCGATCGCGACGGCTCCGCCGGTCACGGCCACCGAAACTGTGGTGAGCTCTGTTCCGGGCACCACGAATGAGACGACGACGGTTCCGGGCACGGTCACCACTGAGACCACGGTGGTTGAGCGCACCCCGAACACGCCGACGAACAAGGCGCAGTCCACTCCGACGACGGGCGTGGCGCCGTGCGACTGCGAGATCAAGACCACCACGATCACCCCGGCGCCGGTGACCACCACCGAGGCTGGCAAGGTCACCACGGTCACGCCGGACCCGGTGACCTCCGAGGTCACCGTGACCACCACCAAGGCCGGCAAGGTCACCACGGTCACGCCGGATCCGGTGACCTCCGAGGTCACCGTGACCACCACCCCGGCGCCGGTGACCACCACCGAGGCCGGCAAGGTCACCACGGTCACGCCGGATCCGGTCACGTCCGAGGTCACCGTGACCACCACCCCGGCGCCGGTTGTCACCACCGTTGAGGGCCCGGCCGTCACGGAGACGCTGCCGCCGATCACGGTCACCGAGGTGCCGACGACGCTGACCACCTCCACGCTGCAGGTGGACGAGGGCAAGGACGTCCTCGGCCGCTGCATCGCTAACGCGGTGCGCTCGCCGATCCTGTACATGGTGCCGCTGCTGCTGGCGGGCCAGGTGCTCGGCGAGGTGGCTGCCCCGTACGTCAAGGCTGTCAACGACCAGTTCAACAAGATCTCCTCCGAGATCCAGGATGAGATCCGCCGCAAGACGCCGAACTTCGGTTACGGCCGCCGCGGTGAGGAAAACGAGCAGGTCGCCGAGCTGCGTGCGAAGGCTGAGGCCGCGAACCGCATGCTGCAGGAGCTGGCAATGCGTCCGGACGTGCAGCAGTACGGCCAGTGGGCGGCAATCGCCGCCGGCGTGGTCGTGGCAGGCTCCGTGCTCTACGACTGGTGCTCCAACGAGCCGGGTGAAGCCTTCACCGCGATCGGCTCGAACGGCTCCTCTTCGAAGGGTGATGTCGAGGTCGACGGCTCCTCGCTGCGCGGCCGCGACGACTCGGTGGAGACGATCGTTGCCCCGGTGACTGACACCGACGGCAGCGCGGAAGGTTCCTCTGAGTAACCGATCCAGCTAGGCAGACAACCCCGGCAGGCACACCGCCTGCCGGGGTTGTCGCTATGTTTGGGGGCATGTTTACGGAACGTGAGATCGTCGTAAAGCAAACGAAGGCTATGGGGCGCGACGAGTTCGCGATTGAGGGCCCGACAGGCGAGCTGCTGGGCACCGCGCGGCAGACGCTGCGGATGAGCGACTTGGTCAAGGCGTCGCGCGGGGTGGAGGTGTTCGACGCGAACGGCACACATGTGCTCAGCATCGAAGACCCGGTCAACTTCATCCGCGACCAGTACGTGGTGCACCTGGTCAACCCGCCGCTGCAGCTGGCCAAGCTGACCAAGCGGTTTGCCTGGATCGGGGCGAAATACGATGTGGAAATGGCCGGTCTTCCGGACGTGCAGATCGAGGGCCAGGCCTTCCAGCTGAACTACACGCTGAACAGCCAGGGTCGCGTGATCGCGCGCGTGGACGCCGAGTATTCCGGTATGGGGCGGATGCTCATGGGCAAGACCAGCTACCGGGTGCGCATTGAGCCCGGGCTTGACGAGCGCCAGTACGCGGCGGTTGTGGGCATCACGCTGGCGATTGACATGCGCCGCGCGAAGATGCGCAAGAACTCGAGTTAGCGGGCTTTCGCCTTGCGACGCCCCGTGCCACCGCAACGGGGGTAAAAAACGGGGGTAGTGGGGTTTTCCGGATTGCTGAACAATCCGCCGATCTTTGAACAATCCAGGGGTTTTGCGTCGTTTCTGGGGGGGGGGATTCGCCCAAACTCAGGCCGTATGAAATGTATGGGCAACCCAAATGTGCAGGTAGGGGTGGATCTGGGCCCGACCATGCTAGAAAACACCTTAAGGTGCATAAAATGCAGTTCTGATGGATTGTTCAACCATCCGCGCGCGACAACGATTTGATCGTTGAACAATGCGGGAGAAACCGCGGAACAAGCGTCCGGATTGCTGAACAATCCGCAGGCCAAGACGGGTAGAAACGTTGAACAATCCGGATGGAATGTTCAACGATTTCAGGGTCTTTTCAGGCTCCGATTGAACGTTTTACCAGCGCATATTCGGTGCATAAACTCATGGATGTAACAAAGAGAAATCAGCACCAAGGAGTCACCGAGATGCGAGCAGCATTCCGAAACACCATCGCCGCAGCAGTTGCCGCCGCCATCGCGGTTTCCGGCGCGAGCGTCGCACACGCCGACGAGATTGAGCTGGCGCCACTGCGCACCAACACCGCAACCCTCGTCGACTCCGATGGTGACGGCCTGCCCAACATCTGGGAGGAAGAAGGCGTCGTGTTGGCCGACGGCACCGAAATACCTCTGCCGGACTGGGGCGCAGACCCCAACCGCCCGGATCTGTTCCTCCAGCTGAACTGGATGGCCTCCGAATACGACACCCTCGGCTGCGATACTTCTGCCGTCCGCGAGTGCTCAGAAGCCAACCGCACCTCCTACGCCCCGTCGAAGCAGGGCCTGGATGATTTAGTGGACCTGTTTGAAAACCACGGCATTAGCCTGCACATCGACGCCGGTGAGCACTACACCAACATCGCCAACTACAGCGATGCCCACGGCGGTGAGACCATCGATTACCGTGGCATCTACTTCGATGCGAGCCGCCAGGAGGCATTCCAGCTCATCGACACCATCGATCAGCTCGGCGAGCGCGCCAACATCTTCCGCCCCGGCGTTTTGGGCGACCGCATGCGTGCCGGCTCCAACGCCACGGGCCTGTCGCTGGTGGGGGATAACACCTTCTACGTTGCCAACCCCGGCGGCCGTGCCAACGAGGAGCAGGTGCGCAACACCATCCTGCACGAGTTCGGCCACACACTGGGCCTGCGCCACTGGGGCGCCGCCAAGTACGTCGAGGACATCGCCGAAGGCTCCCCCATGCAGGACGGCTACCACTCGGTGATGAACTACAACCACCAGTTCGACTACTTCAACTACTCCGAGCAGCCCTACTTCGCTGACACCCCGCACGGCAAGGTGTTCATCCCCGCCGACTGGGACAGCCTGGAAATCGCCAGCCCGCGTATCGGCGCCTACGCCGAATCCATCGGCGCCCGCGCCGAGATCATCGAGCAGCCCGAGGAAATCGTCGAGATCGAGCAACCCGCACCGGTCGAGGTCGCCGAAGTGCACGAGATGGTCGAGCTCGTCCCGGCCGAGGAAATCGAGGTCGCAGAGGCAGAGGCACAGCCCGGTGCGGTCCCCGCAGAGCCAGTCAAGGCAGAAGTCAAGGCCGAGCCCAAGGTCGAGGTCCAGAATCAGGTCAACATCGCAGCCATCATCGGCGGCATCGTCGCAGCCCTGGCAGCCCTCGGCATCGGCGGAGCATTCCTCGCAATGCGCTAAGGGCAAGAACCACACACAGTGCGTCCCGCAACCGGAGCGCACTCTTTTTTATGTGCGATACCATCTGCTCGTGACTAAGGCGCAGCGCTGGGGATTTTTCGCGGTGGTTTCGCTCGGGCTGCTCATGATCGGCCTGGACAACTCCATCCTCTACACAGCGCTGCCGGCGCTGGAGGGAGCGCTCGGTGCGAGCCCGGAGCAGGGCCTGTGGATCATCAACGCTTACCCGCTGGTGCTCTCCGGCCTGCTGCTGGGCACGGGTGCGCTGGGCGACAGGGTGGGCCACCGCCTGATGTTTCTGGTGGGACTGGCCATTTTCGGCCTGGCCTCCCTGGGCGCGGCGTTCGCGCCGGGGCCTATGGAGCTGATCGTCGCCCGCGGCATGCTCGGCATGGGCGCGGCGGTGATGATGCCGGCCACCCTCGCGCTGATCCGCCTGACGTTTCCGGACGAGCGGGAGCGCAACACCGCCATCGGCATCTGGGGTTCGGTGGCAGTGGCCGGCGGCGCGCTCGGCCCAGTGGTCGGCGGCGTGCTGATCCAGCACTTCTGGGTCGGCTCCGTCTTCCTCATCAACGTGCCCATCGTGGTTGTCGCGCTCGTGCTCACCGTCGCGCTTGCGCCGGAGAACCTGCCCAACCTGGACAAGCAGTGGGACGTGGTCTCCTCCTTTTACGCGCTGCTCGCGCTGTCGGGGGTAACTATGGCCATCAAGCAGGCGGCGCACATGCAGAGCCGGGCGCTGCTTCTCGGGGCGTTGGTTGCCGCCGTGCTGGGCGGTGTGTTGTTCGTGCGCCGCCAGCACCGCCTGGCAGACCCGCTGCTCACCTTCGACATCTTCCGTTCCCGCATGTTCACCGGCGGGGTGCTCGCGGCGGTGGGCGGCATGTTCGTCCTTGCGGGCGCGGAGCTGATGACCACGCAGAAGCTGCAGCTTGTCGACGAGCTCACGCCCCTTGCCGCCGGAGCCACAGTCGCCGTGATGGCCTTTGCGGCCATCCCCGCGTCCACGCTCGGCGGCGCCAACCTGCACACGGTGGGCTTCCTGCCCCTGATCGCGGGCGGTTTCGTCGGTGCCGCGGCGGGAGCTCTCGTGGTGGCGGCCGGAGGGTCGTCGATAAGCGTGATGCTCGGGCTGGTGCTGCTGGGGCTGTCGGCGGGGTCGGTGATGAGCGTGTCCTCGATCGCGATCATCGGCGCCGCACCGATGCACCGCTCGGGGATGGCCGCGGGCGTGGAGGAGGTCTCCTACGAGCTGGGCACGCTGGTCACCGTGGCGCTGACCGGCTCGCTGCTGCAGGCGGGATTGGACCGCGGGGCCGACTACACGGACGCGTACACTGGGGTGATGGCCATGTTGGCGGGGGCTGCGGTGCTGTTTAGCGCGGCAACGTGGTGGTGCTTCAGGGACAATCCGAAGTCTGGAGGAACCCATGCCTGACATGAACCCCCGCGCGTGGCACCGCAAGGCCTCGCGCCCGGTGAGTATTTGGATGGCGGTCTTTCTCGCCGTCGGGCTTGCCCACCCGTTTCTTCCGGACGGGCCGTGGCTGCTGGTGCACATTTTCACGCTGGGCATTTTGACCAATTCCATCGTGTTGTGGTCCCAAAACCTTACCGAGCGCTTCCTGGGGCGGAAGCTGGACAGCACGGCCCGGCCCGCCCAGCTCACCCGCACCTATCTGCTCAACGCCGGCGCTGTCGCGGTGCTGGTGGGCCAACCCGCCCGGTGGTACTGGCTGACCTGGACGGGGGCGCTGGTGATTGCGGTAGCGCTGGCCTGGCACGCGGTGGTGCTGGCGGGGCAAGTCAACGCTGCGCCGCGCAAACACGCCGGCGTGGCCGGCCTTGTCGCGTCAGCGTGCTGCCTGCCGGTGGGCGCGCTGTTCGGCGCCGCCCTGGCCGCGGGGCTGCCGGGGCAGTGGCACGGCGCGGTGCGGCAGGCCCACATGTTCACCAACGTCGCGGGCTTTGTTGGCTTGGCGGCGATGGGGGCGCTGAGCGTGCTGTTCCCGGCCATGTGGCGCACCCGGGGCCAGGACCGCATCGGGGTGGCACTCGCACTCGCCTCCGCCGGCGTGGTTGTCGCGGTGGCGGGCTCGCTGATGCGCGCACCTGCGGTCACTGGGGTGGGCACCGTAGTCATCCTGGCGGGCTGGGTGTGGCTCTACCAGGGGTTCGTGACAAGTGCGCTGACGGTGCTGCGGGATCCGCGCGGGCGCGTGACCTACCCGGCGCTGTCCGCGCTGTGCGCGGTGACGTGGCTCATCGGCGGGTTGGCCTGGTATGCGGTGCGGGTCTTCGCTGGGACGTCGGATGTGCCCACGCTGCCGCTGCTACTCGGGTTCGCGGCGCAGCTGCTCATCGGCACCATGAGCTACCTCATGCCGGTGACCATGGGCGGCGGACCGGCCGCGGTGAAGGCGGGGCTGAGCCAGCTCAACCGCGCCCCGTACCTGCGCGTCGGCCTGTTCAACGCCGCACTCTTGGCGTGGCTGGCGGTGGGCAACTCCTATGCGCGCATCGCGTTTTCCTTCGTCGCGTTCGGTGTGTTGGTGGCGTTTATCCCGCTGCTGGCGCGGGCGGTGAAGGCGCAGGTTGCGGTGATTAAGTCACGTCGACCCTAAAGGTCATGCCCATCGTCTTGTGCCCGGCGATGGTGCACCAGCCCAAGGTGTCCACGTTGAACTCGCCGAAGTAGGTCGTCGAGGTCTCGCCGGGGGTAAGGCGGCCGGAGTTGGCGTCCCCAATTTTGAGGTCGTGCTCCTTCTCGCCGTCGTTGACCAGGTTGACCACGAGTTTGGTGCCGCGGGGGACTTCGATGCGGTCGGGGATGTAGTGCATCCGCTCGATGCGCACCTCGGCGGTGACCACGTCGTCGCCGGTGGGGATGTCGCCTTCCTTCGGCAGCACGAGCGCCGAGGTGGACGCCGCGCTAGCGAGGATGGCTGCGGTGATCGCCCACGCGGCAGGCTGTGTCCGGCGTGTCATGTGTCCGCTCCTAACGATGCGACTATAAGTTGTAGGACAATTCAGGGAGGCGTATAATAGATCTGACCTTAAGATAACCCAGGAGAATGCGCATGGAACGGACGCATGCACCCCGCCCGGCCGGCGACCTGCTCAACGCAGTCGGCCGTTTGAGCCTCAAGCAGCTCGAGGTGTTTCAGGTCATCCAGGACACCCCGGACGGCATGCAGGTTGCCCAGATCGCTAGCGCGCTGGGCATGCACCCCAACACCGTGCGGGGCCACCTGGACGAGCTGATGGCCGCCGGGGTGGTCAACCGCCACGTCGCGCCCGCGCCGGGCCGCGGCCGCCCCTCCCACGTCTACACCGCCCGCGTGGCGCACACGAACATGGCGTCAAAGGCCATCATCGCCCTGGTGGAAGTGCTGGCCAGCACTGTGGCCAGCGGGGACACGGACACTGCCAAGGACCTCGGACGCCAGTGGGCGGGCCGGGTGAACCAGCGCCGCCACGGCAACCTGCGCGTCGACCTGGACACTGCAACCCGGCACACCGCCCAAACGCTGCGCGAGATGGGCTTCGACCCCGTGCTGCGTCCTGAGTGCTCAAATGCGCGCGTGCGCGAGTTGGGGCTGCACGCCTGCCCCTTCGTCGCGGAGCGGGGAACCCGTCCCGCGACGGTCGTGTGCGCCCTGCACGAGGGCTTTTTGGACCAGGGCGCCGGCGACGTGAAGGTGGAGCTGTTGCCGCACGACCGCCCCGGCGAGTGCGGCGCGCGGCTGAGCAAGATGGGCTAGGACACCAGCCAGTCGTTCGGGCTGAACAGCTCGTAGAACACGTTGGCCGGGGCCTTGTCCGCCGGAAGCGCCGCCAGCTCGTCGCGAAGCGACTGCAAAAAGCCCGTGCCGCCGCACAGGTACACGTCCGCGCCTGCGAGGTCGAGCTCGCGGACGTCGATGCGCTCGTCGCTGTCGCGGAAGAAGGTCTGGAGCGACCCGTCGCCCAGCGCATCCATCAGCTTGCGGGTTTGCTGCGCCTGCGCCCAGGTCTCCGCCGAGCGGTCCGCGTGCAGGTAGGTGACGCGGCGGCTGTCGCTGTGCTTGGCCAGGTAGCTGAGAATGCCGGTCAGCGGCGTGGAGCCGATGCCGGAGGAGATGAGCACGATCGGGCGCTCGCCCGGGCGCAGCACGAGATCGCCGGCGGCGAGGGTGACGTCGACAGTGTCGCCGGTGGACACGCGCTCGGTCAGGAAGGTGGATACCTCGCCGTCGCGCTCCACCGCGATGCGGTAGTGCGCGGCGTCGCCTTCGATGATGGAGTACTGGCGCAGCTGGCGGGCGCCGTCGTCGAGTTTGACGCCGATGGAGGTGTACTGGCCCGGCTTCGGCTCCGTGAAGTCGCCTTCGACCGTAAACGCCGTCACCGTGTCGGACAGCGCCGTTTTTTCAACGACCTTGCCCTTGCGGAACACGTCGCCGTCTGCCACGCCGTCGGAGGCGTAGAGATCCTTTTCGGCCTTGATCAGCACGTCCGCCATGAGCCAGTACACCGCGCTCCACGCCTCGGCCACCTCGGGGGTGACGGCGTCTCCGAGCACTTCAGCGATCGCGGCCATCAGGTTTTCGTACACGATCTGGTACTGGTCCTCGGTCACTCCGAGGGAGACGTGCTTGTGGGCGATCCTGTTCAGCATCACCACCGGGTCCGGCGCGGACTCGTCCACCAGGTGCGAAGCGAACTTCACCACCGACGCCGCGAGCGCCTTCTGCTGCGCCTGCTGCTTCTGGTTGCCGCGGTTGAACAGGTCGGAGATGAGCTCGGGGTGCGCCGCGAACATCTTCGAGTAGAACGTGTTCGCGATGGTGTGGATGTTCTCGCCCACCGGTCCGAGCGTGGCCTTAACCGTTTCAGCGTGCTCGGGGGAGAGGTGGGTGTTCTTCGAATCGGGGAGTGTGTCGTTGTACATGAGCTGGCCTCCTTGAAGTAGCGGAACGACTAAACACGATTATATCCGTTGTAAAAGGGTTGTTCCGGCTGCAGCTCTACACTGGCTCCATGCGCTCGCCAGTGAAAGAACACCTCCAAGCCATCGTCGACGACGTCCGCGACCAAGACAGCGGGGAACGCGCCGACTACATCGACGTGCTCAAAAACGCCGACCCGGACAAGCTCGCGCTGGCCCTGTGTACCACCGACGGCCAGCTGTATTCCGTGGGTGACGAGGACTACGAGTTTTCCATCCAGTCCATCTCCAAACCCTTCGTCTACGCCCTCGCGCTGGACATGTACGGCCCCGACGAGGTGCATCAGCACGTCGGCGTGGAGCCGTCCGGCGAGCCGTTCAACATGCTTTCGCTTGACGACGACGGACGTCCCGCCAACCCCCTCATCAACGCGGGCGCCATCACGGTCAACCAGCTCATCGGCGGCCCCGACATCCCGGTGGAACAGCGCAGCGAGAAACTGCGGGACTACTTCTCCCGCCTGGCCGGCCGGGAGCTGGACGTCGACCAGCGCGTGCTGGACTCCGAGCTGGACAGCGCGGACCGCAACAAGGCCTTCGCCCACATGCTGCGCGAGGCCGGCATGATCACCGACGACGCCCACGACGCCGTGGCCAGCTACATCGCCCAGTGCGCGGTGCTTGTCACCGTGAAAGACCTCGCCGCCATGGCCGCCACCCTGGCCAACGGCGGCACGCAGCCCGTCACCGGTGAGAAGATCGTCTCCCCGGAAGCCGCCCGCCTGGCCCAGGCGGTGATGGTCTCCTCCGGCATGTACGACGCGTCGGGGCAGTGGATGGTCAACGTGGGCATCCCCGCAAAGTCCGGTGTGGCCGGCGGGCTGATCGGCACGCTGCCGGGGCAGCTCGGGATCGCGTCGCTAAGCCCCCGCTTGAACAAGCAGGGCAACTCCGTGCGCGGCGTGAAAATCTTCCGCGAGCTGTCCAGCTCGATGGGGCTGAACCTGCTGTCTTCCAACTACTACCTCGCGCCGGGCATCAAATCCGTCGAGCGGCGCGACGGCGCCGAGGTGGTGGAGCTGCAGGGGATGATCAACTTCACCGCCGCAGAGAAGATCCTGCGCGGGCTGACGCAGCGGCGCCTGCACTGCACAAAGCTCATCTTCGACGTCTCCAACGTCACCGGGTTTAACAAAGCCGGCCGCGACCTGATCAAAGACGGGCTGCTGCAGTTCAAGGACGACGGCTTTGAGGTGGCCATCTACGACCCCGACCACACCCTGTCCGACTGGACGTTCGCAGACGGCACCACCGCCCAAGCCATCCGCGACTTCACCGCGTCCTTTTCCGTGCCGGCCACCCGCGAGGAGGTCTACCGCGCCATCACCGCGCCCGGCAACTGGTGGGACAAGAAGGCGGAAGGAAACGCAGCTGAGCAGGGCGGCGAGTTCCACGTCGAGGACCGGGAGTTCTCCGTCCAAGAAGCCGACAGCGACAGAGTGGTTTGGACCGTCGAACCCACCGAAAGCGAGTGGGACGACACCTCCCTCATCTTCGACATCGAGGAAGAAGACGGCGAAACCAAGGTCAACTTCACCCACCGTGGCGTGCGCCCGCACGACCGCGGCTACGAGGAGATTGCCAAGACCTGGAAGGACCGCATTGCCAAGGGGCTGCAGCCGCTAATCGGGCGGGAGGACAACTCCTAACATGCTCGACCGCACGATTTGGTGGCACGTCTACCCGCTGGCCGCCCTCGGTGCGCCGATTCGGGAAGAGAAGGATCGCGCGCACCGGCTGCGGGCGCTGGAGCCGTGGCTGGACTACCTCATCGAGCTCGGCTGCAACGGCCTGCTGCTCGGGCCCATCTTCGAGTCCGCAACCCACGGCTACGACACGCTGGACCACTTCCGCATCGACTCGCGCCTCGGCGACGACGCCGACTTTGACTGGCTCATCAGCGCCTGCCGCGACCGCGGCATCCACGTCATGCTCGACGGCGTGTTCAACCACGTCGCGCGCACCCACCCCTGGGTGGAGCAAGGACTGGCCGGCAACACCGACTGGGAGGGCCACGGCGAGCTGGCCGCCCTCCACCACGCCGACCCCGCCATCAAGGACGCGGTGGCGGACATCATGTGCCACTGGCTGCGCCGCGGCATCAGCGGCTGGCGCCTGGACGTCGCCTACGCCGTACCGCCCGAGTTCTGGCGCGAGGTGCTCGCCCGGGTCCGAGACGAGTTCCCCGACGCGATGTTCCTCGGCGAGGTCATCCACGGCGACTATTCGCAGATTGCCGCAGAGGGCACCCTCGATGCCGTGACCCAGTACGAGCTGTGGAAGGCCACTTGGTCCTCGCTGGTGGACGTGAATTTTTGGGAGCTCGCCCACGCGCTCGAACGGCACCCGGCCGATGTACTGCCCAACACGTTCGTGGGCAACCACGACGTGGACCGCATCGTCTCCACCGTGGGGGAGGACAAGGCGGTGCTGGCCGCGGCGGTGCTCATGACCACCCCCGGCATGCCGTCTGTCTACTACGGCGACGAGCAGGGCTTCACCGGCACCCGCGGCGAGGGCTGGTCCGCCGACGACAGCGTGCGACCGGCCCTGCCCGCCTCACCCGCGGAGCTTTCGCCCCTGGGCGGGTGGATGTTCACTGAGCATCAGAGGCTCATTGCTTTGCGACGTCGCAATGCGTGGCTCACCCACTCCCACCTCGAAGTGCTGGACAAGACCAACGAGACCATCTCGTTTCGCTGCTCCGACGGCGAGCAGTCGCTGCAGACGGACCTCTGGCTTGAACCCGCCCCCGGCGTGCGGGTGCATGCGAACGGCGAAGAGCTCTACAGCTGGATGTTGAAGTAGGCGAGGATCTGCGTGAGCGCGTCACGCAGGATCTTCAAAATGTCCGGCAGCTGCAGTGTGGCCACGTTCGCCACCGGCACCTCGAAGGTCGGAGTGCCCGCCGGGGCGAGGTTGATCTGCAGTTGTTGCTGCTGCGGTTTTTGCTGTTGTTGCGGCTGCGGCTGCTGGGTCTGCTGCTTCGGGGCCGGTGCCTGGTTCTGCGGCTGGCTCTGGCTCTGGGGCTGGCTCTGCGCCGGCTTGCCCTGGGTGCCCTTCAGGCCGCAGCGGTTCGCGGCTTCGTCGACACGCGAGAGTGCGTCGAGGATCTGCGGGCCGCGGCGGTCAAACGCGGCGATCGCGCGGGCCTGGCGGACTTTCTGCTGGTAGTCGGCGTCGTTGGTCCAGTAGCGCGAGGCCTGGTCGCAGGAGATCGGGCCGGATGGCAGCTTGGCCAGGGCGTCGTCGATGGTGTCTGCGCTGGCGGTCGGCGCGAGGGCGACGGTTCCGGCGACGATGCCGGTCATGGCGAGGGTGCGAATCTTCATGCAGGCCAGTATGTCACGGATGGGGCAAATGTGGCAGGTGTGGCGTAAAGCTTTGTGGCCCAAAAGCCAAATCCAGCTAGTAGGTTCCAGCTTTCAGGCCGAAAAGGGGCTGTTAGCTGAGTCCTACTAGCTGGATCTAGCCAGAGGCGGCCTACTTTGGGCGTTTTTCGCATCCCACGCCGTCGCCGTCGCGGTCCAGGTGGGATCCATACCCTGCCTCTCCGCGGCGAATCGGGCGGCCAAGATCATTCCAAACTGCCCGGCAGTTCGGATACGATTTCGATGCCGCTGCCGGGCGCGGTGCAGGGGCTGGTGCAGGCGCAGGGGCTGGTGCCGGGCGCGGTGCAGGGGCTGGTGCAGGCGCAGGGGCTGGTGCAGGCGCTGGCTTCGCCGCCGGGTGGCACGGAATGAGCTGTGGTGCCGGGTTCGGGATAATACCCTGCTTCATCGCCCAGCACACGCCACCAGCGATCGCCGCATTGACGGCGATGACCCCCACAACGCCGAGAACGATTTCTAGTGTGGTGAGTTCTTCATCGACTGCCGGAGTAGAGGGGGAAGTCGTAGCGGTTTCAGTCGGGGATGGGGTGACGGCTACCGAAGTGGGTGCCGAGGCAGACGGCGTGGCAGTGGGTTCTAGGGCGCTGGCGGTGGGGACGAAGAGTGCACCGGCGGCGAGGGAAGCTGCGGTGATCGCAGATACAAGAGATTTCTTCACGCTCCTAATTATTTCACAGCTGTTTGAGAGCAGTTTTTACGCCCCGACGAAGCGGCGGATCAGGGAGCGGTACGCCCGCACGGTCAGGTCCACGTCCTCCACGGCGACGGATTCGTCGTGGCTATGCAGCTGGCCCAGCACGGAACCCAGCGTCTCGTCGCGGGCGTGCAGCGCGAAGCCGTAGCCCACGCCGCCTTTACGACGGGCAAAGCGCAGGTCCGACCCGCCGGCGGCGATGGTCGGCACGACTGGCACGCCGGGGAAGAATTCGTTGAAGGTGGACAGGATGGCGTCGTAAAGCGGACCGCTCGTGGGGGAGACGGTGCCCTCCTCGGTGATGAGGTGGGTGATCTCCACCTCGTCGGCGAGGTCGCCGAGCGCCTCACGCAACAGCTCGTCGATCTCGTCCTGCGTCTGGCCCGGCAGGGGGCGGATGTCCAACTCCATCCACGCCACCGACGGCAGCACGTTAATCGCGTCGCCGGCGCGCAGTACGGTCGGCGAGAGGGTCAGGTGACTCATGGCGTGGGAGTAGCTCTCGAGCTGGCCGAACGCCTCGTAGCCCTCGCCGCGCAGCAGGGCCGCCTCGGTGTCCGGGTCGAACTTCCAGGCGCGGACGTAGCCTTCCCAGATGTCGTCGCTGCGCACGGCCGGTTCGATCGCGGCCACGCGCCGGGCCACTTCACCGATCTTCGCCACCGCCATGTCCCGGCCGAACGGGGCGGAGCCGTGGCCCGCGTCGCCGTGCACGGTCAAGCGGCGCTGGCCCGCGCCCTTCTCGCCCACGACCACCACCAGCGCGTCGGAGCCATCAACAGCGGGGATGTGGGAGCCGCCCTCCTCGGACAGGCAGTTGTCCCAGGAGAAGTCGGCGTTGTCAGCCAGCCAGGCGGCACCCAGGCCCCCGCGCGCCTCCTCGTCGGCGCAGCCCACAAAGGTCACGGTGCCGCGGGGGCGCTCACCCCGCGCCACGTCGCGCACGCACGCCGCCATCGCCGCGGTGATGTAGAGCATGTCTGTGGCACCCCTGCCAAAAACGCGCCCGTCGACGATCTCGCCGCCGAAGGGTTCGTGGGTCCACTTGTCCTTATCCACCGGCACGACGTCGGTGTGGCCGAGCAGGGTCAGCGGCTCAGCCTCTGGGTCGGTGCCCTCCACGGTGAAGGCGATGGACACGCGCCCGGGGTGGGGCTCGTAGCGCTGAACGCGGACGCCGGTACCTGCGAAGAAAGCCTCGAGCGTGCCGGCGTTTGTTGCTTCCTGTCCAGAATCTGCCGTGAGATAGTTGACACATCCGTTTTGGATGAGGTTCTGCAATAGTTCGAGGGTGTCATGGGTTAGGCTCATAGCAGATAAGCCTAACGTTGGATACCCCTGGAGCATCAGGATGAACGAACACTCTCTGCCCGGCCGTCGCTCGGAAAGCACTGACCCCCGGGCGCTGCGCACGCGCAAGGCGCTTGTCGACGCCGCCCTGCGCCTCCTCAACGAGCACGAAGTGGCGGATCTCAACGTCTCCCAGATTGTGAAAGAGGCCGGTGTCAGCCGCCAGGTCTTCTACCAGCACTTCGCCGACCGCGACGCGCTGATTCTGGCCGTCGCCGCGGACTGGGTGCTCGACGCGTACGAGCGCTTCGCGGAGCGTTTCGAGATCGACCAGAACTTCGAGGCGTCAGTCGTCGAACTGGCTAGCGTCGTCGACGGAAAAAACGAAGCTGCCGTGCGCCTGATCGATTCCCCGGTGCACACCGTGTTGGACAACGAAGTGCAGCGCGTTATGCAGGACACGATGCGCGAGCAGCTGCTACCGCGCTCGAAGGAGTGGGGGGATGCGGACACCGAGCTAGTCGCCGACATGTCCCGCGTCTACGTCGCCGGCATACAGCGCCTCATTGAGCAGTGCGTCCGCGAAGGCTGCACCGCGGAGGAGATCGGCCGCCGCGCCGAAGCCGTGCGCCGTGTGTTCATTCGTGAGTAACCTGGCTGCATGTGTGAGGTACCGGAGGTCGTCGCAAAGCTTCAAGCCCTCTACGAAAAGTCGTGCGACATCGCGCGATCGGGGCAGTTCGACCGCTACGGGGAGGTGCGCTACCCCAAGCTGACAGTTGAGGTGCTGCAGTGGCGCCCCATCGACCGCTCCGAGCCCTTCGGCTACGTCGACGAGGCCGGCACGTACTCCGCCGTGATCTCGCGGCCCGACCTGATGGAGGGCTACCTCACCGCCCAACTTGAGGCGTTGACCTCGAACTACCCGTGCGACGTGCAGGTGGACTACTCCGATGTGGTCATCCCGCCCGCCTACATCAAAGGCATGCCGCCTATCGACGAAACGCTGAACCTGCCGCGGCCCACCCTCGACGAAGTCCACGACGCAATCGTCGACGGCCACTGGGACGCCTTCAACGGAGCCGAAAAGCCGCTGTTCCACTTCGGCCCGCAACGCTTCGACCTCGCACTGGCGCGACTCGAGCACTACACCGGAATCGAAGCCGACTCGCTGCAGCGGTTCATCCTCTTCACCAACTACGCCATGCACGTCACCGAATTCGTGAAATTCGGGCTGCGGGAACTATCCGACCCCGAATCGCGCTACACCCGGCTGGTGCTGCCCAGCGGCGAGACCGTCTCCGACACCGTGGCGCTGGAGGATCTTGAGCTCGGCTCGAAATTCCAGATGCCGCGCTACGACCTGGTCACCGAGAACGGCGACGGCATCACCATGATCAACATCGGGGTCGGCCCCTCCAACGCGAAAACCATCACGGACTCGCTGGCGGTGCTGCGCCCGGAGGCGTGGATCATGATCGGCCACTGCGCCGGCCTAGACGCGCGCATGCGCATCGGCGATTTGATTTTGGGCAACGCCTACGAGCGCCACGACCACGTGCTGGACGACTATCTGCGCCGCGAGCTGCCCATCCCCGCCGTGCCCGAAATCCAGCGCACCCTGGAAAAAGCGGTGTCGAAGGTCTACGGCTCCGACGCGTCGCTCATGCGCACCGGCACCGTGCTGAGCACCGGCGACCGGAACTGGGAGTGGAAGGACCCGCGCGACCTGTGGGAGTGGCTGCGCGGATCCACCGCCGCGGCCGTGGACATGGAATCCTGCACCGTCGCCGCGAACGGCTACCGCTACCGGGTGCCGTACGGCACCCTGCTGGCGGTGTCCGACCTGCCGCTGCACGCCGTGCCGAAGCTGCCGGCCGGGGCCCAGGCGTTCTACTCCAACTCGAAAGAGGCCCACGTGATGTGCGCGGTGCGGGCGGTGGAGAAGCTCGCGCGGCACCCGGAGCGGCTGCGGACCCGCAAGCTGCGGCGCGCGATCGGCGAGGTGCCGTTTAGGTAGGGGCTACCAGCGGCTTTCGTCGAGGATCTTCTCCCGCTTGGCCACCACCGTGGCCACGACGGACTGGCCGGTGACGTTGACGGCGGTGCGGCCCATGTCGATGATCGGGTCGACTGCCAGCAGCAGGCCCACGCCGGAGAGCGGCAGGCCCAGGGTGGACAGGGTGAGGGTGAGCATGACCGTTGCGCCGGTGGTGCCAGCGGTGGCCGCGGAGCCGAGCACGGACACGATCACGATGAGCAGGTAGTCCGACACGGCCAGGTCGATGCCGTAGAACTGGGCGACGAACAGGGCGGCGATGGCGGGGTAGATGGAGGCGCAGCCGTCCATCTTTGTGGTCGCGCCCAGCGGGATGGCGAAGGAGGCGTAGGAGGAGGGCACGCCCATCGCTTCTTCGGTGGTGCGCTGGGTGACCGGCATGACGCCCATGGAGGAGCGGGTGGCAAAGCCCAGCGTGGTCACCGGCCAGACGCGGCGGAAGAACTCCAGCACGGGGATGCGGTGCGCGGCCAGAACCACCGGGTAGAGCACGAACAGCACCAGCGCGAGGCCGATGTAGATGGCCAGCACGAACTTGCCCAGGGAGCCGAGGGCGTCCCAGCCGTAGGAGGCCACGGCGTTGCCGATGAGCGCGGCGGTGCCGATGGGGGCGAGGCGGATGATCCACCACAGCACTTCCTGGACGACCTTGAGCAGGGATTCGTTGAACGCGATGAAGGGCTCGGCGGGCTTGCCCACGCGCACTGCGGCGATGCCGAACAGCAGCGAGATCACCAGGATCTGCAGCACGTTGAACTTCACGGAGTCGCTGGAGACGCCGAGGCCGAAGATGTTGGCGGGCACCACGGAGTTTAAAAAGCCCATCCAGGAGCCGGTGGAGGACGGCTCCGCCGCGGTTGCCGCGTCCACCGAGGTGTTGGCGCCGGGCTTGACCAGAAGGCCGACCCCGATGCCGATGAGCACGGAGAACAGTGCGGTGATGGCGAACCAGACCAGGGTTTGCGCGGCCAGGCGCGCGGCGTTGGTGACTTGGCGCAGGTTGGCCACGGAGGTGATCACGGCGGTGAATACCAGCGGCGGGATCAGCAGTTTCAGCAGCTTGACGTAGGTGGATCCGACCCAGTCCAGGGTTGCTGCCAGGGGTTCGACGTCCACGGCGAGAAAGCCGAGGGCGAGGCCGATGATGAGGCCGTAGATGACTTGTGCGCCGAAGCTTGTTGCCCACTTAGGCATGCGGGGCTCCTTCTAGACAGAACTGTTCATTTATGTGTTTAAGACGTGGATAACCTACTCCGTTGCTACCAAAATGCAAACTGGGCAAACAGACAACACGGTCTGTTTGTGGTTGTCGGTCTACACTGCCCAAAACATGGAAACCCACTTCGACGACCCAGCTATCGCCATGGCGCACAGATCCGCCGTGCGCTCCATCGAGCGGGTTGTCACGGAAACGGCTGAACCCACCGAGGACGCCGCCAGCAGGATCCTCGAGCAGCTGCAGGACCCGAAAACGCTGGTCATTACCGGCGCGGGCATCTCCACCGATTCGGGGATTCCCGACTACCGCAGCAAAAACGGCCGCCTGACCAAGGGCCGGCCGATGACGTTCCAGGAGTTCGCGCACTCCCCGGCGCAGGTGCACCGCTACTGGGCCCGCGCCTTCGTGGGCACCCGCTTCATGCTGACCGCGCGCCCGAACCGCGCCCACTTCGCCTTGGTGGAGCTCGAGCGGGCCGGCCTGTTGCGCGGCATTGTCACCCAAAACGTGGACGGGTTGCACGCCAAGGCCGGCTCCGAGCACGTCATTGCGCTGCACGGCGACATGGAGCACGTGGTCTGCCTCGACTGCAAGGCCCTGCACGAGCGTTCGCTTATCGACGCCCTCCTCACGGCCGCCAACCCCACCTTCTTCGAGTCCGTCCAGGTGGAAGGCTCCATGCTCAACCCGGACGGCGACGTGGAGCTCAGCGACCGCGACGTGTCCCGCTTCCGCATGATCGCCTGCCCGAACTGTCACAGCAGCCGCCTCAAGCCGCATGTGGTGTATTTCGGAGAAGGGGTGCCTACAGAACGCAGACAAGCGGCTGAGCAGTGGCTGGCGGATTCCACCGGCGTGATCGCGATTGGCACCTCGTTGGCGGTGATGAGCGGCTACAAGTTCATCCTGGACGCGAAAAAGCAGGGCAAACCCACCGCCGTGATCAACGGCGGGCCCGGGCGCGCGGACGCCAAAGTGGACACGCTGTGGCGAGTAAACATCGGCGACGCGCTCGATGAGATCCTGGACGGGCTCGACCTGTGATCGGACTGATCCTGCTGCTCGCCTTCGCGGTGTGGCGCTACATCGACACCGGCCTGCCGAATGCTTTTACCGCCGATTTTCCCAGCGACCTGAAGGTTTACCTGCTGGGCGGGCAGAAGGTCGCGGCTGACCAGCCCCTCTACGAAAGTGACCTGCTGCCCGGCCTGCCGTTTACCTACCCGCCGTTCGCCGGCGTGGTGTTTTCCTGGTTTACCGAAAGCACCGCGCTTGGTATCGCGTGGAAAATTTTATCTGTGCTGGTGCTGCTGTTGGTGGTGCGTGCGTCTACAAGCAAACACGCCGTCTTGCTTACCGCGGTGTTCGTGCTGTGCCTGTCGCCTGTGCAGGGAACGCTGTACTTCGGGCAGATCAACCTGCTGCTGGTGGGCCTGGTGTGCCTGGATTTCCTGCCACGCAACAAACTGCCCGGCATTGGCGTGGGGCTCGCGGCGGGCCTGAAGCTCACGCCGGCGTTCTTCCTGCTCCTGCTTGTGCAGCAGCGCCGGTGGGGTGCCGTTTGCATTGCCGCGCTGACGTTCCTGTGCACCGTGGCCACCGGGTTTTCGGAGGTGGTGGACGCGAAGAGTTTCTGGACTGATGCCATGTTCGCCACCACCCGCATCGGCACCGACGACAACCCGGGGGCGCAGTCCATCCGCCAAGTGCTCGCCCGCGCCGGGGTGGACTCGCCGGTGCTGTGGCTCGCGCTCGTCGCCGCGGTGACTGCCCTTGCGCTTTTTGCTTCTCGACGAGCTCCCGCACCCCTGGCCATCTCGTTCATCGGCATGACGTCCTGCCTGGTCAGCCCGTTTTCCTGGTACCACCACTGGGTGTGGGTCGTGCCCATGCTGGTGTGGGTGTACAACCGCTGGGGCCCGCTGGTGCTGGCGCTGTTTATGGTGCCGTTTGCGTCGGTGAACCTGTTTTACGTGCCGGACGTGCTATTTATACCCGTTCCAGTCGGCTTCATGCTCTGGTACAGCCTATACTCAGGCTATGCGCATCCGTCTTCTCGCCGCCGCTCCAATAGCAGCTCTGACACTCGCCCCGTTCGCCGCCGCTGACCCGGCACCCGTCACCGGCGTGGAGCTGAACCAGCCCGCCGGCCAGGTCGTCGCCGTCGAAGCGAAATTCAATCTCACCTCCGACCAAGACACCGCCATGCGCGAACTGCGCAAGCTGCGCGGCGACATGTGGGACCGCAACGTGGCCTTTGACGGGATGACCCTGCGCCAGGCCGCGGCAAAGCAAGGGCTGAAGACCCGCCAGGCCTACGTGGACGCCGCCCAGTACGATGCCGGCCTGTCCCGCGTCGCCCTCCAGCGCGGCGCCGAGGCGACGCAGTTCTTCCGCCACGAGCGCCCGTACAACGCCACCTGCACCGCCAACTGCGGCGACACGGGGACCGCGACCTACAAGGGCAAGGCCGGAGCAGGGGAGAACCTGCACTCCGCAGCCAACATGGGCAAGGCGATGCAAGACTGGGGCTACGGCGAGGTCAACGACCTGGTCCGCGCCAACGGCCACTTCAACACCGGCAACGGACACCTGCACAACCTGCTCGACCCGCAGCTGAAGCGCTACGGCTTCGCCAGCGTGGTCACCGCGGAAGGCGAGGCGAGCGTGACGGCAGCCGGCTGGACCACCGCCGGTTCCGAGCGCATCGAGGGTGAGCAGAACACCGTGCTGCACCGTCCCGCCAATGGCAGGGAAACGCCCAACACCACCCCGAAGAAGCTGGTTTTCGGCGGGTCTTCCCCGCGGGACATTGTCGCCATCATCACCGCCGTGCTGACGGTGTTGTCGGTGCTGTCGGCGCTGTATAAGTTCGTCGAACCCTTGATTAATCAGGCACGCTAGATTCGAGCAGCTTCGCCACCTGGTCGAGCGCGTCGATCGTGTCGTCGTAGCTGCCGTCTGCCGAGCGTGCGCCGATGGACACACCGTAACCGTCGAACCAGCCGAACTGCCGGGTGTGCCAGGCGCCGTCCTCCTCGTTGTCGGACCAGCCGCCCTTGAACGGCACGTGCTGGAGCTGGCCCAGCCCGTAGGACTGGTCCTCGGCGATGTGGTGCATGTCCGCAATGGTCGGGTCGTCCTCGTCTAGCTGGCTGAGGTAGTAGGCGTACTTGGCCTGCTCGGCGAACGACCACTCCGTCATGCCGAACGCGCCCTGCGCCTCCACGTGGGCGCCGGACTTGGCAATTTCTTCCTCGACCTTTTCCGCGGCCTGAGCGTCGCTGCCCATGCAGTCCCACAGGGCGCGTGCGGAGTCGTTGTCGGACCACTCCACGGACGCTTCGGTGAGGTCGTCAATGTATTCCTCGCCGTACTCGCAGTGCGCGGCCGCGGCCCGGGCGATGGGGATCTTGATGGTGGACCACGCCGGAAGCACGTCCAAGGACCCGGCTCGGGTCGTGGCGGAGCCGTCGTAAAGCGCGACGCCCACCTCGGTGTCCGTGTCCTTTTCAACAGCCGCCACCGCCTCGTCGAGGCCCGCGAAGGGAGTGGTCGTCGTGGGGGTCTCCAGGGGCGGCTCGGGGGAATCGGTGGCGCAGCCCGCCAACAGCAGCACACACAGCCAAGCGGCGCGCTTCATCTATTTCCCCGCCACCTTCAGCGGCTCACGCAGCACGAAATCGAGTGCCACGGCGCGGGCGATGTCGCGCACCACCTCGGGGTGGGAGGGGATCACGCGCAACGCCGGGGTGCTTTCCGTCTCGGAGCGCACGGTGCGCGCGAAGGGGCCGCTGGCCAGGGGGTCGTCGATAAATGCGCTGCCCGCGACCACCACGGTTGCCGGCGCGTGGGAGGTGCACAGCTCGGCCACCAGCGAGCCGAGCCCCCGCGCGCGGCGGTCCAGCGCGTAGCGGGTGTCCTCGCGCGAATCCGTCACCGCGTCCTTCAAGGTGCGGATCTCGGGCACACCGATGGCGTCGATCAGCCCCCGGGTGGTCAGCTCGCCCTGCTCCACCTCGATCGGCTCCACGCCTTCCGGGTGGGAGATGGCGCACGCGATGGAGTCGTCCGCGAACAGCGCCATCACCGACGGGATGTTCAGCGACGGGGTGGACTGCATCTCCGAGCCCACGATCGCGCTACTGATGGAGGACACCTCCACCGGCACCGAGAACTGCTCGCGCATCTGCTCGCCGATGTTCACGCCGTCCCACCCCAGGTTCGGCGCGAACACTGTGCCGCCTTTGCGCACGCTGCCGGAGGTGGTCACGCCGACGGTGCGCAGGGGGCGCTCCACTTTGGTGGTCAGCTTGTTCAGCTGCGCCATGATGGACTGGATGAAGTCGTCCTCGCTGACGTTGCTGACCGTGATGTCCATGTCGCGGGAAATGAGGGTGCGGCCCTTCAGGTCGAACAGGGCCACGTAGGTGGATTCGGTGCCCACGGACACACCGGCGTGCACCCCGGGGGTCTCCGCCAGCTCCAGCGGGATGGTCGGGCGGCCGCGCCCCTTGGACTGGGTCAGGTCGTTGCGCTCCGTGACGTAACCGGCGTCCACCAGAGAAGCGATGGCGCGGGTCACCGTCGGCTGCGACAGCCCGGTCTCCTTGACAAGGTCGCTTCTCGACGTCGTCTCGTACAACCGAATCAGGTGCAGGCATTTCGCTGCTGGTGTGCGCGGACGTGAGAAAATCATGATGAATATATTTACTCGCTGAACGCTCAGATTGTCCATTTGGCCAGCTCGGATACAATCGCTCGGCATGACCAAGCGCGAGCCGTCCCTGTTGGACGCCACATGTGAGGACTTTGTCTATGACCTGGCCGAAATCAGCCCTACCCTGGCCACCCAGATCGGCGTAGACGGCCACGACGGGGAGCTGCAGGACTTCTCCCCGGAGTACTGGGGGCGCCTGGCGGACAGGATGCGCGACCTTGTCGCGGACGTGGACGCACTCAACGACTGCACCGACGCGTCCGACGACGAGGACGACTTCGACGACGTGGACAACCTCACCGCCGCCATCCTGCGCGACCGGATGAGCGCGGAACTGGAGTTCCACCACCGCGGCGAGCTGCTGTGCCGGCTGAACAACATCGACTCGCCGGTCCAGACCATCCGTGACTCTTTTGCGCTCATGCCGAAGGTGACGCAGGAGGATTTGGACAACATCGCCTCGCGCATGTCGCGCATCCCGAACGCCTTGGCGGGCTACCGCGAGTCTTTGACCGAAGCGGCGGGCAGCGGCGACGTGGCGTCGCATAGGCAGATCGACGCGGTGATCAACCAGTGCGAGCTGCTGGGCGACACCGAGTCCCAGCTCGACCATCTAGGCCTTAACCCGGATTCGCACGTGGTGGGCCACGCCAAGGAAGCGTTTTTGGAGATGGCGGACTGGCTGTCCACCGAGCTGTCGCCCCAGGCCTCCCACAACGACAGCGTTGGCCGCGAGCGCTACCAGCTGTTCGCCGAGTTCTTCCACGGCCGCGAGGTGGACCTGGACGCCGGTTACGAGTGGGCGCAGGAGGAGCTGGCGCGGACTGTGGAGGAGCAGCGCGCCATCGCCCGCCAGCTCTACGGGGACGTCTCCGTGGCGGGGGCGTACCGCAACCTGGACCAGGACGAGCGCTACATCCTGCGCGGCACCGACGCGCTGCTCGAGTGGATGGCCGGCATCAACGAACAAGCCGCCGAAGCGTTCCCCGTGCCGGAGGGCCTGCACCAGGTGCAGTGCGGCATCGACTACGCCGGCTCCGGCGGCATCTTCTACACCCCGCCGAGCGACGACATGCTCCGCCCCGGCACCATGTGGTGGTCTGTGCCGGAGGGCCAGGAGACCTTCCACACCTGGCAGGAGCTGGCCACCGTCTTCCACGAGGGCGTGCCGGGCCACCACCTGCAACACGGCTACGCCCTGCTCAACCGCAACGAGCTGAACCTGTGGCGCCGCTCCGTGTGCTGGAATTCCGCCCACGGCGAGGGCTGGGCCCTCTACGCCGAGCACCTGATGGAGGACCACGGCTTCTTCGAGGACCCGGGCTACCGCATGGGACTGCTGGACTCCAGGCGCCTCCGGCTCGCCCGCGTGATGGTGGACATCGGCGTCCACCTGGGCAAGTGCACCCCGGAGGGCACCGGCACCTGGGATGCCCAGTACGCCAAGGCCTTCCTGCGCGACAACACCGCCATGCCTGAAGCGAACCTCGCGTTCGAGCTGGACCGCTACATGGGCTGGCCGGGCCAGGCGCCGTCTTACGCGCTGGGCTACAAGGATTGGGTGGATCTGCGCCGGCAGGCGCTCGCCCAGGGCATGAGCGAACACGAGTTCCACGTCAAGGCCCTGAAGTTGGGCTCAATGCCCATGGACATGCTCACCCACGAGGTGTTAAACCACTGAGGATTTTGGGCAGCCACCCGGCGAACAGGATCACCATGATCAGCCGGATTACCTGCAGCGCCACCACCGCCGGGCTGGTGGCCAGCACCAGCACCGTCTCCAGCGCGCCGGGGCTGGTGGCCAGGTAGCCCTCGTAGAAGCTCAGCCCCAGCCACTTGGCCATGAGCCAGCCCATGCCGGCGCAGGCGAGCATCAGCCCGGCGATGTAGGCGAGGGTGGCCGGCAGCAGCCGGGAGAACTGCCGCAGCGCCGGCACGGACAACCCGCCGCCGCACATCCACCCGATGGCCAAAAAGCCCACGATGGACAGCAGCCGCGGCGGCACAATCTCCACGTCCACACCCGCGCCCACACACACCGTAAGGATCATCGGGCCGAACACCGAGGGGTTCGGCAGCCGGACCAGCCGGCCCACCACCGCGCCGGCGACTATGAGCCCCGGCACGAGCAACCACATCCACCAGGCGGGGTCCGCGTCGGTGTGGGAGGTGGTGGAAAACTGCGAGGCGACCAGCGGCAAGGACACAGACACGATGAGCAGGCGCAAATACTGGCTGAGGCTGACATAGCGGATGTCCGCGCCGGCGTCGCGCGCGAGTGCGGGCATGAGCGACGCGCCGCCGGGCAGCAGTGAGAGCACGCCCGTTTCGCGTGAAACGCCGTGGTTTGCCAGCACCAGCCCGCCCACAAAGCCCAGTGCGATCACCGAAGCGCTGGCCACCACTCCGGGCAGCAGGTAGGGCAGCGGGTTCATTCCCACCAGCGGCAGCGCCGCCAGCACGCCCACGGTGCCGCGGGCGAAGGTGAACAGGTGCTCGTTGACGGGCAGGTCCTCCTCCGTGACCAGCGCCACCGAGCCGGCTCCCAAAATCCCGGCGAGGATCCAGGCGGCCGGCACGTTCAGCCAGGACAACAGTAGGCCCAGCGCCACGGAGAGGGGAGCAGCGACGAGCCAACGGTTCATGTGGGGCATAGTAGTCGCGTGCTATTCGTTCTCCTTGTCGCGTCCGCGTTCGCGGGTTGGATCGACGCCGTCATCGGCGGCGGCGGGCTCGTGCTCATTCCGGTGCTGATGTCGGCCACGTCCATGCCGGTCGCGTCCGTGATAGCCACGAACAAGGTCGCCGCGATCTCCGGCACCGCCTCCGCCGCGGCGACCCTCGTGCGCCGGGTCGGGGTGCCCAGGGTGACCTGGGTCTACGCGTTCATCGCGGGGGTCGCCGCCGCGCTCGGCGCCAGGGCAGTCTCGCTTATCGACGACTCCGTGTCCACCCCCATCATCCTCATCCTCCTGCTCGCGGTGGGGGCCTTTGTCGCGGCCAACCCAACGTTCGGGCAAGAGGGAAGCGGCGTCTTCTCCGGCAAGCGCCTCGCCCTAGCCGCCGTGGCCGTGGCTGTGATCGGCGGCTACGACGGCTGCTTCGGGCCCGGCACCGGCATGTTCCTGATCATGGCGCTGACGGCTATTTTCACCCAGGGGTTCGTGCGTTCGGCTGCCATGGCGAAGGTGATCAATACCGCCACGAACCTCGGCGCGTTGGTGGTCTTCGGCCTCGGCGGGTTTATCAACTGGCCACTGGCGCTCGGTTTGGCCGTGGCCAACGTGGCCGGCGCGCAGCTGGGTGCGCGGACGGTGCTTAAGGGCGGCTCCGCGCTGGTGCGCGTGGCGCTGCTCGGGCTCGTGGTCGTGCTGTGCGCGAAGCTGGGGTGGGACCTACTCCAGCACTAGCGAGCCGGTAGCCAGACCGGCAACGGCAACCAACGCGGCGATCAGCACGATTGCCACCACGACGCGCTCGAAGGAGTTGAACAGCTGCTCGCCCTGCCTGCGGCGGTTCCAGATGTAGGGCACCATGCCCGGCACCACGGCAAGCGCGCCGAGCAGCACGTAGACCAGGTCGGCGGCGTAGATCAACCACAGCGAGTACACGGAGCCGATCAGACCGACCAGGAGGTGGATCCGGTTGTCGCGGCGAGAGACAACAGGCCCGGAGTCGTCGAAACGCGTGCCGGCGTGCGGGTGCGTCAGGCCCTTGCCACGGATGGTCAGCAGCACCAGGTAGATGGAGGAGAAGATGTAGGGCAGCAGGTACATGATGGTGGCCAGCTGCACCATGGCGTTGTAGGACGCCGCGGAGAGGAAGAACACCACCACGAAGAACTGGATCGCCAGCGTGGACAGCAGCTGCGCGCGCACCGGCGAGCCGTTTTCGTTGTGGCGGCCCATCGAGCGCGGCAGCAGGCCGTCCTGCGCCATCATCACGATCGGCTCGGCGCACAGCATCTGCCAGGACACGTACGCGCCCAGCACGGACAGGCAGAGTCCGACGGAGATCAGCACGCCGCCCCAGGGGCCAACCACTTCCTCGAGCACCGCGCCCATGGAGTTGTCCGGCAGCGCCGCCAGCTCCTCCTGGCTGAGCACGCCGTAGGAGAGGGTGGACACGGCCATCAGCAGGCCCAGAACTGACAGGAAGCCGATGATGGTGGCCTTGCCTACGTCGCTGCGCACGCGCGCCTGCTTGGAGTACACGGAGGCGCCTTCGATGCCGATGAACACCCACACTGTGTACAGCATGATGCCCTTGAGCTGGTCCGCAAACGGCAGGTTGGAGCCCCAGAAATCCATGGTGAAGCGGTCCCAGGAGAAGCCGAGGAAGGCCACCAGCACGATGAATGCGACGATGGGCACAAGCTTTGCGACGGTCGTGACCGCATTCATCACCGCCGCCTGCTTCAACCCGCGAGTGAGCCCGAAGAAGATGAGCCAGCTCAGCGCGGACACGGACAGCGCCAGCACCCAGCGGTTGGAAAAGCCGGGGAAGTAGTAACCCAACGTATTAAAGAACAGTGTGGCGTATCCCACCTGGGCCATCACGGAGCCGAGCCAGTAGCCCATGCCGGAGGTGAAGCCGATGAAGTCGCCCAGCCCCGCACGGACGTAGGAGTAGACACCGGAGTCCAGGTGGGGCTTTCGCACCGCCAGGATTTGGAAGACGAAGGCGATGGAGAGCATGCCGACGCCCGCGATGGCCCAGCCGGTGAGCATGGCGCCCGGGCTGGCCACTGATCCGATGTTTTGAGGCAGCGCGAAAATGCCGGACCCGATGGTGGATCCGATAATGAGTGAGACCAAGGTCCACACAGAGACGGTGCGCTTTGACATGGCGAGTAACACTACATCAGGAGTTGTCTATTACAATCATCAAACGTTCAAAGCCGTATAAACATAAACAACTGAGGGAAGACCGGAAATGCGCACCAAACTTATCGCACTGGCGAGCACGCTCGCACTCGTGTGCGCGCCCATTTCCCCAGCTCATGCGGAAGATTCATACGAGCCCACCTCGGTCGTTCCGGGCTTGACCGCCACCATCGAGCCCCCACTGCCCCGCGGCGCGGCGTGGTATGAGTCGGCTTCCTTGCCCGAATGGGCGATGCTCACACCCGACGGGACCATCCGTCTCGAGCCGGGGGAGGAGGTTACCCCCGGCACCTACGAGTGGCCCGTGGTCGCGACCTTCCCGGACGAGACCACCCAGACCTACCCGGTGCGCGTCACCGTCGGCACTGACAGCGACGCGTCCGACGAGGGCGCCGTGATCGACGCGTTCGTGCAGTACGCCCCGGAGGTGTCCCATCGTTGCGCTGCCACCGCCCTCGGCGTGGGCCTGCCGCTGTTGGTGCTGCTGCCGCTGGGGTTCGCCTCCCAGATGAGCTTCCCGTTCGTCGCCCGTCAGAACAACCTGCAGCTGCAATTGGAGAACCTGCCGTTCCTCGTGGACGTCAAGCTGCGCGACCTCAACTCCAAGGACGTGGACATGGGCATCGCCGGCGTCCTCGCCGCAGCGGGCCTGGCCGGCGCCGGCGCCATCATCTCCCAGTGCCAGTAGGGTCTTCCGGCCACGCGTGCTTGGGGTAGCGCCCCCGCATCTCCTTGCGCACCTGCTGGTACGGCCCCGCCCAAAAGCTGTCCAGGTCGTCCGTGACTGCCAGCGGCCTGCCGGCGGGCGAAAGCAGGTGGTAGAGCACCTTCACGCCTGAGACTGTCTCGCCGTTTTTGCCGAACATGTGCTGCAACTTCACCCGCTTGACGGGCCGGCCAGTGTCGTACTGGTACTGCTTCGGCGCCGCGGCGTCCAGCTCCGCCGCCTGCTTCCAATCCAGCTGGCGCAGCATCGCCTGCCGCATGTCGCAATTGCCTATCGACGCACCTTCGGCCACCTCCCGCACCTCCACCGAGTAATCGCCCCGGCCCACATCCGGCCAGCCCAAAGTCTCGTGCAGGAAGTCGAGCCGCTCCTTCAAGTGCTGCTCCTCCTTGGTCAGCGGGAAGCTGGAGAAATCCAGGTCCGTCAGCGCCTCCGCCGCCTCGTCCGGAGTCAGCTGTACCGGTGTGGAGCTCAGCTCAATTGCGCCGATCCGTGCGATTTTGCGCCCCCGCACCTTGCCGTCTTCCAGGTACGCGCGGGTTTCCTCCACCACCCGGTGCTGCGGAAAAGCGATCGGCTCCGCCTCCCGGATCACCGCACCGCCGTTAGTCCGCTGGACTTCCGCCACCGCAATCCACTCCGCGTTCGAGGGGAACTTCGCTCTTGTTCCAGACGCCAACAGGTATTCGTCGCCCACCTTCTTGGCTATCCACTGCGGAAACGCACTGGCAATCACCTCGCCGGGATCCACCGGGCCCTTGTCCTCCACCAGCCTGTGCAACCGGGGAGCGTCGCCCGCCAGCCGCGAGATCGTCGGCGCTGCTTGGGCGCCCCACTCAAGTAGCGCCGCGCCGAGTCTCGGGTCCAGAGGCATACTCGCGAGCTTCTTGCCAAAGTCAGTGATCCTGCCGTTTTGTGTCGCCCCGAGAGCTTCGAGGTTGGACTCGGCTTGGGAGAGGTCCTTTGGTACGTCGAGAAGCGGCAAGTCCGGCGACCCCCACGCCTTCATAGTCAGCAGCGCGCCGGTGAGATCCGCGGTGAGGATCTCCGGGGTGATGTCCGGCTGCATCTTCGCGTACTCCTCCCGGGAGAATGCGCGCACCACCTCGCCGGCGGCGATGCGGCCCGCACGCCCCGCCCGCTGATCCGCGCTAGTCTTCGCCTCCGACACCGTGACCAGGCCCGTCATGCCGCGGGCATCCCGCTTTGGCACCCTGGACAGCCCCGCATCCACCACCTTGCGCACCCCCGGCACCGTGATGGAAGACTCCGCCACCGACGTCGACACAACCACCCGCGCATCCCCGTGCAGCGCCTCGTCCTGCTCCGCGCTGGACTGCCGGCCGTGCAAGGCAACAGCATCGTCCAAAAACCCGCACACCAGATCCACCTCGCGCGCCCCAGGCACGAACACCAGCGTGCGATGCTCGCCCCTCGTCTGCGCAGCGACGTGACGGTAAAAGTCCCTCGTGCCCTGAATCCGCTCCGCGTGCGGGGCGTAGCTGATCTCCAACGGGTGCGTCACCGCCTCCGTGGACAGGATCTGCGCGCCCATGTGGTCGGCGAACTTGCGCGCGTCCAACGTCGCGGACATGGCCGCCAAATACAGGTCGTCGCGCAAAAGCGCCACCTCCATGCACATCGCCAGCACCAGGTCCGTGTCCAGCTGGCGCTCGTGCACCTCGTCGACCACCACCGCGCCGACGCCCTCCAGCCCGGGATCCTTGAGCAGGCGGTTGAGCAACACCCCAGGCGTGACAAATTCGACCTCAGAGCCATCCTTGTGCTCCCCGCGGATGCTGTAGCCGACTTTGTGGCCGAGCGGGACGCCGTCGAGAAGCGAAAGCCTCTGCGCCGCGGACCTCACCGCAACACGCCGAGGAGCCGTGACCAGCGTCTTTCCCGCGATATTGGCAATCGCCGGCGGCACCAACGTGGTCTTGCCCGTTCCGGGCGGGGCCTCGACCACCAGGGGACCTTGCTCCGGCAGCTGGTCGATGACGCGCGACACCGGTAAATCCCGACCAATTTTCGCAAGGTCAAACATGACAATCCAGGGTAGCGTGTGGGCCATGAGACGCCTCTTCGCAGCGATCGTCCCACCGGCCGATGTTCGCGAACACCTCATCACCGCCCTGCGGCCCATCCGCGACTTCTCAGGCACAGAAGTCCGGTGGGCGGATCCCGACAACTGGCACATCACGGTCGCCTTCTACGGGTCACAGCCCAACGACGCCGCCGCGGTCACCGACCACCTGGCCCAAGCCACCGCCTTCACCCGGCCCTTGAGGTTGCACCTCCGAGGAGCCGGGTGTTTTGATCGGCGCACCATGTGGATCGGCGTCGGCGGGGACAAAGCGCCCCTGAAAGACCTGATGGCCGATTGCCAACTCGACCCCGACATGCGCCGCCGCCAACGCGCGCACCTGACCGTGGCGCGGACCGGCACCCGAACCAGGGACCCATGGCTTCTCGACGACCACGCGCACGCACTCGCCATCTACACCGGACCCGAATTCGCCGCCGATGAGGTGCTGCTTTTCGAGTCCCACCTGGGCAAAGGCCGAAGCGGTGGGCCGAAATACGAGATGGTGGACAAGTTCTACCTGCGTTAGGCCTCCTCCTGCGGATCGGGGAAGGGGGCGTCCACCGGTTCTTCGGGGAAGGGCTCCACGTACGGCATCTCGGGGGCGAACCCGAAAGTCATGCCGTACTCCTGCTCTAAGTCCTCGATCGCTGCGGTGGCTTGCTCGAGGTCCAGGTCCTCTTCGAAAGCGTCGAGGATGGTGTGGCCTTTGGCGAAGAATTCCGCGGCGCGGGCCCGGTTCTTGCGCACGTTGTGCATGCTGGATTGCCAGCGGGGGTTGTAGGGGGTGATCTGGTCGCGCAGTATTCCTTCCTCTGTGGTGACCTCGTAGGATCCGTCGGCGAACAACCAAATAATGTCGCCCGAATACGGGTCGGGGACGTAGAAAATGCGCCGATCGGTTTTCATGTTGTGGTGGTGCTGGCACAGGGGGAACAGGTTGTCCACCTCGGTGCGGCCGCCCTCGTCGTAGGGGATGCGGTGGTCCAGCTGGCACTGCTCGGCCGGGCGGTTGCACTCCGGATAGATGCAGGTGCGGTTGCGTGCGTAGACAGCGTGGCGCATCGCCTCGCCGGGGCCGTAGCCCTGGAGCACCTTCTCTGCTTCCTTGTCCAGATCGCGCAGGATGGGGAAGTTGGTGGCCAGCCAATCCTCGAACGCGGTGGTGGCCTCCGGGGTCGTCCACCCGCTGCCCGGTATATAAACGGGGCCGCTGACCGCCCGGTTTCTTGGCGTGTAGATGTTCAACACCGGTGTCACCTCGATGCCGGCAATCTCGCCGCTGAGAAGTTTGATGGCCGCTTCGGCTGCGCTGATGCCCAGCTCGCGAGCCACGGCAGCGACGTTCGCCTGAATCTTTCGGCCGTACAACGAGTTCGTGTCCAGCTGCACCGTGGCACGGTCCTTGTATTCGTATATGCCGAAGGAGTCCGTGGTGTCCTTCACGCGCTCGTCTCGCTTGCGCTTGTCGTAGGCGCGGGACGGGTCCATCTTCTTGATGGCGGCCCGGATCCGGTCCGTGACGGTCTTTCGCTGCGGAACCGCCTGGTCGTGGCGCTTTGGGGTGAAGGTGGTGCACAGGGTGTCGTCGATAAGCTCGAGCGCTTCCTCGGTGGCATCCGGCCCCAACTCCTCGATGCCGGTGTAGACCGCGGTGAGATGGCCGATATCCATCACGCGCGTGTCCTGCTGCAGCTCACGCAGGCGCGGTAGGTCCTGCAGAGCGGCGTGCCCCAGGATCGCATTTTTGACGAACCCCTTGTGCCAACCGGTGGCGAGCTGCAGCTTTGTCACTGTGGCATCGAAGTCGTCGACGTCGTACCCCGGGAATGCGTAGTGCCCGAACATGGTCCAGTACGTGTCCCGGATGGCCTGGGCGCATTCGCTGTCCGGGTCGTGTTTGCGCTGGTTGCGGAACTGTTTTGGTGTCTTGGTTGCGGTGGTCACCGTCCCCCCTTTCCGTCTGGTACTCTCCACTATATAGAACACATGGACGAACGGCAAGGGGGGTGAACAGGAAAAACTAAAATAAAAACACTCAAATATTCGAACGCGTGGGTCAGATGCGCTACATTGAGCACGTGCTCGTCATTCCGCGGCCGCCTGCCCGCATCATCCCTGGTGCGGTCCATTTGCCTGCCTTCCTCAGCCCGGATGAGCAGGAGAAACTGGTTGATCAGGCGCGTGCGATCGCACGCGAGGTGGCGGGGACGCCGGTTGCTATGCGACGTCCACAGGTCGGCCACGGCCAGATGGACGCCTGGCTGCTCTCGCTCGGATGGTTCTGGGCCACTAATCCCTACCGCATGCTCAAAGAGGTGGACGGCCACCAGGTCCCGCCCGTCCCCGAGAACTTTCAAACGATCGCGGACGAGGTGATGGAGCGCGCCCGGCAGATTGACCCGCTGGTCGGCCCCACCCCGACCATCCAGACGGCGCTGGTGAACTTTTACCCGCCCGGCAAGGGGATGGGGCAGCACGTGGACGCCGAGGAGGAGTCCGAAAACGCCGTGGTCAGCCTGTCGTTCGGGCAGGACACCATCTTCCGCATCGAGGGGCACGACGTGCTGCTCATGTCCGGTGACGCGGTGGTGTTCGGCGGACCGGCCAGGAGGGCGAGGCACGGTGTGCTGGGGGCGAGGAAAGGCACCTCACCCCTGTTGAACGGCCGCCTGAACATCACCATGCGGCAGATGGGGCAGCCCCTACACTCGGGTACATGAGCGAGCAGAAGGTAGCAGTAGTCACGGGCGGATCGGCAGGCATCGGGGAGGCCACCTGCAGGGCGCTGGCGGCGGACGGCTGGAAGGTCGTCGTGGCGGCAAGGCGCCTGGAGAAGTGCAAGGCCATCGCGGAGGAGATCGGGGGCGTGGCGCTCGAGTTGGATGTGACGGACCGGAGGAGCGTCGACAAGCTTGCGGCCCTAGAGCGCGTGGACCTGCTGGTCAACAACGCGGGCGGGGCGAAGGAGCTGGACTATCTGCGGGATGCGGGCGACGAGGACTGGCAGTGGATGTTTGAGACGAACGTGATGGGCACGATGCGCGTCACCCGTGCGCTGTACCCGCAGCTCAAGGCAGCAAAAGGGCTGGTGGTCAACATCGGTTCGGTGGCGGGCACGGACGCGTACAAGGGCGGCTCCGGCTACAACGCCGCCAAGCACGGGCTGCGGGGTGTGACCAGGGCGTTCCGGCGTGAAGAGGCGGAACACGGCATCCGTGTGTGCGAGATCGACCCGGGGCGGGTGAAAACGGACTTTTCGCTGAACCGCTTCGGCGGGGATGCGGAGCGCGCAAACAAGGTCTACGAGGGCAAACTCAACTTAAGCGCCGCGGACATCGCCGAGGCGGTGCGGTGGGTGGCCAGCTTGCCGTCGCACGTCAACGTGGACACGATGAGCATCATGCCCGTGGATCAGGCGGAACGCTAGACTGGCCGGCATGCATATCGACGTGCCCATTACGGGCGAGACGATCAAACTCGGCCAATTTCTCAAGCTGGCCAACCTCGTCGAATCCGGCGGCCACGCCAAGGAAGCGATTGTGGCCGGCGAGGTCACCGTCAACAACGAGGTGGTCACCTCGCGCGGGCATTCGCTTATCGACGGCGATACCGTCGGCCTCGGCGAAGACTCAGCAACCGTCGTTGTGGACGGCGAGGACGGCGACTACTTCGACGAACGCACCGCCAACGACGACTTCGACCCCGAGAAGTGGAGGAACATGTAATGCCGGCATTCGAGGGCAAGGAAGGCATGCCGTTTTGGCAGGACCTGGTCACCCAGAACCTGCTCAAGTCCACCCACTTCTACTCCGAGCTGCTGGGCTGGGAGATCGTCGATGGCACGGCGCGCAAGGAAGGGCTCCCGGTCGCCGGCCTGATCCCGGCGCAGATGGACATGTGGGTGACCTCCTTCATCGGCAACCCGGAAAACGTGGAGAAACTGGGCGGCAAGGTGCTCAGCTCCGACGACACGGTGGTGCTGTGCCAGGACCCGGCTGGCGGCCTGTTCGGGCTGAAAGACCCGGAGGAGCGGTTCGTCGCCGCAGGTGAACCGGGTGTTCCGGTGTGGTACGAGTACGCCGCGCCCAGCATCGACGTGATCGACTTCTACGGCGAACTCTTCGACTGGGAGATCCGCGAGGAGGACGGCTACTTCATCGCGTTCGAGGACGGCGCACCCTTCTTGGGCATGTTCGTCGGCGAGCACGCCCAGTGGTTCAGCTACTTCGGCGTGCGCGACTTAGACGCCGCCTGCAAGCAGGTGGAGGCGCTGGGCGGCGGCGTCGAATTCGGACCCGAGAATGGGACTGCGGGCGTGCACGACGCCAATGGCGCGCAGTTTTTCCTGTCCGAGGTGGACGAGCCCACGTTCGACGAGGTGGACGAAGCGGAATCCGTGCTGTGATCAGGAAAGCGCGGCTGCCGCATCCTGCACTCGGCGACGGATTTCTGCCGGTGTGGAAATAAACCCGTCCGCGTAGTACTCGGTGCCTTCCAGCCCGGATCCCTTCCTCACCTGCACGAACGCGGGTTTCGCGGGCTGGGCGGTGGGGAAGGTGACGATGTAGTTGGTCGCGTCCGGCAGGTCCACATCCCCCAGCGCCCAAACTGTTTGTGCACCGGTCATTTCCACGGCCCGGGCTGCGTCGTTCACGTCGTCCACATCCAGGATGGTGGTGCCTGACAGCTCGGCGGCGGCTGCTACGTCGGGGCGCCAGAACATTTCCTTG
This sequence comes from Corynebacterium fournieri, assembly GCF_030408775.1. NCBI lineage: Bacteria > Bacillati > Actinomycetota > Actinomycetes > Mycobacteriales > Corynebacteriaceae > Corynebacterium > Corynebacterium fournieri. Next base: position 95,813 of record NZ_CP047210.1, read on the forward strand.
GCGTGGGCGGGGCCGTCCCAAAGCGATACTGCCCAGGTGCCGTTCGGCTGGCTCGGGCGGAACACCGTGCCTAGCTCGTGGGCCTCCACGCCGACCCCCTGCGCCCACTTGGTGGCGGGCAGCGCATGATCCACGGCGCTGCCCAGCATGAGCATGGCGGCGTGGGTGATGCGGTCCGGCAGTAGCGCCAGGTAGTTCGGCGAATCCTCGTAGGTGGCGTGGATGTAGGACGCCAGCTGCTCCAGCTGCAGCTCAGGCGGCATGTCCCGCTTGATCCCGCCGACGTTGAAGTCTGGGTCGCCCTGCTCGTTGATGTGCTCTACCAAATTGTCACCCTGTCTTCCGGGTCGATCCACATCGGGGAGCCTTCCTCCACATCGAACGCCTCGTAGAACTCGGCGACGTTGGAGGCGATGACGTTGCAGCGGAACTCGTTGGGGGAGTGCGGGTCGATGGCCAGCAGCTGGGCAGCCATTTCCGGGCGCGCCTTGGAGCGCCACACGCGCGCCCACGCCAAGAACAGGCGCTGGAAGCCGGTGAACTCGCCGTCCAAGTCGCCGAAGCTCTGCGCCGCCGCGTCCTCCATGCCGTGATCCGCCAAATACCTCTTGTACGCCACCACGGCGATGCCGAGCCCGCCCAGGTCGCCGATGTTCTCGCCGAGGGTGAACTCGCCGTTGACACCCTTCGAGTTCGTGCCCTCGAGCACGGACGGCACCAGGCCGTTGAACTGCCCGACCAGCTTGGCGGTCAAAGCCTCGAAGTTCTTGCGGTCCTCATCGGTCCACCAAGAATTGAGGTTGCCCAGCCCGTCGTAGCGCGAGCCCTGGTCGTCGAAGCCGTGGCCGATCTCGTGGCCGATCACCGCGCCGATCGCGCCGAAGTTCTCGGCGGCGTCTGCTTCTGGGTCGAAAAACGGCGGCTGCAAGATCGCGGCGGGGAAGGTGATGTCGTTGACCACCGGGTTGTAAAACGCGTTGACGGTCTGCGGGGAAGACACCCACTCCTCGCGGTCCGATGTTTTGCCCAGCTTGGACAGCTGGTAGTCGTGTTCGAAGGCGGCGCCGCGGCGCACGTTGTCCACCAGGTCCTCGCCGAAGGTGAGCCCCGTGTAGCTGCGCCACCTCTCCGGGTAGCCGATCTTCGCGTTGAAATTGGCGAGCTTCTCCAGCGCACGCTCCTTGGTCGGCTCGCTCATCCACTCCAGCTGCTGGATGCGGGAGCGGTAGGCGGAGGTGAGGTAATCCACCAGCTCCAGCATCTTCTCCTTGGATGACGCGGGGAAGTGCCTCTCGACGTAGCTTCGCCCAATATCCTCACCGACCAGCGACTCCGCCAGCCCCACGCCGCGCTTCCAACGGTCGCGCTGCTCCGTCGCGCCGCTGAGCTTGTGGCCGTAAAACTCGAAGTTGGCCTTGCCGATCTCCTCGGACAACACCCCGGCACGGGATCGCAGGATGTTCCAGGCGGCCCACAGCTGCCAGTCCGCCAGCGTTTCCCGGCGCAGCATGGCGTCCAAGTCGGCGGTGTAGGACGGCATCATGTCGATGACCTTGCCGGACAGGCCGGAGGCGTCGAGAAGCGTCCGCACAAGCGGCGGCATCTCCTCGAGCGTGGTCGGGTTGTAGGTGGCCACCGCGTCGCGGGCCTTGACCACATTCCAGTGGCTCGCAGCCAGCTGAGTTTCCAGGTTCACAATGCGCTCCGCGGCGAGCTGGGGGGTCAGGCCCAGCAGGTACTTCGGCTCCAGGAAGCCGAGCATGGTGGCCACGTGCTCGCGGTAGTCGGCGAGGGTTTGCGCGTGGTCCTCCTCGCGGTAGTAGGCCTCGTCCGGCAGGCCCAGGCCGGACTGGACGACGTAGGCCACGGCATTTTCGCCGTCGGAGTCCTTCTCCACCCAAAACGTCACCGGGCCGCCGATGCCCACGCGCTCCAGTTCGCCCAAGTTCCGGGCGAACTCCTCCGGGTCCGCAACCTCGATCTTGGCCAAATCTTCGTCGATGGCGCCGATGCCGGCGGCGTTGACGCGCTCGACGTCCATGAAGGACTTGAACAGATCGCCGCCGAGACCCTCACCGTCCTCGAGGATGGCGCGCACATCCGCCTCGGACTTGTCGCGCAGGACGTAAAACGCGCCGTCGATGCCGCGGTCCGCGGGAATCTCGTGGGCTGCCACCCACTTGCCGTTCACAAGTTCAAAGAGGTCATTCATGCCCCAACTCTACATCCGGCACGGGGATCTGGACCGGCGCTTCAGACTGCCCGATGATCCAGTTGCTGGCCTCGCGCTGCTGGGCCAGGGTGTAGCCACCGTGAGAGCCGATGTTGGAGAAAATGCCTAGCGACTTCAAGCCCAAAGCGCGGAAGAGCACGTTGAACTCGGCGGCGGGCAGGCGCCCGGCCGCCAGGTTGGTGCGCATGGCAGGGGCGACCAGGCCGCGGTGGGACTCCTGCATGGAGCACACCAGATCGTCCACGCGGCAGATCTCCAGCACGCGGGGACCGAGCGCACCGTAGCCGTCCGGCAGCGACCCCAGCGAACCGCGCGAGTGTGGCGACGTGCCGGAGGACAGCACCGCCCCGTTGCCGCCCTGGTGCGGGTTAGCAAACAACGCCACACCGGAGACCCGCTCCGGGTTGATCGGGCCGCGGCCGTTGGCGATGTCGCTGGTCAAGGTGGCGGCGATGTCCGCGCCGAGGGAGTAGCCGGTGAAGCTGAACCGCGCGTCGGGGCAGGCGTTCGCCAGATTGGAAACGGTGGCTCGCGCGCGCCTGAGGCCGCCGGCCTTCGACTTCTCGTACTCCTTGGTGGCGAACGGGGTGGAGGAATAGGACACCCACACCGGCTGGATCTCCCCGCCGGTGCCCAGGCGGGTGAGGATGCCCGTCATGAACACGTTGCCGCCGTGTGGCACGAAGTCCGGGATCCCTTCCGCCGTGTTCGCGCCGCCCGGCACCGCGACCAGGTAGTGGGCGGAGCAGTGCTGCGGTTTCGCCTCTGCGGGCGCGGCTGTCAGGGCCAGCAGCAGGGCTGCTGCGGCGGCGATTCTTGGCATTTTCATGGCGGTATGTCCTTTTACTCGTTCGGGTCGCGGACCTTCATCGGGCCGGGGGTGTACAGGCCCCACCTGGTCGTCTGCGCGGTATCCACCTGGGCCAGCGCCGGCACCTCACCGGCGGAGTTGGTGCGCAGCTGGTACTTGGCCACGGAACCCCAGTCGCGCTGCCAGTCGTCGCGCAGGTAGCCCGGGATCTCGTAGGAGGTGTTCACGGCCTCCGTCGGGGCGAGCGCGCCGCCGCCGAGGAAGTCCATAAAGCCGGACAGCTTCGCCTTACCCGGGGCGTCCGGCATGATGCGGTACTCCGGAATCTCGTTCACGCCGGCCTCGTGGAAGAAGGGGCGCTGGCAGGGGTATTGGAACGCCACGGTCCAGTCCAACAGGCCCGGGGTGTCGGCATCGAACACCTCGCTCAGCTCCACCAGCTTCGGGTTGCGCAGCGGGGTCACCGCCAGCCAGTCCTTCTCCGCCAGGGAAGCGTCCTCGGCGACGAGGCGGACCGTGTCGGCGTCCTCCGGCAGCTCGTCCAGTGGGTAGCGCACGTTGCGCCACTGCGGAGTGGGGCCCTGGTCCAGCATCTCCACGTCGCCGAGCTTTTCCACGCCACCTTCGGTGGTGCGGCCGTACTCCATCTTCAGCTCCGTGCCGTCCTCCTCGATGCCGTTGATGTCGTGGTGCTTGATGCGGCCAGCCACGGAGGCGACCAGCAGCGGACGGTCCTCGGACTTCTCCGGCAGTTCGAACCATGCAGTTTCCAGGCTTGCCGATTGCGTCGGTTCGTCCTCGAAGGTGCCCAGCACCGGCACGCGGGTGTAGTCCAGGCCGAACGGCAGGCGCACAGTCGAACCGTTCACGCCGCGCATGGAGCGTGGGCGGTTGCCCTGCGTGTTCACACGGGAGGTGGACTGCGCCTCGTCCGAGGTCGGGTCCACATCGGCGGTGTCGTCGTCCTGCACCTGCTGGCCGCTCACGTCCGAGGTATCGGCGTTTTCAGAGGCGATGTAGGCCGGCACGCCGTCCGGGGTGAACGCGTGGTTGTCGCCCGAATCCAGGGAGCGGCCCAGCGGAACGCCGTCGATAGGCGTGAGGAATGCGTCGTTGGTGTCGTCCTCCAGCAACACGTCGGAGCCCTGGGCGCAGCGGTCGCCCGCGAAGGTGCGCACGTTGCCCATGCCCACGGAGTAGGCGGGCGCCTGGGAGACGAAAGACTTCACAAACGTCAGGCACGACAGCGCCACGATCAGCGCGGCCGCCACGGCGATGGGGGCGGACATGACACCGGCCCACCGGGAGGCGTCGATAGGCTTGGCGCCCTTCATCGCCTGCACCACGCCCAGCACAAACACCGCCAGCGCCAGCGCCAGCACCACAGAGTTCGCCTCCACGGCCTTCAGCTGCGGCACGCGGTCCCACCACGGCACCGCGTAGGAGGAGACGTACCACCAGCCGTTCCAGCCCGCGAGTGTGAGCGCCAGCAGGAACAGCACGGCCGCGGCGGCGAAGGAACGGTTGCGGTTGGACTGCAGCGCGATTCGCGAGAGCACCACAGACCCGTACGCCGCGATCGCCGCGCCCAGGCCCGCGTAGATGCCGAAGTGGTGGGTCCACTTCGTCGGCGTGAACATGAGGAAGAAGGTGGAGAAGCCGATGATCAGCATCATCCGCTTGGCCGTGTCGGTCTTCTCCCCGCCGCGCGCGAACCACCACAGGATCAGGCCGATGCACAGCAGCAGCACGAACATGGGGAAGCGGCGCGCCAGCGAGCCGTCCACCGTCTGCTCGAACAGGACGGAGTAACGGCTCCACTCTTCGAACCAGTGCATCGCCGGGCCCACCTCGGAGCGCACGGCGGTGGCCTCCAGCACGCTGGCCAGCGTCTGGTCCTTGAACACCGGCACCATCACAGCCATTCCCGCGGCGAGGAACGGCGCGATGTACGCGAGCTTCGCTTGACGACGTCCAATGGTGCGCAACACCCACGGCAGCGCAATCAAGAACACGCCCACCGCGGCCAAACCGGTCGGGCCGCACGCCAGCGTCAGCGCCGCCACGATGGTGCCCCACGCCGCCGGCACGAGGCGGTCAGTTTCCATGGCGCGCTCGAACAGCGCCCAGGTGGCCATGAGGCCGAACGCGATGATCGGCTCCGGGCGGGTGCCGTTGTTGTACGGCAGCCAGAACGCCAGGAAAACCAGCGCGGCGGTCCAGTGCGCCACCCTCCTCTGGGTTCCCAGCTTGGGCAGGATCTCGCGGGAGAGCAGCCACCAGGTGCCCAGCGCGGCGAAAAGCGCCGGCAGGCGCATCCACATCGACGCCGTGCTCACCTGTGATAGCAGCGCCAACAGGTCGTAGAACGGGGAGCCGAACGGCGCCTCCGGCACGCCGTACCAGCGGTAGTAGTTGGCCATGTAGTCCGTGTTGGCGGCCACGCGGGCCATGGTGAGCAGGTAGCCGTCGTCGGAGGTGTTGGCGCCGAAGACGTGCCAGAAACCGAGCACGGCGGCCACCAGGCCGTCGAGAGGCGTCAGGCCCTTGCGCCGCAGCTTCGGGGCGGGACGGTCCAGTTTGCGCAGCGCGGCCAGCGAAACCAGCGCCGAGATCAGGCCGATCACCATCGCCAACGTCTTCACCAGCGTGGGCTTCGAGGTGAACCGGGAGTTGATGTCCACGTGGGCGTTCAACCCCTCGCCGATCAGCTCCTGCGAATCCTGCAGCTCCGTGTAAATGCCGGTGAGCTGCGGGCGGTAGTCGTCCTCGCTCTCCTCGGCGTAATCCGTGTCCGGGATCTCCACGGTGGTGGAATCGTGGGCGAGCTTCGCTTCAAGCCGTGCGTCGGCGGGCAGCTTCTTTACCTGCGCCGGGCTCAGCTGGAGCAGCACCTCGTTGAGCGAGCTGACCACAAGGCCGCCCTCGGGGGAGGTGACAAAGAAGCCGCGGTCGCTCGCCTTCGGGGAGCCCTCGGGGAGGGTGCCCAGGATGAGGGACTCGCCGTCACGCAGCTCGCCGACCGCCTTGAGCGGCACCGTGACGTCGAGCTCCTGCGGCGCCAGCGAAATCAGCGGCGCGTTGACGGAGGCGACCGAGTCATTCTGCGGCCACGACACTGAAGATTCCGTCTGCTTCACCGGCAAAAACGGGGTGAGCAGCAGCAGGACGAACGCGATGAGGCCCGCGACGATAGCGGTGGTCTGGACTTTTTTCACAGCGGACACCTTACTTCCTTACCGCGACAGCGAACGGGCCGATCTGTTTGACGTCCCAGTCCTTTGCAAATGCTTCCGGGTTATAGAACAGCCCCTCGTAGCGCACGTTCGGCTGGCTGGGGTAGATGTCGTGCGCGATGTGCGTCTTGTAGCCGTCCTTGCCGTTGTCGCGGAAGATGAACGCGGTTGGCGGCTCCCACTGCGAGTTATCCACGGCCTCGGTGAACTTCTCCGGGTCGTCGTAGGAGATCTCGGCCCACTGCTTCAGTTCGTCGTTGCGGTGCTCGAACTCGCCCAGCGGGTTGGCGTAGTGGCTGGTGTAGGCGTTGAAGCCGAAGAAGGGGTGGAAGGCCATGAAGTTGATCTCGTCGGTGTAGATCACCGCGTCATTTTCCTTGTGGCCGTGCTCCTCGATGTAGGCGGCGATCTCGTTGTAGTAGCGGCCCGCGTCAGCCGGGAAGCGGTCTGCGCGCTCGCCGTAGCCGTCCGTGTCCGCGTAGGCCTGGTCGATGTAGTCCTCGTTTTCCACCGGGATGTGCTGCACCATTTGCAGCGCGCCCACCGCCAGGATGGCGGCGACGGCCGGGGTGTACTTGTTCAGCCCGAACTCCGCGATGGCGATGACGCCGAGGGTGGCAAACAGCTCCACAATGAGCACCTCCAGGCGGAAGCCCAGCAGCGAGGTGCCCAGCAGGGTGATGGCCATGGAGGCCAGCGCCCACAGGTAGCACACGCCTATCGACGCACCAAGGGCCCCCACCTCCGGATCCTTGATCCTGCTGACCAGGTAGATCAGGCCGATCATGGATAGCAGGCCGACCAGGGAGAACGACAGGAACGGCAGGGGGAAGTACGTGCCCTCGATGGGCAGGAAGTGGTTGGCGGTGGACTCCATCTGCTCGTCGCCGGTGAGCACCCACCAGACGTACGGGCCCCAGGACACCGCGGCGATGGCCAGGGATATGGCGCCGACGACCACCAGGTGGACGACCGGGGTGAAGCTGTGCTTGTTAAACGCCAGCACGATCGCGATGACCACCACCGTCAGCGCCGCGATCGCAGTAAACAGGGTGTAGAAGCTGGCGGAGATGCCCAGGTAGACGGCCAGCGCGATCGTGGCTGCCCAGGAGCCACTCACCGCCCGGTAGGCCATCACTGCAGCCGCCGGCAGGAACATGGCCACCACGGCCGCGTACGGCTCCTCGGGCACCTCCGTGAGCACGACCGCCGTGGTCACCGTGGCGATTGCCAGCGCGGTCGGCAACGAGCCTGTGAGCCTGCGCCAGACCGGGGTGAGCATGGCCGCGGCCGCCGCCAGGGTGGCGATTGCGTACGGCTGGTACACCTCCCAGCCCGGCATGTCCAGCACGTTGGCGGTGCGCCCGCCCAGCCAGAACCAGCCCATGGGGTAGAAGGTGGGCAGGCCCTTGTACGCCATGTCGGCGTGGCCGAGGTTCTCCGTCATGCGCGACAGGAACTGGGTGCGGAAGCCCTGGTCCACCTGGATGCCGTCCAGGTACAGCCGGGTCGCGCCGAGCGGGATGCCGATAGACGACACCACCAGCCCCGCCGGCACCAACGACATCACGGCCGAGGAAATCCAGGGTTTCTTGCCCTTGGTCCACAGCACGGCCAAAACGACGCCGACGCCGATGCAGACGAAGGAGGCGGCGGTGGCCAAAGACCTGGTCACCATCGACGTGTTAAACGCCGGCAGCGAGATCTTGTGCAGCACGAACCAGGCGGCCAGGGCGATCACGCCGCCGGCGAGCCCGGCCGCGACAGTCCGGGCAGCGGTTTGCCCAACCGACTGCTCGTCGGGGTGGTAAGCGGTAGTCATACGTAACAGTTTCGCATACGCTACCCAACTCCACGTTCTGCCAGGTACATCAGGATCGCGCGTACTCGACGGTTGTCCTCGTCGGGGGTGAGCCCCAGTTTGGAGAAGATGCTGGAGACGTGCTTCGCCACCGCAGCGCCGGAGAGGTAGAGCTGCTCGGAGATCTGCGCGTTGGACAGGCCCTCCGCCATGTGTTCGAGTACTTCCGTCTCGCGCGGCGTGAGCGTGGTTAGCCAGCGCGAGCTCGCGGCCATGAGCGCGCTCGCCACGTCCGGGTCGATGACCACCCCGCCGGACGCCACGGTTTCGCACGCCTGGATGAAGTCTTTCACTTCGGCGACACGATCCTTGAGCAGGTAGCCGGTGCCGCCGTCGCCACCGGAGAACAGTTCCCGCGCGTAGGCGGGCGCAACGTACTGCGAGAGCACCAGCACGTTAACCGGGCCTCGGTGGCGCAGCTCAAGTGCTGCTTGGAGGCCGTCGTCGCGCATGTTCGGCGGCATCCTCACGTCCGTGATCACCAGGTCGGGCACATGCGTATCGACGACTCCCTGTACCCGATCCGCACTGTCCACCTGCGCCACGACCTCGTGGCCGCGCCGGGTGAGCAGGCCGGCAACGCCTTCCCGCAGCAGTGCGGAGTCGTCCGCGATGGCAATCCTCATGGCACAATCCCACTTTCTCCCCGGAACAACAGCAAAGGAATACGCGCGGTGACGGTGGTCGGCCCGCCGTCAGGCGAGTGCAGTTCCAGCTCGCCGCCGAACGCCGCGATGCGCTCCTGCATCCCGTCGAGCCCGCCGCCGGGGGTGATGCGGGCGTTGCCGCCGCCCTGGTCGGTGACCGAGATGTTCAAGGTGTGGTCGCAGGTCACCAGCACGCTGACCGGTTGCCGTGGTGCATGCTTCGCGGCGTTGGTGAGTGCTTCGGCGGTGAAAAAGTAGGCGGCGGCGGTGACGGAGTCGTCGATACGCGGCAGCGCGTGTGGCGCGCGGACCGTGACGTGTGGACCGTACTGCGCGGCAGCCGTCTCGATGGCGGCGATGAGCCCGTGGTCCGATAGCTCGCGAGGGTGGATGCCGCGCACGGTTCTCCTGAGTGCGTCGAGGCCGTTGTGAAGGTCGCGCGCGGCGTCGTCGAGAAGCGGCGAATCGACGTCGAGCCTGGCCTCGCCCAGCTTCATCGCCGCGGCCACGAAGTGCTGCTGCGCGCCGTCGTGCAGGTCGCGCTCGATGCGCAGGCGCTCCACCTCGTACGCCTCCGCAATCTTGCGCCGCGATGCGGTGAGCTGGTGAATTTTTGCCGCTGCCCGCTGTTCGTGGTTTATTCTTCGCCGCATGTCCGAAAGCGTAGCGGGGTAGAGCTAGCACTACCCATATTCGGGAGTCAGGGCCATAGTGCTTAGCCACGACCACCTGTGAAATGGAAACCATGCTTGAACTCAGAGACATCACTAAGTCATTCCCCCAGCAGCGGGTCCTCGAAGGCATCAGTCTGACGGTGGGCGACGGCGAATCCGTGGCCATCATGGGGCCTTCGGGCTCTGGTAAATCGACGCTGCTGCACTGCATGTCCGGCGTGCTCGTTCCCGACCAGGGCGAGGTGCTGTTCGACGGCCGCGATGTAGCCGCAATGAGCGACGCCGAACGCTCGCGCCTGCGCCTGGAGCACTTCGGCTTCATCTTCCAAGACGGCCAGTTGCTGCCGGAGCTGACCGCCACCGAAAACGTCGCCCTGCCGCAGATCATGCGCGGGGTGCCGCGGTCGCAAGCACACGACGAAGCCATTGACATGCTCACACGCCTGGGCTTGGGTGCCTATGTGGACCGGTACCCGGGGCAGCTCTCCGGTGGCCAGGGGCAGCGCGTAGCCATCGCGCGTGCTTTGGCCGGGCCGCCGTCTGTCGTGTTCGCCGACGAGCCAACCGCGGCTCTGGACCAGGCCACCGGCCACGAAGTCATGCAGCAGATCGTGGCCGTGTGCCAGAAGTTCGGTGTAGCACTCGTGGTGGTTACGCACGACCCGAAGATCGCCGACTGGTGCAGCCGCCGCGTTGAAATCCGCGACGGCCTGATCCACTCGGAGGTGGCGCGATGAGTGCGGTGACGTTGATGCGGTCGGCGGTGTCGCAGACAAGCGAAGGGCGCTCGCAGCGGCAGATCGGCGAGCGTTGGGTGCGTGCGCTGTCGCTGGTTGCGGTGACGGTGGCGACCTGGATGCTGTGCACCCTTATGGGCGGCACCTGGATGTTCGTGGCGCGCGACAGACACCCGCACGAGGCGCTCGTGGAAGTCTCGAAAGACCTGGGCGGGCCGATCTCCATCACGTATATCTTCCTCGCGCTATTCGCGTGCGTGCTGCTCGTGCCGAGCCTGTTGGGTCTGCTCACCCAGGCCGCGCGCGCGAACCTGGGCGGGCGCGAGGAGCACCTGGCGGTGCTTCGCCTCATCGGCGCGACCGCCGGCGAGGTACGCGGGATGATGATCCTGGAATCGCTGCGCCAGGCGCTTGTCGGGTTGGTGCTGGGCTCGGTGCTGTACATAGTTACGTGCCCGGCGTGGAGTTTGCTGACGTTCCAGGAAAAGCGCGTCGACACCTGGGAAATGCTCACCTGGTGGGTCATCCCCATCGCCTGGATCGTCGTGCTGGTGTTGGCTGCGTGCTCAGTGTGGCTTGCTTTGCGACGAGTCTCCGTCACCCCACTCGGCGTCACCAAGAAAATCCCACCAAAGGGACAGAACATGATCACGCTGGTGCTCTCACTGGTTGGTGCGGTGGTGCTGTACCGCTACCTAAGCTCGCTGAGCATCGCTCCGCAGGCAGACGCGTTGGAGTTCGTGGTGGTGCTGGTCGTAGCCGGCGGCATTCTCAACGTCAACGCACTGATCGCCGTCGGCGTGATCCAACTCCTCGCACGCCTGAGCTACCGGGTCCCCGGGGCCGCAAACTACGTTGCCACGCGTCGGGTCGGCCGAGGCGCGAAAACCACCTGGAAGCGAGTGACCGCCCTGTACTTCGTGGCGTTCATTGGCGGTATTGGCGCCTGGATCTCCGCAGTACCGGAAGTCGAGGAAGAGCCCGTCCTGAAGATGATCACGGGTGATACTCCCCCCGGTGTGGCTATCACCGCCGTCTTCGCGGCGGTCTTGCTGGTGTCATCCACCCTGCTCACTCAGGCACTGGCCGTGGTGGAGCAGAAGCAACTGACCAAATCGCTCTACTTCATTGGCGCGCCGGCCGCGTTCCACACCAAGGTGGCCGTGCGCGAGGTTGGGGTTCCAATGCTGGTGGTGGCCCTGCTGGGATTCGGCATGGGCAGCCTGATGGGCACCGCCATGGTCGTGGTCCACGTCAATGTGATGGACAAGTTGGTGCTGTTCGGCGGGCTTGTTGCGGTCGCGCTGGTTGGCTGTGTCCTGGCGGTGGTGGGGACCGGTCGGCTTCGCGAGCAGGTGCTGCTCGGGATGGGCCGGGCGAACGACTAGGTGGTTCTGACACTTTCAGGCAGAAAAAGTCAGGGTCCTGGGGAAATAGGGCCCGTCTGACAAATTCAGCCGCGATCCGTCAGCGGGGACGGGTCGCGGCTGAATTATGCGCGCAGTACTAGAAGTTCAGCTTGCTCATGATCGGCGCCGGGATGGCCTTCAGCACCAGAGAGATGGGGCCGAAGAGCTTGTGCACGAACACGGAGGACTTGCCGGCCAGGGCGGCCTCGACGGCGGCCTCGGCGACATCTTCCTTGTTCACGGTGAGCGGGGCCTCGTCGAGGCCGTCGGTCATCTTGGTGCGCACCTGGCCGGGGCGGACCACGGTGACGGTCACGCCGTCGTCCTTGAGCGCCTCGCCGAGCTGCAGGTAGAACCCGTCGATGCCGGCCTTGGAGGCACCGTAGACGAAGTTGGAGCGGCGCACGCGCTGGCCCGCCACGGAGGACAGGGCGATGATCTTGCCGTTGCCCTGGCGTTTCATGTGCTGGCCCAGCAGGACGCCGACGGACATCGGGGCGGTGAAATTGGTCTGCGCGGACGCGACTGCCGCAGCCTGGTCTTGCCAGAGCTGTTCCTGGTCACCGAGGGTGCCAAAGGCGACCACGGCAACGTCGACCTCGCCGTCCTCAAAGGCCGCGTCGATGACGGCCGGGTGGGAGGCGAAATCGAGCGCATCGAAGTCGATCAGGCGCACGTGGCCTGCGCCGGCTTGTTGGACGGCCGAGATCGCGCCGTCGATACGCGGGGAGTCCTTGCGCGCACACAGGGTGACGGTGGGGTTGCCGCCGCGGGAGGCGAGCTCAGCGACGATGGCGAGGCCGATCTCGCTGGTGCCGCCGAGGAGCAGGATGTGCTGGGCTTGGCCTACTGCATTCAACATGGTCGGTTCTCCTTAGTTCAGCTCAAGTCGGCGGGACATGTCGGACGCGAACACGCCGGTCGGGTCGATGTTGCGGCGGGTTTTCAGCCAGCCGGGCAGCTCCGGGTACATCTTGTGGAACTTCTCGGCGGAGGTGCGGGACTCCTTAGCCAGGTAGAGGCGGCCGCCGAACTGCATGACCTGGTCGTCCAGGCGGTCCAGGAACTCGTTGAGGCCCGGGCGGATCGGGAAGTCCACGCACACGTTCCAGCCCTTCATCGGGTAGGACAGCGGCGCCTGGTTGCCCTCGCCGAACAGCTTGAACACGTTCAGGGCCGTGTAGTGGCCGGAGGTCTGGATGTCGTAGATGATGTCCTTGAACGGCTCCACGGCGTCGGTCGGCACCACGAACTGGTACTGCAGGAAGCCGGCCTTGCCGTAGCCGCGGTTCCACTCGCCGATGAGATCCAGCGGCTGGTAGAACTGCGTGAGGTTTTTGATGTCGTTGCGCGACGGCTTGCCCATCAGGTAGTACGCCTCGCCGATGGCCATCAGCGACAGCTTGTTCATGGTCCAGGACGGGAAGACGTCCGGCACCGTCATCAGCTGCGGGGCGTTGAACTTCAGCGGGTTCTTGGCCAGCTTCGGCGCGTACTCCTTGAGCTGGTCCAGGGTGGCCAGGGAGCCGCGGGAGATGGTGGAGCGGCCGGTCTTCGGCGGGCCGGAGATCGCGTCGAACCAGGCGGAGGAGTAGGTGTAGTTGACCTCGGAGCCGTCGGAGTGCAGCGCGATCGTCTCGTCGAGGGTGTCGGTGCGGTCGGTGTCCGAGATGAAGTAGGCGGTCTCCGTGAACGTCATCTGGATGCGCGCGCGCAAAATGATGCCGGTCAGGCCCATGCCGCCGACGGTGGCCCAAAACAGCTCTGCGGTCTCGCCGGTCGGCTCCAGGTGCAGCACCCGGCCGTCGGCCACCAGCAGCTCCATGGACAGCACGTGGTCGCCGAAAGATCCTGCGGAGTGGTGGTTCTTACCGTGAATGTCGGGGCCGATGGCGCCGCCGATGGTGACCTGACGGGTGCCCGGCAGCACCGGAACCCACAGACCGTACGGCAGCGCGGCCTTCATCAGCTGGTCCAGGGTCACGCCTGCGTCCACGTCGACGATGCCGGTGTCCGGGTCGATGGAGTGGATGCGGTTCAACGGCGTCATGTCCACGACCAGGCCGCCGCCGTTTTGGGCGGGGTCGCCGTAGGAGCGGCCCATGCCGCGGGCGATGATGCCGCGCCGCTTGTGCTCCGGCAGTTCGGAGTTTTCGTCGGCGACTTGCTTGACTGCTTGCGCGATGGTGTCCACGTCAGCGGTGGAAAGGACCTGCGCGGTGGAAGGGGCGGTGCGGCCCCAGCCGTAGAGAGATTGGGTCGTCAGTTCCATGGCCATAACCCTACCGCCGGTTACAGGTCCATGATGCTACGAATCTCCGCGGGGAGCTCCTCTTGGCTGGAAATCACAGGTTTGCCCGCTTCCTTGTGCTCGCGCAGGATCTCGTAGATGCGGGTGCGCCCCTTCGAATCCACGAAGGGCAATTCCTCTGCCATGAGGCGGACCATGAAGTCGGACAACGGAGCGTCGATACGCTGCGCTGCCTCGTGGATCGCGTGCGGGTCGTCGCCTTTGTAATGCTTCCTCATAGAAAGAAAGCCTATATTGGGCGCCATGTCCAGCACCCTCTACCGCTCAGACCACCTCGCGCCGGTGATCCGTCTGGAGGACCGCCGTGCCGGCGCGACGCTGCTCGTGCGCGTCGGGCTGGTCTCAGACGAGGTGGTGTACCGCTGGGTCGGCATCGACGAAAACACCACGATCGCGCGGTGCTGCGACGTGGTGGGCGAGGTCTTCGGCATCGAGGGCGTCGGCGCGGATGCGCCCCAGGAGCGTCTGCTTTGCGACGTCTTACAGTCCCCCGGCCAATCCACCCACTTCTCCAAAGGCTTGTGGTCCTTCGAGATGCAGCTGGCCAACCTGTACCCGCGCGACGAGTCCACCCCGCCGTCCGTGTGCGTGGCCGGCTCCGGCTCGTTCGGCTCGGTGCCCTTCGACATCGTCGATGTCAACGCTCGCCTGATGGGGGAGGTGCAGCTGCCGGGGCTGCGCGCGGAGGTGCGCGAGTTCATGGACCGCGCCGGTGGGCACGACTTCGCCCCGCTGCTGCAAGCCTTGGACGTCGGGACGGGCCCGCGCCTGCAGCAGCTGCCCGTGGAGCGCGAGCGCCGGGCCCGCGACGCGTTCTGGTCCCTCGTGTTCGCCCTGACCTGCTGCGCCGGCGAGGAAACCGCGCAGATCGCGGAGAGCATCTACGCCTCCTTGGGCTACGAGCCCCTGCCTATCGACGACCTCCGGTCCCTCTGCCCCGAATCCCTCTCCCAGCTGGACAACATCGGCGGCGAAAGGGCCCCAGCGGAGATGCTGGATATCTACCGCCAGCTCATGCGCGGGTAGGGTATTCGCCCGTGGCATCCACTTCTACCCTGAAACAGCAGCTCATCCCGTTCTTGGTCATCGGCGTCGGCTGCGCCGTGATCGACTTCGGCATCACCTACACCCTGGACGTGCCGTTGGGGTGGCAGCGCGACGTTGCCAAGGCCGTCGGCTGGGTCTTCGGCACCATCGCCGCCTACGTGCTCAACTCCAAGTTCTCCTTCAACGCCAAGATCAACGCGAAGAAGGCCAGCGCCGTGTTCGTGCTCTACGCGGTGACCTTCGCGGTCCAGCTGGTTCTGTGGAGGGTGACGGATGCCCCTTTGGCGTCGTTAGGCTTGGTGAACCCGTGGAAGAACCTCGTCTCCTTCATCATCGCCCAAGGCGTGGCCACCGTGACCAACTTCGAGCTGCAGCGCCACTGGATCTTCCGCGAATCTAAGGCCTCCGGAAGTCCTCTTTCGCGCCCCTCCGAAGCAGCCCCAGCCACTCGATAAACGCCTTCGGGTCCTTCTTCTCCAGCAAGAAGAACCAGCCGAAGCGCACAATCTCCTGCAACTGCATCTTCTTCATGCCGCGCTGGTTGATGATGTAGCCGCGGTTGCGGTACGTGAAGTAACGCTTCGTGGGGTTGTCCGGAAACTGCGCGTGCGCGCGGCCGCCCATGATGGGATGGAACTCGCCCGAGCCATCCGGGTGTAGGTAAAAGGTGGTCAGCGCAGTGCCGTACTTCATACCGCTTTGTGCCAGGCGGCGGTGGTACTCCACCTCGTCGCCGCGGATGAACAGGCGGTAGTCCGGTACACCGATGCGCTCCATCGCCGCCGCGCTGATCAACGCGCCGTTGAACAAGCTGGCGTACTGGGGCAGGAAATCGCCTTCTAACTCATCCACGCGGCGGTGCCAGGTGGTGCCCTGCCTCAACGGGAAGGCGAGTTTTTCCGGGTCGTCGATGTTGGCCACCACAGGCGAGACCTCCGCCAACTGGTGCTTCGCCGCGGTTCGGTAGAGCTCTTCAAGGACGTGCTCGTCTTTCGGGCGGCCGTCGTCGTCCGCGCACCAGATCGCGTCCGCGCCCAGCGCCAGCGCGTGGAGGAACCCGTACGCGAAGCCGCCCGCCCCGCCGAGATTGGTCCTGGAAGGCAGGTAGACGGCGCGTTCGCCCGCGAGGTCCTGCAGCAGCCGCTCCACCTCCTCCTGCGCGCCGTTATCCACCACAATCACCCAATCCACCGGGTGCGTTTGGTTCACCACCTGCTCGAGCGAATGCCTCAGCAGCTCAACGCGGCGGTGGGTGACAATCACGGCGGCCGTCGTGCCGCGGGGATTCAGCGCAGTCATGCCCTTTATTGTGCCCGAGGGATCCAAACGCGCACTTTTCGCGTCTAACCAGGCATGGGGAAAGTGCATGACGGAATGAATGTCGAGTTCGAAGCGGTGCTCACTCACGCGAGCCAACGGACTGCGGGGATGGAGTACAGGAGGGTCAGCGGGCAGCGCTATCTACCGGTGGACCATTGCCGGGAGCAGTGGCAGGTGGAGCTGGGGGCCAAACACCACCCGCGCGGGGTGCTCTACTGGGCCCCGGCAGCGGCGCGCGCAGTTGCCCATACAGTGGAGCGGCCCGGTGCCGTGGTCGGCGGGTTTTCGGCACTGGCGTTGTACGGGCTGCCTTTCCTGGTGGAGGGCGCGGACACGCTGTTGTTCTGCGCTACGGCCGCCCGGTCCGCAGTTGGAGGAGAGCACTCGCCGACAGTGCGGAGGCCCTCGCGTGCCCCTGTCTCCACCTGGCAGTTGCACCACCGCGGAGTTGCCCTTCGGGCGGCTGCCCCCGCTGATGCGGTGGTGCAAGCGCTACAGCAGGTGAAAAAGGGTGAACACAGGTGGGGTGTTGTCGATGTAGCAGGCCGGCAGCCGTCGGAAATAATGGCGCTCCAGCTCGTCGACTGCGCTCGTCGCTTCCTCGGTCTGTCGGTGCGAGAGATCCAAGTCGCGGCGAGGGGGAAACTTGACTCGCGTTGGCTGAAAAGCCTTCTGGCCAGCAGCAGCTGCCGTGCGGACTCCCCCAAGGAAACGGAGATGCGCTTGCTGGTTACGGCCCTAGCCGACCGCTACGGATACACCGTGGAAGAACAAGTGCCGCTCATCGTGGACGGCAAGGTCGTCACCGTCTTTGACCTGGCTATTCCGGAGCTGAAGATCGCCATCATGTACGACGGCGCCCACCACTTGGAGTGGAAACAACGAAAGAAGGACTCGTCCATCACCATCAAGATGACAATGGCTGG
Organism: Corynebacterium fournieri; assembly: GCF_030408775.1. NCBI lineage: Bacteria > Bacillati > Actinomycetota > Actinomycetes > Mycobacteriales > Corynebacteriaceae > Corynebacterium > Corynebacterium fournieri. The sequence goes on from NZ_CP047210.1 coordinate 113,025, forward strand.
TTGGACGCCAGCGCGTTGCGCCTCGGAGACCATGTTCGAGTGCATCAGGCTGATCGAAGGGCTGATGCAGAAAAGTTCAGCCGGGCAGCCCGGCTGATTGAACTTTTCCGCAGGGCGCGTGCTGCCACCTGGGGGTTCTGAATTATTCCGCGTCTCTCGGTGGAGTAATTCAACGCCCGGCTGAACTATTTCCCCAAATTCCCTAGGCGGGGTCCCCGTGGAAGCGCTCCACCAGCTCCGCGACGTACTCGCCGGTTTCGGGGCCCTCGTAGGCGCCCACCACGTCCGCGACTAGGCCGGCCTCCCGGATCTCGCCCTTGTCCACCCACAGGGCGGTGTTGCACAGCTGGGCCAAAAAGTCGTTGGAGTGGGAGGCGAAGACCAAGATGCCGGACTTTTCCACCATCTCGGCCAGCTTCACCCGGGCCTTGGCCATGAAGGCTGCGTCGACGGCGCCGATGCCCTCGTCCAGAAGCAGGATCTCCGGCTCGATAGAGGTGACCACGCCAAGGGCCAGGCGGACGCGCATGCCGGTGGAGTAGGTGCGCAGGGGCATGTTGAGATAGTCGCCGAGCTCGGAGAACTCCGCGATCTCGTCCATCTTGGCCTTCATCTGCTTGCGCGTCTGGCCCAGAAACAGCCCGCGGATGATGATGTTTTCGTAGCCGGAGATCTCCGGGTCCATGCCCACGCCGAGATCGAACACCGGGGCGACGCGGCCGCGCACGTCGGCGACGCCGCGGGTGGGCTCGTAGATGCCGGACAGGAGCCTCAACAAGGTGGACTTGCCAGCGCCGTTGTGTCCGACCAGGCCGACGCGGTCGCCTTCGCGCAGGTGCAGGTTGATGTCGCGGAGCGCCTCCACGACCACGGTGTTGGAGGCGTTTTTGCCGATGTTGCCGCCAGCGGAGGACATCATGGCCTTCTTCAAAGACCGGGACTTGGCGTCGAAGATGGGAAAGTCGACGCAGGCGTTGTAGGTGTCGATGGAAACCACGGTGAAACTCCTAAACCCAGTACGGCACGCGGAAGCGCCAACGCTTCATGGCAAGCAAAGTGATCAGGACGCCGACCACCGTGCACGCCAGGACGATGACCCAGTGGTAGGAGGCCAGAGGTTCGTCGATAAGCGGGGCCCGCACGATCTCGAGGTAGTGGTACAGGGGGTTGATCTCCGCGAGCATGGCGCGCTGGGCGACCTCGCCGCCCTGCTCCTTGAGCGTGCGCGTGGTCCAGACGATCGGGGTGACGTAGAACAGTAGCTGCACCAGGGCCTCTAGCAGCGGGGCGACGTCGCGGAAGCGGGTGGCCACCATGCCGAAGAACATGGACACCCACACGCCGTTGACCACCAACAACGCCAGGCCGGGGATGAACAGCAGGGTGTGCAAGGTCAGCGGGATGCGGAAGATCAGCACCAGCAGCAGCCAGATCACCATGTTGTGCGCCAAAAACAGCAACTGGCGCCACACCAGGCGGTACACGTGCACCGACAGGGCGGAGGGGAGCTGTTTGATCAGGCCTTCGTTTTCGATGAAGACGTTCGCGCCGTCCTTGATGCAGCCGGAGATGAAACCCCAGACGATGAAGCCGACGGTGACGTGGGGGAGGAACTCGGCCACGTCGATCTGGAACAGCATGGAATACAGCAGGCCCAGCGCCAGCGACATCACGCCGGTGGCGATGGTGATCCACAGCGGGCCGAGCGTGGAGCGCTTGTAGCGCTGCTTGATGTCCTGCCACCCCAGCTGGAGCCACAACTCGTGCTGGCCCCAGCCGCGGACAAGGTCATCGAACGCGCGGCGGAAGGTCTTGGACTGAGACGGCGGCGTGTCTTCGCCCGGAGGGCTGGTCATGCGGGCGACGTCTGCGCGCAGCTGTTCTACGTTGTGCACGCAGATCACCCTAGTGCACCAGATTTCAGCGCCCGAGCTGGCGGTGTGCGCCGTGTCGGACGGGCGTGCATAATTGGGGCATTCTTGCCTGAAGGGAGGTCGGCCGTGGCGTATGACGTGTGGGGTGTGCGCGGTTTGTATACCTCGCTTGGCAGCGGCTGGACGTATCTGAACGCGCACGACAGGCCGCAGGTGCCGGAGAAGGTCGCGTCTGCGGTCTCGCGTAGCTTCCGCAGTGCGGCGACGGTGCCGTTGCCGGAGCCGTCCCTGGGCTCGCACTCGAAGGAGGCGTTGGGCCAGCCGGAAGGGGCGCAGTACCCGGAGGCGGCGCGGGTGGCCATCGCGGACCTGACCGGTGTGGCGGCGGACCAGGTGGTGCTGGGCCCGAGCGTGCCTGCACTGTACTCGGCGCTGGTCAACGCGATGAAGCCGATGTTGCGCCGTAATTCCTCTATCGTGCTCAATCCGCTGGACCGGCCGCATTTGACCAAGCGTCTGCGGCGCGCCGGGCTGGATGAGGCGTGGGCGCAGGCGGACCTGGCCACCGGTGATCTGCCGGCGTGGCAGTACAGCGAGATCGCGGACGGCTCCACCCGCCTGGTGTCCGTGCCGGCGGCGCACGCGGAGCTGGGCAACGTGGTGCGCGTCGCCGACATTGTGGAGGCGGTGCGCGAAAAGTCGAGGGCGTGGGTGCTTGTGGACGCCACCGCGTACGCCCCGTACCGGCCCGTTGACCTCGAGGCCTGGGGCGCTGACGTGGCCGCGGTGGACATCGCTCAGCTGGGTGGGCCGGATATCGCCGCGCTGATCTTCCGCGACACCGCCATGTTCAAGCGCCTGGACATGGACGCGCTGGATCTGGAGGTCTCCCAGGGCCTTGCGGGCGCGGTGCCGGCGGTTGTGGACCACTACGCCTCCCTGGTGGAGGGCTATTCCGAGCGTGCGACGCGCCGCAACCGCCTGAAATACTCGATGGGAGAGACCACGGCGTACCTCAACGGCTTGCGCGATGATTTGCACACGTTTTTGGGCACTTTGCCTGCCGTGCACATCGTCGGCGTCAGCGGCGAGGCGGCGGCGGATGCGCGTGTGGAGCGCATTCCGCGCTTGGCCTTCGGCGTGACCGGCGTGCCCAGCGAGACGGTGCTGCGCCGCCTGCTGGCCAACGGGATTGTGGCCACGCAGACATGTGCGACCCCGCTTCTGGACGACATGGGGGTCGCCGACATGGGCGGCGCGGTGACCATTGCCATGTCGCCGTTTAACACGCAGAACGACATTGAGCAGTTGGTGCGCACCGTCGCATCGCTTGCTTAGTGGCGCTGACGCGCCACTAGAGAGCCAGAAGGATTTTGCCCGTGTTGTCCCCCGAATCCAGGTGTTCGTGCGCCTGCTTGGCCTGATCCAGCGGGAAGCGCGCGGAGATGTTGGGTTTGATCTGCCCGGATTCAATCAGCGGCCAGACATGTTCCACGGTTGAGGCGACGATGGCCGCCTTCATCGGCCGCGGGCGTGCGCGCAGGGTGGTGGCGGTGACGGACAGGCGCCGCGGCATCATCCGCCCCAGCGACAGGGTGCCCTTCGGCCCGCCTTGCACCGCGATGACGATGAGGTGGCCGTCCGTGTTCAGCGCCTTAATGTTCTGCTCCAGGTACGGCCCGCCGACCACGTCGAGGATCGCGTCCGCCCACCCGGGCAGCTCCGCGGCGAAGTCCTGTTCCTTGTAATTAATAAGGATGTCCGCGCCCAGGTCCCGGCAGTACTCCAACTTGTCTTGGCTGCCGGCGGTGACGGCGACCTCGCAACCCATGGCCTTGCACATCTGGATGGCAAACGAGCCGATGCCGCCCGAGCCGCCGTGGATGAGCACACGGCTGCCCTGTTGGATGCCGGCGATCATGCCCAGGTTCGACCACACCGTGCAGGCCACCTCGACCACGCCGGCGGTCTCCTCCACGGTCAGGCCCGAAGGGATCGGCGTGAGCTGGCCCTCCGGCACCGCGACGTACTCGGCGTAGCCGCCGCCGGCGAGCAAGCAGCCGACCTCTTCGCCCTTTTTCCTGGTGGTGGTGCCCGGGTCCACGATCACGCCCGCGCACTCCAGGCCCATAATCTCCGATTCGCCCTTTGGCGGCGGGTACTTGCTCGCGGCCTGCATCAGATCGCCGCGGTTCACGCCGGCGGCGGTGACCTTCACGAGCACTTCGCCGTCTTGCGGGGTGGGCGTAGCTGCGTCGTAAAGCGCGAGCTTCTCATTGATTGCTTTCATGCGGCCAGGCTACCCGTGATTGAGATGCGGCTAGCGCGTTGAAAGGTAGGCAATGACTGTCGGGGTGGGTCTCCGGGTCGAGGGTGACTAAAGATTAAAAGAATATTACGAATTCAGCCCACAAACAGGTTGTCTAATCGTTATAGTCAGATTGCTCCGTCCATATTCCCAAAGAAGGGTTTGCCATGGTTTCCATCCTCTTGAGTCTCGCATCCTCCGTCGGCCTTATCTGGTCCGTGCTCGAGGTTTTCAACGTCACCCAGCAGCACCCGGGTATCTCCATTCCGGACGCCGCTCGCGTTGCAGCGCGTAAGTACGGAATCAACATCTAGTCGGTCAATGCAAATGCGGGTCCCACCGGTTGGCGGGGCCCGCATTTTCGTGTTGTAAAGTATGTTCGTCGCAAATGCTTAGCGACGTGGAGACGTGGCAGAGCGGCCGAATGCACCGGTCTTGAAAACCGGCGAGGTTCATCCCTCCGCGGGTTCAAATCCCGCCGTCTCCGCCAATTACTTTTCGGGGCCTTTGCTTAACGACGCCTTCCGGTTTCCCTCCCATTGTTAAATTCAAATGAATTTATGGGAAGACCCTAGAGGAGTCCTCGTGGTCGGGTGTAAAGTCCCTGGCGCACCCGTTTTTATGCGCTGGCGTGGAGCGGGAAAGATAGTTTCAAAAGCATTGCTCGCTGATGCGGAGGACATGAATGAGCGAGAATAAACGACCAAACACGAGGAAAAACCGCTGGTGGCGCAGTGTCGCCGCGGTAGTAAGCACGGTGGCGCTAGGCGTCGGCGGAGTTGCAGTGCCGCCGGTAGCGGGGGCGTACATCCAAGATGACTCTCTCACCACTCAGCACGGGGACGACCTTGGTGCGAAGCCGGCCACTTCGATCTCAGTTAGCCCTGAGAAGGTGAATGTTCAGCCAGGTGACACCTTCGACATGGAAGTACGTGTCGACTCTGAGGTGCCCCATCCAGAGAGTTCTGCCGGGACATATGGCGAATCGGATGCGACTGCGTTGATCGTAGAACTGCAGCTAGATAAAAGGTTCACGGTGGACCCTTCCGAAGCGGTCTTCAAGTGGAACGATGGACAAAGCCGTGAGTTGGCAGACTTGAGAGAAGACTCGGCGACGACTCAATCGTTTTTGTTTGAGTTCGATCAAAAAGCGTCCTTGGGAGCGAATCCTGGCTTCACGCTAACCCTGCCGGTAACTGTCTCGGAAACTGCCGAACAGGGAGACGAGATAGATGTCACTGTGGCATCTCAAGTTGTTATCCGCCCAACGCTGGATTGGACCTACGGGGATTTTCGTCTAGAAGAGACAAACGACGAATGCGTTCAAAAAGCTGTAGGAGATCTTAAGTTTGACAATCCGGACCAATACGGTACTTGGCTCGCTGACCTGTGGTTAGGCTCTGACTCGCCCAACTTCTCGCTTGAAGGTGATCCTGTCTTCAAAGTGACGGGGCCTGAGGGTGAGGACTTGACGCAAGAGGTGTTCGCTTCAGCGGACTATCCTCAGTCGACCCTTGATCCGTCCGAGTCTCCGGAAATCTTCACAGGGGCGGATGGAACTAGCTTCGAGAACTACCGTTGGCTTCGTCGTTACGAGTGGCGTCTTAATGAGAAGGCCTTTTCGGGAGACATCTGGATACCTGAAGGGTCCACGGTGCATGTCGAACAAAACATTCGATCCTCGCAGTGTGCGTTTTCCCCCGACGAGAAGTTCGGAGTGAAGATTGAGAGTCGCAACGCTCCGCTTTTCACAAATGCGGTAGACACGCTGAACGCGACTGTAGCTGCGGAGCCGGAGACACCTGAGGATCCGCCTGCAGAACCACCTGCGACGGTAACCAAATCCGTGACTGCGACCACGACTGTCACCACTGAATCAGTGACGGCTACGGTAACTCCGACGACGGTGACCACGACGCCGACCTCGACGGCACCGACGAAGGTGACCACGCCGACCTCGACGGCACCGACGAAGGTGACCACGCCGACCTCGACGGCACCGACGAAGGTGACCACGCCGACCTCGACGGCACCGACGAAGGTGACCACGCCGACCTCGACGGCACCGACGAAGGTGACCACGCCGACCTCGACGGCGCCAACGGAGGTGACGACTCCGACCTCGACGGCACCGACGAAGGTGACCACGCCGACCTCGACGGCACCGACGAAGGTGACCACGCCGACCTCGACGGCCGGCACCGTTACCACCACAGTTGGGACCAAGACCGTCACGGCAACCACGACGCCGACGACCGTCACTACCACCCCTACTTCGACCGCACCGACGGTAACGGTCACTCCGACTGCTACGGCAGACTGTGATTGCGAACCCACGACCACCACCAAGACTGAAAAAGTCCCGGAGCCGGTGCCAACCACAATTCACACCACCACGACTGCGGAAGCGCCGAAGCGCAGCTCCATCGGAGACAAGGTCTGGGAGGACACCAACGGTGACGGTAAGGAGGACCCGGATGAGAAGACGGGTGTTCCGGATGTGACCGTGATTGTGAAGGATCCGGAGGGCAACGAGGTCACTCGTACCGTCACCGACGAGGACGGTAACTGGAAGGTTGACGTCGAGCCGGGCGACTACGTTGTTGAGTACGTTCCGGGTGGTCACACCCCGTCGCAGCCGGATCAGGTCAAGCGCACTGTGACGATCAAGCCGGGTGAGAAGCGCGACGACGTTGACCTTGGTGTTCTGCCGTCTGGTTCTGTTGGTGACCGTGTGTGGGTTGACGAGGACGGCGACGGTAAGCAGGGCGAGAACGAGAAGGGCCTTGAAAACGTTGTGGTGTTGGTGTCCCGTGAGGGTGAGCCGACGCGTTCTGCAGTGACCGATGCAAACGGTGATTGGAAGATTGAGGGTCTGAACCCGAACGCTGAGTACGACATTCGCTTTGTGAAGCCGGATGGCTGGGAGGTCACCGGTAAGGTTCCGGGTTCGGATGAGTCTGGTCTGGCTTCGAAGGTGACGGTGAAGCCGGGTGAGTACAACGACACTTACGACCTTGGTCTGAGGAAGCTTGATACGTGTCGCGAGTGTGAGCCGGTCAAGCCGGGCACTATTGGCGATCGTGTCTGGATTGATGAGAACGGTGACGGCAAGGAAGACCCGAATGAGAAGACGGGTGTTCCGGATGTGACCGTGATTGTGAAGGATCCGGAGGGCAACGAGGTCACTCGTACCGTCACCGACGAGGACGGTAACTGGAAGGTTGACGTCGAGCCGGGCGACTACGTTGTTGAGTACGTTCCGGGTGGTCACACCCCGTCGCAGCCGGATCAGGTCAAGCGCACTGTGACGATCAAGCCGGGTGAGAAGCGCGACGACGTTGACCTTGGTGTTCTGCCGTCTGGTTCTGTTGGTGACCGTGTGTGGGTTGACGAGGACGGCGACGGTAAGCAGGGCGAGAACGAGAAGGGCCTTGAAAACGTTGTGGTGTTGGTGTCCCGTGAGGGTGAGCCGACGCGTTCTGCAGTGACCGATGCAAACGGTGATTGGAAGATTGAGGGTCTGAACCCGAACGCTGAGTACGACATTCGCTTTGTGAAGCCGGATGGCTGGGAGGTCACCGGTAAGGTTCCGGGTTCGGATGAGTCTGGTCTGGCTTCGAAGGTGACGGTGAAGCCGGGTGAGTACAACGACACTTACGACCTTGGTCTGAGGAAGCTTGATACGTGTCGCGAGTGTGAGCCGGTCAAGCCGGGCACTATTGGCGATCGTGTCTGGATTGATGAGAACGGTGACGGCAAGGAAGACCCGAATGAGAAGACGGGTGTTCCGGATGTGACCGTGATTGTGAAGGATCCGGAGGGCAACGAGGTCACTCGTACCGTCACCGACGAGGACGGTAACTGGAAGGTTGACGTCGAGCCGGGCGACTACGAGATTGAGTACCGCCCGCGCGACTGGAAGCCGACCGACCCGAAGCGCGTGACCCAGAAGGTCACTGTGGAAGAGGGTAAGGATTACCTGGACCTCGACCTTGGTGTGCAGAAGCCGAAGCCGGGCGAGCCGACCCCGCCGACCGAGAAGCCGGAGAAGGGCTCGTCGAGCGAGACGCTCGACCGCTGCGTGGCCAACGCTGTGCGCTCGCCGCTGCTGTACTTGGTGCCGGTGGCGCTGCTGGGTGCCTTCGGTGGCGAGCTCGCCCGTCCGTACATGGGCGCGATCAACGAGCAGGTCAACCAGATCAACGCGCAGTTCCAGGAGGCCATGCGCCGCAACAGCCCGGACTGGGGCCACGGCGGCCGTGGCGGTCGCGACAACGACCAGTTCGCTGAGCTGCGTGGCCAGATCGATGCGGCGAACCGTCGTATCGCGGAGCTTGGACAGGATCCGAACGTCCAGCGCTTCGGCACCGTCGCCGCTGGCATCATCGGACTGATCGCCGCGGGCGGCGTGCTCTACGACTGGTGCTCCAACGAGAAGGGCGAGGCCTTCACCTCCATCGGTGGCTCCTCCGCCAAGGAGTCCGGTGCGGAAGGCCGCCAGTCCTCCAGCAAGGACGCGGCATAACCGCTAAGTAACAGCGAAAACCGGCCAGGCTACCCGCCTGGCCGGTTTTTCTATTGCTGATGTCGGCTACACGAGCTCGTCAGGGAAGAGCTCCGGCATGGTGTGGAATTGGCGTTCGCCGGGAAAGTCCGAAGGGACGTCGATAAGCAAATCCTTTGCACGCTTGGTGTCGGGGCGGTTCTGGCCCGCAACAACCTGCACCTTCTCAACGGGGAACTCGCCGCGCAGCTGGACGACGGCGCTACCATCGTTGCGGTACGCGAAATTCTCGCCGAGCAAGCCAGTGACCTCGGAGATGCGATCGGTGGAGGTGCCGACGTTGTCGAAACGCCAATTGCCCTCCAGCTCGCCGAGCGGGACTCCCAGCAAAACAACGCCCTCAGCGGCCTTGGTCAGCGCGGACGTTTTCGGGGTGAGGTAAAACGGCACAGACGCGCTCTCGCCGACCAAGGGGCCAGTGGTGAGCGAATCCAGGTTGGCAGGGAACCAAACCAGGTAGTCAGACGGGTCGTTGGAATTGTCGCGGGCGGCGAGGCCGGACGTGAGCCAAGTGTGGATTTTCATGTGGCCGAGTATACGGATTTCGTGCTGGGGAAACGGGCGAGTATTTGGACGCGCGGGGCCGAACAGGTAATGTGGAGCAAGGTCTGGAGATGTGCCAGAGTGGCCGAATGGGGCTCCCTGCTAAGGAGTTGCCCCCTTGACGGGGGCCGCAGGTTCAAATCCTGTCATCTCCGCCACCGCGCCCGTAGCTCAACGGATAGAGCATCTGACTACGGATCAGAAGGTTGGGGGTTCGAATCCCTCCGGGCGCACGCTGTCATGAGTCGCGTCATGCTTGACGCATGAGTCGCGACATGCTGGACGGACCGGCATCCCAGTTGTTTTTGTTCTGGGGTGCCGGTTTTGTTCATTTGGGGTGCAGTGGTGGGTCGCCGTGTTTCCAGTAGGCCTTTTGGTAGTCGCAGGCGGTGTCGATGTAGTGCTCTGTGATGACTTCTCCGGTTTCGACCAGTGATGTGATGATGTGGTTGTCGGTGATGACCATGAGGATTTTCTTGTGTTTGTAGGCGCGTCCGATGCCGAGGTGGAAGAGTTTGCCGGCGTAGCGCACGGAGACTTTGCCGTTTTTGTCGACTGTGTCGTTTCGGGTGCGCCATTCTTCTTTGGGGTTGTCGTTGGGTGTGGCTTTGACTCCGGTGGTGTATGCCTGCTGCGGGGTGCGTCTGCCTAGGGCGCGGTGGGGTCGGGTGCAGTTGTAGTATTGGCGAAACTCGTTGAGGAGTTGTTGCAGCTCATCGATGGTTTGTGCTGGGGGTCGGGCGGTGATCCATTTTTTGATGGTTTGGTGGAATCGCTCAATTTTTCCTTGGGTTTGGGGGTGGCCTGGCCGGCCGTTTTTCTGTTGGATTTTGTGTGCGACGAGCACTTTTTCGAATGCGTTTCGCCCGCCTTTGCGCCCGGCTAGGCGGGCGGTGAACACCAGTCCGTTGTCCGTCAGCGTGGATGCTGGCGGGCCGTATGCGCCGATCAGGCGGGTGAGTTCGGCGGCGACGGCGGGGCCTGTAAATGCGGCGGCCGCGGTGATTGACAACAGGTATCGCGAGTGGTCGTCGAGGAAGTCGAGGACTTCTACCCGCGTGTTATCAGCGAGGAAGAGGTGGGTGATGTCGGCTTGCCAGCATTCGTTGGGCATCGCGGCTTCGAAGCGGATGTAGGAGCTTTTCGGCTTCTTTTGCGGCTGCGGGGTGATCAAGCCCTCGTTGGTGAGGATGCGGCGGATCGTTGAGGTTGAGGGGGCGCGTTTGCCGGCCTGTTCGAGGTGGTAGGCAATGGTTTCGGGCCCGGCGTCGAGTCCGTGTCGGGTGAGTTGTTTGCGGATGCTGATGATGTCGTTGCGTAGTGCTTCCGGGACGGCGTGCGGGTGGGTGTGCGGGGCGCGTGATTTCGGTGCGATTGCCTCGGCGCCGCCGGCGTCGTAGGCGTTGAGGATTTGGTGGACGCGTTGGCGCGAGATGCCGAATCGTTTGGCGACGTTGGTGGGTGTGCCGCCTTGGCCTCTGACGGCTCTGACGATGGCGATGTTGCGGTTAGGACTGTTCATAGTGTCAAACATGTCCCGACTCACCAGTCAAACGTCACCGACACGACTGAGGTAACCCTAAGTGTCAACTATGACGCGACTGACCTGTCAAGGATCACAACGCCTTCCGCAGGCACACCCCGTCAAATATGTCGTGACTTCAGACACCTCCGGGCGCACGCTCGCTTTCACCCCCGCTTCGGCGGGGGTTTCGGCGTTTCTGGGGTGCGGGGTCTGATGGATTCCGCCGCGAAGTGCCACGGCAATGGGCAGAAAAATGCCCCGCCGGCGGGGGCGGGGCTGGGGTGCGGAGGCGTTAGCTCTGGCGGGTCTCCACCACCGGGGCCGCGACAGTTGCGACCGGCTTGTTGTTGCCGTTGCTGCTGCCGCCGACGGTGACATCGACACCGTTGACGCGTGGGATGCAGGTGCGGACGGCTGCGGTCACGAGCAGGGCAGCGACGACACCAACTGTGGCGCCACCTGCGGCGGTGACCTGCGCAGGCTCGATGTTGAACTGGCGTGCAGCGTCGTTGAATGCGCGCTCAGCCCGCTGGGCAGTGTCGCTGAGGCCCGGGACGTAAACCTGGCTGGCCAGTGCCAGCGGGATCAGAGCGACCAGCGGGAGACCCAAGCCCACCAGGGAAGCGATGCAGCGCGGGTCGGAGGAGCCGCCGTCGACGCCGACGTTCGCATCGATGAGGTGATCGCCGTTTTCGTCCTGGCGCTTGCGGGAGGAGCCGAAGCCCACCAAGCCGCCGTTGGCGTTGCCCGTGACGAGCACCTCAGCGTTGGCGTTGCCGGTTGCCACGACACTGTTGTTGGACCCGTTGTTGGATGGGTTCGCGTTGCCGGTGACGACGGCGCTGTTGTTGGACCCGTTGTTGGATGGGTTCGCGTTGCCGGTGACGACGGCGGAGTTGTTCGACCCGTTGTTGGATGGGTTCGCGTTGTTAGTCACCACGGCGCTGTTGTTGGACCCGTTGTTGGATGGGTTCGCGTTGTTAGTCACCACGGCGGAGTTGTTCGAGCCGTTGTTGGATGGGTTTGCGTTGTTAGTCACCACGGCGCTGTTGTTGGACCCGTTGTCGTTGGCGTTGCCGGTCACAACTACAGACGGGTTCGCGTTGCCGGTGACGACGGCGGAGTTGTTCGAGCCGTTGTTGGATGGGTTCGCGTTGTTAGTCACCACGGCGGAGTTGTTCGAGCCGTTCTCGTTGGCGTTGCCGGTGACGACTACGGACGGGTTGGCGTTTCCGGTGACAACTACGGACGGGTTCGCGTTGCCGGTCACCACGGCGGAGTTGTTCGAGCCGTTGTTGGATGGGTTTGCGTTGTTAGTCACCACGGCGCTGTTGTTGGACCCGTTGTCGTTGGCGTTGCCGGTCACAACTACAGACGGGTTCGCGTTGCCGGTGACGACGGCGGAGTTGTTCGAGCCGTTGTTGGATGGGTTCGCGTTGTTAGTCACCACGGCGGAGTTGTTCGAGCCGTTCTCGTTGGCGTTGCCGGTGACGACTACGGACGGGTTGGCGTTTCCGGTGACAACTACGGACGGGTTCGCGTTGCCGGTCACCACGGCGGAGTTGTTCGAGCCGTTGTTGGATGGGTTTGCGTTGTTAGTCACCACGGCGCTGTTGTTGGACCCGTTCTCGTTCGCGTTGCCGGTAATGACCGGGTTCGCGTTGCCCGTGATGACTACCGTCGGGTTGGCGTTGTTGGACAGATTGTCCTTGATCTCGACAGTCGGGTTGGCATTGCCGGTGATGACCGGGTTGCCATTGTTGGACAGGTTGTCCCGCGGGTTGACGTTGTCGGTGATGACCACGTTCGGGCTGCCGTTGTTGTTGCCGATGTTCGACGGGTTCGCGTTGTTGGTGATCACAACGTTGATCAAGCGTCCCGCGCCGTCACCGCTGGTTCCACCCTGATTGCCGCTGGTTCCACTCTGATTGCCGGTGTTTCCGCCCCCGTTACCGCCGGTTAAGCCACCGATGATGTCGCCCAGGCCGCCGATCAGATTGCCACCGGTACCGGCACCGATCAGGCTGCCCAGGATTGGCCCGAGGATGCTAGCGACGGTGCCTGCCGTTTCTGCGGGTGTCTTTGACGGGTTCTTGGCCGCAATCTTCAGGGTGGTCTTGAACGTGTCAGTTCCGTCGTTCACCTCAATCGGAAGGTCGAAGTCGCCCTCCTTGAACGTGGTTGGTGGGGTGACGCGGATGGTGGTGCCGTCGTTGGAGACGGACCAGCCAGTCGGCAGAGCGGCTCCGCTCTTAGACACGCTGACGCCCTCCGGCAGGGTGATTCCCTCGACGGACTGCGCTGACGTGGACTTCTCAAAGTCCATCGGGTAGCGGGAGGTCAGCTGGTTTTCCCATTCGGCGCCCGGGCGCTCGTTGATGATGTTGACGCGCAGCGTCGTGTCAAAGGTCTCGCCGGCGGCGGTGGTCACGCGCACCGGGATGTCCTTCTTACCTGCGCCAAAGGCGGCGGTGGACTTCGGGCGGATCAGGGTCAGCGTGCCGTCGTTGTTGTTGAAGCCCCAGTTGAAGATGGTGTTCGTGCGCGGTGCGACGGTGTCGCCGGGCTGAAGCTGCAGCCCTTCGACTACAGCTTCATCGGTGTTCCAGAAGTTTGCGGTGTCGAAGCGCGGCTCGAAGGTGGCGGCAGAGGTGCCTTCGCTTGTCGACGGCTGCTCCGCCGGCGCCGGTTCAGCATCACTCGTCGGCGTGGTTGTCTCCTGGGCCTGGACAGGGGAGACAAACGGTGCCACGAGGGCAAGGGACAGGGTACCTGCCGCGATGACAGTACGGCGGGAACGGACGGACTTTGCCATGGTGGCTCCTTTAGGGGGTCAGCGGATTGTCAGCGATGTATGACACGTATCGCAGATCACGCCTAGATTTTTACACATATATGGCAAGAATCAACGCGCCTGCGACAAATATTTTCCGGGTGGGTACCCTCACCGTGTGACTACGGCCAACGCGGCGGCGATCGCGCACCTGGAAAAGCAGCTCAACCGGCACCGGTTGGACTCCGGCGACCTGGACGGCCTCCACGAGGAGCTGGCAGAAATCCCGTTGCACGATGTGGTGCACGTGGTGGAGCGTCAGCCGTCGAAACGCGGCGCTGTGCTCATCCGCCTGCTGCCGCCGGAGCGTGCCGCGGCGGCGTTCGACGCTCTGGATCCCGCCCACCAGGCCGAGATTGTGGAGGCGTTGGGGCGCGACGATGTCGCCGGCTTGTTCAGCGCCCTCGGCCCCGAAGACCGCGTGCGCATGCTGGATAACCTGCCGCCGCAGATCGCGGAGCGTTTCCTCGGCGAGCTGGACGAGGACGCGCGTGCGGACACCGATCTCATTCTCGGCTACGAAAAGGGCTCGGTCGGGCGTGCGATGAGCCCGCAGGTGGCGGCGGTGGGGCCGGGGGAGAGGGTGCGGGACGTCGTCGACAAGCTCAAAGCAAACGCCGACCGCCTAGAGACCATCTACACCATCGCTGTGGTGGGCCAAGAGCGCACGCTGTGCGGCGTGGTGGGGCTGCGCGACCTGTTCAAAGCCGCGCCGGACGCGGCGGTTGGCGAGGTGATGCGCGAGTTCCCGTCCGTGCAGGTCAGCGACGACGCGGAGGACGCCGCGCGCCGGCTGCTGTCTTCGGGGCTGCTCGCGTTTCCTGTGGTGGACGACGGCAACCGCCTCGTGGGCATCTTCACCTTCGATGAGGCCCAAGACATCGTCGAGCACGCCGACAGCGAGGACACCGCGCGACAGGGTGGCTCCGAATCGCTGAAACAGCCGTACCTATCCACGCCGGTGCTCAAACTCGTGCGCTCGCGCATTGTGTGGCTGCTGGTGCTGGCACTCTCCGCGATTTTGACCGTGCAAGTCCTGGGCATTTTCGAGGACACCCTCGCGCAGGTGACTGTGCTGTCGCTGTTCATCCCGCTGCTTACCGGCACCGGCGGCAACACCGGCAACCAGGCTGCCACCACAGTGACGCGAGCTCTTGCGCTTCACGACGTTTCTAAAGGCGACATCATCAAAGTCATGTGGCGCGAATTCCGCGTGGGCGCGACCCTGGGCGCGGTGCTCGGCGTGTTGGGATTGGCCATCGCGTGGGCCGTTTTCGGGCGCGACATCGGAATAGTGATAGGAAGCACACTATTTTGTGTCTGCGCCATGTCCGCTACCGTCGGCGGCATGATGCCGATCGTGGCCAAGACCGTCGGCGCGGACCCGGCCGTGTTTTCCAACCCGTTCATCTCCACCTTCTGCGACGCGACCGGCTTGCTTATCTACTTCGCCATTGCAAAAACGGTGCTCGGGCTGTAGTGGCGGGTGTTTTGCCGGTTTGACCTGCTGTTTTGGCGGTGTGTTCACCTGGGTGTAATGTTCTTCTTCGTTGTCCGCGAGACAGCAACAACTAAAAAGCGCCCGTAGCTCAACGGATAGAGCATCTGACTACGGATCAGAAGGTTGGGGGTTCGAATCCCTCCGGGCGCACCAATGTGAAGTCTCGAGACATCGTTCCTACGGTGTCTCGAGATTTTTTGTTTTTGATGTGCCCCGGGGTGGGGTGATTTCGTTATCTTTTTGGTTGTAGTAGATCTTTTCGTCGGTGAGTGTGTAGGCGGCGATTTGTGCCCCAGTGGTGATGAGTTTGATGTCGACGTGGTTGTCGACGCAGATCATGGTGATGGCCTCGCCGCCCCATCTGCGGCCGATGTAGAGGCGGCGTAGTTTGCCGCGCCAGCGCAGTGTTGTTTTGCCGTTGGTGCCGACTTTGTCGGTGCGCAGTCGGAAGTCGTGGCTGTTGTGGGCTGGGTTTGGTGTGGCTTTGGGCAGTGCGTTGTAGGCCTCTGCTGGGGTGATGCGGTCGAGTGCTCGGTGTGGGCGTTTGTGGTTGTAGTAGTCGATGATGTCGTCGAGTTGGCTGTTGAGTTCATCGATGCTGGTGGCGGGTGGTTTGTGAGCGAGGGCGATTTTGAGTGTTTGGTGGAAGCGCTCGACTTTGCCTTGGGTTTGTGGGTGGTAGGGTTTGCCGTTTTTCTTGGTGATTCCGATGTCGATGAGGAGTTGTTCGAAGCCGTTTCGTGAGGGGTTTTTCCGGTCTGATCTGGTTGTGAAGGCTCGTCCGTTGTCGGTGAGGGTGGATTGGGGCCAGCCGTGGGCCTCGGCTGCGGTGGTGAAGCTTTCGATGACGTTTCCGACGGTGGCGTAGGGGTATGCGCGGCAGGAGATGATGAAGCGGGAGTGGTCGTCGAGGATGGTGAGGATCACGACGCGTTTGTGGGCGGCGATGGTCCAGTCGCTGTAGTCCATCTGCCAGGTTTCGTTGGGTTGGTCGGCCTGGAATCGTATCCACGAGCTGCGGGGACGCTTTTGTGGTTGGGGTGTGACGTGTCCGTTGTCGGCGAGCACTCGGTGGATGGTTGATGCTGCTGGTGGTGGGTCTATGCCTTCTTGTTGCAGGTGCCAGCGGATGGTGTTGGCGCCGGCGTCGGTGCCTCGGTTGGTGAGTTCTTCGCGTAGTTCGAGGATGCGGTCGGTAATGGGTTGTTGGATTGCTCTGGGGTTTGTGTGGGGGCGTTTGGAGCGTGGTTCGAGTGCCTCGTATCCGCCTTCTCGGTGGCGTCGTTGCAGGGTTCGGATCCAGCGGGTAGTCACGCCGAAATGCTCTGCGGCTTCGACCTGGCTCATGCCGGTGATTTCCATGGTTTCGATGATGATTTTCGGTGCTGGTTTGTCTGCCTTCGTCATCGATTAATCATGGCGGAACGATGTCTCGAGACACGGTTTTTCTCGTCTCCGGGGCAATCCCGGCAGCAGATGTGCCCACCGGAACGATGTGGTGAGACATCTCCGCAGGCTGAACCGGAACGATCTCATGAGACATGCGGAACGATGTCACCGAACCAGACACCTCCGGGCGCACCAACTGTTGAAACGCCCCAAGCACCGCTTGGGGCGTTTTCGCGTTTCCTGGGAAGCCCGAACACCCTGAGAGGCACTTTCGAGGAAACCTAAAAGAACTTATAAAACTGAAAAACGGCTGATTAAAGGCACTTTTAGAGTCGACGTTTGCTTGAAAGCAACTGTCCAAATTGGTAGCTTTGACGGCAGTTTCGCGGGAGAAGTGTGTTCTATGTACTTCTTCCCCGAATTTCTCCCATTTACAAAACAACCATTGGAGCCATTTTGAAGAACGCTTCTTCCCCGTTCGAGTGCAACTCGGACGCTGCCGCACAGGGCCCCGTGAACCCTGCGCGCTACAACGCAATGTCCAACGCGGGCCGCTCCTCGCGCCGCGGCAACTCCGGCAAGCGCGCCGCCGTCGCCGGCATGACGTCTGTCTCCCTGGCGCTGGCTGGGCTGACCGTGCCGGGTGTTGTTGGGGGTGTGGGAAGTGGCGCATCCTTGGCAAGTGCTCAAGAGACTGACACCACCACTATTGCTGCGAGATTCTCGAAATCCGATCTAACTGACCATAAGTGGGCTGCAACGCTCACCCTTGACTTCGGCCAAGCTGCTCAGACTTTCAACAGTGTTCGTATCGAGGTACCTGCTGAAATTGAATCGACTGACACGTTCCCGGATAGAGCAAATTACAGCGTGCGATTGCTTAAAGGTAGAGACCTCGTTGAGGATCTCGGAGTTATTGAAGGAGTTGGGGGAGGCTCCCCTAAAGAACTACGGACGTTGGCGTTTACTCTTCCAAAGAGCGTGACCCTGCCTGATGAAAATCTGGCGCTTCAGTTCCGCTACGAGGATGGTACCTATTCCGATTTTCCTACCGATGGGGGGGCTTCCGCAGCCAAGCTCCGAGCCGTAATCAACGAAGTTGACATGACGGGTTCTGTGTCTGATGTGGTGGCGGATCAGTACGGCAAGCCGGTTGAGGGCACCACGGTTGAGTTGGTTGACGGCAACGGTGAGGTTGTGGAGTCGACGACTGTTGGTGCTGATGGCAAGGTTGACTGGGCTGATGTGCAGCCGGGTGATTACACGCTTCGTGTGACGACGCCGGATGGGTATTCCGATGTTGCGGACCAGTCGTTTACGGTCAAGCCTGGTGAGAAGGACAAGAAGCTTCCGCCGCTTGATATTCAGGCGGAGAATGGTTCTGTGTCTGATGTGGTGGCGGATCAGTACGGCAAGCCGGTTGAGGGCACCACGGTTGAGTTGGTTGACGGCAACGGTGAGGTTGTGGAGTCGACGACTGTTGGTGCTGATGGCAAGGTTGACTGGGCTGATGTGCAGCCGGGTGATTACACGCTTCGTGTGACGACGCCGGATGGGTATTCCGATGTTGCGGACCAGTCGTTTACGGTCAAGCCTGGTGAGAAGGACAAGAAGCTTCCGCCGCTTGATATTCAGGCGGAGAATGGTTCTGTGTCTGATGTGGTGGCGGATCAGTACGGCAAGCCGGTTGAGGGCACCACGGTTGAGTTGGTTGACGGCAACGGTGAGGTTGTGGAGTCGACGACTGTTGGTGCTGATGGCAAGGTTGACTGGGCTGATGTGCAGCCGGGTGATTACACGCTTCGTGTGACGACGCCGGATGGGTATTCCGATGTTGCGGACCAGTCGTTTACGGTCAAGCCTGGTGAGAAGGACAAGAAGCTTCCGCCGCTTGATATTCAGGCGGAGAATGGTTCTGTGTCTGATGTGGTGGCGGATCAGTACGGCAAGCCGGTTGAGGGCACCACGGTTGAGTTGGTTGACGGCAACGGTGAGGTTGTGGAGTCGACGACTGTTGGTGCTGATGGCAAGGTTGACTGGGCTGATGTGCAGCCGGGTGATTACACGCTTCGTGTGACGACGCCGGATGGGTATTCCGATGTTGCGGACCAGTCGTTTACGGTCAAGCCTGGTGAGAAGGACAAGAAGCTTCCGCCGCTTGATATTCAGGCGGAGAATGGTTCTGTGTCTGATGTGGTGGCGGATCAGTACGGCAAGCCGGTTGAGGGCACCACGGTTGAGTTGGTTGACGGCAACGGTGAGGTTGTGGAGTCGACGACTGTTGGTGCTGATGGCAAGGTTGACTGGGCTGATGTGCAGCCGGGTGATTACACGCTTCGTGTGACGACGCCGGATGGGTATTCCGATGTTGCGGACCAGTCGTTTACGGTCAAGCCTGGTGAGAAGGACAAGAAGCTTCCGCCGCTTGGCATTCAGAAGGATGCGCCACCGGTTTCTGCGACGCCAACTAGTACGGCTGCGCAGCCGTCGAAGCCGACCACGTCGACCTCGACCACCTCGGCACCGACGACGAAGACGACCACGTCGACCTCGACCGCGAAGCCGGCACCGACGACGACTAAGCCGACCACGTCGACCTCGACCGCGAAGCCGGCACCGACGACGACTAAGCCGACCACGTCGACCCCGACTGCGAAGCCGGCACCGACGTCCAAGCCGGCTACGTCGACCACGACGACCACGAAGCCGTCCACGTCGGCTCCGGCAACGACGACTACGACGTCCAAGCCGGCTACGTCGACCACGACGACCACGAAGCCGTCCACGTCGACTTCGGCAACGAAGGCCACGACGTCCAAGCCGGCTACGTCGACCACGACGACCACGAAGCCGTCCACGTCGGCTCCGGCAACGTCCACGACTACGAAGGCCGCAGTGCCGTCCACGACGACCAAGGCTGCTCCGTCGTCGACCACGAAGCCCGAACCGAAGCAGCCGAGCATCATCGGCACCGTTACCGGTCCGGATGGCAAGCCGCTGCCGAAGGAAGACGAGAACGGCAACCCGCTGCCGCCGACCAAGGTCACTGTCACGGATGATCAGGGCAACCAGGTCGGCGAGCCGATCGAGGTCGATGAGAACGGTAACTTCGAGGTTCCGGAGCTGCCGGAGGGCGACTACGTTGTGGTCGTTGACACGCCTGAGGGCTACAACACCCCGAAGCCGCAGGTCGTTCCCGTAAAGGACGGCGAGACTTCCACGCTGCCGCCGATTACGGTGACTAAGCCGGACGTTGATCTGGATAAGAACAAGCCGGCTCCGAAGCCGGGTTCCATCAACGGTTGGTTGATCGACGATTCCAACCGTCCGATTCCGGGCGCAGAGACCAAGCTGGTCAAGAAGGGCGTCACCGACCCGGACACTGGCGAGAAGTTCGACTACGAGGTGCCGCTGACCGTGGATGCGGACGGCTACTTTGTCACCCCGCCGATCGACTTCAAGTACTTCCCGGAAGGCAAGGCTGACTTCGACCTTGAGGTTTCCATGCCGGAGGGCTGGCCGGACGAGGATGTCACTGGTGCGAAGGTGAACCGTACGGTCACCGTTGAGCAGGGCAAGACCACTTCTGTCGAGATCAAGGTCCCGGCTCCACAGACCCAGTCCATCGTGGGTCGCGTCGATGACGGCAACGGCAATAAGGTTCCGGGCACCGTGGTTGTGGTCACCGACGGGCGCGGCAACTCTCGCGTCATTCCGGTCGAGGACGACGGCTCCTTCGAGGTCGACAAGTTGATCCCGGGCGTGCACGACGTTGAGATCCTCACGCCGGGCCAGGGCCGTGACACCGATCCGATCAAGGTTCCGGTGCGCGCTGGCGAAGATGTCGAGCTGCCCACCGTCCACCTGACCAAGAACACCTCGCTGAAGCTCGAGAAGCGAGTGTGGGGCCGCGACGCAGACAACAACGGCAAGGTCAAGAACGAGGACGGCGAGCTTGTCGACGACGTGATGACGGTCAAGGACGGCGAGGACCTGCCGTACGCCCTGATCGTCACCAACGACGGTGATCAGCCGATCAAGAACATTGAGTTCGATGATCCGGAGCTGGAAAAGCGCAACATCGAGTTGAAGATGCCGGAGGGCTGGACGGCCGAGTCCGAGCTGATGCCGGGCGAGTCCAAGGTCTTCAGCGCCACGATGAAGGCGCCGGAAGACGCGTTCGACTTCAACAACGTCGCGGTTGCAAACGGTGTCACCTCCAAGGGTGAGAAGGTCAGCTCCAAGCCGGATTCCGCTTACACCAAGTTCATGCGCGGCAAGGTGGAGAAGAAGGTCAACGCCCGCTTCGCCACGAACAAGGACAAGCCGGTCTCGGCTAAGGCAAACTCCGCGCTGGGCTTCACCTACGAGGTGAAGAACTCCGGTTCCGCACCGATGGTCAACGTCAAGCTCACGGACATCGTCTACGAGGACGGCGCTGACGAGGACAACTGCGTTCCGGGCGAGGTTGTAAACAAGGAAGGCGACATCAAGTGCTACGAGCTTGAAGTCAAGGCCCCGGAGGGCTTCGACGGCACCCTGCTGCCGGGTCAGCGCGTGATCTTCACTGCTGATATTCCGGAGGGCCTGAAGCCGGGTGCACACCACCACAATGCCGCTGAGGCTCGCGGTGAGCTGCCGAAGCGACCGAATCGTGGCGACCAGTTCGACGGTGAGCCGGACTACGGCGAGGATCCGTCGTCCGTGCTGGTCATCTCCCCGCGTGAGAACCTCAAGGGCAACGCCCACATTGTGGTCTCCGAGGGCGCGGAGCTGGCCACCGACATCCAGGCAGTTACCTGGGTAGACAAGAACGGCAACGGCAAGCAGGACGCGGGCCAGAACGAGCACGTCAGTGGCCTGGAGGTCACCCTGGTGCCGACGGACGGCTCCCCGGCTATTTCGGGTACCACCGGTGCCGACGGCAACGTCCTGTTCGAGAAGGCACCGCAGGGCGAGTACACCATGCAGATCAAGAGCCCGGGCAACCTGCGCCTGGCCGACCCGAAGGATCCGGAGAAGAACTCCTTCGAGCCGGGCGCCATCTTGGAATCCAAGCCGTTCAAGGCGGAAGGCAAGGAGCGTTTTGTCAGCCTGAAGCTGGAGACGCCGGCGACGGCTGCGAACGGTTCCGACCTCGTCGTGGATGAGGAAGAGGGCAGCTCCCTGGGCAAGTGCCTGGCTTCCACGTCTTCCGTTTCCAACCCGGTTGCGTGGCTGGTGCCGGTGGGTCTGCTCACCGCTGTCATGGGTGGCATCGGCGTGATGTTCGAGGATCAGCTCAACGAGGCGTCTGCACGCGCAAACGCCGCCATCCGCGAGGCGATGCCGCAGGTGGATCTGGGCATCGGCTTCCAGCAGCCGGAGTGGATGCGTGAGACGCAGGCTCAGTGGCAGGCGCAGATCGACCAGGTCAACCGCCAGCTCGCGGCCATTAACCCGGCTGCCCCGGCTGCGGCTGCAGGTATCGGTGCACTGGCCATCGCGGGTCTGCTCACCGGCATCTTCTACGCCGGTTGTGAGGCTGGCTGGTTCGAGCCGAACGAGGAGGGCATGACGGGCTCCAGCTCCAAGGGTTCCTCCGAGAAGGCTGAGGGCGATGCCAACGAAGCCGAGGATGCCAAGACCGAAGAGAACAACTCTTCTATCGGCTCCAGCTCTAAGGATTCCTCTGAGTCCGTGGATGAGAAGGATGCCAAGGAAGAGTCCACCAACTAAGGTCGCTCACCATGGCTGAGAGCTAAACGGCACCCCGCACACGTCGCAGCGTCGCGACGAGGGCGGGGTGCCGTTTTTTACACGCAAGAAATATTGAGACGCTGCGCTGAAACGTATACATTCGTAGTTGCTTTTTGGGCGTACGAGCGCTTTTTCACATTCGAGAGGTAAAAATGGCTGCAAACTCTAAGGTCAACCGCATCGCCGGGCTGTCGCTCGCCGCTGCTGTCGCGGGCACGCTGACGCTGATGCCTGTGGCGAAGGCGCAAACCACGTCTCCGTCGTCGGAGACTGCGACGTCGCAGGCACCGGTCGTCTCCACGGAGAACAGCAGCTCTGCTTCGGCGTCCGCCTCCACCGTCGCCCCGGCCTCGGAGTCTGTGTCCACCACCATCAAGTTGGGGGATGGCTTGGAGGAGGCACCGAAGGCGTCGTCAAGCGTGGCGCCCACGACCACCCCGTCGACGGACTGGGCGGAGATCCTGAAGAGCTTCGCCGCCTTGGTGGTGCCGGCCACGACCACCGGCTCCGGCACCAACGACGCGACGTTCACGTCGGACAACAACACCTACTCTGCGCTCGCCAGCAACCCCACCAACGGCCGCCTCTACGCCATCTCGAACGAAGGCCACCTGCTGCGCATCCACCCGCAGACAGGCAACCTGAAGGACTTGGGCAAGGTTCCGGACCTCGACGCCTCCAAGATCACCTCTGCAGCCTTCACCAACGACGGCACCTTCGTGCTTATCGACGGCGATACCGTCTACACCAAAGACCTCGCCGACGACGAGACCGGTGAGACGGCTACCCCGGACAACCTCGACTTTGTGAAGAAGCCGGTCGACACCACGCTGCCGGAGCTCGCATGGGCGCCGACACAGCAGCCGGGCGAGCTTGTCGCCCTGTCTGCCAAGGACGGCAAGGCAACCAGCTACACGCTGGACGTCAAGGATGAAAAGGCCACCGTGACTAAGGCTCCGGCTGAAGTGGCAAAGGGTGTCGACCTGGCCAAGTTGGAGACCTTCAACTACGCCTACCTGGATGATGACGCCACCTACTTCGCCGACGAGAACGGCCACGCGGTGAAGCTGGAAGACGGCAAGGTCACCGCTGTCGAAGACGGCCTGACCAAGGAGGACAACTACAAGGCAGTTGCGGGCCTGGAACCGAAGTCGGCCACCACCAACACCTCCACTGCGACGTCTGCTGAGCCGAAGCCGGCGGACACCGTTGAGTTCAACGTTGTGGTCACCACCGACGACGATCGCGCGATCGAGGGGGCCACCTTCAAGAGCGCCGATGGCACCGTCACCGGCACCACCGACAGCAAAGGCCACGGCACCGTTGCCCTCGCGGTGAACGAGGCATCCCGGAACAAAGACTCCTTCCAGTTGACTCTTGCGGAGGCTCCGGAGGGCTTCAAGAACACCGAGATCCAGGTCAAGCGCGATCAGAAGGACGCGAAGCTGGTGCTTCCGGCGGAGGGTGCGAAGAACAGCACCACGAAGCCGACCGGTGCTGCGAACGCAGATGACCTGATCGAGATTGACGTCCTGGTCAAGACCGCCGACGACAAGGTTGTTGAGGGCGCGGAGTTCAAGAGTGAGGACGGCCGCGTTATCGGCACCACTGACGCCGATGGCCGAGGCAAGATTGGCATTGACCTCAACAAGGATTCCCGCGACAAAAGACTCATCCAGCTGACCCTGAAGGAAGCTCCGAAGGGGTACAAGAACGCCGAGGTGGTCATCCGTCGCGGTGAGGGCAAGGCAGAGCTCGTGCTCCCGCGCGACCCGAAGGCCACCCCGTCGTCCACGCTGAGCAAGCCGGACCAGGTGCTGAAGGTGATCGACCAGATCAAGCCGGTCGCCTCCTCCTTCCTCGCCCCGGCGGCAGCTTTCGCCGGTGCGGCGGGCATGGCTGGCGCAGGTGGCAAGAGCACCAAGAGCACCAAGACCACGTTCGGCGGCACCAGCGTGACCATCTCCAACACCGCTGGCCGCTCCACGGGCCGCTCCACCAGCGTGACCCCGTCCGCGAAGGTGGTCACCCGCAACGGTAGCAACGCCACGGTGGCGAAGGCGAACAGCACCACCGGCGCGAAGTCCACCGCTAAGACCAGCACCTCGGACGAGCGCGACGGTGATCTCGCAGATACCGGTACCCCGATGCGCGCAGTGATCGCCCTCGGTGTGCTGTCCATCCTCGTCGGTGGCGCATACCTGGCGCTGGGTCGTCGTCGCGAGAACTAAGCCCACGCACAAAAGGCGGCTCCCGGAATTGCTCCGGGGCCGCCTTTTTCGTGCCCGGTTTAGAACACCTCCACGCGCCCGCCGAGGGACTCGATCTGCTCCAGCTGCCGCTCCCACCCGGGCGCGCCCGGGTGGACGCGCATGACGGGGCGCGAGGAGATCTCCACCGGCGAGACGGATTCGCGCCGCGCGCCCTTACGGGCTGCCATGCGCAGGTGTGCGCGGTGGCCGGACTTGGTCAGCGAATCCAACGACGGGCGATCATCCGCCAGGGAGGTGCGCGCGTGCTGGAGGAGCTCGATGAACTCGTCGAGTACGGGCACCAGCGACTCCGCGTTGGTCTCGCACATGTTGCGCACCAGGTCCGGGTCGGTGCTGGCCACGCGGGTCGCGCCGCGGAAAGAGCCCGCGGACAGGGACTGCGCCAGCGTGCCTCCGCGGTCGCCGACCAGCGCGAGTGCTTCGGCAATGACGTGCGGCAGGTGGGAGACGCGGGCGACGGCTTCGTCGTGGCGGTCCACGGACACCGGTACGGCCTCAGCGCCCACCACGGCCGCCATGCGGCACACGACGGTAAACAGCTCGGCCCACTGTTCATCGCCTGGGTTGTCCCGGGCGTAGTCGTAGGTCACGGCCCACGCGGCGCTGGCAAAGAGGCCTTCGTGGGAGGCGGTCCAGCCGGAAAACTCGGTGCCGGTCATGGGGTGGCCACCCACGTAGCGCGATTGCATGCCGCGCTCAACCACGAGGTCGTAGATGGGCTGTTTCACGCTCACGACGTCGGTGATCCAGCAGGACGGCGCGAATTCGGCCACCTGGTCCAGCACGGACGCCACGGCGCGCATCGGCACCGCAACCACCACAAGTGCGCGTTCCTCCTCGGCACGGCGCAGCACTTCCTCCACAGAGTCGGACACGTCAAAGCCGTCCCTGCGGGCGGCGCGTGCGCCGTGCAAGGTGAAGCCGTAGACGCGCTCGCCGAGCGATTGCAGGTCACGCATGAGCGATCCGCCGATAAGTCCGAGGCCGATAATGCACACTGGGGGCAGCTGAGGGGAAGTCACCGCGCCAAGTCTAGTTGCACCCCACCGACGGGGGACTACGCTTCACAACCATGAGCCAGGATTTCCCGGACGGGTACGCCGTCACCGTCGAGCGCGCGGGTGGCACGTGGCGTGTGCGCGAGTTCGACGACGACTTCACGGACCTTTCCGTCTCTGTCACCGCCGTGCGCAACCTCCGCTCGGAGGGCGCGGCGTTCGCGCTGCTCAACGTGGAGGAGGACTACCTGGTCATCGTGCGCCCGGGCCCGTCGCAAACGCGCGTGCTCATCTCGGACGCGACGATGGCGGTGGACGACGATTTCGCCGCGGACATCCTGGACGAGGCGGACGTTGAGATCCCGGAGATCGACCCGGATGAGCTGGACAATGTCGACGCGTGGGCGGACGGCGACTTCGCCATCCTCGCGGATTTGGGGCTCAGCGAGGAGCAGATGAGCATTTTGCTTGACGACGACGCCGATCCCGCCGACCTCGCCCAGACCATCGCCGACGAGCTGGGGTTCGGCGACGAGTTGGACGACGTTGTCGGCTAGCCAACGCCGCGCCGAAGAGCGCATGCGTCAAGCGCTCGCCGCCGCGGCGCAGACGCCCGCCGGCGACGTGCCGGTGGGCGCTGTCGTGTTCGACGCCGCCGGTGTGGTGGTGGGCCGGGGGGTGAACCGTCGAGAAGCAAACTGCGACCCCACCGCGCACGCTGAAGTCGAGGCGATCCGCGAGGCCGCACGCACGCTGGGCACCTGGCGGCTCGACGGCTGCGAGCTGGTGGTCACCCTAGAACCCTGCACCATGTGCGCCGGCGCGATCTTGGGGGCGCGGGTGTCCTCCCTGGTCTTCGGGGCCTGGGAGCCGAAGACGGGCGCGGTGGGCAGCGTTTTGGACGCGATCCGGGACCCGCACCACTTGCACACCCCCGAGGTGCGCGCGGGCGTGCTGGAGGCGGAAGCTGCCAGAATGCTGACGGAGTTCTTCGAAGGTCTGAGGAGTAATTGAATCGTTACCCACGGCGGGCCGTTTTAGGCCTACAGTGGGGAACCTAACTGATTCCAACGAACAAAGGAGTAAGGCAATGGGTATTGAGGACAAGGCAGACCAGCTCAAGGGCGGCGCTAAGGAAGCTCTGGGCAACGTCACCGATAACGAGAAGCTTGCCAACGAGGGCAAGGCTGACCAGCTGATCGGCTCCGCCAAGGAGAAGCTCTCCGAGGCTGGCGACGCTATCAAGGACAAGGCCAACGAGGTTGCCGCGAAGGTCGAGGACAAGCGCGACGAGGCTGAGCGCTAATTTGGCTATCCGGCCACGCTGCCGTTAATCTGTTTCGCGGTAGCGTGTCCGAGCGGCCGAAGGTACTCGCCTCGAAAGCGAGTGTGGGTAAAACCACCGCGGGTTCAAATCCCGCCGCTACCGCCAAAATGTGAAGCCCCCGGAAACGGGGGCTTTTCGCATGCCTGGGCAGACATTAGGATGGGCCGGGTTACGCTCGCGCGGGCTGCGGGCGGGAAGGAACGCGTTTTTCAAGTGGCGAAACTGCTGTACAAACTCGGGCGCTGGTCGTACCTGCACAAGTGGCGGGTGATCGTCGCCTGGCTTCTGCTGCTCGGCGCAACCGCCGCGGGTGCGTTGTCGCTGATGCGGCCGTTCACCGACGAGTTCGCCATCGAGGGCACCCCGGCGATCAACGCGCTGGACACCATGTCGGACAACTTCCCCGACGCCGGCAACGTGGCTACCGCCCCGAGCGTCAACCTCGTCTTCGCGGCGCCGGAGGGGCAGCGGCTGGACTCACCCGAGAACATGGAGGCGATGGACGCCACGGTCGGCTACATCCGCGACCACCTCGGCGTGGAGGGGCAGCGCTTTGGCAACCCCGTGACGGTCAACGAGGAGCTGCAGCGCACCATCGTCGGCCAGATGACGGAGATGGGCCTGCCCGAGGAGAGTGCCAAGGCGGACGCCTACAACGTGCGCATGCTTTCCGACGACGCACGCATCGCCTACACCACCTTCGATTTTGACGCCCCCTCTTCCATGTCAGTGGAGCAGGCGGACCGCGACGTGGTGAGCGAGGCCATGCAGATCGGCCGGGATGCGGGCCTGGAAGTGGAGGCCGGCGGCGCCGGCTTCGGCGACCCGATCGCGGTGAAGACCACCTCCGAGCTGGTGGGCCTGGCCGTGGCGTTTGTGGTGCTGGTGATCACGTTCGGCTCCCTGGCCGCGTCCGTGATCCCGCTGATTTCCGCCGTGGTGGGCGTGGGCATCGGCGCGCTGCTGGTGCTGTTTGCCACCCACTGGGTGGAGCTGAACAACGTCACCCCGGTGCTGGCGGTGATGATCGGCCTGGCCGTGGGCATCGACTACGCCCTGTTCATCCTCTCCCGGTTCCGGCAGGAGTCGCGCCACCTGCCGCCGGATCAGGCGGCAGGCATGGCGGTGGGCACCGCTGGCTCCTCCGTGGTTTTCGCCGGCACCACCGTGTTCACCGCGCTGGTGGCGCTGGCGTTGGCGGACATCGAGTTCCTCACCTGGATGGGCCTGGCCGCCGCGACCACCGTGGCCATCTCCGTACTGGTGGCGCTGACGCTGGTGCCGGCGCTGCTGGGCCTGTGGGGCTCGAAGGCGTTCGCCGGCAAGATCCCCGGCGTCGCCGGCAACCGCGGGCCAGGCAAACGCCCGGGCAAGGACCTGGACGAAAACTCCATGGGCAGGCGCTGGGTCCGCTTCGTAGAAAAGGCGCCCGGCTTGGTCATGGCCGTGGTGGTGCTGGGCCTCGGCGCGCTGACCGTGCCGGTGCTGGACCTGGAGATGGCGCTGCCCTCGGACACCACCTCCAACCTGGACACCACCCAGCGCAAGGCCGCGGACCTGATGGCGGAAGGCTTCGGCCCCGGCGTCAACTCCCCGCTGCTGCTGGTGGTGGACGCGCACAGCGTCAACCCGGACTCCGAGATCCTGCAGCCCTACATGGACGCCATCCCCGACGAGGCCGGCGGCGACGCCGAGAAGGCCGCCCTGGCCAGCTTCCTCTACACAGTCGGCGAGGTGGGCACCGTCGGCGGCATCACCCACGCCCAGCTCATCGCCGCCAACGACGACCTCACCGCCGCGCAGATCTTGGCCACCCCGGACGGCGGACCGGAAGAGCAGCGCACCCTCTCCGTCGCCCACGGCCTGCGCGACGTGATCCACCAGGTGGAAGACGCCACCGGCACCGACATCGGGCTGACCGGCCTGACGGCGGTGCAGATGGACATCACCGAAGAGCTCGCCGCCGCCATGCCGCTCTACCTGACCATCGTGGTGGGCCTGGCCATTGTGCTGCTCATGGTGGTGTTCCGCTCCATCCTCGTGCCACTGGTAGCCGGGCTGGGCTTCCTGCTGTCCGTGGGCGCCGCGTTCGGCGTGACCGTGCTGGTGTTCCAAGAAGGGTTCACCGGCCTGGTCAACACCCCCGGCCCGATCCTGTCGTTTCTGCCCATCTTCCTCATCGGCGTCACCTTCGGCCTGGCCATGGACTACCAAGTCTTCCTCGTCACCAGGATTAGGGAGGCGTATTTGAAGGCGGGGGAGCGCGGCGACGTCGATAAGCTCAGTGCTGTCCACGAGTCCACAATCGACGGCTTCGCGCAAGGCGCGCGCGTGGTCACCGCCGCCGCGATCATCATGATCGCCGTGTTCATCGCGTTTTTGGACCAGCCGCTGCCGTTCATCCAAATCTTCGGCTTCGCACTCGGCGTGGCCGTGCTCTTCGACGCCTTCTTCATCCGCATGGCGCTCGTGCCCGCAACCATGTTCATCCTCGGCCGCTCCACCTGGTGGATGCCCAAGTGGCTCGACCGGATCCTGCCGGAAGTTGACGTCGAAGGCACCGAACTAGAAAAGGAACACGCATGACAGACGTGACGTTTGAAGCGCACACCCAGCTCGAGCCCGCCCCGGGCCGCCACGGGCGCACCGGCGTGATCCACACCCCGCACGGCGCGATTCAGACCCCCGCGTTCATCCCCGTGGCTACGAAGGCGACCGTGAAAACGCTCACCCCGGAGCAGATCCGCCAAACCGGCGCGCAGGCCATCTTGTCCAACGCCTACCACCTCTACCTCCAGCCCGGCCCCGACATCGTGGACGAGGCCGGCGGCGTGGCCGCCTTTGAAAACTGGCACGGGCCCACCTACACGGACTCCGGCGGCTTCCAGGTGATGAGCCTGGGCGTGGGTTTTAAAAAAGTGCTGGCCATGGACACCGCCGGGCTGACCGAGGGCGACATCCGAGCCGCCAACAAGGACCGCATGGCGCGCGTGGATGACGACGGCGTGGACTTCAAATCCGTCATCGACGGCTCCGCCCACCGTTTCACGCCCGAGGTGTCCATGCAGATCCAGCACCAGCTGGGCGCGGACATCATGTTCGCCTTCGACGAGCTGACCACGCTTGTGGACACCCGCGCCTACCAGGAGCATTCCGTCGAGCGCACCCGACGCTGGGCTCGTCGTTGCTTGCTGGAGCACGACCGCTTGACCGCGTCGCGTGCCGGCAAGCCCCTCCAATCCCTGTGGGGTGTGGTCCAAGGCGCCCAATATGAGGACCTGCGCCGTCACGCCGTGCGCGGCCTGCTGGACCTGGACAAAGAAGCCCGCGGCGAGGGCCGCCGCGGCTTCGGCGGCTTCGGCATTGGCGGCGCGCTGGAGAAGGAGAACCTGGGCACCATCGTCGGCTGGGTCACTGACGAGCTGCCGGTTTCTATGCCGCGCCACCTGCTGGGCATTTCCGAGCCGGACGACATCTTCACCGCAGTCGAAGCCGGCGCCGACACCTTCGACTGCGTCGCGCCGACCCGCCTGGGCCGCCGCGGCGGGGTGTACACGCTGGACGGACGCCTCAACCTCGCCGGCGCCCGGTTCAAGCGCGACTTCGCCGGCGTGGACGAGGAGTTCGGCGGCTACGTCTCTGAAAACTACTCGCGCGCCTACATCCACCACCTGCTCAAGGCGAAGGAGTTTTTGGCCGGCACGCTGTGCACCATGCACAACCTGGAGTTCATGATCCGGCTGGTGGACAACATCCGCGCCTCCATCGACGCCGGTGACTACGAGGCCTACCGCGACGAGTTCCTCGGCCGCTACTACGCGGGGAAGTAGGGCTACAAGCGCTCGAGGATCATGTTCATCGTTTCGGTGGCCGCCGCGATGTTTTCTTCGGTGGGCACGGTGAGGTTCACGTTGACGATGGCGCCATTTTTCTGGGCCAGGGAGTTGTAGGTGTCCAACTGCAGACCGTCAGATTCTGTCCTTTGGATGATCGAGTAACCCTTTTCCGCATTTGCAGTGAACGGCAGCTGCTCGATGGTGATGTGCATCGTTCCAGCTTCAGTGGTGTACGAGTAGTTCTCACATTTATCCAGACTGGTGCTTACCTTGTCGGTCAGCGGATCCTTGGTTGTACTCCTGTGATAGGCCACCGCTGAAAACCCGTCGGTCTGCAATTCACCGATGGTAAACGTCTTCGGCGAAACCTTCTCGGGGATGTACTCTTCTTTGCTTTTCTCGAACTCTTCGGCGCACTCGGGCGGATCGAACGAGTAGGTTTCCGCGCCCTCAAGGTCGCGCATTTGTTGCGCATATTCGTCGATCTGCTCGGGTGAGTAGGCGGCGATTTGCTCGCCCTTGTACGTGATTCCATCAAGGAGCCGGGAGAAATCCATGTCCTCTGGCATTTCAGTCGACGTATCTTTTGAGGCGTTCTCCTCTGAGACCGCCGCGGACGATTCTGGGGTGTCCTGTTCTTGGCTTTCTTGGTCGCTGGAACTGCACCCAGCCGCGAGCAACAGAGCGCACGTCGCGAGGGAGGCTCCGATCGTTTTTAGTGTTGGAGCTGTTTTCATGATGCTTCCCCTTCATTGCGTCATTCGGTGACCGGCCGGCCGATTTGGCAAGTAGTTTTCAGCATAGAAGCAATTACGGGTGCGGGCAGTTCTCACAAACCCTGAGCAAGGGGGCCGGAGCATGCGCAAAATCCGCGCATGCTCCGGCTCCTCTCCTCAGGGTTTGCGGGTGGGTGGGGGCGAGGGCACCGCACCCCTTACGCCGCCGCGCGCTCCTCTGCCCGGCGCACCGCGGCGATGGTCGGGTAGGTCACCGGCAGCAGCACGACCTCCATGAGCGTCTTCCACAGGAAGCCGACCAGCACGTAGTTGATAAACGAGCCGGCCGAGTCCACGCCGATCACGCCGGCGGCGATGGAGCAGAACAGCAGCGTGTCGGCGAACTCGCCGACCACCGTCGAGCCGATCAGTCGCGCCCACAGACGCTCCGGCCCGAAGCGGTCCTTCATCCGCTGCAACACCCATGCGTTGAGCAGCTGGCCCACCACGTATCCGGTCAGCGAGGCCGCCACGATCCGCGGCAGCAGCCCGAGCACGGCGGCGAAGGTGTCGTCCATGTCGTAGAAGTCGGCGGCGGGCAGCCAGATGGCGATGTAGAACGTCGCCACGGCAAGCACGGCGATGCCGAAGCCGGTGAACACGGCCCGTCGCGCGGTCTTGAACCCGTAGACCTCTGCGATCACGTCGCCGATGACGTAAGAGATGGGGAAGAGGAAGAAGGCGCCGTCGGTGATCAAAGGCCCGAGGGCGACGCCTTTTTGGGCGGTGATGTTGGAGATCAAAAACACCGCGCAGAACACGGCGAGCAGGTACGGGTACGGGGAGCGGGAAACGCGAGGTGACATGCGCTTTATCATGGCACACATGTCTGATTTCGAAGGTCCTGCTGGCCGCTACGCTCCGAGTCCGAGCGGGGATTTGCACTTCGGCAACCTCCGCACGGCGGTGTTGGCGTGGCTGTTCGCGCGCCAAACCGGCCGCAACTTTTACCTGCGTGTGGAGGATATTGATTCGGAGCGGTCCTCCGCTGAATCGGCGCGCCGCCAGATCGAGGACCTGGAGGCGCTGGGCCTGGATTTTGACCCGCCGGTGATTTACCAGCACGACCGCGGCGACGCCTACGCGGAGGCGCTGGCCAAGCTGGATACGTACGAGTGCTACTGCACCCGCCGCGATATCCGGGAGGCGGCGTCTGCGCCCCACGCGCAGCCGGGCATGTACCCGGGCACTTGCCGCGATCTGACCGAGGAGCACCGAGCTTTACGACGCTCCGAGCTCGCCGACCAGGGCCGCCTCCCCGCCATCCGGCTGCGCGCGCACGCGCGCGAGTGGACGGTGCAGGACTTCTACCAGGGCGAGTACACGGGTCCGGTGGACGATGTGATTCTCAAGCGCGGCGGGCGCGTGGACCAAGCGCAGGCGGGGGACTGGGCGTACAACCTGGCGGTGGTTGTCGACGACGGCTTTCAGGGGGTGGACCAGATTGTGCGTGGCGACGATTTGTTGTTCTCCGCGCCGGCTCAGGCGTACCTCGCCAACTGTTTGGAGCCGGCGGAACCTGTTTATATTCACGTGCCGTTGGTGGTGGGGCCGGAGGGACGTCGATTAGCAAAGCGCGATGGGGCGGTGACGCTGCGCGAAATGCTGGAGACCAATACCGCGGCGGAAGTGATGCGCCAGATCGCGCACTCCCTGGGCTGCGCGGGTGTCGGCAGTGCGCGGGAGCTGCTGGAGCGGTTCGACCCGTCGCGGCTGCCGCGCGAGCCGTATCGCTGGGCAGGGTAACTACCCGAAGCCCTGCCCCTTGCGCCACGTCAACGCCGCGCCGGAGCGCACGGGGGAGTCCGGGTCCAAGATGTCGGCCACGCGCAAAAACTCCACGTCGACCGCCTCCGCGGTGATGTCCACGACCGTGTAGCCGTGGGTGTCCAGACCGACGTGGTTGAGCCCCGGGTTCGCCGCGTGGAGGTAGCGGTGGGCCACGCCAAACAGCGGGTGGCCCGCCGGTATCTTGGTCGCCTCCGCCACGTTGGGGGCGGTGATGGAGGAGCAGACGATCTCGCAGCCGATCTCTTCGCCGCCGTGGGCGATGGTGTGGGCCCACTCGGAGTGGATGTCGCCGGTGAGAAAGATCGGGCGCTTGCCTAAGCGGCCCAAGGTGTTGATCAGGCGGCGGCGCTCGAAGTCGTAGCCGTCCCACTGGTCGCCGTTGAGTGGCAGCTCGTTGAGCTGGGGCACCGGCACCTGGGTGGACAAGATGTTGGAGCTCAGCGACTTAGCAACCGGGCGCGTGGCCGGGTTGTTGTAGATCGCACCGACGTGCAGCGGGGAAAACATCACCGAGTTGCCCAACGCGTTCCACGCCGCGGTGGAGCGCTCCAGGGTGCGCTCGAGCCAGTTGTACTGCTCGGAGCCGAGCATGCTGCGCGCGTCCCCGGTTTGGCGGGCGCCGCCGCGCCAGAACTCCTTGTCGCGGTAGGTGCGCAGGTCCATCATGGTCAGCTCCACCAGGTCGCCGAAGACAAAGGAGCGGTAGATGTGGCCCTGCTCCGACGTTGCCGACAGGCGCACCGGCATCCACTCGTAGTAGGCGCGCATGGCGGCGTCGCGCCGGGCGTGGAAGTCGCCCTCGCCTGCGTCGTGGTTGTCCGCGCCGTCGCGCCAATTGTTGTTGGCTATCTCGTGGTCGTCCCACACCACCACCCACGGCAGTGCGGCGTGGGCGTCTTGCAGATTCGGGTCGGTGCGGTAGCGGCCGTAGCGGGTGCGGTAGTCCGCCAACGTGAGGGTTTCGTGGGCGGGGTGGTGCAGGCGCACGGGACCGTAGCCGGCGTACTCGTACTGGGCGTATTCGTAGATGTAGTCGCCCAAGAACACGGTCAGGTCCAGCTCGCCGTCCCAGCCGCGCTGCGCCAAATCGGCGTAGGCGGCGAAGAACCCGGATTCCCAGTTGGCGCAAGAGGCGACGGCCCAGCGCTGCCGGTCCACGTGTCCGGTGGGGGCGGTTTTGGTGCGGCCGAGCGGGGAGGAGGCGCCTTCGTGCGGGCCGTCGGCGACGGTGAAGGCGTAGTAGTACACCGTGTCCGCGTCGAGGCCGCGCACGTCCACGTGGATGGTGTGGTCGCGCTCCGGGTGGCTTTCGGCTTCGCCTTCGGCTACGACGTCGCCAAGCTGCGCGTCGCGCGCCACCCGCCAGCGCACCCGGGTGGCGGCGCCGCCCCCAGAGCCGGGAAAGGCGTTGTCGTCGGGGGTAATGCGCGTCCAGATCACCACCGCGTCCGGCAGCGGATCGCCGGAGGCCACGCCGTGGAGAAACGGCAGGGGAGCAAGCTCCACCTCGGCCGGGATGGGTTTCGCGGGCTGCGTGCTCTGCGATTGCGCGCTGGGCACCATCGCCACCGCGCCCGCCGCGGAGGTGGCCACAGCGACGGTGCGGAGGAACCCGCGACGCGAAACGTGCCGTGCCGTATCCGTGGGCCTCCCCGGTTCCTTGCGCTCACAGCCGTACACGCCCCATATCTTGGGGGCGCTTCGGCGGGCCCGCGACCCGGAGAGCGCAATTTAGCTGGGAATTCGCCCGAAGTTCGCGTGGAGTTTACTTACTGCGCCGACGGGGTGGGGGTGGGGCGGCCAGCGAGGCGGGCGTCGATGCGCAACAGGCCCGAGCCGTCCGCGCCGACGAGCTTGAGCTGGTCCACGATCTCACCCACGTTCGCCTCCTCCTCGATCTGCTCGTTGAGGAACCAGTTCAACAGCGGGCGGGACTCCAAGTCGCCGACCTCGTCTGAAAGGCGGGTGATGGTGCGGATCTGCTCCGAGACCTTCTTTTCGTGCTCCAGCGCGGCCGTGAACGCCTCCAGCGGGCCTTCGACCTCGGGCGCGTCGATCTCGATGGTGTGCGGCTTGACTCGCCCGCCACGGTCGATGATGTGCTGCGCGAACTTCTGCGCGTGCTCGCACTCCTCGGCCGCCTGGGCGGTGAACCACTCGCACAGGCCGGGAAAGGACAACGCGTCCATCTCGTTGGCCAGGTGGCGGTACAGGTAGGCCGCCGCGTACTCCTCGGTGACCTGCTGGTTGATGGCTTCGTAGAGTTTATCGTCGATCATGGCCCGCAAGTATAAACGCTAAAAGCCGACACCCGAGGGGTGCCGGCTTTTATATTGGCGGAGGATGTGGTGTCTGAAGTCACGACATATTTGACGGGGTGTGCCTGCGGAAGGCGTTGTGATCCTTGACAGGTCAGTCGCGTCATAGTTGACACTTAGGGTTACCTCAGTCGTGTCGGTGACGTTTGACTGGTGAGTCGGGACATGTTTGACACTATGAACAGTCCTAACCGCAACATCGCCATCGTCAGAGCCGTCAGAGGCCAAGGCGGCACACCCACCAACGTCGCCAAACGATTCGGCATCTCGCGCCAACGCGTCCACCAAATCCTCAACGCCTACGACGCCGGCGGCGCCGAGGCAATCGCACCGAAATCACGCGCCCCGCACACCCACCCGCACGCCGTCCCGGAAGCACTACGCAACGACATCATCAGCATCCGCAAACAACTCACCCGACACGGACTCGACGCCGGGCCCGAAACCATTGCCTACCACCTCGAACAGGCCGGCAAACGCGCCCCCTCAACCTCAACGATCCGCCGCATCCTCACCAACGAGGGCTTGATCACCCCGCAGCCGCAAAAGAAGCCGAAAAGCTCCTACATCCGCTTCGAAGCCGCGATGCCCAACGAATGCTGGCAAGCCGACATCACCCACCTCTTCCTCGCTGATAACACGCGGGTAGAAGTCCTCGACTTCCTCGACGACCACTCGCGATACCTGTTGTCAATCACCGCGGCCGCCGCATTTACAGGCCCCGCCGTCGCCGCCGAACTCACCCGCCTGATCGGCGCATACGGCCCGCCAGCATCCACGCTGACGGACAACGGACTGGTGTTCACCGCCCGCCTAGCCGGGCGCAAAGGCGGGCGAAACGCATTCGAAAAAGTGCTCGTCGCACACAAAATCCAACAGAAAAACGGCCGGCCAGGCCACCCCCAAACCCAAGGAAAAATTGAGCGATTCCACCAAACCATCAAAAAATGGATCACCGCCCGACCCCCAGCACAAACCATCGATGAGCTGCAACAACTCCTCAACGAGTTTCGCCAATACTACAACTGCACCCGACCCCACCGCGCCCTAGGCAGACGCACCCCGCAGCAGGCATACACCACCGGAGTCAAAGCCACACCCAACGACAACCCCAAAGAAGAATGGCGCACCCGAAACGACACAGTCGACAAAAACGGCAAAGTCTCCGTGCGCTACGCCGGCAAACTCTTCCACCTCGGCATCGGACGCGCCTACAAACACAAGAAAATCCTCATGGTCATCACCGACAACCACATCATCACATCACTGGTCGAAACCGGAGAAGTCATCACAGAGCACTACATCGACACCGCCTGCGACTACCAAAAGGCCTACTGGAAACACGGCGACCCACCACTGCACCCCAAATGAACAAAACCGGCACCCCAGAACAAAAACAACTGGGATGCCGGTCCGTCCAGCATGTCGCGACTCATGCGTCAAGCATGACGCGACTCATGACATTGGCGGAGGATGTGGGATTTGAACCCACGAGGGTCGTGAAACCCGCACGCGTTCCAGGCGTGTGACATAGGCCGCTAGTCGAATCCTCCAGCGACACTCGAAAGCGTCTTGGCACATGTTAGACCACCCCGCGCCCACGGCCAAAACCGCAGCTCACGCCGGCAGCTTGTAAGTGTGCAAGCTTCGCAGCTACAGTAGCGGGCAGGATCCCACGCGGTGTTATCTTGTGAACTCCCCCAGGGCGGGAACGCAGCAAGGGTCAGCGAGCTCTGGCAGGTGCGTGGGGTCCCTTTTCTATGTCGGGGTCCCCGGCCGGGCTTGTACGATGTAACCCATGTCTCTCAAGCAACTCGCCCCCGACCAGTTCGCCGAGCTGGCCCAGCGCACCCGCGCTCAGTACGAAGAGCTCAAAGCCCGCAACCTCAACCTGGACCTGACCCGCGGCAAGCCGTCGAGCGAGCAGCTGGACTTCTCCAACGCTCTGCTGTCCCTGCCGGGGACGGGCGACTACACGGACAACACCGGCGCCGACGTGCGCAACTACGGCAACCTCGCCGGCATCGCGGACATCCGCGAGCTGTGGGCCGAAGCGCTCGGCATCGACCCGGCGCACCTCATCGCCGGCGATTCCTCCAGCCTGAACATCATGTTCGACCTCATCTCCTACGCCTACATCTGGGGCACGAACGACTCGCCCAAGCCGTGGAAGGACGAGGAAAAGGTCAAATGGATCTGCCCCGTGCCCGGCTACGACCGCCACTTCTCCATCACCGAGCACTTCGGCTTCGAGATGGTGCAAGTGCCCATGACGCCTCAGGGCCCTGACATGGACGCCGTCGAAGAACTGGTGAAAGACCCGCAGATCAAGGGCATGTGGACCGTGCCCATCTACGGCAACCCGACCGGAATTTCGTTCGCACCGGAGGTCGTCGACAAGCTTGCCGCGATGGACACCGCGGCCGAAGACTTCCGCATCGTCTGGGACAACGCCTACGCCATCCACACCCTCACCGACGCGCAGGCGGACAACCCCGACGTGATCGCGCTGGCGGACAAGCACGGCCACCCGAACCGCTTCTGGTACATGTCGTCCAGCTCCAAAATCACCCACGCAGGCTCCGGCGTCGCCTTCTTCGCCTCCTCGAAGGACAACCTGGCCTGGTACACCTCCCACGCCTCCATCCGCGGCATCGGCCCGAACAAGGAAAACCAGCTCGCACACGCGCGTTTGCTTGGCGACGTCCAAGGGCTGCACGACCTCATGCAAAAG
Source organism: Corynebacterium fournieri (assembly GCF_030408775.1). Classification (NCBI taxonomy): domain Bacteria; kingdom Bacillati; phylum Actinomycetota; class Actinomycetes; order Mycobacteriales; family Corynebacteriaceae; genus Corynebacterium; species Corynebacterium fournieri. The sequence goes on from NZ_CP047210.1 coordinate 151,357, forward strand.
CACGCGAGCTCGCTGGCGCCCAAGTTCGACGCCGTCATCGCCATCCTGCGCGAGCGGCTCGGCGCCTACGACGTGGCCGAATGGACCGAGCCGAAAGGCGGCTACTTCATCTCCCTAGACGTCACCGACGGCTCCGCCACCCGCGTGTGGGAACTGGCCAAGGAAGCCGGCATCGCCCTAACCAAGGCGGGTGCGTCCTTCCCGCACGGCGTAGACGAGACGGACACGAACATCCGCCTCGCCCCCTCGCTGCCGCCGCTGGAGGAGGTGCGCACCGCCATGGACGGCGTGGCCACCTGCGTGCTGCTCGCCTGCGTCGAAGCTACGGAGAACAACGCGGGCTAGACTTGCCCGCGTGGCTCTGTACAGGAAATACCGCCCCGCAACGTTCGGCGAGGTCATCGGCCAAGAGCAGGTGACCCGCCCGCTGTCGACCGCCCTGGATAACGGGCGGATCTCGCACGCCTACCTGTTTTCCGGCCCGCGCGGCTGCGGCAAGACGTCCTCGGCGCGCATCCTCGCTCGGTCCCTGAACTGCGTGGAGGGGCCCACCTCCACCCCGTGTGGCGTGTGCGAATCGTGCGTGGCGCTCGCGCCGGGCGGCTCCGGCAACCTGGATGTGATGGAGCTCGACGCCGCCTCCCACGGCGGCGTGGAAGACATGCGTGAGCTGCGCGAGCGCGCCCTGTTCGCGCCGGCGGAGTCGCGCTACCGCGTCTTCATCATCGACGAGGCCCACATGATCACCAAAGAGGGCAACAACGCCCTGCTCAAGATCGTGGAGGAGCCGCCGGCGCACCTGATCTTCATCTTCGCCACAACCGAGCCGGAGAAGATGCTGGGCACCATCCGCTCGCGCACCCACAACTACCCGTTTAGGCTGCTCGCGCCGCAGGCGATGCGCGAGTTGGTCGAGCACGTGGTGGCCGAAGAGGGCGTCCACGTCGACGAAAACGTCTACCCGCTGGTCATCCGCGCCGGTGGCGGCTCCCCGCGCGACACCCTGTCCATCCTGGACCAGATGCTCGCCGGCGCGGGCCCGGACGGGTTGACCTACGAGCTGGCCCTGCCGCTGTTGGGCGTGACAGACCTGACGCTGCTCGACGCCGCCGTGGACGCGCTCGCCGACCGCGACGCCGCCGCGCTGTACCGCACCATCGACCAGGTCATCGAGTCCGGCGACGAGCCGCGCCGCTTCGCGCTGGACCTGCTCGACCGAATGCGCGACCTGCTGCTCATCCGCACCGTCCCCGACGCGTTCGGGCAAGGGCTTGTCGACGCCCCTTCGGACCGCGCCGACATCCTCACCCAAGAGGCCCACCGGTTCAGCCCCCAGCACCTGGCGCAGCTCGCCTCCGAGGTCAACGACCGCATCGCCGACCTGCGGGGCGCGACCTCGCCGCGCCTGCTGCTGGAGATCATGGCCGCGCACCTGCTCACCCTGCAGCCTGCTGGTGGAGCCCTGCCGGCATCCGCGCCGGCTGCTCCGGCAGCCCAGCCTGCCCAGTCTGCGCCCACTTCGCAGCCCACCCGTGAGGGCGGTGGCGCGGCGGCAGCAGCGGCGGCTGCGGCGGCAGCGGCGAGCACCTCGCGCAACCGTCCGCAGGAACAACCGGCGCAGCAGGCCCCCGAAAAGCCGGCGGAGAAGGAGCAGCCGGCCGAGCCTGCCCCGGCGCCGGAGAACACTGAGAGCAACACCGACGAGCTGTTCGAACGCATTGAGAAGGATTGGACCCGACTGCGCCAGTCCGTCGGCGAGCGCAACAAGGTCGCCGAGATCATGCTCACCGAAGCCAAGCCCCTGGGCTTCGACGGCGACGTGCTCGTGGTCGGCCACCACACCGGGGCGCTGGCAGAGCGCATCAACGCCGAGAAGAACAACGCCGACATCGCCGCCGCGCTCTCGGAAAAGCTGGGGGCGAAGGTGCAGGTGCGCTGCGTCGTGGGCACTGACCCGGCCACCGCGAACCTGCGCCGGCCCGCCAAGCGCGAGGTGTGGAACCCTAGCGAGGAATCCGAAGCGGCGGAACCGGAGGACCCTGCGCCGGCCCGCGGGTGGGACGCGCCCGCGCAGCTCGGAGGGTCGCAACAGGTGCAGCCGGCCCAGCCCGCGCCGCGGCCGGCACCGCCGCAAAAGCCTGCCGACGACTGGCGCTCCGCCGCCCTGGCCGCCAGCCAAAAAGCCGCCGAGAAGGCCAAGCGGGAACGCGACGAGATCCCGCCGCCGCCCGAGCCTTACGACTACGAGGACGTGGAGCCGGCGTTTCGGGCAGAGCCGGAGGCGCAGACAGACAAGGCGCCCGCCTACACCCGCGAGGACGAAGAGCGCGACATGGCCGACCAAGCGCGCGAAGAGGAAGGCACCGCCGACCGCCGCGACGCCACCGAGGTCGCGATGGACCTGCTCGCCGCCGAGCTCGGCGCCAAGCCGTTGTAGACTGGCACGCGGACTATTAGCGAACGAAAGGGGACAACCATGACCCAGCCGCAAGATATGCAGGAACTGATCCGCCAGGCCGCAGAGGTGCAGGCTGCACTGCAGCAGGCACAGATGGAGCTGCTGCAGACCGAGGTCACCGGCACCGCCGGCGGCGAGCTCGTCACCGTCACCATGACCGGTGGCGCAGAGATCACCGACATCAAGATTAAGCCGGAAGCTGTCGACGCCGACGACATCGAGTCCCTGCAGGACCTCATCCTCGCCGCCTACCGCGACGCCCACAACCAGGCCGGCAAGCTGGCCGAGGAGAAGATCGCCCCGCTGACCGGCGGCGCGACGGGTGGCGGCCAGGCACCGCAGGCGGGCCCGGGCGAGATCCCGTTCGGCGGCATCATCTAACAGCCGCTGTTGCGCGTCCGGCCCACCTGCGGCCGGGCGCATTTTTCTTGCCTGTGAAAGGACTGCCGTGTTCGAAGGACCGTTGCAAGACCTCATCGACGAGCTGTCGCGCCTGCCCGGCGTCGGACCGAAATCCGCGCAGCGCATCGCGTTTTACCTGCTCAAGGAGGAGCCGGAGGACGTCGATAGGCTGCGCGCCGCACTCGCCGCCGTGCGAGACGGGGTGACGTTCTGCCGCATCTGCAACAACGTCTCGCGCGAGGACGTGTGCCGCATCTGCGCCGACTCCGGCCGCGACGCCAGCACCGTGTGCGTGGTGGAAGACGCCAAAGACATCCAGGTCATCGAGCGCACCGGCGAGTACTCCGGGCGCTACCACGTGCTCGGCGGGGCGCTCGACCCGCTGGCCAACGTCGGTCCGAAAGACCTGGCCATCGCCCCGCTGCTGCAGCGCATCGGCGGCGTGCTTGACGACGTTCGTTCCGAAAACCCCGCAGTCACCGAGGTCATCTTGGCCACCGACCCCGACACCGAAGGCGAAGCCACCGCGTCGTACCTGGTGCGGCTGCTGAAGGACTTTCCGGACCTGACCATCTCGCGGCTCGCGTCCGGCATGCCGCTGGGCGGTGACCTGGAGTTTGTCGACGAGCTGACGCTCTCGCGCGCACTGACCGGGCGGCTGACCCTCTGAGTTATCCACAGGGGGTGTGGCGCGAATTCCACAGGCTGGGTCCGGGTGGGGTTGCGGTTGGTTTAGCGTATGGGCCATGAACCCGTTCGCAGCACTCATCGAAGCGATGTCGACCAAGGCGCTAGCAACCTTGGCCGACTTCGTCGTTGACGCTGCCCTCGCCGCGGGCTTCGCACCGGACAAAGCACGTGCGTTCGGCCGGCTGCGCGAGACCTACTACGGGAAAACCACGTTCACCCGCAAGCAAGCCACCGCCTTACAACGGGCGCAAGGCTTCTCCTTGGACGAGCTCGCCCTGATCGAACGCCGCCTCGCTGGTGTGAAGTCCGCTGCTGAACGCTGGCGGCTACGCCTGGAACTGCTCAACGTTGAAGGCGGGTACCGCGCCATTGAGCGCGCCGCCCGCCACCTCATCCCCAAAGAAGACACGCCCGCGCGCAGACAAGTGGCGTTTTCCGGATCCCGCAACGGCCGGGCACGCATCACCATCGACACCACCGACCGCAACGCCGCAGACCTCGAACACCGCCTGCGCCAACACATCGACCCCACCCTGCCCGCCGCAGCCCAGATGGAAGAGGAGTTCTGGCGCATCCTGGACGGCACAACCGGCGGGGTTGTCGCCGCCGCGCCGCGGCCGATTGTGATGGTGCCCCTGGATGCGCACACCCGCATCCTTGCCGGTGGTGGTGACGACATCGAACTTGTGCTCACCGACGGCACCACCATGACAGGTGCCGACTACCTCGCCTGCGCATTCAGCGACGAGTTAGAAGTCGCCGCCTTCCACCCCGAAGAAGGCGCAGTGAACCTGTACACCACCACACGCCTGGCCAACCAGAAACAACGCGACCTCGCCTGCATGGTCACACCGGTGTGTGCCTTCCCGGGCTGCAGGCACGGCTCCTACAGCGCCGAGATGCACCACGTGAAGGCGTGGAAACACGGCGGGGAGACCAACATCGGCAACCTGGCTCCGCTGTGCCGCTACCACAACCGGGTCAACGACGACGACCCCTGGCGGCCAAAACGCGGCCGCATCACCATGATCCGGGGTGCACCCGTATGGATCTCCCCACACGGACACCACATCCGCAACACCACCCGCGGAGCCCTCGACCAACTCTTCGGACCGAGATAAAACAGGCGGCTAGCGCAAGCGCTCCTTGCGCAGCTGCGCGACCTCGTCGAGCTCGAGCGGCTCCAGTTTCGCCAGCGGCACGTCCAATGCGCGCGCTAACAGCAAATCCGCCAATTGCGGGTTGCGGGCTAGCGCCGGGCCGTGCATGTAGGTGGCAATCACGCTGCCCTGGACCACACCGTCGACCATTTCTCCGTCGGTGGAGCCTGCGACACCCGCGCCGTTGCCCACACCTTTGGTCACACGCCCCAGCGGCGAAGCCTTCGGGCCGAGCACCGTGGCACCCATGTGGTTTTCAAAACCGGTGAGCGCCTCCGAAAGCTCCGCGGTGATACCTGCGCGCGTCGGCGTCGCGGCGAGCTCGCCCGTGGCGCGCTTGGACAGGGGAGCGGTGGTGATGTCCAACAGCCCCACACCGTCGACCTCGTTGCCGTGCGCCCGGAACGTGTGGCCGAGCACCTGCAGGCCCGCGCACACCGCGAAGATCGGCTTGCCGTCGGCGGCCGCGGCCTGCAGCCCCGGCGAGGCGGACAGGCGCGCCGCGGCGATCAGCTGGGCGGCGTCCTCGCCGCCGCCGAGGGTGTAGATGTCGTGGGAGGGCGGGACGTCGTCGTCAAGCAAAATGCGCGTGATTTCCGCGTCGATGCCGCGCATGCGCGCGCGCTCGCGCAGCACGAGCGCGTTGCCGTCGTCGCCGTAGGTGCCCAACACGTCCGGCAGGACCAGACCGATGGAAAGCTTAGGCACGGTAGTCCTCCTCCTTGGTCAGCGCGCGGCGCAGGTTCAGCAGCGCGGTGTAGTTGGCCAGCACCTCCACGCGCCCGGGCGGGCAGGCGCGGATCGCGGCGACGGGGTCGTGGACGAGCTCGTGGCCGATCCTGGCGTACGTCAGGCGCACCGCCAGGTCGGTGGCGCGCTCGCCGGCGGCGACGACGTGGGTGTCGCCGAAGTCCTCGAACTTCACATCCCACAGCCAGGAGACGTCCTCGCCGTCGCCCTGCTGCGCGTTGACGGCGATGACCACGCCGTCGGCGTCGCGGTCCACCATGGACAGCGCCTCCTGCCAGCCGGCGGGATTTTTGGCCAGCAGCAGGTGGACGTCGTGCTCGCCGAGGTGGACGGTGGTGTAGCGCCCGGCGACGTTGTCCACGTCCGCGGCGGCGGCGACGGCGGCGTCGAGGGGGACGTCGAACGCCTCGACGGCCGCGGCGATGGCCTGGGCGGCGTTGCCCAGGTTGGCGCGGCCCGGCAGCTTGAGCTCAAGCTTTGCGACGCCCTCCGGCCCCACCATCGTCTCCCCCTCCACCGCGTAGGCCGGGGTGGGGCGGCGGAACTCGCGGCCGTCGGGCAGGGGTTCGACGGCGTACCAGTCGGTTTCGCCGTGCGCGACGGAGGAGCGCACGACGTGGCCGCCGGAGCGGGGGTTGGTCACTGAATCGCCGGTCCAGCCGGCGCCTGCGGAGACCCACACGACGTTGGGATGGTCGAAGGCGATGGAGGTGACCAGCACGTCGTCGCAGTTGGCCACGACGGTCGCCTCCGGGTGCGCCATGACGGCCTGGCGCAGGGCGCGCTCGATCGAGTTGATCTCGCCGACGCGGTCGAGCTGGTCGCGCGTGAGGTTGAGCAGCACGAACGCGACTGGGTTGAGGCGCTCGGCGACTTTGGGCACGTGCAGCTCGTCGCACTCCAGCACGATCGCGTCGGCGTCCTTGCCGGCGAGCAGCGCGGAGATGATGCCGGCGTCCATGTTGTCGCCGCCGTCGTTGGTGGCCACGCGGTGCTTCGCGCCCACGGCCCCGGCGAGCATGCGGGTGGTGGTGGATTTGCCGTTGGTGCCGGTGACCAGCACGGTCGGGCGGCCGCCGCCGAGGGAGGCCATGATGTTCGGGTCAATCGCCGCGGCAACCAGGCCACCGATCATGCCGCCGGCGCCGCGGCCGGTGGCACGCGAGGCGGTGGTGGCCAGGTTCGCGGCGGTAGTGGCTACCGCAGTGCGAAAGCGGGAAATGGGTCCTTGCATGCGGACTAGGCTACTCCGCAACCTCCATCTGTCCGAGCAGCCGCGCGAATTCCTCGCCGGAGACCACCGGGATGTTCTTGCGGTGGGCGTGCATGGCCTTGCCGCGCAGCTCCGCGCCGCGCAGGGGAGCGTCCGAGACGGCCACCGAGGTTTCGCGGGTGAGTTTTTCGCGGTAGGTCAGGCCGGCGCGCATGCCGCCGTCGATGAGCTCGTCCGGGTCGATTGCGATGTCGTCGGAGATGACGAACTCCATGCCGCGCAGCAGTCCGCCCTTGCCCAGGTGGCCAGGGTTCGCGCCGGACGCCGGCGCTTTTTCCGCGTCCACGCGCAGCGAGGAACGCTGCAGCCCGAACTGGTCCGGGGAAAGGTTGTCGGGGGTAAGCTCCACCAGCTTGCCGGGGGCGAGCTGCAGGTACATCGCGACCAGCTTCAGCGTCTGCCCGCGGGAGAAGTCCTCCTCCGCCTCGCCGATGCGCTCGGTGGATGCCGCCGGCGGGGTGGAGGCCACCCCGACCATGTTCGCCACGGCGTTGATCCGCGGGTCCACCGGCACGTGGCCCTGCCTGCGGGCGCTGGCGAGAAGGTCCACGATCGCGGTCGGCTTCGGCACGTGCCCCACCCGCTGGCGGCGCTTGTTGCCGCGGCCGCGGCGCGAACGGTTCGCCCGCGCTGCAGCGTTCATGGCGCGGCGCGCCTCGGAGACGATGAAGCCCCAGGTGACGGGGGAGTCGTGGGTGACTAGGACGCGGCCGTCGAGAAGCTTGTCCAGCGTGCGCAGGAAGCGGGAAAACCGCGGGGCCTGCGCGAAGTCGTGCGGAGTCAGCCCGTGGGTGTGCGCGGGGCCGGGGTCGGTGCCGGGGTTGACCACGGCGTGGAACTCCTCGCCGACACGACCGGTGGCGTCGAACGTGACCGCGTCGATGGTGAGCAGGCGCCCGGTCGACGGGTGTATCCCCGTGGCCTGCACAAACAGCGCCACATAGGGGTAGTCGTTCTCAGTCATTGTTCCAACGTAGCCTACGGCTCGGCCACCTCGTACAGCGGCTGATCCAGCCTGGTGTTTGAGCGCAGCTTCAACCCGCCGATGGAGTACTCGTACCCCTCCTCCTGCGGAGCGGGCGCCGGGGCCGGAGCCGGTGCCGGCGCTGGTGCAGGGGCGGGGGCCGGTGCCGGGGCGGGTGCGCGCTGAACCGGTGCCTGCGGCGCGGGGGCGGGGGCAGGTGCGCGCTGAACCGGGGCCTGCGGCGCGGGCGCCTGCGCGGGAGCCGGGGCAGGCGCTGGTGCCGGGGCAGGCGCCTGGGAGGGAAGCGCGGTGGAAAACTCGGACGGGGAGGGCTGTGCGGGCGCCTCGGTTTCCTCCGACGGCTCGGTGCTCGCAGAAGTCTCTGTCGCCTCAGGGGCGGAGCTGCTCGGCTGCGAGACCTGGTTGGTGGTGGTCTTATACGCCGAGGTCGTGTCCCGCTCCAAGCCGGACGGCGTGCTCATGACCACAGCGCCAACACCCGCCAGCACGAGGGCGGTTATGGCCGCGGCGGCGAACAGCGACGCTCGGGCCTTCCCCTCGCCACGGGTCGCTTCTGCCGGCGACTCCTGCGTATCCGCGACCAGGGCGGCGGCTTCCGCGTCCACGGTGGCGAAGAAGCTGGTCGTCGCCGGGGCGACGTCCACCTCGCGCACGATCGGCGGCAGCGGGGAGATCGCGGGCGCCTCGTCGGCGTCGATCGGCCCGGCGTTGACCGTCAGCGCGGTCTCCCCGTCGGCGGAGGTGGTGTAGCCGCGCGCCACCGCGATTAAGCCGCGCTCTTCAAGTCGGCGCAGCGTCGGCGTCAGCGCTTCGCCGGCGGTGGGGTCGAGCTCGCCGACCACCTCGCCGTCGACGCACAGCACCACCTCGCCCGCGTCGTCGAACCCCAGGCTCACCAGCACCTGAGCGGGCGTTTCCACGGACAGCGGCTCGGAAAGATCCGCCGGGTAGCGCGCGCCCCCGGGCAGCAGGGCCCACGGCGCACGCGGGGGCCGGTTGACCGGCAACACCTGGCCCGCCGGCGGCACGAGCAGCGCGCCGCGCTCGGCGGCGACGACCGGGGTCAGCCCAGCCTCGGCGAGCTGGCGCAGCTCCGCGTCCTCCACCGAGCCGACGACCTCACCGTCAACCAGCACGTCGAGGTCGGGGGTCAGGGTGACCGAAGGGACGTCGTCAAGCAGATGCTCGACGGGGAGGCGGCGAGAACCCGAGGGCACCTCGTACATGGCCATCGCGCCACCTCCTGCTTAATTGTCTGGTTTAGACACGCAAGTATAACGCGCGCGACCGCGAGTGCTAGTCCGCTGCCATGGAGCGGTTGACTGCGGACACGATCGCCTCCAGCGACGCCCGCGTGGTCGAACCAGCAATGCCCACGCCCCAGGCGGAGGTGCCGTCCACGTCCGCGTGGATGTAGCACACCGCCTCCGCGTCGTCGCCCGCGCTGCGGGAGCGCTGCGAGTAGTCCTGCACCTCAAAATCGATGCCTACCTGCTCCAAGGCGTTCGCGAACGCGGCGACGGGGCCGTTGCCCGTGCCCTCGACCTCGCGGGAAGCGCCCTCGTAGACCACCGTGGCGGCCACGCGGGTGTCCTGGTCCTCTTCCTCCGCGGCATCGATGCGGTAGTGGGCCAGCTCCAGCGGGGAATCCAGGTCCAGGTAGGTGGTGGCGAAGACGTCCCACATGTTCTTGGAGTTGACCTCGCCGCCCTCGTTGTCGGTGATGTTTTGCACCACGGCGGAAAACTCCGGCTGCATCGCGCGCGGCATGTTGATGCCGTGGTCCGTTTTCATGATGTAGGCCACCCCGCCCTTGCCGGACTGGGAGTTGACGCGGATGACGGCCTCGTAGGTGCGGCCGACGTCCTTCGGGTCGATGGGCAGGTACGGCACCTCCCAGGTGGTCTCGCGCAGCTCCTCCCAGGTGACGTCGGAGCTTGTCGCGTCTTCGCGCACATTCTGCGCCAGCGCGTCCAGGCCCTTGTTGATCGCGTCCTGGTGGGAGCCGGAAAACGCCGTGAACACCAGGTCGCCGCCGTAGGGGTGGCGCTCGGGCACGCGCAGCTGGTTGCAGTACTCCACCACTTCGCGGATGCGGGTGATGTCGGAAAAATCGATCTGCGGGTCCACGCCCTGGGTGAGCATGTTCAGCCCCAGGGTGACCAGGTCGACGTTGCCGGTGCGCTCGCCGTTGCCGAACAGGCAGCCTTCGATGCGGTCGCCGCCGGCCAGGTAGCCCAGCTCGGCGGCGGCGACGCCGGTGCCGCGGTCGTTGTGCGGGTGCAGGGAGATGATGATGGATTCGCGGTTGTTCAGGTTGCGGTGCATCCATTCGATGGAGTCCGCGTAGACGTTGGGGGTGATCATCTCCACCGTGGACGGCAGGTTGATGATCATCGGGTGCTGCGGGGTCGGCGCCATCACGTCGACGACTGCGTCGCAGACCTCCTTGGCAAAGTCCAGCTCGGTGCCTGTGAAGGATTCCGGCGAGTACTCCCAGCGCCAGTTGGTGTCCGGGTAGTCGGCGGCGATGGTCTTGATCAGCTCGGCCGCGTCGGTGGCCAGTTTCTTAATCGCGGCGCGGTCTTTGCGGAACACCACGCGGCGCTGCAGCTTGGACGTGGAGTTGTAGAAGTGCACGATGACGTTTTTCGCCCCCGCGCAGGCTTCGAAGGTGCGGCGGATCAGGTGCTCGCGGGCTTGGACGAGGACCTGGATGGTCACGTCGTCGGGGATCATGTCCTGCTCAATGATCTCGCGCACGAAGTCGAAGTCGGTCTGGGAGGCGGAGGGGAAGCCGACCTCGATCTCTTTGAAGCCCATCTGTACCAGCAGGTTGAACATGCGGCGCTTGCGCTCGGGGCTCATCGGGTCGATCAGGGCCTGGTTGCCGTCGCGCAGGTCCACGGCGCACCACTGCGGGGCGCGGGTGATCTTCTTGTCGGGCCAGGTGCGGTCCGGCAGCTGGATGTCTTCGACCTCTTCGGCGAAGGCGAGGTAGCGCTCTACGGGCATCTGGGAGCCGCGCTGCTTGTTCCACGCGGGCTGGTCGTCGGCGCGCGGGCCGGAGGGGGTTTGGATCTCGCGGGGTGCGAAAAAGTCGGTACTCATCGGGGGTCTCCTTCTGTTGGGGTGTGCTCCACGGCCGGCAACAGAAACTCCGCGACGGGGTGCCGGCCGTGTTAGTTGGCCTGATTCCCGCCGCGGCGTAGAAGGAGAAGAGCCCTGTGTGACATGCGGCACAGCCTACATCATCGAATGGATACGCGTGTGAGCATTGCGGCAGAAATCAGCATCACGCCTATCGACGTGCCTACGGCCGCCCACCCCAGCACCGAGTCCACGCGGAAGGATTCCCCGAGCACGAACAGGCCCAAGGCGAACGCCACGAGCGGCTCGATGATCTTCGACGCCGGAAGGGATGTGGCCAGGTTGCCGGCGGCGAACGCGTACTGCTGCACGATCGTGCCGGCCGTGGCGGCCAGCAGCATCGCCCACAGCTGCCAGGTGCCCAAAAGGCCGATCACGCCGCCGTCGACGAAGCCGTCCACCGCCACTTTGGAAAACACGGCCTGGTAGCCGTACATGGCGCCGCAGGCGGTGCCGAAGATGAGGGCTTTGCCGGCAGGTGGACGTCGAGAAGCAATGGCGTAGGCGGCGGCGATGATGGCCACAGCGGTGCCCACGACAATGCCCCACTCCCACGCGGCCGGGTCGCGCGAGCCGGGCAGGGGGCGGCCCAAGACCACCACGCCGCCCACGCTGGCGGTGAGCGCAACGGCCCAGAACGCCTCCGCGGTCTGCATGTGGCGTTTTTCCGCCCACGCGGAAAACAGCAGGGTCAGCATCAGCGACAGCGCGAGGATCGGCTGCACCACCAGCAGGGAGCCGAATGCGAGCGCGGCGGCCTGGAAGCCGTACGCCAAAAACGCCACGCCCATCGACGCCCACCACGCGGGCCGCTTGATGGACTGCATGGGTGAGTCGTTGTTCTCGCCTTTCGCGGTGCCCGCGCGCATGATGCGGTGGCGCCACACGGTCCCCGCCGCCATGGTCGCGGCCGAGATCAGCGCGAGCGCCACGGCGAGAAAATTGTTGTGCACGGTGAATGATATTAACGCGAGTGCCTGTTTCCGCAGTTTTGGGACGCTATTCTTGGCCGTTGGAATGCACGCAGATCCGCGGAGGTTTGAGATGGCACTGATCGTCCAAAAATATGGGGGATCGTCCCTGGAAAGCGCGGAACGGATCAAGGCAGTGGCCCAGCGCATCGTGGACACGCGCCGGGCCGGCAACGACGTGGTGGTGGTCTGCTCCGCCATGGGCGACACCACCGACGAGCTGCTCGACCTCGCCGCCGAGGTCAACCCCACCCCGCCCGCGCGCGAGATGGACATGCTGCTTACCGCAGGCGAGCGCATCTCCAACTCGCTGGTGGCCATGGCGGTGCACGCGCTGGGGGAGAAGGTGCAGTCTTTCACCGGCTCCCAGGCCGGCGTGATCACCACCGAACGCCACGGCAACGCGCGCATCCTGGAAGTCACCCCGGGGCGCGTGCAGGAGGCGGTGGACGACGGCAAGATCGCCATCGTCGCCGGCTTCCAGGGCGTGAACCGCGAAACGAAGGACGTGACCACGCTCGGCCGCGGCGGCTCCGACACCACCGCCGTGGCCCTGGCGGCGGCGATGAGCGCCGACGAGTGCGAGATTTACTCCGACGTCGACGGCGTCTACACCGCGGACCCGCGCATCGTGCCGGACGCGAAGAAGCTAGACACGCTCTGCTTCGAGGAGATGCTCGAGCTGGCCGCGTCCGGGTCCAAGATCCTGGTGTTGCGCAGCGTGGAGTACGCCCGCGCGTTCAACGTGCCCCTGCGGGTGCGCTCGTCTTACAGCACAGATACCGGCACCTTGGTGGCCGGAGCATTGGAGGATATTCCCATGGAAGAAGCAGTTCTCAGCGGCGTGGCCACCGACGACTCGGAGGCGAAGATCACCATCCTGGGCATCAAAGACGAGGTCGGGGAGGCCGCGAAGGTCTTCCGCGAGCTGGCGGACGGCGAGGTCAACATCGACATGGTGATCCAGAACATCTCCAACGTCGAGGACAACAGGACGGACATCACCTTCACCCTGCCGAAGGCGGACGGTGCGCGCACCATGGAAAAGCTGCGCGTGTTGCAGGACGCTGAGGGTTGGGACGATCTGAGCTACGACGACGAGATTGGCAAGGTCTCCCTCGTCGGCGCGGGCATGAAGTCCCACCCGGGCGTCACCGCCGATTTCTGCGACGCGCTGCGCGACGCCGGCATCAACATCGAGATGATCACCACCTCCGAGATCCGCATCACCGCTGTGGTGCGCCAGGCGGACGTGGCCGAGGCGGCGCGCGCCATCCACACCAAGTTCGACCTCGGCGGCGACGAGCCGGCCGTGGTGTACGCAGGCACCGGACGATAAGAAGGAGGCACCCGAAAAATGACCACCCTCGCAGTTGTCGGCGCCACCGGCCAGGTCGGCCGCGTGATGCGCGACATCCTCACCGAACGCAACTTCCCGGCAGATAAGGTGCGCTTTTTCGCGTCGCCGCGCTCCGCCGGCACCACGCTTGAGTTCCGCGGCGAGGACATCACCGTCGAAGACCTCACCCAGATCACCGCCGAGTCCGTCGCGGACGTGGACATCGCCCTGTTTTCCGCGGGCGGGTCCACCTCGCGGCAGTGGGCGCCGGTCTTCGCCGAGGCGGGCGCGACCGTGGTGGACAACTCCTCCGCGTGGCGCAAGGACGAGGAGGTCCCGCTGATCGTCTCCGAGGTCAACCCGCAGGCGGCGCGCGAGACGCCGAAGGGCATCATCGCCAACCCGAACTGCACCACCATGGCGGCGATGCCGGTGCTCAAGCCGCTTCACGACGCCTTCGGTCTGCACACCCTGCGCGTCGCCTCCTACCAGGCCGTCTCCGGCTCCGGGCTGGCCGGCGTGGAGGCGCTGGCCACCCAGGTCGAACAGATCGGGGATCCGCGCGGGTTGGTCCGCGAAGACGCGGCAAAGCCCAGCGACCTGGGCCCCTACGTTGCCCCCATCGCGTACAACGCGCTGCCGATGGCGGGCTCGCTTGTCGACGACGGAACGAACGAAACCGACGAAGAGCAAAAGCTGCGCAACGAGTCCCGCAAGATCTTAGGTCTCCCCGAGCTGAAGGTCGCCGGCACGTGCGTGCGCGTGCCCGTGTTCACCGGCCACACGATGGTCGTGCACGCCGAGTTCGACCAGGCCGTCAGCCCGCAGCGCGCCGAGGAGATCCTGCGCGGTGCACCCGGCGTGGAGGTCGTGGACGTGCCTACCCCGCGCGCGGCGACCGGCATCGACGAGTCCCTGGTGGGGCGCATCCGCCAGGACCAGTCCGTCGACGGCGGCCGCGGGCTGGTGCTCGTGGTGGCCGGCGACAACCTGCGCAAGGGCGCGGCGCTCAACGCCATCCAGATCGCCGAGCTGCTGGTCTAAGCAGGCGAACGACAACGACCCCCGCGCGTCTGCACGGGGGTCGTTTGCTGTCTTCGCTACAGCTTGGTGGAGCCGCCAGTGGCGGCGTCCTTGCGGGTGTGGTCTTCCTCGTCGTCCTCGCCGGCGCCGCCGAGGCTCGTGTCCGGCCCGGCTGCGGCCTCTTCGGCTTCCTCGGCGGCGATCATCTCGTCGACGGAGTGGTCGTTCCACGGCTCGTCCGGGTTGGCGCGGTACTCCGCGGCGCTGACAGGCTCGGTGTAGGAGACGTAAACCACGTCGGAGGGGTTGTCGCGGTCTTCTTCCTCGAAGTCGCTTTCCTCGTCGTCGATCAGCTCCTGGGCCACTTCCTCCTCGAGGGCCTCGACGAGCTCCTCTTCGTCCACGTTGGACTTAGCGGTGAGGTACTCCAGCTCGCGCTCGTCGTTTTTGGTGAAGCGCTCGGCCGGGTCCATCTTCTTGCGGGTCAGCTCGAGGGCGCGGCGGCGGCGGTCGCCTTCCTTGCGCAGCTTCGGAATGCCGCGGATCCACGCGATGGTCATCACCGCGATGAGCAGCAGGCCGAGGTAGCCCAGGATGGGGTAGACGGTGGAGACCAGCTGCTGGAAGCCCACGAAGGACAGCACGAAGCCGATCAGGCAGGTGGAGATGAAGATGATGCGGAACTTATCTTCGCGGCCGCGGGAGAGGCGCTTGCCCAGGGCGAAGAACATGCCCAGGGAGGTGGCGAAGATCATGCCGAAAATCACCAGGGACATGATCAGGCCCATGGTCGGGTTGATGTCCGTGATCAGGGTCAGCAGGGGCATGTCCTGGCCGGAGACGGTGTCGATCTTGACCAGCAGCGCCAGCGCCAGCAGTATGAGCATGACCAGGTAGCCCAGGCCGCCGAAGAGGCCGCCGAGGCCGGCTGCGCGGGTGTCCAGCTGGTTGCCGCCGATGACCAGCGCCATGGACACGACGCACATGACGTTCAGGCCGGTGTAGTTCAGCGCGGAGATCCACCAGTTGGGCAGCGAGGTGTCCACCTGCGCGGCGGCGGCGTTGAGCGCGTCCCAGTCGGGGTGGTTGTTCACCAGGGTCCAGCCGCAGCCGATGATGACGAAGGCGAGCAGGAACGGGGTGAGCGCGCCGATGGCGCCGGTGACCTTGTCCACGTCGAGCATGCCGAAGCCGATGGTGGCGGCGAGCATGAGCACCGCGCCGATCCAGACCGGGATGCCGAACTGCTGGTTCAGGTTCGCGCCTGCGCCGGCGAACATGACAAAGCCGATGGAAAACAGGGTGACGATGGTGGCGATGTCCAAAATCCAGCCCATCACCTTCGAGGAGATGGAGCCGAGCACTTCCATGTGCTCCTTGGCTTGGAAGAAGGAGCCGAGCTGCAGGATGGTCACGCCGGCGATGAGCATGAGCGCGGAGCCCAGGACCGCGCCCCAGATGCCTTGTGTGCCGAAGGCGGAGAAGTACAGCATCGCTTCCTGGCCGGAGGCGAAGCCGGCGCCGACGACAGTGCCGATGAAGGCGAATGAAATTAAGAGTGCGTTTTTCAGCATGAAAGAACTCCGAAAAGTTTGTAGCAAAACCGTTTACTAAACTTATGCGATTTTCTGTCGCTTGGCACGTTTACTTCAGCTTTACGACGCACCTTCGGCGTCCCCCGCCCCCGCAATCAAGTCCCGCCGGGCGCGGGCCACTCGTGAGCGGATAGTGCCCACGCGTACCCCGGCGATCTTCGCGGCTTCTTCGTAGGTGTAGCCCAACACTTGCGTCAGGACGAGTGCTTCGCGGCGTTCGGGCGGCAGCTCGTCGAGAAGCGAGCGCGCGTCGATGACGTCGCCCCACGTGTTGGCGTTGTCGGGGCTGGGGTTGGCTGCGGCGACGTCTTCGTACTCGGCGGCGGATTTGCGGGGCCGGGCCATGTCGTGGCGCACGGAGTCCACCCAGGCGCGCCGCGCGAGCGAAAGCAGCCAGGTGCGCGCGCTGGAGCGAGCTTGGAACCGCGGCAGGGAGCCGAGGACGCGCAGGTAGGTTTCCTGGGTCAGGTCGTCGGCGTGCTGGGGTCCGGCGAGGTGGGCGAGCAGGCGCCACACGTCGTTTTGGGTCAGCCGGACAAATTCGGTGAGCGCGGCCTTGTCGCCACGGCCGGCGCGCAGTGCCAGGTCCGTGACGTACGCGTCGTCGCTCGTGTTCACAAGCCCTCTACGTTAGCGGTTGCGCGGCTCGGCTAAGGGCGTTTTGTCGGAGACGGTGACGCCGTAGAGGGAGCGGCCCATGATGAAGGAGGCGACGGAGCCGACGATCCAGACGGCGAAGATGGCGATGACTGCGCGGATGAAGTCGTTGAGGTCGAAGCCGGTGGTGGACCAGGAGCGGATCAGCTTCGCCACCACGAGGATGGGGAAGGCCACGACCACGAGCGGGCCGAGCACGTTGACGCGGGTCAGCGCGTCGGGGGCGCGCAGCTGGAGGATGGCGGTGGCGACCACGCAGATGGTGGCTGCGACCACGAGGATGGCGACGACGGTTTCTGCGACGGTCATTAGCGGCGTCCTCTCGAGATGATGCGGGCCATGGAAATCGTTGGGATCACGCCGCACACCAGGCCGGCGAGGATGGCGATTTCGTAGCCGATGGCGGAGGTGTTCCACAGCGTCCACACCAAGAAGATGGCGACCATGCCGTAGAAGATCACGTCTGCCATCACGGCGCGCGACAGTTCGTCTTTGGTCATGATGACCGCGGCGAGGGAGATAAGCAGGCTTGCCGCCATCACGATGATGCAGACCTGCATGATTGTGGTGAACATGGCGCTACACCATCCTTTCTGCGGGAGGGACGTTATCGCTGTCGGTGTCGGGGCCGTGGTCGACGTAGGGCTCCCACGCCACGGTCGCCGGGTCGAGGGGGCGGTTGCGCAGCGACGGCCGCAGGTGCTCCTCCATATCCGCTAAGCCGGCGATGACGTCTTCCGGGTCGTGGCCGAACGCCGCCTGCACGAGCAGGGTCATCGGCCCGTCGGAGGCGACGGGGTGGCGCAGACCCATGGACAACGTGCCCGGGGTGGCGGTGATGGAGGTGGAAAACCAGAACACGTCCCAGTCCGTGTTCACCCGCAGCGGGTAGTAGATGACGATGGGCTCGAACGTGGTGGCCGGGTTGAACGCGGCGGCGACTGCTTGGAAGCCGGCCACGAAGATCTCTTTGGCAATCCAGGCGGCGTATCCCACGCCGTGCAAGAAGCCTTGCATTAGTTCTCCCCTCCGAAGGTTGCGCCGTCGGCGGGGACGCCGACGGCGTCCTCACCGAGCACGGCGGTGGTGTAGGCGTCCACGTCGAGCAGGTCGTCGACGGCGGTGGTGGTGATGTTCCACATCTGGCCGGCGAAGATGAACATGCACAGCGAGATGATCATCAGCACCGCGGACGGCAGCATGAACCCGACGCGCACGTTGAGCGCTTCGGGGTAGTTCTGCATGGGCCGGCCCCAGAACACGCGCTGCCACATGCGCATCATGGACAGCAGCGCGCCGAAGGAGGCGACGATGATGGCGGTAATTGCCACCCAGGAGCGCCAGTCGCCGGCGGTGGCGGCGGCCAGCACGACGGTGACCTTGCCAAAGATGCCGGAAAACGGCGGGAAGCCCACGATGGAAAACGCGCCAGCGACGAACACGGCGGACGTCCACGGGTCGCGTCGGGCGATGCCGGACAGCTTGGCCATGGTGCCGGTGCCGTAGGTCTCTTCGATCGCGCCGGAGTTGAGCACCAGAGCGGCGATGGTGATCATGTGGTGCAGGGTGTACAGCAGGCCCGCGGCCAGCGCGTAGCGGGCGTCGTCCTGCGTGAACGCGAGCATGATCAGGATGAACGGCATGCCATTGACCATCTGATAGGCCAGCACGCGGCGCATGGTCGCCTCGGCCAGGCCGGCGTAGCCGCCGATGATCATGGAGATGACCATGACCACGATCAGCAGCGTGTTCCAGCGCGGGTCCATGTCGAACATGATCACCCAGATGCGGAAGAGCATGTAGACGGCCACCTTGGTGTGCAGGCCGGAAAACAGGCCCATCACGGCCGCTGAGGTGGACGGGTAGGTGCGCGGCAGCCAGGTGTAGACGGGGAACACGCCCGCCTTGGCGGCGATGGCGATGACCACGATGCCGGTGGCCACCGTGGCCGGACCGTTGCCGGCGGCCACGCCCTGCAGGGAGGCCAGGTTCACAGCGCCGGTGACGGCGTAGAGGTAGCCCACGCCGAGCACGAGCATCGTCGACGCCGCCAGGTTCACCAGCACGAACATGCGCGCGGACAGCAGGCGGTGGCGGGTACCCGTCATGGCGATCAGGCCGTAGGAAGGCAGCAGGCAGACCTCGATCATGACAAAGAAGTTGAACAGGTCCGCCGTCAGCAGCGCGCCGGAGACGCCGGTGACGAGCACGAGCGAGAGCGGTACGTAGAACCGCGACTGCGTCTCGCCGACGGCGATGGCGAACCAGTTGGAGGTCAGCGAGACGATCATGGTGGTCACGATCATCACCGCCGAGAACGTGTCGGCGGCGAAGGAGATGCCCACGCCGCCCTGGTACAGGCCGATGACGTGGCTGATGGTGCCGTGGTCGTGGGTGTAGCCGTAGAGCCACACACCCAGACCTAAGTTGATGGCGGGGACGACGAGCGCGAGCGCGTCGTTGAGCCACTTCCAGGGGCTCAACGCCGTGACCGCGGAGACGATCAGGGGCAGCGCCACAAAGACGGGCAGGATTGCGTCTACAGCCATTAGTCGGTCACCTTCAGGCTTTCGTTGTCAACGTGGTCGATCTCGCGTGCGCGGATCTCCTCCAGCTTCTTCGTGTTCAACCGGGCGTTGCGGCCGGCGGTGGACAGCGCGGACGGGCTGAGCCTCATCTTGGAGTAGCCGGCGTCGGTGCCCGTGGGCAGCTCCGCGGTGTCGTCGTTGCGGCCGAGCGAGGAGAGCATGAGCAGGATCGTCGTGGTGGCCATCGCGATGACGATGGCGGTGAGCACGAACGCCTGGGGCAGGGGGTCGCCCATGTCCTCGAACGCCACGCGGGAGGGGAAGGCCTCGCCGCGCCACGCGCCGACGCCGCCGGCGAGCAGGGTGAGGTTGGTGGCGTGGCCGAACAGGGACATGCCGAAGACCACGCGCACCATGCCGCGCTGCAAAACCAGGTACACGGATCCCGCGACAAGGACCGCGATGGTAAGTGCCATGACCATGGGTTAGAGCTCCTTCGTGATGACCGGTTGCGGGTCGTGCGCCGGGTTGATCGGCTCGGGGTGCGCGTCTACGGCGTTTTCCGGGCGCTCCGGCTCGGGGATAGACGGCAGCGGGTTGTCCTCGTCGCGCGCGTAATCCAAATCCGACAGGTCCATGCCGGGGCGCAGGTAGCCGCCGAGCGCGTTGATCGCGGCGGTGACCATGCCCAGCACGGCGAGGTAGATGCCGAAGTCGAAGATGAGGGAGGTAGTCAGGTGCTCGCCCGCGATCTCGCCGTGGATGGCGTACATGAACCCGCCTTCGACGAAGCCGAGGAAGCCCGAGGAGATCGCGATGATGATGCCCCAGCCGGTCAGACGGATCGGGGTGAAGTTTTTCACCACGTCCGCATCCGCGCCGCGAGAGAGGTAGTTGATGGCGAACGCGGTGGCCATGACCAGTGCCGCGACGAAGCCGCCGCCGGGGGCGGTGTGGCCGCGGAAGAAGATGAGCACGGACAGCACCACCAGCACCGGCGCCACCAGCGCGGCGGCCTTGCGCAGCGGGATGGAGTTGAGCTGGGACTGGCCGAACGGGCGCGGGCGGGTGCCGGCCTCGAACATGTGTCGTGGCATGGAGCTGACCACCGCGGCGATGACCACGGCGGCCATACCGAGCACGGACAGCTCGCCCAAGGTATCGAAGCCACGGAACTCCACGATGATCACGGCGACGATGTTGTCGGCGCCGGTGAGCTCGCCGCCCTCATTGAGGTACCACTCGGCAAGCTCCGAGCGGTCGCGGCGGCCGGTCAGGCCGTAGACGCCGAAGAAGGTGACCACACCTGCGGCGATTGCGAACACGGAGGCAAGAGCTTTGCGACGCGGCTTCGTCTCCGGGAACATGCGCGGCTGGTAGCGCAGCACCACCAGGATGACCACCACGGTCAGCGCCTCCACCAGGAACTGGGTCAGCGCCACGTCCGGGGCGCCGAGCATGAGCATCTGCAGGGTCATGCCCACGCCGACGGTGCCCAGCAGCACCGCGGAGGCCAACCGGGAGCGGGTGAAGACCATGCCCAGCACCGACATCGCGATGATGGCGAACGGGATGAGGTCCCACCACACGTCAAGGCCCTCGGCGCGCGGGGCCGGGGTGACACCGTCGATGCCGTCGGTCAGCACCAGCACGCTCAAGCCCATGCCCACCACGGAGGCGAGCAGGGGGAACAGGTGGCGCGACGGGTTGAAGCCGTCCGCCAGGGAGCCGAGTTGCTTGCCCATGTCCGACAGGCCGCGGGTGATCCACGCCAGCACCTCGGGGCCGTCGGCGGGCAGCAGCGCCTTGTTTTCCACCGCGGCGAAGACGGACTTGCGGAAGAACAGCACGAAGACAACGCCGGCCACCAGCACCGCAAGGGAGACGAGGAACGGCGCGGTCACGCCGTGCCACAGGGCGAGGTGGGTGCCGAAGGCGGCGTCGTCAGTAATGGCGCGCACGCCCGCGGAGACCGGGTTGTCCACCCAGAACAGGACGAACGGCAGCACCGCGGAGCTGAAGCCCGGAAGCGCTGCGGGCAGCCACAGGGCGGTCGGGGCTTCGTGGACGTCGGGGAGGTCCTTCGGTCCGTCGATAAACGCGCCGAAGACGATCTTCGCCGAGTAGACGAAGGTGAGGAACGCGGCGATGCCAGCCACTGTAAGCAGCAGGGCGCCGTACTGCGTCTCGTGGAACGCGTCCAGGATGGATTCCTTGGACACGAAGCCGAACAGTGGTGGGATCGCGGCCATTGAGGCCGCGGCGACGATGGTGGAGACGAACGTGAACGGCATCTTGTCGTAGATGGGGCCAAGCCGGCGCATGTCGCGCGTGCCGGCCTCGTGGTCCACCACGCCGATGAGCATGAACAGCGAGGATTTAAACAGCGCGTGCGCCAGCGTGTGCGTCAGCGCCGCGGCCAGCGCGATGGGGGTGCCCACGCCGATGGCGGCGACGATCCAGCCCAGGTGCGAGACCGTGGAGTACGCGGTGAGGTGCTTCAAGTCCGTCTTTGTAATGGCGAACAGCGCCGACATCAGCGCCGTGAACAGGCCGGTGACCACCAGCAGGTAGTTCCAGGCGGCGACGTCGTGGAAGATGGTGGAAAAGCGCAGCAGCAGGTACACGCCGGCCTTGACCACGGCGGCGGCGTGCAGGAACGCGGAGACCGGGGTGGCGGCCGCCATGGCTTCCGGCAGCCAGAAGTGGAACGGGAACTGCGCGGCCTTGGTAAAGGCGGAAAACGCAATCAGCAGCGCGACCACGACGGTGATGCGGTTGTCGCCCCACACGTCGGAAGCGAGGATGTCCTGCAGGCGCGTGGTGCCGGTCTGCGCGGACGCCACAGCCAAGCCAGCCAACAGCGTCAGGCCGCCGAAGAAGGTGAGGATCAGGGTGCGGTAGGACCCAGCCTCGCCGGAGGAGCCGGAACGCGCGATGAGCAGGAACGACGCGATGGAGACGAGCTCCCAGGCGATGAATAGCAGTACTGCGTCGTCGGCAAGCACCAGCAGCAGCACGGACAGCGTAAAGGCCGTCATGATGGTGTAGAAGCTGGTGTTGCCCTGTTTTGCGGGCAGATACGCCGCGGAATAGAGGAACACCACGCCGCCGATGACGAGTGCGAGCAGGGCGAAGAAGATGCCGAGCCCGTCCGCGCGCAACGCGAAGTCCACGGACGTGCCCGTGCCCATCACGTCGTGCGCCCATTCCACGGACCACTCCAGGTCCGTGCCGCGGGAAACGTCGGTGAATTTCGAGCCCAGCACAGCCGCGGCGGCGAACAGTAACGCCGCGAGCGGGTACCCGGCCTTCTTGTCTATGGCGCGTACGAGCAGCGGGGAGAGCACCACCGTTGCTGCGACGAGCCCGATGACAAGGGGAAGAGTCATGGTGAACCCTTTTCAATGCATGATTTTGGCAAGAACCCTTACGACAGTATCAAGCTCACGGGCCTGACGATAACGACGCGCAAACCCCGTATTCGCGCTGGCGGTGCGCCTCCCGCAGCACGGCGCGCGCGGGTGCTAAGAACAGTCCCATGAAATCGGGCAACGGTTGGCGGTTAGTGTGTGCGGGTCTTGCGCTGGTTGTCGGGGCGTTTTTACCGATGAATCCGGCGGACACGTGGGCGAACGCAGGCCGTGACGCTGAGGTCTCCGGCGCCCCGCAGGTGGGCCCGGACAATTTGGGGGATGCGCGCCGCGCCGCCGGCGAGGCCGGGCAGCAGGCGAAGGTGCTCAAGGAGGGCGCGGGGCAGCTCGCCGCCGGCATCGGGGATGCGCAGGGGCAAACGCAGCAGCTTATCGACGCCCTCACAGCCGCCCAGACCGGCTCCCAGCAGCTCTCCGACGGGATGGTCCAGCTCCAGGCGGGCACCGGCCAACTTGGGGCGGGGGCGACGCAGCTGGCGGATTCCATCGGCGAGGTAGTGGGCCAGGTCTCCGGGTTTGAGGCGGTGCGCGGCCAGGTGGTCGGCGCGATCGACCGTTCCCTGGAGGAGCTCAAGGGTGCGAAGGACCCGGAGGCGGTCAAGGCCCGCGAGTCGCTGAAAGACCTGCGGGCCCAGGCTGAGACCGCCCAGCTGCCGCCGGACGTGGTGGCGAAGATGAACCAGTTGCGTGACGGCTCCCGCGACCTGGCCAACCAACTCGCTGTACCGGGCTACGGCTACCACGACGGTATATATACAGCCACCAACGGCTCGGCCGAGCTGGCCGCGGGCTTGCGTGAGCTGCAGGCGCAGACCGGGCAGGCCACCGGTGGCATCGATGAGCTGGTTGCCGGCGTGGAAAAGATCAACCAGCTTGCGGGCATGAACGCCGACAAGGTTGGCGCCGTTCGCGCGGCCCTGCCGGTGCCGGCGGCCGCGCCGGGTGCTGCCGGGGCTGAGCCAGCCGGCCCGACCCTTGCGCCGGTGGCGGCGATGCTGCTCGCGGCGATGGCCGTGCTCGGCGGTACCGCGCTGGCGGGGGCGTCGTGGTTTGCGTCCCGCGGACGCTGGTGGATCCTCGGAGCCGGTTCCGTAGTCATCGCCGCCGCGGGCACCATCCTGGCCGGGGTGATCGGATCCGGGTTTGGTGTGCAGGAATACGGGGTTGCCTTCGCAGGCCTGCTGGCGGGCACCCTCGCCAGCGCGGGACTGGCATCCATGTTAGGTAGATTGCTCGGCGCTGGGGGCGGTCTTGGCGCGGCCGGCGTGCTTGCCTTGGTGCAGACCGGACTCGTCGGCTGGGTGTGGCGCACCGCGACCACCGCGCAGGTCGATGCTGTGTGGGTGGCGTTGTCGCAGGCAGCTCCGATGCACTGGGTATCGACTGCGGTGTCCGCGGCGGGCAACGGCGGCGACTACAGCGGCGTCGTCTCGGCGGTGCTGCTGTCCGCCCTGCTTGCGGTGGCGGGCCTGGTTGGGGCACGGGGGCGTCGTTAAGCAAACGCTTAGGTAGACAGCTGTTTTCCCAATCTCTAAAATGTGATGTTAACTGTCACCTCTCTGTTGGAACGTGGTGACATCCGCGCTAGCCCGCGCGAAGAAAGACGGCCTCCGGAGCGATCCGGGGGCCGTTTTTTGCATTGAAGGTCCGGTTGCTGGGGGAGTAGTTAAACCCCTTGTGATGAAAAAGCGCCGCTAGTTGAACACCGATTTCACTTACCTGCAACACATATAGGGCCCGGGAGCTGCGATGATGCGGGCGTAACCTGAAATTAACCTGAATGTAGCCTCCTGTACGCAACCTGGGAGTAGCTTGCGCCGTGGTTACAAAAACCGTCCCTCTTACCTCAAGGAATTCTTATGCGTTTCTCCTCCAAGGCAGTGGCAGCTGTCGTCAGCGTCTCCGCGCTGGCACTGGCGAACCTGCCGGTTTCTCTCGCTCAGTCCGCGGAGCAGGCGTTCAACGGCAAGGACACCTGCATCACCATTGATTCCGAAGGCAACGTCGTCGCGCCGCAGCCGGGCGACTGCACCCAGTTTGGCAAGGGTGGCCAGGGCAACTCCGATGCCCAGGCCCGTAACGTCATCTTCATCCTGGGCGACGGCATGGGCCACCAGGAGATCACCGCGGCGCGCAACTACCTCAAGGGCGCGAACGGCCGCTTCGAGGGCCTCGACGAGCTCACCGCGTCCGGCGCGTACACCACCTTCGCAATCGGTGAGGACGGCAAGCGTCAGTACGTTACCGACTCCGCCGCGTCCGCAACGGGCTGGTCCACCGGCGGAAAGACCTACAACGGCGCGCTGTCCGTGGACATCACAGGCAAGCCTCACGAGAACCTCCTGGAGATGGCCAAGAACGCCGGCATGCGCACCGGCAACGTCTCCACTGCGGAGATCCAGGACGCCACCCCGGGCGCGATGCACTCCCACATCTCCAAGCGTGGCTACTACGCGCCGTCCGGCGACGCGAAGCCGGTCAAGGGCGCTGAAGCTCGCGAAAACGGCGGTCTCGGCTCCATCTCCGAGCAGATCATCGATACCCGCGCCGACGTCACTCTGGGCGGCGGCCGCAAGTACTTCGACGCCGAGGTGCTTGAGGGCGGCGAGAACCGCAACCCGTTCCTGACCGAGAAGAACGACGGCGGCGCCGACTGGGAGGCCGGCAAGTCCGTCCGTGAGAACGCGATTGCCAAGGGCTACCAGGTTGTCGACGACAAGCAGGGCCTCGAGGGCATCACCGTCGCGAACCAGGACCAGCCGGTGCTCGGTCTGTTCCACGACAAAAACATGACCCGCAAGTTTGAGCAGACCGTGCCGGTGAAGTCCGATGGCACCACCGAGCCCGAGGTCTGCAAGGAAGCGGATCGCGGCGACGAGCCGTCCGCAGCTGAAATGACGAAGAAGGCCATCGAGCTTCTCGACGACCCGTCGGCGGACAAGGGCTTCTTCCTGCAGGTCGAATCCGCATCCATCGACAAGGCGGACCACGCGGCCGACGCCTGCGGAATGATCGGCGAGACCGATCAGATCGACGAAGTGATCAAGGAAGCCCTGGACTTTGCCAAGAAGGACAAGGACACCCTGATCGTGGTCACCGCCGACCACGCGCACACCGCCGAGATCATTCCGGACGGCCGCCCGTCTGTGTCCGCCGTGACCCGCCTGCAGTCCCCGAAGGACGGCGGTGCGGTCATGTCCGTCGGTTTCGGCACCCAGCCGTGGCTGGATGAGGAGGGCAACCCGGTTTTTGACAAGAAGGCCAACGGCGACCCGTTCGACACTCCGGACTTCTCCATGATGCACACCGGCACCCAGGTGCGCATCGCAGGCTTCGGCCCGGGTTCCGAGAATGTCAACGGCCAGCTCGATCAGACCGACGCCTTCTACGTCATGGCGAACGCGCTCGGACTCAACGGCGGCACCGACGGTGGCCAGAAGCCGTGGAAGATCAATAAGGACAACAAGGTCGTATCCCTGGCCAACCGCTCCAAGGCGAAGCCGGGCGATCAGCTGTGCTACCTCGTCGCCGCCGGCGAAGCTCCGAAGGTGGGCGACTGCGCCCAGTTTGGCAAGGACGGCCAGGGCATCGACAACGCCAAGGCGAAGAACGTCGTGGTCCTGATCGGCGACGGCACCGGCGACTCCGAGATCACCGCAGCCCGCAACTACCTGAAGGGCTCCGCTGGCCGCTTCGAGGGCCTGGACAACCTGGACTACACCGGGTACCTGACCACTTTCTCCCTGGATAAGGAGACCGGCCTGCCAAACTACGTGGCAGACTCCGCCGCCACCGGCACCGCGTGGAACTCCGGCGTGAAGTCGTACAACGGCGCCATCGGTGTGGACAACGCCGGTAAGCCGGTCGCCACCATGGGTGAGCTGGCCAAGGCCCGCGGGATGAAGATCGGTAACGTCTCCACCGCCGAGATCCAGGACGCCACCCCGGCTGCCTTCGCCGCGCACGCGCTCGACCGCTCCTACTACGCACCGTCCGGCGACAAGAAGGTGGCCAAGGGCGAGCAGCTGCGTGAAAACGGCGGCTTGGGCTCCATCTCGGAGCAGATCGTGGACCTGCGTGCCGACGTCACCCTCGGCGGCGGCCGCAAGTACTTCGACACCGAGGTCGTTCAGGGCGGCAAGTGGAACGCCAGCGGCAACACCTGGTCCGCCGGCAAGTCGGTGTTGGACAACGCGAAGGACAACGGCTACCAGGTGGTGACCAACGCGTCCGAGCTCGAGGCCATCGCCGAGGCGAACGCCGACAAGCCGGTGCTGGGCCTGTTCTCCGAGGGCAACATGCCGCGCGTGCTCAACCAGTCCATCCCGACGACCGACGGTGGCGACCTGCAGCCGGCGACCTGTGTGGCCAACCCGGAGTTCACCGAGGAGACCCCGCGACTGGGCGCGATGACCTCCAAGGCACTCGAGCTGCTGCAGAACGACAACGGCTTCTTGCTCCAGGTCGAGTCCGCGTCCCCGGACAAGGCCGACCACCAGGCGGACGCCTGCGGCCTGATCGGTGAGGTCGGCCAGCTGGACGAGGCGGTCCAGGCTGTGCAGAAGTGGGTCGAGGAGACCGGCGAGGAGACCCTCATCGTCGCCACCGCCGATCACGCCCACACCGCACAGATCACCTACGACAACGCCAACACCGCCGGCCGCGTGACCCAGCTGACCACGGTGGACGGCTCCACCATGGCGGTCAACTTCGCCACCTCCAAGACAAACGAGGATGAGGACGCCCTTGGCGGCCAGCAGCACACCGGCGCGCAGCTGCGCGTCGCGGCGTCCGGCCCGGGTGCGGCGAACGTGACCGGCCAGATCGACCAGACTGACCTGTTCTTCCTGGTCAACAATGCCCTCGGCATCGAGAGCATCAACCACGGTCTTACCTTCGACACCACGATGACGCCGGTTGAGGCTCAGCCGGAGGGCGACTCCGAGGGCTCTGCGCAGGGCTCCTCGATCACCAGCCCGTTGCTGATCGCGGTGCTGTCCATCTCGGGCATCATCGGCCTGCTATCGCTCATCGCGCTGCTCTTCCCGTTCCCGGTCGATGAGGTGCTCGGCCCGATCGCGAAGCGCTAGACGCCTCCCGCCTATCGACGCCACGTCCCGCCCACCCCGTAATGCTCAGGGGTGGGCGGGATATGTCGTTGACGCGACTGTAGGGACTACATGCGCGGCATGTTCATGCCGGGCACGTTGATGCCTAGCATCGGCAACGCCGCCACGATGCCAGCCAGCGCCAACAGGGCAGCGATCACGCCGCCGACGATGGCGGCGACATTCGGGGTGTCCTTCATGTCGCCCTTATCAGACGAGCCCTTGTCGCCCGGCTTCATGCCGTCCTTGTCACCCGGCTTGGTCTTATCCAGCGCGATGGGGGCGGTGGGGAAGTCCAGCTCCTTCACGTCGCCGCTGGCGCAGGAAGCGGCGGCCGCGGCGTTAGCTACGTCGATAAGCTGCTGGTTCATGAAGAGCATGCCGCTGGGGGTGGCGGACCATGCCTCGTAGAGTTCGGAGCCCTCGGTGAACGGGGTCTCAGCCATCGGCATGGTGGAGGGGCCGACCTTCCACGCGTCCACGTCGACGTCCTCGAGGGTGGTGTCGGTGGTCGGTTCGGTCTCGTCGAGCATCCGCATTGCATCGGTGTACGGCTTGACCAGATCGGCCGGCAGGATCTTGGAGTAGTCCGGCATTTCGCCCTTGAGGTCGCGCTCGTTGGCCTCCATCACGCCCGGGTAGACGGTCTCTACAGCGGCCGCGAAGTCGCGTGCGCGCTCGTGCTCGCCAATCTTCTTGGACATGTCGAAGGTGTCCATCGCGAACTCCTTCTCCACATCGGTGAGCGTGACAGCGCAGTTGCCGTCCTGGTCCTTGGCGCCGAGCGTTGCCGCGTGCGCCGGGACAGCGACGGTGCCGAGTGCGATTGCGCATGCTGCGGCGCTGGTGATGATTCGTTTCATGTAAGCCTCCTCAAAGGTGCGGTTGTGTACTCGATTGGGTACAGGGGCCAGTGTGGCGGAGGCGATGTTGCGAGAGCGTTAACGCGTATTGCGGGCAAAAGAAAACCCGCCTCGAAGGCGGGTTTGTGGTGGTCGGGATAACAGGATTTGAACCTGCGACCTCTTCGTCCCGAACGAAGCGCGCTACCAAGCTGCGCCATATCCCGATTGTATCTCAGGCGGTTGCCCGCGGTACTCGAAACACAATACCCCCGGGTTCCCAGTTGGCCAAAACGGCTGCTCACGGGGCTGAAAGCCGGTAGAGGGGCTAGTCGCGCTCAACCACCCGGATCAGCGTCGCTGACGGCGGGCAGAACAACCGCACCGGCGCGTACTTGGACTGGCCCAGGCCGTTGGACACCTCCATCCACATCCGGCCGTACTGGTGCAGGCCGGAAGCGCGGGGGCGGTCGATATCGGCGTTGGTGACAATTGCGCGGCCGCCGGGGAGGCAAATCTGCCCGCCGTGCGTGTGGCCGGCCAGCGCCAGCTGGTAGCCGTCGGCCTCGAACGCGTCGAGCACCCGCCGGTAGGGGGCGTGCAGCAGGCCGATGGACAAGTCGGCGTCCCGGTTCGGCGCCCCGGCGACCTCGTCGTAGCGGTCCAGATCGTGGTGCGGGTCGTCCACCCCGGCCAGCGCCAGCCTGACGCCGGACGCCTTGAACTCCAGGCGCTGGTGGGTGGCGTCGCGCCAGCCCCGTTCGATGAACGCGGCGCGCATGCCCTCCCACGGCAGGTCGTCGTAAGACGGCTCGCGCTTGCCGCCCACCAGGTACTTCAGCGGGTTGACCGGGCGCGGCGCCCAGTAGTCGTTGGTGCCGAAGACAAATGCGCCCGGGCGGTTCAACAGCGGCCCCAGTGCGTCGAGCACCCACGGCACACCCGCCTTGTCGGACAGGTTGTCGCCGGTGTTGACCACCAGGTCCGGCTCGAGGGCGTTCAGGCTGGAGACGAACAACACCTTCTTGCGCTGGCCCGGGATCATGTGCAGGTCAGAAACGTGCAGCAGGCGGAACTCCTCGCGCCCCTGCAACACGCCCGGCGCAAGCAGCGGCAGGGTGTATTCGCGCAGCTCGAAATTGTTTCGCTCCGCATACCCCCAGGCGGCCGCGGAGGCCCCCGCTGTCAGGCCAAGTGCTCCGATTCGCGTCAACTTCTTCACCCGCACCACTGTAACCGCTCCCTACGAGGCGACCGCTGTAGTCTCGCAACCATGAGTGCATTGAAAGATCAGATTCGCGCAGACCTCAAAGAATCCATGAAGGCGAAGGAAAAGGAGCGCACCGGCACCATCCGCATGCTGCTGGCCGCCATCCAGACCGCTGAGACCGAAGGCTCCAAGCACGAGGTGGATGACGCGGAGATCCAGAAGATCATCGCCCGCGAGATTAAAAAGCGCCGCGAGTCCGCGGAGATCTACAAGACCAACGGCCGCGACGACCTCGCGGAGACTGAGCTGGGCGAGGCCGCCATCCTCGAGACGTACCAGCCCAAGCAGCTCACGGACGACGAGCTTGCCTCGCTTGTCGACGAAGCTGTCGCTGAGACCGGCGCCGAGTCCATGGCCCAGATGGGCCAGGTCATGAAGGCCGCGACCGCCAAGGCGGAGGGCCGCGCCGACGGCAAGCGCATCTCCGAAGCCGTCAAGGCCCGGCTGGGCTAATTGCTGCCGAAGGCGTCGGCGATCGCATCGCGGGCGTCGTTAAGCGATTGCTCGATGCCGCCGAGGTCAATTGGCGCGGCGGGGCTCGGCGCGGGCGGTGCGGTCGGCGAGGTGGGGGCGCCGGTCGCGGTCGGTGGTGCGGAGGGGCTGGTGCTGGGGGCGCCGCCGGTGCCGTCGGAGACATTGAGGGTGACCGCGGCGTTTGGGCCGTCTTGGACGGCGGACACGACCGTGCCTGCAGGCGCGCCGTTGCCGAAGACAGTGTTTAGTGTCACGGCGTAGCCCTGCGCCTCAAGCTGCGACTTCGCTGCTGCGGAGTACTGTCCCACTACCGCGTCTAACGCCGCGCGCTTCGTGCCGCGCTCGTGGATCGGGCTGGTCGGCGGAAGGCCGCCCGCCGCGGCACCCGGGATGCCGGCGGCCGCCTGGAACCACGTATCTGCGGCCTCGTTGCCGCCGAACAGCGTGCCCTCCTGGCACTGGCGCACCGGAGCGGTGCACAGCGGCGTGGATTGCACGCCGTCGTTGTAAATGTACGGCGCTGCAGACATGCCCCGGGTGAAGCCGAGGAAGGCGGTGGACTGGTGGGACTCCGTCGTGCCCGTCTTCGCCGCCGTGGGCGCGGACCAGCCGTTGTTGCGGGCAGAGGCGGAGGCGGTGCCGTTGACAATGTCCTTGGACATGCCTTGGGCGAGGGTGCCGGCGATTTCCGGTGCGACGGCCTGCTCGCAGGCGGGGCGGTTGATAAAGACCTGCTTGCCGTTTTCGTCGAGCACCTCCTTGATCGGGTTCGGCTCGCACCAGCGGCCGCCCGAGGCCAGGGTCGCGCCCACATTGGACAGCTCCAAGGCGTTGACGGCCAACGGGCCGAGGGTGAACGCGCCCATGTTCTCGTCCTTCGCTGCTTGAACGATGGAGCGGCCGTCGCCGAAGGAGTTCTCGTCGGCGTAGGAACGCAGCCCCAGCCGCACCGCAGTGTCCACCACCGGTGCCACGCCGGTCTTTTGGATCAGCTCGATGAACGTGGTGTTGGGCGACTGCGCCAGCGCGTCCTGCAGCGTCATGCGCGGCGCGTAGGTGCCGGCGTTTTCCACGCAGTACGCGCCGGGCGGGCAATTCGCGGCGCCGCCGTCGCCCATGCCGTAGACCACCGAGCGGGCCGGGGTCTCCAACATGGTGTTCAGTCCGTAGCCCTGCTCCAGTGCGGCGGCCGCGGTAAAGATCTTGAATACCGAGCCTGCGCCCGCGCCGACCAGGGAGGCGGGCTGCGGCAGGATGGTCTGGCTCTGATCCAGATCCAAGCCGTAAAAGCGGGAAGACGCCATGGCCAAAATGTCGCGGGATTCGGTGCCGGGGCGGATGACATCCATTACCTCAGCCACGCCCGGGGTGTACGGGCTGACGTTGCGGCGCACCGCGTTGTTGGCGGTCTCCTGCACGGCAGGGTCCAAGGTGGTGGTGATGGTGTAGGAGCCGTTGAGGATCGTCTCCGTGTCCAGGCCCTTATCTTCCAGGTAACGCAGCGCGTAATCGCACATGAAGCCCTTGTCGCCGGCGGTGATGCACCCTTGCGGCAGCGTCTTCGGCTGTTCCAGGATGCCCAGCGGGGTGCCGGCGAGGCGGTCGGCCTCCGCCTGGTCCAAGTAGCCCTCGGC
The DNA here is from genome assembly GCF_030408775.1 of Corynebacterium fournieri. Classification (NCBI taxonomy): domain Bacteria; kingdom Bacillati; phylum Actinomycetota; class Actinomycetes; order Mycobacteriales; family Corynebacteriaceae; genus Corynebacterium; species Corynebacterium fournieri. Next base: position 183,100 of record NZ_CP047210.1, read on the forward strand.
GGCCATGTTGTTGAGCACGACGTTGCGTCGGCTCGTGGCGCCTTCCGGGTTGGTGTAAGGGTTGAGTGCCTCCACGGACTGGAGGATGCCCACCAGCAGCGCCGCTTGCGCCGGGTTGAGGTCGCGGGCGGGGACGTCAAAGTACGTCAGCGCCGCCGCCTCGATGCCGAAGGCGTGGTTGCCAAAGGAGACGAGGTTGAGATACCGGGTGAGAATCTCGTCCTTTTCCAGCGTTTTGTCCAGATCCGAGGCCATGCGCATCTCTCGCAGCTTGCGCGGGATGGACTGCTCGGTGGCGGCGTTGGCCTCGTCTTTGTTTTCCGCCTCGATGAGCCAGAGGTAGTTCTTCACGTACTGCTGGTTGATGGTGGACGCACCCTGCTGCACGCCACCTGCGAGCACGTTGGTCACCATCGCGCGGGCAAAGCCCTGCATGTCCACGCCTTCGTGCTGGTAGAAGCGGCGGTCCTCGGTGGCCACCAGGGCGTCTTTGGCGAACTGGGAGATGCCGTCGCTGGGCACCTCGTAGCGGCGCTGCTTGAAAAGCCACGCCATGGGGTCGCCGTTGGCGTCGTTGATCGTGGTCACGCCCGGCACGTTGCCGTGTGTGAGGTCGGACAGGTTGGACTGCATCGTTTCGTCGGTGCGCGCGATCGCGGCACCGCCTAAGCCTGCGACGGGAGCGAGGCACAGGGTGATGGCCAGTGCTGTCGCGAGAAGGGCGACCAGCAGGCTTCCTAGGGATTTCAGTGCGGACACGCCAATACCTTAAATGACGCGGCCCGTGCGAGGGAATAGAAAAGACCCCCCAAAATTGTGACCCATTCGACAGAAATCTTTTCTGTGTGATTACATTTACATGGAACCGCAGATATGTGGTGCAGTGAATAAACCGCGCCGAGGGCACGGCGCGGGCGAACCGGAAAAGGAGCACGGAAATGACCACGGCATTGGGCAACGCCGCGCAGCGCAACGGACAACGAACCACGTCCCGTAAGTGCGATGCATCCGGTCACCTCGTGTTTGACCGGGAGGATTGGGTCACCCACGCACAGTGCCGGGGTACGGACCCGGACGCACTGTTCGTTCGCGGCGCAGAGCAGCGCAAGGCGGCCGCCATCTGCCGCGCCTGCCCGGTACTCACCGAGTGTCGCGCGGACGCGCTGGACAACAAGGTTGAGTTCGGCGTCTGGGGCGGGCTGACGGAGCGTCAGCGCCGTGCGGTGCTGCGCAAGAACCCGCACGTGACGGATTGGGCGGAGCACCTGTCTGCCGGCGGCGAAGTTGTCGGCCTGTAGGTAATCTTGGGCGCCATGACGAAATGGGAGTACGCAACGGTTCCGTTGCTCACGCATGCCACCAAGCAGATTCTGGATACCTGGGGCGAGGACGGCTGGGAGCTGGTCTCTGTCATTCCGGGCCCGACCCAGGACAACGTTGTCGCTTACATGAAGCGGGAGGCCGAGTAAATGTGGTCTGAGCGTTTGAAGGAACTGGGCATCGAGCTGCCCGCTGTCGCCGCACCCGTGGCGGCCTACGTGCCTGCCGTGCAGGCCGGAAACCAGGTGTGGACGTCCGGTCAGCTGCCATTTGTGGACGGCAAGCTGCCGGCCACCGGCAAGGTCGGCGCGGAGGTTTCCGAGAAGGATGCCTACGACTACGCCCGGCAGGCGGCGCTCAACGCCATCGCGGCGGTGGATGCGCTCGTGGGCATCGACAGCGTGGCCCGCGTGCTCAAGATCGTCGGCTTCGTCGCCTCGGACCCGACGTTTACCGGCCAGCCGGCCGTGATCAACGGCGCCTCCGAGCTGATGCAGGAAGTCTTCGGCGAGGCCGGTGCACACGCCCGCTCCGCAGTGGGCGTGGCCGCACTGCCGATGGACACGCCGGTGGAGGTCGAGCTCGTCGTCGAGCTGAAGGGTTAGAACACCAAAACACAGCTGTTAAGCGGGTACGCTGGGACACATGCAACATCCCGCTTACAGCCAACTGCGCCCTGTGACCGCCAACGCCGCGGTGGTCCTGGCGCCGAACCCCAGCTACGCGGCGCTCGAGGGGACCAACTCCTGGGTGATCAAGGGGGAGGGGGACCAGCGAAGCATCGTCGTTGATCCGGGCCCGGAGGACGAGGGCCACCTCAATGTTCTCCAGGCGAAGGCGGGAGACGTTGCGCTGATTCTGCTCACGCACCGTCACCACGACCACGCGGATGGCGCGGAGCGCTTCCGCCAGCTCACCGGTGCTCCGGTGCGCTCGTTCGCGCCGCAGTACAGCCACGGCGCTGAGCCGCTTGCCGACGGCGAGGTGATCGCCGTCGACGGCATCACCCCGCGCCTGAAGGTTGTGGCTACCCCGGGCCACACCAGCGACTCGGTGTGCTTCTTTGTTTACCCGGGGGACCCGGACTCCACGCAGCTGGAGGGCATCATCACCGGCGACACTATCGCTGGCCGCCACACCACCATGATCTCCGAGACGGATGGCGACTTGGGTGCGTACCTGGACTCTCTGGAGATGCTGGAGGAGCAAGGCAAGGACATCCCGCTGCTGCCGGGCCACGGCCCGGAGGGGCAGGACCTGTCCGCTTACGCGCGCAAGTACATCGACCGCCGCAACCAGCGCCTGGACCAGATCCGTGAGGCGATGAAGGTCCACGGCGAGAACGTGGACATTAACACCCTCGTGGACGCGATCTACGACGATGTCGATCCCGTGCTCCGCGGCGCTGCCGAGCAGTCCACCCGTGTGGCGCTGCGCTACCTGAACGCCAAGCCTTAACCCGCTACCTGCGCAAACGACGGCGCCCCGGCTTTTCCCTCCTGGGAAGGCCGGGGCGCCGCCGTTGAAAGGGCGTTGAAAGGAGCCGGACTTAGCGCGCGCGGCGGGCGAGGTGCTCGGTGTCCACGATGAGCACGCTCTTGCCCTCCAGGCGGATCCAACCGCGGTGGGCGAAGGTGGCCAGCGCCTTGTTCACCGTCTCGCGGGAAGCGCCGACGAGCTGGGCGATTTCTTCCTGCGTCAGGTCGTGGTTGACGCGCAGCGCGCCGCCTTCGTGGGTGCCAAAGCGGTTGGCCAGCTGCAACAGGGTCTTGGCCACGCGGCCGGGCACATCGGTGAAGATGAGGTCTGCAAGGGAGGCGTTGGTGCGGCGCAGGCGGCGGGCCAGCACGCGCAGGAGCTGTTGGGAGATTTCCGGGTGGGAGTCGATCCAGGTGCGCAGCATGGTGGAGTCCATGGTGGCGCAGGTGACTTCGGTGACGCAGACGGCGGAGGAGGTGCGCGGGCCCGGGTCGAAGATGGACAGCTCGCCGAACATGTCGGACGGCCCCATCACGGACAGCAGGTTCTCGCGGCCGTCGGGGGCGTGGCGAGCGAGCTTAATTTTGCCCTCGACGATAATGTAGAGGCGGTCGCCCGGCTCGCCTTCGTCGAAGATGGTGGTGCCCTTGGGGAAGGTCACCGTGTCCATCTCGTTGATCAGTGCGGCGACGGCTTCGGGGTCCACCCCCTGAAAGATGCCGGCGCGGGCGAGCGTGTCCTGTACGCCTTCCATGAGTCCTCCTTGGTTTGGACGGCCAGGGGGCAGTGGTTGCAGTCACTTTCGGGTAACTTTTTTGCAGCCGTCACAGTGCTCCCCGAACTTTACCACCAACATGGTTGGTGGGCAGGTGGTTGGGGAAGTTGGTTTTAATCCACCACTTTGGACTCGAGCCGCTCCATCGCCAGCGGGAATGCGCCCAGCACCAGCGGAACCAACAGCACGAGAATCAGATTCATAAGTGTCATTCTACGGTAGCCACAACTACCATGGCCGTTATGCCGTCCACCACCCCGAGAAAGCACCGTCGCCCTGGTTCCCATCCGGCGGCGCGGGGTGCAGAGACAGACATCGGCCGCACCAGGCGCGCCCGCCGCATCAACCGCACGTTGGCGCAGACCTTCCCTCACGCCCACGCTGAGCTAGATTTTTCTAATCCGTTGGAGTTGTTGGTGGCGACAGTGCTTTCAGCGCAGACCACGGACGCGCGCGTCAACATGGTCACGCCCGCGCTGTTTGCGGCCTATCCCACCGCGCACGCCTACGCCGAGGCGAACCAGGCAGAGGTGGAAGAGATCATCCGCTCCACCGGCTTTTTCCGCTCGAAGGCGAAGAACTTGATTGGCCTGGGCCAGAAGTTGGTGTCGGACTTCGGTGGTGAGGTGCCGACGAAGCTGGAGGACTTGGTCACCTTGCCGGGGGTGGGCCGAAAGACGGCGCACGTGGTGCGCGGCAACGCCTTCGACATGCCGGGGTTGACGGTGGATACCCACTTCCAGCGCCTGGTCAAGCGGCTGATGCTCACGGAAGCGACGGACCCGGTCAAGATCGAGCACGCGATCGCCGAGCTGATCGAGCGCCGCGAGTGGACGATGTTTTCCCACCGCATCATCTTCCAAGGCCGCCGCATCTGCCACGCCCGCAAACCCGCCTGCGGGGTCTGCCCGATTGCGTACGACTGCCCGAGCTTCGGCGCCGGCCCGATCGAGCCGGAGGCGGCCGCGGACCTTGTCACCGGCCCCGAGCGCGAGCACATTTTGGGGATGGCATGAAACGTACGGTGTGGCTGAGCGCGGTGGTCATCGTCGTGGTCACCGCCCTTGTGGCCTTAGGCGCGCGCAGTTTGCTTGTCGACGATCAACCTTCGGAGGAACCTGTGGCCGTCGATAAGCACATGCCCGAACGTCCCGACTGCCCGGCGGCGCTGGACCTGCCGTGCCTCGGTGGGGAGGTGGCCGGCCAGGCCAAGGACGTCACCGTGGTCAACGTGTGGGCCTGGTGGTGCCAGCCGTGCCGCGCCGAGTTGCCTGCGGTGGACGAGTTCGCCCGCACCCACCCGGAGTACTCCGTGGTGGGCGTGCACGCCGACGGCAACGCCGCCAACGGAGCGGCCCTGCTGGAGGACCTGGGGGTGGGCCTGCCCAGCTACCAGGACGACTCCGGCGCGTTCGCCGCGGTGCAGGGCCTGCCGCCTGTGGTGCCGGTGACGGTCGTGCTGCGCGGCGGACAACAAGTGGCGGTGTTCGCGCGCGAGTTCACCTCCGCCGCCGAGCTGGCCGACGCGGTGGCAGGGGTGCTGTAAATGGACGTGCCGCTCAGACCCGACCGGGCGCCGGTGTGGCTCAACACCCTGCTCGACGGCATAGCTAACGGCGGCGGCGCCATCCCCCGGAAGCTGCTTTCCCCGCGCGTGGTGCAGCGCGACGGCGAGGACCAGGCCGCGGTGCTCATCCTCTTCGCCGGCGACCCGCGGGCGACGCAGCTGCCCGATAACGCGCGGGTGCTGATCACGCACCGCACCCCGCGCATGCGCAGCCACTCGGGCCAGATGGCCTTTCCCGGCGGGCACATCGACCCCGGCGACGGCGGGCCCATAGGCGCTGCGTTGCGCGAGGCGGAGGAGGAGACGGGGTTGGACCCGGACCGGGTGATTCCGCTGGCGGTGCTGGACGCGGCGACTGTTGGCGGCAGCAACCGGCGCGTGCGGCCTGTCGTGGCCTTTAGCCCGGAGCCCGGCGAGGTGTACCCGGCCAGCGAGGAAGAGACTGACGCGGTGTTTTTCGTCCCCGTGCGCGAGTTGGTGGACCCGGTCAACCGCGCGATGCTGGGAATTCAAGAGTGGTCGGGCCCGGCGTTTTGGGCAGGCAAATACCTGGTGTGGGGGTTTACAGGGGTGCTGCTGGCGGTGGTGCTGCAGCTGGGCGGCTGGGTGCTGCCGTGGGACGAAAAGCCGGGCGACTTGCGGGCTGCGCTGGCGCGTTCTGCCAACCGCGAGCGGTAACATCTGCGGAATGTACCTGGCTATCGACGTCCTGCTCGTGCTCGCCGTCGTCGCTGCCTTCATCAGCGGTTGGCGCCAGGGGGCTCTTTCGGCGGTGGTCTCCGCCGTCGGCGTCGTCGCAGGTCTGGTTGTCGGACTCGCGCTTGCGCCGTTTGCGCTGGAGGTCGCGGACTCGCAGACCGTCCGCATCGTACTGCTGGTCGCGCTGATCGTGCTGTTTGTCGGTGTGGGCAACCTTGTCGGCATCACGGTCGGCGGCAACCTGCGAGGGCGCATGCGCTCGAAGGGGCGCCGGGTCGTGGATTCGGTGCTCGGCGCGGCGTTCCAGTCCGTGGCCGTGGCGGCGGTGCTGTGGTTTATCTCCATCCCGCTCGCGGCCTCGGTGCCGGGCTCACTCGGCGACGGCATCCGCTCGTCCCGCGTGTTCAGCTCCATCAACGCCGCAGCTCCCGCCAGCGCGTCGAAACTGCCCGCAAAGCTGGCGGCGCTTCTCGACGAGTCGGGGCTGCCGCCTCTGGTCTCACCGTTCGAGTCGCCGCGCGGCGCTAATGTGGCGGCGCCGGACGACGGTGTGGTGGAACCGGAGGTCGTCGAGAAGCTGCGCCCGAGCGTCGTGCACGTGATGGGGGACGCAGAAAGCTGCCGCCGCCGCCTGATGGGCTCGGGCTTCGTCATCGAGGACGGCTACGTGCTCACCAATGCGCACGTGGTGGCCGGCACGGAACGGGTGGCGCTGGACACCGTGGTAGGGGTCAAACCCGCGCAGGTGGTGCTCTACGACCCCGACACCGACATCGCGGTGCTGCGCGCCGAAGATCTGGGGCTGCCGGCGCTGCGCTGGGCCGAAGACGAGCTCGCGATGGGCGACGACGCCGTGGTGATGGGGCACCCGAAGTCCGGGCCGTTTCAGGCCGCGCCGGTGCGCATCCGCGGCAAGCTGGAAATCGCCGGTCCGGACATCTACACCACCGGCCGCGTGGAGCGCGAGGCGTACACGATCCGCGGCAACATCCGCCAAGGCAACTCCGGCGGGCCGCTGCTCACCCCGGAAGGCGAGGCCGCCGGCATGATCTTCGGCGCGTCCCTGGACACCTCAGAAACGGGATACGCGCTGACTGCACATCAAGTGCAGCAGCGCGTAGGGGATGTGCGGAGCCTGACTCGCCCCGCGGATACGCAAGCGTGCGTTAGCGGTTAACCGCGGTGGAGCCGGTGCGCGGCAGGGAAGAACCGGTGCCGGAGGAGGTGTACAGGCCAGCCTCGTCCTTGGCCAGGTTCTTCTGCGCCTGACCCGGCTTGAGGTTCTTCAGTTCGTTGACGGACTCGATGGTCTTCTCCGGCGCCTTGATCTTCTTGATCTTCTTGAAGCCGATGAAGGCGAGCAGGCCAGCCAGGGCAATCATGATCAAAAAGACGATCAGGAACGCCCAGCCGCGGTGCATCCAGGAAGCGAGCATCTCTGCGAACGCGAAGAAGAGGAAGAAGGTGGAGTACAGCGCGATCACGCCGGCGACTGCGAACAGCCCGCCGCCCATCGCGCCCTTCTTCACCTCGCCGACGACCTCGGCCTTGGCCAGCTCGATCTCGCCGCGTACCAGGGTGGAGACCTGCTGGGACGCGTTGGAAATCAGGGTGCCGATAGAGTCGTTGCCCGGCTGCGTGGCGTAGGTGTCGCGCAGCGGAATGGAATCCACCTTGGCGTTCACGGCGGTGGAGCCGCTGGTGTAGAGGCCTTCGTTGCTCACTGTTTTCTCACCTTCCTGGGTGGCTTTTGCACGGCACCCGGGAAGGTGCCTGGAAATTCTTCACACGATGTTAGCCATGTATGGGGCCATTTGCCCGAATCGGGGTAAAACTACGCCGAGTGGCGTTTGTCGTCCTTGCCCGAATCTTTGCCGCCCACGGCGCGCGCGATGAGCACGCCGGCCACCGCAAGCGCCGTCACACCTGCGATCACGCCGGCGCCGATGCCCACCTCGCGCGCGTTGGGCATCTGGATCAGCGGCTCTGGGTTTTTGAAGGTGCGGGCCTGCCAGCCGTTTGCCAGCGCGTGTTTTTTCAGCGCCCGGTCGGGGTTGACCGCCACCGGGTTGCCCACCAGCTCCAGCATGGGGATGTCGGTGGCGGAGTCCGAGTAGGCGAAGCTGGCGTCCAGGGCGTAGCCGTGTTCGGCAGCGAACTGGCGCACCGCCTCCGCCTTCGCCTCGCCCTTGAGGTAGCGGGTGATCTCGCCTGTGAGCTTGCCGTTTTCAACTGCCATCTCGGTTGCGACGACGGTGTCTACGCCCAGCTCCGCGGCGATGGGCTCCACCAGGATCTTGGCGGACGCGGAGATGATGATGACGCGGTGGCCTTTGGTCCTGTGGTCGCGAATAAGCTCGCGCGCCTCCGCGTAAATGGCGGGGGCGACGACCTCGCGCAAGGTCTCGCGCGTGATGCGCTGAATGTCTTCGACCTTCCAGCCGGCGACCATCTGCGCGAGCGCGTCGCGGGTGGAGTCCATTTTTTCGCTGGACTGTCCCACCAGCATGTACTGCGCCTTGCTCAGGTAGAGCTCCCAGGCTTCCTGGCGGGTGATCATGCCGTTGTGGAGGAACTCTTTGCCGAAGGCGAACGCGGACGACGTCGCGATGATCGTCTTATCCAGGTCGAAAAACGCCGCCACCGGTCTGTTTGAAGGCATGGTTCGCAGTGTAGCGGCCGAACCCTACGGGCGCGTAGCTCTCGGCTGTGAAACCAGTGTGACGGTTGTGGCGACTTATTCACAAGAAAAATGTTGAGGCATAAACAAACTGGGTGGGTTATCCACAGAAAAATTTTCAGCCGTTGTTTCAGGGGATGCGCGGTTGCACGCTACCGGCATGCACCACACGAACACAGGCCCCATCGTCGTCGCCGTCGGCGAACCGGCACTGCACTCCGAAGCCATCCACATCGCCGCCGCCACCGGCCGCTCCGTCATCGACGCCGCCGACGACGCCCAACTCACCCGCCACGCCGCCAAAGCGCATGCCGTGCTTATCGACGACCTCCGGGCCCCCGCCCTCGGCACCACCCGCGTACCGAACGTGTTCACCGTCGCAGCCGACACCGCAACGGGTGCTTTGCGCGAGGACGTCTTCGCCCTGCCCGCTCAGGCCGCCGACCTGCTGCGCGGCATCGGCGCGCTCACGCTCGCCGGCGCACCGGGCGCGGTTGACGGCCGCGTGATTGCGGTGCTGGGCGCCTGCGGCGGGGCGGGGGCGTCACTCCTGGCCGGGGCGGTGTGCCGGACAGCGGGCGAGGCCACGCTGGTGGACGCCCACCGCTATTCCGGAGGGCTGGACCTGCTGTTAGGGGTGGAGGACGTCCCCGGCGCGCGCTGGGGCGAGATCGACTTTTCCTCCTCGGGCACGGTCTCGCGCGCTGAGCTGCGCGGGGCGCTGCCCGCCACCGACGACGGCATAGCGCTGCTGACCTTCCCGCGCACCAAGGTCGCCGACCCGTACCAGCTGTCCCTGGACGAGCTCAACGCGGTGGTCTCCGCCGCGGGCACGGAGGGTCTCACCGTGGTCGACGCGCCGCTTGCGCTGCTGCCGGACCGCTGCGACTTAGCGGTGATCGTGCTGCGCCCGGAGCTGCGCGCCGCGGCGGCGGCAGCCCGGATGGTCGCCGAATGCAACGCCGCCGGTGTCGCCACTGCGCTGGTGCTGCGGCGCGGCGCGTGGGCGTCGTTGGAGCCGGGGCAGGTGGAAGAGACCGCAAAGTCGGCTGTGGTGGCGCAGGTGCAGGAGGTGCGCGGGCTGACCAAGCAGGTGGACCAGTCCGGGTTGCCGGTGCGGCTGCCGCGCACGCTGACCCGCGCCGCCGAGGCTGTTTTGGGGGAGGCGGCCTAGATGGACGACATCCTCGCCCGCGTGAAACGCCGCTTGGCCGACGAACCTGCGCAGCCCGACCCGGCGCGTGTGGCCGCCATCATCCGCGAAGAGGCGGTGGTGATCAGCGACATCGGGGTGCTCGACATCATGCGCAAGCTTCGCGACGACACCACAGGCGCCGGCCCCTTAGAGTCCATCCTGGCGGATCCGGCCGTGACCGACATTTGCGTCAACGGGGCGCACGAAGTCTACGTCGACACCGGGCAGGGGCTGGCTCGCTCGCCGCTGACCTTCGATTCGGAAGCTGCCGTGCGCCGCTTGGCCACCCGACTGGCCGTAAGTTGTGGGCGGCGGCTAGACGACGCGCAACCGTTCTGCGACGGCCACGTCACCCGCGACGACGGCACCCTGCTGCGCTTCCACGCCGTGCTCGCGCCCACCTCGCAGGCGGGCACCTGCATTTCCCTGCGGGTGCTGCGCACCGCCTCGGCCACGTTGGGCGACTTGGTGGCCCGCGGAACGCTGGACGAGGAGCGCGCAGAGGTGCTGCGGCGGATCGTGGCCACGCGAAAGGCCTTCGTGGTCGTCGGCGGGACCGGCTCCGGCAAGACCACGTTGCTGTCTGCGCTGCTGGCGGAGGTGGAACCGGCAGAGCGCATCCTCGCCATCGAGGACACCTTGGAGCTGACCCCGGACCACCCGCACGTGGTGAACTTGACCAGCCGCGGCGCCAACGCCGAGGGCGCGGGGGCGATCACGATCGCGGACCTGGTGCGCCAGTCGCTGCGCATGCGCCCAGACCGCATCGTCGTCGGTGAGATCCGCGGCGGGGAGGTCGTCGACCTGCTCGCCGCGCTCAACACCGGCCACGACGGCGGCGCCGGGACCTTGCACGCCAACTCCATCGAGGAAGTGCCCGCCCGCTTCGAAGCGCTCGCCGCGCTGGGCGGGCTCGACCGCGCCGGGCTGCACGCCCAGCTCGCCGCCGCGATCGACGTGGTGCTGGTGGTCAAACGCCGCGCAGACGGCACCCGCTACCTCCAGCAGATCGGCGTGCTTGAAGGCGAGCCGGTGCGCGCCCGCGTGGTGTGGGACGCGCAGCGCGGAGCGCTCGACGGCTACGAGGAGCTGGCCCGATGATCGCCGCGATGCTCATCGCCGCCGCCGTAGCGGTGGCCGCGCCAGCCCCCGCCGGGCGGATGGCCGGGCGTAACCGCAAGCGCGCGCCCCAACTCATCCCCGCGACGGTGCTTTTGACTGCCGTGGGCGCGGTGGTGTTCGGGCGGGTCAGCCTCGTGGTGGCTGCGGGGCTGGCTGGGGCGACGGGCATACACGTCCTGCGCGCCCGCCGCGCCGCGGGGGCCGAGCGGCGCCGCAGCGCGGCCGCCGCGACCTACCTGGGCGCGGTGTCGACCAATCTGGAGGCGGGGGCCACGATGCCGGAAGCGCTGGCGCGTGCGGTGCACAGCGTGGGGGAGGGGCAGCTGCACCGGGAGGCCACGCGCATCTCCCACCAGGCCCGCACTGGGGCGCGGCTGGAAACGCAGGTGCCGGAACTTGAGCGCCTCGGCGCGCTGTGGGCGCTGTCCGTTGCCCGCGGTGTGCCGCTGGCGCACCTTGTGGCCGCGCTGCGCGACGACATCGACCACGCCAACCGCCACCGCGACGCCACCCGCGCAGCGCTCGCCGGGCCGCGGACCACAGCCGCGGTGCTGGCCGCGCTGCCTGTCGCCGGTGTGCTCATGGGCACCGCGATGGGGGCGTCGCCGCTGGCGTTTCTCACCGGTGGCGGGCTCGGCGGGGTGCTGCTGGTGGTGGGAACGGCGCTTGTGTGCGCGGGTGTGGTGGTCTCGCGCCGAATCGTCGAAGGAGCAGCAGCATGATCGGGCTTTTCCCCGCCGTGTTGGTCGCGGCCGCGCTCGTCGTCGCCCCGGCCGGGCCCGCTGGACGCGTCGGCGGCGGCACTGACCCGAAGGCTCCGCGCGACGGCCCGTTTGCGGCCGACCCGGAGCGCTGCGCAGCAGACATCGAGCTGTTCGCGGCATGCGTCTCAGCGGGCCTGCCGGCCGCCACCGCGGCCGCTGCGGTCGCGGACACCCACGCCGGTGTGCGCAGTCCGTGGCACACCGTGGCCTCGCTGACGGCGCTGGGCGTTGAACCCCAGCGCGCCTGGGCCGAACTGCGCCACCTGCCTGGTGGCGAGGACTTGGCCGGGCTTGTGACCCTTTCCGCCACCTCCGGGACCTCGCTCGCACAAGGCTGCGGCCGCATCGCTGCCCAGCTGCGTGCCGGCGCAGAAGACCGGGCCAAAGCCAAAGCGGAACGCGCGGGCGTGCTCATCGCCATTCCGCTGACCGCCTTTTTCCTGCCGGCGTTTTTCGTCCTCGGGCTCGCGCCCGCGGTGATCAGCCTCGGCGCCACACTGATCAAATAGAAGGAGTTTTCCCATGCACCACCTCAATTCTGCACTCACCTCTGTCTACCTCTATGCTGTGTATCAAACCCGAAAAATGCGCTCTGACCAGGGCATGTCAACTATCGAATATGCTTTCGGTTCCCTGGCGGCCGCGGCGCTTGCCGGCGTGCTCTACCTCGTGGTCAACGGCGACGCCGTCACCAGCGCCATCGAAGGCGTGATCACCGACGCGCTGAGCAACACCCCGGGCTGATAAGCGCATGAGCACGGTCGAAACAGCGCTGTCGCTCGCCGCGCTCGTCGTGGTCACCGCAGCGATCGTCGGCGGCATTGCCACCGTCGCCGCCTACGTCGCGGCGGTAGACGTCGCCGGGGCCGCAGCGCGCGCCTACGCGATCGGCGTCGACTACTCCGCACCCCGCGGCGAGGTTGCCGTGAGCGAGCATGCCGGCCTGGCCACGGCCACGGCGTCCATCCCGGCACCCATCGGCACCATGCGCGCCACCGCCGTGTTCCCTGTGGAGTTCTAAGATGCGTGCGCTTGACGACGAAGGCTCCGCCACCGTCACCGCCACCGGCATCATCACCGCGATCGTCTCCCTGGCGCTGGCGGTGGTCGCCGTGGGGGTGCGCACCGCCGATACCCACCGGGCGCGCGTGGCCGCCGACTTAGCCGCTGTGGCGGGGGCGAGCGCGCTCTACCGGGGCGCGGACGCGTGCGCGACGGCCCAGCGCACGGCAGACCTCAACGGCGCGCGCCTCGCCTCCTGCGAAGTAGTCGGCGGCGACGTCATCGTGGAGGCCACCCGCCGCCGTGCGGAGGCCGCCGCCCGCGCCGGGCCGTAACCGCCCCTAACGGGCAGTGGTTCCCGCCGTCATGGTCACAAGCGCGCCGAGCAGCTTCTGCGCGGCGCGCTTGTCCAGCGGCTGGTTGCCGTTGCCGCACTTCGGCGACTGGACGCACGACGGGCAGCCGTCCTCGCAGCCGCAGGAGCGCACGGTCTCCCAGGTGGCCTCGATCCATTCGTGGAAACGGGCGAAGCCTTCGTCGGCGAAGCCCGCGCCCCCGGGGTGGCCGTCGTAGACGAAGACGGTGGGCAGCATCGTGTCCTGGTGCAAGGCGGTAGACACCCCGCCGATGTCCCACCGGTCGCAGGTGGCCAGAAGCGGCAGCAGCCCGATCGCCGCGTGCTCGGCGGCGTGCAGCGCACCGGGGATCTCGCCGGCGGTGATCCCCAGCTCCTCCAGCACCATCGGGTCGATGGTGTAGGCCACCGCGCGGGTGACAAGGCGCTGCTCCGGCAGATCTAAGGGGATGTGCTCGCTGACGGTGCCGTCCGCGAGCCGCACCACGTATCCGGTGACGCGGTCGACGACCTCAACATCCACGCTGGCCACCCAGAGCCCCGCCGAGGGGTTCACCAGCTCGTGGGGCTTGCCCAGAAGGGAGATGTCGGTGGTGGAGCGGGCCTGGGTGGAGTAGTCGGGCCGCTCGGGCGCGACCAGTGCCACGTAGTCGTCCAGGTCGAGGCGTTGCACCACGAAGTACTCGCCCTGGTGGATGTAGACCGCGCCGTCGTGGACCTGGCTCATGGCGCGCGCGGCGTCCACGGTGCCCAAAAGGCGCCCATCGGTGACATCCACGACCATCACCTGCTCGCCGACACCGCCGCGCAGCGAGACCGAGGCGTGCGCCGACTCGGGCGAGATGTCGCCCTCGAGCTGCGGCACCGCAAACCACCCCGCGGGACGCCGGCGCAACAGGCCCGACGCAGTCAGGTCGTCCACCACATCGCGCGCGCCGAACGCGTCGACGTCGGCCTGCGAAAGCGGGCGCTCCACCGCCGCGCAGTAGACGTGCCCGCGCAAGATAAACGGGTTGGAGGGGTCGAACACGCTGTTTTCCACCGGTGTGCCCAGCAGCGCCTGCGGGTGGTGGACCAGGTAGGTGTCCATCGGCTCGTCGCGCGCCACCAGCACCGCCACCGAGCCCTGCCCGCGCCTGCCCGCACGCCCCGCCTGCTGGCGGAAGGACGCCACCGTGCCCGGGAACCCAGCCATGACCACCGCGTCCAAGCCGCCGACGTCGATGCCCAGCTCCAGCGCGTTCGTGGATGCGACACCGAGCAGCTCGCCTTCATCCAGGCGGCGCTCCAGCTCGCGGCGGTCCTCCGCCAGGTAGCCCGCGCGGTAGGGCGCGACCCGGTCCGCCATGTCGGCGCGGCCCGCCACCACCAGGTGCTCCTGGGTGCGCATCGCCACCGTCTCCGCGGCGCGCCGGGACCTCACGAACGTCAGCGTCCGCGCGCCTTGCAGCAGAAGTTCGGCGGAGATCGAGGCCGCCTCCGTGGTGGCGGGGTAGCGCACCGGCGCCCCGCCTTCGCCCTCGGCGCCCTCGATGAACCCGGGCTCCCACAGCACGACGGTGCGCTCGCCGGCGGGGGCGGCGTCGTCGGTCACCGCCACCGCCTCGCGCCCGCTGAGCCGGCGCGCCTGGCCCGCCGGGTCCGCGGCGGTGGCGGAGGCGTAGATCAACGTCGGGTCCGACCCGTAGGCTTTCGCGATGCGCAAAAGCCTGCGCAGCACCAGCGCCACGTTCGCGCCGAACACCCCGCGGTAGGTGTGGCACTCGTCGACCACCACGTACTTCAAGTGCCGCAGCAGCCGAGCCCACCTGGCGTGCGATCCCAGCAGGCCCGCGTGCAGCATGTCCGGGTTGGTAAACACGTAGCGGGTCTGTTCCCGGATCCCTAAGCGGGCTTCTGCGGGCGTGTCCCCGTCGTAGGGCGCCGGGTGGATGCCGTCCAGCCCCGCGCCGCGGGTCATGCGCAGCGTGGCCTGCAGCTGGTCCGAGCCCAGCGCCTTGGTCGGGGTCAGGTACAGCGCGCACGCGGTCGGGTCTTGGGCCAGCGCGGTAAGCACCGGCAGCTGGTAGCCCAGGGACTTGCCCGACGACGTCCCCGTGGCTACCACCACATCCGTGCCCTGCCAGGCCAGCTCGGCGCATTGGGCTTGGTGGAGGTAGGGGCGGGACACATTTTCGTCGACAAGCAATTGCTTCAGCCGCGGTTCCACCCACTCGGGCCACTCGGCGTAGCGCGCTTGACGTGCGGGGACATGCTCGACGTGCGTGATGGTCGCCGCGGGGTGGCGGCGTTCGAGCGCGCCCATAAGCTCAGTGCCGAAGGTGGAAACCATGATGACAGGCAAGTATGCCAGTTTCCAGTGCTAAAGCCCGCACTTCGTGGCACACTAGGTGTCGGTCACAGATTTTGTGTGCGCCCGAAGAGGTGCTCGCGAGGATTGTGCACGCGGGCACCAGGACCCGTTAGGCCCTGGTGGACGACATCATCACGCAATACTTTGAAAGGTTTCGCCATGGCAACCGGCACCGTTAAGTGGTTCAACGCCGAAAAGGGCTTCGGCTTCATCGCCCCGGACGACGGCTCCTCCGACGTCTTTGTCCACTACTCCGAGATTCAGGGCTCGGGCTTCCGCACCTTGGAGGAAAACCAGCAGGTCGAGTTCGAGGTCGGCGAGGGCGCAAAGGGTCCGCAGGCGCAGCAGGTGCGCGCGATCTAGCAACAGAAGCTTTACGACGGGGCCTTGCGGTAAGGCCCCGTTTTTTATGTGGCGCTGATGCCCTGGCGCACGTCGCGCCACTCCGCCAGCCTGTTCTGCGCCTTCTGGATGACAAAACCCACCATCGAGCCCAGCGCCACACCCAGCAGCATGGCCAGCAGCGGGTAGTCCTGCAGGATGCGCCCGCCGAGGTAGCCCACACCGACGCTGAGCAGCGCCCAGACGATCACGCCGACGGTGTCGAAGAAGAAGAACTTGAACCAGTTGTAGCGCACCGACCCCAGCACGATCGTGGCCACCCACCGCGCCCACGGCAAAAAGCGGGCCACGATGATGGTCGCGCCCGCGCCGCGGTTCATGTTGCGCCGCACCCACCGGATCGCCTGGCCCGCCTTGGATTCCGGGTCTAGGGCCTCGACGCGGTGGATGAGCTTGCCGCCGAGCGCGAAGCAGATGTTGTCGCCGATGATCCCGCCGATGATCGCGGCGAAGATGACCCCCCACACGCTGGGCACGCCGCGGGACGCGGAAAACGCGCCGGCCAAGTTCAGCACCGTCTCCGACGGCACCACCGGTGCCAGGGCGTCCGCGACGATGAGGACGGTGACGATGGGGTAAAACACCGGCATCGCCATGAGCGTGTGCAGGAAATTGATCAGGGAATCGACCACGAAGAGGCATCCTTTCCGCCCCCGACAAACGCGGATTCGGGGTACCCGAGCAGTGTAGTCGTATTACTCGGGTGCACAATCGTGTGCTAGTTGTCTGTTAGGCAAAAACTTTCTGCGAAACGAGGTGTCAGTCACGTGACTGCAGGCGGCAAGACTCTGGTCATCGTGGAGTCCGCGACGAAGGCGAAGAAGATACAGAAGTATCTGGGCGACGATTACATCGTCGAGGCCTCCGTCGGGCACATCCGCGACCTTCCTGGCCGCGCCGCCGACATCCCGGCGAAGTATAAGAAGGAACCGTGGGCGAAACTCGGCGTGAACCCCGAAGACGGCTTCACGCCCATCTACGTCGTCGACGGCGACAAGAAAAAGAAGGTCTCGGACCTGAAAGCCAAGCTCAAGCAGGCCGACAAGCTGCTGCTAGCAACAGACCCGGACCGCGAAGGCGAAGCCATCGCCTGGCACCTGCTGGAAACGCTCAAACCCAAGGTGCCGGTGGAGCGCATGGTGTTCAACGAGATCACCGAAACCGCCATCCGCGAAGCCGCCGAAAACACCCGAGAGCTGGACATGGACCTCGTCGACGCGCAGGAGACCCGCCGCATCCTGGACCGCCTCTACGGCTACGAGGTCTCCCCGGTGCTGTGGAAGAAGGTCATGCCGCGCCTGTCCGCAGGCCGCGTGCAATCCGTGGCCACCCGCGTGATCGTGGAACGCGAACGCGAGCGCATGGCGTTCATCTCCGCCGAATACTGGGACTTGACGGCCTCGCTCGTTCCTCGCGATGCCGTCAAGGAGAACCAGACCGAATTCGACGCCAAGCTCGTCGCCGTCGACGCCAAGCGCATCGCCCAGGGCCGCGACTTCGACGACCGGGGGCGGTTGAAGAGCGAAGCTGTTGTCGTCGACAAGCAAAAAGCCCACGAGCTCGCCGACGCTTTGGGCACGGCATCCATGCGCGTGACCGCGGTGGAGGAAAAACCGTACTCGCGCAAGCCCTACGCGCCGTTTATGACCTCCACCCTGCAGCAGGAAGCCGGGCGCAAACTGCACTTCACCTCCGCGCGCACCATGCGCATCGCGCAGCGGCTGTACGAAAACGGCCACATCACCTACATGCGTACAGACTCGACCTCCCTGTCCAAGCAGGGCCTCGACGCCGCACGCTCCGCCGCGCGCGAACTCTACGGCGCAAACTACGTCACCGACGCCCCACGCATCTACGACCGCAAGGTGAAAAACTCGCAGGAAGCCCACGAAGCCATCCGCCCCGCCGGCGAGCGCTTCGCCACCCCCGGCCAGCTCGCCGGGGCGTTGGACGCAGAGGAGTTCAAGCTCTACGAGCTGATCTGGGCGCGCACCGTCGCCTCCCAGATGCAAGACGCACGCGGGACCTCCATGAAGGTCACAGTCGCCGGCGACGCCGCAGGGGAGAAGTGCGAATTCGCCGCCACCGGCCGCACCGTCACCTTCCCCGGCTGGCTGCGCGCCTACGCCGACCGCCAAGCCAACGAAACCCGCCTGCCGCAGCTTGCCGAAGGCGACGAGCTGAACACCACCAAGGTCACCGCGGACGGCCACTCCACCAACCCGCCGGCGCGCTACACCGAAGCGTCGCTGGTGAAGAAGATGGAAGAGCTCGGCATTGGGCGCCCGTCGACCTACGCCTCCATCATCAAAACCATCCAGGACCGCGGCTACGTCTTCGTCCGCGGCAACGCCCTGGTGCCGTCCTGGGTCGCGTTTTCCGTGGTGGGGCTGTTGGAGAACAACTTCGACGCTCTGGTGGACTACGACTTCACCTCCTCGATGGAAGACGAGCTCGACGAGATCGCCCACGGCAACCAAAACCGCACGAAGTGGCTGTCCGGCTTCTACTTCGGCGACGCCGACGCCAAGGAATCCATGGCGCAGGCGCTCGCGCGCCGCGGCGGGCTGAAGCACATGATCGAGAACAACCTCGAATCCATCGACGCGCGCAAGGCCAACTCGCTGAAGCTTTTCGACGACTCCGAAGGCCGCCCCGTCATCGTCCGCGTCGGCCGCTACGGCCCCTACATCGAACGCGTGGTGGGCGAGAAAGACGGCGAGCCCGAGTACCAGCGCGCTAACCTGCCCGAATCCGCCACCCCGGACGAGATCACCCTCGAGATGGCGGAGAAGCTCTTCGCCACCCCGCAGTCCGGCCGCGAGCTCGGCGCCAACCCCGCCAACGGCCGCACCGTCGTGGCCAAGGAGGGCCGCTTCGGCCCCTACGTCACAGAGCTCGTGCGTGACGACGAGCGTTCCGTCGCCGAAGCCCGCGCCGAAGAAATCATCGCCGCCGAGCGCGCCGAAGAGGACAAGCAGCGAGCCGAGGAAGGCAAGCGCGCCAAGAACTGGGAGACCAAAACGGCCGCCGCGCAGAAGGAAAAGCGCATGGCCCAGCTGGTGGACGAGCAGCTCAAGCCCGCCACCGCCTCCCTGTTTTCCTCGATGGAGCCGGCTACTGTCACCTTCGACGAGGCGATGCAGCTGCTGTCCCTGCCGCGCGAAGTCGGCGTCGACCCAGCCGACGGGGAAGTGATCACCGCTCAAAACGGCCGCTACGGCCCGTACCTGAAGAAGGGCTCCGACTCGCGCTCGCTGGCTTCGGAGGACCAAATCTTCTCCATCACCCTGGAGGAGGCGCGCCGCATCTACGCCGAACCGAAGCGCCGCGGCCGCGCCGCCGCGAAGCCGCCGCTGAAGATGCTCGGCGACAACGACGTCTCCGGCAAGCCCATGAGCATCAAGGACGGCCGCTTCGGCCCGTACGTCACCGACGGCGAAACCAACGCGTCCCTGCAGCGCGGCGACACCCCGGAGACCATGACGGACCAGCGCGCCAACGAGCTGCTGTCCGCACGCCGCGCCCGCGAGGCCGAAAACGGCGGCAAGAAGGCGACGAAGAAGAAGTCCACCAAGAAAAAGGCCGCGAAGAAGGCGACGAAGCCGAAGAAAACCACCAAGCGCGTGGTCAAGGCCCGCAAGCGCTAAAACTTGGCAGCGTAGGTCGCGGTGGTGCTGTTGCGCCACCGCGTTGTTCGTTGCTGTGGATAAGGCGGCGTGGTTGTTGATGCTTCAACCCGGTTGTCCACAGCCTCCGGGACCGGGCCTTGTCGGGGTTGCGGTCGCGCCATAGCTTCCGGGGCATGAACTTTATGTCCTTTGTTTCCGCCGGTGTGGCGGTGCTTGCCGACTTCGACCGTGATGTGGCGATGGCCGCCGGGCTGTCGCCGGGTCGGGTGCGTGACCTGGCCCGGGTGCACCACGCGTTTTACGGCCCGACGCGCTACACCCGCAAACAAGCCGAAGCCCTCACGCTCGCTGAGGGCATGCCGATTGATCAGCTCATCCTGATTGAGAAGAAGCTGCGCGCCGTCGACGACCCTGCCGAGCGCTGGCGCATCCGCCTTGATTTGGTGCGCCACCGCGGGGCCTTTCGCACCTTGACCAAACGCATCGCACGGTTGATCAAACAACCGGTCAAACCCCCAGCCGCCGCGTGCCGGTTCACCCGCTCACGGGCCGGGATGCGCACCATGATTTTCACCTACAACGAACGCGACCTCGCCGATGTCGAACACACGCTTCGCGCCATGATCGACAACACCACCCCCGCCGGCGCCCAACTCGCCGACGCGCTGATGCAGCTTTTGCGCGACGGCGACACCATCCCGCACGCCACCTTCCGACCGATCGTGTTGGTGCCGATCGCGGACTTCGCGCGCATCCACGCCGGCACCGGCGACGACGTCACCCTCACCTGCACCGACGGCACCACCATGACCGGAGCGGACTACCTCCAGCATGAATTCGGCGACGTCCTCGAAGTCGCCGCGTTTCACCCCCAGCACGGCCCGGTCAACCTGTATCAGGCCGAGCGCTTCGCCAACGCGAAACAGAAGACGATGTCGAAGCTGTGCTGCCCGGCGTGTGCGTTTCCCGACTGCAAACACTCCGCCGAGACCACCCAGACCCACCACATCAGAGCGTGGCGCTACGGCGGGATGACCAACATGGACAACCTCGCCGAACTGTGCCCCTTCCACAACGGCGTCAACGCCGACAACCAAGCTGGCGCCTTCGGCTACATCAACAACCCGAACGGGCGCATCCGCTGGGTCGCTCCCAACGGCGCACAGGTGCCCATGACCACCCCCGGCGCCATGGAACTGCTTTTCGACCCCACCTAACCCCCACACACAACACCCGCCCCACACAGGGTGGGAGAATCAGCATGCCCGAAAACGCTACGCGCGATCCGCCATGGTGGAGCGCACCGGGCGCGCCAGCTGCGTCATCTTGCCGCGGCCGCGCAGCTCCACCGACTTCATCAGGGTCCAGCGCTGCTGCTCCACCTCGTTGGCGGCGCGCAGGGTGGCGGCATTGGTGAGCACCATCCCCGGGGTGTCCTTGGCCATGTCGGTCAGGCGCGCGGCACCGTTGACCGCGTCGCCGATGACGGTGTACTCGAACCGGTCGGAACCGCCGACGTGGCCGGCCACCACGTGCCCGGAGGCCACGCCGATGCCGGCCTTGAGCTCCAGCCCGGCTAAATCGCGCTGGAGTTCGCGGGCGGCCTGGAGGGCGTGCGAGGTAGCGTCGTGAAGCGAGGCGGGCGCGCCGAACACGGCCAACGCCGCGTCGCCCTGGAACTTGTTAATCACGCCCTTGTTGCGGTGCACAACCTCGACCACCACGTCGAAGAAGTCGTTCAACGCCGCCACGACCTCCTCGGGAGTGTGGTCGACGGCGTAGGTGGTGGACCCGACAACGTCGATGAACAGCACCGCGACCCTGCGCTCCTCGCCGCCGAGCTCCGGCACCTCCTCCAGCGCCTTTTGCGCCACCTCGGCGCCGACGTACTGGCCGAAGATGTCGCGCACGCGCTGGCGGTCGCGCAGGCCCTTCATCATCTCGTTGAACCCGGCCTGGAGCACGCCGATTTCGGAGCCGTCGTAAATGTCCACCTGGGTGTTCTGCTCGCCGCGGCGCACCCGGTTGATGGCGGACTGCAGCTCCTTGATCGGATCCACCACGCTCATGATCACCAGCGCGGTGCCCACGAACCCGGTGACCATGCCGGCGGTGATCAGCGCCACGATCGCGGAGGTGAGCTCGCCGACGGTGCCGCCGAAGTAGCCGTAGCGCTGCGCGATGGTCAGCAGCAGCACGCCCACCATCGGCACGGCGGAGGTGGTGAACCACGTCAGGTACAGCTGCCACTTGATCGGCGGCTGCAGGGTCGAGTCCTCGAAGCGGCGCGCCAGCGCGGAGGCGGCGATGGGGCGCACGAGGCGCTCGGCCTGCAGGTAGGTCAAAACGGCGGTGACGAAGGTGGTCAGCGCGGCGGTGGCGAGGACCACGGTGGCCAGGCGGACGTCCACCCGCCAAGCGCCAACGGTCACGATGGCGGTGCCGATGCCCCACACCCCGACCACGATGATGGTTTGCAGCACCGGCAGCCGCATGACCAGGTGGCGCACCATGTTCGGGTCGTGGCCTTCGGGGTGGCGCTGCCACTCCAGCACGGGGCGGAACAGGTAGAGGGTGACCACCACGCCGAGCACGACCGCGACGGCGGCGTAGATCACGCCGATTGCGCCCAGTTGCCCGTCGAAGTCGAGCTCTTGTACTTCCGGCATGGGGATGAGGTAGCGCACGAACAGCATCGACCCGATCGCTGCCAGCACGTTTGTGCCTAGCACGGTCGCGGCATACAGGGGCCATGACGTGCCCCAGAGCCACCGCAGCTCGCGCCAGAATCGTTCCATGGTCTATCACCTTAGCGCGCGGGTAGTCTGATCATTCGTGACTACCCGCAGCGTCAGCGAGCGCCTCGCCGGCACCCCGGCGGTGCGCGACACGATCATGTCTGCAGCCAAGGCTGCGAGGCTTGGCGACGGCTACGCCATGACCCACGCCTGGCTTTTCACCGGCCCTCCGGGCGCGGGCCGTTCTCAGGCCGCCCTGGCGTTCGCTGCGGCGCTGATGTGCACGGACCCGGACGAGATCGGCTGCGGGCGCTGCGAGGCGTGCCACCTGGCGTTGGCCGGCACGCACACGGATCTGCTGCACGTGGTGCCGCAGCGGGTGAACATCCCGGTGGAGTACGTACGCCGCACGATCGTGCCGCAGGCGGCGCGCTTGCCCACGGTGGCGCCGTGGCGCGTGATCATCATCGAAAACGCCGACCGTTTGAACACTGACGCCGCCGACGCGCTGCTGAAGACGGTGGAGGAACCGCCGGAGCACACCGTGATCATCATGTGCGCGCCCTCGACGGACCCGCAGGACTTCTCGCAGACGCTGCGTTCGCGCTGCCGCCACCTGTACGTGCCGGCGCCGACGGAGGACGAGGTGGTGCGCATCCTGGTGGACGAGGAGGGGGCCAGCGAGCACGATGCCCGCCTCGCGGCCGCGGCGACCATGCGGCACGTGGGCCGCGCCCGCCTTCTGGTGCGCTCCGAGAAGGTGCAACAGCGCCGTTCCATGGCCATCAACTTGGCGGAGCTGGTCTTCCACGGCGCGCAGGCGTTCCAAGCCGTCGGCGCGCTGGTGAAGGCGGCGGAAAGCGAGGCCGTGGAGGCGCACAAAGCCGAAGACGAGGCCGAGCGGGCGAAGCTGGAAAACGCCCTCGGCATGGGCGCGAAGGGCAAAGGCGCGGCGAGGGCGTTGGGGGGCGTGGCGTCGTCGATAAAAGCGCTCGAAGAGGAGCAGAAGAAGCGCGGCACGCGCCGCAAGCGCGACATGTTCGACCTGGTGCTGGTGGATTTGGCCGGGGTGTACCGCGACGCCATGATCATCCAGTCCGGCGCCGACTTGCCGCTGATCCACCCGGACTACGAGGGTCTGGCCCGCGAGATCGCCGAGCGCACCACCGCGGACGGCCTGGTGGAGTGTCAGGAGGCGATTGCGCAGTGCCGGCTGCGGCTGGCGCAGCAGGTGCAGCCGGCGGTGGCGTTCAACGGCATGCTCGGCCGCATCCGGCTCGCCTGCAACGTGCGTTGACCTGCTGGTTTCTCTAGCCGGTCGCGCTGCGATAAACTCCCTGTCTGGTGCATCGCGTATGCCCGGCCACCTTAGCTCAGTCGGTAGAGCATCTCACTCGTAATGAGAAGGTCGCGAGTTCGATTCTCGCAGGTGGCTCAATTTTTTTGCCCTAAACCCGGCAAGAAGCGCGGCACGACCTTGCCCACGGCGTTGCGCGGCAGCGAGTCCACGAAGTGCACGTCGCGCGGCACGGAGTGGTCGGCCAGGTGCGAGCGCACCCAGTCGCGCACCGCCTCTGCGCTGATGTCGGAGGCGATGTCGGCGCTGCGCACCACCCACACGGCGATGCGTTTGAAGGTGTCGTCGTCGTCGACGCCGTGCGCGTAGACCTCGCCCACGCCGGGCATGTCTTCGAGCACTTCCACCACGGACTGCGGGTGGACGTTTTCGCCGCCGACGATGATCATGTCGTCGGAGCGGGACTGCACGTGCAAGAACCCGTCGGCGTCGAAGTAGCCGAGGTCGCCCATCTCAATCAGCCCGTCGATTTCCACGGTTTCGGTCTCTGGGTTGGTGTAGCCGCGCAGTGCCGTTTCGTTGTGCAGGAAGATGCGTCCCGTTTGTCCGGTGGGGACTTCGTGGCCTTGGTCGTCGTAAAGCTTGAGCACTGTGCCGGGCGGGACTTTGCCCACGGTGGTGGGGTCGGCCTGCATCTGTTCGGGCGAGGCGGCGGCGGCAAGCGCGAGTTCGGTGGAGCCGTAGATGTTGGCCAGGATCGGCCCGAAGCGTTCGGTGGTGCGGCGCAACAGCGACGGGGTGATGGCGTTGCCGGCGGAGGCGAGGTAGCGCAGCGAGGACGTGTCGTAGCTTTCCTGAAGGTCCAGCATCTGTTTGAAGAAGATGGGCGAGGAGATCAGCCCGTCGCAGCGGTACTTTTCAATCTGGCGGAAGCACTTCTCGGCGTCGAAGATGCGTTGGGTGACGATGGTGGAGCGCGTCGCTAACGCCACTTGCAGCGCGGACCAGCCCCAGGTGTGGAACAGGGAGGCGGTCAGTTGGACGGTGTCGCCGGCGCGCCACGGGATGGCTTCGAGGTAGCCGGCGACCACGAACGGCAGGCGCGGTTCGGGGCGCACGATGCCTTTGGGGATGCCGGTGGTGCCGGAGCTCATGAGCACGAGGTTGCCGTGTTTGGGCCAGCGGGGCAGTTGCCTATCGACGTCCCTTCGGCCCACCACCTGCCTGATGCTCAGCCCGGTGCCGCCGTCTTCGTCCGCGCGGACGATGGTGATGCCTGGGGTGGCGGGGAGGCGGTCGGCGAATTCGTCGTCGATGAACAGCACGTTGATGTCGTTTTCGGCGAAGATGCCGGCGAGCTGTTCGGGGGAGGAGCCGATGTTGAGCAGGAAGATGTGGGCGCCGGCGTAGCCTTTGGCGGCGAGCGGCAGGATGATGCCGCGGCCGTTGCGGGCCATCACGCCGATGCGCAGCTCAGCGAGGCCGCGTTGTTCTTTGAGGGTGAGCAGCCAGGAGGCGAGGCGGCGGGAGTCGTCGCGGAGTTGGCGGTAGGTGAGCACGCCTGCGTCGTCGATAAGTGCGATGCGGTCGGGGACCGCGGCGGCGCCTTGTTCGACTTCGCGGGCGGTGGTGAACCAGTAGCGCGCGAGGTTGGGGGCGAGCGCGAGGGCTGCGCGGGGGCCTCCTTCGGCGCTGATGAGGCCTGCGCGTGTAACGGCGGGCACGAAGCGGGCGAAAGATTTGAGTAAGAACATCGGACGGTGGGTGGGACGCATGAGAGTAATGTAGCCTACCGTTACGTAAGTTTCCCCTGTGAAAGGATTGCCGTGTCTCTTTCCCGCCGCATCGCCGCCACTGTTGCTGCGGCCGCAGCGCTGTTCGCGCCCCTGTCGCCTGCCGCCGACGCCCAGGACCGCAACATGGTCATCTTCGGCGACTCCGTCATCTCCGACCCGAACGTGCCCGAATGGGCCGCCGGCAAGCTGGGCCTGGACCCGCGGGGCCGCTCCGACAACGGCACCTGGTGCCCGACCTCCCCGACGAACTGGGGCAAGCGCTCCGCCGCCAAGCTGGGCCTGGCCGCGCGCGACTACTCCTGCACCGGCGTGGTCACCGTCTCCAAGGGTCCCGGCTTCTTCCAGCAGGTCGACCGCGCCATCGCCGACCGCGGCCTGTCCCCGGCGACCGCGCGCGTGATCATCTCCGTTGGGTTCAACGACACGTACAACAACACCTCCCGCCCGGACGCGGACATCCGCCGAGACTTTGTCAACTACATGGTCCCGCAGATCAACCGCATCCGCGCCGCCGCCCCGAACGCGCGTATCCAGTTCGTCGGCTACCCCAAGGTCACCGCCGGCGACCGCGTGTGCCTGTTCCATGTCGCCCCGAACGTCGCCGACGCCACCCGCTTCGCGGACGTGCAGCGCTGGGAGAACCTCGCGCAGTGGATGCAGGTGGACGCCGCCCGCGCCACCGGCACGGAGTTTTTGGACCTGAAGCCGTCCACGTGGAACAACAACATGTGCGCGCCCGACAACCAGCGCATGTGGGCCGGGCTGGTGGACTTCTACGGCGGTCCGGGCAACCTGCCCATCCACGTGAACCAGCGCGGCCACGAGCACGTGGCGAATGTCATCGCGCGCTCGTAGCCTTGTGGACATGACACAGACAGTCCAAGGAGTCATTGCCCGCGAGCAAGGCGCACCCGTCGAGGTCGCCAACATTGTCATCCCAGATCCCGGCCTGAACGACGTGGTGGTCAAGGTGCAGGCCACCGGCGTGTGCCACACGGATCTGGCCTACCGCAACGGCGACATCGCCGACGAGTTCCCGTTCCTACTCGGCCACGAAACGGCCGGCGTCGTCGACCAGGTCGGCGAGGACGTCACCCACGTCGCACCGGGCGACTTCGTGGTGCTGAACTGGCGCGCCGTGTGCGGCGAGTGCCGCGCCTGCCGCAAGGGCGACACGAAAAACTGCTTCAACACCCACAACGCCTCGCAGCCCATGACGCTCGAGGACGGCACCGCCCTGACCGCCGCCCTCGGCATCGGCTCGTTCGCGGAGAAGACCCTCGTGCACGAAAAGCAGTGCACGAAGGTCGACCCGGACACCGACCCCGCCGCCGCTGGCCTGCTCGGCTGCGGCATCATGGCCGGCCTTGGCGCGGCGGCGAACACCGGCGCGGTACAGCGCGGCGAGTCGGTCGCAGTCTTCGGCCTCGGCGGCGTCGGCCTGGCTGCCGTGGCGGGAGCTGCGTTGGCGGGGGCGACGAAGGTCATTGCCGTCGACGTGGACGAACGAAAGTGCGACGCCGCCACCACGTTCGGCGCGACGGAGACCATCTGCTCCAAGGACATGAGCGAAGACGAAGTCATCGAGCGCGTGCGCGAGCTCACCGGCGGCTTCGGCACGGACGTGACCATCGACGCGGTGGGCATCCAGCCCACCTGGCGCCTGGCGTTTTACGCCCGTGACTTCGCCGGACGCATGGTCATGGTCGGCGTGCCCAACCAGACGGACCATGTGGACATCCCCGCGATCGACCTGTACGCCCGCGGCGGCTCGATCAAGCCCGCCTGGTACGGCGACTGCCTGCCGGAGCGCGACTTCCCCGCCTACGTGGAGCTGTACAAGCAGGGCCGTTTCCCGCTCGGCGAGTTCGTCTCCGAGCGCATCGGCGTCGGCGACATCGAGGAAGCCTTTGACAAGATGAAGCGCGGCGACGTGCTGCGAAGCGTGGTGGAGTTCTAATGCGCATCGACAACGTAGTCACTTCCGGGCTGTTCAAGCTTGACGGCGGCGAGTGGGAGGTGGACAACAACGTCTGGATCGTCGGCGACGATTCCGAGGTCTACATCATCGACGCCGCCCACAACGCCGAAGCGATCGCGCAGGCGGTGGGGGACAGACGCGTCAAAGGCATTTTGGCCACCCACGGCCACTCCGACCACATCGACGCCGCGCCCGAGCTGTCCCGCCTAGTCGACGCACCGGTGTACCTGCACCCGACCGACGGCTTTTTGTGGCAGCGCCAGAACCCGGGCGCGCACTACCGCCAGCTGCTCGACGGTGCCACGTTCGACATCGCCGGCACCGAGCTGCGCGTGATGTCCACCCCGGGCCACTCGCCGGGCTCTGTGGTGATCTACGCCGAGGAGGCCGGCGAGCTGTTTTCCGGCGACACCCTGTTCCAGGGCGGGCCGGGCGCGACGGGGAGGTCTTTCTCCTCGTTCGACACCATCATCCACTCGCTGCAAAAGTCCGTGCTGGACCTGCCGGCGGAGACGGTGGTGCGCACCGGTCACGGCGACCACACCACCGTCGGCGCGGAGGCACCGCATTTAGAGGAGTGGATCCGCCGCGGCTTCTAGGCGGTTGCTTAGCGACGTTCCTTCGGTTCGTCGCCAAGCACCTGCCCCGGCGCCTGCGCGTTTTGCAGCGCTACCGCGCGCGCCAGGCGGGCGTAGCGCAGCTCCTGCTCGCGGAAGCGCGTCCAGGTGGAGATGGTGGTGAAGAAAAACGCCACCACCAGCACGTACAGCATCAGGTCCGTGCCGCGGGCGACGCCGAGCCAGTTGGCTAGCACGGTGACGTCGTCGGGGCGCGCGATCGCCCAGATCGCCGCGAGGATCATCAGCGCGAAGCCGATTTTCACCCAGGCTTTGGCGTTCGCCTTACGCCGGTTGGCAAAGAAGTACCAGGCCAACGCGACAACCGCGAGCAGCAACAACGCTTGGATCATGGCAGCCTCCTTGCAACGAGTCCGTCGGCGAGGATGTTCACGCCGTTGATCAGGCTCTGCCCCTTGGACATGGAGTACTCGGTGTAGAGGATGTCCACCGGTTCCTCGTCCACGCGCCAGCCACACTTGTCAATCATGTTCACGATCTCGGAGGCGTGCGACATGCCGTTCATGCGGATGTTCATCTCCTCGGCGACTGTGCGGTTGAAGGCGCGCAGCCCGTTGTGCGCATCCGTCAGCCCGAGGCGCTTCGTGCGCGGGGAGAGCATCACCACGGTTTTCAGCACGGCGCGCTTGATCCAGGGCACCTGGGAGTTGTCCTGGCCGGCGAAGCGGGTGCCCACGATGATGTCCAGCGGTTCGGTGCGCAGCCGCTCGATCATGCGCTTGACGTCTTTGACCTGGTGCTGGCCGTCGGCGTCGAAGGTGACAAAGTACTCGGCGCCGGGCTGGGCGCGGGCGTATTCCACGCCGGTTTGGATGGCGGCGCCCTGGCCCAGGTTCACCGGGTGGTCCACCAGGTGGGCGCCGGCGGCGCGGATTTGGGCCGCGGAGTTGTCGCGGGAGCCGTCGTTGACCGCCACGATGTTGGGGAACGTCTCGCGCGCGTGGGTAAGCACGTCGAAGATGACCGTGCCCTCGTTGTAGCAGGGCACGATCAGCCAGGTGTCCTCGAAACCACTCATATCGAGCGTTAGGTTACTCCCCGCGGTGGAACAACGCGGCATACACGCGCCGAAGAAGACCTGTGGGTAGCGCGCGGTACGCCGAGCGCGCCGCCAGGTTGAACACCGCGCGTGGGCGGCCGATCAGCCCGTAGGCGACTAGGTTGCGCTGCATCTGCGCTTCCGCGGCGAACATGTCGCGGCCGGTGCGGCGGGAAAACTGCGCGTCGGTGACCTGGAAGTCCGTCAGTGCCTCTTGTAGGTTGCGCACTTGCCAGCCGCCGGCGATCAGTCGCGCGTAGAGGTCGTAGTCCTCCATGAAGTGCACGTCGTGGTACCCGCCGACCTCCTTGACCGCGCGGGTGCGCAGCATCACCGACGGGTTGTTCACCGGCGAGTTCATCTTCGCGTAAGTGTGGGGGTTTTCCGGCAGGGCGCGCACGTTGCCGGTATCGCCCGGTTCGCGGGCGAACTCTTCGACGGCGGTGCCCAACGCCCCGACGTCCGGGTGGGCTTCCAGGTATTCCAGCTGCCGGGCGAAGCGTTCGGGTTTGGCGGCGTCGTCGGAGTCGAGGCGGGCGGTGTAGTCGGAATCGATCGTCGTTAAGCCTGCCTGCGATGCGGGGCCTGCGCCTAAGTTTTCCGGCAGCCACAGCACGCGGGCTTTCTGCTTGTCGACGACCCTTCGGACCGCTTCCGAGACCGGACCGTCCGCCACAATGACCAGCTCGTCCGCCGGGCGGGTCTGCGCGCGAAGCGAGTCGAGCGCGCGGGCGAGGTCGTCGGCGTCCGTGCCGTGGTAGACGGTCACCAGAGCAGTAATCGTGGCCATTGGTTAATCCCTTGCTGCGTCGATGAGGTAGCGGCCGTAGCCGGATTTGAGCACCTGCTCGCCGAGCGCCTGAAGCTGGGCGGCGCTGATGAAGCCTTCGCGGTAGGCCGCCACCTCCGGCGAGCCGATGACGGTGCCGGTGCGTTTTTGCAGCACCTCCACGTAGGCGCTGGCCTCGCTCATGGAGTCGATGGTGCCGGTGTCTAACCACACGTCCCCGCGGTGCAGGCGGTGGACTTTGAGGTCGCCGCGGTCGAGGTAGGCCTCGTTGACCGAGGTGATCTCCAGCTCGCCGCGGGCGGACGGCGTGATCGATTTGGCTATCTCGATGACGTCGTTGTCGTAGAAGTACAGCCCCACCACGGCGAAGTTGGATTTCGGCTGCGCGGGTTTTTCCTCGATGGACAGCGCGGTGCCGTCCGCGTCGAACTCGACCACGCCGTAGCGCTGCGGGTCGGAGACCTCGTAGGCGAAGATCGCGCCGCCTTCGATGTCGTGGATCTGCCCGAGCGCTTGGGCGATGCCGCCGCCGTCGAAGATGTTGTCGCCGAGGACTAAGGCCACCGAGTCGTCGCCGATGAACTCCTCGCCGATCAAAAACGCCTGCGCCAGCCCCTCCGGTTTCGGCTGCTCGGCGTAGTGGAGCATGATGCCGAGGCGTGAACCGTCGCCAAGCAAACGCTCGAAGTTGGGCCGGTCCTCCGGGGTAGTGATGATCAAAATCTCCCGGATGCCCGCGCTGATCAGCGTGGACAGCGGGTAGTAGATCATCGGCTTGTCGTAGATGGGCATGAGCTGCTTCGAAATGCCCTGGGTGATCGGGTACAGGCGCGTGCCCGACCCGCCGGCGAGGATGATGCCCTTCATGTCTGCGCAGTCTAGCTACCGCAGCGCCGCGTACAGCGCCAGCGCCGCGCGCCAGTTCGTGGGCGCGAAGCCGGTGGCCTTGATCTTGTCCAGCGACAACGTGGATTCTTTCGGGCGCGGCGCCTCCACGCCGAATTCGGCGCCGTACTGCTCGGTGGTCACGGGGTGCACGTCCGCCGGGTCGCCGCCGACGGCGACGAACACCGCCATGGCGATCTCATCGCGCGTGGCCACGTCCCCGTCGGAGGAGATGTTGTACACGCCGTAGTCCGCGCCCGTGTCCAACAGGTGCGCGATCCCTTTTGCCAGGTCTTCGGCCCAGGTGGGGCGCCCGCGCTGGTCGCAGACCACTTTGGGTGACACGCCGCGCGCGGCCAGGTCTGCCATCACGGACATGAAGTTGCGCCCGTCGCCGAACACCCAGCTCGTGCGCACCACGTAGTGCTTGCGCGCCACCTGCGCCGCCGTGTCGCCGGCAGCCTTGGACGCGCCGTAGGCGCTCAGCGGCGAGGGCAGCTCGGTTTCGTCGTGGACCTCGGTGCCGCCGTCGAAGATGTAGTCGGATGAGACGTGCACGAGTGTCAGGTCGTGCGCGTTGCTGATCTGCGCGAGCTTCGCCGGCGCCGCCGCATTCACCGCCCATGCCCCGGCCCGGTCGTCCTCCGCGCCGTTGACGTCGTTGTAAGCGGCGCAGTTCACGATCGCCCAGTAGTCCGACCAGTCGATCCCCGCGCTGTCCGCCGCGTCAGCGGCGCGGCAGATGTCGAATTCGTCGTGGCCCACAAAATGAGCCTGCGCATCCGACCAGAGCTGGCGCAGCGCCCGGCCCAGCTGGCCGTTCGCGCCGGTGACCAGGATGCGGCGCGGGGGAAGCGGGGAGGCGTCCGCGAGCATGGGGTGCGCGAGGTCTTTCGCGGAGAGCTCGGTGGGCTCGAGAGGCCAGTCGATCTCACGGTAGGAGCAGAACGCCCCACCGGGGCGGTAGCGCTGGTTGACCAGGTAGATGTAGGTGGTGTCGTCCTCGAGCGCCTGGAAGCCGTTGGCCACGCCGCGGGGGACGTACACGGCGGTGTCCGGGCCGATCTCGCAGGTGTACTTCGCCCCAAAGGTGGCGGAGCCTTCGCGCATGTCCACCCAGGCGCCGAAGACCCGGCCGGTGGCTACGGAGACCCACTTGTCCCACGGCTCGGCGTGCATGCCGCGGGTGGCGCCGCGCCGGGCGTTGAAGCTGACGTTGTGCTGCTTCGGGAGAAGGTGCTGCCCGGACCAGTTCTCCTTGAACCAGCCGCGGTTGTCCTCGTGGACGGTCAGTGTGTGGACCTCGAGGCCGTCGATGGTGGTTTCCATGTCACTGTCCCCTTTCCGCGTAACGCTGCTCAATGCCCGCCTTGTCAGCTTCCCACCACCAGCGGTTCTCGCGGTACCACTCGATGGTCTGCTCCAGGCCTGCGCGCAGGTCGGTGTAGCGCGGCTTCCAGCCCAGCTCGCGGCGGATCTTGGTGGCGTCCATGGTGTAGCGCTGGTCGTGGCCCGGCCGGTCCGCGACGTGCTCGTAGGTGCCGCCCATCAGCTCGCAGATGGCTTCGATGACCTCTTTGTTGGTCACGTGCGCCTGCCCGGGCAGGCTCGCGCCGATGTTGTAGGTTTCGCCGATGCGCCCGCGCTCGAGGATGGCCAGCACGGCGGCGTTGTGGTCGTCGACGTGGATCCAGTCGCGCACCTGCGCGCCGCTGCCGTAGAGCTTGGCGGGTGCGCCGCA
Source organism: Corynebacterium fournieri (assembly GCF_030408775.1). Classification (NCBI taxonomy): domain Bacteria; kingdom Bacillati; phylum Actinomycetota; class Actinomycetes; order Mycobacteriales; family Corynebacteriaceae; genus Corynebacterium; species Corynebacterium fournieri. The sequence continues at coordinate 215,350 of NZ_CP047210.1, forward strand.
CAGGATGTTGGTGACTTGGCGGGGGATGAACTTTTCCACGTGCTGGTAGGGGCCGTAGTTGTTGGAGCAGTTCGAAATCGTCGCGCGCACGCCGAAGGAGCGCACCCAGGCGCGCACGAGGTGGTCCGAGCCAGCCTTGGTGGCCGAGTACGGCGACGACGGGTTGTACGCCGTGGTTTCTGTGAACGCGTCGGTGCCACCGAGCTCGAGGTCGCCGAACACTTCGTCGGTGGAGATGTGGTGCAGCCGCGTGTTGTGTTTGCGCACCGCCTCGAGCAGCGTGAACGTGCCCATGATGTTGCTGTGTACGAACGCCTCGGGGGCGCGAAGCGAGTTGTCGTTGTGGGATTCGGCGGCGAAGTGGACGACGGCGTCGGCGGCGGAGACGAGCTCGTCGATAAGCGTCTGCTCGCAGATGTCGCCGCGCACGAACTCGATGCCTTCCGGCAGGCTGTCGCGGTTGCCGGCGTAGGTGAGCTTGTCCACGACAGTGATGCGGTAGCTTTGCGACGCCTGACGGACAAAATTCGCCCCAATAAAGCCCGCGCCCCCGGTGACCAGCAAACGTTTCATGGCCCGCTACTTTACAAGGCCCGCCAGGTGCACGAGCGCGCCGACGATGGGCCCGGCGAACAGCGCGACCACCACGGTGGCGGCCACACCACACGGTGCGAGGAAGAGCACGGCGAAGGAGGTGGCGGTGGCGGCGAGCCAGCCGGCGACGTAAAACGCGTGCTTTTCCAGCGCGAGCACGGCCACGCCGGTGATCATGAGCATGCCCATGAACGCGGAGGCGAAGGTGAGCAGGCCGAGCGTGAGCCCGCCGACGAACAGTTCCGGCTTGTAGGCCACGCGCAGAATCCAGGGGCCGATGAGCCAGGCCGCGGCGAAACCGAGCGCGCCGAGGCCCAGGATCGCCCCGATGGGGGCCGCCAGCGCCGCGTAGATGTTGCTGCGGCGCTCCACGAAGCGGACCACCAGGGCGGATTGGAAGCGCTGCAGCGGAACCAGCACCGGCGCGCGGGTGAGCATGACGGCGTTGTTGATCGCGGCCACCGCAGCGCCCGAGGCCGCGGCCGGGAAGGCGGCGGAAGCGGCGGTGGGAAAGCCCGTGATCAGCGCGGCGGAGGCGCCGGAGGCGACCATGGCGGAGCCGACGCGGCGCGCAAACGCGGCGCGGTCCACGTCCAGGCAGACGCGCACCGGGGAAAGCGCCAGGATCACCGCCCAGCTCACCGCCCCGATGACGGTGATGGCCAAAAACGCCACCAGCCCGCCGCCGAGCGCCCACACCACCACGGCCAAGACCAACCGCACGCCCGAGTCCAGGGCTACCAGCGCCGCGTAGCGCTCCCACAGGCCGGAGCCGCTGAGGATGCCGGAGAGCACCGCCTGAAAGGCGTAGCTAAACAGCCCGAACGCGAGCAGCGAGGTGGCGGTGCCGGGGTGCGTGGGCACGATGCGGCTCATCGAGGCGAACCCGGCGCCCAGCACCACCACGGCGAGCCCGCCGCCTATCGCGGCGCCGAGTTTCCACGGGTTGGCGCCGCCGCGCGCCTGCGTGTTCTGGGCGGCGGCCACGGCGCGGGTGGTTTCCTGCGTGATGCCGTCGATGAGCCCGGTGGCGGCGAAGAACAGCCCCCAGTAAGCCAAGAAGTAGCGGTAGCCGTGCTCGGCGTCGAGCGCCCAGCTGGCAATCCACATGACCACAAAGCCGCTGGCCGCGGCGAAGACGGTGGCCAGGGAGAGGTGTTTCACGGGCACTCCGGAAGTTCAGGGTGGTTGATCCACTGGTCCAGCAGGTCGCTGATTTCCACGCCCTGGCGCGCGAAGGCGTTGACCAGGTCGAAGGTCTCCACCACGCCGTGGGCGCCGCGGGAGACGTAGTCGCGCACCGCGGCGAAGAAGGCGGGGTCACCTGCGGCGCGTCGGAAAGCGTGCAGCGCGATCGCGCCGCGCTTGTACACGCGGTCGTCGAACATGTCGCGCGCCCCCGGGTCCTGCAGCGTGAAATGCATCGGGGTGATCTTGTTGTAGTGGGCGCGCACGGAGGCGTCGAGAGGCATCTGCCCCGAATAGTCGGCCCACAGCCACTCCGCGTAGCAGGCGAAGCCCTCGTTGAGCCAGATGTCCTCCCACTGCGCGATGCCGAGCGAGTTGCCGAACCACTGGTGCGCCAGCTCGTGGGCGATCAGGCGCTCGTTGCCCCGCAGGTGGTTGACGCCGAAGATGGAAAGCCCCTGCGCCTCCAGCGGAATTTCCAGCTCGTCCTCGTGCACGACCACCTGGTAGTCCTCGAAGGGGTAGGGGCCGAAGACGGTTTCGAAGCAGTCCAGCATTGCCTGCTGCTTATCCAGGTCGCCCACCAAGGTGTTCGGCGGCAGCCAGGCGACGGTGTTGCGGCCCAGCGCCACGCGGTGGAACTGGCCCACCTGGACTGTGGCCAGGTAGGTGGCCATGGGGCGCGCAGTCGTGTTCGTCACCGCCACGTAGCCGCGGTCCGCGCGCACGTTGAAGGAGTAGGTGGCCTTCTCGTCCGGCGTGTCGTCGCAGGGGAACCAAGAGGGCGCGCCGTTGGGCTGGTTCGCCGTCAACGCGCCGTTTTCCAGCTCCTCCCAGCCCAGCATCCCCCAGGCGGTGCGGCGCGGGCGCGGGGTGCCGGCGTAGCGGATGGTCAGCTGCAGCTCCGTGTCCACCGGGATGAACTGGTCGAAGGTGATGCGCAGCTTGCCGCCGGACTGGCGGTAGCGCTTGATGCCGAAGCCGTTGGTGGCCTCGATGCGGCGCACCGACAGCCCCGAGGTCAGATCCAGCGTGAGGTGGTTGAGCTCGCGCCAGGTGGTCAGCGTCAGGGTGGCCACCGCGTCGAGGCGGTTCGGCGCGACCTTGTAGTCGAAGTTGAGGTCGTAGTGCGTGACGTGGAAGCCGAGGTTGAACTCAACCCCCGTGTAACGATCGCGAGTGCCGGGGATAGGTGTGGAGCGCAGCCTGAGGTTTTTCATCGCCGGGAAGTCTACGCCAGGCCCTCGCGCGCCTTGTCGTGGATCCGGCGGGAGATCCATTCGTAGATCAACGCCTCCACCCGCGACACCTGTGCATTATCGGCGGCGCCGGCGTGCCCGCCTGCGGTGTTTTCGAAGTAGTCCACCGGCTGGCCCGCCTTCCACAGCGCAAGGGCGAAGGTGCGGGCGTGGGCGGGGTGGACCCGGTCGTCGCGCGTGGAGGTGGTCACCAGCGCTGGGGGATAGACCACCTCCTCGCGCGGGCGGATGTTGTGCAGCGGCGACCACCGCTCGATGGCGGCGCGCTCGTCGGGGTTGTCCGGGTCGCCGTACTCCGCCATCCAGGACGCGCCGGCGGAAAGCATGTGGTAGCGCAGCATGTCTGTCAGAGGCACCTGGATCACGGCGGCGCCGAAGCACTCCGGGTACTGCACCAGCGCGCCGGAGGTGAGCAGCCCGCCGTTGGAGCCGCCGCGGATGGCAATCTGCTCTGGCGTGGCGTAGCCCCGCTCGACGACGTCCTCCAGGACGGCCCGGTGGTCCTCCCAGACCTTGTGCCGGTTGGTCTTGACCGCCTGCGAGTGCCATTCGGGGCCGAATTCGCCGCCGCCGCGCAGGTTGGGCTGGACGTAGAAAAAGCCGCGCTCGAGCCACGCGATGCCGCGCACGTTGGAAAACGCCGGCGTGAGCGAGACCTCGAAGCCGCCGTAGCCGCCCACCAGCGTCGGCCGCGCGCCGCGGGAGAAGTCGCCGGTGATGAAGTAGGGCACGCGCGTGCCGTCGGCGGATTCCATCCAGTGCTGGCGCGTTTCCAACCCGGTGGTGTCGAAGTACGCTGGGGCGCGCCTGACTTCGGTGAGTTCGCCGGAGGCGTCGCCCACTAGCAGCGTGGTGGGGGTGGTAAACGAGGAAGCGGCGATCCAGAACTCGTCGCCGTCGAGCGGGCTCGTGGCCACCACGTGCGCGCTCGCGGCCTCCGGCAACGCCAGCTCGGTGCGCTGCCACGACCCCAGGCTGATGCGGAAGATGCGGGTGGCCACGTCCGCCAGGCAGGTCACCAGCACAGCTGTTTGCGTCAGCGCGATCGATTCCACCGTCGCGTCCTGTTCCAGCACGGTGAATTCGCGCTCGCCCTGCTGGAACGCGTCGAGTTCGATCACGCCCAGGGCGCCGGCGGGGACGCCGGCGAATGCGGTGCGCGGTTGGATGAACAACCACTCGCGGTGGCAGATGGCGTCGCAGTCGTCCGGCACGTCGATGAGCTCGCCGTCGACCCAGGTGCGGGAGGTGTAGAAGTCGAGCGCCCGCGTGACGACGGTCCTTCGGGCGCCCACCTCATACCCCGCGCCCACCGCCACGTCTTCGGGCTCGCCGGTGAAGATGACGGTTGCGTCGCCGCCGCGCGTGACGCGCACGACCTGCATGGGGTAGCCGGAATTGGTCAGGGTGCCGGGGCCGAAGTCCGTGCCGACCAAAATGGTGTCGCGGTCGACCCAGCTGACGTCGGTTTTGGCTTCGTCGAAGACGAAACCGACGTCGTCGGCGCTGAGGAAGCTGCGGGTGTCCAGATCGAACTCGCGCACCACGACCGCGTCCGCGCCGCCGCGCGACAGGCGGATCAGCGCCCGGTCCCAGGTCAGCGGAAGCAGCGACGAGCCTTTGAACACCCAGTCTTCGCCCTCGTCGGCAGCCAGGGCGTCGAGGTCGAGCAGCACCTCCCACTCAGTGCCGCCTCCTCCTGCTCCTTCACTTCGTTCACCGAGGAACGAGGTGAACGAAGTGAACGAGGTGAAGGAGCAGCGCCGCCACAACCCTCGCGGGTGCTCGGCGTCGCGCCAGAAGTTGTAGAGGTAGTCGCCGCGCCGGGTGACAAACGGGATGCGGTCGTCGGAATCGAGCGCGGCGAGGATGCGTTCGCGCAGGGCGTCGGTGTCGAGCCCGGCCTCCGTCGCGTTGGACCACTGTCGGGCCCATTCGAGGGCGGGGGTGCCCGTGAGGTCGTCGAGAAGCTGCGGCTCGATGTCGCGCATTTAGACCCCCAGGGCGGGCGCGATGGTGGTGGTCCAGGCGCGGTTCATGTCTTCGGTCCAGTACGGCCAGGAGTGGGTGCCCGCGTTGCGCAGCTCGAAGTGGGCGGGGATGCCCAGGCCGTCCAACTTGGCCTTCAGGTCGTGGGTGCAGGTGTTCACTGCGGCCTCGATGACGCCGCCTTCGACCTGCAGCACCGCGGAGCCGGCCTGCGCGGCGATCTGCGGGGCGCCGATGCCCATGAGGTAGCTGACCTGGTCCGGCCTGCCCGCAAGTCCCGTGCCGGAGGAGATGTACAGCTTGGTGCCGCGCAGTTTTTCAGCGCCCAGCAGTGCGTCGTTGTAGCGGTTGTACGGGCTGTTCATCGGACCCCACATCTTCTCCGGAGTGACCGTTTTGAAGTCGGGGGTGGCCGATGCGCGGTTGACCGTTACGCGGGCGAAGTTGTAGCCGTGCGGCGAGGATGTGGCCGCGCAGCCGGAAAACGCCGCCGCGGCCTGGTACATCCCTGGGTTGTGCTGCGGCAGCAGCAGGGCGGAGGTGGCGGACATGGACACGCCTGCCACGGCGCGGCGGCCGTTGGCGCCCACCACGCGCTCGATCGGGCCCGGCAGCTCCTTGGTTAGGAAGGTCTCCCACTTCTGCGGGCCGTTGATGTAGTCGGAGTGCACGTTCTCGTCTACCCAGTCGGTGTAGTAGGAAAACGCGCCGGCCTGCGGCACGACCACGTTGACCCGCTTGCCGGCGAAGAAGTCCTTGGCCGGGTACAGCTTCAGCCAGTCCTGGTTCTGCTCCGCGCCGCCGGCGCCGTTGAGCAGGTACAGGGTGGGCGCGTTTGGCACGCGGTTGCCCGCCTGGTCGGTCGCGGGGATGACGGCCACGGGGATGTCGCGGCGCATGGAAGGGGAAAAGACCTTGTAGGAGAGCACGTTTTTGTGGTCGACCTGGTTGACCCACTCCTGCACCTGGCCGGTGCGGGTGATCCGCGGCGGGTCGGCCGGGGCGTCCCACGGCTTGACCGTCCCCTCCGGGGCCGCTGTCTGGGCCGGCGCTGCGGGGGCGCCGGAGCATGCGAGGGAGATTGCGGTGAGGGCGGACAGCGCCGCCGCCTTGATCTTCTTCATCTGTGTATCCAGTCCTGGGGGAGGGGTTAAGCTGACAGGCACTATTGCGCCATTCTAAAGGACATTCGTTACTGTAGTGGCCAGCGTTACGCGTGTGGCGTGTTGCGTCACAGGCTTGTGCAACCCCGAAAGGATCCCAACATGAACCCCATCGAAACTATCCAGGTGCAGATCAACCAGGTGCTCGGCGAGCTCGTGCACGCAGGCTCTTCCATGTCCTCCACCATCGCCTACGGCCTGGGCATGTTCTAAGCGGCGACACCGCCAGCAACCACAAAGCGGCGCCTCCCGGAATGTCGGGAGGCGCCGCTTTAGCGTCGTCAAGCAGGGGGTGCTACTTGTCCAGGCCCAGCGCCTGCTTGAACACCTTGTCGTAGGACAGCTTGAGATCGTCGCGCCAGGTGCCCCAGCTGTGGGTGCCCACATTGCGCAGCTCAGCGTGGTTGACCTCGACGTCGTTGGCGCGCATCTTCACCATCAGGTCGTGGGTGCAGGCGTTCATCGCCGCCTCAATCACGCCGCCTTCAACCTGCAGCGTCAACGCGTTGGCGAATGCGCGCGAGGACGCGTCGCCCTCGTCCACGCCGAGCTTGACCAGGCGGTCCTTCAGGTAGCCCGCCGTGTCCATCTCGCCCGCCAGGCCAGTGCCGGTGGACAGGTACACCGCGGTGCCCTTCAGCTTCGCGGCGTTGACCAGCGCGTCGTTGTGCCGGTTGTAGTCGGAGCCGCGCTCGCCGAAGATGTGCTCCGGCGTCATCACGCCCGGTGCGCCACGGTCCACGGTCAGGTTCACAAACTCCCACGGCAGCGGGGTCGAGGTGGCCGCGCAACCAGAGAAGGAGCCGACGGCGTCGTAGAAGCCCGGGTTGTGCTCTGCAAGCAAAAGCACGGAGGTCGCCGCCATGGACAGGCCCGCCACCGCGCGGTGGTCCTGGTCGGCGTTCATGTACGGCTCAACCGTCTGCGGCAGCTCGTGCGCCAGGAAGGTCGACCACATCTGCTTGCCCTTGTAGAAGGTGTTCTTCACCGGCGGGGCAGCAGCCCAGTCCACGTAGTACGAGAATGCGCCCTCCTGCGGCACCACCACGTTCACGCCCGCGCGGCCGTAGGTGTCGAACATCTGGCGGAATGCCTGCGCAATCCAGTCGGAGTCCTGCTCGGAGCCGCCGGCGCCGTTGAGCAGGTAAACCGTCGGCGCGTTGTCCACCAGCTGGCCGTTTTCGTCGGTGGCGTGGAAGATAGCCACAGGGATGTCGCGGTCCATGGACGGGGAGTGGACGCTGATCGCCTCGTTCTTCCACACGTCCTTGTTCTGCTCCATGATGGAGACCCACCGCTGGTCGACGCCCTTGTAGGTCTTCGGCGCCTCCTGCAGCGGCTTGATGTCCGGGTGGCCCACCGGCTCCTCCGGCACAGAGGTCAGCTCGGAGCCCTGCACCTCAGGGTTTTCGCCGTCCACCGGGTCGCTGGCCAGCTTCCCCGGGTCCTCGTCCGCGAAGACCTCGTCGACCACGGTCATCTCCGTGGTGGTGGCAACTGCCGGGGCCTCGCTCGACGGCGTGGCATCAACCACCGACGGCTTCGGTGCCTCCTCGGTGGACGTCGGCGCGGCGATGGTGGAATCCACCACAGAGACGGCCGGGTCCAGCGTGGTCACCGGCTTGCTGGCGTCGCCGTCGGCCGCGAGGTGGTGCACGGCGGGGACGGAACCTGCAGCGACAAGGGCTGCGGCAGCGATCGCCACCGCGGAGCGTGTGAGTTTCACAGGGATTCGCTCGCTTTCAATCAAGGAAAGAAATAGGTGCTCCGCAACATTTTGCCAGACGGGCACGTACCATATGCATCGTGAGTAAAGAACATTTTGACGTTGTTGTCCTCGGCGCCGGCCCCGGTGGTTACGTCGCCGCCATCCGTGCAGCTCAGCTTGGTAAAAAAGTGGCTGTCATTGAAAAGCACTACTGGGGCGGTGTCTGCCTCAATGTGGGCTGCATCCCCTCCAAGTCCCTGATTAAGAACGCCGAAGTGGCGTCGATCTTCAACCACGATGCGAAGACGTTCGGCATCAAGGGTGACGTGGAGTTCGACTACACGGACGCCCACAAGCGTTCCCGCAAGGTCTCCGAGAAGATCGTTGGCGGTGTGCACTACCTGATGAAGAAGAACAAGATCCAGGAGATCAACGGCCTGGGCTCGTTCAAGGACGCCAACGCCATCGAGATCACCGACGGTGACGACAAGGGCATGACTGTCACCTTCGACGATTGCATCATCGCCACCGGCGCAGTTGTGCGCACCCTGCCGGGCATCGAGCTTTCGGAAAACGTCGTCTCCTACGAGGAGCAGATCCTCAACCCGGAGGCTCCGGAGAAGATGGTCATCGTCGGTGCCGGCGCCATCGGCATGGAGTTCGCTTACGTGCTGTCCAACTACGGCGTGGACGTCACCGTTATCGAGTACCAGGACCGCGTGCTGCCCAACGAGGACAAGGACGTGTCCAAGGAGATCGCCAAGGCGTACAAGAAGCTTGGCGTGAAGCTGCTCACCGGCCACGCCACCACCGAGGTGCGCGACAACGGCGACTCCGTCGAGGTCGACGTGAAGAAGAACGGCTCCGACGAAACCCAGACGCTGACCGCGGACCGCGTGATGATCTCCGTCGGCTTCGCCCCGCGCACCGAGGGCTACGGCCTGGAGAACACGGGCGTTGAGCTCACCGAGCGCGGCGCCATCGCCATCGACGAGCGCATGCGCACCAACGTCGAGCACATCTACGCCATCGGCGACGTCACCGCGAAGCTGCAGCTGGCGCACGTGGCCGAGGCCCAGGGCATCATCGCCGCCGAGACCATCGCCGACGCGGAGACCCTCGAGATCGAGGATTACATGATGACCCCGCGCGCGACGTTCTGTAACCCGCAGGTCGCCTCCATGGGCTACACCGAGGAGCAGGCGAAGGAGAAGTGGCCGGACCGCGATATCAAGGTCGCTACCTTCCCGTTCACCGCAAACGGCAAGGCAATGGGCCTGGCGGAGACCGCAGGCTTTGGCAAGCTCGTCGCCGATGCCGAGTTCGGCGAGATCCTCGGCTGCCACCTGGTCGGCGCGAACGTCTCCGAGCTCATGCCGGAGGTTGTCCTGGCGCAGCGCTTCGACCTGACCGCAGGCGAGATCGCGCGCTCCATCCACATCCACCCGACGCTGTCTGAGGTGCTCAAGGAGATCTCCCACGGCGTCGAGGGCCACATGATCAACCTCTAGGCTCTCGCTTTACGACGTACCAAAGGCGGGCCCGCTCACCGGAGCAGGCCCGCCTTTAGTGCGTCGTCAAGCAGGTGCTTATGCGCCCGCGACTGCTGCCGCGAGGGAGTCCAGGGACTTGGCCAGGAACTCGTCGTCGAACGTCTCGGTCATGGAAAGCAGGTTCTCTTCCAGCTCATCGCGCTGGTAGGTGAGGGTGACGTTGGTGTTGTCCGCGTCGATGGGCTCGAGCTCGTAGAGCCACTTCGCGCCGACCTTCACCTCAGCGGTGGTGTTTTCGACGTTCTTCCAGCCGATGACGCGGTCCTGCTGGATGGCGAAGACCTCGTTGACGGTCTGGTAGTCGCCGTCCTCCTTGGTCATGTTCATGGTGAAGGTGTCACCGACGTTCTTCAGGCGCTCGCCCTGGTCCGCGGAGACGACCATGCCGGAGTTGTCGGTCTCGGCGTGGCGCTGGGGGTTGGAAAGGATGTCGAAGATCTCGGCCGCGGGGGCGTCGATCTGGCGGGTTGCGGAGTTCTCAGTGTTCTTGTCGATAGCCATGGCAGCAAGCGTACCGATTTCTCCGCCATCCCGCGGCGCTGCGGGTTAGGGGAAACTAACCAACCAAAGATTGACACTGAAAAGGGTGAGGAATGTGGGATTGGGGGGTGAAGGGCCGTGTGGTGTCAAAGGTCACATTCGGTGCGGAGTGCATGTTGAATGGCTCAACTGACAGTTGAGACTGGTGTGATCCTGGCAATCCGGTGTGTGTGAGCGGGGGCTATCTCTTAGAGTGTTAGCGACACTGGAGGTGCCATGACTGTACAAAACGCAGACCGTGAAGCCATTCGTCACGGAAAAATTACTGAGAAGCCGCTGCGCGAGCGGCCGTCCTACCCCACGTGGGCTCTCAAGCTGACCATGGCCATCACTGGCCTTATCTTCGGCCTGTTCGTGTTGGGCCACATGGTTGGCAACCTGAAGATCTTTATGCCGCTGGACGCCGGCGGCGTCGCGCCGATTGATGACTACGGCGAGTTCCTGCGCACGATCGGCGAGCCGCTGTTTCCGCGCGAGGGATTCCTGTGGATTGTCCGCATTGTCCTGCTGGCCTGCTTGGTGCTGCACGTCTGGGGCGCATTCGCCCTGCGTGCCCGCTCCGCGCAGTCCCGCGGCCGCTTCAAGCGCACGAACCTGATGGGCGGCTGGCAGTCCACCGCCACGAAGTCGATGATCTGGACCGGCATCATCTTGCTGCTGTTCATCATCTTCCACCTGCTCGACCTCACCCTCGGCCAGGTCGTGGCGTCCAACGAGTTCGTGGAAGGCGCGGTGCGCAACAACCTACTCGCCACCTTCGCCCCGGGCCGCTGGTGGGTCACCCTGGTGTACGTGGTTGCCAACCTGGCGCTGCTGCTGCACCTGACGCACGGTGTTTACCTTGCGGTGTCCGACCTGGGTTGGCTGGGCAAGCGCGGCGAGGGCCTGATGGTCATCCTCGCCTACATCCTCCCGTTCATCGTTGTCGCAGGCAACGTTGTCATGCCGCTCGCCATCGCGTTCGGCTGGGTCCCGGATTTTTCCAGGTAACGGCTTTTTAGGAGAAAAACTATGACTACCTCTATTTCCGGTCTTTCCGGGGCGCAGGATTCCAACCGCGGCGAGCAGACCACCGCTGAGGCACAGGGCCAGCAGCGCACCGGCGGCTTCCGCCAGCCCGAGTCCGCTGCCGCAGGCGTGACCCCGGGCAACATCCTCGAGTCGAGCGAGCCGAACCGCGACGAAGTTCGCATGAAGGACATGTGGCAGCACCAGAAGGACCACATGAACCTGGTCTCGCCGCTGAACCGTCGCAAGTTCACCGTCCTCGTTGTGGGCACCGGCCTGTCCGGCGGCGCCGCTGCGGCCGCCCTCGGCGAGCTCGGCTACAACGTCAAGGCGTTTACCTACCACGACGCACCGCGCCGTGCGCACTCCATTGCTGCGCAGGGTGGCGTGAACTCCGCCCGTGGCAAGAAGGTCGACAACGACGGCGCGTACCGCCACACCAAGGACACCGTCAAGGGCGGCGACTACCGCTGCCGCGAGTCCGACTGCTGGCGCCTGGCCATCGAGTCCGTCCGCGTGATCGACCACATGAACGCCATCGGCGCTCCGTTCGCGCGCGAGTACGGCGGCACGCTGGCCACCCGCTCCTTCGGTGGCGTGCAGGTCTCCCGCACCTACTACACCCGCGGCCAAACAGGCCAGCAGCTGCAGCTGTCCACCGCGTCTGCGCTGCAGCGCCAGATCCACCTCGGCAACGTGGAGATCTTCACCCACCACGACCTGATGGATCTGATCATCACCGAAAAGGACGGCAAGAAGCACTGCTCCGGCATTGTCACCCGTAACCTGATCAACGGTGAGATCGCGCCGTTTACCGGCCACGCTGTCATCCTCGCTACCGGCGGGTACGGCAACGTGTACCACAAGACCACGCTGGCCAAGAACTCCAACTCCTCGGCCATGATGCGCGCCTACGAGCGCGGCGCCTACCTGGCGTCGCCGTGCTTCGTGCAGTTCCACCCGACCGGCCTGCCGGTCAACGCGAAGTGGCAGGCGAAGACGACGCTGATGTCCGAGTCGCTGCGTAACGACGGCCGCATCTGGACCCCGAAGGAAAAGGGCGACGACCGTGACCCGAACACCATCCCGGAGGAGGAGCGCGACTACTTCCTGGAGCGCCGCTACCCGGCCTTCGGCAACCTGGTGCCGCGCGACGTGGCCTCGCGCGCTATCTCCCAGCAGCTCAACGCCGGCTACGGCGTGGGCCCGCTGCACAACTCCGCGTACCTGGACTTCTCCGACGCGATCGAGCGCCTCGGCGAGGACACGATCCGCGAGCGCTACTCCAACCTCTTCGAAATGTACGAGGACTCCACCGGCGAGGACCCGTACAAGGCCCCGATGCGCATCGCCCCGACCGTCCACTTCACCATGGGCGGCCTGTGGACGGACTTCAACGAGATGACCTCCATCGACGGCCTGTTCGCCGCCGGCGAGTGCTCCTGGACCTACCACGGCGCGAACCGCCTGGGCGCGAACTCGCTGCTGTCCGCTTCGGTGGACGGCTGGTTCACCCTGCCGTTTACTGTGCCGAACTACCTGGCAGACCACCTCGGCGAGGAAGCCCTGCCGGAGGATTCCCGCGAGGCACAGGACGCGGTGGCTGAGGTCACCGAGCGCATCGAGCGCATCATGTCCATCCGCGGCCCGGAGCCGCACGGCCCGGAGCACTTCCACGAGCAGCTCGGCGACATCCTCTACGAGCACTGCGGCGTGTCCCGTACCGTGGAGGGCCTGGAGGAGGGCATCCGCAAGATCCGCGCCCTGCGCGAGGACTTCTGGACCAACATCTCCATTCCGGGTTCGCCGAACGACATGAACCAGACGCTCGAGGCCGCACTCCGTCTCGTCGACTACATCAACCTCGGCGAGCTGATGTGCATCGACGCACTGGACCGCGACGAGTCTTGCGGTGCGCACTACCGTATGGACCACCTCACCGATGACGGCGAGGCAGAGCGTGACGACGACAACTGGTGCTTCGTGTCGGCGTGGGAGCCGGCCGGCGAAGGCCAGTTCATCCGCCACGCAGAACCCCTGCACTTTGATTCGATCCCGCTGATGGCAAGGAACTACAAGTAATGAAACTGACACTTGAAATCTGGCGCCAGGCTGGTCCTGACACCGAGGGCAGCTTCGAGACCGTCCAGGTCGATGACGCTGTGGAGCAGATGTCCATCCTGGAGCTGCTCGACCACGTGAACGAGACCTACGTCGAGCAGGGCAAGGAGCCGTTCGTTTTCGCCTCCGACTGCCGCGAAGGCATCTGCGGCACCTGCGGCCTGCTGGTCAACGGCCGCCCGCACGGCGCCGGCCAGAACACCACTGCGTGCCTGCAGCGTCTGTTCAACTACAAGGACGGCGACACCCTGAAGATCGAGCCGTTCCGCTCCGGCGCGTTCCCGGTGATCAAGGACCTCGCTGTGGACCGTTCCGCTCTTGACCGCGTGATGCAGCAGGGCGGCTACGTCTCCGTCAACGCTGGTACCGCACCGGACGCCGACACGCTGGCCGTGAACCACCACGACGCGGAGACCGCGCTGGACTACGCCGCCTGCATCGGCTGCGGCGCATGTGTGGCTGCGTGCCCGAACGGTGCTGCACACCTGTTCACCGGCGCCAAGCTGAAGCACCTGAAGCTGCTGCCGCTGGGTAAGCAGGAGCGCTCCCGCCGCGCCCGCAACATGGTCGACGAGCTGGAGACCAACTTCGGCCACTGCTCGCTGTACGGTGAGTGTGCCGACGTGTGCCCGGCAGGCATTCCGCTGGATGCGGTCGGCGCGATCAACGCCGAGCGCGCTCGCGCCGCCTTCAAGGGCGGCGACGACTAGGCCTGTCGTATACTCGAACCAACGCAGCAGCTCACGCTGAATCCTCCACAACGCTGAAGAAGGAAACAAGAACAATGGGTTCCACCGCAGTTGCAGACATCCGCAACGAGTCCTACCCGGAGTACACCGGCCGCATCGATGACACCTACATCGATGGCTACGACCCGGTTTCTTTGGGTGCGCCGCACGCATCGCTGTCGCACACCCAGACCTGGATCGCCATGGGCCTGATTCTGTCCACCCTCTTCGGCATCGGCCTGGCCGTGTGGGGCGCCGGCGCGATGGCGTTCGGCTTCGGTTCCCAGACGCACGGTCTGGCGCAGCGCCTGCTCATCCTGGGTGTCGCTGAGGCAGTGATCACCGCTGTGCTGGGCGCGATCTTCATCGTCTCCGGCCGCAAGGAGTACAAGGCGTACCGCAAGCGCACCGGCCGCGTGAACTAAACCGGCAGCGCGCCGAAATGCCCTCTCCACCTGCGGAGGGGGCATTTTTCGTGCCCGTGTCGGAGCGCCTGCTTTAATCGAGGGCATGAGCGAGCAGCTTTCGATGATGCCCACCCCCAGCAACGAGGCCGAGCGCCGCCGCGTCCTGCGCCGCCACAAGGTCGCGGTGACGAGCTTGCTCGCGCTGATGGCCGTCATCTTCATCGCCTGTTCGTGGGCGCAGTCCCGGGGCAACACGGCCGGGTGGATCGGCTACCTCCGCGCGGCCGCAGAAGCCGGCATGGTCGGCGGCTTGGCGGACTGGTTCGCCGTCACGGCACTGTTTAAGTACCCGATGGGCATTCCCATTCCGCACACGGCGATCATCCCGAACAAGAAGGATCAGGTTGCCGGGGTGCTCAGCGACTTCGTCAGCGAGAACTTCCTCAACGCCCGCACGATCACGGATAAGGTCATGGCCGCGGGCATCCCGGAGCGCGTGGGGCGCTGGCTGGCGCAGCCGGACAACGCCGAGCGGGTCAGCGCGGAAGCGGGCAAGTTCACCGTGCGCATGGTCGAAGGCATCGACCCGGCGGAGGCGGAATCCTTCATCAACGCCCAGCTGATTAACCGTGTGGCGGAGCCGATCTGGGGACCTCCGCTGGGGCGCGCGCTCGAGGGCCTGATCAACGACGGCAAGGTCGAGCCCGTGGTGGACGACATCGTCGCCTGGGCGCGGCGCAAGGTCGACGGCATGGAAGACACTGTGGTCAGCATGATCGACGAGCGCATGCCGCGCTGGGCTCCCCGTTTTGCCAAGGAGCTGGTGGGCCAGCGCGTCTACGACGAGATGGTGGCGTTTATGGCCGACGTGGACACCAACCAGCACCACGAGGCGCGCCGCGCCATCCGCCGCCAGATCAACCAGTTCGCCCAGGACCTCCAATTCGACGGCGAGATGATCTCGCGGGTCGAATCGCTCAAGGCCGACGTGATGGGCTCGACGGCCGTCACGTCCGCCGCCGGCGGGATCTGGGAGCAGCTCTCGGCGTCGATTGTGGCCCAGGCGTCGGACGGGCAAAGCGGGTTGCGTCGTAAAGCAGCTGCGTCTGTGCGCGAGTGGGGACAAAAGCTTGTCGACGACCCTTCGGTGCGCGCCGACGCCGAACGGACCCTGGAAAAGGCCACGCACTTCGCGGCTGAAAACGGCGCGGACCAGATTGTGGGCATCATCGCCGAGACCATCGAGCGCTGGGACGGTGAGGAAGCCGCAGACAAGATCGAGCTCATGGTGGGCAAGGACCTGCAGTTCATCCGCCTGAACGGCACAATCGTCGGTGCGCTGGCGGGCCTAGCTATTTACACTGTGTCCCAGATCGTCTTTTACTAATGACAGGAGTGAGCAATGACTGAAAACACCGGCAACATCTTCGACGACCAGAACCCCACCGGCGACGACAATGAGGTGCGCAGCAACCTGCGCGAGGCGGGCGACGCGCTGCTGGCCGCCGGTTCCGCCATCGGCGCGGCGCTGAGCAAGGCCACCGGCGAGCTGTCGGACCGGTTCAAGATCGCCACCGAGGACGCGCGTCAGAACCTGAGCTCGGCTACTACCGAGGGCGAGGTCCGCGGCGCGGCGACCAGCTTCACGGACGAAGCGGAGAAGCTGTTTAACAGCCTGCGCGAGCGCGACCTGCAGTTCACCGACGAGATGAAGGCGAAGCTACGCAGCACGATCGAGGAAGCTCGCAGCGCGTTCAACGACCGCATGGAGGGCACGCAGACCGAGGGGATCGAGGGCACCGTCGACGACCTGCGTTCCCGCTTTGAAAACCTGGTGGAGCGCGTGCAGGAGCAGTTCGCGGGCGAGAAGTCCGGCGGCGATATCATCGACGGCGAAATTATCGACGAGCAGAAGTAGGAACCATGGATACCGCCACTGTCAGCCAAATCCATCAGATCATGATGATTCCGTCTTACGTGAGCATGGTGCTCATGCTCGTAGTCGGTGTCGCTGGCATTGGCGGGGCCGTCTTGGCGGGCACCACCCGCGCCGACGCGTTTGAGGCGGCCAACCGCCAGTCGAAGGGTGTCTGGGTGGGCATCCTGGTGCTGGTGGCGCTGGCGTGCCTGCTGCGCTTGCAGTTCATCGCCTGGTTCGGCGCGGTAGCGATCGGCATCTATTTCTTCGACGTTCGCCCGCAGATCCAGCGCATCCTGGGCGGCAGCTACGACTGGTAAGCGCACTAGCGCCCGCCAGCCGCCGCTGGCGGAAAAAGCCTAGGACTGCAGCTCCGGCTCCGACTGTTGCTGGGGCTGCTCCTGCGACTGCGGTTGGGGTTGCTGGCCTGGCTGGCCCTGCTGCATGTCCTGCAGCTCCTTGAAATTGACGTTGTCGCCCGACACGCTCACTCGGAGGCCACCGTCGACGACCGTGAAGTCGTCCACGTTCATTCCGCCCGTGGCCTCCTGCGCGACACCCTGGGACATGGCGGAGCTGATGGCGGAGGCGACCTCCTCCGGCAGCTCAAAGCCGAACAGTTCGGTGCTGCGGGCCTGGAGCTGCAGCTGGCCGTCCTGCATGGTCGGCTGCAGCTCGATGCCGGCCGCGCCCGAGGTGAACACGAGGGTGAACGTGCCGTCGTCCGGGTTGGAAGTCACGTCGGAGACGGTGATGAAGTTGCCCAGGAAGCTGTCGCCCATCTGCTGCTGGATCTGCTGGTTCAGCATCGCGCGCACGAAGTCGTTCGGCAGCTCAGTGGTCAGGCGCAGCGACTCCGCCACCGGCTCGCCGCCGTTGAGGCGCACATTGTCCATGTCCACCACAGACGCCGGGGTGCCGGTGATCTGGTCGCCGTTGATCTGCAGGTCGGACTGCTGGTCCACGGTCATGTGGGGGAACTTTCCGCTGAGCAGCCCGAACGTCACGGGGCTGGCGCCGAAGGACACGGAGGTGCCCTCCGGGGACTGGGAGGTGACCTGGTGGGCCACGAAAGCACGGATGCCTATCTCCGCCACGGCAAACAGCAGCAGCACCGCCGCGACGATGGAGAGGGCTACTTTCCACGCAGTACTCATGCGATTCATGCGGGCTAGTCTACGAAGCAGGAGCGACTGCCAGCCAATCCACAGTGACAGCGTTGTCCTGCAGGCGGCGCCGCTGGGGCGCGATGGGCCAGTCTTGGGCCAGCTCTTCTAGGGCGTGGCGCCACCGCACCCGCGGCCCGTGGGGCTCCCAGCCGCTTGCGCGGTCCCAGGCGGCGTCCGCGTCTGTGAGGAACGTGTGGATGGATTCGCCGGGGGCGTTGCGGTGAATCAGCGCCTTGGGCAGGCGCTCCGCCGCGTCGGAAGGCCGTGCGGTGTGGTGCGGGTCCCAGGACAAGGTGAGGGTTTGGGGGCCGGAGGCGTCGATAAGCAACCATGCGCACCGCCTACCCAGCTCGTCGCAGGTGCCCTCGATGAACACGCCGCCTGGGGCCAGCCGCTCGCTGACGGTGCGCCACACGTCCGGCACCTGGTCCACGTCGTACTGCCGCAGCACATTGAACGCGCGCACGATGTGGGGGCGGTAGCCGGCCAGCTCGAAGCCGCCGAGTTCGAAGCGCACCCCGTCGCGCGGCGGCAGCACGCGGGCGGGATCGATTTCTAAGCCCACCACCTCGATGTCGGGGCGGATCTGGCGCAGCCAGCCGGCCCACTCCACTGTGGTGGTGTGTGAGGCGCCGTAGCCCACGTCCACCGCCAACGGGTGCTGTGCGGCGCGCAAAAGAGACTGGACCCGCGGGTGAAAGCGGGTCCAGCGGTCTGACCTGCGCAGCCGGTTGACCCCCGTGGTGCCGCGGGTGATCACCCCGTAGGGCTTTCCCGCCGCGGACGGGGTGGCGCGCAGGTTGTGGTAGTGGGGAATTAGAGGTTCTCGCTAATCCACTGCTCGGTGAGCTTGGCCTCGTTTTCCACGATCTCCTCCAGAGCGTCGGCCACCTTCGGCTCCAGCGCGGCGCCCATGAACGGGATGTTCACCTTGGCCTCGAGCTCGTAGTCCAGCTTGGTGGCGTCGCCGTCGCGGGTGGCGGTGTACTCGGCACCCAGGTCCACCGGGGTACCCTTCACGTCGCCGGTCATGGTGTGCTTCGCGGAGTCGCCCTCCAGCGCGCCCACGGTGACCACGCGCTTGAGCTTGAGGTCCTGGGAGACCATGGCCTGCGCGGCCTCCGGGAGGATGGACTTGGGCAAAATCTCGAACAAGGTGGCGGTGTTGTCCGCGAACTCGTTGAGCTCGCCCGGCTCCGGGGAGAGCTTCTCGGCGATGAACTCCCAGTACTCGCGGGTGTTGTACGCCTGCGCGACCTTCTCGATCGGCTGGTTGATGGTCACAGTGATCTCACTACGTGCAGTCATGGGTCACAGACTACCGTTGTCCACGTGACTGACCCATCATTCGCCTCCCTGACCACGCTGCGCGTCGGCGGCACCCCGGCCGCGGCCTACGAGTGCTTAAGCGCCGAGCAGCTCGCCGAGACCGTGGCCAAGCTCGACCGCGACCGGGATCCGCTGCTGATCGTCGGCGGCGGATCCAACCTCTTAGTCGCCGACGGTGATCTTGCTCTCTCTGCCGTGCTCGTGCGCAACGAAGGCATCTCGCTTGTCGACGACCTCCGGTTGCGCGTCCAAGCCGGCACCGAGTGGGACCAGGTGGTCGCCTCCGCCGTGGAGCACGGCCTCGGCGGCATCGAGGCACTTTCCGGCATCCCCGGCTCCGCGGGCGCCACACCGGTGCAAAATGTGGGGGCCTACGGCTCGGAGATCTCCGACGTGCTCACCCGGGTTCGCCTGTACAACCGCGAGACCGGCGCGGACGAGTGGGTTTCCGCCGAGTCGCTGGACTTGGCGTACCGCTACTCCAACCTGAAGTTCACCTCCCGCGCGGTGGTGCTGGAAATCGAGCTGCAGCTCGAGGCGACGGACCTGTCCATCCCGCTGCGCCACCTCGGCGGCGAGCGCGTGCCGTTGGCGCAGGCCCGCGAGTCTGTCCTGGGCACCCGCCGGGCCAAGGGCATGGTCTTAGATGTCGCCGACCACGACACCTGGTCCGCTGGCTCTTTCTTTACCAACCCGGTGGTGCCCACCGCCGTCGCCGATGAAATCGAGGCCAAGGTCGGCGAGGACCGCATGCCTCGCTTCGCCGCCGGCGACGGGCAGGAAAAGCTTTCCGCGGCCTGGCTCATCGAGCGCGCCGGCTGCCCCCGCGGCTTCCCCGGAGAGGACGCGCCGGCGCGCCTGTCCACCAAGCACACTCTGGCGCTGACGAACCGGGGCAAGGCGCGCGCCGCCGACATCGCCGACCTGGCCCGCCGGGTGCAGGACCAGGTGCGCGAGGCGTTCGGGGTGGAGCTGCACCCCGAGCCCGTCTGGGTGGGGCTGTAGGCGCCAGCCATTAGCCTGGTCGATCACCGCAGATCGCAACAACCGGCTACCTACATCCGGCTACCACGCCGTTTTCGTGTTGGTAGCCGGATGTAGGTAGCCGGTTTTCGGGGCGGGGCGGGCCAGAGGCGGGGGCAGAGGCCGGGGCCAGGCAGGCCCCGGCCTCTAGCGCTCGTTGAGCTTGTTTAGCAGGTCCTCGCGCACCTCGCGGCGGCGGATCTTGCCCATCTGGTCTTTCGCCAGCTCGTCGAAGTGGTAGAAGGTGCGGGGCACCTTGTAGCGGGTCAGCCGCTCGCGGGCGAAGTCTTTGAGGCCTTCGGGGTCGAGAGCGGAGCCGTCGTTGAGCACGATGCACGCGACGACATCCTCGGAGCCGTCCGGGCGTGGGCGGCCCACGACGGCGACATCCGCGACGTCCTTGTGGGTGCGGATGACTGCCTCGACCTCGGCCGGGTAGACGTTGAAGCCGCCGGTGATGATGAGTTCCTTGATGCGCGAGACCAGCTTGATAAAGCCGTCTTCCTCCATGATCCCCATGTCGCCGGTGCGGAACCAGCCGTCGTGGAAGACCTTTTCGGTCGCTTCGGGGTTGTTGAAGTAGCCGTTGAAGACTTGGGGGCCTTTGGCCAGGATCTCGCCGGCCTCGCCGAACGGCATGTCCTCGTCCGGGTTGTCGGGGTTGACAATGCGGATCTGCGTGTCGGGGAAGGGGATGCCGATGTAGCCGGGGCGGCGGTCTTCGGATTCGGGGTTGCCCACGATGATGGGGGAGGTCTCGGTGAGCCCGTAGCCTTCCACCAGGCGGCCGCCGGTGGCGCGCTCCCACTCCTCAATCACGTCTTCTGGCAGGGAGGACGCGCCGGAGAAACCGATCTTCACGTCGGACAGATCCACGTTTTTCTTCTTCGCGGTTGTGACGATGCGCTCGAAGACGGTGGGCACGCCTGGGATGAAGCTCGGCGGGGTGATGCGGATGGCCTTCATGATCAGGTCCATCTTCGGGGCGGGCAGCAGCACGAGCTCAGAGCCGACGAGCATGGTCAGCGTCAACGAGAACGTCAGGCCGTAGGCGTG
Source organism: Corynebacterium fournieri (assembly GCF_030408775.1). Lineage (NCBI taxonomy): Bacteria > Bacillati > Actinomycetota > Actinomycetes > Mycobacteriales > Corynebacteriaceae > Corynebacterium > Corynebacterium fournieri. Next base: position 236,103 of record NZ_CP047210.1, read on the forward strand.
GAAGAACGGCAGGGTGGCGAGCATGCGCTGGTTGCCTTCCTGCAGCTCCTTGACCCACGCCTGGCCCTGCAGCGGGTTGGCAATGAGGTTGCGGTGCGACAGGGCAGCGCCTTTCGGGGTGCCGGTAGTGCCGGAGGTGTAGAGGATCACGGCGGTTGAATCAGGGGTGACCTCTTCGGGGGTGTTCAGGTCCGTGCCTAAACCACCGATGGCGGAGCTGGTCAGCGATTCCCAGGGCACCGTGTGCAGGGAGGTGTTCTTGCTGGTGGAGGTCAGCGCCGCGCGGGCTTCCAGGAGTTTGGGCAGGGGGATGCGCAGGGCGAGCTGCTGGGCGCGTGGCATGGCCTTGGTCATGTTCACGCTCACCACGGTCTCCAGTGCGGTGTCTTTGCGCAGCTTCTCCAGAGTGTCGGCTGCTTTGTCCCACACGATGGCGATGCGGGCGCCGTGGTCCAAAAACTGCGGGCGCAGCTCGTGGGCGGTGTAGAGCGGGTTGTGCTCAACCACTACGCCACCGATCATCTGCACGGCGAAAAACGCGGCCACGTGCTGGGGGCAGTTGGGCAGCATGATGGCCACGCGGTCGCCGGGGCGCACGCCGAAGGCTTTCAGGCCGGCGGCGGCGCGGCGGACCTCGCGGTCGAGCTCGCCGAAGGTCTGGGTGCGCCCGAAGAAGCGCGTGGCGATGCGCGAGACATTGCGCGAGAGGTTGTCCTTATACAGCTCGCCGAGGGTGTGGTCGCCGTACTCCAGCGAGTGGGCTGTCCACTCGGGGTAGTACTGCAGCCAGGGCTTTTCGTCGTTCACGTTGGATGGGGTGAGAGCCATGCGCACCACCCTACGCCCTTAACGGCCCGTAACCTACGGTTGCGTAAGAAATTGCAGGAGAGTGTCGCGCACCTCGCGCCGGCGGATCTTGCCGGTTTGGTCCCGTTTGAGCTGGTCGAAGTGGTAAAACTCGCGCGGGACCTTGTAGCGGGTCAGACGCTGCCGGGCGAAGTCTTTCAGGCCGTCGGGGTCGAGAGCGGAGCCGTCGACAAGCGTGATGCACGCGACGACATCCTCGGAGCCGTCCGTGCGGGGCCGGCCCACGACGGCGATGTCGTCGATGTCCGGGTGGTTGCGCATCACGCCCTCCACCTCGTCGGGGTAGACGTTGAAGCCGCCGGTGATGATCATTTCCTTGATGCGCGCGACCAGCTTGATCCACCCGTCCGGCTCCATCACCGCCATGTCGCCGGTGCGGAACCAGCCGTCGTGGAAGGCGCGCTCGTTGGCCTCGGGGTTGTTGAGGTAGCCGGAAAAGACTTGCGGTCCGCGCGCGAGCAGCTCGCCCGGTTCGCCGTCGGGCATGGTGCGCGCGGGGTCCTGCGGGTCGGCGATGCGGATTTCCGTGTTGGGAAACGGCAGGCCGATGTAGCCGGGGCGGCGCGTGCCGTCGAGCGGGTTGCCCGCCAGGATGGGGGAGGTCTCGGTGAGCCCGTAGCCCTCGATCAGCCGCCCGCCGGTGGCGTTTTCCCAGCGCTCGATTGTCTCCACCGGCAGCGTGGAGGCGCCGGAGATGGAGGTGTGGATGGATGAGAGGTCCGCGTCGGTCTCCAGAGCCCAATCGATGATCTTGTCGTAGAGCGTGGGCACGCCCGGCAGCACCGTGGGGCGCGTTTTGGTGATTGCGGCCTGGTACAGCTTCGGCTTCGGCGCTGCCACGAGCACCATTTCCGCGCCGATGCTCAGCGGCAGCGCGTAGTTCAGCGCCAGCCCGTAGATGTGGAACATGGGCAGCACGCCGAGCACCTTTTCGCGCACGGCGCCCCAGTTGTGCAGCCATTCCATGCCCGCCTTGAGCACCGAGACGATGTTGCCGTGCGTCAGGGGCGCGCCTTTGGGCTTTCCGGAGGTGCCGGAGGTGTAGAGGATGAACGCTGCCATGTCTTGGGTGATCCGCGGGAAGTGCACGGAGCGTGAGCGCGTGCGCATGAATTCGCGCCACGCAATCGCGCCGGGTGCGGGCGCGGTCAGCTCGGCGCGCGCCTTGGTCAGCGGCGGGATGGGCAGGCGCAGCGCGGCGCGCAGGTGCAGCGGGACCTCGTCGAGCATGTTCACGGCCACCACGGTCTCAAGCGGGGTGCTGTTGCTTAACGACGTAAACGTGCCCGCCACCTTGTCAAAGACAATTGCTACCCGCGCCCCGTGGTCGAGGAACTGGGGCTGCAGTTCCGCTGCGGTGTAGAGCGGGTTGTGCTCCACCACGGTCGCGCCCAGGCGGAGGGTGGCGGTGACAGCCACGACGTGCTGCGGGCAGTTCGGCAGCGCCACCGCCACGCGGTCGCCGGGGTGCACGCCCAGTTGCGTGAGTGCTGCGGCGGCGCGGGTGACTTGCTCGTTGAGTTGGCTGTAGGTCAGCGTCTTGCCCATGAACCAGGTGGCCACGCTGTTCGGCTGCATCGCTACGGCCTGGTTGAACCAGCTGACCAGCGTGTCTGTGCCCGTGTCCGGTACCGGGTTGGTCCACGCCGCGTAGTGGTCGATCCAAGCCTTGTTCTCAAACGCTCCCACGGGGTGCTCCTCCTGCATTGTTAGGTGCGTAAAACCAATTAGCGACAAGTGTAACCTACGGATGGGTAAGTTCGTTGCACTGCGCGGGCGGAAGGTTTGTTTTAGGCTGTGGCGCGAACACGTCAACGGGGGATTTCTGGGGGAATCATGACCACCTATTTCGAGCCGTCCTACGGCACCGTTTCTGATGCCGCTTCCGGCACTGCCGGGGCTGCTTCCACCACCTCATTCGAGCCTGCGAGAATGCAGGAACTTGAGCTTCGGCCGCCTGCGGTGCTGGACCAGTCCAACCTGGTCGACCCGGTGAAGGCGCCGCCGAAACAGGGCTGGCGCAAGCTTGTCCACTCCGCCAGCCGCGGCCGTATCAACCCCGGCGGATCGCGCAAGGAACTCGAGCAGCAGCAGCTTTTTGGCGCCATCCGGGCGCCGCTGCGCGGGGACTACCGCATCGCCGTGATGAGCCTGAAGGGCGGGGTGGGCAAGACCACCACCACGGTGGCACTCGGCGGGGTGTTCGCGCAGACCCGTGGCGACCGCGTCATCGCCATTGACGCCAACCCGGACTTGGGCACGCTCGCCCAGCGCGCCGCCACCGCGCCGCCGGCAACCATCCGCGACCTGCTGCAAGCCCCCGACACGGACCGCTACCCGCAGGTGCGCGCCTACACCAACCAGGCCTCGTCCCGCCTGGAGGTCATCGGTTCTGAGCGCGACCCGGCAGTCAGCGAGGCGTTTTCGGAGCACGACTACCGCTGCGCCATCGACATCCTGCAGCACCACTACAACGTCATGCTCACCGATTGCGGCACCGGTTTGATGCACTCCGCCATGGCGGGCGTGCTCGACTTGGCCAACACGCTCGTGCTGGTCACCTCGCCCGCGCTCGACGGCGCGCAGTCCGCCTCCGCGACCCTGGACTGGCTCAACCTGCACGGCTACGACCAGCTCGCCGCCAACGCCGTGGTGGTGGTTTCGGCGTCCGCGCCCGGCAAGCCGACCATCGACATGGATAAGGTCGCCGAGCACTTCGCGTCGCGCACCCGGGCCGTGCACACCATCCCGTACGACCGCCACCTGGCGGAAGGCGCGGTGGTGGACCTGGAGCGCATGGCCCCGGCGACGCTGAAGGCCTACCAGCACCTCGCGGCGACGGTCGCCACGGACTTCGGTTCCTGGCACCGCCACGCTGCCTGCTAGCCCGGCGCGCTAGTCTGGCCCGCATGCGCGTCGCCATGATTTCCATGCACACCTCCCCGCTTGAGCAGCCGGGAACCGGCGACGCGGGTGGCATGAACGTCTACGTCCACAACACCGCCACCCAGCTGGCCCGCAAGGGCGTGGAGGTGGATGTGTTCACCCGCGCGACCCGGCCCAGCCAGGGCGAGGTGGTTCACGTCGAGCCCGGCTACCGGGTGGTCAACGTGGTGGCCGGGCCCTACGAAGGGCTGGAAAAGCACGACCTGCCCACTCAGCTGGCCGCGTTTTCCGGCGGGGTGGTGCAGTTTGTCCGCGCGAACGGTTTGGCATACGACCTCATCCACTCCCACTACTGGCTGTCCGGCCAGGTGGGTTGGCTGCTCGCGGATCTGGCGGGCATTCCGCTGGTGCACACCGGGCATACGTGGGCGGCGGTGAAAAACGCCTACAGCACGGATGCCTCGGAGTCGGAGGCCCGGCGCATCTGCGAACAGCAGCTGGTGGACAACGCTGAAACGCTGGTGGTCAACACCGAGGATGAAACGAGCGAGCTGGCCCGCTTCTACGACGTCGATCCGGCCAAGATCTCCGTGGTCAGCCCAGGTGCGGACACGGATCTGTTCACCCCGGGCACGAACCGCAACACGGAGCTCGCACGGCGCCACCTGGGCATTCCGCTGCACGCGAAGGTGGTCGCGTTTGTGGGCCGGCTGCAGGAGTTCAAGGGCCCCCAGGTGCTCCTGCGCGCGATGGGGGAGGTGGTCCGCCGCGGCCGCGTCGAGGGCCCGCTGCGGGTCATCATCTGCGGCGGGGCGAGTGGGGCGGGCTCGTCGGTGGAGCGCTACCGCCAGCTCGCCGCCGAGGAGGGCATTGGCGGCTGCACGCGCTTTCTGGGTCCGCGCCCACCGGAGGAGTTGGTCAGCATCTACCAGGCCGCGGACATTGTCGCGGTGCCCAGCTACAACGAGAGCTTCGGCCTTGTCGCGGTGGAGGCGCAGGCCGCGGGCACGCCGGTCATCGCCGCGCGCGTCGGAGGTTTGCCACTGGCCGTCGCGGACGGGGAGACCGGGCTGCTCGTCGCGGGCCACGGCACGCCCGAGTGGGTGGAGGCGTTGGAGCAGTTGCTTATCGACGACGAAACGCGCATCCGCATGGGCGAATCGGCTGTCGCCCACGCCAAGGCGTTTAGCTGGTCCGCCTCGGCGGAGCAGCTGCTCAGCGTCTACGCCGGCACCCTCGACGGGTACGTCCCGGGTGAGGCCACCCGGGACGCCGGAGGGATGTAGCGGGCTGAGGCGCTACTACAGGTGGTTGGTGATCTCCTGGGCGGCTGAAGCGCCGAGCCAGAACCCGATCTGCTCGGAGTGGTGTCCCACCGCCTGCTCCACCTCGGCCGGGTTGAATTGGCCGTGGGTCGCCTTGTCCGCCAACGCGGCGGCGTCTTGCTGCGCGTTGCCCACTGCCTCCTGGAGCTTCCCGCGCGGCTCTGGCAGCTCAAAGTCCGGGTTGAGCTCGTCGATCTGCTGGCTCACCTGCTTTTCCTCGTCCGCGGTGATGCCGAACTCGGCGCGCGGGGCGGAGGAATCGGGCAGAGTGAAGTGCTCGTTGACCTGGCCGTCGGGGATGCCGTAGGCGTCCTCGAGGATCCGGTCCGCCGGCTGGGCCTTGCCGAGCGGGCCGAGCGTCATGGAGCTGACACCGATGATGGAGTTGTCTCGCGGGTCGAAATTCACACCGCCGGAGTCGCCATGCTGGTAGCTCAACCCCCAGCTCCACACGCCGTTTCGGGTGCGCCCGATCTGGGTGGCGCAGTTGCGCCCGGAGGTCGAGCCGTCCTTGCAGATGGGCTGGCCGAAGTTGTCCGCCGAGACCTCGCCGGGCTGCAGGGTGCGGTAGTCCTTGATCCCGCTCAGTGCCACAGGCTCGCCTGCGTTGCCGCCGTTGTAGTCGCGCGAATTGGAGATGTTGGTGGCGGAGACGTTGTCGTCGATGCGCATGATGCCCCAGTCCGCAGTGCGGATGCTCTCCATCGGATCGGACAGGTCGATCGCGCCGGGCTTGAGGTCGTTGGAGGCGATGCGCTCGCCGATGCGCGGGTACTTGCCGTCTACTGGCACGGAAAACTCGTTTTTGATCGGCGGCAAGCCGGGGGTCGTGTTGATGCAGTGGGAGGCGGTCAGCATCACACGCTGCGTGTCGCCTTCCATCGTGCGCACGGTGCCGGTCGGGCCCTGGGTGCAGGTGCGCAGCCAAGCCATCGGCGAGACCTTCAGCTCGTCGCCGCTGGGCAGAGTCATCGTCTCAGGTGCTTTCTCCGGGAAGCTGCGGAACGGAGCGCCGGGGGCGGCGAGTGCCGGCTCGGCCGCTGCGGCTGGGACGGCCAGGGCCGGGGTGAGCAGTAGCGCCGCGGCGGCGGCCAAGAAACGCGTCTTTTTCATGGTTATCCTCCGATTCCGAATTTTTCTTCTATTACGAGCCCGCCCCACAGGCCGACCTCGTTGATGCGCCTATCTGCACGGCGGGCAGCCTCGTCCGGGCTCAGTGCGCCCCGAAGGGCGTCTTCTGCGGTGCGGAGTGCGCTGGGGCAGCCGCCACCCATGCCAAAGATGCCACCAATGTCGAGGCGGTAAGCAGTACAGGGTTTCGCATACTTCGAGCATAACCGCTGCGATCCGCAATTTTTGGGCGGCGAAAAAATGGGGGTGGTCTAGCGCAAGTACTCGTCGATGGCCGCGCGTACCTCGCCTGCTCGGCCCCGCGCCGCCGCGTCCGCGCGGCCGGCCAGATCCTGGGCCGCCGCAACCGGATTGGGGGCGGACGGCAGCTGCGCCGCCTCCGCGCTCAGTTGCGCCGCATCGGCTTGGGCGCCCATCACGGCGTTGTCCAGCATCTCACGCGGCTGCGGGCCGTCGACCGTTTCCGGAGCCTGCGGGGAAGACTGCGCGACCTCCTCGTACAGCGGCGCGAAATCAGCCCGGTCGGCCGGCGCAGCCGGGGTGAACGCTTGGTTGACCTGGCCGTCGGGAATGCCGTAGGCGTCCTCAACCGCCCTGTCCACCTGCTGCGAATTACCCAGCGGGCCGAAGCCGATGATGCTCAATCCCACAGCCTCGCCCGTGCGCGGGTCGTAGTTGATGCCGCCGGAATCCCCGGGCTCGTAGCCCACGCCGAAGTGCCACACGAAGTTCTGAGTGCGAAACATTTGCACGCCGCAGGAGCGGCCGGTGCGCATACCGTCCTTGCACACCGGCTCGCCGGCGTTGTCGAAGCTGATCAGTTCGTCTGCGCGCAGGTTGCGGTAGTCCTTCACCCCGGTAATTGCCACAGGGGAAGACGGGCCGCGGCCCTTCTGGTCCCGGGAGGTGGAGGTGCCGGATGCGTCCACCCCTTGGTCCAGACGCACCATTGCCCAGTCCGGCTCGTCGATGATGCGGTAGAAATCCATCAGCTCGCCATTGCCGATCTCGAAGGGTGTGCGCTGTTTGTCCACGGCGCCCACGCGCGGGTACTGCACTCCGCCGCCTTCGCGCACCGGCGCGAACACGACCGGCAAGACGGTTTTGCTCTTGGACTCGAAGCAGTGGGCCGCGGTAACCATCACCTGCTGCGTGTGCCCGTCAGGAGTGCGTACGGTGCCCGCCGGTCCCTGGCTGCAGCGGGCGGTGTGGGCGAAAGAATCGGAGTCGTTGAACTGCATGGCAATCGGCGCGCCGGGCGCGGCCAGTGCCGGGGCAGCAGCTGCGGAAGGTGCGGTCAGGGCGCCGAGAGCGACGCAGGCGGCGGCGAAAGTGGCGGGAAGGGAAGTTTTGCTCATGCCTTTAGACCCTAAACCCGCCCCGTAACGGCCGACTCGTTGCACCATCCGTGGCATGCTTGAAGGCATGGGTAACGGAAAGCTGATTCTCGTGCGCCACGGGCAGAGCGAGTGGAATAAGTCGAACCAGTTCACCGGCTGGGTGGACGTGGACCTCACCGAACAGGGCGAGGCCGAGGCGGTCAACGCCGGCAAGCTCTTAGTGGACAAGGACGTCCTGCCGGACGTGCTGTTTACCTCGCTGCTGCGCCGCGCCATCCGCACCGCAAATATCGCGCTCAACGCCGCGGACCGCCACTGGATCCCGGTGGAGCGCAACTGGCGCCTCAACGAGCGCCACTACGGCAAACTGCAGGGCCTGAACAAGGCGGAGATCCGCGAGGAGTTCGGCGAGGAGCAGTTCATGGAGTGGCGCCGCTCCTACGACACCCCGCCGCCGGAGATTGACACCGACAACCAGTACGCGCAGACCAACGACCCGCGCTACGCCTTCCTGCCCGAGGTGCCGCGCACCGAGTGCCTCAAAGACGTGGTGGAGCGTTTCCTGCCGTACTACATCGACGTCATCGCGCCGCAGGCTATGGCCGGCAAGAACGTGATGATCGCCGCGCACGGCAACTCCCTGCGCGCTTTGGTGAAGTACCTGGACAACATCTCGGACGAGGACATCGCCGGGCTGAACATCCCCACCGGCATGCCGCTGGTCTACGAGATCGACGAAAACGGCAAGGTGCTCAACCCGGGCGGCACCTACCTGGACCCGGAGGCCGCTAAGGCCGGCGCCGCTGCGGTGGCCAACCAGGGCCAGAAGTAGAAGCCGTCCACGTGACGCCGATTCTCGCCTTCCTTGTCGGCGCCGCGCTGACCGTGCCCGCTGTGCTGCTTGGCCAGCGGGCGCTTCGCTGGCGTGCCCGCAACCTTGCCGTGGACAGCGGCGAAGACTCCGGGGTGAGCACCGTCAACCAGGTGCTGCACTTGGTCACCCAGGGCTCGCCCACCGGCATCGCGGTGATCAACCGCCGCGGCAACGTGATGCTGTCCAACGCGCGCGCCCACGACATGTCGCTGGTGCACGACGGCAGCGTCAACCCACGCGTGCTCGAGGTGGTCGAAGAGGTGCTGGAGAGCCAAGATGAGCACGTGCTCGACCTGGACCTGCCGCAGCGCACCACCGGCAGCCGGATCCGGAACGTGCGCGCCTTGGTTGCCCCGCTGACGTTGACGGACAACTCCTACGCCATCGTCTACGGCAGCGACGAGAGTGAAAACGTGCGCATGGAAAGCGCAAGGCGCGACTTCGTGGCCAACGTCTCCCACGAGCTGAAAACGCCGGTGGGCGGCATCGCCCTGCTGGCGGAGGCGCTGCTGCAGGACCCCACGGACCCGGAGATGGTGGAGTACTTCGGCACCAAGCTGCACAAAGAGGCGCGCCGCATGGGGGAGATGATCACGGATCTGATCAACCTGTCCAAGCTGCAGGGCGCCGAGGCGCTGCCTGACATGGCGCCGGTGCGGGTGGACGACATCGTCGACGACGCGGTGGCGCGCAACCTGGTCAAGGCGGAAAACCACGGCATTGAACTGACCCGGGGCAAGTATTCAGGCCTGCGTGTGATGGCCGACCGCGCGCTGCTTACCGTGGCGGTGTCCAACCTGATCACCAACGCGATCAACTATTCGCCAAACGGGCAACCGGTGAGCGTGACGCAGAAGCTGGTGCGAGACAACGTCGTGCTCATCCGTGTGACCGACCGCGGCATCGGCATCGCGCCGGAGGACCAAAAGCGCGTGTTCGAGCGTTTTTACCGCGTGGATAAGGCGCGCTCGCGCTCCACGGGCGGCACCGGTTTGGGTTTGGCCATTGTCAAGCACGTGGTGGCAAACCATGGCGGTAGCATTACGTTGTGGTCGAGGCCTGGGACGGGCTCCACGTTCACCATCGAGCTGCCCCTCTACGACCCCGAAGCCGCCGGCAGAACAGAAAAGGAAGAGTGAAGTGACGACCATTCTCATCGTTGAAGACGAGGAATCGCTGTCAGACCCCTTGGCCTACCTGTTGCGCAAGGAAGGCTTTGAGGCAGTAGTAGCCGCGGATGGGCAGACAGGGCTGGACCTGTTCGGGTCCCACAACATCGACTTGGTCCTGCTGGACCTCATGCTGCCGGGCATGAGCGGCACCGAGGTGTGCAAGAAGCTGCGCGCCGAGTCGTCGGTGCCCATCATCATGGTCACCGCCCGCGACAGTGAGATTGACAAGGTCGTGGGCCTGGAGCTCGGCGCGGACGATTACGTAACTAAGCCGTACTCCACCCGCGAGCTGGTCGCCCGCATCCGCGCCGTGCTGCGCCGCGGCCCGGAAACCGAGACGGTCGAGGAAGCCGACGAGCAGCTGCTGCAGGGCGGGCGCGTGACCATGGACGTGGAGCGCCACACCGTGATGGTGGACGGCCAGCCGGTGCCCATGCCGCTCAAAGAGTTCGACCTGCTGGAGTACCTCATGCGCAACGCGGGGCGTGTGCTCACTCGCGGCCAGCTCATCGACCGGATCTGGGGCGCCGATTACGTCGGCGACACCAAAACCCTGGACGTGCACGTCAAGCGCCTGCGCACCAAAATCGAGGCAGAGCCGTCGCGCCCGACCCAGCTGGTCACCGTGCGCGGCTTGGGCTACAAGTTCGAGGCCTAAAAACACCTCTCGCCGGTGCCGCCGCGGGAGCGCTTAGGGCGTCTCGTGCGCGGCGCGAGTGGCGGGGTGGGGGGCTCGGAGGTCGCGGTCAAGCTGCGAGCGCTTCTCGCAGTGCGTTGCCACGACACCGTACGGCTTTTCCCCGATCAGCGCGATGAGCTCGTCTTTCATGGATTGCCAAATCGGCGTGCCGCCGGTGTGGCAGGCGGGCGCGGAGGTACACCACCAGTCGAAGTCTTCGCCGCCGCCGCCCCACTGACGGCGGTGGTACTCGCCGATGGTGGTGCGCAGGATCTCTTGGCCGTCTGAGCGCTCCTCCCACGCGTCCTCGCGCGAAAACGGCACTTGCCAGCACACTTCCGGCTTCGTGCCGACGATGTTGCGGCCTTCAGCCATGGCGAACTGGTGGAACGCGCAGCCGGCGCCGGTCGGGTGGCCGGGGCGGTTGGCAAAGATGCAGGCGCCGTCCACGACCTTGGTCTTGATGTGGGGGCCGGCCTCCTCGTCTTCCGGGTCGGCCTCCATGGCGTCGTCTTCGTCCCACTCCAGCCACGGCTCGAGCCAGGTGGGGTCGTTCGCGGCGAAGTAGGCGTCCGTATCCGCGGGGCGCAGTTGCCAGAATTTCGCCGGCATCTCCTTGACGGCGTTGTAGACGGTGTCGCGGTCTTCCTCGTCGGCGATGTAGGCGCCGTGGATGCAGCAGCCCACCGCCGGGTTGGACTCGTCGATGCCGTGGCACTCGGGGGTGCCGAAGCGGCAGGACCAGGTGGATTCCGCCCACGTCAGATCGATGGAGAAGATGTGCGTCGGGTCGTCCGGGTGGACGAATTCGAACCATTCGCGGGGGAAGTCTGGGCGGGTTTCGCGCCCCGCCAGGATGGAGCGGCCGGCGGGTGAGTCCGCGGGGAAGCCGAGAAAAACGGGTTTCGGGGCTGGTTGATTCACACCTCGACACGGTAGACCCGTTACCCTGGGGTGGTGCGATTAGGTGTATTAGATGTCGGCAGCAACACGATCCATCTCGTGGCGGTCGACGCGTACAGCGGTAGCAGGCCGACGCCGATGAGCGATTGGAAGCAACCGCTGCGTCTTGTGGAGTTGCTGGATAAAAAGGGCAATATTGAGGACAAGGGCGTGGACAAGCTTGTCGACGCTGTCCAGGAGGCATCCGACCTCGCGGACAACCTCAAGTGCGAAGAGCTGGTTGCGTTTGCCACCTCCGCGGTGCGCTCCGCAACCAACTCCGAGGACGTGCTCAAGCGCGTGGAGAAGAAGACGGGGGTGCGCCTGAACATTCTCTCCGGCGAGGAAGAAGCGCGCCTGACCTTCTTGGCTGCGCGCCGCTGGCACGGCTGGTCCGCCGGCCGCCTCACCAACTTCGACATCGGCGGCGGTTCCCTAGAGATCTCCTCGGGCACTGAGGAGATGCCGGACCTGGCAGTCTCGCTGGATCTGGGCGCGGGCCGGTTGACCCACGAGTGGTTCGACACCGACCCGCCGGAGCGTAAGAAGATCAATATGCTGCGCGATTACATCGATGCGGAGCTTGCGGGCCCGGCGGAGCAGTTCAAGGCGATGGGGGAGACCGGCCTGGCTGTGGGCACCTCCAAGACCTTCCGCTCCCTGGCGCGTCTGACGGGTGCCGCCCCCTCGTCCGCGGGTCCGTTTGTGAAGCGCACGCTGACCGCGCCGGGTCTGCGTCAGCTCATCGCGTTCATTTCCCGCATGACGGCGGCGGACCGTGCGGAGCTCGAGGGCATCAACTCGGACCGCTCCCACCAGATCGTCGCAGGTGCGTTGGTGGCGGAGGCTGCGATGCGCGCGTTGAATGTTGATAAGTTAGAGATCTGTCCGTGGGCCTTGCGCGAGGGCGTGATCTTGAAACGCATCGACCAGGGATCCCTGGGCACCGAAAAAACGAGCCGATAAAGGAGACGACAACTCATGGCCGACAAGCAGCTCACTGTTGCCGAGCTCCTCGCGCGCGCTGAGAAGGAAAACCCGTCCGGCGAGCGCCGCCCGCGCCGTCGCCGCAGCCTCGAGGACGGTGGCGTTTCTGTCGCCGAGCTGACGGACTCCTTTAAGAAGGTCGACGTCAAGCCGGCCGAGGTGAAGCACTCCAGCGTGCCTATCGACGCACCTTCGGATACCTCCAAAAAGACCCCCAAGCCCGCCGCGGCTCAGCCGGCAGACGCAGCACCTGCCGCCTCGAATGCTCAGGCGGGGCAGTCCAAGCGGGTGGAAGTCACGCATGTCCCGGCGAAGCCGGACAAGGCGCAACCGGCCGCGCCGAAGCGTGCCGAGGACGCCCCAGCTGAGGTGAAGCAGGTTGAGGTGAAGCAAGCTGAGGCGAAGCCCGCCGCAGCCAAGCCCGCGCAGGGCGAGTCTGTGAAGCTGCGCCCGGCCGCGAAGCCGGAGGCGCCGAAACCTGCCGCGGCGCCAGCCGCAGCTCCCGCCGCCCCCAAGCCCGCCGCAGCGCCAGCTGCGGCAGCTGCGGCGCCGGCCGCCGACGAGACCACGGTGCTGCGCAAGGTTGAAGCCAAGCCGGAGGCGCAGCGCGCGACCGCGCAGCCGGACGACACCAACGAGATCCGTGCCGTGGACGCCCCGGAGCCGCAGCGCGCGGAGAAGGACATCTTCGACGAGCCCGCCGCCGAGCTCGATGAGGTGGGCGATTACGAGGTTGAGGAGGCATCCGTCAACCCGATCCTGCTGGTCCTGCTGGTGTTCTTCGGCGTGCTGCTGGGCGTGCTGGGGTTCCTGGCGTTTAAGTGGCTGTGGGCCAACATCATGACGATTGTGGCGGTGCTGCTGGGCATCGCCCTCATCGCTGGCGTCGTGGCAGCCGTCGGCGCGCTTGGAAGCAACCGCGACAAGATCACCATGACCATCGCTGGTCTGGCCGCCGCGGTTATCGCGTTCGGCCCGTCCCTGCTGTAATAGCACACACGGCTGCAGCGCCGTAAGGAGGAGCACCATGGACCGCATCGCCGTCATCGGAGCGGGAAACATCGGGGAAGCGTTCATCTCCGGCCTCGTCGGCGCCGGGGTGGATCCTGCGAAGATCACCGCGACGAACAGGTCGGAATCCCGCGGTGCCGAGCTGGCGCAGCGCTACGGCGTGCGCACCACCACCAACAACCGGGAGGCGGTGCGCGATGTGGACGTGGTGCTCCTGTGCGTCAAACCCGCGCAGATCCTTGATGTCATCGCGCAGCTGGGCGAGGAGCTGACAGTCGCCGACACGTGCCCCGTGCTCGTCTCGATGGCCGCTGGCATCACCCTCGCCTCGATGGAGGAGGCGGTCTCTGCCGCCGGCACGCCGATCGTGCGCGTGATGCCCAACACCCCGATGCTCCAGGGCAAGGGTGTGCTGGCCGCCGCGTGCGGCAGGTTTGTTGATGAGGGGCAACGGGACGACGTCGTCAAGCTTTTGTCCACTGTGGGCCAGGTGTTCGAGATCGCCGAGTCCCAGATGGATGCCGTGACCGCCATCTCCGGCTCCGGCCCGGCCTACTTCTTCTTGGTGGCTGAGGCGCTGGTGGACGCTGGCGTCTCCCTCGGCCTGTCGCGCGAGCTGGCGGAGCAGCTGGCGTGTGCGACGGCTGCGGGCGCCGGTGTGATGCTCGAGGGCGAGGACAGTCCGGTTCAGCTGCGGGCGAAGGTGTCTTCGCCGGCGGGGACGACGGTGCGCGCGATCCGCGAGCTGGAGGAGTCTGGCATCCGCGGCGCGTTCTACCGCGCGACGGAGATCTGCGCGAAGCGTTCGGACGAGCTCGGCCAGTAGCCGCGGCCCGTCCGCCCTAATCACAACTTTCACAACCGTTTCTGTAGGTTGACTGCCTGCACTTTGAAAATTTTCTTCCACTTAAGTCGCACTCGACGCTCATTTCACGTTAGGGTGGTTCAAGCACGTGCGTGTTCGTCCTGCGGGAGGGGAAGCCTGCAGCGCGTTTGCGTGCCGAGAGGTATGAATTAGTGGTTAACGAAGATAAAGGAAAGTTCCTGACGGTCGCCGAGGTCGCGGAGATCATGCGCGTTTCCAAGATGACCGTTTACCGCCTCGTTCACTCCGGCGAGCTGCCCGCCGTCCGCGTGGGCCGCTCCTTCCGGGTCAACGAGTCGGCTGTAAGCGAGTACCTGGAGTCCTCCGTCTACGACGTGGGATAAGCTCCGGTCCCCGTTTACAGGGCAGCAAGGAAAGACACCCGCCGCCGCCGGTTTCCGGCGCGGCGGGTGTCTCGTTTCCGCGGAAGGCTTTTTGGCCCTGAAAAGCCCTGGCGGTATGCTTTGCATGTTCAGGTTGGCCACCACCTGTGGGAGTGTGCACCTTCCACGTGCCGCGGAAGCGGTTGCGCCGGCCACGTACGTACGTACTTCAAGCAGAAAAGAGGTAGCCCGATGGGTTCTGTCATCAAGAAGCGCCGCAAGCGCATGTCCAAGAAGAAGCACCGCAAGATGCTCCGCCGCACCCGCGTGCAGCGTCGTAAGCTCGGCAAGTAAGCCGAGTGTGGCCCGCCCCTGAGAGGGCGGGCTTTTTCGTGGGCGGTGATGCCTATCGACGTCCTCCGGTCCCCAAATGCTTACCCGAGGATGCTTACTTCGCAGGTGCGGAGCCGTATCGTGCCACAAGGCACTCGAGGGATAAGCATCCAGGAGTAAGCACCCTCGCCGAGGTGGCACGTAAACCGCTCACCGGCGCTTGCGCAGCCACCACCACGCGCCGGCACCGGCCAGCGCCGCCGGGACGACGCTGGCGCGGAGAACCCGCCGCACCGAGCGGTAGTCCCGGACCGCCCAGCCCTGCGCCTTGGCGTGCTTGCGCAGCGCCCGGTCCGGGTTTACGGCCACGGGGAAGCCGACCATCTCCAGCATGGGCAAGTCGTTGATGCTGTCGGAGTAGGCGGTGCACTTGGAAAGGTCGAGCTGCTGGAGCGCGGCAAGCGCCGCCACGGCGTGCTGCTTGCCGGGGCCGTGGAGGATGTCGCCGACGAGGCGGCCGGTGAACTTGCCGTCCTCCTCCTCCGCGACGGTGCCGAGCGCGCCGGTAAAGCCCAGCGTTTCCGCCAGCGCCTGGCCGATCTGGACCGGGGTGGCGGAGACCAGCCACACCTGCTGGCCGGCCGCCAAGTGCATGGAGGCCAACTCGATGGTGTCGGCGTAGGACTTCTCCAGCATCCGGTTGTCCACGATCTCGCGGCAGGCCTCCTTCAGCTGTGCCACGCTTTTGCCCTTGACGATCGCCAGCGCCTGTTCGCGGCCCTCGGCGATGTCCGCGGCGTTTTCGGAGCCGGACAGGCGGTAGCGCAGCTGCTTGCGCAGGGCGGGGGCGAGCTCGGACAGGGTGATGAAGCGCTTTCTAAACAGCCCCTGCGCCAGCAGGATGAGCGAGGAGCCCTGGATGAGCGTGTTGTCCACGTCGAAAAAGGCCGCGGCCTCGGTGTCCTGGGGGATCTCCGGGTCGGGCTGGGTGATCTTGTGGCGCCCGGCTGTGGCGAAGGCGCCGCCGACGGAGTCCACGCCCAGGGCGAAGTCGTCGATGTTGATGCCGAAGGTCTCTTCCACCGCGGCGGCTGCGGCGGCGCGGCCGGCGGTGCGCTGTGCGTCGTCGTCAAGCGGAGGCATCACGCGGTCCTCGAGGAAACGGCGCAGGTTGCCTTGGGACTGGGACCACTGCGCGAGGAGTTCGCGCTGATCAGACATGAGAAAAACGGCCCTTCCGGGTGGGGTATTACAGTGAGCTAATCGTACAACGCCGGTGCTTGAAGGAGGAGCGGGGATGAAAAAGGTCGAGCTGATGGTGAGGTCCACGTGCGGCTCGTGCGAACGGGTGGCGAGACAGATCGCGCCCGTGGTGGGCAACCACGGCGTGCAGCTGGCGCTCGTGGACGTGGACCAGGACGCCGACCTCGCTGCGGAATACGGCGACCGCGTGCCCGTTGTGGTCATCGACGGTGAGGAGTTTGCCTGCTGGGAAGTGGACAACGACGACCTGGACGCGGCGCTGTCCAACTAAAGGACTATCCTTTAGTTTGATTTTCAACGGACTGGAGGGTTTTGCGTGAGTGTTCTGCTTGTAGGGATGTCGCACAGGTCGGCGCCTGTGGCCCTGCTAGAACGGCTCAGCATGGACTCGGAGGTTCAGCACGGCGCGGCCAGCGCCCTGATTGCGCAGCCGTCGTTGTCTGAGGCGATGATCATCTCCACCTGCAACCGGCTGGAGGTCTACACCGTCACCAACGCGTTCCACTCTGGCGTGGAAGACGTGCTGCGCGTGCTGGGGGACGTATCCGGGGTGGATGTGGCTGAGCTGCGTAGCTACCTGTACGTGCGCTACGCGGATGCGGCGGCCGAGCATATCTTCACCGTCGCTTCCGGACTGGATTCGATGGTGGTGGGCGAGCAGCAGATCATCGGCCAAGTGCGCACCTCCTACGTCGATGCCGTCGAGCGCGGCACTGTCGGCCCGAACCTGCACTCGTTGGCGCAGGCGGCGCTGCACACCGGCAAGCGCGTGCACTCGGAGACGGGCATCGACGACTCCGGTGCGTCCATGGTCACCGTCGCGCTTGAGCGGGCGATGGAGCTGTTGCGTGTCGACGACCTCCGGGGCAAGCGTGCCCTCGTCCTCGGTGCCGGTGCCATGAGCTCGCTCGCCGCGACTCACCTGGGCAAAAACGGGATTGATTCGCTGATTCTGGCCAACCGCACCCGCGACCGCGCCGAGCGCCTGGCGCAGCATTCCCGTGAAGCTGGCGTGCCGGCGGACGTGGTCGACTTCGCCGACCGCGCCACCGTGCTGGGCCAGGTGGACCTGGTGGTCTCGGCCACCGCCTCCGACGAATTCACCATCACCGCGGACGACATCCCCGGCCCGCTCGTGCTGGCGGATCTGTCCCTGCCGCGCGACATCGACGACGCGGTGGCCGACATCGACGGCGTGGACCTGGTCAATATCGAGTCCCTGCACGAGACGATGCGCGGCAGCGACAACGAGGACTCCAGGGCGCTGCGCCGCGCCGAGGCGATCGTGGCCGAAGAGGTGGACACGTTCGGCTCCGAGCAGCGCGTGCGCGAGGTCGCCCCGGCGGTGACCCGGCTGCGCCGCAACGCCGCCGAGATTTCCGGGCAGGAGCTGCAGCGGCTGCGCACCCGCCTGCCGGAGATGTCCGAATCAGACTTCGACCAGGTCTCCCGCATGGTCAAGCGCGTGGTGGACAAACTGCTGCACGAGCCGACGGTGAAGATCAAGGAGCTGGCGGCGACAGCGCAGACGGTGAGCGTGGAAGAGGCGGTCAGCGAACTGTTCGGGCTGGAAACCCCGTCTGTGGCGGTGCAGGCGCAGCGCCTGCCGCTGCCTGAGGAACTCAACCCGCAACTGCACGGCAAGGAGAAGTAGATGTTCAGCATTGGCACCCGCGGATCCCACCTGGCCACCACCCAATCCGGCCACGTGCGCGACGCGCTGGCAGCACACGGCCACCCCGCCGAGCTGCAGATTGTCACCACCCCGGGCGACCTGTCCCAGGCGCCGGTCGAGCGCATCGGCGTAGGCGTGTTCACCTCCGCGCTGCGCGAGGCGCTGTTCAACGGCGAGGTGGACATTGCCGTGCATTCCTTCAAGGACCTGCCCACCGCGGACGAGCCGCGCGCCCACATGGTCATCCCAGTGCGCGAGGACAGCCGTGAGGCGCTCATCGCCCGCGACGGGCTCACCCTGGCCGAGCTGCCCGAAGGCGCGCGTGTGGGCACCTCCGCGCCGCGCCGGGTCTCCCAGCTCAAGGCGATGCGCCCCGACCTGGACATCCGCCCCCTGCGCGGCAACATCGAGCGCCGTATGAGCTACGTGGAAAATGGGGAGCTGGACGCGATCATCCTCGCCTATGCCGGCCTGGTGCGCGGCGGCTACGGCGACCGCGCGACCGAGGTCTTCGCTACGGACGTGTTCATGCCCGCGCCCGCACAGGGGGCGCTGTCCGTGGAATGCCGCGCGGACGATGCTGCTGCGCGCGAGGCGGTTGACAAGATTGTGGACGTCGCCGCCACCGCCGAATCCGCCGCTGAGCGTGCCGTGCTGGCCACCTTGGAGGCGGGCTGCACCGCGCCGGTTGCCGCCTCGGCCACCTTCGACGGACAGGGTGTGTCCCTGCGCGCCGGCGTGTTCGCCCTCGACGGCTCTCGCCAGCTGGTGGAGGAGGCCCAAGGCGCCGACCCGGTGGAGCTGGGCCGCAAGGTTGCGCAGGCGCTGCTGCAGCGCGGCGCCGCCGATCTGATGGATTAGCGGCCCGCGTCGCCGGTGCGCAAACCCCGCCGGCAACATGATGGTTTTGTTCTTAGGCAGAAGCCTTTTATGGTTGGAGATACCATACGTTCATTACCCTCCGTGCAATCGGGTAGGCAGGGCGGAATGCAGCCCTGACCCAGCCGCGCGGGGGCGGTTTATTTGTGCCTAGAAGAGATTTCTGAATGACAGAGCCCACTCACACCCCCCAGCCGGGGAAGGTGATTTTCGTCGGTGCAGGACCCGGCAACCCAGAGTTGCTCACTGTCCGCGCCCGCGAGGTGATGGAATCCAACTCTATCGCCCTTGTAGATCCGGAAGTGTCAACGGGGGTCCGCAACGTGGTTGCGGCGGCGCTGCCAGTGCCGAAAGCCAAGATGGACGCGGCCGACGCCTGTTACGAGCAAATGTGCGCGAAGGCGAAGGAAGCCGGTGCGCGGCGCAAGCCGCCCCGCCCGGAGGACCCGACCGCTGCGGAGTTGCAGGAGGTAGGGCTGGACGGCGGAACGATCGTCGCAAAGCTTGAGCAAGCGCTGCAAGAAGCCGCGGACGCGGTCGAGCGCGGCGAGGCTGGCGACGGCGACGTGATCCGGCTTGTGTGCGGCAACCCGCTCACCCGCGACACGGTGATGGACGAAATCTCCGCCGTTGCCGCCGCAGGGATGGAATTCCAAGTGGTACCGGGGATGTCGCTGCCGTCGACGGTGCCCTCGTTCGCCGGCATTGCGCTGGGCTCGACGTACACGGAGGCCGACCTGAACCACGGCAACGTGGACTGGGACCAGCTGGCCGCCGCGCCGCAGCCGCTGGTGTTCCAAGCCACCCAGGACAACCTGGCCGAGATGGTGGAGCAGCTCACGCAGCGCGGCTTCCAAAGCGCAACGCCGCTGACGGTGACCACGCGCGGCACGACCCGCCTGCAGCGCACCTTCGACGCGACGCTGGGCACCGTGGGCAAGCTGGACGCGGAACTGGAAGGGCCGCTGGTAGTCACGCTGGGCACCACGGCGGACGACCGTTCGAAGTACTCCTGGTGGGAAAACCGCCCGCTCTACGGCTGGCGCGTGCTCGTGCCCCGCGCGAAATCGCAGGCGGGGCCGATGAACGCCCGCCTGTCCCAGCACGGCGCGATCCCGCAGTCCGTGCCCACGATCTCCCTGGAGCCGCCGCGCAACCCGGCGCAGATGGACCGCGCGATCAAGGGCATTGTGGAGGGCCGCTACCAGTGGATCCTGTTCACCTCCGTCAACGCCGTCGACGCTGTGTGGTCCAAGTTCGAGCAGCTGGGTCTCGACGCGCGCTCGTTCGCGGGCGTGCACCTGGGCGCGGTGGGGCAGAAGACGGCCGACGCGTTGTTCGCCCGCGGCATGCAGGCGGAGTTGGTGCCGCACCGCACGAAGCAGAACGCGGCCGGGCTGGCGGAAGCCTTCCCGGAGTACGTCGAGGACATCGATCCGGTCTCCCGCGTACTGTTGCCGCGCGCTGACTTAGGCTCCGACGTGCTGGTCGACGGCCTGGTGGACAAGGGCTGGGAGGTCGACGATGTGGTGGCCTACCGCACGGTGCGCGCCGCCCCGCCGCCGCCGGAGACGCGCGACATGATCAAAACCGGCGGCTTCGACGCGGTGTGCTTTACCTCCCCGTCGACGGTGAAGAACCTGGTGGGCATCGCGGGCAAACCGCATTCGCGCACCATCATCGCCTGTATCGGCCCGGTCACCGCAGCCGAGGCGCGGGAGCAGGGCTTGCGTGTCGACGTCGTTCCGGAGGTCGCCGACATCCCCAACCTCGTCGACGCTCTGGCGGAGCACGTGGCTGGCCTGCGCGCCGCCGGGCAGCTGCCGCCGCCGCGCAAGAAGCGCCGCAAGTCCGCGGCTGCGAGCGCCGACAAGGCCGCCGCGAAATCGACGGGCAAGGACGAAGGTTCCGCGGCGGCAGCCGGATAGCTCTGGGGACAGCTGGACAGGGGCCGGGAAAGTGCGCTGGCTGGGTCGTGTCGGAGGTGCGTTCTAAGATGTGGCGCATGGCTGATTACGACTTGACTCGACGCCCCCGCCGTTTGCGGCAAACCCCCGCTATCCGCGACTTTGTCACGGAGACGCGCCTGCACCCGGCTGACTTCATCCTCCCGGTGTTCATCGCCGACGGCATCGACGCGCCGCGCGAGATCCCGTCCATGCCGGGCGTGTACCAGCACACCGAGGACTCCCTCGTGGAAATCTGCCGCGAGGCGCTCGACGCCGGGGTGAAATGCGTGGACCTGTTCGGCGTGCCGCGCGAGGAGGACAAAGACGCCACTGGCTCCGTCGCAGTGCGCGAAGACGGCGTGCTCAACCGTGCGATCGCGCTTTTGCGCAAGGAGTTCGGCGACGAACTGATCATCATGACGGACACCTGCCTGGACGAGTTCACCGACCACGGCCACTGCGGCGTCCTGGTCACCGACGCGCACGGGCGTGAGGTCGTGGACAACGACGCCACGGTGGACATCTACTGCGACATGGCCGTCGCACAGGCCCGCGCCGGCGCCCACATTGTCAGCCCCTCCGGCATGATGGACGGCCAGATCGCCGCCATCCGCGAGGCGCTGGACAACGCTGGCTACCAGGATGTGGCGATCATGGCCTACTCCGCCAAGTACGCCTCTAAGTTCTTCGGCCCGTTCCGCGACGCCGTCGGCTCCTCGCTCAAGGGCGACCGCCGCACTTACCAGCAGGACCCGGCCAACGTGCGCGAATCCCTGCTGGAGGCGGAGCTGGACGTCGCCGAAGGCGCGGACTTTGTCATGGTCAAGCCGGCGCTGCCGTACCTGGACGTGCTGGCCAAGATTGCGGAGGCGTCCCCGGTGCCGGTGGCGGCCTACCAGGTCTCCGGCGAGTACGCCATGCTGAACGCGGCCGGCCAGAACGGCTGGATCGACTACGAGGAGACGATGATGGAAGCGTTGATGTCCATCAAGCGCGCCGGCGCAGACCAGATTTTCACCTACTACGCCATCGAGGCAGCAAAGAGGCTCAATGGTTAGCTTGCCACCAATGACACCGGGGTCGCCGAGCAGGGTGGAACCGGAGGCCGTGGACAAGCGCAAAGGCTCCATGCCGGAAGCCGTGCGCTACATGCTCACCTGCTGGGCCGTGATGATCGGCGGCGAGGTCGTGCACCAGATCTTTGCGGTGGTGTCAAGCATCATCGACCCGTCGGCGCTGAAAGAGGTGGCTAAAGAGCGCGCCAAAAACGGCGACGGGGAAGTCTCGGACGCGCTGATGAACGCCAGCGTGTACGGCTCTATCTTCCTGATGGCCCTGTTGCAGCTGGGCGTGATCGTGCTGTTCGCGTTCGCGCTGCGCGCGGTGCGCAACCAGGCGAAGTGGGCGGAAAATGCCCGCCGGCTGCTGCAGATCTTCTCCGGCTTCTTCGCGCTGCGCATGCTCACGCTGTTCATGATGGCCCCGGCCTCGACGGCGGTGCCCATGGCGCTGTTCGGCGTGGACGGTGTGGTCCAAATTGTGCTCGGTGTTGCGGGCGTGATGGGCATCATCTATTCAGTGGACAAGGATGCCGTGGCGTGGACGAAGCCGAAATCAGGCAAGCCCGGCACTGGCGCCGCACATGAAGATGCGCCGGAGACAGAGGAGAAATAGCGGTGGCAGGGATGTTTCCGACCATGGTGTCGGACCCGAACGACAACAACCGGCGCTACACCGGTGAGGTCGGGCCGGACTGGCCGCGGCCGCTGAAAACCGGCTACTACCTCAGCCTGGCGGCGGCGGTGCTGATGCTGGTGATCGCGTTTGTGACCATGGCCAACGGGGTGCCGGACCGGTTGCCCGATGCATGGATGATCGAAGGTGCAGACCAGGAGCTGTTCGACCGTTTCGCATCCAACCTGCGCATCTTCACCTGGTCGAACATCGTCGTCGCGTTAGGGCTCGCGGCCGCTGCGGCGTACCTGCCGCGCGGGTCCAAAACCGCGCGCCGATTCGCGGCGTTGTTTATCGCCTGCGGGGTGTTCGTCAACGCCGCGGGCTTCTTCGTCGGCGTTGCCGGTTGGGCGTCGCTCGTCGTGGTGGTTCTTTTGGTCTTCACCCTGTTTTTCCTGTTCCGCCCCGACGCCAACGCGTTCGTGGATAAACGCAGCGGCGATGTGTGGGAAGGCGTGGAATGAGCAAGTACGAAGGCGAGGACTTAGAGACGCTGAGCACGACCGGGCGCGAAGGGGCCCAGCTGGCGGAGCTCGACGGGGAGGAACTCGAAGAGTGCATCGCGGCGGCGCGCGACGCCGCCCGGCAGGTCGGCATCGACCCCGCCACCGCGCGGCGCGACCTAGACGGCGAGCTGGTACGCCCCAACGCCTCCTACGCCTTCGAGCTCAGGGGGCTGGAAGACGGCCCGCAGCTGACCGAAATCGAGGATGCGCTCGAATCCCTCGAGGGCGTCTCCGCCCGCCTGGTGTATCCCACCCGCATGGCATGGGTGACGGCGCCGGCGGCCATGCCGCTGCCGGAGCTGATCAAAACCATCGAGGATTTCGGGGTGACAGCCGTGGTCACGGACTCCACCCTGCAGCGCCGCGCGCACGGCCGCTACTGGACGGAACACCCCATGCCGCGGCGTGCGAAGCACCACCGCAAAGAAGAGGCGGCGCACCTGCTCGCCCGCGCGCAGGGGTTCGTGCAGAACAAGACCCGCGCCCAGCGGCGCAGCGGCGACGTGCTGTTTACTGCCCGCGACCTGGTCACCCCGGCCAGGCTGTGGCTGGCGGTGCTGCTGACTATCCCGGTGCTGCTGCTGACGTACGTGCCCGCGCTGAACTTTCCCGGCTGGCAGTGGGTGGCTTTCGCGTTGACCACCCCGGTGGCGTTGTGGTGCGCCTCCCCGTTCCACCGCGCGATGGCCGGTGGCGTGCGGCGGGGCCTGTCCGCGCTGGACGGCGCGAGTTCGATTGCGATTTTGGCGTCCTACCTGTGGTCGTTCGCCACCTTGCTGTTCACGGACGCTGGCCGCATCGGCTATGAATCCACGGGCAACTGGGTGCCGTTGGATATCGGGGAGGGCCCGGAGCTCTACCTCGAGGTCGCCTGCACCGTGACCACCCTGCTGCTGCTCGGCCGCTTTTTCTCCGTGCGCGTGCGCACCAACCTGCTCGACGAGCTAGAGGCGCGCCGCCCCGGCGCGGACGCCCTCTACGAGGTCACCCACCGCAAGAAGGGCGGCGGCAGCGAGATGCTGCCGGCCACAGAGATCATGCGTGGCGACGACGTCTGCGTCCGCGCCGGCCAGGTCATCCCCGTCGACGGGGAAGTGGTGGGCGGTTCGGGCTCGACCGGCTGGGAGTTGGTGAACACCCGGGACAACCCGCAGCTGAAGGTGGGCAAACGCGTGGTGGCGGGCTCCGTGGTGCGCGAAGGCGACATCAAGGTTCGCGCCAGCCGTGTGGGGCACACCACCCTGCTCACCGCCGTGCAGCGGTGGCTGGAGGAGGCGTCGCGGCACCAGAACGCGGCGACGATGGTCTCCACCCGCTCCGCGAGCATGCTCATCCCGGCCGCGTACGCCATCGCGGTGCTGGACTTCGGTTTATGGCTGCTGTTTACCGGCAACATCAACACGGCCGCTTCCACCGCGCTGGCCATCCTGATCGTGGTGGCGCCGTTCAGTTTGGCCATTTCGCCGGCGCTGGCGATCCGCCAGGGAATCGAGGCGGCGGTGCGCAACGGTGTGCTCGTGCGCGACGGCAATGCGTTGCGCATTTTGTCCAAGGTGGACACGGTCGTGTTCAACCGCGTCGGCACCCTGGTGCTGCCCAAGATGAGCGTGGAAACCGTCACCGCCGCCGAGGGCGAAAGCAGCGAGCTGGTGGTGCGCATCGCCGGTGTGCTGTCCGCGGATTCGGACCACCCGGCGTCGCGGGCCATTGTCAAAGCTGCCCGCGAAGTGCGCGATGCCCGCTCCGGGGATCCGCGTCTGCCGAACTGGCTCGAGGTCAGCGAGGACGTGATCACCCCGGACGGCGAGTTCGGCGGCCGTGTGACTGCCACCTGGGGCACCGGCGATAACGCCCGCACGCAGACCCTGGACGCCTCCCTGTGGCGCCCGACCAACCTGTCGCAGCTGAAAGGCAAACTCTCCGTGGCGGCCACCACCGGCGGCACCCCGGTCGTGGTGCGCTGGGACGGCAAGGACCGCGGCGTGATCACCCTGTTCGACCCCGCCAAGGAGGACGCGATCCAGGCGGTGGACACCCTGGAATCCATGGGCGTGGAAACGGTGATGCTCTCCCGCGACACCTACCCGGTGGCCCGCCGGTTCGCGGACTTTTTGGGCATCTCCCAAGTGCTGGCCGGCATCCGCTCACAGCAGAAGCCCGCCGCGGTGCGCGCCCTGCACACCCAGGGCGGCATTGTGGCCATGGTGGGAGATTCCAGCGTGCTGCCGGTGCTGCGCGTGGCGGATTCCGGCATCCTCTACGCCGGGGAAGACCTCTACGGCACCAAGGCGCCAAATTGGAACAGCGTGTGCGACGTGGTGCTGGTGCGCAACGATGTCATGGCGGTGGCCCAGCTTGTAGAGCACGCCCGTCGCGTCAACGGCATCGCCGACCGCAACCTCTGGTTCGCGGGCATCTACAACGCGCTCGCCATCGTGCTCGCCGCCGCGGGAGTGCTCCCGCCGGTGGGTGCGACCCTGCTCATGCTGGGCAGTTCCCTGCTTGTGGAGTACAGCTCCCGCCGCGCCGGCAGGTTCCGGGTTCAGGGCCTTCGCCGGTAGGCTGAGGCACCATGACCAGACGCGATCTCACCAACGCACCCCTGCTCGAGGCGGCGTACGGCCGTGCCCCCTCGCGCACCCCGGTGTGGTTCATGCGCCAGGCCGGCCGCTCCCTGCCCGAGTACCGCAAAGTGCGCGAGGGCATCCCCATGCTGGATTCCTGCTTCATGCCGGAGCTGCTCGCGGAGATCACACTGCAGCCGGTGCGCCGCCACGACGTTGACGCGGCGATCCTGTTTTCGGACATCGTGGTGCCGCTCAAGGCCGCGGGCGTGGACGTGGAGATCGTCCCCGGGCGCGGGCCTGTGATGGCGGAGGCGGTGCGGACGCGAAGCGACGTCGACAAGCTGCCTCTGCTCGAGCACGAGGTGGCCGAAGTCGCCGAGGGCATCCGCATCATCTTGGATGAGCTGAGCGACACCCAGGCGCTGATCGGCTTTGTCGGCGCGCCGTTTACGCTGGCCAGCTACCTCATCGAGGGCGGGCCGAGCAAGAACCACGAAAAAACCAAGGCGATGATGCACGCCGAGCCGGAGACCTGGCACGCGCTGATGCGCCGGCTGGTGCCCACCATCATCGCGTTTTTGCGCACCCAGGTAGACGCCGGCATTGACGCGATGCAGCTGTTCGACTCCTGGGCGGGCTTTCTCACCGAAGCCGATTACCGCGAGTTCGTGCTGCCGTACTCCACCAAGATCCTGGAATCCGTGGCGGGCGAGATCCCGCGCATCCACTTCGGGGTGACCACCGGCGAGCTGCTCGGCGCCATGTCCGCAGCCGGCAGCGAAGTCATGGGCGTGGACTGGCGCGTGCCGCTGGATACCGCCGCTACCCGTTTCGCCTCCCCGCGCGTGCTGCAGGGCAACCTGGACCCGGCCATGCTGTTCGCGGGGGAGGACGTGGTGCGCGGCGAGGTGGCCCGCATCAAGGCGGAAGCCGCCCGCGCCATCGCCGCGGGGGACGCCACCGGCCACATCTTCAACCTCGGCCACGGCGTGCTGCCCACCACCGACGCAGACGCGATCACTGAGGCCGTGCGCATCATCCACGAGGAGAGCTAATGAATATTGCCATCATCGGTGCTGGTCTGGCGGGCCTGACCGCCGCGTTTGAGCTGCGCAAGCGCAACCCGGATGCGGACGTGAAGGTCGACGTGTACGAGGCCACCGACCGCATCGGCGGCAAACTGCACACCGTCGCCTTCGAAGCCGGCCCCACCGACATGGGCGCGGAGGCCTTCATGGCGCGCCGGAAGGACGCCGTTGACTTCTTCACCGAGCTCGGCCTGGCGGACTCCCTGGTGGAGCCGTCCGGCCTGCGCTCCCTGGTGTGGGTGGACGGCCAAGCGCGCGATCTGCCCACCGGCGGCGTGATGGGCATCCCGTCGTCCTCTGAAACGGTCAAGCACCTGGTCAGCGCGGAAACCGCAGAGCGCATCGACACCGAAGCCGAGCGCGCCGGGTTCGACTGGGAAGTAGGCGGCGACGTCAACGTGGGCCAGCTCGTGCGCGAGCGCTACGGCGACGAGGTGGTGGACAACATCGTGTCCTCCCTGCTCGGCGGGGTGTACTCCTGCACCGCCGACGACCTGGGCGTGCGCGCCACCATCCCGCAGCTGGCCGGGGAGTTCGACCGCCTCGCCGCCGACGGGCTCGTCCACCTGTCCACCGCCGTGGCCAACCTGGAGCGCTCCCGCCGGGAGATGCCCACCGGCCAAGGCGCGGTGTTCAAGACCTTCCGCGACGGCTACCAGGAGCTCTACGAAACGCTCGCGGAGAAATCCGGCGCCGACATCTACATCGACGCGTTCATCTCCTCCATCGAGCTCGAAGGCAGCGCCGACGCCCCCAAGTACCGGCTCAAGGGCGGCGAGGACACCGTCTACGACCACGTCATCCTCGCCGTGCCCGCCCCCACCGCAGCCCTGCTGTTGAAGTCGGTCGCTCCCGCCGCCTCCGAGCAGCTGAAAACCGTCAAGCTGGCCAACTCCGCCGTGGTGGGCATGCGCTTCGCCACCGACGAGGGCCTGCCCGAAAACTCCGGTGTGCTCGTGGCCACCGGCGCCGAGGACGTCCACGCCAAGGCGTTCACCTTCTCCTCCCGCAAGTGGCCCCACCTGGCCGAGCGCGGCGGGGCGCTCGTGCGCGCCAGCTTCGGCCGCTTCGGCGACACCGTCGCTTTCGCCACCACAGAGGACGACCTGGTGGATTGGGCCCTCGACGATCTGCACACCATCACCGGCTTCGACGGCCGCGCCGCCGGCCTGGAGGAAATCTACGTCCAGCGCTGGCTCGGCGGCCTGCCCCGCTTCGACGAAGGCCACCTCGCCACCGTCGCCCAGGTGCGCACTCTGCTTAACGACGAACCAAAGGCCGCCAACATCTCCATCACCGGTGCCTGGGCCGGAGGCGTCGGCGTGCCGGCAGTGATTGCGGATGCGCGGGCGGTAGCTGTAGACGTCGCAAAGCACACGCCCTAGCCCCACCCCCAACTGCCGTTGGGGGCGGAGGTGAATGTGCACTAGGTTGATCAGCTATGGACGACAACGCGGAGACACGCGAAACCACCGCCGAGAAGGAATGGTGGGAAGAAGACGGCCTGCCGTGGAACAGCAAACCCACCAAGGCCGACTACTGGTGCCTGGGCTGGTTCGGCTTCGTCGGCATCTTCGGCCTCGCCATGATCCCGCTGCGCGCGTGGCTTCTGGGCCTGGACCCGCCGATTATGCTCGCGCTGACCGGCTCCCGCCTCGGCGCGGCCTCCACGGGCGCGCTCGCCGCGGTGGGCGAGGCGCCGCACTGGCTGTTGTTCCTGCTCATCGGCTCGATCGTGAACATCAAGTTCGACTGGATCTACTGGTGGGCCGGCAAACTGTGGGGCCGCGGGATCCTGGACGTGCAAGCCGCGAACTCCCCGCGTGCGGCGAAAAACATCGCGCGGGTGGAAAGCTGGGCGGTCAAACTCGGCTGGGTGGGCATCTTCCTGGCGTATGTGCCCATCCCGCTGCCGATCGCGTTTGTGGTGTTCGTGCTCATGGGCATGACCGGCATGCCGCTGTGGAAGTTCATGGTCTTGGACTTCGTGGCGAAGACGCTGTGGTCCTTTCTCTACCTGGGCCTGGGCTGGTGGATCGGCGAGCCGGTGGTCGAGGTGCTCGACGGCTACGCCAAGGTGGCTAACTGGGTCGCCATCGCGCTGTTGGTGGTGGTGTTCTTCGGTATCTTCCGCAACCAGGGCAAGAAGAAGTCCGGGGCTGTGGAGGCCGTGGGCAACGAGATCGAGGCTGGGAAGTAGGTAGACCTCCCGGACTCGACTTCGGCGGGGCCTACTGCTTGCCGACGTCTACAGACCGCCGACGGGACCAGGCCCTAGCGGTTGACCACCACGGTGGAGAAGTCCTCGTCGCCGCGTCCGGCGTCCTGCTGGGTCTCCAGGGACGCCAGCGCTGCGGCGACGGCGGGCAGGTCCGCATCGGCGCTGTCCAGCATCAACCGCGCGTCCTTGGCAATGGCGTCGGCGGTGAAGTCGCCTGGAGACACCGAGCGCTCGCCGAGCAGGAACGGCTTTTTCATGTTCACGATGAACTCCAGGCCGGTGGAGCCGAGCATGTCCACCACCTGCTGCTCCGAAAGCCCCTGGGATTCGCCGAGCAGGAGGGCCTCTTTGAACCCTTCGATGGTCACGGCCAGGGCGAGGTTGGCCAGCAGCTTGCCGGTGGCGGCGCCGGCGGCGGTGTCGACCTCCTTGAGGCGCTCCGGGTTGGCCGCGGCCCAGGGGGAGACGACGGTGGCGACAGTATGACGTCGAGAAGCATTGGCGCTTCCCACGTACACGCCGAGCTTGCCCTCGCGCGCCGGCGGGAGCGAACCGACGACCGGGGTGTGCACGTAGCCGGGCACGGCCTGCGCGAAGTCGGCGGCGTCGGCGGGGGAGATGGTGGTGGCGTCGGCCCAGGTGACACCCTCGGGGATCAAGGCGGGCTCGATAACCACTTCGCGCACCGTGTCCGGGCCGAACAGGGAAGTGATCACGAGCTCGGCGCCCTCGACACACTCCGCCGGCGAGGAAGCGGCGCGAGCCCCGCGCTCTACCAGCGGTGTCGTCTTGGATGCGGTGCGGTTCCATACGGTCAGTTCATGGTCGTCGACGAGCTTGAGCGCGAGCTCCGTGCCCATGCGACCGAGGCCTAAAAACGCGATTTTCATATGGCCTAGGATAGACAACCATGACTGCGGAAAAGCCGACTTCAGCTAATACCCAGCGCTCCCGCGAGCTGTTCGAGCGGGCGCAGAAAACCACCCCTGGCGGCGTGAACTCGCCGGTGCGCGGCTTCGGCTCTGTGGGCGGGCAGACCCGCTTCATCCAGAGCGCGCACGGTTCCCAGCTCATCGACGTCGACGGCAACTCCTACGTCGACCTGGTTTGCTCCTGGGGCCCGATGGTGCACGGCAACGCGCACCCGAAGATTGTGGAGGCCGTGCAGAACGCGCTGCACAACGGTTTGAGCTTCGGCGCGCCGACGGAGGCGGAGATCGCCATCGCCGAGCACATCGTGGAGCGCACCTCGGTGGAGGAGGTGCGCATGGTCAACTCCGGCACGGAGGCCACCATGTCGGCCGTGCGCCTGGCGCGCGGGTTTACGGGCCGGCCGAAGATTCTCAAGTTCGAGGGCTGCTACCACGGGCACGTGGACGCGCTGCTGGCCAGCGCGGGTTCGGGTCTTGCCACGTTCTCCCTGCCGGATTCCCCGGGCGTGACCGGCGCGCAGGCGAAGGACACGATCGTGGTGCCGTACAACGACCTGCAGGCGGTGGAGCGCGCCTTCCGTGAAAACGAGGGCGAGATCGCGGCGGTTATCACCGAGGCGGCGGCGGGCAACATGGGCACCGTCGCCCCGCAGAACGACTTCAACGCGCGCCTGAAGGAGCTGGCGCACATGAACGGCGCGCTGCTGATCCTCGACGAGGTGATGACGGGCTTCCGCACTTCCTACGCCGGCTGGTACGGCGTGGACCACGTCGCGGGCGATCTGACCACGTTTGGCAAGGTCGTCTCGGGCGGTTTGCCGGCTGCGGCGTTCGGCGGCCACCGCGACATCATGGAGTACCTCGCGCCCAACGGCCCCGTCTACCAGGCGGGCACCCTGTCCGGTAACCCGGTGGCGATGGCGTCGGGCCTGGCCTCGCTGGAGTTGGCCACCGAGAGCATCTACCCCACGCTCAACCGCAATGCGGACACGCTCGAGCGTTTGCTAAGCGACGCCCTGACGGCCGAAGGCGTCGCCCACCACATCCAGCGCGCCGCGACGATGCTTTCTATCCGGTTCGCCGAGGGCGAGGGCCACAACTTCGCGGACATGCAGGCCGCCGAGACGTTCCGCTACGCCCCGTTCTTCCACGCCCTGCTGGACGCGGGCGTCTACGCCCCGCCGAGCGCGTTTGAGACCTGGTTCGTCTCCACCGCGTTGACGGAGGAGGACTTCGGCCGCATCGAGGATGCGTTGCGCGGCGCAGCGAAGGCCGCTGCGGCGGCGCAGCCCGAGTAGGGGAGGCGGGCACGCATGACTCGCACGACGGTCCACCTCGTGCGCCACGGTGAGGTGTACAACCCGAAGAAGATCCTCTACGGGCGCATGCCGGGCTACCACTTGTCGTCCCGCGGCAACTCCATGGCGGTGGCCACCTCGAAGTTTTTCCGTGGTAAGGACGTGACGTACCTGGCGGCGAGTCCGCTGGTGCGCGCGCAGGAGACGGCGCGTCCGATTGCGGAGGTGACCGGCTGCGAGGTCGATACCCGCGACGACATCCTGGAGGCCGGCAACACCTTCGAGGGCCTGCGCACGAAGGGGTGGCGCTCCCAGTTGGTTAACCCGATCCGGTGGCGGCACATGACCAACCCGCTGGAGCCGAGCTGGGGCGAGCCCTACCAGGAGATCTTCGAGCGGATGTGGTCCGCGGTGGCCGACGCGCGCGGCAAGGCGGAGAGCCACGAAGCGGTGCTGGTGAGCCACCAGCTGCCGATTGTCATGGTGCAGCGCCACCTGCAGGGCAAACGCTTGGCGCACGCGAGCCGCAACTGCGACTTGGCCAGCGTGACCTCACTTGTGTTTGACGGCGACAGTGTTGTTGACTGGGCCTACAACACCCCAGCCCAGCACATTTGAGAGGCGACACTGCATGCGAAAGCTCATTGCCGCGCCGCTTTTAGCGGTCGCGCTTACGTTGGCTGCCTGCTCCGGTCCCGATACCGGCGGCAACTTCGCCTTCCACTCGCCGGGCGGGCAGACGGAGATCTTTTACGACGAAGCGGACCGCAAGCCGCTGGCCGGTTTCGAGGGCGAGTCCCTGATGGACGACGGCGAGACCATCCGCCTGAGCGATTTCGACGGCGAGATCGTGGTGCTCAACGCGTGGGGGCAGTGGTGCGCGCCGTGCCGCGCTGAGGTGGACGACTTGCAGCAGACCCACGAGCACCTGCAGGCGAAAAACGCCGGCACCGTGCTGGGCATCAACGTGCGCGACCCGAACCCGCAGATCGCCCGCGACTTCCTCACGGACAACGGCGTGACCTACCCGTCCATCTACGACCCGCCGTTTAAGACCGCGGCCAGCCTGGGCGGCGTGCCCAGCTCCGTGATTCCCACCACGATCGTGCTGGACAAGCAGCACCGCCCGGCGGCGGTGTTCCTCCGTGAGATCACCGCGGACGATCTGTTGGAGGTCGTCGACCGTCTCGCTGAGGAGGCCTAGGTGGGCTTTGCCGATCTTGTCGCCGACGGGCCGCTGCTGCTCGGCCTGCTCGCCGCCGCGGTTGCCGGGTTAGTCTCCTTCGCCTCGCCGTGCGTGATCCCGCTCGTGCCGGGCTACATCTCGTATCTCACCGGTGTGGTCGGGGGCGAGATGACGCTTGACCAGGACGGGCCCCGCGTGTCCCGCAAACACTGGGCAGTTGCCGGAGCCGCCTTGCTGTTCATCGCCGGTTTTACCGTCGTGTTCCTGCTTGCCACCGTCACCGTGTTCGGCGCGGTCAGCGCCATCGCACTGAATGCGCAAACGCTCACCCGCATAGGCGGGGTGGTCACCATCCTTATGGGCCTGGTGTTCATGGGTGCCGTGCCCGCGCTGCAAAAAGACACCCGCATGAGCCCGAAGAAGTGGACGACCATTGTGGGCGCGCCGCTGCTCGGCGGGATCTTTGCGCTCGGCTGGACACCGTGCCTGGGGCCCACGCTGGCCGCCATCATGTCGGTGTCCGTGGGCACCCAGGGCTTCACCGCGGCGCGCGGCGTGCTGCTGGTCGTCGCGTACTGCGTCGGGCTGGGCTTGCCGTTTCTGCTTGTCGCGTTCGGCTCTTCGAAGGCCGTGCGCAGCATCGACGTTTTGCGGCGACACTCCCGCGCCATCCAGATCGCCGGCGGTGTCGCCATGATCGTCGTCGGCATCATGCTGCTCACCGGCGCCTGGGAAGTGTTTATCGGTTGGTCGCGCCAACTCGTTTTTGGATTCGGAGGGACGATCATCTAAATGCGCACCGCTTCGACTTGGCTGAAAAAGGCGTGGCACTGGCTCACCAGCATGCGCACCGCCTTGATGCTGCTGTTCGTGCTGGCCGTGGCGTCCATCCCGGGCGCATTGTTGCCGCAGCGCACCGTGTCGTCCTCGCTGGTGGACGACTACCTCAAGGCCAACCCCACCACCGGCCCGATCTACGACAAGCTGCAGCTTTTCGACGTCTTCCAGTCCACGTGGTTCCTCGCCATCATCGTGCTTCTGACCATCTCCCTGGTCGGCTGCATCATCCCGCGCTCCATCGACCACTGGCGCGCCTACACCGCCAAGCCGACCCGTGCGCCGAAGTACTTAGGCCGCATGCCGCACCACGTGGAAGGCACGGTGGAGGGTGCGCCGGAGGACGTCGAGAAGCGGCTGCGCGCGCAGCTGAAGCGCTGGCATGTGGCCACCTACGAGCCGG
Source organism: Corynebacterium fournieri (assembly GCF_030408775.1). Taxonomy (NCBI): domain Bacteria; kingdom Bacillati; phylum Actinomycetota; class Actinomycetes; order Mycobacteriales; family Corynebacteriaceae; genus Corynebacterium; species Corynebacterium fournieri. The sequence goes on from NZ_CP047210.1 coordinate 269,376, forward strand.
ACGAGGACCGCGCCGGGGCGTACTCCATTTCGGCGGAGCGCGGATACACGCGCGAGCTGATGAACCTGATCTTCCACATCGGCATCGTCGCGATGATCCTGACGTTCATCGCCGGCCGCATGGTCTTTTACGAAGGTCAAGCCATCGTGGTGACCAACTCCAAGGCTGAATCGGCGGTGCCGGTGGAGCAGTCCCGCGTGTTCTGCAACACCTCCCCGGCCAACTTCGATGTCTTCCGCGCCGGACCGCTTTTCGACGGCACCGGCCTGACCCCCTTCTGCTTCGAGGCACAGAACTTCCAGGCCACCTACCTCAACAACGGCCAGGCCAGCGAGTTCTCCTCCGACATCACCTACACCGACGACATTTCCACCCCGCAAGATCAGTGGAAGCCGACGAGCCTGTCGGTCAACCATCCGCTGCGCATCAACGGCGACCGCGTCTACCTGCAAGGCCACGGTTTCGCCCCGCAGGTGACCATCACCTGGCCGAACGGGGAAACCCGCACGCAGATGGTGCAGTTTCGCCCCACCGACGTGTTTTCCTTCCTCTCTTCCGGCGTGATGCGCTTCGACCCGCCAGCCGGCATGTACCCGGACTTGGCGGAGCGGCGCAAGCACCAGATCGCCGTGGAGGGCAACTTCGCGCCCACCGCCCGCTGGACCGGTCTTAACGGCGACCAGCTGCAGTCCGACTTCCCCGCCATGGATGACCCGGCGATCTCCGCGGATGTCTACGTCGGCGACGCCGGCCTGGACACCGGCCGCCCGCAAAACATCTTCGTGCTGGACCAGTCCCTGGTGGCGGACGGGCGGCTGCAAAAGGTCAGCCGCGTGGGGCTCACCCCCGGCTCCGAAGCGACCGTGGACACCGGCGACGGCGAGGTCAAGGTGCGCTTCGATGGCGCCGCCGAGTACGCCAACTACCAGATCTCCCGTGATCCGACGCAGGTGGCCGCGCTGCTGTCGTCTGTGGTGATGCTGCTCGCGCTCGCCGGATCGCTGGCGATTAAGCGCCGCCGCATCTGGGTGCGCCTACGTCCTCGTTCCTCGGACGTAGGGGAAGAAGTCACCCAAGTGGAGATCGCGGGGTTGGCGCGCACCGACCGCGCCGGATGGGGCCGCGAATTCGACAACATCGCCGCCGCGATCCTCGGCGCCGAACACTCCGACGAGGACGGCGAAGAGGGGGAGTTCGACCCCTATGACCTTTGATAACGCCTGCTAGTGGAGTAGGTTAAGGGCCATGCTTGTGAACACCACCATGGCGGAGATGTCTGACCTGACATTCCGCACCGCTTTCATCGTCTACATCGTGGCGCTGATCATGGCGTTCATCTACTACGGCCGCGTCAACAGCGTCATCGAGGCGCGACGCGAAGCCCTGGCCGCGCAGAAGGCCAATGCCGAGCAGAAGGTGCTGGTTGGCGCGGGCGGGCCGGAGGTCGTGGAGAAGCAGCCGCTCGACAACGACACCGAGGCGCGCATCGCCAACGCCCGCAAATGGGCCGGTATGACTCAGGCGCTGATCTGGGTCGGCGTGGCGCTGCACCTGGTGGCGTTTGTCACCCGCGGCCTGGCCGCGAACCGCTTCCCGCTGGGCAACCTGTACGAATACATCCTGTTCATGACCGCCGTGATCATGGTCGTCGCCGCCGTGGTGGTGCAGCGCAAAGGCTGGCACACCGTGTGGCCGTGGCTGCTGTTTCCCATGGTCATCGCCATGTTCTTGAACTCCACGGTGTTCCACATGCAGGCCGCGCCCGTCGTGCCGGCGCTGCAGTCCTACTGGCTGCCGGTGCACGTCTCCTCCGTGTCCATCGGTGCGTCCATCGGCCTGGTTTCCGGCGCGTTCACCCTGCTGTACCTGCTGCGCATGCGGCAGCCGCGCGGCAGCGAACACGGCTTCTTCGGCGCCATCGCGCGCCCCTTGCCGGACGCGAAGACGCTGGACCAGATTGCGTACAAAACCGCTGTGGTGACGCTGCCGCTGTTCGGCATCGGCATTGTCTTCGGCGCCATCTGGGCCGAGGTGGCCTGGGGCCGCTTCTGGGGCTGGGATGCCAAGGAGACCGTCTCCATGATCACCTGGATCCTCTACGCCGCCTACCTCCACGCCCGCGCCACCGCCGGCTGGAAGTCCACCGCGGCGGCCTGGATCAACGTCTTCGCCATGGCCATGACCGTGTTCAACATGACTTTCGTGAACACCGTGATCGCCGGCCTCCACTCCTACGCGGGGCTGAACTAGTGAAAGTACTGATCACCGGCGGCGCCGGATACATCGGGTCCACCATCGCCTCCTGCTGCGCCGACGCGGGCATCACGCCTGTGATTCTGGACGATTTCTCCACCGGGCTGCGCACCTTCGGCCGCCGCTTCGACTGCTACGAAGGTGACATCGCCGACGTGGCGCTGCTCGAGCGGGTACTCACCGAGCACCCCGACATCGACGCCGTCATCCACTGCGCAGCCAAAATCGTCGTGCCCGAGTCGGTGGCGCAGCCGCTGGCCTACTACGACAACAACGTGGGCAAAGCGATCACGCTGCTGCAAACGCTGGAGCGCTTCGGCGTGCGCCGCTTCGTGCTGTCCTCCACCGCCTCCGTGTACGAGCCGGGGCCGGACTACATGGTCGACGAAACCAGCGCGGTGAACCCCCAGAGTCCTTACGCGGCGTCGAAGTGGCTGCTCGAGCGCGTCCTGGCGGACGAAGCCGCCACGGGCCGCATGAGCGCTGTCGCGCTGCGCTACTTCAACCCCATCGGGGCGGACCCGCAGCTGCGCACCGGGCTGCAAAACCCGGCGCCCTCCCACGCGCTGGGCAAGATGATCTCCGCCCACGAGGCAGGTCAAGCGTTCACCGTCACCGGCGTGGACTGGCCCACTCGCGACGGCTCCGGCTTGCGCGACTACATCCACGTCTGGGACCTCGCCCGCGCCCACGTGGCAGTGCTGGAGCGCTTCGACGCGGCGGCGTCCGGCGGCTACGGGGTGATCAACCTCGGCACCGGCCAGGGCACGACCGTCTTCGAGCTCGCCGAGGCGTTCGGGGAAGCCAGTGGCACGCCGCTTGAGGTTGTCACCGGCCCCGCCCGCCCCGGCGACGTGGTGGGCAGCGCCTCGCGCACCGACAAGGCCCGCGAAGTGCTGGGGTGGTCCCCGCAGCGCTCACTTGTCGAGGGGGTGCGCGACTCCCTCGCCTGGTCCCGCAAGCTGCCAGACGTCCTGGCCCAGGAGGCACGCCGATGAGCGACGCCCACCACAAGCCCCGCAACAAGCAGGGCAAACCCGCCAGCGACGACCCGGTGCTCATCGCGCTGGGGGAGCAGATTGCCTCTCGACGCCGCACCTCCGGCCGCCTCCAACAAGACGTCGCCGACGCCGCTGGAGTCTCCCGCTCCACCCTGCACACCATCGAGCACGGCGGTGCCGGGGTGCGCTGGGAGAAGGTCATCGCCGTCGCCGAGGCCCTGGGGCTGCGGATGGTGTTCACCGAGAAGTAGGCGGCGCAGGTGTTGCAGCGCGCCCCGCGCGGGGTGCCGCTGCCGGATCGCGGCGGAATCTGTTGGCGGTCCGGCAAAACCCCAGGACGGCACAAACGTCCGCCGCAGCCAGTCCGGGCCCGCGCAGAATTGTTCACCCGCAGGGACGCTTGCGGGTCTGCGGACTTCCTGTGAACCACACTGGTGGCCGTTGTGTTGTTGGCTAGGTGGTTTTGGCTATGTTTCGTTGTTTAGCCAGGGTTGTGTATTGCCCGTCTGGTCCGGTGGTGAGTCTGCCAAAGACGAACCAGTCCAGATAATCGTCAAGATACTTCATAAACTCCTCGGTTGTGTGCTTTTCGGGGCGAATTCCACTGGCGTGAAGTTCGCGCTTGATGGTGCCGAAGAACCCTTCTACTCGGGCGTTGTCGCCGCTGTTGCCGAGCCGGGATAGGGACGGCACCATCAACCAGGCGTTATCGCACGGGTTCTCCTCTGTGCAATGTGTGCATTGTTGCCTGTCGTGACTGATATCAGTCAGTCGGTCAACCCAATCGATGTGGCGGTAGTGCCAGCCACGGTCGGTGTGCAGTTCGGGGCGTTGTCCTGGTTGTATTTGCTCGAGCCCAGCTTCAAGCATCGTGTTGGTCAGCAACGCCGCTGGTCGCGTTGCGCAGGTGTACGCGATGGGCATGTTGTCGTGGAAGTCGATCAGCGGGCTAAAAAAGACTTTGCCGTCAGCGCATTGAAACGCGGTGATGTCGGTGCCGAGTCTTTGATTTGGCGCATCGGCATAGAAATCGTGTACCAGATCCTTCCTGCCCGCCTGCCTGCGACGATGCGCCTGCGAACGATATCTTTGCGAGACGTGGGTGCCATTTTTGGTGACAGTGTCGATGTCTCCAACCAGACATCGATTTGCTGGGCGATGCGCAGTTTCGCCCTTGTACGAGCTGTAGCGCTTCGTGCGTTTCATCTTCGGCTGCAGGTGTTCTTCGCGCATGATCGTGCGAATCGATTTTTCCCCCAGCGACAGACCGTTCGCTTTGCACACTTCACTCACGCGGCGGTAGCCGTAGACCATGCGGTTGCCCTCACAGGCGGCGGTAACCATTGCCTTGGCCTGGCCTTTTCGGTCGACTAGAGGGTGTTTTAACCGCTTGCATGCCGACTTGTAGGTGTTGTACTTCAATCCGTAGTAGGCGCAGCAACGCGTTACTTGGTATCCGACGTCCCGGAGTCGTCTGACAGCCGTAGCGACGACCACGCTGTCGAGCGTCTCCGGGTTTGCGCTTTTCCCTCAGATTCCATCACCGCCTCAAACAGCGCTTTATCCGCCAGACGCATAAACCGCTCTTGACGCAACAGGTCTTTGAGGGTCTCAACGTCATCCGGCAACGCTGCCTCATCAAACGGAGCTGTTGGCTGCTCATGGTTGCGTGAATATGCACTCTCATCGCGCGGGGCGCGTTGTGATTGACGTTGTGTTTCGGCCTTCTTGCGCTTGCGTTTTTGGGCTTCGTGGTGTTCTTTCACACGCGCCAGTGTCGCCTGTTCTATCTCCTGCGGTGTCATCCCACGCCGCGAACCCGCATCCGGAGCGAACTTGTGCGTCCACGCCGCCACGGAACTCGCAGCGACCCGAAAACGCCATCCAATCTCGCGGGTGGATGCCGACGTTGTCACATTCGCCCGAACGACCTCAGCAATCAACTCGGCAGAACGCCAACCTTTATCGACCCCGCTGCCATGACGGGCGTTGCGTGCCCATCCCGAAATTGAAGCGGTAGAAGGAACAGACCTACATTCCTCCCGAATCAACTGCGCACGAACCTGCGAAGCAGCAAGCCCCTGCCCCGAAAGCTCAACGGCACGCTGCCGTACCTCCGGCGGATAACTCATCCTCGAACTCCGATCCCGACGACCGATGGTTCACAGGAAGTCCGCAGACCCTTGCGATGAACTATTTTGCAGCCGGGTTTCCTCGACCTGGGGAAATGCAGCCTATGCGTCCGTCCAACTGTAAGAAAATTCACGAGCAGGGTCGGGTCTGTGAACTTTTCCGCACTCGGCCGCTCAAACCGCCGAGCCGGGCGATCCTAGCCCTCGCCGCGGCGGCGCCGGCGCTCCTCTTCCTCGCGGCGCTTGCGCTCCGCCTCTTCGCGGGCGCGGCGCTCTTTGAACCGGTTTTTCTCGATGTTCCAGAGGAACTCTTCGTCGTCGTCGGGGCCCTTGATAGCGGGCTTGCCGCCGGGCTGCGCCTGCTTGCCGGGTCGCAAGGACCCATAGCGCTCGGCGGAGCCGGGGCCGAACGCGCGCCACAGCAGCACGGCGGCCAGGACAACCAATGCGAAAAGAAGCAACCTTCCCATGGTTTTAAACATACTTGGCTGCCGGTTAGGGTAAATAACCGTGACTGACCAAGTTTCTCCGCAGGTGGATCCGGAGGCGAAATCCCGGGCCACCAAGGCCGTGGCGCTGTACGGTTTGGACCGCCTGCTGTTGTTTCTCGCGCTGACTGTGGCGATTCAGCTGCTGGCGGTGCTCGTGGGCGCGCCGGTGCCGGTGATTATGTCGGCGCTGCTGGCGCTGATTGTGGCTTTTCCGCTGTCCATGCTCGTGTTCAAGCGGCACCGCATCCGTGCGAATGAGGCGGTGGCGGAGCTGAAGCGGCAGCGCGCGGCGCGCAAGGACTGGATTCAAACGGAGCTGGCTGAGCGCTAGTTTGCTTGGCCGCGGACCACAGGTCAGCCCCGGCCCAGCTCGTGGCTGAGCGCTTCGAGTTCGCCGCCGCCGGCCATCTGGTGGGTCAGCTCTTCGAGCGTCACGTCCGCGCGGGGTGCGTCGAGCTCCTGGCGGCCCAGCTTCAAGATGGTGAAGTGGTCGCCGACGAGGTAGGCGTGGTGGGGGTTGTGGGTGACAAGCACGACGGCGATGCCGCGGTCGCGGGCGGCGGCGACCATGCGCAGGACCATGCCGGATTGTTTGACGCCGAGGGCGGCGGTGGGCTCGTCGAGGATGAGCATCCGGGCGCCGAAGTAGACGGCGCGGGCGATGGCGACGACTTGGCGCTGGCCGCCGGAGAGGTTGCCGGCTTCGACGTCGACGTCGGGGATGTCAATGCCCATCTCCAGCAGTTGCTCGGAGCAGATCCGCTTCATCTCGGCTTGGCGCAGGACGCCGAGCGGGCCGGTGAGTTCTTGGCCGAGGAAGAAGTTGCGCCAGACGCTGAGCTCGTCCACGATCGCGAGCGTTTGGTGCACGGTGGCGATGCCGGCGTCGATGGCGTCGCGGGGGGAGGTGAGGGTGGAGGCGGAGCCGTCGATAAGCATGGTGCCCGAGGTGGGTTGATGCAGGCCCGACAGGATTTTGATCAGGGTGGATTTGCCGGCGCCATTGTCGCCGAGCACGCAGGTGACTTCGCCTTCGCGCACGGCGAGGTTGACGCCGCGCAGCGCCTCGAAGCTGCCGTAGGACTTGGTGATGTTTTCCAGTTCGATGACAGCCACTTAGCGCCCCTTGGTGTATTTAGCGAAGGAGGTGTTGGCGAGCACCGCCACCAGCAGTGTCGCGCCGAGGAAGAACTTGAACCAGTCCGGGTTCCAGCCGGCGTAGACGATGCCCTGGTTGGTCATGCCGAAGATCAGCGCGCCGATGGCGGTGCCGACGGCGGTGCCGCGCCCGCCCGTCATGGCGCAGCCGCCGATGACCGCGGCGATGATGTAGAGAAATTCGTTGCCCACGCCCTGGCCGGCCTGGATGGAGTCGAAGGCGAACAGGGTGTGCATGCCGACGAACCACGCGGCGAAGCCGATGCCCATGAACAGCAGAATCTTCACGCGGCGCACCGGCACGCCGACGGCGCGGGCGGCGTCGGCGTTGCCGCCGACCGCGGTGATCCAGCCGCCGAGCTTGGTGCGGAACAGCACGAACGATGCCACGGCGACGAAGAAGATCCACCACAGGACGGTCACCGAGATGCGCACGTTGCCGATGTGGAACTCGCCGGCGAACACGGCGTGGGCGGACGGGAAGCCCTCCATGTCCGCGATGGTGGGGGTGGCCACCTGGCCGGTGACCAGCTTCGTCACCGCCAGGTTCAAGCCTTGGAGCATGAGGAAGGCCGCCAGGGTGATCAGGAAGGAATCGATGCCGGTGCGCGTGACCAAAAAGCCGTTGAGCGCGCCGATGGCCAGCGAGATCCCCAGCGCGAGGAACGCGCCCACCCACGAGTTCAGGTGCAGGTTGTAGTTCAGCATCGTCGCGGCCAGCGCGGCGGTGGTCACGGCGACACCGGAGGAGAGGTCGAACTCCCCGCCGATCATGAGCATGCCCACCGCAAGCGCCACGATGCCCAGGGTGGAGCTGGCGTACAGCGTGGTGGCCAGCGCCTCAAAGGAGCGAAACGCCGGCGCCACGGAGAGGAAGAAGACAAAGATAGCGATGAAGCCGAGGAGGCTGGCAAACTCCGGGCGGCGGATCAGGCGCGCGAACCCGGTGCGGGTTTTCAGGCGGTCGTCCCTCATCGCATGCCCGCCTTCGCGGCCTCTTCGACCTTGTCCACGTTGCTTGCGTCCACGAAGCTCGGGCCCGTGTAGACGGGGCGCCCGCCGCCGAGGGTGCCGCCGTTGCGTTTTGCAATCCACAGCGAGTCCACCGCCAGGTAGCCCTGCAGGTACGGCTGCTGGTCCACGGCCCACGCCACGCGCCCGTCCGCGATGGCGCCAACGAGCTCCGCGTTGGTGTCGAAGGTGGACACCTGTGCCTTCGCGCCGGACTGGTTCACGGATTCCACGGCGCGCATCGCCACCGGCGCCTGCAGCGCAAACACGGTGTCGAAGGAGCGGTCCTGGGAAAGCTTCGAGGTGATGGTGGACTGCACGGCGGTGAGGTCCTGGCCGTTGACGTACAGCAGCTCCACCGCGTTTGAGTCGCCGCCGAGGCCGTCGCGCACACCGGCGCAGCGCGCCTCCTGCGAGGAGTTGCCCTGCTCGTGGATCACGCACAGCACCTTCTTCTTGCCTTCCTCCTTGAGGCGCTCGCCGGCGGCGCGGCCGGCCACGGTCTCGTCCTGGCCGAAGAAGCCGGTCAACCCGTAGTCCTGGTACGCGGTCATGCCGGCGTTCAGGCCGACCACGGGGATGCCGTGGTCCACGGCGTCGCGCGCCGCTGGGCCGATCGCCTCCGCATTCGGCATGGTCACGGCGATGCCGTCCACGCCCGCGTCCACCGCGGAGCGCACGAGGTTCGCCTGGTTGGGCGCCTGCGGGTCGGATGAGTAGCGCAGCTCGATGTTGTCCTTCTTCGCGGCGTCCTCGGCGCCCTTGCGCACGAGGTCCCAGTAGGTGTCGCCGGGCGCGCCGTGGGTGACCATCGCCACCACGTACCGCGGGGTGTCCACGCCGCCCGCCGTGCCGCCGCCGTCTTCGTTGCGGGGGGCTCCGCCTGTCGACGAGCATCCGCCCAACACCGCTGCCACCGTCAGTAGCGCGGCTGCCACAGTTTTCCGTGCCTTCCTCATTGCCAAAGTGTGAACCACTGCACTCGGGTGCGTCAAGCGGACTAGACGTATTGACCGGAGACGTCAATTAATTGGCTGAGATCCGCCACGCTGGGTAAACTCTGCCTCATGTACTCAGGCATCGCTTCCATGAAGCTGCGTTCCGCCCGCTGACGGCGGCGGGACCCCTTCTGATCTCTCGTCTGCCGTCCTGGCCATCTGCCGGGCGGTCATTTAGTGCTGCCCGGCTCCATGACGAGCTGAAAGTACGAAATGCCAATCACACCAACCTTGCGGTCATGTGTGTGGAACGGAACGCCCCGCGGGCCAGTCGCACACATCCGTGCCGAATCAATCCACATCACCTTGGGAGACAGGCACCTCCTGAACGGGCTGGATGTCACCGTCTCCGCCGGCTCACGCCTGGCGATCGTCGGCGACAACGGCCGTGGTAAGACCACCTTGCTCCATATCTTGGCGGGGCTCCTGACCCCTGACTCGGGAGTAGTGACCCAGATGGGTTCCCTCGTCCTGGTCAAGCAGGACATGCCCACCGAAGGCAACCGCACCGTCGGCGATCTCATCGCCGAAGCGACAGCTCCCTCCAGGGCTGCACTTGAGGCACTCGACGTGGCGAGCGCAGCACTCGCCGCAGGAAACGACGCGGCCGATGCCTATTCCGCAGCGCTCGAGACCGCCACGCTATTGGATGCCTGGGATGCAGAAAGGCGCGTGGACATCGCACTTGCAGGCCTTGACGCTTGCAGCGACCGCGCTCGCATACTGTCGACCTTGTCGGTCGGGCAACGGTACCGGGTCCGGCTTGCCGTCGCACTTGGATCGACCCCTGACCTGCTCCTGCTGGACGAGCCCACGAACCACCTCGACGCTGCAGGACTGTCCTTCCTAACCGAACGACTGCGTGATCACCCCGGTGGCCTGGCTCTGGTCAGTCACGACCGCGCTCTGCTGCGTGATGTGGCGACTACCTTCCTGGATCTCGACCCGACCCGAGATGGCGTGCCGCGAACCTACTCGGGCGGCTACCAAGGCTGGATTGAAGGCCGCCGACGAGAACGCCTCGTGTGGGAACAGGACCACGCCGCCCAGGTCGCCCGGCACAATGAACTGACACGCGCTGCAGCCGAGGCACGCTCCCGCCTGTCTCAGGGGGGATGGAGACCTGACAAGGGCACAGGCAAGCACCAACGCGCCACACGCGCTGCTGGAGTGGTCCAAGCCTTCAACCGACGTATAGAAGACCTGAAACGTCATGAGATCGACGTGCCGGCACCGCCACTGCGTCTAGCGTGGCCCGCCTCGACAACTCGTGCCGGGCAGAGCATCATGAACGCCACCGAAGTTACTGTGAAGGACCGGTTGGACACTCCGGTGTCGGTTGACGTGAACGGCGGTGACCGGTTGGTGGTCACCGGACCAAACGGCGCGGGAAAGTCCACCTTGTTGGCAGTTCTTGCACAGCGTCTGGCCCCCACCACGGGACATGTGCGAGTGAACCCGAGAGCACGCATCACTCTGCTGTCTCAAGAGGTCTCCGACTGGGATCACTCCAGCCCCGCACACGAGGTCTACGAGGCGTACCTAACAAAGCTGGGCCGCCGATCTCAGGCGCCTACTCTCGGCTCGCTCGGGCTGCTCGAGGCCTCTGCAACCAACACGCCCGTGGGGCGCCTGTCGCAAGGACAGCAACGCCGACTCCACCTGGCCATGTGTCTGGCACAGGACCCAGACCTGCTGCTCCTGGACGAACCCACCAATCATCTGTCATCGAACCTCGTCGACGACATCACCACCGAGCTCCAACAGGCCTCCTGCGCGGTGATCGTCGCCACCCATGACCGGCAGATGCTCCACGACTTTTCCGACTGGCCCCACCTGAACCTTGACTTGAAGGACATGCCATGAACCCGCTTCACCCCTTGACCATCCCCACGTACCGCCAGTTGTTCGCAGCGATGGTGCTGACCATCTTCGCCCAGGGCGCCTGGGCCCTCTACCTGACCATGCAGACCCTCGACCTGGGCGCCACGCCAGCCACCTTGTCGGGTGTCGTGGCCTGGAGCGGCATCGGCCTGCTTGCGGGATCCCTCCCAGCTGGCGTAATTGCCGACCGGATCCCCAACAAATCCGTCATCGTGGGTGTGCTCGCCCTGAATCTCGCCATCGCGACCGCGATGTCCACAGCAGCAATCCTCGACTTTGTCACCTTCTGGATGCTCGCGGTCTCCGCGTTCATCAGTGGCGCTTCAACCGCCTTCTTCTTCCCCGCCTACACGGCACTGGTGCCAGTCCTGGTGGATAGCGACGACCTCATGGCCGTCAACGGCCTCGAAGGCGCCACCCGTCCCTTGGTCGGGCAGGCACTTGCGCCCGCTGTCGTCGGAGCGCTCATCGGCGCAAGCATGCCCGCCGCTGGCGGGTACCTCATCGCAGCAGCAATCGGACTTGGCCTGCTCGCGGCCCTGCGGCTTCCCACCCCCACCCGCGCCGAAACGGAGGCCAATGCCGACGCTGCGGCAGACTCACCGATCACCGATCTGCTCGATGGCTTCCGCTACGTTTCCCGCACACGCTGGGTTCGCTCCAGTGTCCTGTTCGCGGCCGTCATGGGACTGGTCGTGACCGGACCACTCGAAGTCCTCCTACCCGCTCTTATGCGCTCCTCGCATGACAATGGACCTGCCCTCTACGGGGCCGTCCTGGCTGCCCTCGGCGCGGGCGGGTTGGTGGGCTCCCTGCTGGCGGGGTCGTGGCGCACACCGGAACGCTTCCTGCCCGCAATGGTCGGCGTCTGGGCGCTCGGATGTCTGCCCTTGTCCATCCCGGCGCTCACCAGCAATCCGTGGGCCATCGGTGCAGGACTCGCGTTCTACGGGGCGCTGATCGGGATCGGGATGGTCATCTGGGGAACAGTGCTTCAAGAGCACGTCCCCTTGGAGATGCTCGGCAGGGTCGCCAGCCTCGACTTCTTCATTTCCATCGCCTTCATGCCTCTGTCCATCGCCCTCACCGGACTCTTCAGCCGCTTCATCGACTCCAGAACTCTGTTCATCACCGCCGGCCTGGTGCCACTGGCCACGGCAGCACTGCTCCTAGCCCTGGGTCAACTCAAGATGCCACAGAAGACGCTGGCCGAGGCATGAGAGACCTAAGACACGCCAACATCATCCTCACACCTCTCCACCGCTTTGCTACCGCGGCGAGCTCGACGGCTGGTTGCACTGGGTTTTCACGATTGACCAACGTTTGAGGTCAGTACAGCTAGAACACTCCGGCGATCAGCAGCATGGCCGGCAGGGCCAGGAAGGTAGTCAGGAACACGGTGTCGCGGCAGATCACTTCACCCGAGCGGTACGTCGCCGCGTAGTTGTACACGTTCTGCGCCGTGGGCAGCGCGCAGAGGATCAGCGCGGCGTACATCTCCTGGCCATCCAAGCCCAGCAGCGTGGCGACGACCCACGCCACCGCCGGCATACCCACCAGCTTCAACGCGGTGGCGGTGATGGTGGGGCCGCGGTGGCTCTGCAGCACCTTCTCGCCGGTGAGTGACGCGCCGAAGCTCATGAGGATCAGCGGGATGGACGCCCCGCCGAGGATCTCCAGCGGCGCGAGCACCGGCTCCGGCACCGTCCAGGACGACGCGGAGACGGCGAAGCCTGCGAACGCCGCGACCACCACGGGTGCGGTCAGGCCGGCCACCACGGACTTGCCTACACCCTTTGCGCCACGGTCCAACCCCGCGATGACGATGGGGGAGAGCACCGCCATTTGGAGGACGAGGGCGGGCACGACGAAGGTGGCGTCGCCAAGCACATAGGTCGCGATGGGCAGGCCGATGTTGACGGAGTTGTAGTAGCTCGCCGATGCCGCGCCCGCCATCGTCTCCGCGGCGTCCTGGCGGAAGAAGACCGCGCTGATCGCCCAGTAGATGAGCATGGTCACCACCGTGGCGACGGCGATGACCAGGATGACCGGGGAGAAGAACGCGTCCGTGTCCGAGACCGCCACCGAGGAGAAGATCAGCGACGGGGTGGCCACGTAGAACGCTATGCGGTTGAGCTGCAGGCGCTCCTCGCCCGGCCCGATGACGCGCTTGTGCGCGAGCCACCACCCCGCCGCGATGACGGTGAAGATGATGGCAAAACCGGTGAGGACGTCAAGCATGCGGCTGAGTGTATCGCTGGGGGTGGTCGCGTTTGGGAATGCGGCAAATATTTGCCACATTCCCAAACGCAACACTTAGGACAACGGCGCGTACGGCACGGCCTCGCCGATGCCGCTGAACCCGCCCCAGAACGACCAGCCGAACCATGCGAACGCCACCGCGGTGACCACGGCCCACAAAAGCATCGTCTTGCCGTTGAGCCCCAGCACCGGGATCAGCTCCGCACCAGAAGCGCCGCCGCGCACCTTCTGCACGCTCGCCACCGCCAGTGGCAGCGCCACCAGTGCCGCAAGCGCAGACACGGTGGTCATCGACAGCACCACGGAAATGAAGAACGGGAACAAAGTCAGGACGGTGAAGAGGGTGCGCGCTTTATCGTCGCCAAGCCTTACTGCGAGTGTGCGCTTGCCGGCGGCCGCATCGGTGGGGATGTCGCGGATGTTGTTGGCCAGGTTCACCGACGCGGAGATCGCGCCGATGGCCAGCGCGCACAGGAAGCCTTCCCACGACACCATCCCGGACTGGGTGTACTCGGTGCCCATCACGGCGACGAGGCCGAAGAACACGAACACCGAGACCTCGCCGAAGCCGGAGTAGCCGTACGGGCTGTCGCCGCCGGTGTAGAACCACGCCGCGGCGATGCACAGCGCGCCCACCAGCACGAGCCACATCGCGCCCGCCACCGCGGACAGGATCACGCCGAACACAGCGGCGGCGCCGAACGCGATAAACGCCGCCAGCTTTACCTGCTCCGGCGCGGCCAGCCCGGAGCCGGTCAGGCGCGTCGGCCCGGTGCGGTCGTCGTCGGTGCCGCGGATGCCGTCGGAGTAGTCGTTGGCGTAGTTGACGCCGATGATCAGCGCCCACGCCACCAGAAGCGCCAGCACGGCGCGGCCGGGGTGGGCCTGCAAGGTCAGGGCCGCCACGCCGGTACCGGCGATGACGGGGGCGAATGCGTTGGGCCAGGTGTGGGGGCGGGCGGCGTCCCACCAGTCGCGGGGCGTGGCAGTGTGAGTCCCAGTGTCAGTCATGCCCTCCATCATGCACCCTCCCTCGCCGGTCGGCTAGGGTAATGCGCCATGTGGATTGACTACGCCGTGCGCCAAGGGTTCGTGGCCACCGGCGCATTCGTTCGTCTCCCGTTGCTGCTCAACGCGGCGCACAACTCGGACAAGCGCTTCCCGGCAGACGGCGAGACCGTCATTTCCTTAACCACCCACGGCACCCGTTTGCGCTCGGCTGCCGCGGCGATTGCGTCGCTGCTGGTGGGCACGGTGCGCCTGCCGGTGCACCTGTGGCTGGACCCGGTGGATTTCCACGCCCGGTGGCCGGACGCGCTGCAGTCGCTTGCGAATCGCGGCCTGCAGGTGCACGAATCCACCGGCGGCTTGGGCCCGCACACCAAGTACTACGGCACGTTCCAGCAGTATCCGGGCTGCAACGTAATCACCGTCGACGACGATGTGCTTTACCCGCGCACGTTTGCGCAGAAGCTTATCGACGCCCCTTCGGCCTCCACCATCACCGCCTACCGCGCCCACAGAGTCGTGCTGGACGATAACGGCATTGCCCCGTATAAGAAGTGGAAGCCGGTGCGCAGCGCCGAGCCGTCGATTTTGCACTTCGCCACCGGCGTGGACGGCGTGCGCTACCCGAAGGAGATGGTGCGCTACGTCGCCGAGCGCGGCACGGAGTTTTTGGACCTCGCCCCACGCGCCGACGATGTGTGGCTGAACCACTGCGCCCTGCGCGCCGGGTTCCCGGTGAAGCAAGTTTCGGAGCGCTCGGCGAACTTCCCGCTGGTGCCGGGTTCGCAGCGTGTGCGCCTGTCGCGGGTGAACCTCTCCGGTGGCAACGACGTCCAAATCGCGGCGACGTATTCGGCGGAAGATGTAGCCAAGCTGCGCGCCGCGGAGTAGCGTTTGGCCGGTGAATGACACAGCCTCCACGAGGTGGCTCGGCCCCGCGCAACTAACTGCGCTGGGCTTTCTAGCTCTGATCCTCACCGGCACAGCGCTGCTTTCCATGCCGTTCGCCTCCGCTGACGGCGCGCCGACGGCGCTGGTGAGCGCGCTGTTTACCGCCACGTCCGCGACCACTTTGACCGGCCTGGTTACCGAGGACACTGGCAGCCACTGGAGCCTGGCCGGACAGCTCATTGTGCTTGCCCTGATCCAGGTGGGCGGCCTAGGCATCATGAGCATCACTTCGCTGACCGGCATGCTGCTCACCGGCAGGGTGAAGCTGCGCTCGCGGTATTCCACGGCCGCTGAGGGGCGGCCGATTTTGGATGGTGGGGTGAGGCGGACGCTCGTGGCAACGCTGCTGCTCACCTTCTTCTTTGAGGGGGCGGTGGCGGTGATCTTGGGCATTCGCTTCGCCACCGTCTACGGCATGGCGCCGGGGCGTGCCGCATACGAGGGCGTGTTCCACGCGATTTCCGGGTTCAACAACGCCGGCTTTGGTCTGCGTTCGGACAGCCTGGTCTCCTACAACACGGATGGGTGGATCCTCATCCCGTTGGCGGGTGCGTTGATGATTGGCGGGCTGGGCTACCCGGTGCTCTCCGAGCTGGTGCGCCGCGGCCGCGAGCGGGTGCGCGGTCTGGTCCACGGCGCGCCGGTGAGCTCGCGGCGGTTGTCAATCACCACCCGCATGACGCTGAAGGCGACCGCGTTTCTGGTGGTCAGCGCCACGCTTATCATCGCGCTGCTGGAGTGGCG
Source organism: Corynebacterium fournieri (assembly GCF_030408775.1). NCBI lineage: Bacteria > Bacillati > Actinomycetota > Actinomycetes > Mycobacteriales > Corynebacteriaceae > Corynebacterium > Corynebacterium fournieri. The sequence continues at coordinate 285,269 of NZ_CP047210.1, forward strand.
CGGCTTCCTCGCCGGTATGCCAGCCAGCGTCAAGTGCCTCAACGCGTTCTTCTCCGGGGTGACACCGCGCACCGCGGGGTTCAACTCTGTCGACTACGCCGAGGCGCACCCGATCACACTGATGGTCACGGACATATACATGTTCATCGGCGGCGGGTCCGCGGGCACGGCCGGCGGCATCAAGATCACCACCGCGACCGTGCTGCTAGCGGCCATGCTCGCGGAATTCAAAGGCCGCGACGCCACCACCGTGGGCCACCGCACCGTGCCAAAAAGTGTGGTGCGACAGGCGATGACGGTGGCCGCGGCGGGACTGGTAGCGGTGACCGCAGGCGTAGCTACGCTGCGTATTTGCGACCCCCAGTTCACCGCCGACCAGGTCAACTTCGAGGTCATTTCGGCGTTTGCCACCACGGGGCTTTCCACCGGCATCACCGCGGATTTGTCCACCCCGTCCCAGCTCGCGCTGTGCCTGCTGATGTACCTCGGGCGCATCGGCCCGTTCACACTCGTCGCAGCGCTGGCGCTGCGCACCGTTTCCCGCAGGTTCGACTACCCCACAGAAAGGCCGTTCATTGGTTAACTTCCCCCGTTTCACGTCCACGCAGCGTTTGAATATCCCGCCCGTGGTGGTCATTGGCCTGGGCCGTTTCGGCGGTGCGATCGCCCAGGAGCTCACCCGCTACGGCGTGGAGGTCCTAGGCGTCGACGCGGATGAGCGGCTGGTACGCGAGCATGCGCCTTTGCTTACCGACGCCACCGTCGCCGACACCACCGACCCCGAAGCCTTACGCCAGCTCGGTGTTCACGACTTCAAACGCGCTGTACTCGGCATCGGCTCCGCGCTGGAGGCGTCCATCCTGACCGCCTCCAACCTGGTGGATCTAGGGGTGCCCGACATTTGGGCGAAGGCTGATTCGGAGTCCCACGCCCGCATTTTGCAACGCCTCGGCGTGCACCACGTGGTGCGCCCGGAGCACGACACCGGCCGCCGGGTGGCGCATCTGCTCGGCGGGAGGTTCCAGGATTTCGCAGAGCTGGCGGAGAACTACGGCGTGATCAAGATGGCCCCGCCGCGTGCGCTGCTGTCCGGCCCCTGCGACGCGGAAAAGCTGTGGGACAAGCACCGCGTGCAGGTGGTCTCCGTGCGCAACAGCAACGGCGAGTGGCAGCCGTTTGTGCCGGGCCAGGAGCTCTCCCCGTCGAACCTGATTGTGATGGCGGGTGCGCCGGACGACTTAGAGCGTTTCTCCCAGCAGTAGGGGCATGTGGCAGTCTTTGGACCAGTTCTGCTGGGAGTGGTTCTGTCTCAGCTGGTAAGTCTCAGTCCATCTGCAGCACGGTGCGAAGTTCCGCGAACAGCTCCGGGCGCAGCCGGTGGAGGACCGACCTGCCCAGGCGGCTCTTTTCTAGGAGCCCGGCCTCGGTAAGTTTTTTGAGGTGGTGGGAAACCGTCGGTTGGCTTAGCCCAGAGCGTCGCGTCAGTTCGCTCACGGTCATCGGCTCGCAGCCCTCTTCGGCGAGCCAGGAGAGTAGTTGCAGCCGGCCGGGGTCCGCCAAAACTTTGAACAGGGCCGCGTAACGCGTCGCGTCGTCTGCGGAGAGCAAGCCGGAGCCCAGCGAGCAGCAGTCGAGGCCAGTGACTGCTGTCGTGGCGACAGAATCTTTCATGCTTCCTACCTTTTCATATTGACAGCGATAAATGTGGCTTTTAGTGTTCGTATTGATAATCGTCAATAGATAAGGATTCCAGATGGAAGACACAACCTCTCAGCCAGTAGAGCGCATGTCATTTCTTGACCGCTTCCTGCCGGTGTGGATCATGCTCGCCATGGCGGCGGGCCTCGCCATCGGCCGCGCAGTGCCGGGGCTTTCGGGCGTACTCGAGCGCCTGGAGGTCGGCGGGATCTCGCTGCCGATCGCGCTCGGCCTGCTGGTGATGATGTACCCGCCGTTGGCCAAGGTGCGCTACGACAAGACCCGCGAGATCGCCACCGACAAACGGCTCATGACCGTGTCCATCATCTTGAACTGGATTGTCGGCCCCGCGTTCATGTTCGCGCTCGCCTGGATCTTCCTGCCCAACGAGCCTGAGCTGCGCACCGGCCTGATCATCGTCGGTCTGGCGCGCTGCATCGCCATGGTGCTGGTGTGGTCCGACCTCGCCTGCGCCGACCGGGAAGCCACCGCCGTGCTTGTGGCCATCAACTCGGTGTTCCAGGTGCTCATGTTCGGCGTGCTCGGCTGGTTCTACCTGCAGGTCCTTCCGTCTTGGCTGGGCCTGGAGACCACCTCGGTGGAGTTCTCCTTCTGGGCGATCGTCTCCTCCGTGCTCGTCTTTTTGGGCATCCCGCTGCTGGCCGGGCTGCTGTCCCGCATCATCGGCGAGCGCACCAAGGGCCGCGACTGGTACGAAAACACCTTCCTGCCCCGGATCTCCCCGCTGGCGCTGGTCGGCCTGCTGTACACGATCGTGCTGCTGTTTTCGCTGCAGGGCGACCAGATTCTGTCCAGGCCGTTGACCGTGGCCACGGTGGCGCTGCCGCTGCTGTGCTACTTCGTGGGCATGTTCGCTGTGGCTCTTGTAGTGGCAAAGCTGTCCGGCATGGACTACGCCCAGTCCGCCTCGGTGGCATTCACGGCCGCCGGCAACAACTTCGAGCTCGCCATCGCGGTGGCCATCGGCACCTTCGGCGCCACCTCCGCCCAGGCGCTGGCGGGCACAATCGGCCCGCTCATCGAGATCCCGGTGCTCGTCGGCTTGGTCTACCTCATGCGCGCCATCGGCCCGAAACTGTTCCCCGGTGACCCAACCCTGCCTAACCAAAGGAGCCTTACATGAAGCCCTCAGTCCTGTTCGTCTGCGTCGGCAACGGCGGCAAGTCCCAGATGGCGGCGGCGCTCGCCGAGAAGCACGCTGGTAGCAAGCTCGGCATCCACTCCGCGGGTACCAAACCCGGCACGAAGCTGAACCAGGAATCGGTCGAAGCGATCGCAGAGGCTGGCGCCGACATGTCGCACGGAACGCCCAAACCCATCGATCCGGAACTGCTGCGCAACGTCGATCGCGTCGTGGTGCTCGGCGAAGACGCGCAGGTGGAGATGCCTGACGGCGCCCGCGGCACGCTGGAGCGCTGGCACACCGACGAACCCTCGCACCGCGGCATCGAGGGCATGGAGCGCATGCGCCTGGTGCGCGACGACATTGACGCCCGTGTGCGTTCGCTTATCGACGAGCTAGTAGGAGCCGTACATTAGCTCGCTTGCTGGGTGCGCAATCCATCAATGAACACGTCGACGAGCCAGGCGCGCCTGCCCGCGAACGCTTCCTCCGCGGGCTCGGGCAGCGGGCGTGAGAGCGCGATGATGGCGAAGTGGAACGACAGGTAGTCGAGGTCCGGGGGGCACAGTTCGTGCTGTTTGGCTTGCGCAAGTAGCGGGTCGTAGATGGCTTGCAGCTGCGCGGTGGCGACAGCCCTGTCTTCGTGCGACAACGTGGGTAGCAGTTTGGGCAGGATTTCCTGGCCGACGGCGGGGAAGTTCAAGTTCACCATCTCGCCGATCGCGGAACGCCAGGTGTCTTCGGGTGCGTCGGGGAAACGCAGGAGGTGCTTGTCCACCACGTCGCGCATGCTGTTCATGATGTGTTCGAGCACCGCGCGGAAGAGCTCGTCCCTGTCGGGGAAGTGGCGGCTCGCGGTGGCCACGCCCACGCCTGCCTCCTTAGCGATGTTGCGCAGCGACACGCCAGGCCCCATCTGGGCGATGAGCGTGGAGGCGACCTCCACAATCGCTTGACGGTTTTCGGCAGCATCTTTTCGCATGACCCGCAGCTTACCGTTGACGCGCCAGAAGTGGAACAGTATGATCCATTTGTGTAATTGAAACACACTGTTCCATTTGGAGGAGATTATGTCCACAACCGTGGCGCGCCCCGCACCCACGCAGGGCGCAACAAAGAAGGCACTCGCCATGATCCTTGGCATCCCCGTCGTCATCGGACTGATGCTCTGGGCGTTTTTGGCCCCGACATTCGCGTCCGGGCCGGACGGGGTGCCGGTTGCGGTGGCCGGTCCGGGGCCTGTCGTCGAGAAGCTCATTGCTCAAGCTGAACAGCAAGAGGAGCACCCGGACTTCATCACCGTGAGCTCGCCGGAGGAGGCGGAGACGATGGTGCGCGACCGCGAGGCGGTTGGCGCGATCGCGATCGGTGAAGGCGGCGCGACCGTGTATACCGCCTCCGGCAATGGCGCACCGTACGTGCAAATGCTGAGCGGTGTCGCTCAAAACATGGAGGCCAGCGGCATGCCTGTGGAAACGAAGGATCTCGCCCCCACCACCAAAGATGACCCGCAGGCCCAAGGCCTCGCGCTGCTCGGACTGCCGCTCGCGTTCGGCGGCGTGATCTCGGGCATCTTGCCGACGCTGCTGCTTCGCGGGAAGAAGTGGTCGAAGGCTGCCGTGATTGCTGGTGTTGCAATGATTGGCGCCGGTGTCGCGGTCTGGATGCTGCACGGCGTATACGGCACCCTCTCCGGCAGCGTGTTCATGGAATGGTTGGCTGTGACGCTCGGCATCGCCGCGACGTCGTCGGTGACCGCGGGCCTCGGCGCGCTTATGGGTATGCCGGGTGCGGGCCTGGGCGCGGTGCTGACAATCTTCGTTGCCAACCCCTTGTCCGGCCTGGCCACGGGCCCGTGGTTGCTGCCGGCGGGTTGGTCCACGCTCGGCCAGCTGATGCCGATTGGCGCGACGGGCTTCCTCGTTCGCTCGCTAAGCTTTTTCGATGGTGCCGGGTCCACGCAGCCCTGGATAGTGTTGTGCTGCTGGATTCTCCTCGGCCTACTCCTGCTGGCCTTCGATCGCTCGAAGGCACCGACTGCTGAAACAACAACTGAAACTGCCTAACCCCTACGCCCGGCCCAAACGTGCACTATCACCTGGCCGGGATCATCGGGATTCGCTGTTTGTTGCGGAACCTCGACGCCTGCATGCGCGCCGGCGAGGTGCCGCGGTAGTGGGTGGTGGAGGGGGAGGTTGCGTACTTCGGATTTGTGGACGGTTTGCGGGAGCGTAGCTTCTCGTGCCTCACACCACCGCATTGTGGCACGAATTACACGATTGTGCTTTGCGAGCAATTGCTTTGCGACGATCCTCCGGTAGCAGTCCTTATTCTGGTCCTTCGACCCTGTACCCGCTCTCTTCCAGAAGGGCCACCGCCCGGGAAAGATTTCCGTGGATCACCCGATCCACCTCCGCGTCGTGGTAGAGGGTGCGGTGAAAATCGAGCCACTCTTCCCATCCTGTCTCGGGCGCAGCGCCGAACTCTCGGATAAGCAGTTCGACGACATCCGTGAGTTGCAAACGGAATTGAGGTCCGCCCATCGGGAAATGGATGTCCTGCTGCTGGGCTGCGGTGTCATACCTTCCCGCACGGGCAAGCAGTAGTCCTAGTGGCACCGAGTCAGCGTGGAACTGGAAATGCGAAGCGGGTTTGTTCCTGGCTTGCGATTCGTACTCGAACCGGACGACCGGGACGGGCTTCTTTCTCGCCCTGAACTCGATTTTGAAGGTGCTTTTCTCTATTTCGACATCGTCGTTGACATCGTCATATCTGAGTAGATACTCATAGCGGAGGACTAGGCGGTCGCTCCCAGAGTGGGCAATAATGACCGGATGAGTACCCTCGACGAATGCTCGTTGTCCGTCAGCCAGAATCTCCGCGTCGATCGGCGATGAGCCCTCAAGGGTCCTCTCGAGCAATTGCACCGTCAGCAGCATGAAGGCGCGCACTGCGTTTTCGAGGCCCCGTGATGAAGTCACGCCACTCCGTATCGGAGCCACATACAGGCCTCGTACCGCTCTAAGAGTCGCTCTTCCGCATACTCAATCGCACCAGCATCCCGTAAGCGACGAAGGTGCTCGACGGTGAGAGGTGCCATTTGGGCTTTCAAACTGGCGAGTTCTTCATCCAATTCCTCCACAGTTCTCCGAACTGGGGTCAGAGACTTTCTCATGGCACCTCCGTTCTTAGTTTTTAGGATGGGGAAGATAATTACGCATTTTAGACAGCTAAATGGGTAGGTTTCTACTCTCGCGCAAGCTAGTCTCGCCAGCGGGTGATAAAAATGCCGACCAAGTGTGCGAGGCCCAAGAAATCAGGCAATTCCGGAGGAAGGAGCAACGATGAACGAGCAGCAGTCGGAAAAACTACGTTCCTATTACGACAACACCGACACCTCCGATCTCATGGAAGATGCTCAACCAGGAGACCTGGGCAATGTCGCAGACCCCGAAGCTAGCGTTGCGTTTACTGTCACCATGCCTAATCGGGTTCTCCGCACCGCGCGGGGAATGGCCGCAGCCGAGGGAGTTTCTACCAACGATGTGCTCCGGCGGTTCATTGAAGCCGGAGTGGATGACCGGGCTGGGGCCGAGGCCTCAATTCCAGTGAGTAAGCTCCTTCGCCTCATCGACGAAGCCCGCGGCGCGTAACATCTGCCACCATGAGCGACGAGCAGACCAACGCACCGCAGTCCGAAACAGCATCCTGGTTCGCGGACAACCAAGCCAACTGGGATTCACGGGCCCACGCCCACATGTTCGGCAACTACGGCGGCAAGGACGAGCTGATCGCGGACAAGACCGCAATCAGCAGCGTCCTCGCGGTGGACATCGACCGCTTCGGCGACCTCACCGGAAAGTCCGTGTGCCACCTGCAGTGCCACGTGGGCACGGACACCATCGGGTTCGCCCGCCGCGGGGCGTCCCGAGTCGTTGGCGTGGATCTGTCCGCCGAGTCGATCAACTACGCCCGCGACTTCGCTGCCCAGGCCGACGCGGACGTCGAGTTCATCCAGAGCAACGTCTACGACGCTCGCGAAGCTGTCGACGGCGAATTCGACCTCGTCTACACCTCCGCCGGCGTGCTGTGCTGGCTGCCGCAGGTGCGGGGGTGGGCGGAGGTCGTCGCAAAGCTACTTGCTCCCGGCGGTACCTTCTTCATCCGCGACGACCACCCAATGTTCATGGCCATCGGCGAGGACGTGTCCCACGGCCTGCGTATCGAGCAGCCGTATTTCGAAATGCCCGACCCGCTGACCTGGGAGGACGAGGACAGCTACGTCACCACCCCGGGCGCGCCGAAGCTGGCTAGCCCGCGCAACCACCAGTGGAACCACTCACTCGGCGAGATTGTCACCGCGCTCATCGACGCCGGCCTGACCATCACCGCCCTCGAAGAAACCCCCTACTCCGCGTGGCGCCCCTGGCCCGAGCTGATGGTGGCAGACTCCCGCGGATTCATCCTCCGCGACAACCCCGAGCGCCTGCCGCTCCAATTCGCCATTACCGCGACGAAGTCTTAGGGGCCTTTGCCTATGGACGGGCCTTCGGTGGGCCACGCAAAGCGCAAGGTCCGGAACGCGATGGTCCAGATCGGGATCCGAGCCTTAGGCGGGCTACTGAGCTGGCCAGATAGCTAGTCTCGTCAAGCCCTCGCCCTGCCTCTGAAGCGGTGCGGAGGCCTAACGATTTGTGCCAGCGTAACCGTCAAATTGGCATATCGCAGAACGATATATAATCGTTGGCGGCCCCTAGGTCATATTCCTTTCTCCTTGGGGTCAAGCCTCCGCAAATGGCATTGCAGTGTCGCGGGGGCATTCTCTTTTTGCTTACCCGGCTACTTTCCTCGGAACAAGTTAAACAGCGCCATCACTCCAGAAATCGCTGCGGTGAGGCCTCCGAAGAAGAAGCCGATTGCGAACACCCCGGCGATGAACGACTCGGCGTCTGGGTCGAAGGTCTCGATGCACAGGCCGAAAAGAAAGAAGCACAACACGCCGAGGCCCGCGGACCACTTGAACACCTTGGCGGCCTTCGGGCGCTTGACCGGCGCGGGAGTGGGTTCCGTCGGAGCTGGGGCGTTCCAAGACGAGGGCACCGGCGCAGGGGTGTAGTGCGGAGTGTTCGCAGCGGTGAGGAGCTCTTCGGGGGTCGGGTCGGAAGGCGCGGGTTGCTGGGGTTCGGCGACGGGGCGGCTGGTTGCCGACTGGAGAGGCTGTGTAGTCAGATCCAGCTGAGCACCGTGGGGAGGCAAGGGCTCCGGAACTCGGCTGAATACGTTGCTCTGCGGATCGCCTGGCTGTCCCGTGCGGGTTGTCTTCTGGTCCATCGCTTCTCCCTCCGGCGTTGCGGTGCGTCTCGTCTCCGAGAGTAGAGCAGGAAACGGTCCACTGCGCTGCTTCTTTGGGTATCGGCAGGGTTGGCGTGGTTGGGCTGTCAGCTGACTGTCAATCTGCGGTTGACAGATATATGCCGGGGCAGGTTGAACTATTAATCGTTATGCAGTAATCAGGAGGTTGGAGCGGAAGCGCGTGACTCGGAAGCGCGTGAATTAGGAAAAGGGTGGTGGCGATGAAGGCGTTCACGGTGACTGCAGAGCGTGGGCCGAGTGGCGCATGGGTGCTGGAATGTGACGAACTGGGAGTGGTCTCGCAGACTCGAAGGCTCGACCGCGCGGAGGATGAGGCCGCGGAGGCGATCGCGTTTCAGTCCGGGTTGCAGCCGGGCGAGTTTAAGATCGAGGTCGTGCCTATCCTGCCTGCTGAGGTTGAGACGCTGCGGCAGCGTGCCGACGACCTCGGTGTGAAGGCGAAAGCCGCGTCGGAAAAAGCTGCGGCCGCGAGGTTTGCGTTGGCGCGCAAGATGAAAGACGAGGGGTTCACGCTCCGCGAGATGGGGCAGGTGCTGGGGGTGTCGTACCAGCGGGCGTCGGAGTTGACGGCGGGGTAGGGGGCTCGTGCCCCGTGACTTCGAGTCGATTCCCCTTAGTTTCCGAGCAACTTCGCTTAGAGCACTACCAATACGGGTGATAGGTTGGCCCGGCGCCTCGTTCCCAACGCAAGGACTACTGATGAGTAAAGGCGTTGCAATGTACGTTAGTTGGGGTTCACGCCGGTTAAACCGAAGATTGAATGAGAAGGATGTGCGCTATGCAAAAGATGCTGGGATTGCGGTTTTGGAGTCCGCCGCTAGTAGGCGGCGTTGCTCTTGCGCTACACCACAACCTCGATGATGGCACCTATGCAGATGCACCTGTGGTTATCGGTGTGTTGTTTGCAGTCATGGCCGTTGCGGCACTGTGCTTCGTTGCTGTGGCCGCGTTGAAAGCGGACGGGACCCAGCAATCAGCTCAATCACTTCTTATTCGAGACTCGATAGCGGCGCTTGCGATATTCGGTATGGCACTCATCGAGTGGTCAGGCACTGTGCTGGTGATTCTTTTCTGTGTTGCTGTTTGGGGTGTTGCCGCTTACATGCAGGCCCCCGAAAAACCGTCCCTCCATTCCAACCGGTAAGTCGGCGGTGACCGCATCTCATACGTCGACGGGCGGCTAAATTAGTCGAATAACTCCAGCACGGCCGTGCGGTTCACTTTGCCCGGCCCGAGCTGCGGCAGCGCCGCCACCGACTTGAGCTCCTTCGGGATCTGCCAGTGCGCGATGCGGCCGGCATCTTCCGCATCAGCCAGCGCGTCCAGGATGTCCGGCACTGCCGCGGAGCCGGTGTAGGCGGCGCAGATGCGCTGGCCAAAGCGGGCATCTTGCTTGCCGACGACGCAAGCGGCGGTCACGCCGTCGATACGCAAAAGCTCCTCTTCCAGCACCTCGGGGTGAAGCTTGAGGCCGCCCGAGGAGATGACGTTGTCCGTGCGGCCGAGGACGGTGAGCACACCGTTTTCCAGGGAGCCGGCGTCGGAGGTGCGGAACCAGCCGTCTTGGAGGTCGGGGGAGTCGAGATGGTGGTAGCCGCGGGCGACCATGGGGCCGCCGAGGTGGATGCGCCCGTCGACGATTTTCACGTGCGCGCCCGCGATGGGGCGGCCGTTGTAGACACAGCCGCCGGAGGTTTCGCTGGAGCCGTAGGTGGTGACCACGTTGATGCGCAGCTTCTTAGCCGAGTCGAGCAGGCGCGGGTTGGTTGCTGCGCCACCGACGAGGACTGCGGAGAACGTGCGCAGGGCGTCGATGCCCTTGAGTGTGGACGTGGCCTTGGCCAGCTGCATCGGGGTCAGGGCGGTGTAAGTGCGCTCGCCAGTTTGCGCGAGCTCGTGGGCGCGGGCAGCGAACTCGGCGACGTTGAAGCCGCGGGAAAGGTCGACGTATGCGGGTTCGACGCCGGCGACCATGCTGCGGACGAGGACTTGCAGGCCAGCGATGTACGCGGCGGGCATGGCCAGCAGCCACTGGCCCTCGCCGCCGAGCGCCTGGTGGGTGGCGTCTGCGCTGGAAATCAGGTTCGCGGTGGTGAGCATCGCGCCTTTCGGTTTTCCTGTGGAGCCGGAGGTGGACACGACCAGGGCGATGTTGTCGTCGATGGGCGCGCCGGGGTTGAGCGTGTTGCGCAGCAGGTTCGTGCGCGCCGGGTCGTTAGCAGGCACGGGCAACAGCGTGCGCTGGCCGGTCAGGGCCTCCTCGAGCGCGGGCATGATGGCCAGCGGGTTGGCGGGGTCGACGGGGAGAAGTTCCAGCAGGTGGGTCACTTGGCGGGCGTTTCGTTCTCGAGAGGGTTCGTAGGGGCGGTGCGGGCGAAGGCATTGCGCGACAACGGGCCGTCGATAGTCGCCCACAGCCCCGCGACTGTGAGTGCGGTGAGCAGCACGTACATCACCGGCACACTGTGGGGTGCGATGAGCACGGCAACGGCGTTGAATCCGATGTGGCACACCACAGCCAGCGCCCAGAGCTGCCAGCGGCGCTCGCGCACCGCGCGCAGCACGATCAGTGTGAACACGACGTGTGCGGCGATCGCGAGCGCGCGCTCGTACCAGCTTGTGGCGATCATGCCGATGCCGATGTTCTGCAGCGCCTCAATCTGTTCGGTAATGGCTTGCGCGGTGGCAGGGTCGTCGTTCCCAGTGGCCTGCGCTGTGATCGCGTCGCCGGTGGTCAGCAGCATGATGTTGCCAGCAAACAGGTTGGTGAAGAGTAGCAGCGCTTCTATGCCGCCGTGGCCCAGGCCGAAGCCGACGCCGTCGTTCCACTCGCGGGTGTTTTTGTCCCAGAAACGCAGCACGATCCAGCGGACGGTCTCCTCGAACAGGCCGGAGGTGACCAGGAACAGCGCAGCGGTCAGGGCGGTGGCCGTCGCTGGATCGAATGTCTTGCTGAACAGGAACTGCAGCGGAATAACCAGCGCGAACCTGGCCACCTGGGACAGTGGGAACGCCAGTGTGCCCCAGCCGAGCGACGCCCACCTGAAGCCGAGCCTGCGCCTCCCCACGAACCACGCGGCCAGCACGAGAGCGGCCAAGCCGACGAATTGCAGAATGAGAAGGCCCATCGTCATGGCAGAAACGATACCGGTGCGGTCGTGGCGGGTCGCGGTGGGCGGTGGAGCGGGCGGTGCGACGGGGCGGATAAACGGGCGTTTGCGGCGAGGTCGATATCTCGATGTCGATAGTTGCTGGTCACAGCGTTTCGTCGAATTTTGGCCGAAATCACCCCCGACGCGCTGACCTGGAACTATCGACCTGGAAGTATCGACATCGAGCCATCGACCCGGCTAGGCCCGCTCCTGGTCACCTGTAACGCAGGTCTCACTCCCCACCGATTACATAGACATGAGGAAGATCATCGCACCGGCCGTCGCTGCGGCGACCGCCCTTTCACTCACCGTCCCTGTCACTGCGACCGCCGCCACCTTGACCCCGTTTACCAAGGACGGCACCAACTACTGCCGCGTCACGCTCAACGACGTCGAGCGCGGCCCCGCCAACCAAGCCGAGCGCGCCGCGAAAACGCTCACGCACGGCATGTACGCCACCTCGGTCACCGAGGCATTCGAGGCAATGTTCCCAGAGCTGAAGAAGCTTGGCGACGAATACGTGGCCGAGCCGGACGTCGTCAAGCATTTGCGCCTGCTGCGGGACGACAAAACGCCCGAGGGCGACGTCCGCGCCGACGTCCGCGCCGCCGCGAAGGAGAAGCTGGCGCCGCTGGGCCTGCACACCACCGACGCCGACTTCTACCTGGACATGAAGGAAAGCGCCCAGATCCCGCTGGGTCCGGCCGGCCGCGCGCTGAAGGGCAACGCCGACTGGTTCGTGGGCATTGACGGCGGAGTGCCGAAGGTGCAGCCGCTTGGCGACGATTACGTGTTCGGCCGCACCGGTCAGAACACCGCGCAGTGGCTGCGACACGTGGAGGGTTGGCAGCGCGACGCGTTCGCCGCGAACATGAAGAAGACCTACTTTGGCCAGGTACAGGACACGTTGGAAAGCTCGTATTACTACGCGCTCGAGGAGGCCAAGACCTGCCACGACGGCACCAGCCACGTCATCTTCCCCACGCAGGACCTGAAGCTGCCGGAGACGCCGAAGCTGGAAAACGCCGACCTGGGCGACACCGCGCCTGAGCCGGGCCCCGCACCGAAGGACCCGGTGGAGACACCGGACGAAAAGGCACCGGAGACCTTCGACGCCAAGCTGGCGCAGATCATCGGCATCGTCGCCGCAGTGCTCGCCGCCCTGGGCGCGCTGTTCGCGCTGCTGCAGAACGCGGGCGTCAAGGGCCTGCCCACCATTCCGCAGATCCCGGGGTTGACCAAGTAGGTCTCCTCCTTGGGGAGGAGGTGGGTGCGCGGAGCCGTCGATAAGCTAGACACCCGTGCATGTGAAAACGGGTGACGCAGTGCTTGCGGTGGCGGCGGCGGTACTTGCCGCCGTCTACACCGTGAGTGCGATCAGCGGCCCGGGCGCCGCCGCCTGGGCGCAGGCGCTGCTGTCGTGGGGGTTCGTCGCTGCGTTCGCGGTGCTCACCGGCAAGCCGCGGGCGGCGTCGGCTGCGTTAGTGGTGCTCAACACCGCCTGGGCGCTGGTGTGGCTGGCTGCGCCGGTGAATCTGGGGTATTCGCTGTGGGTGCTGGCAGTGCCGGTGGCGGTGTTCGTCGCCGGCAGGTACGCCGGCAAACGCTTCGCACTTGGGGTGCTGGCGGCGGCGTGCGGGTGGGCGTTGCTCTCCCCGTTTATGTGGACGTGGGACGAGCAACTCGTGTTGTTCTACCGCCGTGGCGCAGACGGCGCGCTCACGCTGGCGCTGCATTGGGCAGCGTTCGCAGTGGCGTACCTTCTGGGTGCGAATCTGGCAGGGGAGGAGGCCGCCCGCCGCAGGGCCGCGGAAGCGAAGGAGCAACGCCTGGCGGCGGCGCGGGTGGACGAGCGCCAGGCCATCGCGCGGGACATCCACGACGTGCTCGGGCACTCGTTGACCCTGATCAAGGCGCAGGCCAACGCGGGGCTCGCGTCCGGGCGCGAGCGGGAGGCGCTGCAGCGAATCAACGCTGCCGCGGGTGAGTCGCTGGCGGAGATCCGCCTGCTCGTGCGCGGCCTGCGCGAAAGTGATCGCGGGTTCGCGCCGGTGGCGGGGATCGCGGAGCTGCCCGCGCTGGTGCAGCGCTTCCGCGACGCCGGCATGCAGGTCACACTCGACGCCCCGCCTATCGACGTCCCACCGGTGACCTCCCTTGCCATCCACCGCATCGTGACTGAAGCGCTGACCAACGCGGCCCGCCACCAAGTGGACCCGGTCGTCTCTGTAAAAGTGACACCGGGGCAGACTGTTGTGGTGGAGGTGGTCTCCACCGGGCGGGTGTGCCCGCAGCCCGGCACCGGCGTCGGTTTGGAAGGCCTGCGCGAGCGCGCCGCGAGCGCCGGCGGCACGCTCGAAGCATGGCAGGCAGGAGAGGAATTCACCGTGCGGGCGGAGTTGGCGGCATGATCCGGATTTTGCTTGCGGACGACCAACCGTTGCTGCTCAGCGCACTCGAGACCATCCTGGGCGCGCAAGACGACATCACCGTCGCGGCGACAGCCGCCGACGGGGCGGAGGCTGTGGAGAAGGCGCGGGCGCACCGCATCGACGTCGCCGTGCTCGACATCCGCATGCCGGTGCTCGATGGCATCGGCGCCGCCCGCACAATCATGGAGCTGGGCCCGCGGGTGATCATGCTGACCACGTTCGACGACGACGCGCTCATCCACGCAGCCATCGCCGCTGGCGTCCACGGATTTTTGCTCAAGGACGCAGAGCCGGACGTGCTCGCGGGAGCGGTGCGCGCGGTAGCCAGCGGCGAATCCGTCCTCGCGCCCGGCGTGACCGGCAGGGTGATGGAGTGGGTGCGCGAAGGTCCAGGTAGCCCGGCGTCGGCCACTGCGCTGGAGGGGCTGACCACCCGCGAGCGTGACGTGCTCGCCGAGATCGGCCGCGGAGCGACCAACGCAGAGATCGCCGCCGCGCTGTACATCGCGGAAACCACAGTGAAAACGCACGTATCCAGCCTGCTAGCCAAACTCGGCGCGCGCGACCGGGTGGCGCTGGCGCTGATCGCGCAACGCGCCGGCATCTCCTCCTAGAGGAGGAGGGATAGTGGTCCCGCCGACCGATGTGTAAGGCTTGCTCACCGCGGACGATAGGGGCATGACCGATACACAACTCGCCTGCCGCGGTGTCGCAGTTTCGTTCAGCGGGCACCAGGTGCTGCGCGATATTTCACTGACAACCACCCCGGGCCGCGTCCACGCGTTGTTGGGGCCCAACGGCGCGGGGAAATCGACGCTGATGTCAGTGCTGCTTGGCCTGATCCAGCCGGACGGGGGCGAGGTGACACTAATGGGCCAGCCGTTCACCCGCGAGGCGCTGCGGCACGTGGGCGCCTCGATCAATGACCCCGCCTTCTACAGCCACCTGAGCGCGCGCAACAATCTGCGCGTGCACACGACGCTGCTCGGCCTGCCCGACTCGGAGGCTGACCGGGTGCTCCAACTCGTCGGCCTGCAGGGCGCAGGCAAGAAGAAGGCGGGCACCTTCTCCACCGGAATGAAGGGCAGGTTGGCGCTGGCGCAGGCGCTCATCGGTGAGCCGGAGGTGCTCATTTTGGACGAGCCCCAAAACGGCCTCGACCCCGAGGGCATCGCCCACCTGCGCGCCTACCTGAGGGACTACGCCCGCGCCGGGCGCACTGTGCTGGTCAGCTCGCACCAGTTGGGCGAGGTGTTGCACATGGCGGACGATGCCACCGTCATTGCCGGCGGCGACGTCCGCTTCGCCGGGGAACTTGCGGAGCTGGGCCCGAACCTGGAGGAATCCTTCTTCCGCTTGACCGCAGGGGGCAGGAAATGAGTCTGCTTCGCGCCGAATGGATCCGCGCCAAAGGCTCAACGCTGTGGTGGCTCGCAGGAGCGGGGCTGCTTCTTGGCCTGCTGCTGACTGCTTTTTCGCTGGTCGGTGATGTTGGCTCCGCGAAGTCCCTGCTGTATCCCCAGGGGCTTTTGGTCACCGGCATGGCCGCACCCGTAGCGGCGCTGTTTGCGGGGCTGGCTGAAAACCGCGAGCGCGACACCCGCGCCGGGGGCACACTCTGGCGGCCCGGCTCTTACACGGGCACCCGCGCCGCCCGCATCACAGTGGTGTGGCTGGCCCTGGCCGTGTTCGTCATTTTGGACTTCGTGGTGCCCGTTGCGGCGGCGCTAGTGTTCGGCCTGGACGGCGCTGCGCAAGTCGCGCTCGTCGGTGCGTTTGTGTGGCTCGGCATGCTGGGCCCCGCGGGCCTGGCAGCCGCGGCCACCCGCCGTGTTGGGCTGTTGCCGACGCTCGTAGCCGCATTCGTGTTCACCATCGAGCTCGGGTACTTCGTGGAGCGAAGCTGGTGGTGGTGCAACCCCGGTGCCTGGCCCGCGCGCTTGGCGTTGCCCACGATGGGACTGCACTTCAACCTGTTGCCGCTGGAGGAGACCTCGCCCATGGCCGGCGAGTCGCCGTTTCCTGCGCTCGCGCTCACCTTGCTTCTAGCCGCGGCCGGATTCGTCGCTGCCGTGCTCACCCCGCGCCGCACGCGACCCATTTTTAGGCGCCGCACCACCCACGAAGTCGTTGCGCCCGCGCCTGCTGGGCCAGCCATTCCGAGGCCCGCGCGCACCGGGTTTGTGTCCGCGTGGAAGGGGGTTGCGAGGGCGGGGCGGATGCCGTCGTTAAGCATGGTGCTTGTGCTCACCGCACTGGTACTTTTGCTCGCCACACGTTATCCGGCGGACGTGCGCCAGGCGCTGTTCGCGTACGCGATCCTCCCGGTCGGCGCAGGCGTATTGCCCACGCTTGTGTGGCCGCGGATCCGCCCGGCATGGGCGCTGATGCAAGTCGAGCACCCGCGAGTCGGCGTCGCGTTGATGAGCTGGTTTACCAGCATTGTTGCGCTTGTGTGCCTGCTCGCGGGTGTGGTGGCTGGGAGCGCGCGTTTTGGTGTGCTCGCCGTGATTGCCGGCACCGTCCTCACCCTCGCCGCGCTCGCCGTGACTGTGCGCTTCGGCGTGATGTGGACGCTGGCGGCGACAATCCTGGTCACGATCGTTTCTGCCACCATCGGCGGTGACGTGCTGGCGGAGTCCTTCCTGTGGATCGCCGCGGTGCCCGCCTGGCCCGTGACCGCGACTGGCCTGCGGGGGTGGGTTGCGCTCGCGGTTGGCGCCATTCTGCTGGCCGCGGTGGTGGTTGTGCTGCTCCGGGTACTGCGCGGGATGCGCCCGGTTCGGCGCTGAGCCGCGCTCAGCCGGCGCGGTTGAGCGGGCCTTCCGCGTGGTAGCGCCCGGTGGGGGCGTTGTAGGTGGCGCGCTCGCGGGAGTCGTTGATGGAGAAGTGCCAGGTGCCGCCGTTGTCGCAGGTGCCTTCCGTGATGTTCTCGCGGAAACCGTCCTGGATCTCTGCGCCGGCGGAGGCGTGCACCGGCTCGAGGAGACCTGCGCAGCCGAGGTCCGGGTAGGTCACCGGGATGCGGCCGCCGCGGTCGCGGGTGCCGAACTGCACGCGGTAGGACTGGTCGTTGAGCTCCGAGATGTCCGAGACCTGCTTCATGGTGCCTTCGCGCGGCACGTTCAGAGGGTCGGGCTGGTCCATCTCCGCCAGCTGCGCGGTGTCGGTGGTGGGGGTCCAGTGGATCAGGGTCACGTCGTCCAGCGGGTTGCCCACGACGGTCTCCTCCGGGCCGAACGCCTTGACCAGGCGGTTGCCGTGCAGTTCGAACTGGGTCGCGGTCAGCGTTGTGCCGTCCGTTTCGTATTGCGTCAGTCCCGGCTGCACGCCGGCGGTGAACACGGTGGGGTAGGTGCCGGCGGCGTCAACCAGGTAGTCGGCGGTGGCCGTGAGGGTGCCGTCGAAAAGCTGCAGCACGCGCACCGGTGCCGGGCCTTCCTTACCGGCGCGCAGGAGCAGCTCGAGCTCGGTGTCGCCGTCGACATCGATGAGGTCGTAGGTGAACGTGCCGTCGAGGCCGTCCTGGTCGGCGAAGTATTGCGCCGGGTCCGCAAGTGCTGCGGCGTACGCGTCGCGCTTGTTGGGTACCGCCGACGATGGCGGGGGCGCGGGGAGGTTGTCTTCGTCCGCAACCGGCGCGACAGGGTCGGCAGCGGGATCGTCGGCGGGCGGGGTCGCAGGCTCAGCAGGGGCGGGGGCATCAGCAGGCGGTGCCGCCTCCGCGGAGGTATCGGCGGCATCAGCGGCGGTCGGGGTGTCTGGAATGTTTCCGTCGCACGCGGCCAGAGTCAGCGAGGCGGCGACGATTGTGGCTGTCATCGTTCGTCTCAACATGCCCGGAGCGTAACCCGCGGACCTTGAAGCGCCCTGAAATACCCGTACAGGTGTCTAATAGTAGCGGGGGAATTGGCTCCGACGTGGTGCGCGGGCTTTTTGTTACCGTCGGCCGAAATGTCCTTTTCGACAAGATCACTGCTGAGCACCAATGTCTACTTTCGACCCACCCGCCCGACCGACCGCCCCCTCCAGCGCGTTCTTGGAGCGCATGGATGAAGCCGTCCAGGACCGGCTCGCGGAGGCGGAGCCGGACTTTAACCTTGGGACCAGAAGCCCTGAGCACCTGCAGTCCTGGGAGGACGCGGAGGCGCGGGTGGAAAAGGTCCGCGCGGACCTCGACCACATCGTTCGCGACCTGCACGCCCACCCGGAAGAGGCGTTTGAAGAGCACCACGCGCAAGCGGTGATCGCCGGGGTTCTTGAACGCCACGGGTTCCAGGTGGAACGCGGTGCACATGGCGTATCGACGTCAGTGCGGGCCGAATGGTCCAGCGCCGATTACGACTCGACGGTGCATCCCACGGTCGCCGTGCTGGCCGAGTACGATGCGCTTCCCGGCATCGGCCACGCCTGCGGGCACAACGTCATTGCGGCCGCTGGGGTGGGGGCCTTCCTCGGTGCCGTGGGAAGCGGCAGCGGCCGGATCGTGTTCCTGGGCACCCCCGCGGAGGAGGGGCACACCGGCAAGGAGTACATGATCCGCGGCGGGATGCTGGACGGCGTCGATTGCGCGGTGATGGTCCACCCGTTTTCCTACGACCTTGTCTCCCACGTGTGGGTGGGGCGCCGCACCCTGACCGCGACGTTTACCGGCGTGCCCGCGCACGCCTCGATGCAGCCGTACATGGGGCGAAACGCCCTCGACGCGGCCACGCTCGCCTATCAAGCGTGCGGGTTGCTGCGCCAGCAGATGCCGCCTTCGGACAGGTTGCATGCAGTGCTTTCCGACGGCGGAGCCCGCGCCTCGATCATCCCCGAGACCGCCACCCTGCAGATGTACGTCCGCTCGCTCTACACCGAGACGCTGATGGACTTAAGCCAGCGCGTGGAGGACATCCTCAAAGGCGCGGCCCTGATGACGGGCACGACCGTAGATGCGCAGTGGGACGAACATCCGATGTCGCTGCCTGTCCGCAACAACGCGACGCTTGCTCGGCGGTGGGGTGCGACGCAAGCGTCACGCGGAAGAGACGTGCTTCCGGCGGGCACCCTGCCGGATTCGCAGGCCGCGTCGACCGATTTCGGCAACGTGTCCCATCTGGTTCCGGGCATCCATCCGCTGGTGAAGATCGCGCCGGAGGGCACCGCGCTGCACACCACTGATTTCGCCGCGGCGGCGATCTCGGACCAGGCGTTTGAGGGCGCGTTCGACGCCGCGGTCGGGCTGGCGCAAACCATCGCGGACATCCTCAACGACCCCCAGCTGCTCGCTGACGCGCAGGAGGAGTTCCGCCTCGCCGGCGGCGCGATCTCCGTCGAGAAGCTGCTCGCCGGCGCGGCCGAGCAGCCCTAGTAGTAGAAGGGGAATTCCTCCCAGTTCGGCGGGCGCTTCTCTAGGAAAGAGTCGCGGCCCTCGACGGCCTCGTCGGTCATGTACGCCAGGCGGGTGGCCTCGCCGGCGAAGACTTGCTGGCCCATCAGGCCGTCGTCGACCAAGTTGAACGCGAATTTCAGCATGCGCTGCGCGGTGGGGGACTTGCCGTTGATCTCGCGGGCGACCTGGATCGCCTCGTCCTCAAGCGAGGCATGCGGCGCGACGATGTTCACCGCGCCCATGCGCTGCATCTCCTCCGCAGAGTAGGTCCGGCCCAGGAAGAAGATCTCGCGGGCGAACTTCTGGCCCACCATCTTGGCCAGGTACGCCGAGCCGTAGCCGGCGTCGAAGGAGCCCACGTCCGCGTCGGTCTGCTTGAACCTGGCCTCCTCCTTCGAAGCGATGGTCATGTCGCACACCACGTGTAGCGAGTGCCCGCCGCCGGCCGCCCAGCCGTTGACCACGGCGATGACCACCTTCGGCATCGTGCGGATCAAACGCTGGACCTCCAGGATGTGCAGGCGCCCGCCCTCGGCCTTCACGCGCGCTTCATCGACGGTCTCCGCCGTCTCGCCGCCCGCGTACTGGTAGCCGGAGCGGCCGCGGATGCGCTGGTCGCCGCCGGAGCAAAACGCCCAGCCGCCGTCCTTCTCGCTCGGTCCGTTGCCGGTGAGCAACACCACGCCCACCGACGGGTCGCACCGGGCGTGGTCGAGCGCCTGGTACAGCTCGTCCACGGTGTGGGGGCGAAACGCGTTGCGCACCTCGGGGCGGTCGAACGCGATGCGCACGGTGCCGTCGGCACGCGTGTCGCCCACGTGGCGGTGGTAGGTGATGTCGGTGAAATCGAAGCCCTCGACCTCGCGCCACTGGCTGGGGTCGAAGGGCTGGGCGGTGGAGTAGCTCATGCGGCTCATCCTACGTGTCGCCAATTTCACAACAGAAGTGTGGAGAAATCCGAAGTTAGGTATTGCTTACCTCAGGCGGGGGGTAATCGTGAAAACCACGGCCTTTCCGACATCGCTCGCGTCGGTTTTTGCTTACGGCGTCACCACTGTCGTGTAAAGGGTGCGGACGATACCTTCCATCATTCTCACCCGTGCGCAAACTCACGCAATTCTTATCTACTTTAGTGCCGACTTTCAAAATCGGGTTGCGCCCGCGGGATGTGGGTTCTAGCCTCTTGGCTGGAGAACCTAAGTCGAGTGGCCGACTCTTCGGAGAGGGAGCTCGCAGTCCCTGGTTTTGGGGACAGCCCTAATTCAATGCGTGAGTATTGGATTCGCGTCGACACAAGGAGTAGTCCATGAAGAAATTGCTCGCAAGTCTCAGTGTTTCGGTGATCCTTTCCGGCGGATTTGTGACCGAAAGGCGAATGCTAAAGACGTCACCGACTCAGATCAGATTGTAACCGTGAACAACAACAGTGACGCTGCGCGTAGCGTCTCTCCATCCGCAAAGAGCATTACAATTCGGAATGCCTCGGGAGGTGGGATCGGGGAGAAGATCGATACTCCTTCGGGGGTGCAACTCGAGTGGAGTATTGAGTCGCCCGTAGAGGAACATCAAAAGTCGTTCAGGGTAGAGGCGGATGGTCAGGTTGACCTGCATGTCGATCGGAACAGTGGCGCTCTACTCGTCCGAGTTGACGGATCTGATGTGGCGCTCATTGACGCTCCGTGGGCGCGCGACGCTGCCGGAAAGGCGCTCCCCACCCACTACGAAGTCGCTGGCGATACGTTCACCCAAGTTGTCGAGGTGAATCAACCCGACGTGGCCTATCCCATTGAAGCCGATCCCCGCGTGAATTGGGGGATTGTCAGCGGTCATATTTACTTCAGCAAGGAAGAAACTCGGCGAATGGCTGCCTCATCGGCAGCGGGGGCAGCAATTTCACCTTTCTGGGTTCTGGTTCCGCCCCCGTTCGGCGAGGTATTAGGGGCGTGGTGGGCAGACAATAGTGTTAACGTGACCGTCTGGGCAACAGCGGCGGTGGCGCAGGACAAATGTCTCGCGCTCAAAGTTGGCGCTACGGGCAGCGTTTCTCCTCCATCGTTAGGAGTAACTCCGGAACACTACACGCAGGGATGTGCTTAGCTGATGCCGATCTCTGGAGCAAATCTTCACTCTGCCAGGCTCACTAGGCGGGAGAGGGGCCTCAATCTCTCGTGGCTGGTCGCGCTGACGGTGCCCGCGTTGGGCTTGGCTTATTCGTGCATTACCAATGCACAGTCTGCAGCTGAATATTGTTGGGGCATCTCCGCAGCCGTAATTGTGTTTGGAGCCCTCTTCTATTTGGTTCCCAGGTATTCCCGCACGAAGCCCAGGCGATTTCTGCCCAGTTCCTTTGCTCCATTGTTTGCGGCGTACATCCCCGGTGTCATCGGGTTTTGGCAGGGGGGACTTTCTGCGGCTTCCTTGCTCTATCCGATTCTTCTCTACGCATTCGTTGCAGGCAGCGGGCGTCTCTATAAATGGGCTGAGGATGCCGCGCCGTAATCAATTGTTATGGGGCGTGTACGCGAGGGCCTTCACGATGTCGCAGGTTATTCCAACTGTGCTGACCTCGACGGAATCACTGAAAGGACCCATAGTGTTATGTTGCCTGCCGTTGGTCCCTGCGCGAGATCGAAGGGCTGGGCGGTGGAGTACAGCATGGGGTAATCGTACTCACGGACATTTCTAGTCAGGCGGCTTTGCTTTGATGGGCAGTGTCCTGCGAACTGGCCGATGCGCCTGCTTTATAACTCTTTATAACTACCCCAACCTATAAAGAGGTATAAAGCACCCATGCTGCCTTCTGCCGACGAAATCCTCGAGCGCGCCCACGTCGTCGCCCTGCCCATGGCCGTGAAATTCCGCGGCGTGACCACCCGCGAGGCCCTGCTCATCGACGGCCCCGCCGGCTGGGGCGAATTTTCCCCGTTTACCGAATACGGGCCCGAAGAATCCGCCGCGTGGCTGCGCGCCGGGCTCGAAGCGGCGTTCACTGGGCTGCCCGAGGCTCACGGCGAAGTCGAGGTCAACGGCACTATCCCCGCCGTCGCGGACGTCCAGCCAGTGCTCGCGCGCTACCCCGGCGTTTCCACCTTCAAAATCAAGGTGGCGGAGAAGGGGCAGTCGCTTGACGACGACCTCCGGCGCGTCGCCGCCGTCCGCCAGCTGCGCCCCGACGCGAAGCTGCGCGTGGACGCCAACCGCGGCTGGAGCGTCGACCAGGCCATCGAGGCCGCCGAGAAGCTCGGGGAGCTGGAGTACATCGAGCAGCCCTGCGCCACCGTGGAGGAACTCGCGGAGGTCCGACGGCGCACCAGCACGGCGATCGCGGCGGACGAGTCCATCCGCCGCGCCGCCGACCCGTACCGTGTGGCCGAACTCGGGGCGGCTGATGTGGCGGTGTGCAAGGTGGCGCCGTTAGGTGGCGTCGATAAGCTTCTGCGTATTGCCCGCGACTTGGACCTCGATGTGACCGTGGCCAGCGCGTTGGATACCGCCGTCGGGATGGACGCGGGTCTGGTGGCGGCGAAGCTGACCGGCTCGCGCGCGGCGGGGCTGGCCACGCAGCGGCTGTTCGTAGAAGATGTCGCCGCGCCGCGCGAGCTCGCGAACGGCCGGCTGGAGATCACCCGCACCACCCCCGATCCGGACAGGCTTCACGGGCTGCGCGCGCCGGCGAAGCGCCGCGACTGGTGGTTCGACCGCGTCCGCGCCTGCGTAGAGGTGCTATCAGTAGATCCCCAATTCCGGGTGTAAAATCGGACAATCGTGTTGGAATCGGGGGCGCGCCCGCTAACCTTTGCGCCATGTCGACTCCCGTGATCCACGATTCCGCCGCACTTTCAGACGGCGACCTGGCCAAAGCGCCCGAACCCGGCGAGTGGCGCCGCCAGCTCATCGGCCTGATCACCGGTGTGGTGCTGGCCGTGCTCGTCTACATCTTCTTCCCCTCTGGCGCGGCGGAGACCGTCGCGCAGTCCTCCGGCGCGAAGGAGGGCGTGGAGTACTCCGCGGACACCATGCGCATCGTCGCCGCCACCACCGTGCTCATGGGCGCGTGGTGGATGACCGAGGCGATCCCGCTGGCTGCGACCGCTTTGATCCCGATCGCGGTGTTCCCGCTGGCAGGCGTGGCGCCGTTCAAGGACGTCTCCTCGCCGTACGCGTCCGCGACAATCTTCCTCTTCATGGGCGGCTTCCTCATGGCGCTGGGCCTGCAGCGCTGGAACCTACACCGCCGCCTGGCGCTGATGGTGGTCAAGGTGGTGGGCACCAGCCCGAAGCGCATCATCTTGGGCTTCATGCTTGCTACCGGCTTTATGTCCATGTGGGTGTCCAACACCGCAACCGCCGTGGTGATGCTGCCCATCGGCACCTCGGTGCTCATGCTCACCGCGGACACCGTCGGCGGGATGAAAAACCAGAAGCGCTTCGCCACCGCGCTGATGCTGGCGATCGCGTATTCGGCGTCCATCGGCTCGCTGGCAACGCTCATCGGCACCCCGCCGAACGCGCTGCTGAAGGGGTACATGGAGGAGGCTCACGGCATCGT
This sequence comes from Corynebacterium fournieri, assembly GCF_030408775.1. NCBI lineage: Bacteria > Bacillati > Actinomycetota > Actinomycetes > Mycobacteriales > Corynebacteriaceae > Corynebacterium > Corynebacterium fournieri. Next base: position 308,991 of record NZ_CP047210.1, read on the forward strand.
CATCGGCTTCGGCGAGTGGATGCTGGTGGGCCTGCCGGTGGCCGTGGTGTTCACCTTCATCGCGTGGTGGGTGCTCATCACCGTGTTCAAGCCCGAAGTGGACACCATCCCGGGCGGGCGCGAGCTCATCGACGAGGAGCTGAAAAAGCTTGGCCCCTGGACCTTCCCGCAGGTCGCCGTCGGGCTGATCTTCCTGGTGGCGGCGCTGGCGTGGATCTTCATCCCGCTGGGCATCAACCAGTTCGGCTGGGACTTCCCGTACGACGACGCCATCGTGGGCATCATCGCCGGCCTGCTCATGTTCATCGTGCCCGGCACCTCCAACGGCAAGCGCCTGCTGGACTGGGAGACGGCCAACGAGATGCCGTGGGACGTGCTCCTGCTGTTCGGCGGCGGGCTTTCCCTGTCCGCCATGTTCACCGCCACCGGCCTGTCCCTGTGGATCGGCGAGAAGGCGAAGGGCCTGTCGTCGCTGCCGATGTCCCTGCTCATCCTCGCCGTCGCCGCACTCGTGCTGATTTTGACGGAGCTGACCTCCAACACCGCCACCGCCGCAACCTTCCTGCCGATCATGGGCGGCGTCGCAGTGGGCATCGGGCTTACCGACGCCACGGAGATGAACGTCATGCTGCTCGCTATCCCAGTGGCACTTTCCGCCACCTGTGCGTTCATGCTGCCGGTGGCCACCCCGCCGAACGCGATCGCGTACTCGTCGGGTTACGTCACCATGGGCGAGATGATCAAGGGCGGCGTCTGGCTCAACGTGATCGCCATGGTGCTGATCACCCTGGCCACCTACTTCATCGCGGTGCCGGTGTTCGGGCTCGTGCTGTAAGCCCCGAATCTGCTGCGACACTTCCGCGCCCCGTCAAGAGCTTTTGGCGGGGCGCGCTAGTGTATTTCGCATGGATAACGAGACGAGACAGTACGGCCCCCAGGGTGGCGAGCCGCGCCGCGAGCGACCCCGGCAGTACTTCCCGGACCAGTCCCAAAACCAGTACCAGCAACCACAACCGCAGCCGCGCTACGAGGAGCGCTACGCCCAGCCCGCCTACGAGCAGCAGCAATACCAGCAGCCCTACCAGGACCCGTACTACGACAACGGGTATGAGCCGGAGCCGGAGAAGGGCACGTCGGCAGGCGCGATTGCGCTCGGCGTGTTCGCGGCGCTGAGCTTCATCGCCGCGGTGGTGCTGGCCGTGCTGTGGCGCGGCGCGGCGGCGGAGGCGAACAAGCCGCCGGTGACGGAGACCAGCACCATCGTGCAAACCACCACCGAGCGCGAGACGAAGACGGAGACCACCACCAAGTTCCCGTCCATTTTCCGCGACCGGGACAACCCCACCGCCACGCTGGAGCCGACGGAACCGACGCCGGATCCGAACGAGATTGAGCGCGAGATCCGCGACGGCGCCCGCGACATTCTGGACCAGCTGCGCGGCGGCGCGGACGAGTACCTACAGGAGCAGTAGATGGCAGCTATGGAGATTGCGGCGGCGGTGGCGGAGCTCGTCGCCAAGCATTGCACCGATGTGGTCATGAGCCCGGGCTCGCGCAACTCGCCGCTGGCATACGCGCTGCTCGCGCGCCGCGACGTGCGGGTGCACATGCGTATCGACGAGCGCTCCGCCGCCTTCACCGCCCTCGGTTTGGCGCGCGTGCAGCGCCGCCACGTCGGCGTGGTGATGACCTCCGGCACCGCCGTGGCGAATGCGTACCCGGCGGTGATCGAGGCGCACATGTCCCACACCCCGCTCGCGGTGATCAGCGCGGACCGCCCGGAGCGCCTCGTCGGCACCGGGGCGAGCCAAACCATCTGGCAGCAGGGCATCTTCGGCCGCTACGCCGAAACGCAGCAGGTGCAATCGCTTGACGACGTCCACGCGGCCTCCTTTACCGCCACCCAGGTCCACATCAACGTGGCCCTGGACACCCCGCTCGTGCCGGAGCAGCTGCCGGAGCCGGTGGGGCAGCCGCGCCGGGTTGGGCCGGGAGCGCTCGAAGGGTCGCGCGACTGGGTCGACCACGGCGCCGTCGACGTGGACCTGACCCGAAACACCCTGGTCATCGCCGGCGACGAAGCCTGGGAGGTGCCGGGACTGGAGCACGTGCCCACCATCGCTGAGCCGACCGCGCCCACGCCGTTCCACCAGGTGCACCCGCTGGCCGCGCGCTTTTTCGCCCAGTCCGAGGTGGCCATCTCCCACGACGGGGGCGACTTCGCTGCCGACACCAAGCCGGAGCAGGTCATCGTGGTGGGCCACCCGACGCTGCACCGCGACGTGATGGCGTTGTTGGCGGACCCGGACATCGAGGTCGTCGGCATCTCGCGCACCGAGACGTTCACCGGGCAGCCGGATAAGCGCGGCTCGCGGGTCAACGCCACCGGCCAGCCCACGGACACGTGGCTGAAGATCTGCGAGGCCGCCGGCGATGTCGGCGCCGAAACCGTGCGCCAAGCGCTCACCGAAGACGAGTTCGGGTTCACCGGCCTGCACGTCGCCGCCGCGGTGTGCGACACCCTAGGCGTGGGCGACACGCTGGTGCTCGGCTCGTCCAACCCGGTGCGCGACGCGTCGTTCGTGGGCATGCCCTTCGACGGGGTGGACACCTATTCCGCCCGGGGTGCCGCGGGCATCGACGGCACCGTCTCCCAGGCCGTCGGCGTGGCCCTTGCCACCCAGGCGCTGCGCCCGGACGAGATCCGCGCCCCGCGCACCGTCGCGCTCATGGGGGATTTGACCTTCCTCCACGACGCCAACGGCCTGCTCATCGGGCCCGACGAGCCGCGCCCGGGCAACCTCACCATCGTGGTGGCCAACGACGACGGCGGAGGCATCTTCGAGGCCCTCGAACCGGGCGCGGACAATCTCCGCGGCGCGTTCGAGCGGGTCTTCGGCACGCCGCACGGCGTGGACGTCGAGAAGCTTGCGGAAGCGTACGGGGCCGACTACCGGCGCGCCGACACCCTCGCCGAGCTCAACGAGGTGCTGCTGGAGCTCGAAGCGCAGCCGAGCCCGATCACCGTCGTGGAGGCCGCCACCACACGCACCACCCGCCGAGCGTTGGCGGCGCGCCTGAACCGATGAGGTGGCGCCGCCGCGCGCACCAGGTGGTGCTCGCGCTCTACGCCTTTGCCACCCTCGGCAGCGTGGCCATGGTCGCAGGTCCCGCGCTCAACGACGCCCGCATCCAGGCCAACCCCGGCCGCGGCACCGCGATAGTCACCGAAGCCGGGCGCATGCGCACCTTTGTGGAGTACCAGACCGAAGACGGCCAGCTGGTCTCCCCGCCGCGCGGGCTGCTGTACCCGACCGGGCTAGGGGAGGGGCAGCAGGTGTGGGTGACCTACGACAAAACCGACCCTGACCTGGTCAAGGTGGAAGGCCGCGGCTGGGCGCTGGCGCTTCTGCCCGCCCTGTCGATGTGGGCGGTGGCCACACTCGTCGCCGCCGCGGCGTGGTTCGCTGCCGGACGGTGGGTGCCGGAGGGGTAAAAATTCATGTTTGGTTCAACCAAAATTGGCGGCAAATTTGGATTGCAGTGGGAGAGTGCCTGATATGCGAGTGGGAATCGTGGCGGAGTCTTTCCTCCCCAACGTCAACGGAGTGACCAATTCGGTGCTGCGCGTGCTCGAGCACCTCAAGCGCGAAGGCCACGAGGCGATGGTCGTCGCACCCGGCGCGCGCGACTTCCAGGACGAGATCCCCGACTACTTGGGCTTCGAGATCGTCCGCGTGCCCACCGTCATGGTCCCCCTGGTGGATTCGCTGCCGATCGGCGTGCCCACCTCCACCGTCGCGGCGGCGCTGTCCGGGTTCAAGCCGGACATCATCCACCTGGCTAGCCCGTTCGTCCTCGGCGGGGCCGGCGTGTTCGCGGCGCGCCAGCTCGGTGTGCCGGCGGTGGCGCTGTACCAGACGGACGTCGCCGGCTTCGCCACCAAGTACCACCTGCCCATGGTGGCGAACTTGGCGTGGGATTGGACGCGCACGATCCACAACATGAGCGAGATGACGCTGGCGCCGTCGTCGAGCTATATCCGCATGCTCGAGTCCCACGGCATCAACAACGTGCGCCACTGGGGCCGCGGCGTGGACACCGAGCTGTTCAATCCGGCAAAGCGCTCCGACGTGCTGCGCCGCATGTGGGATCCCACGGGCGAGAAGAAGATCGTCGGCTTCGTGGGCAGGTTGGCCGCGGAGAAGTCGGTGCACCGCCTTGCCCCGCTTGTCGACGACCCTGCGGTCCAACTCGTCATCGTCGGCGACGGCCCGGAGCGGGATTGCCTTGCCGAGACCCTGCCTTCCGCCGTGTTCACCGGCGCGCTGTCCGGCGAGGAGCTCGCCCGCGCCTACGCGTCGCTGGACCTGTTCGTGCACACCGGCGAGTTTGAGACGTTCTGCCAGGCCATCCAGGAGGCGCAGGCCTCGGGCGTGCCGACGATCGGCCCGCGCGCCGGCGGCCCCATCGACCTGATTAAGCACGGCGACAACGGCCTGCTGCTTGAGGTGGACACCTTCGAAGACGAGCTGCCGGACGCCGCGCGCTGGATCCTCGACGACGCCCGCCACGCCACCCTGCAGGCCGCCGCCCGCGAGTCCGTGGCCGACAAGACCTGGGCCGCACTCGGCGACCAGCTGCTGGGTTACTACACCGAGGTGCTGGACTCCTACGAGCGCAAGGTGGTCAGCCTGTTCGGCCGCGACGTGGCCCTGCCGCGCTGGGCACCGGCACGCCTAGGCCAATCCCGCAGGCAAGCGCGGCGCGGCGACACCGCGTAGGCGCATGCGCGCCGCCAAGTAGAGTGGCGAGCATGTCCGTCGGCGACCTGTCCACCAGTACCCAGAACTACCTCAAAGGCATCTGGGCGCTTTCGGAGTGGTCAGATACGCCGGTGACACCGTCGTCAGTGGCCAAGCACCTTGGACTGCGCAAATCCACCGTCTCCGACGGGGTGCGCAAGCTCGGCGAGCAGGGCCTGGTGGAACATAAGCCCTACGGCGCCGTCGAGCTGACCGACACAGGCCGCACGTACGCGGTGGCGATGATCCGCCGCCACCGCCTGATTGAAACGTTTTTGGTGGAGGCGTTGGGCTACACCTGGGACCAGGTGCACGACGAGGCCGAAAACCTCGAACACTCGGTGAGCGACTTTATGGTCGACCGCATCGACGCGTTTTTGGACTACCCCAGCCGCGACCCCCACGGTGACCCCATCCCCTCAGCCAGCGGGCGTGTTGATGCCCCCGAGGCCGTCCCACTGACCGGCGTGCAGCCGGGGCAGAAGGCCACGATTGAACGCATTGCCGACGACGACCCGAAACTGCTGCAATTCTTCGACAGTCACGGGCTCGTCGTCGGCGCAACCCTCGAGGTGGGAGAGGGTGCCCCTTACTCCGGCGCGGTCGCGGTCCGGCTTGCCGGCGCGGCGGAGGCGGTGCCGCTCGGCGAGGAAGCCACGGATTCCGTCTTCGTGCGCGTGGATGCGTAACGACGACCCCGCAGCACCCCATGCGGGCCGAACAGGTACACCACACCAAACACCACACCTTGGGCGAGCACGATCATGCCGCCAGAGGCCGTGTCCAGGTAGTAGGAGCAGTACAGGCCCACAATCGCACACGCCGCCGACATGGTCGGGGCGATGATCAGCATCGTGCCGAATTTGTTGGTGAGCAGGTAGGCGGTCGCACCCGGGATGATCAGCATCGCCACCACCAGGATCACGCCAACGGCCTGGAGTGCCACCACTGACGTCAGCGCCAGCAGTGCCAGCAGGGCCGCACCGAGCAGGCGCGGATTCAACCCAATCGCGTGTGCATGGGTGGGATCGAACGCGTAGAGGGTGAAGTCGCGCCGCTTGAGCACCAGCACGCTCAACACGATCGCTCCCAGGATGGCCACCTGCAGCAGGTCCCCACGGGACACACCAAGCAGATTGCCGAAGATGATGTGGTTCAGATCCGTGTGCGAAGGGGTTACCGAAATGAGCACGAGCCCCAGCGCGAACATGGTGGTGAACACAATGCCAATGGCCGCATCCTCCTTCACCCGGGACGTATCGCGCACCAGCCCGATCAGTGCCACCGCAAGGAACCCGAACACCACCGCGCCGACGGCAAACGGCACGCCCAGAATGTAGGCCAGCACCACGCCGGGCAGGACAGCGTGGCTTACCGCATCGCCCATCAGCGACCAGCCAACCAACACCAGCCAGCACGACAACAGCGCGCAGACAATCGACGCCACCAGCGAGGTCGCAAGCGCACGCATCATGAACTCGTACCCAAACGGCTCCGTAAGCAGCGCAATCATGCTGACACCCCCATACCGAAGCCCTGTACCAAATTGTCCGGCTCTAACACCACTTCAGTCGGGGCGTGCATCAACACCCGGCGGTTCAACAGCACTGTCTCCGGCGCGAGCTGGGGCAAGGCAACCAGGTCGTGCGTCACCACAAAAATAGTGGTGCCTTCTGCCGCGAGGTCACGCAGCAGCTCAGTGATGGTGGCCTCGGAATGTTTGTCCACGCCGGCGAAGGGTTCGTCGAGAAGCATGATGCTCGCACCCTGAGCGATACCGCGGGCGATGAAGGCACGCTTCTTCTGGCCACCCGAAAGCTGACCGATCTGGCGGTCTGCGAACGACTCAAGGTGGGTGCGCTCAAGCGCGCGATCCACAGCCGCAATGTCCTCCGCACGCGCGTGGCGGGTAAAGCCCATGTGGCCGTAGCGGCCCATCATGACCACATCACGCACTGTGACCGGGAACTGCCAGTCCACGTCCTCGCTCTGCGGGACGTAGCCCAGCACCTGCGTCTTGCGGGCGCGCATGGGGTCGATGCCGTTGATACGAACCGTGCCGCGATCCGGCTTGACCAACCCCATGATCGCCTTGAGTAGCGTGGATTTGCCCGCGCCGTTCATCCCGATCAGCCCACAGATACGGCCTGGTTGGACGCTCAAAGTTGCGCCGTCGAGCGCGACGACGTCGCCGTAGCGCACCGCAACATCGTCAACCGCGATTGCGGGGATCACTGCTTGCCCCCGTTCAAACCGTCGATGATCACCTTCGTGTCGTGGCGAATCAGATCCAGGTAGGTCGGCACCGGACCGTTTTCCTCAGAAAGCGAATCGACGTAGAGGGTGCCGCCGTACTCCGCGCCGGTGGCCTTCACGACCTGCATCATCGGCGCGTTAGAGACCGTGGATTCACAGAACACAGACGGGACGTTGTTTTCCTTCACAAACTCGATCGCGCCGGCGATCTGCTGCGGGGTGGCTTCCTGCTCAGCGTTGACCGGCCAGATGTAGCGCTCGGTCAACTTCGCGTCGCGAGCCAGATAGGAGAACGCACCTTCGCAGGTGACCAAGGCGCGCTGCTTGTCGGGGACAGCGGCGAGCTTGGTTTCCAGCTCGTCTTGCACAGCCTGCAGTTCCTGCTTGTATGTTTCGCCGTTGGCCTTGAAATCATCGGCGTGCTCCGGGTCGAGTTCGCTGAACGCGTCGACGATGTTGTCCACGTACTTCTGCACGTTCACCGGACTCATCCAGGCGTGCGGGTTGGGCTTGCCGGCGTAGGCGTCCTCCGCGATGTCGATCGGGTCGACACCTTCGCTGACCACGGCGTGGGGCACGTCCAGGTCGGCGACGAACTGGGAGAACCAGTTTTCCAGGTTCATGCCGTTGTCCAGGATCAGGTCGGCGTCGGAGGCGCGCGAGATGTCGCCCGGGGTGGGCTCGTAGCCGTGGATTTCCGCGCCGGGTTTGGTGATGGACTCCACCCGCAGGTGGTCGCCGGCGACGTTCGAAGCGATGTCCTGGATCACCGTGAACGTGGTGAGTACCACGGGGGTGTCTTTGCCGCCTGCGGCGTCGGCGCTGTCCTGCGAACAGCCTGCGAGGCCGGCAGTTAGCGCAGCCGTGGCGGCGAGCGCGAGCACCTTGGATTTCAGCATGTTGGTCCTTTTCTTTCTGTGTACTTTTCCGTGCGGTTAGAGAAGCGGCGGCGGGCCGACGCGGTGGGACGTGGCAATGAATCGGTCGAGCTTTTCCGGGGATTCGTCGTGCAGGTAGACGGCGAGCAGCCGCATCAGGTTGAGCGTGACGTCTTCCGGGTTGGCGCTGGAGCGCACGAGCCGCGCGGACGCGAGGTAGTCGCCTTCGCGGGCGGTCTCGAACAATGCGATGGCTTCGAGCCATGCGCCCATGTTGGAGTCATCAAGTCCCATACCGGCGAATAATAAAGTTCGGCACGCCGAACTTGCAAGTGTTGTGTTGTCGTACGGCCTCCGTTTGTGGGTGGCAAAGTAGACTTGCGCACCATGGCCAAGGCGGATCTGGAGAAAAAGCCCTTCGACGTCGCGGGGATGTTCGACGATGTCGGCGCGAAGTACGATACGACGAACACCGTGCTGTCGTTCGGCTTGGACAAGTACTGGCGACGTCGCACCCGCGAGCGCCTGGACTTAAAGCCCGGCGAGCTCGTGCTCGATCTGGCCGCCGGCACCGCCGTGTCCACCGTGGAGCTGGGCAAGTCCGGCGCGTGGGTGGTGGCCTGCGACTTTTCCCAGGGCATGCTCGCCGCCGGCAAGGACCGCGACGTGCCCAAGGTCGTCGGCGACGCGATGCACCTGCCGTTCGCCGACGAGACCTTCGACGCGGTGACCATCTCCTACGGCCTGCGCAACGTCCACGACTTCGAGGCCGGCCTGCGCGAGATGGCGCGCGTGACCAAGCCGGGCGGGCGCCTCGCCGTCAACGAGTTCTCCACGCCCGTCGTGCCCGGCTTCCGTACGCTGTACAAGGAGTACCTGCCGCTGGCGGTGCCGGCGCTGGCGAAGCTATTTTCCTCCAACGCGGAGGCCTACGAATACCTCGCCGAATCCATCCGCGCCTGGCCGGGCCAAGAAGAGCTCGCCGCGGCAATTAACGCCAACGGTTGGACTGACGCCAGTTGGCAGAACCTCACCGGCGGTATTGTCGCGCTGCACAGCGCGGTCAAGCCTGCCTAGCGTACGCCCCAAAGCGGCTGGTCGCCCGACACCGCCCGCGCGCCCTTACCGGCCATACGCCACAGCCTTGCGACGAGGTCCGTGTCTTCCTCAGTAACCAGATTGCCCATCAACCGCGCCGCCGCCGGCATGAGGTAGCGCCCGCCCAGCCCGCGCAGCGCCACCGGGCCCGCCAGCGGCAAAAACTGCGGGTAGGTCAACAGCCGCGCCAGGCTGCGCGCCAGGGTAAACGCCTCGCCGTAGGTCTCACGCAGAAGCGCCGGCCACGCCAGCGTCAGATCCCCGCCGCCGGCGATCAACTCCACCGCCAGCACTGCGGTTTCCAGCCCGTAGTCGATGCCCTCGCCGTTGAGCGGGTTCACGCACGCCGCCGCGTCGCCGATCAGCGCCCAGTTCGGCCCCGCCACGTTCGACACCGCCCCGCCCATGGGCAGCAGGGCAGAGGCCACCTGCTGCTCGGCTCCCAGCTGCCACGTTTCGCGCTGCTGCGAGGCGTACAAGGCGAGCAGCTTTTTCGTGTTCACCTTCGCCGGGCGTGCGTCGGTGGACAACGCCCCGCAGCCCAAGTTCACGTGCCCGTCGCCAAGCGGGAAGATCCAGCCGTAGCCGGGTTGGATGGCGCCGGAGGCGTCGCGAAGCTCCACATGCGAATGCATCCACGGCTCCTGCGACAACGGCGAGGAACAGTACGACCGCGCCGCGATGCCATAGACCTGCCCCTTGTGCCAGGTGCGCCCCAGTTCCTTGCCGATGGGTGAGCGCACCCCGTCCGCCACCACGACCCACTTCGTGCGCACCGTGCCCTGGTCGGTCTCCACCGCCGAAATCGCGCCACCGTCGAACTGCACACCGGTGGCGGCGCAGCTTTGGCGGATGGTGGCGCCGGCGGCGCGGGCTGCGTCGACAAGCATCGCGTCGAACGTCGCGCGCGCAGACGCCGAGCCCTCACCCCGCGGCCAGGGGGCGACCACATCGCCGCCGAAGCCGTGCAGCTTCAACCCAAAGTTGCGGTAGGCAGGCACCTCAAGGCCCAAACGCTGCAGCGTATCGACGGCGCGAGGCGTCAACCCGTCGCCGCACGTCTTGTCGCGGTTAGGACCTTGGGCGTCGAGAAGCAACGTGGCTAAACCGGCGCGCTGCGCGGCCACAGCGGCGGCGGAACCGGAAGGGCCCGCGCCAACAACGACGAGGTCGAAGAACTCACTCACCCGCAACATTGTGCCAGCGCCACCCGTTGGTGCACGGCGCGGGGTAATTGGGCTACGGTTAGTGCGTTATACATGGGCCCATCCAACCTGCAAGGACGTTATCTATGACGTACGGCACCACCCCGTCACCGCGCCACGGATTCAACCTGGACCTGGGCGACGACGCGCTCAACACCCGGCTGACCGCGGGGCTCGAGGCGGTGGAGGAGTTGCTGATAGCGGAGCTCAGCCGCGGGGAAAGCTTCCTCACCGACAAAGTCACCCACCTGGCCAAAGCCGGCGGTAAACGCTTCCGGCCGATGATGGCGCTGCTGTGCAGCGAATTCGGGCCGAACCCCGGGGCGCAAAACGTCATCCGCGGCGCCACAGTGACCGAAATGGTGCACCTGGCCACCCTCTACCACGACGACGTGATGGACGAAGCCGAGCGCCGCCGCGGCGTCGAATCCGCCAACACGCGCTGGAACAACACCGTGGCCATCCTCGCCGGCGACATCCTGTTCGCCCATGCCTCGCGCCAGATGGCGCTGATGGACCTCGACACCGTCGCCCACTTCGCCGACACCTTCTCCGAGCTGGTCACCGGCCAGATGCGAGAAACCGTCGGCGCGGAAGGCGCGGGCGAGGCCGACCCGGTGGAGCACTACCTCAAGGTCATCGAGGAAAAGACCGGGGTGCTCATCGCCTCGGCGGCCTATCTGGGTGCGCGCCACGCCGGCGCCGACGAGGAGACCGTGGCGCGCTGCTCGCGCATCGGCGACGCGGTGGGCATGGTCTTCCAGATCGTCGACGACATCATCGACATCTTCTCCGACCCGGAGCAGTCCGGAAAGACCCCCGGCACCGACCTGCGCGAGGGCGTGTTTACCCTGCCGGTGCTCTACGCGCTGCAGGAGGACTCCCCGGCGGGCGAAGAGCTGCGCGGTCTGCTCACCGGCCCGCTGACCGCCGACGAGGACGTTGCGCGCGCCCTGGAGCTTCTGGGGCAGTCCCGCGGGCGCGAGCGTGCCCTGGACACGGTGCGCGGCTACGTCGACACCGTGGAGCGCGAACTCGACGCCCTGCCCGCCGGGCCGGCGCGCGAAGCGCTTCGCACCATGACCCGCATGACCGTCGAACGAGTGGGTTAACCTGCCGATTTGCGTCGTTTGCGGGACGGTGTTGTAGAGTAAATCCCGCACTTTGAACGTGCTTGCCAGGTTGCCCGAGCGGCCAAAGGGAGCGGACTGTAAATCCGCCGGCATTGCCTTCAGAAGTTCGAATCTTCTACCTGGCACCGCAGACAAACCCCGTCGGTTTTCACCGGCGGGGTTTCGCGTTTAAGCAAACGCTTTACGACGTCTATAGCACCCCGCAAAAACGCCCAATAGCCAGGCGATTTGTGTTTGAAAACAACATCGGGTTAATCTTTCCAAGGCTTCAACGGAGCGGGTCAGAGCGAAAGCGAAGATCCACAACAGAGAAGCTGTGCCCCCTTAGCTCAGTCGGCAGAGCGTTTCCATGGTAAGGAAAAGGTCGACAGTTCGATTCTGTCAGGGGGCTCTGTTGTTTGCTGGGGTTGTCATCAGCGAACACATGGCGGTGTAGCTCAGTGGTAGAGCAAGCGACTCATAATCGCTGTGTCGAGAGTTCAATTCTCTCCATCGCTACTCACCTCGAACGGGTGCCGAAAGGTGTCCGTGGTAGGGTTAGGCGCACTTGAATGAGTGCCCTAGGGGCGTGGCGCAATTGGTAGCGCAACGGTCTCCAAAACCGTAGGTTGCAGGTTCGAGTCCTGTCGCCCCTGCCAAAACAACCTGGAGGAGTGTTTGTGACTAACCCCAACGGTCAAAACCCGGCACAGCCGACCGGTAAGCGTCAGCTGCGCGGGGCAACTCCCGTCTCCTCCGAGGGCTACGAGGCGAAGCGCACCCCCGTCACCGCCGACGATGCCGACGAGAAGAACGGCTCCAGCATCACCGCCTTCCCGGGTGAAGTCGCCTCCGAGATGGGCAAGGTCATCTGGCCCACCGGCAAGCAGATGCTCAACTACACGCTCATCGTGTTCGCCTTCCTCATCGTGCTGACCATCTTCGTGTGGGGCACCGACGCGCTGTCCTCCATGCTGATTCGCTGGATCTTCATCCGGTAAGTACAATTACGCGCACAACGTTTCCCGCCGCCTCGGACGCCGAGGAGGGCGGGATAATTTTTGCCCCGGTACCCTGGGGCGCATACGTTTCGCACGAATGAGGAGATAAACCATGACTGAGGCAAACAAGGACGTCAGCGGCGCTATCGAGAACAACGAGCAGGAAATGATCGACGAGGGCGCGCCCGTGCAGCCGTCCACCGACCCCGTCCTCGACGGCGGCGACGACGACCCGGCCGGCACCGAGGGCGGTGACTCCTCCGACGAGGAGGGCGACAGTCCCGCAGCTGGCGCCGAGCTTTCCGACGCTGAAGTGCGCGACGCCGCGCAGGCCTCCGTCGACACCGATGACACCGACGGCTCTGTTGGCGCAGCGGCGGCTGACACCGACGCCGACGGCGCGGTGGAGGAGCCGGTCCAGGAGACCGACCTGAACGTCGCCGAGACTGCTGAAGGCGAGGGGGAGGCCGCCGCAGACGCGGAGGCAGACTCCGACGGCGAGTACCGCCGCCGCCTGCGCGAGTACACCCGCGAGCTGAAGAAGCAGCCGGGTGACTGGTATATCATCCAGTCCTACTCGGGCTACGAGAACAAGGTGAAGACCAACCTGGAGATGCGCTCCCAGACCCTCGAGGTGGAAGACTCCATCTACGAGGTGGTCGTGCCCATCGAGCAGGCCATCGAGAACAAGGACGGCAAGAAGAAGCTGGTCAAGCGCAAGCTGCTGCCAGGCTACGTGCTGGTGCGCATGGACATGAACGACGCCGCGTGGTCCGTGGTCCGCGAGACCCCGGGCGTGACGTCGTTCGTGGGCAACGAAGGCAACGCGACGCCGGTGAAGCACCGCGACGTGGCCAAGTTCCTGCTGCCCAAGTCCACCGCAACCGGCGCGAAGCCGGAAGTCAACGCGGAGGGCGAGACCGTCGTGGCGATGCCGGAGGAGGAAGCTCCGAAGAAGCTCGCGCACGACTACAAGGTCGGCGAGGCCGTCACCATCCTCTCCGGCGCGCTGGCGTCGGTGTCCGCAACCATCAACGCGATCGACCCGGAGACCGGCAAGATCGAGGCGCTCGTGTCCATCTTCGGCCGCGAGACCCCGGTGGAGCTGACCGCGGATCAGATCGAGCGGATCATGTAAGGGCGTTTTGCTTTTCCGCGTCCTTTCGGCGTAATCTATCTCGTCGCGCGTGCTCGCACGCGCGACGTTTTCGTTTCGTTTTCCCCGGTGGCTGGGTTCACCCCCGGCATCCGGAAGCCCCGCGGCAGCTCATCGTGGCTGCGGGCGCTGTATCTAGGAGGTAATGCGATGGCAAAGAAGAAGGTCACTGGCCTGATCAAGCTTCAGATCGAAGCTGGCATGGCAAACCCGGCTCCGCCGGTCGGTCCGGCTCTGGGTGCGCACGGCGTGAACATCGTCGAGTTCACCAAGGCCTACAACGCGGCTACCGAGTCCATGCGCGGCAACATCGTCCCGGTGGAGATCACGGTCTACGAAGACCGCTCCTTCGACTTCATCCTGAAGTCCCCGCCGGCGGCATCCCTGCTGCTGAAGGCTGCAGGCCTGAAGAAGGGCTCCGGCGTTCCCCACACTGACAAGGTTGGCAAGGTCACCTGGGAGCAGTGCAAGGAGATCGCCGAGACCAAGAAGAACGACCTCAACGCCCGCGACATCGAGGCCGGCGCCGCGATCATCGCTGGTACCGCCCGTTCCATGGGCATTGACGTCGAGAAGTAAGAACACACTTCTCGTTCACGTGGCAGGGCCTTTAGCCAGGCCCGCTGACCACAACTCCTGAAAGGAATCCAACATGGCTAAGAAGTCCAAGCACTACATCGAGCAGCTGGCAAAGGTCGACCGCGACAACCTGTACCACCCGCTCGACGCCGTTGCGCTTGCGAAGGAGACCTCCTCCGACAAGTACGACGCCACTATCGACGTTGCTATGCGCCTGTCCGTCGACCCGCGCAAGGCCGACCAGCTGGTCCGCGGCACCGTCAACCTGCCGCACGGCACCGGTAAGACCGTCCGCGTGGCAGTCTTCGCCGAGGGCGAGAACGCGACCAAGGCCCAGGAGGCTGGCGCGGACATCGTCGGCACCGACGAGCTGATCGAGCAGATCAACGCCGGCCAGATCGACTTCGACGTGGCTATCGCTACGCCGGACCAGATGGCCAAGGTCGGCCGCGTCGCCCGCGTGCTGGGCCCGCGTGGTCTGATGCCGAACCCGAAGACCGGCACGGTCACCCCGGACGTCGCTAAGGCGATCCAGGAGTCCAAGGGCGGCAAGATCGCCTTCCGTGTGGACAAGGCGTCCAACCTGCACGCGATCATCGGCAAGGCCTCCTTCACCCCGGAGCAGCTCGCTGAGAACTACGGTGCGCTCCTCGACGAGGTCATCCGTTTGAAGCCGTCTTCCGCTAAGGGCGTGTACCTGAAGAAGATCACGGTTTCCGCAACCCAGGGCCCGGGTGTCCCGGTCGACCCGTCCGTGGAGAAGAACTACGCCAACAAGGCATAGTCGATCCCCGCGTCGCGCCCCAGCTTCGGCTGGGGCGTTTTGCGTTTTCTAGTGTGGTCCGAAGAGTTGGTCGAGGGCTCCGCGGGTGGTGTTGCGGATGTGGTGTCCGTGTGGGGAGATCCATACGGGGGCACCCCGGTCATGGTGGTGCCGTCGGTGAGCACAAGTTCGATGTCGTCACCACTACCGGTAAGGATGCGGGTGTGCGCATCCAGGGGCACCATCACGATCGGCCGGGGTACAGCCGCGACGACGCCGCTGTCGGTGCCGTCCAGGATGCGCCAGAGGGCGTCTTCCATCTGGGGTGCGGCGGGCTGGGTGGGGTCGATGTGTTGGTGCAGGCGGTGCTCTAAGTCTGCGGCGTTGCGGTCGGTGGTGTCGATGGTGATGCGTGCCCGGCCGTTGCGGGAGCCGGAAAACGCCACTTGTCTGCGTGCGGGTGTGTCGTTGTTGGGGATGAGGTTGCGGGCGGCGCGCTCAATGGCGCGGTACCCGCCTTCAACGTGGAGCAGTTCCAGGCGCAGCCGCCACCGCTCAGCAGCGGACTTCACGCAAGCGAGGCGGCGTTCGATCAGGGCGAGCTCGTCCAGGGAGAAGCCTTGTGCCCGGGAGAGTGCTGTGGCTTGCTTGCGGGTGAAAGTGGTTTTCCCGTAGTAGGTCTCGCGCAGCCGGCCGAACGCGCGTGCCTTGTCCGGTGCGAAGCCTGCGGCGAGGGCAGCGTCAACGTCGAAGTCGGCCAAGGTTGCTAGCGCCTTGGTCGACATCGCTTCGATGAGTGCTGCGAACGGGTTCATGGCCCACACGCTAAACCAACCGCAACCCCACCCAGACCCAGCCTGTGGATAACCCCCGACGCAGGCTGAAAGGTTGTCCACAGCCGTGGGAGACCTCTTGCGGTTTCCCCGACACGGGGGTACGGTTCCGCACTTCACTCTTATTGGGATTAATGTTCACTAAGTGTTGAAAAATGGTTTCATTAGTGTCGCGTTGCTGCTCGTCGCCCTTGTTGCGTCTCCGCTGGCGCAGGCCGAGGCGCAACGCCTGGATCAGGGCCACATCGACGCCTTCAACGTCACCTCGGACGGTGGGGCGCTGACCCTGGATCTGAAGGAAGATGTCACCGGCTCGCACGTGCGCCACGACCCGGCGGACGTGGAGCTAGTTGTCGGCGCCGACTCGTTCACTGAGGAGACGGCGAATGTGCCGGAGATCGGTGCGGCGGGCTACATGCTGCCGCAGACCCAGCGCGCTGATTTGATTTGGCCGGGGTGGGACACGCAGGAGGCGCGCGATGTAGGCGCGGTGGACCTGGAGTTTGTAGAGGTCTCCGGCCCCGGCGAGGTCTACCTGTTCCAGACCGGCAGCTTCGGTTCCTTCGAGCCGGTGCTCAAGGATGGCTCGCCGCGCTTGGCCACTGGCTCGGTGATCGCGCAGGATCACCCGGCGCACGTGCACGCGAACTGGCTGTTTACCGAGCCCGGCACCTACGAAATGCGCGTGGTGGCCAACGGCGGCGGCGCGAGCTCCAACGAGGCCACCTACACCTGGGTCGTGGGCGATGGGGAGGCGAAGCCTGCGGCCGCCGCCGACACTGACAAGTCGAGCGCAACGCCCACGTCGAAGGCGGCCGCGTCAAAGGAGGCCGCGCCCAAAGCGACCAAGTCGACCACGGCGCCCAAGGCGAGCACGGCTGCCAAGTCAGCCCCCTCGCAGGCGGCGACCTCGTCCACCGCGGCGGCCGCGAATGCCGGCGGCGGCCCTGCCCAGCCGGGGGCGTTGTCGAGCGAGGGCACCCGCCCGGACGAGCTCGCCGAGACCGGCACGACGGTGATGACCGTCCCGTTCGCCGTCCTCGGCCTGGGTGTGGCGGTGTTTGGCGCGGCGATGTGCTTTTTGGATACCGCGCTGCGCCGCCGCCTGCTCGGCCTTGTGGGAGGCCAACAGTGAAACGCGTAGCGGCGGCGCTGGCTGCTGCTGGCCTGCTCGCGGGGTGTGCGCAGTCCCCGGCGGAGGGGGACGGGCGGGTGAAGGTGGTGGCGTCGACAAGCATTCTTGCGGATGTGGTGGACAACGTCGCCGGCGACGCCGCGGAGGTGACCCCGCTGATGCGCCGCGGCGCGGATCCGCACGCCTACGAGCCGACGCTGCATAACACCCGCGATATCGCGTACGCGGACGCGGTGTTTACGAACGGTCTGCTGTTGGAGCCGCAGTCGCTTACCCGCACGATCGATGCGACGGCGCGGCCCGGGGCGCGTGTGGTGGCTTTGGCGGAGCAGACGCAGCGCTACGGCTACGCGCCGATTCCGCTGGTGGAGGACGCGAGTCTGGACACGGTGTGGCTGGGGTTGCGGTTTGCGGCGGATCTGCCGCGCACGGCGGTGGCGGAGCTTGAGCTTGTCGACGCCTCCGGTCCCGGCACCGCTTCCGCCTTCATCCTGGGCACGTTTGGCACTCCGGAGCTGTTGTTTGATTCCACCGGAGGCGAGACCACGCTGCCGGTGGACGCGCACACCCACGTCAGCTGGGCTTTTTCGGCCCCCGGCGTGTACGAGCTGCGGCTGCACGCGACGGTGCGCGATGCCGTCGGCGCGCCGATGCGCAGTGAGGCGGAGCAGACGGTCACGCTGGTTGTCGGCCAGGATCCGGCGCAGGCCGCCCCGGGCAAGCATGCGGTGGAGCGCGGGCACGTGGACATTGCCACGGTCGCCGACAACGACAACACGCAGCTGACCCTGCGCACGGACGATGAGGGCGACCTGGACCCCGCGGGCTCGGTGGTCGTGGTGCCGTCGAAGACGCTGCAGCCGATCCCGCCGCAGCGCGAGTTCCGCTTCCTCGGCGACCCGGGAGAGGAGACGTACCTGCTGCCGCAGGCGGTGCTGGGCCGCCACGTCCACGGGGAGCTGGATCCGCACATCTGGCACGACCCGGCCGCGATGGACGCGGTGGTGCAGGTGGTGCGCGACGAGCTGTCCGCGGCGGATCCGCGCCACGCCAGCGCGTACGCCGACAACGCGGAGCGCTACCGTGCCCAGCTCAAGCAGGTGGCGCAGGAGGTGCGCGAGCAGCTCGACCAGGTCCCGGAGGCCAACCGCAACCTGATCACCACCCACCACGGATACGCGTATCTGGCGCGCGCGTACGGGCTGCGCGTGGCCGGGTTTGTCACCCCGAACCCGAGCGTGGAGCCGAGCCCGCGCGACCTGATGGCGTTGTCGCGCACGCTGGAGAACTTGGGTGTGCCGGCGGTGTTCGTCGAGCACGGCAACGAAGACGAAACGCCCGTTTTGAACGAAACCGCTGCCTCGCACGGGGTTGAGGTGTGCCCGATCTGGGGCGACACCTTGGACCCGCCGGGGGAGGGGCCTGCGCAGACGTATGTGGATCTGGTGCGGGCCAATGGGGCGTCGATAAGCAAATGTTTGAAAGGACAACCATGAAGATTCCCGCCATTATCACCGCCGCAATGATCGCGGCCGCACCCGTCGCTGCCGCGCAGGTGCCGGACAACGACCCGGCGTTGCAGCAGGTCGTCGGCGCCGACGAGCAGGTCGTCCCGCTGGGCGAGCGCGCCGTCATCGACGCTGGCCACGCGGACCTGGGCCCCGTCTTCGCCGACGGCAAAATGCAGTTCCTGGTGCGCGACGACACGCAGGACACGCCCGTGTGGCGCCACCTCGAGGACGTGGTCTTCGCCGTCGGCGACGGCGCGAAGCAGACTCTGCCGGAGACCGACCAGTTTGCGTTCACCGGTGCGAAGCCGGGGGCCGAGGTGTGGGTGATCCCGCAGACTGAGGTTGCCGGCGTGCCGTGGCTGGGGTGGAACTCGCAGGCGCCGTCGCTTCTGGAACGCTCCGCCAACGGGATGAGCCTGGAGTTCGGCGGGCACGAGGGCCCGGGCCAGTTCTCCCTGTTTGTCCAGCCCGGCGGGTTCCACGAGCCGCAGCAGCTGTGGAACGAGCAGGAACCCGGCACGCAGTCGATGTGGGTGGAGCCGAACACGCACACCCACGCCAACTGGGTGTTCACCGAGCCGGGCGCCCACCTGGTGGGGGTGCGCGCGACGGTGGAGGACCAAGATGGCACCGTGCACACCGACGAGCAGGTCGTGCGTATCGCCGTGGGTGTGGACCCGGCGGAGGCGGCGGATGCGACGTTCGGCGAATTCCGGGCTGAGGGGCAGGCCGGCGCAGAGCAGCAGAACAACGGCCTGAAAATCGGGCTGCTGGCGGGCGCGGGCGTGCTGCTTCTCGCTTTGATTGCGCTGTTTGTTGTGCGGGGCCGCCGATGAGAAGGATTGAGGTGCGCGACCTGGCGGTGTCGTATCCGGGCCGCGACGTGTTCCGCGGGGTGGACCTCACGCTGCGCGGCGGCGAGTTCGTCGGCCTGCTCGGGCCCAACGGCGCGGGCAAGACCACCCTCATGCGTGCGGTGCTAGGCCTTATCCCCGCTGACGCGGGGACGGTCTCCGCCGGCAGGCGCCCGGTGCGCAAGGTGGTGGGGTACGTGCCGCAGGCGCACAACGTGGCCTGGGATTTCCCCATCGACGTCTACGACGCCACGCTCAACGCCACCCTGGGCCAGCGCCCGTGGTGGCAACGCGCTGGCGAGCGCGAGCACCGCGCCGCCGAGCGAGCTTTGGAAATGGTCAACCTGACCGACCTGGCCGCGCGCCCAATCCACGACCTGTCCGGCGGCCAGCGCCAGCGTGTGCTCATCGCGCGCGCCCTGGTGCGGCGGCCGGGCATGCTGCTTCTCGACGAACCGTTTACCGGCCTGGACATCCCCACCACCGAGCACCTGCTGCGGCTGTTCCGCCGCCTGGTGGACCGGGGACTCGGCGTGGTCATGTCCACCCACAACATCGCCGAGGCCATCGATTCCTGCGACCGCTTGGTGCTGTTCAACCGTGGTGTTGTCGCCGATGCCGCGACGCATGAGCTTAACGATGACGCCCCGTGGACCCGCACCTTCTCCGTCGACGAGGATTCGCCGTGGCTGCGCGGCGTGCGAGCGCATTTGGAGGCTGTCCGTGCCTGAGATTTCGTTTGTGCAATTCCTGGCCGACATGGCCAACCCCCAGCTGGCGTTTCTGCCGCGCGCGCTGGCGGCCGCGGTAATCGCGGCGGTGCTGTGCGCGGTGGTGGGCTGTTTTGTGGTGCTGCGCGGCATGGCCTTTATCGGCGACGCGGTGGCGCACGCCGTCTTTCCGGGCATCGCGGTGGCGTTTGCGTGGCAGGTCTCTGTGTTGTTGGGCGGGGCGGTGGCCGGTGCGATTGTCGCTGTGCTGATCGCGGTGATGTCGCAGCGGCGCACGATCAAAGAGGACTCGGTGATCGGCATCGTGTTCACCGCCGCGTTCGCTTTCGGCTTGGTGGTGATCTCCAGGGCGGAGGGCTACACCGCCTCCGTCAGCTCGTTCCTGTTCGGCTCGCTGACAGGCGTCAGCTCCGCCACACTGGCCATCCACGCCGTCGCCGGCGCGTTGATCGTGGCCGTGGTGGTGGCGCTTCGCCCGTGGCTGACGGCGGTGGCACTGGACCGGGAGACCGCCCGCGCGATGAACCTGCCGGTCGCCGGCCTGGATCTGGCGCTGTACCTGTGCGTGACCTTCGCGGTGGTGCTGGCTGTGCAGACGGTGGGCAACATCCTGGTGGTGGCGCTGCTGATCACCCCGGCCGCCGCGGCGCGGCTGTTTACGGACAAGCTGGGCGCGATGATGTGCATCGCCGCCGCGTTCGGCGTGGCCGGCAGCGTGGCGGGGGTGTGGCTGGCGTGGTCTTACGACTCGCCCACGGGCGCGACCATCGTTTTGTCCGTGACCGTCATCTTCGCGCTGAGCTGGCTGTTCGCCCCGAAGCGCGGTGCACTCGCTGGCTGGCTTCAGGGGGTGAAACGATGAAGCGATTCGTTGCAGCAGCAGCCGTAGTGGCGCTCACGCTCGCGGCCGCGCCGCTTGCGCAGGCCGCGGAGCACAACCCCGGCGACCCGGGCCACAGCGTGGAACTGGGGAAGATCGACCACCCATGCGCTGGGCGCAAACTGCTCTACCACTCCCACAACGACGCGCTCTACGGCACCTACAAAAACGACAAGCTCACCGTGATGGCGGTGGACGGCCAGCAGGTCACCGACCAGGAAAAGGTCTGCTTCCGCCTTGCCCCGGACGCCGACGCCGACGGCAACGACGTGTCCACCTTGACCGTGCCTGAGGACGGCTCCCTGGACTTCCTCGGCGAGCCCGGCAGCACCGTGTGGGCCGCGCCGCAGTCCGCGGACTGGACCGACAGCTGGCGGCCCATCTGGTCTGGCCTGGGCGCCTTCGACCCCGCGCACGAGGCGGGCGAGATCCCGGATAACTTCGTCGACGACGTCGTGCACTTCGACCTGGTGGACATGGACGGCCCCGGCGACGTCAACGTGTTTTTCTCCTCGCGCGTGGGCGATCCGGAGCGGCTGTTTAGCTCCGCCGAGGAGGACATGCGCACCATCACCTACGACGTCGGCGGCCACGGCCACTTCACCTGGACGTTTTCTGAACCGGGCATCTACGAAATGACCTGGCAGGGCCGCGCCGAGCTCGACGGCGGCGGCACGGAGCGCTCCGAGCCGGTGACCCAGTACTGGCTCGTCGGCGACGACGCCACCGTCGGCCTGCCCGAGGGCACCACCACCGATCTGCGCACCCCGAAGTCTGCGGAGGAGACCGCCTCGCCGACCGCGACTGCGCCGACCTCGACTGCGCCGACGACGACTGCGCCGACCTCGACTGCGCCGACGACGACTGCGCCGACGTCGAACACCACCACTTCAGCGCCGCCCACCACTTCGCGCGCGCCGAAGCAGACCACGTCGCGCCCGGCGGCAGCGGCGGACAAGCGCACGCTCATCGAGGCGGGCCACATGGATATGGCGTTGGCGGCCGAAGGGTCGCAGTTAAGCGCCATGCTTATCGACGACTCCGACCCCCACAACCAGGCCAAACGCGAATCCGGCTCGTTCGTGTTCGCCGTGCCGGACGCGGCGCGCAAAACTCTGCCGGACAGCGCGCGAGGCAGCTTCCCCGGTGAGCCCGAGACGATGTGGATCCTGCCGCAGGCGCAGGAAAAGGGCCTGCCGTGGCTGGGCTTTTCCACCACCCGCGTCGGTGCGAACGCGCTGGCAGACGGCTCAAAGATCGATGTGAGCATGCGCGACGTCAACGGTCCTGGGCGAATCTTTACCTGGCACGAGGACCTGCAGGGGCTGCGCATCGAGCTCGACTCCGCAGACGAGAACAAGACGCTGAAGTACCCCGTCAACGCCCACGACCACCAGGGCTTCGGATTCACCGACCCCGGCGTGTACACCGCCACCTTTGCCTTCCGCGGCACTGCGGCGTCCGGCGAGGAGTTTACAAAGGAGCTCGTGGCCACCTTCGCCGTCGGCGACGAGGCTGTCACCGCGGCGCGCGATGGCAACTTGGAGGCCGACGCTGGTGCAGGTGGCGGCGGCAAGCTCACGCTTCCCGACGCTTTAGCCTCCGGCCTGCGCTCCCTGGAAAAGGAGATCAAAAAGGCCGGCGACACCCTCGCCCCGCTCGCACGGAAGAAGGACGCCCCGCAGACGTCCTCGGCCGCTCCGACGCCGGCAGCCCCGGCACCGGCAGCCCCGGCAGCTCCGGCAACGGCGGCTGCGCCTCCCGCTGCACCGCCGCAGCGCCCGGCAACCGATGCGGCCTCGGCCGCGCAGCCAAAGCAGGATCGGGCAGCCCAGCCCGCCCCGCAGCGCTCGCAGCGTCAGGCCCAATCCTCCGGCAGCAGCGGGAGCGCGTCGCGGCAGTCGCGTTCTGACGGCAGCTCGTCCGGTTCCGCGTCCGGCAAGTCCAGCGCGAAGTCCTCGGGGTCGTCGCCTACCTCCGAGCGGGCCACGGAACATGCGCTGGCAACCCAAGCTGCAGCGCCGAGCAGCACCGGCGGTGCGGCGAGTGGTGCGGCTGGCGGCGGCATCCATTCGTCTTTGGACTCCAGCGACACCAGCGGCCAGCAGCCGCAAAACGAGCCGCAAGACAACTCCGCTACGGCGGGCGGGTTCTGGGCGGGCCTTGCCATCGGCGTCGGTGTCATGGCGCTGCTCGGCGGGTGCGTGCTGTTCGTCGCGGCGGCGCGGTTGTTGAAGAAGGTGGAGCGGAGCTCGTAGTAGAGCAGGGACTCCTTGTTGAGTACGACCCTTTACACGGCCACGTCGAGGGCAATAACCTGCGAGGGAGACATATTGGAGTGTTTGATGCCGTAACAGCAGGAAGAATCGGAGATGCAGTGAGGGGGAGACGGATCGATGTTTAAACCTTTCGTTGAGCGGTGCCTCGAGGGCAGCGCAAAGCCGAGCGAGATTGACACTTGGGTGGATGCTTGGCACGAATGCGCAGCGGACAGTGAGGGCCTGACGCTGGACCAATACCTCGGGTTTACCGAGCAGGAGGGCGCAATCTGGGCGCGGTACCCGATGAAGCTCGACGAAATCCTCGAGCGCAGGCGACACCAACGACAACCCGCATAGTCGCGCCCCGCACTCGCGATTTGGCCAAACACCCAACCACCCGCTAACATCCCCTACCGAAGTTTGAACGGCCCGCAAAGGCCGAGCTCAAGTTTCACCGAAGACCGTCGGTCACTCTCGAGAGGGAGTCGAAGGTGCTCCACTCCAGGGGCCGACCCACGCAGGAGAAACGCGGCACACTACGAAACGTATGCCTCGTGCTTCTGCACGGGGCATTTTTGTTTGAATACGTCAGCTTCTTGCGAAGCAAACGTCGACAAGCAATATGCTCCGGGCGGATTGAACAACATGAAGTATCGGAAGGAGGCGTGTGTCATGGCAAACCCGAAGAACACTGCGGACCTTGCAGCTCTGAAGGAGAAGTTCGCTGAGGCGGATTCCCTCGTGCTGACTGAGTACCGTGGCCTGACCGTCGGCCAGCTCCAGCAGCTGCGCGGCGATATGGGCTTCGATGTCGAGTACCACGTCGCCAAGAACACCCTCATCAAGATCGCTGCGAACGAGCAGGGCATCGAGGGTCTCGATGATCTTCTCACCGGCCCGACCGCCGTCGCGTTCATCAAGGGCGACGCTGCTGTCGACGCTGCGAAGGTGATGAAGAAGTTCAACAAGGACCACGACGCGTTCGTGATCAAGGGCGGCTACATGGACGGCAACGTCCTGGACGCTTCCCAGATCGACGCTCTGGCCGAGATGGACAACCGCGAGACCACCCTGGCCAAGATCGCTGGCGCATTCGAGGGCTCTCTGGCAAAGGCAGCCGGCCTGTTCCAGGCTCCGGCATCCAAGACGGCCCGCCTTGTCGCTGCACTGCAGGACAAGCAGGAAGCCGCATAAACACACTTTTACATCCGGGCTGTAAACGCCCACCAACAGAAAGGAAGCCACAATGGCTAAGCTCACCAAGGACGAGCTCATCGAGCAGTTCAAGGAAATGACCCTCATCGAGCTCTCCGAGTTCCTGAAGGAGTTCGAGGAGGTCTTCGACGTGACCGCAGCTGCTCCGGTTGCTGCTGTCGCTGCAGGCGCTCCGGCCGCTGGCGGCGAGGCTGCCGCTGAGGAGAAGGACGAGTTCGACGTCGTTCTCGAGGACGCTGGCGACAAGAAGATCGGCGTGATCAAGGTTGTCCGCGAGCTGGTTCCGGGCCTTGGCCTGAAGGACGCCAAGGAAATGGTCGAGGGTGCCCCGAAGGCAATCCTCGAGGGCGCCAACAAGGACGACGCCGAGGCTGCCAAGACCAAGCTCGAGGAGGCTGGTGCAAAGGTCACCCTCAAGTAAGAGCTTTTTGCTTGACGACGAACACCCCCGTCGCCGGTATTCACACCGGCGGGCGGGGGTTTCGCGTGTCTGGGGGACGAAACGCGTGTATTTTCGGGCGCAAAACGTGCTACCCGGAGGAGTGCACCTTTGATTTGCTACGAGATTCTGCCCGCGATTCGAACGGCCATCTTTATGTATGACGAGTCTGTCCACGCGTTGCGCGTGACTGAGACTCAAGACTTCAGCGAGTTCGACGGCCGGGCGTTCGAGGTGTTGGAGGACCGGAAGGAAGTCGATGGTTCGGACATGCCGCAGTATGGCCTGACGGCGGCACTGGGGGCATTGGTGGCTGATGAAGAGAAGGCACCCGCTATCCGTGAGGCGTTAAATCGAGGTGGGGCGAAGATTGCGGAGGCGACGTTTGTCAGCCAGTTCGGCACTTACTACGGGTTCCGCGCCTTCAACTTGTACGAGGAGACGCCCGAGGCACCGGTGTTCCGCACCCGCACTACGCCGTCGAACCCTGACCTGTGGAGGAAGCAGTTTTACACCCCGCAGTTTGCGGAGTGGCTGAAGGCGAACTTCGACACCCGCGGGCTAAGCATCAACAGGGTGGAACGCGACCCATACTTCTACCGCCCGGACCGCACCTAGAGCGTTTTCGGAAAACGCTGGACATCCGTCTGGGATTTCGGCACGCTGGGTTGCAACGGTGACCCGCCTGGAGGGAGGCGTTTTGAACGAGTTGGTAAACGAATTCGCAGCATCCGTAGGGCTCCACACCCCGGTGCCGTCGCGCTGGGAGGAAATGCCCGATGATTTGCTGGAGCATTACATCGTGGGTATGACGGAGGCTGTTCGGCGAAATGAGTACACGCCAATTGGGGTTGACCAGATGGTGTGTGCCGTCAACGAGTTTCTCAAGGCACGGCATCATCGCTTCTTCGATGAGTTTGAAGAGATCTACTACGCGGTGCCTACCCTGACACCCCGCGACCAGGTGTTTTTCTCGTTGGACCGGTTGGCGGGGACGAAGGGACCATTGCTGGACCGGATGCTTGAGATGTATATGACGGATCGTCGCAGCATCGGGTCCACTAGCGAAATGATCAAAGAGTATTTCCAGCTCATGGTGGCCCGCAAGGGAAAGCAGCGCCACTGGGATCTCATCGCGCAAACCGCGGATACGCAGCGGGATATCGAGATGCTCGTTCTGTTCTCCAATAAGTTCAAGAAGAAATTGGATCGTCGCGGTGTGAATGCGTGGATACCTGAGCTTGATATCACGCAACGCGTAATCAGCGTCCCACCCACTACTGAGGATTAGGAGCCCCAATGATCATTCCGTTTTATGTCGCATTTAGCCAGGACGAATACGAGCAAGCGCAAGCGTCCGAAGCAGAGTCACGCCGGGACACGATCACGGAGGCGCTTGAGACGTCGAACCGTCCGGTGGCGGATATTGACCAGTTCTTCGGCGGTGTTGTCGAGGAATTGAAAGCCAGCCTTGATGAGGAAACTGCCAACAGCATCGTCTTCGGCGCCGCGGATTGGGACGGCGAAAACCTGACCGACGGGATGCGCATCAACACGCCAGACCAGGTAGGCAGCTTCGCCGAGGCGTTGGAGAGCGTTGAGCCGGAGGACTTCGACTCTCCCGACGCCGTGGAAACACTCATCGAGTTCTACACAGCAGCAGCGCAGCGTGGCGACGCCGTTGCGGTGTACTTCAGCTAGAGGAGATTCTCGCGATGGCGGCACTACCTACTCGATACGACACGGTCAGCGACGAAGAGCTGGATGCCTTTGTTTCCGATCTCACTGATCAACTCGCGGTATCCGACCGTGACTTAGATGCGGTGTCCGGCCTGGCCCGAGTCGTCGATGAGCATCTTCGTCCAAGGCATACGAAGCACTTCGACACCATCTACCGCTGCTATCTTGCGGAACCGCGGTTCGCAGTGCGCTTCCACATGTTCCAGTGCCTTGACCGCCTGACCGCGCACGACCCTGAATTGCTGGACCAGATGTTGGAACTCTACGAGCAAGACCACCGCACGGTCGACGCGCCGTACCCACGCGAAGAGATCAAGGGCTTATTCCAGTACCTCTTTGCCACGAAGGGGCATCAGCATCACTGGGATGCGGTAGCGCGGACCGCCAACACCGCGGCTGATCTGGATATGCTCAAAGCCTTGTCTTACAAGCCGAGAGAGACCAATACCAACGGCCTCGATACCTGGCTGCCCGGGCAAATCAGCTCCGAACATTAGACACTACTGCCGTTATGGCGGACCATCTGAACAGGATGTTTGCCGAAAACGGTGGAAATCTTTGCGGAGTTTCGGCACGCTTGACCGCAATGGTGTGATTCCGATGAGCGTCAGGAGGCCGACGCGATGAGTGGTCCGACCCGAAAGCAGCTTGTGGAGCGTTGGGAGGACGCCTGCACGCCTGAGATGTTGCTCGCCCCGTCGCCGTTCGGCTTGTTTGATGGCCGGGAAGATTTTCGTGGTTTTCACTGGACGTACCCGTTGGATAAGTGGGGGTTTCCGAAGAAGGTGTTTTCGGTCAGCGGGCAGACGGTTGACAATGTTGATCTCAGTTATGCGGAGATCAGTCCGTTTACAGCCCGAGAATTCACGCTGACTAATAGTTACGCTAAGCGGGCGAAGATCTTCGTGGCCGACTGGGTGCATGGCAGTGTGGCTGACTGCGAGTTTGAGCGTTGCACGGTGAAAGGTAGGATGCCCTGGCTTAAGACGACTGTGACTAATTGCGTGTTTCGGGCGTGCAAGTTTCCGGAGGTCTTTGCTTGGGGAGCGCGCTACGACAATTGCCAGGCCATTGACATGCGGTTGAAGGGGCCGGTAGGCGGAGGACTTAACAACCCGGTGTTGACCAATGTGACGGTGAGCGGCAAGTGGAAAGAGTGCAGTCTTGAAGAGACGGTCGAGGGGGATCAGCTCGTTGGCTGCGATTTCAGCGAGGTTGAATTTGGCACGGCCAGCTTCAAATACGTGGATATGCGCAAGGTGAAAATCCCGGCAGAGCTGCAGCGCCTCACTGTGCTGAACTGGGAGGATATTCGCGGACGCGTGGTGGAGCTGGTGAAGGAATTACATGAGGCGTCTTCCCAGGGGGAAGAAGCGTTTAAGCAGTCGAGCTTGGCGCTGATCTTCATGGAGGACGACTTCAGGGGACAACACGACGAAGCACCACGGCCCCGTGGCGCCCGATATTGCCTTGAACTCGATGCCTGGGCCGACTGGGGGCATAGTCACGACTACCTGTTGGGGTTGTACCGCGACGCGGGGGCGGAGTTCATGCGTGACCCGTTTGAAGAAAGTGAGGACTAAAGATGAGTATTAATGCAGGGTTTGAATACATCGACGGTGACTGGGAGATCGGCGATCCGGGTATTGGCCCCGAGGAAGACTGGATGATCAGCGTCGCCGATCTGGACATGTGTTTCATCACCATCAGCACCGCCGACGGTAATAAAGAGTACTTTTTCGGCGCGAACCCCACCCTTGTGGACGGGGTTGAGCCGGAGCACGTCCCTGACTACGACATCGAGAGGTTCGACGCATTCTTCGCCGAGCGTTACCCGGAGGCGAAGGACGGCATCGCGGAGTTTGTGCGCAAGTACCGCATTATGTCCACGGACACCGAGAGTAAGTTTGACGACGCGGCCAGCGACGGCGGCGACCTCGTTGCGTTGTGGTGCGAGACGTTGGGGCTGCCGAACCCGCTGAGCGCCGCTGCTTAGGGCTGATTAAAGATGTCTGATACCCCGGCAAAGCAACCTGGTCGCGTCGTTCCGTGGAGGTGGCCAATCGATCCGGATGTGCTCGAGCTCTCACTGTCGTGTGTGCCTGATTGGGTGCCGTCCGAGTACCGCGAATTTTTCGACTCGTACAACTCGTTCAATTTCGAACACGGCGAGTGGCTCTATCCGGAGATTCCGCCGGGTGATCCTTTGAGTATCAAGTCGATCCTGAGCAGTGTCCGCGAGGAAGCCGAGGCGTTCGGAGACGACCCTGACGCCTGGTTCCCGGTCGCGATCGTTGGTGATGGCGCGTACGCCGTGTACCACCGCAACGACGACGGTTCGGTCGAGTTTGGCCGCTACCACTTCTGGGACAGGCAGTACCTGGACGGGCCGTATCCCAGCATGGCCGAGTGGATGCGCACCTACGGGGTGGAGCTGTAGATCATGGAATTGCATGCTGTGCGTTACGACGATCGCACGTTCGACGAGCCCAGCGTCGACAACATCAACTTTTCGACGGTCCGATTCGAGTCCTGCACCATCACCCGCCCGCGCGGGAACCCGGGCAAGGTCAACGATATTGCGTTCATAGATACTGATTTGTCGGCCCCAGAATTTGGCTTCCGTGCCGACTGGTTGAGCACCGTTACCGGTTCCACCCTGCGCGATGTGGTGATCGAGGGGCGCGGTGCACAGTTTCCAATTCGCGCGCGTGTGCTGGATTCGACGATTACTGGCGAGCTGCGCAATGTCGGTTTTGGCGAGCACTACCGCTACGACCAGCTCGACGGCGTCGACTTGTCCGGGTGCAAGCTGGAAAACGTCAGTTTCCAGGGCATCCCGATGGAGCGCGTGAAGCTTTCCCCGGAGGACGAGGCGCTGGTGGTCGAGGATTGGGCGTCGGTCGCAAACGACGTGTACTCGGTTGTTCGGGAGGCGATGGCGAGTCCCGACCAGAAGGTCGAGTACGCGTCCATCGAGGTTTTCGACGCCCTGTCGCAGGACGCATCGCTGTCCCGCAGCTCCAACAGCGGATTCAGTAGCGACGATTCGCTCGACTACGACGAGAGCCGCGGCGCGCGGTATGTCCACGAGCTCGCATTCACCGACAAGCCGGAGTGGTTCATGGACGTGATCCACTCGCTATACCGCAAGGTTGGCGACGGGCGGCTGGTTCCTGTCCTGTATCAGTAACGGTAGTTCGCAGCGCTGGCGCGCCCACCGGCTGCGCTACACTTTCCCACCATGCTGCCCACTTCCCGCATTCTTTCCGTGCTACTCGCCGGCGTCGGTGCTGCGCTGGTGGTGGCGGGGCTGCTGGCGCCGAGCGTGCTGCTTTCCGGCAACCGCCTGCCGTTGGCGCTGGGGGAGGCCACGTGGACCATCACGGACCCGAACGGCACCCGCGAGGGCGAGGCGGCGCCGGTGACGCGCCAGCTGCACATGGAGATCCAGGAGCCGTCCGACGGTGACACGGCGAGCGTGCGCGTGGGCGACACGCTGCGGGCGGGGGAGTCCGGTTCCGACTTCAATGACCTGCTCACGGCGTCGACGTGGTCGTACGCCGTGGACCGCGTTTCAGGTGCCGCGCAAGGCCCGGCGGAGGCGCTGATGGTCATGGGCATGCCCGCAACACAGGTGCCTATCGACGGCGCGTGGTTGACCTTCCCCGCCCCCGCGCCGCAGGACACCGTCCAGGTCTTCGACGCGGTGCTGCGTGGCGCGGCGCCTGCGGAGTTTGCCGGTGAAGAGGAGATCGCCGGGCGTACGGTGTACCGCTATACCCAACGCATCGCGCCGACGAACGTGGCCATGCGCTACGCCGACCCGCGCAACACGCTCACGCTCGAGGACGACAACGGCGAGCCGCAGCGCACCTTCCTGCACCACGCCGCCGAGCGCGAAATCCTGGTGGATCAGGAAACCGGCGTGGTCGTGGGCATCGACGAGAAGGTGGACGACTACTACGCCGACGCAGAAGGCAACGGCGTGAAGAACGTGGTCACCTATGACGGGGTGATGGACCGGCAGGACGTCGAGAAGCTTGTGCGCAAAGTGGATGATGCGCAGACCGCCGCCGCGGACCGCGGGCTGTGGCGCGTGCTGGCCTGGGTCGGTGCGGCGCTGACCCTTGCGGGCCTGGCGGGCGCGCTGCGGCCGGGGCGTGCGGCGCGTCGCGATTGACCGCGCGCGGACGACGGGTGGTAGGCTTCCGGCAGCAACCGCACGAGTGACCCAGACGGCATCGGGCAACCCGGCGGACCGCAGGCGGGGGCCTTTACAAACGGGGGAGATTACTCTATGGTTGTTCTTTGCGCTGGAAGCCGTCTCCAGTACGCGTAGAGAGCCTTGTGCAACGGATTGAGAAAATCCGATTTGACAAGGTGATTTTGTTGTCTCTGGGGGCGGGTCTTCTAAAGCAGACCGAATGCTAACTTATCCTGCGGAAATGCCGCCGGGCCGCGAAGCCAGACGCGGTGTGGCGAGCCTCCGCCAGAGGTGCTGGAAGGACCCAACTTGGCAGTCTCAGACCAGACCATGAACATGGCTGATATCCCCGGGGCTCCCGAACGTTACTCGTTCGCGAAGATTAATGAGCCGATCACCGTCCCGGGACTTTTGGATGTACAGCTCGAATCCTTCGCGTGGCTCGTGGGCACGCCCGAGTGGCGCGAACGCGAGCAGGCCAACCGCGGCGACGATGCGCGCATCACGTCCGGCCTGGAGGACATCCTCGACGAGATCTCCCCGATCGAGGACTACTCCGGCAACATGAGCCTGACGCTGTCCGAGCCGCGCTTCGAAGACGTGAAGTACACGATCGACGAGTGCAAAGACAAAGACATCAACTACTCCGCGCCGCTGTACGTGACCGCGGAGTTCATCAACAACGACACGCAGGAGATCAAGTCCCAGACCGTGTTCATCGGCGACTTCCCGCTGATGACGGACAAGGGAACCTTCATCGTCAACGGCACCGAGCGTGTCGTCGTCTCGCAGCTGGTGCGCTCCCCGGGCGTGTACTTCGACGAGACCATTGACAAGTCCACGGAGCGCCCGCTGCACTCCGTGAAGGTCATCCCGTCGCGCGGTGCGTGGCTGGAGTTCGACGTGGACAAGCGCGACACCGTCGGCGTGCGCATCGACCGCAAGCGCCGCCAGCCGGTCACCGTGCTGCTGAAGGCCCTGGGCTGGACCACCGAGCAGATCACGGAGCGCTTCGGCTTCTCCGAGATCATGATGTCCACCCTGGAAAACGACGGTGTGTCCAACACCGACGAGGCGCTGCTGGAGATCTACCGCAAGCAGCGCCCGGGCGAGCAGCCGACGCGCGACCTTGCGCAGTCCCTGCTAGAGAACTCCTTCTTCAAGGCCAAGCGCTACGACCTCGCCCGCGTGGGCCGCTACAAGACCAACCGCAAGCTCGGTCTCGGCGGCGACCACGACGGTCTGATGACGCTGACCGAAGAGGACATCGCCACCACGCTCGAGTACCTCGTGCGCCTGCACGCCGGTGAGGCCGAGATGACCTCGCCGGCGGGCGAGATCATCCCGATCAACACCGACGACATCGACCACTTCGGCAACCGCCGTCTGCGTACCGTCGGCGAGCTGATCCAGAACCAGGTTCGCGTCGGCCTGTCTCGCATGGAGCGCGTCGTGCGTGAGCGCATGACCACCCAGGACGCGGAGTCGATCACTCCGACGTCCCTGATCAACGTGCGCCCAGTCTCCGCCGCCATCCGCGAGTTCTTCGGTACCTCGCAGCTGTCGCAGTTCATGGACCAGAACAACTCCCTGTCCGGCCTGACCCACAAGCGCCGCCTGTCCGCGCTTGGCCCGGGTGGCCTGTCGCGCGAGCGCGCCGGCATCGAGGTGCGAGACGTGCACCCGTCCCACTACGGCCGCATGTGCCCGATTGAGACCCCGGAAGGCCCGAACATTGGCCTGATCGGCGCGCTGGCGTCCTACGCGCGCGTCAACCCGTTCGGCTTCATTGAGACGCCGTACCAGAAGGTCAACGACGGCAAGCTGACCGACCAGATCGATTACCTCACCGCTGACGAGGAGGACCGCTACGCCATCGCGCAGGCGGCCACGCCGATGGATGCCGACGGCAACCTCACCGGTGAGCGCATCGAGGTCCGCCTCAAGGACGGCGACATCGGCGTCGTCGGCCCGCAGGGCGTGGACTACCTGGACATCTCCCCGCGCCAGATGGTTTCTGTCGCTACCGCGATGATTCCGTTCCTGGAGCACGACGACGCAAACCGTGCGCTGATGGGCGCGAACATGCAGAAGCAGGCTGTGCCGCTGCTGC
This sequence comes from Corynebacterium fournieri, assembly GCF_030408775.1. NCBI lineage: Bacteria > Bacillati > Actinomycetota > Actinomycetes > Mycobacteriales > Corynebacteriaceae > Corynebacterium > Corynebacterium fournieri. Next base: position 341,763 of record NZ_CP047210.1, read on the forward strand.
GCGCCGAGGCCGCCTACGTGGCCACCGGCATGGAGCAGCGCGCCGCATACGACGCCGGCGACACCGTCATCTCGAAGAAGGCCGGCGTGATCGAGAACGTCACCGGCGACTTCATCACCGTCATGGACGACGAGGGCGGCCGCGACACCTACATGCTGCGCACTTTCGAGCGCACCAACCAGGGCACCTGCTACAACCAGACCCCGATCGTCTCCGCGGGCGACCGCGTCGAGGCCGGCCAGGTCATCGCCGATGGCCCGGGCACCAAGGACGGCGAAATGGCCCTCGGCCGCAACCTGCTGGTTGCGTTCATGCCGTGGGAAGGCCACAACTACGAGGACGCCATCATCCTCAACCAGCGCGTGGTGGAGGAGGACATCCTCACCTCCGTGCACATTGAGGAGCACGAGATCGATGCCCGCGACACCAAGCTGGGCGCCGAGGAGATCACCCGCGAGATCCCGAACGTCTCCGAGGACGTGCTCAAGGACCTGGACGAGCGCGGCATCATCCGCATCGGCGCGGACGTGCGCGACGGCGACATCCTGGTGGGCAAGGTCACCCCGAAGGGTGAGACCGAGCTGACCCCGGAGGAGCGCCTGCTGCGCGCCATCTTCGGCGAGAAGGCCCGCGAGGTCCGCGACACCTCCCTGAAGGTGCCGCACGGCGAGCAGGGCAAGGTCATTGCCGTGCGTCGCTTCTCCCGCGAGGACGACGACGATCTGTCGCCGGGCGTCAACGAGATGATCCGCGTCTACGTCGCCCAGAAGCGCAAGATCCAGGACGGCGACAAGATGGCCGGCCGCCACGGCAACAAGGGTGTCGTGGGTAAGATCCTGCCGCAGGAGGACATGCCGTTCATGGCTGACGGCACCCCGGTGGACATCATCCTGAACACCCACGGTGTGCCGCGTCGTATGAACATCGGCCAGGTCCTGGAGATCCACCTCGGCTGGCTGGCCAAGGCCGGCTGGACGGTCAACCCGGACGACCCGGCAAACGCCAAGCTGCTGGAGACCCTGCCGGAGCACCTCTACGACGTGCCGGCGGACTCGCTGACGGCAACCCCGGTGTTCGACGGCGCGACCAACGAGGAGATCGCCGGCTTGCTGGCAAACTCCAAGCCGAACCGCGACGGCGATGTGATGGTGGACGAGAACGGCAAGACCAGGCTTTTCGACGGCCGTTCCGGCGAGCCGTACAAGTACCCGGTCTCCGTGGGCTACATGTACATGCTCAAGCTGCACCACCTGGTGGACGAGAAGATCCACGCCCGTTCCACCGGCCCGTACTCCATGATTACGCAGCAGCCGCTGGGCGGTAAGGCCCAGTTCGGTGGCCAGCGCTTCGGCGAGATGGAGGTGTGGGCAATGCAGGCGTACGGCGCCGCCTACACCCTGCAGGAGCTGCTGACCATCAAGTCCGACGACGTGGTTGGCCGCGTGAAGGTCTACGAGGCGATTGTCAAGGGCGACAACATCCCGGATCCGGGCATCCCGGAGTCCTTCAAGGTGCTGCTCAAGGAGCTGCAGTCCCTGTGTCTGAACGTGGAGGTGCTCTCCACCGACGGCACACCGATGGAGCTCGACGGCGACGACGACGAGTTCGATCAGGCCGGCTCCTCGCTTGGCATCAACCTTTCCCGTGACGAGGGTGCAGCGGCGGATACCGCCTAAGCGCCAGGTAGCCGTCGTAAAGCAAGTGCTTTGCGACGGCACGACGAACGAACAGCACACACCTAGAAGAAAAGGAATTTTTACGTGTTTGACGTAAACCTCTTCGACGAGCTTCGCATCGGCCTGGCCACCGCCGACGACATCCGCCGTTGGTCCCACGGCGAGGTAAAGAAGCCCGAAACCATTAACTACCGCACGCTCAAGCCGGAAAAGGACGGCCTGTTCTGCGAGCGCATCTTCGGCCCGACCCGCGACTGGGAGTGCGCCTGCGGCAAGTACAAGCGCGTGCGCTACAAGGGCATCATCTGCGAGCGCTGCGGCGTCGAGGTGACCAAGTCCAAGGTGCGCCGCGAGCGCATGGGCCACATCGAGCTCGCCGCTCCGGTGACCCACATCTGGTACTTCAAGGGCGTCCCGTCGCGCCTGGGCTACCTGCTGGACCTGGCGCCGAAGGACCTCGAGCGCATCATCTACTTCGCGGCGAACATCATCACCTCCGTCGACGAGGAGGCTCGCCACACCGACATGTCCACCCTCGAGGCGGAGATGTTGATGGAGAAGAAGGATGTCGAGGACGACACCAACTCCGAGATCGCGGACCGCGCCCAGAAGCTGGAGGAGGACCTCGCAGAGCTCGAGGCCTCCGGCGCAACTGCGGCTGCCCGCAAGAAGGTGCAAAACGCTGCCGACAAGGAGATGCAGCACCTGCGCGAGGCCGGCGAGCGCGAGGTTGAGCGCCTGGACGAGATCTGGACCACCTTCCAGAAGCTCGCGCCGAAGCAGATGATCATCGACGAAAACCTCTACGAGGAGCTCGTTGACCGCTACGAGGATTACTTCACCGGCGGCATGGGCGCAGAGGCGATCCAGACCCTGATCCGCAACTTCGACCTCGACGCAGAGGCCGAGGAGCTGCGCGGCATCATCGCCGAGGGCAAGGGCCAGAAGAAGGTCCGCGCGCTCAAGCGCCTGCGCGTTGTGGCCGCGTTCCAGCGCTCCGGCAACGACCCGGCCGGCATGATCCTGGACGCGATCCCGGTGATCCCGCCGGAGCTGCGCCCGATGGTGCAGCTCGACGGCGGCCGCTTCGCCACCTCGGACCTGAACGACCTGTACCGCCGCGTGATCAACCGCAACAACCGTTTGAAGCGCATGATCGACCTGGGCGCGCCCGAGATCATCGTGAACAACGAGAAGCGCATGTTGCAGGAGTCCGTTGACGCCCTGTTCGACAACGGCCGTCGCGGCCGTCCGGTCACCGGCCCGGGCACCCGCCCGCTGAAGTCCCTGTCCGACTTGCTCAAGGGCAAGCAGGGCCGCTTCCGCCAGAACCTGCTGGGTAAGCGTGTGGACTACTCCGGCCGTTCCGTGATTATCGTCGGCCCGCAGCTGAAGCTGCACGAGTGCGGACTGCCCAAGCGTATGGCGCTTGAGCTGTTCAAGCCGTTCGTGATGAAGCGCCTGGTGGACAACGACTACGCGCAGAACATCAAGTCCGCCAAGCGCATGGTGGAGCGCCAGCGCCCCGAGGTGTGGGACGTGCTCGAAGAGGCGATTTCGGAGCACCCGGTGCTGCTCAACCGCGCACCGACGCTGCACCGCCTGGGTATCCAGGCCTTCGAGCCGAAGCTGGTCGAGGGTAAGGCCATTCAGCTGCACCCGCTGGCCTGTGAGGCGTTCAACGCCGACTTCGACGGCGACCAGATGGCTGTCCACCTCCCGCTGAGCGCTGAAGCGCAGGCGGAGGCCCGCGTGCTCATGCTGTCCTCCAACAACATCCTGTCCCCGGCGTCCGGCAAGCCGCTGGCTATGCCGCGCCTGGACATGGTCACCGGCCTGTACTTCCTGACCATGGTGAAGGGCCCGCAGGAGATCGGCGGCGAGGGCGCATACGCGCCTGCCGACGAAAACGGCCCGGAGCGCGGCGTGTACTCGTCCTACCGCGAGGCCATCATGGCCTACGACCTGGGCGTGCTCGGCCTGCAGGCTCCGATCAAGGTCCGCATCGACCACCTGCGTCCGACGCCGGAGATTGAGAAGGAGCAGTTCCCGGACGGCTGGACCAAGGGCCAGGCCTGGATGACCGAGACCACTCTCGGCCGCATCATGTTCAACGAGCTGCTGCCGTTCAACTTCCCGTACCAGGAAGGCGCCATGGTGCGCAAGGGCGGCGGCTCCGGCAAGGTGCTGCTCGGCGACATCATCCAGTCCATGGTTGAGAAGTACCCGATGATCACCGTCGCGCAGGTGCTGGACAAGATGAAGGACGCCGGTTTCTACTGGGCGACCCGTTCCGGCGTGACCATCTCCATGTCCGACGTGCTCATCCTGCCGAACAAGATCGAGGTACTCGAGCAGTACGAGAAGGAAGCCGAGGCCATCGAGCGCAAGTTCTGGGAGAAGGGTGCGCTGACGGAGGAGAACCGTTACGACCGTCTCGTGGAGCTGTGGCAGGATGCCACCAACAAGGTGGGTCAGGCCGTGGAGGACCTGTACCCGGACGACAACCCGATTCCGATGATCGTGAAGTCCGGTGCTGCCGGTAACATGCGCCAGATCTGGACCCTGGCCGGCATGAAGGGCATGGTCGTGAACTCGCGCGGTGAGTACATCACCCGCCCGATCAAGACCTCCTTCCGCGAGGGCCTGTCCGTGATGGAGTACTTCAACAACTCCCACGGTTCCCGTAAGGGCCTGGCCGATACCGCGCTTCGTACCGCGGACTCCGGCTACCTCACCCGTCGTCTGGTGGACGTGGCGCAGGACGTCATTGTCCGCGAAGAGGACTGTGGCACCCGCCAGGGCGTCAAGGTTCCGGTTGCCGTCGCACTCGCAGGCTCGGGCGACGAAACCCGTTTCGGCCGCCACGACCTGGTGGAGACCTCCGTGTCCGGCCGCGTTGTCGCAGCCGACGTCACCGACGCCGACGGCAAGGTGATCATCGAGGCCGGCACCGAGCTGAGCGAGGAGCGTATCGACGAGCTCGTGGCCGCCGGCGTCGAGCAGATCAAGGTCCGCTCCGTGCTGACCTGCCAGACCCCGACCGGCGTGTGCGCGAAGTGCTACGGCAAGTCCATGGCCTCCGGCCAGCTCGTCGACATCGGCGAGGCCGTGGGCATCGTGGCTGCACAGTCCATTGGTGAGCCGGGTACGCAGCTGACCATGCGTACCTTCCACCAGGGCGGTGTCGGCGGCGACATCACCGGCGGTCTACCGCGTGTGCAGGAGCTGTTCGAGGCCCGTGTGCCGAAGAACCGCGCACCGATCGCTTCCGTGGCGGGCACCATCTCGCTCGAGGACGAGGGCAACTTCTGGACCCTGACCATCCACCCGGACGACGGCTCCGACGTGGTGGTCTACGAGAAGCTGTCCAAGCGCCAGGGCCTGGCTCAGGTGCGCCGCCCGATGGAGTCCAACCCGGACGCCATGATCGAGCGCGGCCTGCGCGAGGGCGACCACGTCGAGGTGGGCGAGCGCCTGCTCCGCGGCGCGGCCGACCCGCACGACGTGCTCGAGGTCCTGGGCCGCCGCGGTGTGGAAAAGCACCTGATCGACGAGGTCCAGGCTGTGTACCGCACCCAGGGTGTGTCCATCCACGACAAGCACATCGAGATCATCATCCGCCAGATGCTGCGCCGCGGCACCGTGATCGACTCGGGCTCCACCGAGTTCCTCCCGGGTACCCTGGTTGACCTCTCCGAGGCACGCCAGGTCAACGCCGCAGCTGTGGCGGACGGCGGCGAGCCGGCGGAGATGCGCTCCGAGATCATGGGCATCACCAAGGCCTCGCTGGCCACGGAGTCCTGGCTGTCGGCGGCCTCTTTCCAGGAGACCACCCGCGTGCTCACCGACGCCGCGATCAACAAGCGCTCCGACAAGCTGATCGGGCTGAAGGAGAACGTGATCATCGGCAAGCTGATCCCGGCCGGTACGGGCATCTCCCGCTACCGCAACATCCAGGTCAAGCCGACCGAGGCGGCACGCTCCGCCGCGTACGCGATCCCGACGTTCGGCGACTCCATCTACGGCGACGACGGCTACGGCGAGTTCACCGGTGCCTCCGTCCCGATGGACGAGTTCGGCTTCGAGGAGCTGTAAACGCAAGGCCCAGCACTTCTGGCTTTTAGCTAGGTCTGCGTAACGCGCCCGGCGTCTCCTTTAACGGGGAGCTGGGCGCTTCTTTTGTGTCGGGTCTAAACCGTGTCTAATCCACCCTGGCGCCGCGGGCTGCGCGGACGATGCCCACCCCGCCCATCAGCGCGAACCCCCGGATACGCAGCACGGGGGCGTTGGCAGGCAGGTCATCGCGGGAGATGGTGCAGGAGGGGTGGTCCTCTATGCCGAAGCCGCCCATGAGTGCGGCGCCGTTGTCCACCACCCGGACGTCTTCGGGCACGATGATCTCGATGCCGCCCATCAAAGCCACCGCATTGATCACAGTTTCCTGCGCAGAAAACCGAGCCTCGCGCAGGTCCAAGGAGTTGCCGCCCATCAGCGTCAACGAGGTGTGCGCCGGAGCGACGAGCCATTCGCCGGTGCGCTCGGAGCCGCCCATCAGCGACACGGAAAACGCGGTGCCGCCGGGCTCCCCGGTGACCTGGGCGTGCGAGGCGTGGGACGCCACCGCGCGGTGGGGATGTTCGACGGGGGAGAGGTCCTCTGTGAGAGCGGGCAGCTCATCAGTGTAAGTGGCGTTGTACACCGCGCGGGAGCGCTCGTCGAACTCGGTGATGGAGAGTTGACCGTCGGCGAACGCGTCCTGTAGGCGTTTAGCGGTGCTGTCGCGGTCGGAGTCGGTAGCGCGTTTGCGTGGCTCAGGCGTGTTGTCCATATTGAATACGGTAGTCGCCGAAGGTGGCGTCGGCAGGCGAATGCCGCGCGAAGCTGCCCATACTCTGCTTATATTCCACCTGTGAATGAAAAGTCGGCGAAGCGCCAGTCGGTGCGCGGGTTGGCCAAATCGGTCGCCTCCGACATCGGCACGCGCGCCAACGCCTCCATAGCCGGCTTGCTCGCCCTTGCCGGAGTGACCGGGCTGGCCGGAGGCTTCGAAGAGGCAGACCCGGAAGGCGTCGTGCTGACCGCGGCGCCGGAAGCGACGGTACTGCAGGTCACACCGCTCGAAGTGGAGGTACGGCGCAGCTACGTCGTCGACGACGCACGGGCAGTGGAGATGCGGCTGACCAACACGGCAGACCGGCCGATCCACGCGCAGCAGTGGCACTTGGCATTCCAGCTCGAGTACTCCGAGCAAGACGAAACGCAGCCGCGAATGCAGGTTGCCGACCATCGCGTCACCGACGGCGACCAGTTGCAGGAGGTCCCGCTGTCGGAGTCGCTCACCTTGAACCCGGGCGTGCCCATGGACGTTGTGGTCCTGTTCCGCGCAGAGCCCGGCACCCAGCCCGCGGCTGAGGCGGACACTTTAGTGCTGCGTTCCATGGAGTACCGCACGTCCTTCCTGGACGGCAACACGACGTGGCTGACCGGCAATACCGCGGCCGAAGTGAGGTTGCGATGAGATCCCGGCGAGTGTGGGCCACCGCTGCGGCGCTGGCGCTGCTGGTGGGCGGCATGCAAATCCGCGACGCGTTGCCCAGCGCCGCTGAGCGCGCGGCGGCGCCGTTTTACTCCGAATCCACCGCGCCGATCATCGGCGCTGTGCAGGATGTGAACGTCGCGGCCGCGAAAACCTTCAACGGCACCGCCACCGACGCCGACTGGGTCATGGTGGATTACCAATTCGTGCCGGATAAGCAGGTGCTGCTCGGCGCGGAGATTGAAAGTGCCGACGGCACCGTGTACGCCTCCGCCAACACGGTGGGAAACGCGTGCGGATCCACCTACCCGGGGATGCGCAGCGAGTGCACGCTTGTCTTTGAGATGCCCGCGGAACAAGCGGAGGGCGCGAAGTTGATGTTGTACGTGAGCAACCAGATGGGCCCGCAGCTTGTGGTGCCGTTGGGCCAGTTGGCCGCGGAGGCAGACGTGGTGCGTTCGGGGGTGTGGTTGTGAACAAGCTTTGGTGGGTCAGTGCGCCGGTCGCGGCCGCGCTCATGCTCGCGGCCTCATCGCAGCCGTATTTCAGCCTGGTGCGCCCGTGGTCGTGGTCGCAGGAGCGCGCGTTCGAGGCTTCTGCCCCCGCGAACTTCGACCTTCCCGTCGCCAACTTCGACGGCGCCCGCCACGCAGCGGACGTTGAGGTGCTGGGGTTTCAGTCCGTGGAGGACGGACATCAGATCGGCCTGCACGCCCCGGACGGCTTCACCATCTGGGCGGTACTTACGCAGTGGGGTGCACCGGCAGAATCCGTGCTCGCTGGCTGCCGCATGTGGGTGACGGGTTCGGACGGCAAGGAGTACCAGCGCACGGATGCCGTGTTCGGCTCCGTCGTCGATGACTTCAGCTCGCGCTACGGCTGCACACCCCCGGGCGAGGAGGGCCCGACCGTGAGCGCGCCAGACATCGGGACGGACGAGATGCAGCTCGACGCCGGGTCGCCGCGCCCGGAGCAGTGGCGCAAGGTCACGCCCTGGGCGCTGCCAGACGGGGTGCAGCCGACAAGGCTGCACATCGGGTGGGATTTTCCCCACTACCTCACGATTGAGCTGCCGGCACCGGCAGCCTTCGTGGACCCGGAGCCGCCCGCCGGGGTGTAGCTGCGGCGCAGGAAGTAGTCCAACCCGGAAGCGATCAGGCATACCACCACCAGCAGGTACACCGCGCGCGCCACAACGAGGATGTACGCGATCACCTGCTCCGCAACACCGTTGCTGTCCTGCGGGCCCACGACCATCCGGCCAAGTTCCACCACGCCTAGTTCCACACTGGTTGCCAGCATGAACACGATGCAAAACACCGTCATGGGTACAAGGCCCGCGCGTGCGAGGGTGCGCAGCCCCTTCCAGGTGGTCTTGATGGGGCCAGCGACCGGCTGCAGTGCCTCATCGAGCGCGTGTTTCGCCTCTCCCCGCGCTGCTTTGCGCATGCGGGAGCGCATGCTTGTCGACCCCTCCGGTGCCCCCTTCTCCTCCTTAGCCTCTTTTGCTGCCAGGGTTGTGCCGAAGATCACCGCACCGAGCGTGAGCCACGCGACCGGGATGGTCACCAGCTGGTTCAGTGCCGACAGGTGGGCGGCGAGCCAGTCCCATGCGCTACCAAGCACACCGGTGTGTTCGGAAAGATCCGTTTTGAGCTCTTCATAGCGCTGGTGCGCTGGTGCGAGCCCACGGCGGCTCAGCGCCCAATCCTGCACAGCGCTGAGGCGGTTGGTAATGAACACCGACACTGTGGCCATCCACAGCACTTCCAGGTAGGCGGCGAGGTAAGTAAATCCCAGTCCCTTTTCCGCCAGCGCGAAGTAGCCGATGATTTTGCGCAACACGATGGTGCCTGCGATCAACGCGATCAGCGCCGCAGTGTCGTCGACGAATGCGCGGGAGAAATCGGCGTCGAAGCCCTGGTTGAAGTACTCGTCGTTGGTGACCGCCCGCCGGAAGGCGGCGAGGTCTTCCTTGAGCAGCCCGTGCGTGGCGTAGACGGTGAGGAAGGAGATGAGCATGCCGCCGGCGGACAACACGCGCACTCGGGTGGACGTCTCCGCCCGGTCCGGAAATGTTGCCGACAGAAACGGCAGGGAGGGCCGCAGCAGCCAGAGCGAAACAATAATGGACAGCATCACCGACAGCGGTGCCAGCGGCATGATCAGGCTGGCGGCGAGGCTGCTGTAGCTGGATACCCAGACAGCAATCCAGACCACGGCTTGGCGCCCGGCAAGTCCGAGGCAGATTGCGGTGACCAACTGGGGCAGGTGGCGCAGCAACAACACGGCAGCTCGGGCCGGAATTATAAGGCTTTCCGCGGCGAAATCGCGCAGCGCGGGGGCGGTCATGGCAGCAGTGTAACCGGAGGGACGTCGCCACGCATTTGCTTTTCCGCAGACCTTTGGGGTAGTTTTGCGGAGGTTTCGCCCGTATCTTGCGGTGCGAAGTACGACGAACTCCATGCGACTCGTTCACACGGTAGTTCATGCAATCGGCAGGGCCCCGAAGAAGAGCCCCCATTTTTGCATGTATGGCCTAGTGTGTGCGGGAAGCGCCAACAGAAAGGGCATCAATGCCTACTATTCAGCAGCTGGTCCGCAAGGGCCGCCACGACAAGTCCACCAAGGTGGCAACCGCTGCGCTGAAGGGTTCCCCGCAGCGTCGCGGCGTGTGCACCCGCGTGTACACCACCACTCCGAAGAAGCCGAACTCTGCTCTGCGAAAGGTCGCCCGTGTGCGCCTGACCTCCGGCATCGAGGTTTCCGCATACATCCCGGGCGAGGGCCACAACCTGCAGGAGCACTCCATGGTGCTCGTGCGCGGCGGTCGTGTGAAGGACCTGCCGGGTGTGCGCTACAAGATCATCCGCGGCGCGCTGGACACCCAGGGCGTGAAGGATCGCAAGCAGGCTCGCTCCCGTTACGGCGCGAAGAAGGGACAGTAAACAATGCGTAAGCAGCAAGCACCGAAGCGTCCCGTAGTCAAGGATCCGGTTTACAACTCCGAGCTGGTCACCATGCTCGTGAACAAGATCCTGCAGGACGGTAAGAAGTCCACCGCAGAGCGCATCGTCTACGGCGCGCTCGAGCAGTGCCGTGAGAAGACCGGCACCGACCCGGTGGGCACCCTGGAGAAGGCCATCGGCAACATCCGCCCGGACCTCGAGGTCCGCTCCCGCCGCGTCGGCGGTGCGACCTACCAGGTGCCGGTCGACGTCAAGCCGGCCCGCTCCACCACCCTCGCACTGCGTTGGCTGGTCACCTTCACCCGCCAGCGTCGCGAGAACTCCATGATGGAGCGCCTCGCCAACGAGATCCTGGACGCATCCAACGGTCTCGGCGCCTCCGTGAAGCGCCGCGAGGACACCCACAAGATGGCCGAGGCCAACCGCGCCTTCGCCCACTACCGCTGGTAATCGCTGGAGCCCGGCGATGCTGGAGCACCCGGAAACTGCATACCCGCTTCCACAGGGAGCGAGCCACTGCGTTTCCGGGTTTTTCCAGCTGAGTCGAACCTCACGCTGCCGTTTCAGAGATGAAGTGGCAGAATTGACAAAGGACAACTGACCGACAACGGCGCCGCAAGGCGTCGACGACTTCAAAGTTGGGGTAATCAACGTGGCACAAGAAGTGCTTAAGGATCTTGCAAAGGTCCGCAACATCGGCATCATGGCCCACATCGATGCTGGTAAGACGACCACCACCGAGCGCATCCTCTTCTACACGGGTATCAACCGCAAGGTTGGCGAGACCCACGACGGTGGCGCGACCACCGACTGGATGGAGCAGGAGAAGGAGCGCGGCATCACCATTACGTCCGCTGCCGTGACCTGCTTCTGGAACAACAACCAGATCAACATCATCGACACCCCGGGCCACGTGGACTTCACCGTCGAGGTGGAGCGCTCCCTGCGCGTGCTTGACGGCGCTGTTGCCGTGTTCGACGGCAAGGAGGGCGTTGAGCCGCAGTCCGAGCAGGTGTGGCGTCAGGCAGCCAAGTACGACGTTCCGCGCATCTGCTTCGTTAACAAGATGGACAAGCTGGGCGCCGACTTCTTCTACACGGTGGGCACCATCGTTGACCGCCTCGGTGCGAAGCCGTTGGTTATGCAGATCCCGATCGGCGCCGAGGACGACTTTGACGGCGTCATCGACCTGCTCGAGATGAAGGCGCTCGTGTGGCCGGGCAGGGTCGAGACCGGCACCCCGCCGCAGATCCAGGAGATCCCGGCTGAGCTCAAGGACAAGGCTGAGGAGTACCGCGAGAAGCTGCTCGAGAGCGTTGCTGAGTCCGACGAAGAGCTCATGGAGAAGTACTTCGGCGGCGAAGAGCTGACCATCGACGAGATCAAGGGCGCTATCCGCAAGCTCACCGTCAACTCCGAGATCTACCCGGTCTACTGCGGCTCCGCTTACCGCAACAAGGGCATCGAGCCGGTGCTCGACGCTGTTGTGGACTTCCTGCCGAGCCCGATGGATGTCGGCGAGGTGCACGGCACCTCTGTCGACGGCACCGAGGACCTGACCCGTAAGCCGTCCGTGGAGGAGCCGTTCTCCGCTCTGGCGTTCAAGATCGCCGTCCACCCGTTCTTCGGCAAGCTCACCTACGTGCGCGTCTACTCCGGCCAGGCCATCCCGGGCGAGCAGATGCTCAACTCCACGAAGTCCAAGAAGGAGCGCGTGGGCAAGCTCTTCCAGATGCACGCGAACAAGGAGAACCCGGTCGAGCACGCTGACGCCGGCAACATCTACGCGTTCATCGGTCTGAAGGAAACCACCACGGGTGACACCCTGTGCAACCCGGACCACCCGATCATCCTGGAGTCCATGGACTTCCCGGATCCGGTGATCCAGGTGGCCATCGAGCCGAAAACCAAGGCTGACCAGGAGAAGCTGGGCACCGCTATTCAGAAGCTCGCCGAGGAGGACCCGACCTTCACCGTCAAGCTGGACGACGAGACCGGCCAGACCGTCATCGGCGGCATGGGCGAGCTGCACCTCGACGTCCTGGTGGACCGCATGAAGCGCGAGTTCAAGGTTGAGGCGAACATCGGTTCCCCGCAGGTTGCGTACCGTGAGACCATCCGCAAGAAGGTCGAGTCCCTGGACTACACCCACAAGAAGCAGACGGGTGGTTCCGGCCAGTTCGCGAAGGTCATCGTCACCATCGAGCCGTACAGCCCGGACCCGGAAGAGCTGGAAGAGGGCGAGTCCGCTTCCTACAAGTTCGAGAATGCCGTCACCGGCGGCCGCGTGCCGAAGGAGTACATCCCGTCCGTGGACGCTGGTATCCAGGACGCGATGCAGTACGGCTTCCTCGCCGGCTTCCCGCTGGTGAACATCAAGGCCACCCTCGAGGACGGCGCCTACCACGACGTCGACTCCTCCGAGATGGCGTTCAAGCTCGCCGGCTCCCAGGTGCTGAAGGAAGCCGTGGCAAAGGCGAAGCCGGTTCTGCTCGAGCCGGTCATGGCCGTCGAGGTTGTTACTCCTGAGGAGTACATGGGCACCGTCAACGGCGACATCTCTTCTCGCCGTGGCCAGGTCTACGCAATGGAGGACCGCTCCGGCGCGAAGGTCGTCAAGGCGAAGGTGCCGCTGTCCGAGATGTTCGGCTACATCGGCGACCTGCGTTCCTCTACTGCTGGTCGTGCGAACTTCACCATGGTGTTCGACTCCTACGCTGAGGTTCCGCAGTCCGTCGCGCAGGACATCATCGACGAGCGCAACGGCAACAAGTAAGTTGCCTCCCTTCCTCCCCGGGCAACTGCATCGCGTGCCAGCGGTGTAGGGCGATTGTCCCGGGGAAGGAGCCCCGGAGGGCAGCGGCTGTGCTGAAGTACCGCCAGCGTGTTGGCGGTGTTTGAGCCGGCCGTTACCCTCTAGGTCGATCCGGGGGAAACGGCGGCGCCGGTTTGAAAACTGGTCGCTGAATACCTAGGATCTTGTAACTGGCACATTGTGAAATGGCTCCCGTTTCGTACCCATCAACGGATACGGGCCGGGGCGTGTACAAACCACGTGGTTGCGAAGACCGTAGCCACCTGAAGTCCAGGAGGACATACCTTGTCTAAGGAAAAGTTCGAGCGCACTAAGCCGCACGTGAACATCGGCACCATCGGTCACGTCGACCACGGCAAGACCACCACTACCGCCGCTATCACCAAGGTGCTGGCAGACGCTTACCCGGATGAGAACAAGGCTTTCGCCTTCGACACCATCGATAAGGCTCCGGAGGAGCGCGAGCGCGGTATTACCATCAACATCTCCCACGTGGAGTACAACACCCCGAAGCGCCACTACGCTCACGTGGACGCTCCGGGCCACGCCGACTACATCAAGAACATGATTACCGGCGCTGCTCAGATGGACGGCGCAATCCTCGTGGTTGCTGCTACCGACGGCCCGATGCCGCAGACCCGCGAGCACGTGCTGCTGGCTCGCCAGGTTGGCGTTCCGTACATCCTCGTTGCGCTGAACAAGTGCGACATGGTTGACGACGAGGAGATCATCGAGCTCGTCGAGATGGAGGTCCGCGAGCTGCTGGCCGAGCAGGACTACGACGAGGAAGCTCCGATCGTCCACATCTCCGCTCTGAAGGCTCTCGAGGGCGACGAGAAGTGGGTTCAGTCCGTCGTGGACCTCATGCAGGCTTGCGACGACGCCATCCCGGATCCGGAGCGCGAGACCGACAAGCCGTTCCTGATGCCGATCGAGGACATCTTCACGATTTCCGGCCGCGGTACCGTGGTTACCGGTCGTGTGGAGCGTGGCGTGCTCAACCTCAACGACGAGGTCGAGATCATCGGTATCCGCGAGAAGGCGCAGAAGACCACCGTCACCTCCATCGAGATGTTCAACAAGCTTCTCGACACCGCTGAGGCCGGCGACAACGCTGCTCTGCTGCTGCGTGGCCTGAAGCGTGAGGACGTCGAGCGTGGCCAGGTTGTCATCGCTCCGGGCGCTTACACCCCGCACTCCAAGTTCGAGGGTTCCGTCTACGTCCTGTCCAAGGACGAGGGCGGCCGCCACACCCCGTTCTTCGACAACTACCGTCCGCAGTTCTACTTCCGCACCACCGACGTGACCGGTGTTGTGAAGCTGCCGGAGGGCACCGAGATGGTCATGCCGGGCGACAACGTCGACATGAGCGTTGAGCTCATCCAGGCTGTCGCGATGGACGAGGGCCTGCGCTTCGCTATCCGCGAGGGCTCCCGCACCGTCGGCGCTGGCCGCGTTACCAAGATCCTCGACTAATTCGAGCCTTGGCTTAACCGCCTGACGCTTAACGCCGCTCTTCCCGCTGGGGATGGCGGCGTTTTCGTCGTTTCTGCAACGTTCGAACCGTCTGGACGCCCGTTTGCGCACGCGGTGCTCTACGTTGGATGGGTGCACGATCCCACCCGAATTCCCCGTCTCATGGCCGCGCTGCAAGACGCATGGGAGGGGCAGCCCGATCTCTCCCTGCCAGCATTTCTGAGCATGCTGGCCCACCGCGGGATGTCTTGGTCGACGTCCGAGGAGGAGCTCTTGGCGCTTCTCGACGACCTCCGGTGCTCCCATCCCGCTCTCATCGACAGCCCGCCCGCTGCACCCACGCTGCTGACTACTGACCAGCCGCGCATGGTGGTGACGCTAACCCGGTTCGGCGCTGATTCGAACGGTGCAGGCCAACCGTGCCTTGTGGCGCGCAACGCGGAGGATCCGCAGCGGATGCCGGCCGTGTGGCGATACTCCGCGCTCAGGCCAACCGGACCGGGCCGTCCGTTGGTGGTCGCGGATGAGGAGGGGGTGGAACACCGGCTGGGCGTCGTCGAGATGGCCAGCTCGTTTGCAGACCGCACCGCGGACTCGAAAGGGATTTCCGGTCTCGCAAGCGACGAGATTGGGTCTTCGCGCTGGCTTCTGCTGTTTGCGGACGGCACCCGCGGCATCCTTGGACCGCGTCTTCGCCTCTGGCAGACGCAGGGACGCGAAACGGTGCTTACCACTTCGGCCTGGGAGCGAGTCGAGGAATGCGCGCCTGGGCGCGAAATGGTGATAGCCCCAGCCGGCGGCGGAAAGCGTCGTCGGCTGGGGCGATTACAGGAGCTGCTGCTGTTGGAGCGCTAGGCAGTCACTCGGTCCAGGTGCAGCTTCCACACCGTGTCTAGCTCCATGGTGTGGTTGGCCATGCGGAAGTCCTGGTCCGCGGCCTCGATCATGCGAACGGCATCCTCAAAGGGATAGTCCGGGTTACCAACGACGGTGAACGTAGCGGTCGGGCGCTGGCCCACCATCGCCACCTTGCTGGACGCGCGTTGGATCTCGTTCGCGTGCTCCAGGGAGGCACAGGCCGCCTCAGAGACGCGCTGGACGTTGACAATCGTCTCGCCGTGCTCCGGATCCGCCGGCACGATGCCGCGGTTGGAAAACGCGCGGGAGCGAATGTTAGCCAACAAAATCCACAGCCCCAGCACCGCGGCTACGATCGCCGCGATGATCAGCGCGGTGACGTAGGCCTCACTGTCGACCAGGTCGATCAAGCGGGTGCGGTCGAGGTACTCAGCCGCGTCGATGAGGTAGGGGATGTCCCAATACTCGGCGACCGGGATGAGCCCTGCAGCGATGAGCAGCAGAGCCACCACGAAGACGATCAGGCGGTTGAAGAAACTCAGCGTCTTAGTCATCGCGTCACCTCCGGGGTGTTCGGGGCGGGCTCCGCCGCCGGGCGGGTGTTGCGCTGTGCCGCTGCCTGCTGCGTGGCCGGGTTGGACAGCAACTTGACCGATACTGCTGGCGGAGTGCGCAAAGCGTGGAACTCGTTGTTCAGGGCACGAGTCACGCGCTCCTGCATGGCGGGGCCGGAGCCGTCATCCACGACTTGCACCTTCACAGACTTGCGGTTCGCCTTCGTTTGAACCTGCTCGCCGCCGAGGTCCCCGCGCGTGGTGTACGTGGCCTTGCGGGCGACGTCCACCGGGCGGGTCCAGATAGAGGCGGGAGAGTTCACCCGCACGTAGCCGTGCGGACGCGGCTTGAATGTGAAAAACAGAAGGATCAAACCGAGCAACACAAGGATGATGCCCACCGTCACCGCCACGACGTCGGAAGCGAACGATCCGAGGAAGTTCCACGTGCGGCCGAGCCAGGAATCAGCCAGCGACTCGTCCCCGTAGAAGTGGTACCAGATGTCTCGAGCGGCCACACCGGACAGCGCGAGCAGCAGCAGGCTGGTCAGCACCGCGAGCCAACGGGACGCCGGGTTGCCCAGCGGCTCGTCGCCCGGGTGCGGTCCAACGGCGCGGCTCTGCTCAGCCACGGCGGGCGTGGCGTTAGCGGGAGCGGTCATAGTACTTCACCACCGGTTCAATCGTGATCTGCTTAAGCGGCTTCGGCGCGGGCGCCGTAGGGACAACCACCGGCTGCGGGGCCGGTGCGGAAGCGATCGGCGTGCGCTTGACCGGTTCCACCGTGATGGGTTTAAGCGGCTGGCGGTTGACCGTAATCTGCTTCAGCGGAGCGCGGCGAGGCACAGGTACCTCGCGCGGCGGGGCGAAGCGCACGACCTCCACCGGCTTGAGCGCCTGCAACGGCGGCAACTGCGGGTGGCTGGGCACGACCTCGCGTGAGCGCGGCGCCCACGGCTGAATCGGCTCGGGCGGGAACGGCACGCGCGCCTCGGTGGGGGAGGTGTGGATCGCAGCGAGGCGCTGCGGCTCAGGTACCTCCGGGGAGAACGTGCGCACCGGCTCCGGAGTGTCCACGCCTTCAACGCGGACGGGAGCAGGTGTGTTGGGGTGTGCCACCTCGAGCGGGGCAGGAACGACAACGCCGCGCATGTCTTCCACGAGGGAGCGCGCCTGAATTTCGGCGAGTTCCTCGC
This sequence comes from Corynebacterium fournieri, assembly GCF_030408775.1. Classification (NCBI taxonomy): domain Bacteria; kingdom Bacillati; phylum Actinomycetota; class Actinomycetes; order Mycobacteriales; family Corynebacteriaceae; genus Corynebacterium; species Corynebacterium fournieri. The sequence goes on from NZ_CP047210.1 coordinate 358,846, forward strand.
GCGGCTTGGTCACGGGGTGCTCCACGCGGGTGGAAGAGACCTCGATGGGGGTCGGGATCACGAACGCTTCGTGCTCCGCCACCTGGTCCCAGGTCACGCGGCCGGTGTCGGGGAGGGTTTCCACGTTGGCCACCGTGACTTTCACGCGGGAGACGTCCAAGCCCACCAGCGTGCGAATGTGCGCGATGATGGTCGCGCGCACGGCATCGGTAATGGCAGCGACCGGAGCGGGGTAGGAGGTGGCAATTTCGGTGTCCACCGCCACAGAGCCCGTCGCTTGGTCCAGCCGGGCGTTGATGCGCGGGAAGCTGCGTCCCGCGAGTCCGGCCAGTTTTGCGTCGATGGTCCGGCACCCCGGCACCGCCGCAGCTGCCACCTCAGCCACGCGCTCGATGGTGCGCTCACTGACGTGGTAGAAGGAGTTATCCATTAGCTTCGGCCTCTGCCGGTGCCATTACCCAGGGCCGCGGACAGATCCAGGCGGCCGTCGAGCTGGGCCCCGACAACCCCGCCGATGATGGTGAACAGCAGCAGCCAGAGCAGGCCCGGCCAGCCGCCGAAGGTGACAAAGAAGGCGATGACGGCACCGATGATGATGCCGGCGAGTGCCTTGTTAGAGAAAAGATTCATAATAAAACCACGTTTCGGGTTATGAGGTTGGGCGAACAGCGTGGCTGCGCAAGCTGTTACTGCGCGTCGCCTGCGACAACGTCGACGAACTCCGCGTCCGATGCGTCGAGCACCGCTTTGCGGACGTCCTCGGCGACATCCTGCACCTTGCGGCCGGAGGCGACATCGAAGACGAAGTGGACTTCGAAGCCCTCCCGGCCGTCCCTAGATATGGCTTTTACGCCTTCGATCCGGGTATTGGGCAGGTAGGTCGCGATCTCGCCGACGCGGCCGCCGTGCAACGCGGCGACCCCGTCGACGGCGACGGCAGCATCGCGCACGCCCTCCGCAACCTCGCGGCTCACGGGGGTGTACGCCATGGCTTACTGGTTGAGCGGCTGGTTGACAGCCTGGTAGTTAGCGTTGGTCTCGTCCTGCTGCTCAGCGTTCTCCTGCTCCGGCAGGTGCACGTCGTGGACGGTGACGTCAACGCGGTCCACGATCAGGCCGGTCATGCGGGTGATGGCGACAGTGACGTTCTCGCGGATGGCGTTTGCCAGCTCGTGAATGGCGACACCGTACTCGGCGATGATGGCAACTGCGACGGAGGCGTGACCGTCCTCAACCGCCACGTTGACGCCCTGCTGGACGTTGGAGGAGGAGGTGAGGGACTCGCGCACAGCACCCCACATGCGGGCAGCGCCGCCGCCGAGGTTGTTCACGCCGGAGACCTCGCGGGCCGCGATGCCGGCGATCTTGCCCACAACGTTGTCGTCGATGACGGTGGAGCCGTGCTCGGTCTCCAGGTTCTCGTTGCGCGGGCGGGCCTTCTCCGGCTCCACAGCGGTGGAGGTGGAGTGCTGAGCCGGGGTGTTCGCAGCGGTGTTGTTCGTGGTCTCGTTCACGTTCTTGTCGGCCATGATGGTCCTTTCAACAGGTAATTAGTGCATTTCCGCGCGTGCTCGAGGGCAAACGCGCGGTCTGTGTCTAAAGGGTACACACATATATTCCGCTGAGCCGGGGACGAATGCAGGTGATATCAAGTTGCAACAGTTTGGGGCGGGCCGAAGGAACGTCGATAAGCAGGCTTGTGTTTCCTGCAACCTTGTGTTTTAATACCCAGGTTGCCTTGACATGGGCCGGGCAGAACCGGCCGGTGGCTCGGCAAACATGACACCTTCCAACCGGAAGAACCGGAGAAGGGCCATGGCAAATTCACAGCGGCAGTACGCAAGGGTCACGCACCCTTCCGAGTCTGACACCCAGGCGCGCGCGTTTGAGCGAACGTGCCTTGGCGGAAGCACTGAACAGCATGTTTTTGCTCGGTCACCTTCCGGACGTGTCATGGCAGTCAGAAACGACACTGGCGTTGAGCCAAGGGCCCAGCCCGGACAACGTTATAGAGAAACTAGAAGCTACAAACCCCACCGCTTCGCTCTCGTTTCACTTCGTTCAACTTCGAGCGAAGCGAGAGTTGAACGTGGGGATGCGAGGAAGAGGTAAGCGTGGCGGGACAGAAGATCCGCATCAGGCTCAAGGCCTACGACCACGAGGCGATCGACGCATCTGCGAAGAAGATCGTTGAGACGGTCACCCGCACGGGTGCCCGTGTCGTCGGCCCGGTGCCGTTGCCCACCCAGAAGAACGTGTACGCCGTTATTCGTTCTCCCCACAAGTACAAGGATTCTCGCGAGCACTTCGAGATGCGCACTCACAAGCGCCTCATCGACATTCTCGACCCGACGCCCAAGACGGTGGACGCGCTCATGCGCATCGACCTGCCGGCAAGCGTCGACGTGAACATCCAGTAGAGCAATCCCCAACGTAAGTAGTGGAGAACTAACAACATGTCTGACAACCAGATCAAGGGCATTCTGGGCAAGAAGCTCGGCATGACCCAGATCTTCGACGAGGACAACCGAGTCATTCCGGTTACCGTCGTCGAGGCTGGGCCGTGCGTGGTCACCCAGATCCGTACCCCTGAGACCGATGGCTACTCTGCCATCCAGATCGCCTACGGCGACATCGATCCCCGTAAGGCTAAGAAGCCCCAGGCCGGCCACTTTAAGAAGGCCGGCGTGAACCCCCGCCGTTTCGTTGCCGAGATCCGCATGGACGACACCTCCGGCTACGAGCTCGGCCAGGAGTTCAACGCAACCATCTTCGAAGGCGACACCTACGTGGATGTCGCAGGCACCACCAAGGGCCACGGCTACGCCGGCGCAATGAAGCGCCACGGCTTCGCCGGCCAGGGTGCTGCTCACGGTAACCAGGCCGCCCACCGCCGCGTGGGTTCCATCGGCGCCTGCGCGACCCCGGGTCGCGTGTTCAAGGGCACCCGCATGGCAGGCCGCATGGGCGGTAACCGCGTTACCACCCAGAACCTGAAGATCCAACGCATCGACGGCGACAACAACCTCATCCTGATCAAGGGCGCCATCCCGGGCGCGAAGGGTTCCGTTGTTACCGTCAAGACCGCAGTGAAGGGCGGTGCTCACGCATGACGAACCTGACGCTTGACGTCCACACCGCTGACGGAGCCACCAAGGGCTCCGTCGATCTCCCGGCCGAGTACTTCGACCGCGAGGCTTCCGTGGCGCTGATGCACCAGGTTGTGAACGCACAGCTTGCTGCCGCACGCCAGGGCACCCACGCGACGAAGACTCGCGGCATGGTCTCCGGCGGCGGCAAGAAGCCGTTCCGCCAGAAGGGCACCGGCCGCGCTCGCCAGGGTTCCACCCGTGCGCCGCACTTCGCTGGCGGTGGCACTGTGCACGGTCCGCAGCCGCGTTCCTACGCACAGCGCACCCCGAAGAAGATGATCAAGGCTGCCCTCGCAGGCGCCCTGACCAACCGCGCACAGAACGAGCGCATCCACATCGTGGAGGACCTGGTTCCGGGCCAGACCCCGTCGACCAAGTCCGCACGCGCTTTCATCGAGCGCCTCACGGACCGCAAGTCCGTTCTGCTCGTGATCGGCCGTGATGACCAGAACTCCCGCCTTTCCGCAAGGAACCTGCCGGGCGTCCACGTCATTGAGCCGGCTCAGCTGAACGCATACGACGTGCTGTACGCAGACGATGTCGTGTTCTCGGTCGAGGCGCTGCACACCTTCATCAACCGCGAGTCCGCGGCTGTATCCGCCGGCGCGGCAGCGACGGCTGAGGAGGAGAAGTAAATGGCTAAGATCGCGAACCCGCGCGACATCATCATCGCGCCCGTGCTCTCCGAGAAGAGCTACGGCCTGATGGAGCAGAACACCTACACGTTCTTCGTCGCTCCGTCGGCCAACAAGACCCAGATCAAGATTGCCGTGGAGCAGATCTTCGGCGTCGACGTCGCTTCGGTGAACACCGCTAACCGCGAGGGCAAGCGCAAGCGCTCCCGCACCGGTTACGGTCAGCGCAAGGACACCAAGCGCGCCTACGTCACTCTCCGCGAGGGCAGCGACTCCATCGACATCTTCGGAGGTGCGACGGCCTAACGGCTATCGCACAGCGAAGAGGACGATAGATAAGGAACAACTATGGCTATTCGTAAGTACAAGCCGACAACTCCGGGTCGCCGTGCCAGCTCCGTTTCCGCGTTCGACGAGATCACTCGCTCGACCCCGGAGAAGACGCTGCTGCGCCCGCTCCCGAAGAAGGGCGGCCGTAACTCTCACGGCCACATCACCACCCGTCACCGCGGCGGCGGCCACAAGCGTCGCTACCGCGTGATCGACTTCCGCCGCTCCGATAAGGACGGCGTGCTGGCCAAGGTCGCTCACATCGAGTACGACCCGAACCGCACCGCGAACATCGCGCTGCTGCACTACTACGACGGCGAGAAGCGCTACATCATCGCCCCGAAGGGCCTGAAGCAGGGCACCGTCATCGAGTCCGGCGCAAACGCGGATATCAAGGTTGGCAACAACCTGCCGCTGCGCAACATCCCGACCGGTACGACCATCCACGCTGTGGAGCTCAAGCCGGGCGCTGGCGCCAAGCTGGCCCGCTCCGCTGGTACGTCCATTCAGCTGCTGGGTAAGGAAGGCAACTACGCAGTGCTGCGTATGCCGTCTTCCGAGATCCGCCGCGTGGACATCCGCTGCCGCGCGACCGTTGGCGAGGTCGGCAACGCCGACCAGATCAACATCCGCTGGGGCAAGGCTGGCCGTATGCGCTGGAAGGGCTGGCGCCCGACCGTGCGTGGTGTGGTCATGAACCCGGTCGACCACCCGCACGGTGGTGGCGAGGGCAAGACCTCGGGTGGCCGTCACCCGGTGTCCCCGTGGGGTCAGAAGGAAGGCCGCACCCGCAACCCGAACCGTTATTCCAACAACATGATCGTGCGGCGCCGCCGCTCGAAGAAGCGCTAAGAGGAGGTAAACAGACATGCCACGTAGCCTGAAGAAAGGCCCGTTCGTCGATGAGCACCTCCTCAACAAGGTGGACGCTCAGAACGAGGCAGGCACCAAGCAGGTCATCAAGACCTGGTCGCGCCGTTCGACCATTCTCCCCGATTTCATCGGTCACACCTTCGCCGTCCACGACGGACGCAAGCACGTGCCGGTGTTCGTCGACGAGTCCATGGTCGGCCACAAGCTCGGCGAGTTTGCACCAACCAAGACCTTTAAGGGTCACGTGAAGGCAGAGAAGGGACGTCGATAAGCAATGGCTGACACAATCACCACTGCATCCGCGACTGCCAAGTTCGTCCGCGTCTCGCCGATGAAGGCCCGCCGCGTGCTGGCTCTCGTCCGCGGCAAGGACGTTGCCGAGGCCCTCGCGATCCTGAAGTACGCACCGCAGGGTGCTGCAAAGGACGTTGCGAAGGTTGTCGCCTCCGCAGCCGCCAACGCTGAGAACAACTTCGGCCTGGACCCGCGCACGCTCGTCATTTCCGAGTGCTACGCAAACGAGGGTCCGACCATGCGCCGCTACCAGCCGCGCGCCCAGGGCCGTGCGTTCCAGATCCGGAAGCGCACCTCCCACATCACCGTTGTTGTCGAGTCCAAGGAAGGGGCCAAGTAATGGGCCAGAAGATTCACCCGCACGGCCTGCGCCTGGGTATCACTTCCGACTGGAAGTCCCACTGGTACGCCGACAAGAACTACGCCGACTACGTCGCCGAAGACATCAAGGTCCGCGAGTACCTCGAGAAGAACCTCGAGCGCGCTGGCATCTCCGACATTGTCATCGAGCGCACCCGCGACCGCGTGCGTGTGGACATCCACACCGCTCGTCCGGGCATCGTCATCGGCCGTCGTGGCGCTGAGGCTGACCGCATCCGCCGCGAGCTGGAGAAGCTCACCGGCAAGATGGTGGCGCTGAACATCATCGAGGTCAAGAACATCGATGCCGACGCAACGCTCGTTGCGCAGTCCATCGCCGAGCAGCTGGTCAACCGTGTCGCGTTCCGTCGCGCCATGCGTAAGGCCATCCAGTCCGCGATGCGCAACCCGCAGGTCAAGGGCATCAAGGTTATGACGTCCGGCCGTCTCGGCGGCGCGGAAATGTCCCGTGTCGAGCGCTACCACGAGGGTCGCGTTCCGCTGCACACGCTGCGCGCGGAGATCGACTACGGCACGGCAGAAGCACACACCACCTTCGGCGTCATCGGCGTCAAGGTGTGGATCTACAAGGGTGACGTCGTGGGCGGTGTCCGCGAGTCTGAGCTGAACGCTCCGAAGCACGATCGCCGAGGCGACCGTCGCCCGCGCCGCGGCGGCCAGCGTCGTCAGCGTGCAGAGCAGAAGAAGGAGGGCTAATTCATGCTCATCCCTAAGCGCGTGAAGTACCGCCGCCAGCACCGCCCGAACCGCACGGGCGTTTCCAAGGGCGGCAACAAGATCACCTTCGGCGACTACGGCCTTCAGGCACTCGAGCCGGCGTACATCACCAACCGCCAGATCGAGTCCGCACGTATCGCCATCAACCGCCACGTCAAGCGCGGCGGCAAGGTGTGGATCAACATCTTCCCGGACCGTCCGTTGACCCAGAAGCCGCTCGGCGTGCGTATGGGTTCCGGTAAGGGCCCGGTGGAGAAGTGGGTGGCCAACGTCAAGCCTGGCCGCATCCTTTTCGAAATGTCCTACCCCAACGAGGAAACTGCACTTGAGGCTCTGCGCCGCGCTGGCGCGAAGCTGCCGTGCAAGGTCCGCGTGATCAAGAAGGAGGACCAGTTCTAATGGCAACCGGTACCCCCGCATCTGAGTTCCGCGAGCTCAACGACGACGAGCTGCGCACCCGCCTTACCGAGGCAAAGGAAGAGCTGTTTAACCTGCGCTTCCAGCTCGCGACCGGCCAGCTGACCAACAACCGCCGCATCTCCACCGTGAAGCGCGACATCGCTCGCATCTACACGGTGCTCCGCGAGCGTGAGCTCGGCCTGTCCGTCGTCCCGGAGTCCACGGGAGCTGAGGCATAACCATGAGTGAGGCAAACGTGACTGAGAACACCAAGGTCAAGGCAGTGCAGAAGCGTCGTCGTGGCTACGTTGTGTCCGACAAGATGGACAAGACGATCGTCGTCGAGGTTGAGGACCGCAAGTCCCACGCCCTGTACGGCAAGATCGTGCGTACGACCACCCGCGTGAAGGCACACGACGAGGAAAACACCGCCGGTGTCGGCGACCTCGTCCTGATCGAGGAGACGCGTCCGCTGTCCAAGGACAAGCACTTCCGTCTCGTCGAGATCATCGAGAAGGCACGCTAAACGCAGCGCGCTTTTCGACGACGTACCCGTCCAACCCCGTGTTGGGCGGGTGCTTTCGTATTTGGGGTGCAATTCGCGCTTTGTTCACCTAGAAGTCGGCGTACGTTAACACGTGTCTCCTAGTGTCTTGTGGGTCAATGTCTGTTTCCGTATCTCTCGGGGAGAAGCAATGCCTTTAAAGGGTTTGAACCTGTTGTTCCAGTCGAAGCGCTCTGCACTGACCTGCACCTACAAGTGCGGCAACGCCTGCGCCGGTGAGTGCACCAACACCTCCGACAACCCGTACTTCGGCGACCTGATGTCACGCCGCGGCGTGCTCAAGGCCTTCGGCGCCGGCACGGTGACCCTCGGCGGCGGCGCACTGCTGGCCGCCTGCGGCGTCGACGACACGGACACGGAGGCCACCAGCACCGTGTCCGAGACCGCTACCTCGACCGCCACCGCCAAGGCTGAGATTCGCCCGGCTGCGGGCATGCGCTTCGAAGGTGTGCAGCCGAACGAAAAGGACGAGGTTGTCGTTCCGGCCGGCTACGCCACCTCCGTCCTAATCGCGTGGGGTGACCCGGTGTACGAGGACGCTCCCGCGTTCGACCCGCAGAACCAGACTGCGGCTGCCGCCGCCCGCCAGTTCGGCTTCAACAATGACTTCGCTGGTTTGATGGAGCACCCGACCGACAAGGACCGCATGGTCTACGTCTGTTCCCACGAGTACTCCACCGAGCCGCACATGCTGCCGAACTACGATCCGGAGAACCCGACGGACGAGCAGATCAATATCGGCATTGCCAGCCACGGCCACACCGTCCTCGAGGTCTCCCGCGACGCCAAGACTGGCGAGCTCAAGCGCGAGTTCGGCCCGTTGAACCGCCGTATCACCGGCGAGACCGAGTTCAAGATCGTCGGCCCGGCAGCGGGTCACGAGATGCTCAAGACCTCCGCTGATCCGACCGGCACCAAAGTCTTCGGCACTTTCAACAACTGCTCCGGCGGCGTGACCCCGTGGGGTACCTTCCTATCCGGCGAGGAGAACATCGACCAGTACTGGGCCAACGCCAAGGCCGTCACCGGCGAGCGCGCTGCCGAAGATGTGAAGCGCTTCGGCGTGGCGGAGGAGGCGTCTCAGCGTAAGTGGGAGCGCCTGCACGACCGGTTCGACCTTGCCAAGGAGCCGAACGAGTTCAACCGCTTCGGCTACCTGGTGGAGATCAACCCGTACGACCCGGAATCCACCCCGGTCAAGCACACGGCGCTGGGCCGCTTCAAGCACGAGGCTGGCAACGTCCACGTGGACAAGGACGGCACCGTGGTGTGCTACTCCGGCGACGACTCCCGTTTCGAGTACATCTACAAGTTCGTCTCGTCCAAGAAGGTCAAAGACGGCGATGTCGAGCACAACATGACCATCCTCGACGAGGGCACCCTCTACGTGGCCAACCTGGAGGGCAACTCGCCGGCAGGCGAGATCACCGGCGACGGCGACCTGCCCAAGGACGGCAACTTCGACGGCAACGGCACGTGGATTCCGCTGCTGACCGCACACGCGGACGGCACCGCCGAGTCCCACGTCGACGGCTTCACCGGCGAGGAGGTGGCGATCTACACCCGCTTCGCGGCGGACGCAGCCGGCGCCACCAAGATGGACCGCCCGGAGGACTTCCAGGTCAATCCGGTCAACGGCAAGCTCTACGTCGCGTTGACGAACAACAAGTACCGCGGCGCTGCAGGCGAGAACGCCAAGAAGAGCAAGGAAGACGTCACCGAGTACGCGCCGATCCGCGAGAACAAGAACGGCCTGGTCATGGAGTTCGACGACGACTACGCGGGCACCGAGTTCAAGTGGAACCTGCTGCTGGTATGCGGCGACCCGAAGGCGGCGTCGACCTACTTCGGCGGCTTCCCCAAGGAGCAGGTTTCCCCGATTTCCTGCCCGGACAACCTGGCGTTCGACACTCACGGCAACCTGTGGATCTCCACCGACGGCAACGCGCTCGGCACTAACGATGGCCTGTACGCCGTGGGTTTGGAGGGGGAGAACCGCGGACAGGTGCTGTGCTTCCTCACCGTGCCGGTGGCGGCGGAGACCTGCGGCCCGATCGTGACCGACGAGCTCGTGATGGTCAACGTCCAGCACCCGGGCGAGGCGGACGACGCCACCTTTGAAAAGCCGGCTTCCCACTGGCCGGACGGCGGCAACGCTGTTCCGCGCCCGGCGGTTGCTCAGGTGTTCCGCACTGACGGTCAGAAGATCGGTATGGAAAAGGCCTAAGCACCCCTCTTCGCTCTGTAAACCCCGCCTTTCGGTTGGCTCGGAGGCGGGGTTTCGCCGTTGTTTACCTAGTTTTTACCCCGCCTACCGGGTTCTCGACCACAGAGTTTCGCCGCACGTTCTGTAAACTTTTGACTCATGTGTGGAATCGTTGGATACGTAGGCGTCGGAGCGAATGAGCGCGACGCCAAAAATGTCATTATCGAGGGCCTTCGCCGCCTCGAGTACCGCGGTTACGACTCGGCGGGTGTGGCCGTGGTCAACGACGGCACAATCGAATGCCGGAAGAAAGCGGGCAAGGTCGCTGACCTGGAAGCTGAGATTGCGGACAATCCCATTCCGGCATCCAACCTGGGCATCGGTCACACCCGCTGGGCCACCCACGGCGGCCCGACGGACGCCAACGCCCACCCGCACGTCGTCGGCGACGGCCGTTTGGCAGTCGTCCACAACGGCATCATCGAGAACTTCGCGCACATCAAGGCGGAGCTCGTAGAGAAGGGCTACACCTTCAAGTCTGAAACCGACACCGAAGTTGCCGGCACGCTGCTGCTGGACATCTACGACAAGGAGACCGACGGCGACCTGACCCGCGCGATGCAGCTGACCGCGCAGCGCCTGGAGGGTGCCTTCACGCTGCTGGCCATCCACGCGGACCACCAGGACCGCATCGTCGCCGCGCGCTGGAACTCTCCGCTGGTCATCGGCGTGGGCGAGGACGAGAACTTCCTCAGCTCCGACGTCGCCGGCTTCATCGAGTTCACCCGCGACGCCGTGGAGATGGACAACGGCCAGATTGTCACCCTCACCGCCGACAGCTACGAGGTCTGCGACTTCGACGGCACCCCGGCCACCGCAAAGCCGTTCACCGTCGAGTGGGACGTCACCGCAGCCGAGAAGGGTGGCTACAACTCCTTCATGGAAAAGGAGATCCACGACCAGCCTTCCGCCGTCCGCGACACCCTTTACGGCCGCTACGACGAGGAGGGCAAGCTCGCCCTCGACGAGCTGCGTATCGACGAGTCGGTGCTGCGCTCCATCAACAAGATCATCATCGTCGCCTGCGGTACCGCCTCCTACGCAGGTCAGGTGGCGCGCTACGCCATCGAGCACTGGTGCCGCATCCCGACGGAGGTGGAGCTGGCACACGAGTTCCGCTACCGTGACCCGATTGTCAACGAGCACACCCTCGTGGTGGCCGTGTCCCAGTCCGGCGAGACCATGGACACCCTCATGGCGGTGCGCCACGCCCGCGAGCAGGGCGCGAAGGTGATTGCCATCTGCAACACCGTGGGCTCGTCCATCCCGCGCGAGGCGGACGCCTCCCTGTACACCTACGCGGGCCCGGAGATCGCTGTGGCCTCGACGAAGGCGTTCATCTCCCAGATCGTGGCCGCGTACCTGTTGGCCCTCTACCTGGCGCAGGTGCGCGGCGACAAATACGCCGACGAGATCCGCCAGATTGTGGACGAGCTGCAGGAGATGCCGGACAAGATCCAGCGCGTCCTGGACAACGAAGACCAGGTCAAGCAGCTGGGCCAGGACATGGCGGACGCGAAGTCCGTGCTGTTTTTGGGCCGCCACGTGGGCTTCCCGGTCGCTCTTGAAGGCGCTCTAAAGCTCAAGGAGGTCGCCTACCTGCACTCCGAGGGCTTCGCGGCCGGCGAGCTCAAGCACGGGCCGATCGCGCTTGTGGAGGAAGGCCAGCCGGTGTTCATCATCGTGCCGTCCAAGCGCTCCCGCAATAACCTGCACGCCAAGGTCGTCTCCAACATCCAGGAGGTTCGTGCCCGCGGCGCCGTGACCATCGTGATCGCGGAGGAAGGCGACACGGACGTGGAGGCCTACGCCGACCACATCATCCGCATCCCGCAGTCCGCCGGCCTGATGCAGCCGCTGCTGTCCACCATCCCGCTGCAGATCTTCGCCTGCTCGGTGGCAGAAGCCCGCGGCTTGAACGTGGACCAGCCGCGCAACCTGGCTAAGTCCGTGACGGTGGAGTAAGCACCACCGAACTGCGGTCTACTCGGCGCCCAGCTCCCTCAAATACGGGGGCTGGGCGCCGGTGCGTGAGACGGTGATTGCCGCAGCGCGCGCCGCGAAGGACAAGATCGCGCGCCAGTCGTCCTCGCCGAGTGCGGCGATCCCGCTGCGGTCGAGCCCGCGCGCCGCCAGCTGGTGCACCAGCGTGGCTCCATCGACCCGGACACCACGGGCGACACGCGCGCCGATGCGGCCGCGGCAGCCGCCTTGGACGACTCCCCGCGCGAGGCATCTACGGATGCGCTGCCCGTCATCTCCCCGCTGACCGGCGAGGCCGTGGCCCTGTCCGACGTGTCGGATCCGATGTTCGCGCAGCGCAAGCTCGGTGAGGGGGTGGCCGTCAGGCCGTCGATAGGCGAGCTGCGTTCGCCGATCGACGGCAAGGTGGCGGTGACCTTCCCGTCCGGCCACGCCTACGCCATCCGCGGCACAGGCCGCGACGGCAAGCCGGTGGATGTGCTGATGCACATCGGCTTCGACACCGTGAACCTGAAGGGCGAGCACTTCACGGCGCATGTGAACAAGGGCGACGAGGTCAGCGCGGGCCAGCTGCTGGCCACCTTCGACATTGAGGCCATTGAGGCGGCGGGCTATGAAACGACCACGCCGGTGGTGGTCTCGAAATCCAAGAAGGTCGGCGACGTCATCCCGGCGCTGCTGCTGCCTGGCGACGTGGCCGCCGGCGAGCCGCTGTTCGCCGTGGAGCCGAAGCCGGTGGCGCAGGGCGAGGCCAAAGACGCGGCGGGCTCGACCGCGGTCTAAAAAGCGCTGAAACCGCCGGCTACACCCCGCCGGCCAGGCGGTAGAGGCGGTGGAAGTGGTGCACGGGGCCGTGGCCGCGGCCGACGCTGAGCTCGTCCGCGTGGGCGATCGCCTCGTGCAGCCACTGCGAAGCCCAGGCGAGCGCATCGGGGGTGGTATCGAGCACCATACGCGTGGCCAGCGCGGACGATAGCGAGCACCCGGTGCCGTGGGTGTTTTTCGTGTCCACGCGCGCCACCTCGGCGACATGGGTTTCGCCGTCGGGGGAGATGAGCGCGTTGGAGGCGCGGTCGCCGTTGAGGTGGCCGCCTTTGACCAGTACCTGCACGCCAGCCTTAGTGGCGTACTGGCGCCCGGCGGCGACTGCTTCGCCGAAGGAATGAGGCACCGCCGCGCCGGTGAGCACGGCCAGCTCCGGCAGGTTGGGGGTGACTACGGTGGCGTGGTCGCGGATGAGTTGGCGCAGCGCCTCCTCGGCATCTTCGGTGAGCAGCCGGTCGCCGGAGGTGGCCACCATCACCGGGTCCACCACCACGACCGGCACGGGGTGGGCTGCCAGGTATTCGGCGACGGTGCGGGTGGTTTGCGCGTCGCCCAGCATGCCGATTTTCACCGCGTCGACCTCGACGTCGTCGAAGATCGCGTCGAGCTGCGCGAGCAGGAACTGCTGCGGGGGCGTGTGAATTTCGCGCACTCCCTGGGTGTTCTGCGCTACCAGCGCGGTGATGGCGCTCATGCCGTAGCCGCCGGCGGCGGCGATGGATTTCAGGTCGGCCTGGACACCTGCCCCTCCGGTGGGGTCGGTGCCGGCGATGGACAAAACTCTCGGGATGCGTGCCATGCCCGCCGACCGTACCGCCAAACTATCCGGCGGCGAGGGCGATACGTTCGGCGAAGCGCGAGTAGTCCTGACGAATCGCCAGGAGAGGATCCACCACCGCGGTCTGGGAGACCTCCGCGACCTGCTTCTGCACTGCGGAGCGAGTGCGCCGCTTCACCCCGGCACCGAGCATCCCACCGAAGACCGCACTGATCAGCCCGATGATCAGTCCGGTGAGCAGGCCCGCCATGATCAACAGCGTCGGGATGGGCCAGCCCTCCACGTCGGGGACAAGGTCGGTGCCCAGCAGGGGAGTGAGCACGCCCGGCACGAATGCGACCAGCAGGTACCACAGCACGCCCACCAGCGCGGCGAGCAGGGCGAACCACTGGACCACGGTCAAAAGCGACCAGCCCTTCGACGGCTCCGCGGGCAGCGAGGCGCGGGCGACGGCGCGGTCCAGCTCTGCCGGAAGCCCGGTGGAGACTTCTTCGGCGCGGTCGGCCACTGCGGCGGACCACTCCTGTGGCAGGCCGTCGGCCACTTCGGCTGCGTAGTCGCGCACGCCGCGGTTGGCCACGGCCTTGGAGGCGGCGTCGAGCTCTGGCATGGAGGTGCGGTGCACGCCCAGCTCGTCGGGTGCTTCGCGCAGCCCCAGCCGGCGCAGCGGGTCGGGCTTGAAGCGGGTAATCCAGGAGGTGAGCAGCCAGCCGGTGCGCTCTCGCAGCCGCTTGCGGTAGGCCGCCGCTGTGGTGTCTGCGATGCGCTCGGCGCCGGCCGCCTGCGCGAGCACGGCGTCCATGTCGCGCTTCGCGTGCTTGTCGACGCCTCCGGCACCCCTTGCGCCGGCATAACCTTGCGCCACCGAACGGATGTCTGCCTCGATGCGAGCCGTTTGCGCGGTGTGCGCTTTGGCCACCCGGGCGATTGCTCCGCGCAGGTCCTCGACGCCCGCTCCGGAAAGGGTGGAGGTGGCGACGACCTGGACGTTGGACAGGCCGTCGTCACGCAGCAGCCCCGCGTATGAGTCCGCAACGGTGCCCACGTCGTGGGCGGCGAGCAGGTCGGACTTGTTTAGCACCGCGAGCGTGACCGCGGAGTGGTTGGCGTGGGGGCGGATGAACTGGTCGTGGATGACGCTGTCGGCGTACTTCTCCGGATCGGAAACCCACACCAGCACGTCCACCTGGCCGGCGAGCCGCTCCGCGACCGCGCGGTTCGACGCCTCCACGGAGTCGAAGTCCGGCAGGTCCAGCAGGATCAGCGGGCCAGCGCCGCGGGCGAACTCGCCCGGGCGGGCGCGCCTATCCTCCACCCCCAGCCAGTCCAGCAGCTCTTCAGACCCGTCCGGTTCCCAAATGGCGGCCAGCGGCGAGGAGGTGGTGGGCCGCCGCGCGGCGGCCTTGCCCAGGTCCTCGCCGACGACGGCGTTAAACAGGGAGGTCTTGCCGGATCCGGTGGCACCGAAGAAGCCGACAACGGTGTGGTCGCCGGACAGCGCACGCCGCTCCGCGCCGGCGCGCGCCACGCGCTCAAGCCCCTCGCGGTTTGTAGAAGACAGGTACGGTGCACCGATCTGCGCGGCCTCTTCCAGCGCCTCAAGCCGCTCTGAAAGTCCCGGCTTTTTCTTAAACATTGCCGTCCCCCTTGCCGAAATTGCCGCGCAGCTGGTCGAACAGGCCGCGCAGCGTGCCGCGCTCGAAGCTTTCCGCAACATCGTCCTGCACTGCGGGCAGCTGCGGCGTGTCCGCGATGCCGAGGAGCTTGACGTTGACCGCCCGCTTCGCCTGCGCGGAGGCGTCGCGCAGCTGCTCGGCCGACGCGCCCTCC
The DNA here is from genome assembly GCF_030408775.1 of Corynebacterium fournieri. Lineage (NCBI taxonomy): Bacteria > Bacillati > Actinomycetota > Actinomycetes > Mycobacteriales > Corynebacteriaceae > Corynebacterium > Corynebacterium fournieri. The sequence continues at coordinate 373,874 of NZ_CP047210.1, forward strand.
AGCAGGGGATCGGTGAAGACGTGGTAGCGGTCGCGCTCTGCGGCGAAGAGCTCGCCCAGCCGCTGGTTTAAGTCCTCTCGGGCCTCGGTGACCATGCGGCGCACGGTGTCTTCGCCGAAGATGGTCTCTAGCAGTTTTTGGCTCACGACGGCGGAGCCGCCAGCGATGGCCACTTCGCCGCCGGTGATGCCGGCGGTGGATGCGAACACCGCCAGCATCAGCGCGACGGTGACCAAGTTGAGGCCGAAGGACATCAGGCGGGCGCGCTGCCGCTTGTCGCCCGCGGTGTCCTGGATGCGCGTGACCATGTCTTGCTGCCAGGCCCGTACAAGCTGGGCGGCCTGATCGGAGATATCCGCGCTGGCGCGGGCCAGCGCCGGGTCGGCGTCCGCGCGCAGCTGCGGGGCCACTGCGCCGGTGTGGGACCAGGCACGCGAGGCCGCGGTCTCCGCGGCGTCCACGATCACGGCGTGCAGGCCGGTCTCGATTTCCGTTTCCACTTCGCGCAACGGGGCGGGCTCGCCGGTGAAGAAGCTGCCCACCTTGTCCATAGCGCTGGAGAACCAGCGCTCGAAGCCGCGGAACACGTCGGAGGTGCCGACGACGTCCTGCCAGCGGTCCATCACCTCGGAGCGCAGCAGTTTGCCGTCGGAGGTGGCGTCGATGACGTGGCGGTTGGCCGCGGTGTAGAGCTCGTGGATGGCCTGGTCCAACTGGTTGGCAAAGTCTTCCTGGCTCTCGCGTCGGCCCACCAGCGCGTCCACGCGCGCAAGTGCGTTTTCCACCGCGCCCGCGACAGTCTTGCCGGCCACGTCGCGGCGCGCGACGGTGTCTTCGGCCAACGTGGTCAGGTAGTCGTGCAGCGGGGCGAGCAACTCTTCGTTGAGAAACTCGCCGGTCTGCTCACCGCCGAGATCGGCCACAAAGGGCACGGTGAACACCGTGGCTTGGGAAAGGCCGGCCTCGTTCATCATGCGGCGCAGGTCGTCCGGCACGGTCTCGGCGGCTTTGTCGTCGAGGCGGTTGAGCACGACCGCGACCTCGATGCCGCGGCCGGCGGCGTCGTTGAGGAAGTTCCACACCAGCTGGTCCGCGTAGCGCGCCGGGGTCGTGACAAAGATCCACAGGTCTGCCGCCGCGAGCAGCTGGGAAGCCAGTGCGCGGTTGGCGTCGTCGATGGAGTCGAAATCCGGGGCGTCGAGAAGCGCGAGGCCCTCGGGGATGCGGGGAGTATCCACAACCCGCAGCGTGGCGGAGCGCTCGTCGCCGGCGCCATGGGAGCGCGCGAGGCCCGGAAGCACCTGCGGGGAGTTGAACCAGTCCGCGTCGGACGGGTTGGCCACCAGCACCGGCTGGCGGGTGGTGGGGCGGATCACGCCCGGATTGGAAACGCGCTCCCGCAGCAGCGCGTTGACCAGTGTGGATTTGCCGGAGCCGGTGGAGCCGCCGAGCACGGCGAGCAGGGGTGCATCAAGGTTGGCCAGCCGCGGCAGCACATAGTCGTCGAGCTGATTGACTATGGCGCGGGCTTCGGAAGCGACGTCGACAGGCAAAGAAGTGCCCGCGACGGCATCGCGCACGTCGCGGACAGCGTTGAGGACATCTGGCGTTGAGACGGGAGCATTCACCCGTCCCATTCTGGCAGATGGAGGGGGACTAGTCCTTGTAGTCCGTCTTGGTCAGATTAAGCCAGCCGTAGAGTCCGCCCATGATGAAACCGCCGCCGACAAAGTTGCCCAGCCACACCACAACCCAGTTGCGGATGACGTTCCAGTTGGTGAAGCCTTCGATCGCGTCCGGGCCGAGCGTGAAGCCGCCCAGGGAGGTGAGGATGAAGTTAGCGATGGAGTGCTCGTAGCTCATGGTGGCGAACGACGGGATGATCAAGATTACGCCCCACAGCTTCGCGCTGAAGTCCTTGCCGGCTTGGGTAGCCAGCATGAAGGCGATGTTGACCACGACGTTGGCCAGGATTGCCTCGACGAACAGCGTTCCACTGGACTTTTGCAGCTTGGCCACCAGTAGGTCGTGGAGGAATCCGTCCGCCTCAACCATGTGGCCCATCGTGGTCCGGGAGATCAGCCACGAAATGACCACTGCACCGATGAGGTTGAAGATGGTGACAAACAAGACAAGGAGAAAGCCCTTGACAACGGTGTTTTTCTTGTGGAGTGCGCCGTAGGTCATGAACATCATGTCACCTGTGGCGAGTTCGCCTTGCAGCACGATGATGATGTACAGCGTGGAGGCGAAGATGGCGCCGAACGCGTACTTGCCCCAGCCCGGGGCGTACTCGTCCAGCAGCTGGGCAGTGGAGGCGGCGAACGCCGTCATGATGCCCAGGTACACGCCCGCCAAGACTGCACGAGTGGCAAACCGGGCGGGCTCTGTGGAAAAGAGGTCAACCTTGTTCTTGATCGCCGTAGGGGCGGCTTCGTAAAAACTCACGTTACTTAACGTACAAGAGGTCATACCATAGTGCGAAACTTGTGAACGGGGTCCGTAGAGCTGTGACCTGCGAGAACGGAAAGATATCGCGGTGTGTGTCTAGATTCACAGACACTAGTAGCGTTTTCGTGTCCCCGCAGCGCCTGTGCGGCGCAGGGCCAGAGCCGGATTTGGGGAATCGGCCCAGCTCATGATTGAATGTCCGGGTTGTCCACTGCTGGTCGGTTGCAACGCGCGTTTCCGAGCTGCGCAACCGAGACCCTTCGACCGTGTGGCGCTCACCTCGTGCGCGAGGGTTGGCGTTTCGTCCACCTCGTGCGCGAGGAACGAGCGTACGGGGTTCGTCGATAAGCAATGGGCATGACAGAAACATTGACCACGTGCGTGCAGGACGGAAATCTGGCGCACATTGATCCAGGTCAGGAGACCAACTGTGATTCAGCAAGAATCGCGTCTGAAGGTCGCCGACAACACGGGTGCACGCGAGCTGCTGTGCATCCGCGTCCTCGGCGGCTCTGTTCGACGCTTCGCCGGCATCGGCGACACGATTGTCGCCACCGTGAAGGAAGCTGCCCCGGGCGGCAACGTCAAGGAAGGCGAGATTGTCAAGGCGGTCATCGTCCGCGCAAGGAAGGAAACCCGTCGTCCGGACGGTTCCTACATCTCCTTCGACGAGAACGCTGCCGTCATCATCAAGAACGACACCGAGCCGCGCGGTACCCGCATCTTCGGCCCGGTCGCACGTGAGCTGCGCGACAAGCGCTTCATGAAGATCGTGTCTCTCGCACCGGAGGTGATCTAACTTATGAAGATCAAGAAGGGCGATATGGTCCAGGTCATCGCCGGCAAGGACAAGGGCGCTCAGGGTCGCGTCATCGAGGCGTACCCGCAGCGTGACAAGGTCCTGGTCGAGGGCGTGAACCGCATCAAGAAGCACGTCGCTAACTCCTACAACGAGCGCGGCGCCGAGTCCGGCGGCATTGTCACCCAGGAAGCTCCGATCCACGTGTCCAACGTGATGATCCTGGATTCCGAGGGCAAGCCGACCCGCGTCGGCTACCGCTTCGACGAGGACGGCAAGAAGGTCCGCGTGGCCAAGTCGAACGGGAAGGACATCTAAGATGACTGAAGCAACTCAGTACACCCCCCGCCTGAAGACGCGTTACCAGGACGAGATCCGCACCAAGCTGAACGACCAGTTCGCTTACGACAACGTCATGCAGATCCCGGGCCTGACCAAGATCGTCGTGAACATGGGTGTGGGCGACGCAGCCCGCGACTCCAAGGTGATCAACGGCGCGCTCGAGGACCTCACCGCCATCACCGGCCAGAAGCCGCAGCTTCGCCGCGCGAAGAAGTCCATCGCTAACTTCAAGCTCCGCGAAGGCATGCCGATTGGCGCGAAGGTCACCCTCCGCGGCGACCGCATGTGGGAGTTCCTGGACCGCCTGCTCACCGTGGCTCTGCCGCGTATTCGCGACTTCCGCGGCCTGAACGACAAGCAGTTCGACGGTAACGGCAACTACACCTTCGGCCTGTCCGAGCAGACCATGTTCTACGAGATCGACATTGACAAGATCGATCGCGTGCGCGGCATGGACATCACGCTCGTGACCACCGCAACGAACGACGACGAGGGTCGCGCTCTGCTGACGCACCTCGGCTTCCCGTTCGCCGACAAGGACGGCAAGATGAAGCGCGCATAAGCGCATTTTGCTTGACGACGATACCTCCGGCCCCTCGGGTCCGGAGGTTTTGTCGTTGGTGGGGGTATTTTCGCGTCTTTGGGCTGTGGGGATCGCCGTGATGGCGCCCCAGATGCGTGTGGGGCTAGAGCGTCTCAGCCCCGGCGTAGACGCTGAAGCGCTCCGGCGTAACTTCGCCGACGAGCACGGTGTTGGTTGCCCGGGCCAGCTCGACGGCCATCGAGGTCACGCCCGCGGTGGTGACCACGGCGGCCGCGCCTGCTGCGGCGGCGGCACGCACGATTTCGAACGTCACGCGTGCGTCGAGGGCAATGGTGGGGGACGCGACGGCGTCGAGAAGCACATGCCCCGCGATCTTGTGCACCGCGTTGACGGCGACGAGGTCCTGGCGGCCCACATCGCCCGCGACGGCGGTGGGCAGATCCCGAGTGCGGTGTGCGGCAAGAAGCGCAGGGGCCGCGAAAATGGCGTCGGGGGCGACGGCGGCGAACTCCGGGCGAACGTCCAAGCTCGCGGCGAGTTCGCGCACTCGCTGCTCGGAGGAGATGCCGCAGGCGTCGCCGGGGATCGGGTCGATGAACCGGGGCGCGGCCGGGCGCGCGAGCTGGACATCCAGCAGGTTGTAGGTGTTTTCGCCGCCGATCGCGCCCTCGCAGTAGCGGGCTGTCACCACGTCGTCGACGCGGCTGATCAGCCCGCGGGCGAGCAGCAGGCCGTGGGCGAGCTCGACGTCGTGGCCCGGGGTGCGCATAAGCGTGGCGACGGATTGGCCGCCAGCTCGGATTTCCAGCGGCTCTTCGACTTCCACCTGGCCCGCGCGGGTGTCGCGGGTGCCGTCGGCGGCGATCTTGGTCACTGCGAAACTGCGCTTGGTCCTGCTCATTGCACCGATCCTAGTGGCTCGGAGCCGGGGGTCGCCTATCGACGAAGGGCAAGATCATCATTGAGTGGAGCTAGCGCCGGCGGGCTGAGAAGTCCAGGTCGAACTCGGTGGTCCCCTTGACCTGCTGCGGGTCGGTTCGGGTGGCAATACTCACTCGGTTGAAGGCGTTGATGGCACAGATAGAGACCACGAGGTCGTGCGTGCCCTCGTCGCCGAAGTGGGAAACGGCGGCGTGCCAGAGCTCGTCGGGGACGGAGTCGTAGCCATCGATGTGCGTGATCGCGTCTGTGAGCGCGAGGACCGCGCGCTCCGTTTCGGTGAACTCGGCTTTGTGGTTGGTCCAGTCCTCCGCGGCGAGTATGCGGTCGTGCGTCAACCCGTCCGCGCGTGCGTCGCGGCGGTGGGTGGCGATGCACGCTTTGCAGTCGTTGAGCACGGACGCGCGCAAGGCGATGAGGTGCCCAAGTCCGGCCGGCACGGTGTGCTTGGAGTGCTTGACCATGGGAAGAAGTGAGCGGATCGCCTCGCCGCGCATTTGCTTTCGGGGTTCGACCATACGGCCAATGTAGCTGCGTAAACGCGGGTTATCCACAGGGCTAAGTTCGCGAATTTCACAGGGGCGCAACCACGCGGGTGTGTTGCCCGCTAGAACTACACCCACCAATCCGAACTACATGGAAGGGGTGGGTGCGTCCGATGCGTACCGAAGACAAGATCAAGCAGCGCCTGCAGAAACTGCTCAACCAGGCGCGCGACCAAGAAGGCACACCGGAAGGCGACGCGTTTTACGCCCGCGCCTTCGAGCTCATGGCCGAGTACGGGTACGAGCAGAAAGACCTTGAAGACGGCGACGGCAGCGAGGTAGGGCAGTGCACCTACGAGTTCGCGGGCGCCTACACGGAGATGCAGGCGAATCTGCTGCTCACCATCGCGCGGGCCCTGCACTGCACGGGCTTTTCGCAGCGCGTGTACAACTCCACGCGCATCAAAGATGCGGTGATTTTCGGCTGCGCCCGCCACCTGGAGCGCGTGGACATGCTCTACGCGTTGCTGCTGCCCGTCATGCTGGCGGACGCGCAGAAGGTCCGCGCCACCAGCTGGAGCGAATCAGCGGTCGTGCGCCGGCGCAGCTTCATGTCGGGGTTTGCGGCCAGCATTGGGGCGCGGCTCGCGCAGGCGGAAAAGACGGTCGAGGACTCGGACAGCGACTACGGGCTCGTGCTTGTCGACGACTTTCAGAAAGCCACCGCAGCCCGCGACGAATTCGCCGCCAAGATGGGCTACTTCCTTGGCAACTACTCGTCCAAGCGCTCATTCGACCCGGACGCGTTCGGCCAGGGCCACGAGGCGGGCGAGCGCTCCGACATCGGGCAGACGCGCGTGCGCGCCCGGCCCGCGCTGCCCTTCTAACCGTCCACCAGCCATGCAGCCGCCGCCACGATCATCACCTCAGCAGCGCGGTCGAGCGTGGGCTGCAGGTCCGGGGCGAAGCTGGGGGAGTGGTTGCTGGGGGCATTCTCCCAGTCCGCGAAACCGCCCAGGCCCCAGTAGGTGTAGGGCACCCCCAGTGCGTCGGGGATGATGGAGAAATCCTCTGAGGCAGACACCTGGTCCAGCTCCACAGATTCGTCGCCGAAATAGGCGTCGAAAGCGTCGCGCACCCGCGAGGTGATCATGGGGTCGTTGTCCGTGAGCGGGTACTCGTCGTAGAACGTGATCTCCGGCTCGCGGGGGCTGCCCGCCGCCACGCACTCGCCGCGCACGATGCGGATAATCGCGCTGCGCAACCGGTCGCTGACCTCCCGGGTGTACGCCCGGGTGTCCACCAAAAGCTGCGCGGTCTCCGGGATCACGTTCGCTTTGACGCCGGAGTGGATCGCGCCGACGGTGAGCACTGCGGTCTCCTGCGCCTTTATCTCGCGGGAGACCACGGTGTGCAGCCGGGTGACAATGTTGGAGGCCAACAAGATCGGGTCCACGCCTTTGTCCGGCATGGAGCCGTGCGTGCCCTTGCCCCAGACCTCAATCTTCGCGGAAAAGGACTGGGACATAAACGGCCCCGGGTGCGTGCCCACGCACCCGCCGGGCAGCATGGGCAGCACGTGCTGGCCCAGATACACGTCGGGAGTGGGCATCGCCTCGCCGATGCCGTTGGCCAGCATCACCCGGGAACCGGTGTATGCCTCCTCAGCGGGCTGGAACACTGCCACCAGCGTGCCGCTCCAGCAGTCGCGGTGGGCGGCGTAGGCCTGCAGCGCCCCGAGCACGCCCATGATGTGGAAGTCGTGCCCGCATGCGTGGGCGACGTGCTCCTCGTGGCCGCTGACCGCGTCGAGCTGCGTTGCAGTGGAGGCATACGGCTTGCCGGAGCGCTCCTGCACCGGCAACGCGTCGATGTCGGCGCGGATGGCCACCACCGGACCGGGGCCGTTTTCCAGCACGCACACCGTGCCCGTCTCGCCCACCTGTGTGTGCGCGAGCTGCAGCGCATCCAGCTGCGAGCGGATCTTCGACGCCGTCTGCAGCTCCTGCAGCGACAACTCTGGATGCTGGTGGAACCACACGTACAGCGCTTCGCGCTCGTCGCGGGTGGCGTCCAGCGTTCCAACCAGCTGTGCAAGAGCAGTTCCCATGCAGGGAAGTCTAGGGAAGTCTCAGGCGTCGCCGGGACGGGGAGGGGCCGAAGGTGGCCGTCGAGAAGCGATTTGCTCATTTGCCCAGCAAAGAGGTAAGTTACCGCCTCGGACTTGCGCGCCGACGTTTCGGCGTGCGCAAGCCGAAGTACATTTGAACATCCAACTTTGTTGCAGGCCCCCCGCCATGATGCGGACCGCGTGCAAGGGAGGCGGCGAGCGGCCCGCGCTATTGAGCACGGGCAGCGTGAGTAGCCCCCGACAGACCACGCGGAAAACGCGACCGATTGCGCTCCGGCGCAGCAGGTCACCCGGTGGATGGGAACCGCAACGAGAAAGGGAACGGTCACCACAATGACCATGACTGATCCGATCGCGGACATGCTGTCGCGCGTGCGCAACGCAGCACATGCGCAGCACGACTCCGTGTCCATGCCTTCTTCCAAGATCAAGGTGAACATCGCCGAGATCTTGAAGCAGGAAGGCTACATCGAAGACTACAAAGTTGAGGACGAGAAGGTTGGCAAGTCGCTGACCCTCAACCTCAAGTACGGCCCGACCCGCGAGTCTTCCATCGCGGGCCTGCGCCGCGTGTCCAAGCCGGGCCTGCGCGTGTACGCGAAGTCCAACGACCTGCCTCAGGTGCTCGGTGGCCTGGGCGTGGCAATCATCTCCACGTCCCACGGCCTGCTCACCGACCGCCAGGCTCAAGAGAAGGGTGTAGGCGGGGAAGTCCTCGCTTACGTCTGGTAAAGGGAGGTTGAAAGACTTATGTCTCGCGTAGGTAACGCACCCATCGCTATTCCGAACAACGTCGAGGTGAAGATCGACGGCCAGCACGTCGAGGTCAAGGGCCCGAAGGGCACCAAGGACCTGGATATGCCGGAGCCGATCACCGCTTCCGTCCAGGACAACGAGATTCTGGTTGCCCGCCCGGACGACCACCGCGACAACCGTTCGCTGCACGGCCTGACCCGCTCCCTGATCAACAACATGGTTGTGGGCGTGACTGAGGGCTACAAGGTCAACATGGAGATCTTCGGCGTCGGCTACCGCGTGCAGCAGAAGGGTAAGGACCTCGAGTTCTCCCTCGGCTACTCGCACCCGGTCCTGATCGAGGCGCCGGAAGGCATCACGTTCTCCGTCGACGGCAACACCAAGTTGGCGATCGAAGGCACCGATAAGCAGCAGGTTGGCCAGATTGCGGCAAACATCCGCCGTCTGCGTAAGGATGACCCGTACAAGGGCAAGGGCATCCGCTACGCCGGCGAGCAGATCCGCCGCAAGGTCGGAAAGACGGGTAAGTAATCATGAGCAATACCGCAGAGAACACCAAGCGCACTCCGGTTGGCAAGGACATCTCGTCCCGCCGCCGCGAGGCTCGCGCACGTCGCCACAGCCGCATCCGCAAGACGCTGCGTGGCACCCCGGAGACCCCGCGTCTCGTTGTGCACCGCTCCTCGCGTCACATCCACGTCCAGGTCATCGACGACCTCGCGGGCCACACCCTGGTTTCCGCGTCGTCCATCGAGCCGGACGTTCGCAACCTGGAGGGCGACAAGAAGGACAAGGCCGCCAAGGTTGGCCAGCTCGTCGCTGAGCGGGCCAAGGCTGCAGGCATCGAAGCAATCGTCTTCGACCGCGGCGGCTACAAGTACCACGGCCGCGTTGCTGCGCTGGCCGAGGCAGCTCGTGAAGGTGGTCTGAAGTTCTAATGATCACCGCAAACATCACCATCAACGGAAGGATCGCGTAATGGCCGAACGTGAACGGCGTGACGGCGGGCGCTCCGCCGACAACCAGAAGAACAACGACCGCGGTGGCCGCGGCGGCCGTGGCCGTCGCGACGACCGTCGCAACAACCACAACGACGAGCGCGACAAGTACATCGAGCGCGTCATCACCATCAACCGCGTTGCTAAGACCGTCAAGGGCGGCCGCAACATGTCCTTCACCGCACTCGTCGTCGTCGGCGACGGTGAGGGCATGGTCGGTGTCGGCTACGGCAAGGCAAAGGAAGTTCCCGCCGCAATCCAGAAGGGCGCAGAGGAAGCTCGCAAGAACTTCTTCCGCGTCCCGATGATCGCGGGCACCATTCCGCACCCGGTCCAGGCAGAGCAGGCCGCTGGCATCGTCATGCTGCGCCCGGCTGCTCCGGGTACCGGTGTCATCGCCGGTGGCGCCGTACGTCCGGTGCTCGAGTGCGCTGGTATCCAGGACATCCTGGCCAAGTCCCTCGGCTCCGACAACGCGCTGAACGTGGTCCAGGCAACCGTCGCTGGTCTCAAGCAGCTTGTCCGCCCCGAAGAGGTGGCTGCCAAGCGCGGCAAGTCCGTCGAGGAAGTTGCACCGGCTCGCATGCTGCGCGCACGCGCAGGACAGGAGGCCTAAGCACCATGGCACTGAAGATTACGTTGCACCACGGCAAGGTCGGCGAGAAGCCGGTTACCCGTAAGAACCTCGAGGCTCTCGGTCTGCGCAAGATCGGCCAGTCCGTGGTTAAGAAGGACAACGCTGCTACCCGCGGCCAGATCCTCAAGGTGCGTCACCTCGTCACCGTTGAAGAAGTTGCAGGGGAGTAGATAACACATGGCTGACATCATCAAGCTCCATGATCTGCGCCCGGCAGAGGGCGCAAACAAGGCCAAGACCCGCGTCGGTCGCGGTGAGGCCTCCAAGGGTAAGACCGCCGGCCGCGGTACCAAGGGCACCAAGGCTCGTAAGCAGGTTTCCGCTGCTTTCGAGGGTGGCCAGATGCCGCTGCACATGCGTCTGCCGAAGCTGAAGGGCTTCAAGAACCCGAACCGCGTCGAGTACCAGGTGGTCAACGTCGCGGATCTGGCAGAGGCCTTCCCGCAGGGTGGCGACATCGCCATCGCCGACATCGTTGCCAAGGGCCTCGTGCGCCCGAAGCAGCCGGTGAAGGTGCTGGCAGAGGGCGACATCAACGTCGCACTCAACGTCACCGCAAACAAGTTCTCCAAGTCCGCTGAGGAGAAGATCAAGGCTGCTGGCGGTTCCGCCACCACCGTTGATTTCTCCAAGCGCGCTGCGCAGAACTAGTCCGAAGCTGACGTTCTAGCGTTAGCTTTACAACGAACCCCCGTTCCGGATCAACCGGGACGGGGGTTCGTCGTCGTTGAGTGTGTAGGCCTTCGACGGTTCCGGCAGCCGCAAGTTCCGAGCTGGTGTTTTGGGCGCCGCCTGACGCATTCGGCCGCGATTGGCGCAGCGGCGGCAACACCGCCGTAGCGTTGGCGGCACCGACCAATTGCCTGGCGGGACCCTGGGAGCGGGACAAATGCGGAACCTGAAATATCAACTTTCCACCGGGGGCTGTTAGTGTAGTGGGGTCAAAAGACGGCCCCGCCGGTTTTCGCATGCCCGAGAACCTCGCGCGAGGAGTCGAATGTCCGCTACCTCCCGCCCGTGGCACGGCGGGGGCCAGGAGGCTTTGTGTCCGCTATTGCTCAGGTGTTCAAGGACCCTGATCTTCGCAAGAAGATCCTGATCACCCTTGCGCTGATGATTCTGTACCGCGTCGGCTGCCAGATTCCGACCCCCGGCGTGGATTACGGCTTGATTAACCAACGGTTGGATGAGATCGCCCAGGGCGACCGGGCGACGATGTTTTCCATCATCGGCCTGTTCTCGGGCGGCGCGCTGCTGCAGCTGTCCATCTTCGCCATCGGCATCATGCCGTACATTACGGCTTCCATCATCGTGCAGCTGCTCACCGTGGTGATCCCGAAGTTCGAGGAGCTGAAGAAGGAAGGCCAGTCCGGCCAGGCCAAGATGACGCAGTACACGCGCTACCTCACGGTGGCGCTGGCGCTGCTGCAGTCCGCTGGCATCGTCGCTCTGGCCGACCGTGAGCAGCTGCTCGGCCAGGGTATGCCGGTGCTGGTGGAGGACCGCAACATCTGGACGCTGCTCATGATGATCATCGTGATGACCTCCGGCGCTGTGCTGATCATGTGGCTCGGCGAGATCATCACCGAAAAGGGCGTGGGCAACGGCATGTCCTTGCTCATCTTCGCCGGCATCGCCACCCAGATCCCGTCCGAGGGCGCCTTCATCTTCCAGCAGTCCGGCGGCGTCACCCTCGCCCTGGTCGTGGCCGCGTTGATCGCGCTTGTGGTGGGCATCGTGTTCATCGAGCAGGGCCAGCGTCGCATCCCGGTGCAGTACGCCAAGCGCATGGTGGGCCGCCGCCAGTACGGCGGTTCCTCGACCTACCTGCCGCTGAAGGTTAACCAGGCCGGCGTGATCCCGGTGATCTTTGCCTCCTCGCTGATGTACGTGCCGGTGCTGATCACCCAGATCGTCACCATGAACCAGCCCACCCCGCCGGACAACTGGTGGATGAACCACGTCATGGCGTGGCTGCAGAACCCGGGCTCCTGGCAGTACATCCTCGCCTACGTGGTGCTGATTATCTTCTTCTCCTACTTCTACGTCTCCATCCAGTACGACCCGGTGGACCAAGCGGAGAACATGAAGAAGTACGGTGGCTTCATTCCGGGCATCCGCCCGGGCCGCCCGACGGCGGAGTACCTGGCGTTTGTGATGAACCGCTTGCTGTTCGTCGGCGCGATCTACCTCGCCGTGATCGCTGTGCTTCCGAACCTGGCCATGGACGCCGGCATCACCGGCTCCGGACGCATGGGTATGAGCGCGTTCGGCGGCACCGCCATCCTGATTATGGTGTCCGTGGCCCTGACCACGGTGAAGCAAATTGAATCCCAGCTCCTGCAATCCAACTACGAAGGACTTCTGCGATAATGCGTCTCGTTCTCCTTGGCCCTCCCGGTGCCGGCAAGGGCACCCAAGCCGCTATCCTCTCCGAGAAGCTCGGTGTGCCGCACATCTCCACGGGCGATCTCTTCCGCGCCAACATCGGCGAGGGCACCCCGCTCGGCGTTGAGGCGAAAAGCTACATCGACGCAGGCAAGCTCGTGCCCACCGACGTCACCGCGCGCATGGTGGAGGACCGCCTGAACCAGGACGATGCGACCGACGGCTTCCTGCTGGACGGCTTCCCCCGCACCGTGGAGCAGGCGGAAATCCTCGGCGAGCTGCTGGCGAAGAAGGGCGAGAAGCTCGACGGCGTGCTCAACTTCGTGGTCGACGAGGACGTTGTGGTCGAGCGCATGCTCGCGCGCGGCCGCGCCGACGACAACGAGGAGACCATCCGCACCCGTCTGGGCGTCTACCGCGACGAGACCGCCCCGCTGATCCAGCACTACGGCGACCAGATCATCTCCATCGACGCGGTCGGCGACGTGGACGAGATCAACCAGCGCGCCATGGAGGCGCTGGGCAAGTAGCCCTTTCACCTGAAGGCCGGTGTGTTCGCACCGGCCTTTCGCATTTTTGCTTATCGACGAACCAAAGGAGACCCACCCATGGTGTTTCGCAAACGCAAAATCGCGGCCAAGACGCCGGCTGAGCTCGACGCCATGGAGGCCGCCGGCCGCATCGTCGGCGTGGCGCTGCAAGAGGTGCGCGCCGCCGCCAAGCCGGGCGTGAGCACGCTCGAGCTGGACCAGGTGGCCGAGGCAGTGATCCGCGACCACGGGGCGGTACCGACGTTTTTGGGCTACCAGGGTTTTACCGGCTCCATCTGCGCTTCGGTGAATGAGGTTGTGGTGCACGGCATTCCGTCGTCAAGCATCGTGCTCAAAGAAGGTGACTTAATCTCGATCGACTGCGGCGCCACCTTTGATGGCTGGGTCGGCGACAGCGCATGGTCGTTCGGCGTCGGCGAGCTGGCGCCGGAAGTAGATGCCCTGAACAAGGCCACGGAGTGGGTGCTGGCGGAGGGGCTGAAGGCGATGGTGCCGGGAAACAGGCTCACCGACGTCTCCCACGCCCTGGAGCGGGCCACCTACGCCGCCGAAGAACGCTTCGGGGTGGACCTGGGCATCGTCGACGGCTACGGCGGCCACGGCATCGGGCACACGATGCACGAGGAGCCGTACCTGGCAAACGAGGGCAAACCCAACCGGGGGCCGGTGATCCAGGATGGTTCCGTGCTCGCCATCGAGCCGATGCTCATCCTCGGCGGGGAAGTGGACACCGAGGTGCTCGAGGACGAATGGACTGTGGTGTCCGTCGACCGCTCGCCCGCGGCCCACTGGGAGCACACTGTCGCAGCGACCGCCGAAGGGCCGCGGATTCTTACGCCGCGCGGGAAAAACGCTGGCGCGTTGTAGAGCGTTTGTTGGCAAAAGGGTTATACTTCCGCCATGTCTTACCGCCCCCGTCACGCAAAGCAGTCGCCGCTGAAGCGACGCGCCACCACGTTCGCCGCCGGTCTCGGTGTCGTCGCATCCCTGGCCGCCCCGGTGAACGCGCAGGCTGCGCCCGCGCAGAACCCGGTTGCGATGTCCAGCCTGGACGCGCTGTCCACGCAGGCAAACAACTCCTTCGCCAACCTGGACAAGTCTGCGCGTGACGCCGCGTGGAACATCCGCACCCAGCTGCGCCAGCAGGCAGACGCCCTGGCGTCGATCAACCCCGAGCTGCCGGCCCAGGCCAAGCAGCGCATCGACGACATCCTCGAGGTGTTCTTCCCGGGCCTGATCGCGGAGAAGACCCCGAAGCCGAAGCCGAAGCCCGCACCGGCACCCGCTCCCGCACCGAAGCCGGCACCGGCCTCTGAACCAGCGCCGGCGCCGCAGCAGAACCCGCGCGGCGACTTCAACTACGGCCCGTGCCCGGCTGACGCGAAGGCCTGCGTCGACATCGACGGCCGCCGCTCCTGGCTGCAGAACAATGGCGTGATGTACTACCAGTCCGGTCTGATTGGCCCGGGCAAGCCCGGCCAGGAGACCCCGCGCGGCACCTTCTACGTCAACCGCAAGGTCAAAGACGAGATCTCCTGGGAGTTCGGCAACGCTCCCATGCCGTACGCGACGTACTTCACTTACAACGGCATCGCGTTCCACCAGGGCGATCCTCAGTACTTGTCCAACGGCTGCGTGCGCATGTACCGCGGCGATGCAGAGCGTTACTTCAACGACCTGCAGATCGGCGACAAGGTCTACGTGTTCTAAACCGTCTGCATAGAAGGCCCCAGCTCGCGCTGGGGCTTTTTGCGTTTTCGCAGGTAAATGGCTAATGTAGTCCAGCGGTGTTTGTGTATCGTGCACATGCGCCGCAAGTATCGGTAAAAAACGTCTGCTGCCTGCACCTTTTCAGGCAATGCGGGCAGTGTAGGAAGTGGAGTGTATGGCAAAAGAAGGCGCAATCGAGGTTGAGGGCCGCATTGTCGAGCCCTTGAAGAACGCGATGTTCCGGGTCGAACTGGACAACGGGCACGAGGTTCTCGCCCACATCAGTGGCAAGATGCGCCAGCACTACATCCGCATCCTCCCGGAGGACCGCGTCGTCGTGGAGCTTTCTCCCTACGACCTGGACCGCGGGCGCATCACTTACCGCTACAAGTAAGCATTTCAGCCTTCTCACCCAGATCCGTCTGACGGCGGGTCGCTCACCTCTGGCCACGGTGGCCGGAGCCGCGCGTAACCACAACCCAATCTCCGGCACGGCCCGGACAAAGCGTTGTATGGCGTGGACGGGTGGGGAGAAAACCACCGTAACAACCCGAAAGGCACGTACCTCATGGCACGTCTAGCTGGTGTGGATCTCCCGCGCAACAAGCGCATGGAGATCGCTCTCACCTACATCTATGGCATCGGTGCAACCCGCGCTCAGGAACTGCTCGAGAAGACGGGCATTTCTCCGGACCTGCGCACTGATAATCTGACCGACGATCAGCTTGCTGCGCTGCGTGACGCGATCGAGTCTTCCTACACCGTGGAGGGCGATCTGCGCCGCGAGGTGCAGGCAGACATCCGCCGCAAGATTGAAATCGGCTCCTACCAGGGCATGCGCCACCGTCGTGGCCTGCCCGTCCGCGGCCAGCGCACCAAGACCAACGCGCGTACCCGCAAGGGCCCGAAGAAGACCATCGCAGGAAAGAAGAAGTAACCTATGGCTCCTCAGACTCGTTCCGGTGCGCGTCGCGGACGCCGCACCGCCAAGAAGAACGTGGCCGCTGGCCACGCCTACATCAAGTCCACCTTCAACAACACCATCGTGTCCATCACGGACCCGCAGGGCAACGTGATCTCCTGGGCATCCTCCGGCCACGTCGGCTTCAAGGGCTCCCGTAAGTCCACGCCGTTCGCTGCGCAGATGGCTGCCGAGAACGCTGCCCGCAAGGCAATGGACCACGGCATGAAGAAGGTCGACGTCTTTGTCAAGGGTCCGGGCTCCGGCCGCGAGACCGCAATCCGTTCGCTCCAGGCTGCCGGCCTGGAGGTCTCTTCGATCTCCGACGTGACGCCGCAGCCGTTCAACGGCTGCCGTCCGCCGAAGCGTCGTCGCGTTTAAGGCTGAAAGGAAAAGAGGTAAAGAAACATGGCTCGTTATACCGGCCCTGCTACCCGTAAGTCCCGTCGCCTCCGCGTCGACCTCGTCGGCGGCGACATGTCCTTCGAGCGTCGCCCCTACCCTCCGGGGCAGGCTGGCCGCGCCCGCATCAAGGAGTCCGAGTACCTGCTCCAGCTGCAGGAGAAGCAGAAGGCTCGCTTCACCTACGGCGTGATGGAGAAGCAGTTCCGCCGCTACTACGAAGAGGCGAACCGTCGCCCGGGCAAGACCGGCGACAACCTGCTGATGCTGCTGGAGTCCCGTCTGGACAACGTCGTCTACCGCGCTGGTCTGGCAAAGACCCGTCGTCAGGCACGTCAGCTGGTCTCCCACGGCCACTTCACCGTCAACGGCAAGAAGATCGACGTCCCGTCCTTCGCCGTGACCCAGTACGACATCATCGATGTTCGCGACAAGTCCCGCAGCATGCTGTGGTTCGAAGAGGCTCAGGACAACCTGCTTGAGGCCGTCGTTCCGGCTTGGCTGCAGGTCGTTCCGGACACCCTGCGCATTCTCGTGCACCAGCTGCCCGAGCGCGCTCAGATCGAGGTGCCCCTGCAGGAGCAGCTCATCGTCGAGCTCTACTCGAAGTAGACTTTCAGTTTGCTTCACCCCGCGCACCATCGGCGCAGTCCTTCGGTGCACGGAATCTTCCCGAATATCCATTCCTACCGGCTTCAAATAGCGGGAGCCGACAAAGGAGAAGTTCATGCTCATCTCTCAGCGTCCTGAATTGACCGAGGAGTACATCGACACCAACCGCTCGAAGTTCATCATCGAGCCGCTCGAGCCTGGTTTCGGTTACACCCTGGGCAACTCCCTGCGCCGCACGCTGCTGTCGTCCATCCCGGGCGCAGCCGTGACCTCCATCAAGATCGACGGTGTG
The DNA here is from genome assembly GCF_030408775.1 of Corynebacterium fournieri. Lineage (NCBI taxonomy): Bacteria > Bacillati > Actinomycetota > Actinomycetes > Mycobacteriales > Corynebacteriaceae > Corynebacterium > Corynebacterium fournieri. Next base: position 390,872 of record NZ_CP047210.1, read on the forward strand.
CTCCACGAGTTCACCACGATCAACGGTGTCAAGGAGAACGTCTCTGAGATCATCCTCAACATCAAGGACATCGTGCTGTCCTCCGACTCCGACGAGCCGGTTGTCATGCAGCTCGCCGTTGAGGGACCCGGCGACGTCACCGCTGGCGACATCGAGCCGCCGGCCGGTGTGGAGATCCACAACCCGGACCTGCACATCGCGTCGCTGAACGAGCAGGCTCGCCTGGAGATGGAGCTTGTTGTCGAGCGCGGCCGCGGCTACGTCCCGGCCATGCCTAACTCCGGCGGCGAGGCCGGCCGTATCCCGGTCGACCAGATCTACTCGCCGGTGACCCGCGTCGCCTACAAGGTTGAGGCGACCCGTGTCGAGCAGCGCACCGACTTTGACAAGCTGATCATCGATGTGGAGACCAAGAACTCCATGACCGCACGCGACGCCCTCGCGTCGGCCGGTTCCACCCTGGTGGAGCTCTTCGGCCTGGCGCGCGAGCTGAACACCGCGGCCGAGGGCATCGAGATCGGCCCGTCGGCGCAGGAGACCGAGTACATCGCCGCGTACTCCACGCCGATCGAGGACCTGAACTTCTCCGTGCGCTCCTACAACTGCCTGAAGCGCCAGGACATCCACACGGTCGGTGAGCTCGCAGAGTGCACCGAAAGCGACCTGCTGGATATCCGCAACTTCGGCCAGAAGTCCATCAACGAGGTCAAGATCAAGCTGGCTAGCTTGGGCCTGACCCTCAAGGATGCTCCGGAAGATTTCGACCCGACCCAGATCGAAGGCTATGACGCCGAGACTGGAGACTACGTCGACACCAGCGCGGACGAGACCGAGTAACACCACAGAGCACGCGCTCAATTAAACGCACACGAGGAGTACGAAAATGCCTACCCCGAAGAAGGGCGCCCGTCTCGGAGGCTCGGCCGGCCACCAGAAGCACATTCTGTCCAACCTGGCCCTGGCCCTGTTCGAGCACGGCGCTATCAAGACGACGGACGCGAAGGCCCGCCAGCTGCGTCCCTACGCCGAGAAGCTGATCACCAAGGCGAAGAAGGGCACCGTGGCCGACCGCCGCGCCGTCCTGGCCGAGCTGCCGAACAAGGAGGTCGTGACCTACCTGTTCGACCAGCTCGCACCGAAGTTCGCCAACCGCGACGGCGGCTACACCCGCTCCATCAAGCTGGAGAACCGCCCGGGCGACAACGCTCCGATGACCCAGATTTCTCTGGTGCTCGAGGAGACCGTGTCTTCCGAGGCCACCCGCGCAGCCCGCGCTGCCGCTTCCCGCCAGGCCGAGGAGGCCAAGGCTGAGGAGGCTCCGGCCGAGGACGCCAAGGTTGAAGAGGCTCCGGCTGAGGAGACCGCAGAGGAGAAGTAGTCCACGCGACTGCCTCCCTGAACAATGCGCCCGGCTGCACTGCGACGACAGTGCGGCCGGGCGCTTTGCTGTGCGCGCGTTCCCCGGCGATACAATTCGTGACCATGGACGACACGCTGCGCCTGCGCCTCGACATCGCATACGACGGCACCGACTTCCACGGCTGGGCGCGCCAAAAAGGGGGCCTGCGCACCGTCCAGCAAACCATCGAGGAGGCACTGTCGCTGGTGCTGCGCACCGACGTTGCGCTGACCGTGGCGGGCCGCACCGACGCGGGCGTGCACGCCGCCGGGCAGGTCGCCCACGCGGACATCCCCGCCGAAACGCTGAACCAGCGCTCGATTGAGGGGGATCCGGGGCGGCTGGTGCGTCGCTTAGCAAAGCTGCTGCCTGAAGACGTCCGCGTGTTCGACGTGCGCGAGGCACCCGCCGGCTTCGACGCCCGCTTTTCCGCGCTGGCCCGCACGTACGTCTACCGCGTGACCACCCACCCGGCCGGCGCGCTGCCCACCCGCGCGCGCGATACCGCCGTGTGGCCGAAACCCGTCGAGCTGGATGCGGTGCAGGCCTGCGCCGACGCGCTCGTCGGCTTGAACAACTACGCCGCCTTCTGCCGCCCGAAGGAACACGCCACCACGATCCGCGAGGTGCACGCCTTCACGTGGCGCGAGGTCGAACCGATGCTGTACGAGGCGCGAATCACCGCCGACGCCTTCTGCTGGAACATGGTCCGCGCACTCGTGGCCACCTGCCTGACCGTGGGCCAGGGCCGGCGCGCGCCCCAGTGGCCTAAGGAGCTTTTGCTTCGCGACGCCCGCGCCGCCGACGTCCCCCTCGCCCCTGCACGCGGACTCACTCTTGTGGGGGTGGACTACCCAGCAGAAGACGCGTTGGCGGCGCGAGCCGAAGCGACGAGAGCCAAGCGCGAGATGTAGCATGCTTGGGTTACACCAGAACAGGGAGGTGCCATGACAACAGTTGCAGCCGCGTGGTTCGCCGCCGTGTTTTTCACCCTCCCCGGCTTCCTGGTGTCGTGGATCGCGGGCATGAAAGCCCCGGCAGCAGCCGCCGCCTCCGTGCCGGTGTCCTTCGGGCTTTTCGGCGTGACCTCCTGGTTCTGGGGGTTGACCAGCGCCCCGTACAACCTGTGGACTTTCGGGGTCAGCATGGTCGCCGCCGTCCTTGTGGCCGCGGCCTGGCGGTACATGTTCGTGCGGCGGGCGCGCCGCGGCGGGGCAGTGAGCTGGCGCCGCGCCCTCTACCCGGGTGACGCCCGCATAGGCAGCATCGCCGACCCGTACTGGGTCCTGCCCGCCGCAGGCGTGGGTATCGGCGCCTTTATGGCTGCGTCCGTCAGGCTGCGGTGGCTCGAGCGGATGCCGAACGGCATCTACAACATCGTGCAGGGCTGGGACTCGCAGTGGCACGCCAACCTCGTGCGCTTCATCATGGACGACGGCATCGCCTCGGCTACCCGGATGGGTGAGCTGCAGAACGTGGAAAGCCAGCTGAAGCTGTTCTACCCGTCCGCCTACCACGCCGGCATCGCCTTGTTCGGGGAGGCGGCCGGTCTCGACCCCATCCCCGCGCTGAACATCGCCTCCGCGGTGCTGCCCGCGCTGGCGCTGCCGATGACGCTGGCGTGCTTCGTGTTCGCCTTCCTGCGCTCGACCGGGCTGACGGCGCAGATCGCGGCCGCACTCGCCGCCATCATGGGCTACGCGGCGCCGCAGCTGCTGTGGATCCCGGACTACGTGGGCATGTGGCCCTACCTGTTCGCGGTGGCGCTGACCGGCACCGTCTCCTGGCTGCTGATCACCGTGCCCCGCCGCCGCGCCAGCGCACTTCCTGCCGCGCTGGCGTTCGTGGCGGTGCTGTGCGTGCACCCGTCCGCGGTCACCATCGTGGTGCTCGCTGTGGGTCTGTACTGGCTGACCTCCACACTGGTGCGCCCCGAGCGCTCCCGGCTGGCCGACACCCTGTGGATGGGGCTGCCCGCAGTCGCCGGTGTGGCCATGTTCGTGCCGCAGGTGCTGGCTGGCTCCGCCCAGGCGGGCGAGGTGGCGTCCTGGCGTCCGGAAGAAAATCTCGGCGTCGGCGGGGCGTGGGGCACAGCAGCGAGGATGGAAACCCGCCACGTCACCCAGTTCTTCCCGGCCTACGACGCCACCGCGCTGCTGTGGCTGGCCGGCGCCGGCGCGCTGGTGTGCCTGCTGTGGCGCCGACAGGTGTGGCCGGCGCTGTTCTACGCCCTATCACTGGCCATTACCGCCAATGCGCTCGTGCCTTTCGACAACACGCTGGGCAACCTGTTGGCGTATGTGGGCAACCTCCACTACAGCACCGGCCACCGCCTGATCATGCCGGTGGTGATGGCGGTCACCGCCGCGGCCGCCATTGCGGTCGCTGCGGGGATCAGGGTGATCACGGCAGCGCCCGTCGCTAAGCGCTATGCCAAAGGCGAGCGGGTCAGTGCAGTGGCATCCATCGTGGTGGCCTGCATCGTCGCATCCGCCGCGATCCCGACGATCCACCAGCACACCGACCAAGGCGCGGAGAAAAGCTACGCCGCCGCCCGCGTCATCGACCGCATGGTCGACGCCGACGACCTCGAGGCCTTCGACTGGCTGGCAACCCAGCCCGCCGCCTGGGAAGGACTCACCGCCGGCGACCCGGCAGACGGCTACTCCTGGATGTACGCCTACAACGGCGTGCCCACCCTGAACCGCCACTACCTGTGGCCCAACGGCGGGCGCGGCACCAACGGCGACATCATGTACTGGAACGCGGACTTCATCGGCGAAGGCGAGCACAACCTCGTCGACGAAACAGTAGAAAACCTCAACGTGAAGTTCTTCCTGCTCAGCCCCGGCGCGTTCTGGAACTACCAGTACCCGCCGTACGAGATGCTGCGCGACTTCTGGGTCTCTAACGGCGTGACCCCGGTCTACCGCAAGGGAGGCACCGCGATCTTCGCGGTCAACAGCCAGTTCAGCCAGGAAGAGCTGCAGCAGATGGTCGAAGACGGGCAAGAACACGGCTCCGACGAGCTGTTTGCGCTCGCGGAGGTGTCCGCCACGCAGTAGGCTTTGCGCCAGGAGTTCTCGGGGGAGGGGAATTGTCATGGCGAAGCTTTTGCCAACTACGCGCGCCCAGGTATCGGGCCACAAATTCATGCGCCGCCGGATGGAGCACGGCCTTGTCTTCGGCGACAGCCGCATGATCCACGACCCGTTGGCCGCGCGGCGGCGCGCGACGATTTTCGGCACCGCTGCGGTGGTCATGATCGCCGGGGTGATGGGGCTGTTCGCGTGGATGCGGCCGAATGCAGATCCGGGCGATGCGCCGATTTTCCGCGCGGCGGACGGCACGCTGTACGTCCGGGTGGGGCAGGCGGCGCATCCGGTGACGAACCTGGCCTCTGCGCGCCTGATTGCGGGTTCGGCGGCTGAACCCGCCCGCATCGGGGATGCGAACCTGGCGGCGATGCCGCGCGGGGTGCCGGTGGGCATCGTCGCGGCGCCGGGGATGTTCGCGCCGGAGAGCGCGCCGGATGCCAGCTGGTCGGTGTGCGGCGCGGACACCATCACTGTGGTGGCGGGGAGTGCGCCGGAGCCATTGCCGGACCACGCCGCCGCGTTGGCCGCCGACGACTCCCGGGAGTGGCTGGTCACCGCGCAGGGCCGGCGCCTGCTGCCGGAGGAACACACCGCGCAGGGCCGAGTGCTGCGCCGCGCGCTGGGCATCACCCCGGACACGCCGCGGTGGACCCCGCCCGCGCAGGTGATCGCGGCGCTTCAAGAACTGCCGCCGGCGGCGTTGCCGGAGCAGCTGCCGGAGGTCATCGACGCCGACGGGCAGTCCTGGGCGCTGGCGGACGGGAAGGTCCAACCGTTGACCGACACCCAGCGCCGCATCCTCCTCGACGCCGGGGCGCAGGCGAACACCGCGAACCGGGCGGATCTGGCGGACTACCCGGACGGGGACAGGCAGCTGCGGCTGCCGCGGGAGCGCCCGGAGTGGGTCGATCCGCACACCGTGTGTGTCGACCAGGGCCGCGGCGGCGCGATCAACGACGAGGTGCCCGAGGGCATCGAGCTATCGGGAACTTCTGTGGCTGCCCGGTTCGCGGGGCTTGCGCACGGATCGGTCGGCGTGGATTCTGGTCACGGCTACCACGTGGTCTCCGCGAACGGCCTGCGCCACAGCGCCCCGGACGCCGCCGCGTTAGAAACTGTGGGTGCGGCGCACGTGGAGCGGGTGCCGTGGGAGATTATTTCCCTCTTGCCGGAAGGCGCGGCGCTGACCCGCGAGCAGGCGCTTTCCGCCACCTATTAGCGCCTGCGCGAAGCGCCACCGCAAGCGCGGCGCACCCGAGCGCGGCGCCCATGCACCACCCCAGCCGCCCCGCGGCGGGGTTGGACGTTTGGTCTGCCGCCTCCACTTGCAGCCTCGGGCGTTTATCCAGCTCCTGCGGGCTCAGCTGCGTCAGCGCCGCCATGGGGCTGACCGCCCCGCCGCCGGGCTGCGCGGCGGCGGTGATCAAGCCGCGCACGTGCGCCGGGCTGATGCCGGGGTAGCGCGACTGCAGCAGCGCGACGGTGCCGCTGACCACCGGGGCGGCGAAGCTGGTGCCCGTGTACGGATGCACGCCGTCTTTGACCACGGTGCCCTCCGCCCACCCGCCGGGCGCGAGTGCCGCCGCAGCGGTGCCGGTAGCGGACAGCTCCGCGGGCAGGGAGTAGCTGGCGACGGTGTGCGCGTCGGCACGGGCGGCGACGGCCAGCACGGTGGGGAAGTGGGCGGGAAAGACCTCAAAGCCCGGTTCGCAGTCGGGCCCGGCATTGCCGGCAGCGGCGACGACGACAGCACCCTGCTGTTCTGCGCGGTGGAGGGCGGCGGTGAGGCCGGAAGCGTCGAGACGCGAGGCGAACGCGGGCTCCAAGCAAGACACCACGGAGATGTTGAGCACGCTGGCGCCTTCGTCGAGGGCGTTGTGGATGGCGTCGGTGAGGGTGTGCAGGTTGCCGGCGTCGACGTCGCGGTAGTGCGCGGAGGTTTGGCGCACCGAGATGATCTCCGCCTCCGGTGCGATGCCGAGGGTGCGCCCGGCGATGATGCCGGCGACGGCGGTGCCGTGGTTGTCGCAGTCCATCAGCGCGTCTGAGGCGACGAAGTCGCGGCCCGGCCGCAGATGCGCGATCTCCGGGTGGGGTGCAACACCGGTGTCGATCACAGCCACCCGCACCCCCGCTCCGGTGGAAAACCGCCGCAGCTCATCGGTCGCGGCATCCGCAGGGGGCTTATCCACGAGTGCCGGCACCGCACACGCCACATCCTGGGCGCCGGCGGGCGCAGGGGCGAGCGAGCACCCGAGCAGGGCAAGTGCAGGCAGCCAGCGCTTCATCACAACCCCCGGATCATGTCGAACAGCCCGGTCAAATGGACCGCGAGCGGGATCACGGCGATGGTGGCGGCGATCTCTGCGCGCTCAAACCACACCACCGTCGTCGGCTCCAGGTCCGGCACGCGCGGCACCCAGGCGGCGGTGGACGCGGCAACGAGCGCGGCGAGTGCGGCCACCGCGATGCAGGCCGGGTGCCCTGTGCTTGCGGCCGCTGCCGCAGCGGCGACGACGGCGGAAAGCGCCACCGCCGTCAAACACACCCGGGGCAGCGCCCAGTGGTGGCGCGACGCGTAGACCACCAGCGCACCCGCCACCCCGAGACAGAACGCGAACGCCCACACCCCGCCGGCGCGGCCCAACCACAAAAGCGCGGGCACACAGCAGACGGCGACGGCGCAGCAGATCGCCGCGGCGATGTCGGCGGCGACGCTGCTGCGCTCATCCACGTCGTCCTGGTAGTCGTCGGAGCGGTCGAACTCCTCACCGGCGGTGGGCACCCGCGGCACCGTGAGCCCGGCCGCCCGAGTAGCCACTCCCGGCGCGGCCATCACTGCCAACACCCCGGCGAGCACCGTCAGTGCCGGTGCGGCCAGCGACCCAGGCAGCCACGCCCCGGCTGCCCCAGCGCCACCGAGTACGCCGACGGCGGCGAAAAACGCCACCTGCGCTGCCCCGGCCAACCCCAGCGCCGCGCCGACGCCCACAGCCACCAGAGCCGCGAGCAGCCCGGCCAGCGCGCCGAAGCCGACGCTTGTTGCGCTCGCATCTGCGCCCACCACCCACGTGGCCGCGGCACCCCCAGCCAGCAGCGGCACCGGCACATACGCCAGGCGCGACGAGCCCGCCGCAGCCACCGTCAACGCCAACAGCGCGGTCGCAGCGAGCGCTGCCGGCCACGGCGCGACCACCCGCGCGAGCACCACTACGGCCGCAAGGCCCGCGAAAGTGGCCGCCGCATCCAGACCGCGCACCTGACGCGCCGACTGCGCCACAGAGGCCAGCGCGTCGGCGGCGTCGCGCACGACAGGCGGGGATGTCGGCTCTTGGGGATGCAGGGCGATCGTTGCGCCGTCGTAAAGCTTCAGCGCGTACAGCGGCGTGTGCATGTCCAACGGCGCCCCGCCGGCGGTGGCCGCCTGCCAGGGGCGGTGCACCTCCGGCAGCTCCACCAGCCGCGCAAGCTCCGGCAGCACCTCAGCCAGCGTGGACGACGTAGGAAGTGTCACGTCGATGTCGCGGTGGAACGCGACGACGGACACGCGGACAGTAACGCGCACGACGTGGTGCGCAGACGTTGCAACCAACGGATGTTCTCCCCCGATATCTGGGCGCGGCCCCCATTCGCCGCGCGACGGGACACAGTATGGCTTACAATCCGCACCACGTCCACAGTTCGGGGGAACTGCGGAGAAGACTCTAGGGGGGAAACCTTTTGCTCGGCCTCGACTACAACCACGTCCTCGCGCCCACCGTCGGCGCGCCCGACATCGCGCCGCCGCCGTCCGGTGCGCTTCGCGCCGAGCCCGTTCCCGCGGCGCAGAAGCAACAGCCGCTGCCGGTGGTGAAAATCCTGCTGCCGGTGGTGATGGTGGTTGCCCTCGGCGCGGTGATGGTGCTCATGGCGCTGTCCGGCCGCGCCGTGAGCCCGATGATGCTGATTTTTCCGCTGATGATGCTGTTTGGGCTGGCCGGGATGGTCAACCCGCAGGAGAAACAGGGCGATATCGACGAAACGCGCCGGGTGTATCTGCGCCACTTGGACGCGCTGGCGACAACGGCCCGCACCAACGCCGCCAAGCAGCGTACCCACGCTGCCACGCTGTACCCCGCGCCGGGCGAGCTGGTCGCGGCGGTGCCAGTAGAGCGGGTGTGGGAGCGCGCCGGCGCGCCGACCGTGCGGCTGGGGACCGGGGCGGGCGCGCTGTGCACCCCGGTAGACGTGGACGACCCCGGCAGCCCCGAAGACCTCGACCCGGTGTGCGCGGTGAGCCTGCGCCGCACCGTCGCCGCGGTGAGCACGGTGCCGGGGATGCCGGTGCTCGTGCAGCTCGACGCCTTCGACGCCATCACGCTCGCCGGGCCCGCCGCGGCGGATGTGGCCCGCTCGATCGTGTGCCAGCTCGCCTTCTTCTACGGCCCGGAGCAGGTCAGCATCGACGCCCCGTTTGCGTGGGCGAAGTGGCTGCCGCACTCCCGCTCGGCGGCGGCGTTTCGCATCACGCTTGTCGACGGCCACAGGTCCGCCACCCCCACCGACGCCGATGTCGTGGTCGCCGTCCACGACGACCCGGATTTCTTCGTCGACCCGGACGCGTTCCACCTCGTGTGCGGCGAGACGCTGGAGGCGGTGACAGCCCAGGGCGCGGAAACGCTCGGGGCGCCGGACGCGTTTTCTGACGCGGAGGCGGAGTTCATCGCCCGCCACTTGGGCTTCTACCGCCGCCCGGAGACTACGGGCGAGGCGGGCGGAGACTTCCTGTCCATGCTGGGCGTTGTCGACGTCGACGCGCTAGATGCCCACACCATGTGGCCCGGCGTGCGCAACAAGCTCACGGTGCCGATCGGCGCCACGCCCGACGGCGATCCGGTGTACCTGGACTTGAAGGAAGCGGCGCTCGGCGGCATGGGCCCGCACGGGCTGTGCATCGGCGCGACCGGGTCCGGAAAATCCGAGCTGCTGCGCACCCTCGTGGTGGCGCTTGCAGTCACGCACTCGCCGGAGGAGCTGAACTTCGTGCTGGTGGACTTCAAAGGCGGCGCGACGTTTCTGGGCTGCGAGCAGCTGCCGCACACTGCCGCGGTGATCACCAACCTCGAAGACGAGGCGGTGCTGGTGGAGCGCATGTTCGACGCCATCTCGGGCGAGATGCAGCGCCGCCAGGAACTGCTGCGCGCCGCCGGCAACTTCGCCAACATCACGGACTACACCAAGGCGGGGCACACGCTGGCCTCGCTTGTCATCGTGGTCGACGAGTTCACCGAGCTGCTCACCCAGCACCCGCACTTCGCGGACCTGTTCGTGGCGGTGGGCCGGCTGGGCCGCTCGCTGGGGGTGCACCTGCTGCTCGCCTCGCAGCGCTTGGAGGAGGGGAAGCTGCGCGGGCTGGACAGCCACCTGTCGTACCGCATCGGGTTGAAAACGTTTTCTGCAGGCGAGTCGCGCCAAGTCCTCGGGGTGCCGGACGCCTACGAGTTGCCCGGCGAGCCCGGCTCCGGATACCTCAAGGCGGGCATGGACCTTGTCCGGTTCCGCGCCGCGTACGTCTCCGGGCCGCTCACCCGCACGGTGTACGCGCACCAGGACCAGCAGCACGTGCGGCTGTTTACCGGCGACGAGGTGGAGCCCGCGCCCGCCTCGTACGTGGAGGAGGACCGCTCCACCACACTGTTGGACGCGGTGGTGGACAAGGCCCGCGAGGTGGCGCAGGTGCGCGGCATGCGCGCGCACCAGGTGTGGCTGCCGCCGCTGCCCGAGCGCATCCCGCTGTCGCAGACCGACGGCGCGCTCGGGCTGATCGACGAGCCCTTCAAGCAGCGCCAAACACCGTTTCACCTGGACTTGTCGGCCGCCGGCGGGCACGTGGCCATCGCGGGCGGGCCGCAGACTGGCAAGACGATAGCGGTGCGCGGCATCGTGGCCACACAGCTGGGCGCGGGCTATGCGGTCTACGTCATCGGCGACGTGCCGGAGCTCGAGTTACTGCCCCACGTCGCGGGTGTGGCCAGCATGAAAGACACCGAACGCACCCGCCGCGTCATCGACGAGGTCGCCTCGTTGCTTGATGCGCCACGCCCCGCCATCTTGGTCGTCGACGGCTGGCACGCCTTGGACGAGGATCTGCGCGATCTGCTCGCCCGCATCGCCTCCGAAGGCCCGGACGCGGGCATCCACCTGGTGGTGACCACCCAGCGCTGGAGCGCGATCCGCCCGAACGTGCGCGACCTCATCGGCACCCGCATCGAGCTGCGGCTCACGGAGCCGATGGACTCCTTGATCGACCGCAAGCAGCAGGAAAAACTCCCCGCGATCGCCGGTCGCGGCCTGACGCCGGACGGCAAAACGGTGCAGCTGGCCTTCACCAGCGGCGAGGACATCGCGCACCTGGCGGCGCACACCGACCAGGCCCCGGTGGAGAGGTTGCGGGTGCTGCCGGAGGCCGTCGCCACGCACACGCTTGTCGACGGCCAAAGGATCCCCCTCGGCATCGGCGGACCCGCCCTGGAACCGGTGTACTCGGCCGGGCACGTGCTGGTCATCGGCGCCGGCGGCTGCGGCAAATCCACCTTCATCGCCAGCACCATCGCCGCAGTGGAGCACATGGGACGCGCCGCCGCGCGCATGGTCATCTTCGACCCGCGCCGAGCCCACCTCGGGCGCGCCGACGAGGACATGGTGGCGGCGTATGCCGCGTCGTCCAGCTCGATTGTCGAAGCCGCGAAATCACTGGCCGTGACACTGTCCTCGCGCCTGCCCGGTGCGGATGTCACCCCGCAGCAGCTGCGCGAGCGCTCCTGGTGGCACGGCCCGGAGCTGTACCTGATCATCGACGATTACGAACTCGTCGGCGAGGAACCCCTGCGCCCGCTCGCGGAATTTCTGCCGCACGCGCGCGACATCGGCCTGCACGTCGTGGCCACCCGCAAATTCGGCGGTGTTTCGCGCGCGCTGTTCGGGCCGTTTCTCACTGCGCTGAAAGACCAGCACCCTGACGTGCTGATCATGGACGGCACCCGCGACGAAGGCGCCCTGTTCGGCGTGCGGCCCACCGGGCAGCAACCGGGTCGGGCCACCTGGGTCCACGGCGAGCCGCGCGGCACGATTCAACTGCCGGAGGCGTCATGACCGCACTGCGCATCACAGCCACCGACGCCTCCACCGTGATCACCGGTGCGGCCAACATCCACCGCTTCGACGCGCCGTCGAGCAGGGAGATCGCCGGCACCGTGCGTAGCGTGCTCGGCCCCGACCCGGCGGGCGCGCAGGTGCACATCGCCGCCGACCCGCAGCGCCTGCACGAACTCGCCCACGCGCTGGCCGACTACGACATCGAGCTGAGCACCGAAACTCTCGGGCCTGTGCCTGACGACGCACCTTCGGACCCCCTTCGCCCCGCACCAGAGGCGCCTGAGCCGGGCGGAAACGGCACGTGGATCGTCGCCGGGGTGGTCGCGCTGGTCGCCCTGGCGTGCGCCGGGGTGATCTGGGGACTGACCAGCAACGCACAGCCCGAGCCCGCTGCCGAAGCCGCCCCGGAGGAACCTCCGGAAACAGCAGAAGAACAGGCGCCGGAAAAGACTCCGGAGCAGGAGGAAGCGGAGCTGCCGTCGATAAGCGTCGCGCGCGACGGGCTCAGCGTGCAGCTTCCCGCAGGATTCACGCTCGACGCCGACGGCGACGGGTGGCGCGCCACCGGAGACGATCCGAACTTCCGCCTCCACATGGACATAGAACGCCTCTACCAGCTGCCCGCGCGCACCATGGCAGAGCAACTGATCGCAGACATCGAGGCCGACCCGGAAGTCGAACTCGTGGACACCGACGGGGTCGCTGTGACCTACCTCGAGCGCGCCGCCGACGGCTCCCAGTCGCTCTGGAAGACATGGCCCAACGGCGCGGTGCAACTGTTCGTGGGCTGCCACACCCGCAGCGAGCCGACCGTCGTGCAACGCGCCACCTGCCGCATGGCCATGGAATCCGCCGAATTTCAGGAGGCTGACGTGGGGCCATAAAAAAGTTTTGGAACCGAGGGAACCGAACGGGCCAAACGGCAGTCAGATATACGGGCAGCAAACAGCTGCCCGTCCCAGCACACAACACGAGGGGGAAATTATGGAGCAGTTCGCAACCGAAGCTGAGGTCATGCGCGCCGCTGCAGACCGCACCGACGACACCAACGCGGACGTCAACCGCGAAATCGACCGCATCCAGCAGGTCGCCGAAGCCACCCGCGGCTACTGGGTGGGCAACGCCCAGCGCAGCTTCGACGAGCTCATGGTCCGCTACGACGACGCTCAACGCCGACTCTCAGAAGCGCTCAGCGCCATCGCCGTGAACATCCGCGACAACGCCAAGCACTACGAGACCACCGACGCCAACAACACCGACAGCCTCCGCCAGATCGCCGGCGGGCTCGCACTCTAAGGGGAACACCATGCAGATCAAGTACGACTTCGCCCAAATCGCCGGCGCGGCAGAAGATATGCGCGCATCCGCCTCGCGCATCAACGGCGATCTGGCAGAGCTCAAGCAGATGCTCCAGCCCATGGCCCAGACCTGGGAAGGTACCGCAGCCGCCGCCTACCAGGCGCACCAGGCCAAGTGGGACCAGGCAGCAGAGGACCTCAACCAGATCCTCAACCAGATCGCGAACACCGTTGAAGACGGCAACTCCACCATGCTCGCCGTCAACAACGCCGCCGCAAACAGCTGGGGCTAAACCACACAATCTTGCGCCGCGGGCCGGCACAGGCCGCAATCATCGGGGGACGGGCGCGGCCTATCCGGGCCGCGGCGCAACCACAAAACGGGGGACGGGGGACGCGCCGCCGCAGGTGATGGGGGATCACCTGCGGCGGCGCTTTTTTGTTTTCATGCGGCAGTGCCGTAGTGTGTGAGCTCTGTGTGTCCCGCCGGATGCGCTTTTCGGGTCTCCACCGGCCGCCGTAAAGCGCAAAGGGGCAGGCGAGGTTTGGCCGGCAGCCATCTAGACAGACTTTAAGGAGTCATGCATGTCTACTTACCACCCGAAGAGCGGTGACATCACCCGTAAGTGGTACGTCATCGACGCAACCGACGTGGTGCTGGGCAAGCTTGCTTCCACCGTCGCAGACATCCTGCGCGGGAAGCACAAGCCGCAGTACGCGCCGAACGTTGACACTGGCGACCACGTCATCGTGATCAACGCCGACAAGATCCACATCTCCTCCAACAAGCGCGAGCGTGAGATGCGCTACCGCCACTCCGGTTACCCGGGTGGTCTGAAGTCCATGACCCTGGGCCGCGCCCTGGACGAGCGTCCGGACCGCGTGATCGAGGAAGCTGTCAAGGGCATGATGCCGCACAACAAGCTTTCCCGTCAGTCCATCAAGAAGCTGCACGTCTTCGTCGGTGCCGAGCACCCGTACGCTGGCCAGCAGCCGGAAACCTACGAGTTTAAGCAGGTGGCACAGTAATGACCGAGCCGAACAACTTCGACAACACCGCCGCTGAAGAGCTGGGCACCGACGTCGACGCCGCAACCGCCGCGACCGAGGAGTTCAACTACACCATCGGCGACGCAATCGCACCCGAGGCCGACGCTGCCGAGGAGACCGTTGAGGCTGCTCCGCTGCACGAGGGCCCGATCCAGACCGTCGGTCGCCGTAAGCGCGCCATTGCCCGCGTGACCGTCGTCGAGGGCGAGGGCAAGATCACTGTCAACGGCCGCGAGTTCGAGGACTACTTCCCGAACAAGCTGCACCAGCAGGACATCCTCACCCCGCTGACCCTGCTCGAGCGCGAGGGCCAGTTCGACATCAAGGCCAACATCTCCGGTGGCGGCCCGACCGGCCAGTCCGGTGCGCTGCGTCTGGCTATCGCCCGTGCGCTGAACATCTACAACCCGGCTGAGCGCCAGGCCCTGAAGAAGGCCGGCCTGCTCACCCGTGACGCCCGTGCCGTGGAGCGCAAGAAGGCTGGTCTGCACAAGGCCCGTCGCGCACCGCAATACTCCAAGCGTTAATCGCAGGTTTACGCGCGCTTTTGCGCCGTCGCCCGTGTTCGGGCGGCGGCGTTTTGCGTTTTCTAGTGTGGTCCGAAGAGTTGGTCGAGGGCTCCGCGGGTGGTGTTGCGGATGTGGTGTCCGTGTGGGGAGATCCATACGGGGGCACCCCGGTCATGGTGGTGCCGTCGGTGAGCACAAGTTCGATGTCGTCGCCGCCACCGTCAAGGATGCGGGTGTGCGCATCGATGGGCACCATCACGATCGGCCTTGGTGCGGCGGCGACAACCCCGCCGGTTGTGCCGTCCAGGATGCGCCAGAACTCCTCTTCCATCTGGGCTGCGGCGGGCAGGGTGGGGTCGATGTGTTGGCGCAGGCGGTGCTCTAAGTCTGCGGCGTTGCGGTCGGTGGTGTCGATGGTGATGCGTGCCCGGCCGTTGCGGGATCCGGAAAACGCCACTTGTCTGCGCGCGGGCGTGTCTTCTTTGGGGATGAGGTGGCGGGCGGCGCGCTCAATGGCGCGGTACCCGCCTTCAACGTTGAGCAGTTCCAGGCGTAGCCGCCAGCGTTCAGCAGCGGACTTCACACCAGCGAGGCGGCGTTCGATCAGGGCGAGCTCGTCCAAGGAGAAGCCTTGCGCCCGTTGTAAGGCGGTGGCTTGCTTGCGGGTGAACGTGGTTTTCCCGTAGTAGGTCTCGCGCAGCCGGCCGAACGCACGTGCTTTGTCCGGTGCGAAGCCCGCGGCGAGGGCAGCGTCAACGACGAAGTCGGCCAAGGTTGCTAGCGCCTTGGTCGACATCGCTTCGATGAGTGCTGCGAACGGGTTCATGGCCCATACGCTAAACCAACCGCAACCCCACCCGGACCCAGCCTGTGGAATTCGCGCCACACCCCCTGTGGATAACCGCTAACCTCCCAGTTAGAACGGGGTGGCGGAACGAACGTCGACAAGCACATGCATAATTGTGCGCATGACTCGATTGTTCGGAACTGACGGTGTGCGCGGCCTGGCTAACGAGGCCCTCACCGCATCACTTGCCCTCAAGCTCGGTGCCGCCGCCGCAACGGTGCTGACCAAAGACCGCGGCTCTGAAAAGCGCCGCCCGATCGCGCTGATCGGCCGCGACCCGCGCGTCTCCGGCGAAATGCTCGCCGCCGCGATGGCCGCCGGAATGGCATCCAAAGGCGTGGATGTGCTGCGCGTCGGCGTCATCCCCACCCCGGGCCTGGCGTATCTCACCGACGACTACGGCGCCGATATCGGTGTGATGATCTCCGCGTCGCACAACCCCATGCCGGACAACGGCATTAAGTTCTTCGCCGCCGGCGGCAAGAAGCTGCCGGACGACATCGAGGACGAGATCGAGCGCGCCATGGCGGTGCTCGAGGAGACCGGCCCGACCGGCACCGCCATCGGCCGCGTGATCGAAGAAGCACCCGACGCCCAGGAGCGCTACCTGGCCCACCTCAAGGAAGCAGTCGGCGAGAGCCTGAGCGGCATCAAGGTCGTGGTCGACTGCGCCAACGGCGCCGCCTCCGAGGTCGCCCCGAAGGCCTACGCCGCCGCTGGTGCCGAGGTCACCGCGATCCACAACACCCCGAACGCCTACAACATCAACGACGGCTCCGGCTCCACCCATATGGAGCAGATCCAGGCCGCCGTGGTCGAGCACGGCGCGGACCTGGGCCTGGCGCACGACGGCGACGCCGACCGCTGCCTGGCCGTGGACGCGCAGGGCAACATCGTCGACGGCGACCAGATCATGGCGATCTTGGCCACCGGCATGAAAGAGTCCAACTCGCTGAAGGACAACACGCTGGTCGCCACCGTGATGAGCAACCTGGGTCTGAAGCTTGCCATGCAGGACGAGGGCATCGAGTTGCGTCAGACGAAGGTGGGCGACCGCTACGTGCTCGAGGAGCTGAACCGCGGCGACTTCTCGCTCGGCGGCGAGCAGTCTGGCCACATCGTCGTGCCAGCGCACGCCACTACCGGCGACGGTGTCCTTTCCGGCCTGATGCTCATGCAGCGCATGGCGGAGACCGGCCAGACGCTTGCGGAGCTGGCCAACGTGATGACGGTGCTGCCGCAGACGCTGATCAACGTGCCGGTGTCGAACAAGGCGCTGATTTTGGAGGACGCCTCCGTTAAGGACGCGATCGCGGAAGCTGAGGCTGAGCTCGGCGATTCCGGCCGTGTGCTGCTGCGCCCGTCCGGCACCGAGGAGCTGTTCCGCGTCATGGTGGAAGCTGCGGAGGAGGAGCAGGCCCGCAAGGTTGCCGGTCGCCTCGCGGCGGTTGTCGCTGCGGTGTAGGTTTTTACAGCGCAGAAAGTTTTTGGCCTCGGCAGGGAACCGCCGGGGCTTCGGGGGAGTCTAAGTAAAGGTAAGACAGTTCAACTGCGAGCCTTTTGGGGGTGGGCACATGAGACATGCCGGGGCACTAGATATCGATGTGGATGCGGTGCGCAGGACATACACGGAAGCGATCGCGGCGTATCGCGGGGCGGCGCGCGATCTCGAGTGTAACCGGCCGGTGGTCGACGCCGCTGCGTTCGGTGCGGGGTTTGCGCGTGAGGGGCAGCGCATCGTGGATGCGTTGGAGGCGCTGCATTCCACGTCGCAGCGCTTTCTTGCCGCGCGTGGACAGCAGTGGGGGCAGGTGCTGGCGCTGAGCGACGCCACGGTGGCCGCTGACGCCTGTTCCGCCGACGCGTTGGGCGGGGTGATGGACGCATGATGGCAGCGGTCAAAGACGACGTCGAGGGGCTGGTCCGTGCCGTCGACGTCGCGCCCGAGGTAGGGCCGTCGCAACGCGCCGCGGTCCACGGGCTTGCTGGCGAACTGCTGGAGCTGGTCGGGCAGGCCGACGGGTTGGATCTCAGCGCGTTTCTTTCCGCCGGCGTGCGCCTCGCCGCCGGCTGCGAGCGGCCGGAAACGCAGGCGCGGGACTGCTCGTGCGACGACAGCGCGTGGTTCGACGAGGTCGGCATCCGCGAGCGCGAGCGTAGCGACGAGGTCAGCGAAAGCGAGCACTTCGATCGCGTGCAGCAGGTGGGCACGAGCATCGGGCAGTGCGGCGAGGCGCTCAGGGCGATTGTGGACACGGCGGAAACGGCCGTGCGCGCGTTGCTCGAGCCGGCGAAGCGGATGCTCGACGCGGTGTTGAATTGCGGCATTGTGCAGCTGGTGCAGCCGGCTGTGGAGGTGGTCATCGAGGCGTTGCGCTCGGCGCGCGAGACCGCCAGCGACCGCAATTGCGTGATCAAGGAGTGTTTGGGCGAGGTGGCCTCGCGCGCGGATGCCGCCGCGGTTGAGCAGCCTGCGCCGCCGGTGGAGTTTGAGCGGCAGGGGCGTTCGCTTTGCGACGTCGCCACGCGCCCCGCCGCCACCGCCACCGAGGCCGGTGCTCGGGCGGGGTTGGACGTGTCGTTGGATGCGACGCTTCGCATCGAGCCGGCCGCGCTGGTGGGCACGCTCGGCGCGGCCGGTGCAGCTGTGGCGCTGGGGGCGCTGGAGTGCATCGCCGCGGCGCAGCAGGAGTGCGAGCCGGAACCGGAGTGCGAGCCAGAGCCGCAGCCCGAGTGCGAGCCGGAACCCGAGCCTGAGTGCGAGCCGGAACCCGAGCCCGAGTGCGAGCCGGAACCCGAGCCTGAGTGCGAGCCTGAGCCCGAGCCTGAGCCGGAACCCGAGCCCGAGTGCGAACCGGAACCCGAGCCGGTGCCCGCCGAGGACGGTGTGATCACACCGCCGCCGGAGCTTGCGCAGGTGGAGGAGCCGGCGCCGCCGCCGAAGAAACTGGAGGCGGGCACGCAACCGGCGCAGGCTGGTGCGATCGATGAGGTAGGAAGTAACGGCGCCGCAGGGGCCGAGGCTGATCCGTGGGCAATGAAGAAAGCAGGGCAGTGGTAGCGATGGATTTTGAAGAGTTCGTGAACCAGTACCAGCGGCGCACCGCGAAGCGGATGGCGGATTTTGAGGCGCTGATGAAAGAAACGCAGCAGAAGATGGAAAGGACCGCCGAGCATCACGCGCGGGCGCGCGAGACCATGCCTCGGCAGCCGGTGACGGTGCCGCGCGGGGACTACAGCATGCCGCGTCCCCGCCGCAGTTCGGCACGAAAGGCACAGAAGCAGCAGATCCAGGCGGTGCTGCGCGCCATCGGCCCGAATGGAGAAAACCCCGTCGCGTAAAGCTACGCGACGGGGCCAGCCGGGGCGGCTTTAGAACAGGGAAAAGGCTGCGTTGTCGCGCGCCAGGCCGGCGGCCTTGGACAGGTCCTCGCCGGTCAGCGACTCGATGCCGGAGCCTTCCGCGTCCACCTCGGAGTAGGAGGAGTAGGCCTTGTCGCCGTCGAGCTGATGCAGCAGGTAGCCCACCAGCAGGCCGCGGATAGTCTCCTGCAGGCCGCGGTCGGATTTGCCCAGGCCGAGGACGCGCTTGACCATGTTGTCTTCGGAGAAGCTTTGCTGGTCGCCCTTCTTCGGGGCGCGGTAGACCACTTCGCCGGCCCAGTTGTAGGCCAGCTTGGCGGGGTTGCCGGGGTCGAACAGCGAGTCGCCGTCTTCGCCCGGGCCGACCACCATGCCGGGGACGAACAGGTTGCGCGCCGCCTCAACGGCGGACGGCGCCACGTTTGCCGGGTAGACCGCAGCCACGGCCTTCGCCTTGGGGTTGTCCACCGCCGCCAGCACTGCTGCGCCGCCGCCCATGCCGTGGCCGACGATGCCCAGTTTGCCGGGGGAGATGGAGATGTTGCCGTTGCCCAGCCGCACACCGGCGAGGATCTGCATCGCGGTTTCCAGGTCGGCGGCGAACCCCGGGTGGTCGGTTTTGAACCCGGTTTCCGTGGCCGGCGCGGCGACGGCGATGCCCCAGCTGGCCAGGTGGCGCAGGGTGCCTTCGTAGGCGTCGATGTCCTTGAGCCAGTCGTGGCCGAACGCGACGCCGGGCAGGTTCTTGCCCTCGGCGGGGGTGTAGACCTTGCCGGGCAGCCCGGTGTATCCCAGGTCGCCTTCCAGGACGCGGTGCGGGCCGCGCTTGGACAGGTCGGAGAGTTTCTTCAGCTTCGCAGACACGCGGGCAATCCTACTGCAATCTCGTCTCGGCTAGTGTGAGTCCGACATACAGGCCCGAACCGGCAACCCACATAGGAGGACAGATGCGCGGTGCCTTGCAGTTGGCGTTCATTGATTCCGTGAATCTGCTCTTAATCGGCGTCATTGTCGCAGTCGGTATCGCGGCGCGCCGGAACTACGCCAAGACCACCGCGTTGTTGATCGCGGGCGACTGGTGCGGGGTGGCGGGCTTGGCATTGGTCATGCTGGTCATTTTCGACGGGCTGGGCCCGGTGGTGCAGCGCTTTGTCGAAGGCCCTGTTTTTGGCATTTTGCTCATCGCCACTGGCGTCCTCACTGCGGTGCTGGCGTTGCGCGGCGGCGACAATTCCTCGTTGACCAGCAAGATTATGCGCCCGCTTGCCACACCCGGGCCGGCGACAGTGCTCACCGGCGTCGTGCTCGGTCTTGTCCAGTCTGCTACGTCGTTTCCGTTTTACGGCGGGCTCGCGTTGCTGTCGGCGTCTGGCATTGAGTCGCAGGTGCGCTATGCGTCGATTCCGCTGTATGCCACGGTGGCGCTGTCACTGCCGACGCTGTCCGCCTTCGCCGTCGGCTGGGTGCGCGCGAAGCCGGACAGTGCGGCTGCCCGCGCGTTCGCGTGGGCGCGCGCCCACCCGGACAAAGTCACGGCTGTTGCGACGTGGGCGGTGGCAGCACTGCTCATCGTGTTGGGCGTGACCCACGTGGTGTAATAGCCCCGTGCTGACAACAACGATCGATCTCGACGCTATCGCCCACAACACCCGCACGTTGCGCGCGCAGACGCAGGCGCAGCTGATGTGTGTGGTCAAGGCGGACGCCTACAACCACGGCGTGGAGCGGTGCGTGCCGGTCATGGAGGCCAACGGCGCGGACGCGTTCGGCGTGGCCACGTTCGCGGAGGCGCGCCGGGTGCGGGCGTTGACCGGCAAGCCGGTGTTGGCGTGGCTGTGGGATCCGGCGGAGCAGATCCCGGAGGGCGTGGATGTCGGCGTGCCGTCGCTGGAGCACTTGCGGGCGCTTATCGACGTCCCTTCGGCGCCCACCATCTACCTCAAAGTCGACACCGGGATGCACCGCTCCGGCATCGACGAGCAGCGCTGGCAGGAGGCGTTCGAGCTGGCGCTGGTCGCTCAAAAACAGGGCAGGTGCGAGGTGGCGGGGTTGATGACGCACCTCAGCTGCGCCGACGACCCGTCCGACCCGTACACCGACCAGCAGGCGACGGCGTTTCGCCGCGCCATCGCGCAGGCGCGCCAGGTGGGCTTGCGTGTGGAGCGCAACCACGCGGCGAACTCGGCCGCGACGTGGACGCGACCAGATCTGCACTTCGACATGGTGCGCCCGGGATTGAGCTTGTACGGCCTGGAGCCGGTGGTGGGCCTGGACCACGGGCTGCGTCCGGCGATGACGTGGTCGGCGCCGGTGGTGACGGTGAAGCCGATGCGCGCCGGTGAGGCCACCAGCTACGCGCGTACCTGGCAGGCGCCCGAAGACGGCTTCAGCGCCGTGATCCCGGTCGGCTATGCGGATGGGGTGCAACGCAGCTGGCAGGGCGCGCTCGAGGTGGAAATTGGCGGGCGTTCCTACCCGCAGGTGGGGCGGGTGTCCATGGATCAGGTGGTCATTTGGCTGGGCGCCAATGAGGCGGGTGTCGCGCCGGGGGACACCGCTGTGCTGTTCGGCGACGCCACCGCGCTGGCAGCCCGGGCTGGCACCATCAACTACGAGGTTGTCTGCGCCCCGCGCGGGCGCACCACACGCACCTACATCGGAGAGGGCAAGTAAATGGAGGCAAGTTTTCCGGACCGTGGCGAGCGGCTGTGCCCGACGGCCGCGGACGCGCAGGCGCTGGGCGCGGAGCTGGGCAAGGCGCTGCAGGCGGGCGATCTGGTGGTGCTCGACGGCCCGCTCGGGGCAGGCAAGACCACCTTCACCCAGGGCATCGCAAGGGGGATGGGGGTCAAAGGGCGGGTGACCTCGCCGACGTTTGTGATTGCGCGTGAGCATGCGTCGCAAAGCAACGGCCCCGCGCTGGTGCACGTGGATGCCTACCGGTTGGGCGAGGACCCGCTGGGGGAGTTAGACGCGCTCGACTTAGATACCGCGCTGGAAGACGCGGTCGTGGTGGCGGAGTGGGGCGGCGGGCTGGTGGAGCAGCTCGCGCAGCGCTACATCCACGTCACCCTGGACCGGCGCACGCACGCCGAGACGGAGGCGCGGATCATCTCCTGGCGTGTCGAGTCCGGGATGTAGGCTTATGCGCATGCTCAACCTCTCAAGCCAGTCCCGCCGCTGGATCGTGCTCGCAGCCGTGCTGTGGCTGGTCCTTCTGGCCGGCATCATTTTCATCCCGCAGTCCCGCTCCACCGAGGTTGCACAGGTGGAGCCGACCAACTCGCTGTCGCGCTCGCTGCAGCAGACCCGTCCGGGCGGCGAGGTGGTCACCGCTCAGCTGGTGGACCCGTCGCGCATTTACGACGCGGAGCGCTTCCTCGGCTACACCACCTTGTGCCCGAACGAGCCGGAGGAGCTGGTGGGCGCGAAGCTCGATGCGTTCGGCCTGAACGCCGAGGACCTCGACCTCGACGGCGACCTCGGCTACGTCCTGCTCATCCCGGGAGGCCAGGGCGAGGAGCCGATGGTCGATGCGGTGGAGCTGGACCGGGTGGACATCTGCACTGTGCCGCAGTCTGAGTCCTTCCCGCTGAACACGGCGATGCCGTTCCACATGGACCAGGGCCGCTGGACCCTCGGGATGGGCCAGTAATGCTCGTTATTGCCCTGGACACAGCCACGACTGACCTGGTCGCCGGCATCGTGGACGGGGACCGGGTGCTCGCCCAGACGTGCGTGGCCACCCGCGCCCACAACGAGCGCCTCATGCCGGAAATCACCGGGCTGCTCCAGCAGGCGAACGTGAAGTTCGCTGATCTGGGCGCGGTCGTGGTCGGCTGCGGCCCGGGCCCGTTCACGGGGCTGCGCGTGGGCATGGCCACCGCCTCCGCGCTGGGCCAGGCGCTGGGCATTCCTGTGCACGGGGTGTGCACGCACGACGCTGTCGCCGCTGAGTTAAACGGCGACGCTTTGGTGGTGACGGACGCGCGCCGCCGCGAGGTGTACTGGGCGCGCTACGCAAAGGGCGCGCGCGTAGCGGGCCCGGACGTGTGCAAACCGGCGGACCTCGAATCGCCCGCCGTTGACGTGGTCAGCGTTCCCGAGCAGTTGGCGCAGCTTTTGCCTGTCGACGCACCTTCGGTGACCTACCAGCCCCCAACCCCTGCCGGCCTGGTGGCGGCGGCGGATCTCGCCGCTGAGCCAGAGCCGCTGGTGCCGCTGTATCTGCGCCGCCCCGACGCGGTGCCGCCGAAGCAGGCCCCGAAGTCGCCGGCGCTGCCATGACGCTGGCGTTTCGCGAGCTGGCGGTGGCAGATGCTGCCGCTGCCGCCGAGATCGAGGCGGTGCTGTTCGCCGGCGACAGCCCGTGGTCGGAAGCGGCCTACCGCGCGGAGATCTCTGCGCCGCACACCTTTTACCTCGGCGCGTTCGACGAGGATCGGATGGTCGGCTACGCCGGCCTGGCCATGCTGGGCCCGCGCGACGACCCCGAGTTCGAGGTCCACACCATCGGCGTGGTACCCGCCCAGCAGGGCAGGGGTGTCGGCCGGGCGCTGATGGAGCAGATGATGCACACCGTGGACTTGCTCGACGGGCCGTGCTTTTTGGAGGTGCGGGTGGACAACACGCCGGCGATCCGGCTGTACGAAAGCTTCGGGTTTTTCACCGCGGGCGTGCGCAAGAACTACTATCAGGCCTCCGGCACGGACGCGTACACGATGACGCGGCCGAAGAAGAGCGAAAGGCGAGACCAATGATCGTTTTGGGCATCGAGTCCTCGTGCGACGAGACGGGCGTGGGCATCGTTGAGCTGCACCCCGACGGGACGATGGACATCCTCGCCGACGTGGTCGCCTCGTCGATGCAGCAGCACGCCCGTTTCGGCGGCGTGGTGCCGGAGATCGCCTCGCGCGCCCACTTGGAGGCGATGCCCCAGGTGATGGAAAAGGCGCTGGCGGACGCCGGGATTAATAAGCCGGACGCCGTGGCCGCGACGGTGGGCCCGGGACTTGCCGGGGCGCTGCTGGTGGGCGCGTCTGCGGCGAAGGCGTACGCGGCGGCATGGGGTGTGCCGTTTTACGGGGTGAACCATTTGGGTGGCCACGTTGCGGTGGCCAACTTGGACGGCGAGGCGCTGCCGCACTCGATCGCGCTGCTGGTCTCCGGCGGCCACACGCAGCTGCTCGAGGTGGAGGCGGTGGGCAAGCCGATGCGCGAGCTGGGCACGACGCTTGACGACGCCGCCGGCGAGGCCTACGACAAGGTCGCCCGACTGCTGGGCCTGGGGTATCCGGGCGGGCCGGTCGTGGACAAGCTCGCCGCGTCCGGCGACCCGCAGGCGGTGAACTTTCCGCGCGCCCTCTCGCGCGCCGAGGACCTGCGCGGCGAGCACCGCTACAACTTCTCCTTCTCGGGGCTCAAGACTGCGGTGGCGCGCCACGTGGAGGCCGCCGAGCGCGACGGGCGGGTGATTTCGCTGGAGGATGTCTGCGCGTCATTCCAGGAAGCGGTGGTGGACGTGCTCACTGCCAAAGCGGTGATGGCCTGCGAGGACACCGGTGCGCGCACCCTGCTGCTCGGCGGGGGCGTGGCGGCGAACAGCAGGTTGCGCGAGCTGGCGGGGCAGCGTTGCCAGGCGGCCGGCATTGAGCTGCGCGTGCCCCGGTTCAACCTGTGCACGGATAACGGGGTGATGATCGCGGCGCTGGCGGCCCAGCTCATCCACGAAGGAGCCAAGCCGTCCGAGCTCGGCGTGGCCACGGACACCGGCTTAGAGGTTGAGGTCCCGCTCGTGCGCTTGTAAGCCAGCACACATTCGTGGTTACGGATACATTGGGGGCCGAGCAACTTTCCCGATGAAAGGAATTCCCGTGACCGAGCAGTTCAACCAGGACCAGGCAGACCGCGAACGTTTCGGGTTTTTGGTCAACCCGGACCTGACCTACCGCCGCGTCGTCTTCGACGACGACACCGCGCGCGAGAGCATCGGCGGCATGACCGACGACGTCGTCGATGTCGCTTTCGACCAGGACGGCAACCGCTTCCACGCCATCTTCCGCCCGGACGCGGCCGCGCACGGGGAGGAGCCGAACCCGGTGGCCTCCCTCGCCCGCAACACCGCGGAGACGGACAACCCGGAGTTTCTCACGGACCCGACCCGCGCGATTTCCGGCCCGGTGATCTTCATTGCCCGCGACGGCTCGAGCGTGGACGAGCGCACCATCGACAAGGTGATGCAGGCCATCCGCGCGGTGGAGAACTACCGCACGGACAACGCCGAAGAGTTTGAGCTCTGGCGCAACGCGGTGAAAAACCGCTAGGCCCTGCACCTGCACGCACCTGTGGTTGTTGGCTGGCACTCTCGGGGGTAGAGTGCCAAAGCAGGTTGTGTGAAGCACAGTTGTTCACCCGCGACGACGGCTGCGCCTCTTCAGACCTGAACTGTTGAATCATTCACCAATGAAAGGTTGCTGATCATGGCAAACGTCAACATCAAGCCGCTGGAGGACAAGGTCCTCGTCCAGATCGCCGAGGCTGAGACCACCACCGCGTCCGGCCTGGTTATCCCGGATTCCGCTGCGGAGAAGCCGCAGGAAGCCGTCGTCATCGCTGTTGGCCCGGGCCGCCTGGACGACAACGGCAACCGCGTCGCCGTGGACGTCAAGGAGGGCGACACCGTCATCTTCTCCAAGTACGGCGGCACCGAGCTGAAGTACAACGGCGAGGAGTACCTGCTCCTGTCCGCTCGTGACCTGCTGGCCGTCGTCGAGAAGTAAACGCCATGGCAAAACTCATCGCATTTGATCAGGAAGCTCGCGAGGGCATCCAGCGCGGCGTGGACACGCTCGCTGACGCGGTGAAGGTCACCCTCGGCCCCCGCGGCCGCAACGTAGTGCTGTCGAAGTCTTGGGGCGGGCCGACCGTCACCAACGACGGCGTGACCATCGCCCGCGACATCGACCTCGAGGACCCGTTTGAAAACCTCGGTGCGCAGCTGGTCAAGTCCGTCGCCGTGAAGACGAACGACATCGCTGGCGACGGCACCACCACCGCGACCCTGCTGGCCCAGGCGCTCGTCGCCGAGGGCCTGCGCAACGTCGCGGCCGGCGCGAACCCGATCGAGCTGAACAAGGGTATTAAGGCCGCTGCCGACAAGGTTGTCGAGGAGCTCAAGGCCCGCGCGACCGACGTGAAGTCCTCCGCCGAGATCGCCAACGTGGCCACCGTGTCCTCGCGCGACCCGGAGGTCGGCGAGATGGTCGCCGGCGCCATGGACAAGGTGGGCAAGGACGGTGTGCTCACCGTCGAGGAGTCCCAGTCCATCGACTCCTACGTGGACCTGACCGAGGGCATCTCCTTTGACAAGGGCTTTTTGTCCCCGTACTTCATGACCGACCCGGACGCCGGCCAGGCCGTGCTGGAAAACGCCCGCGTGCTGCTGGTGCGCGGCAAGATTTCCTCCCTGCCGGACTTTTTGCCCCTGCTGGAGCAGGCCGCCTCCGAGTCCGTGCCGCTGTTCGTGGTGGCAGAGGACATCGAGGGTGAAGCCCTGCAGGCGCTGGTGGTCAACTCCATCCGCAAGATCCTCAAGGTCGTCGCTGTGAAGTCGCCGTACTTCGGCGAGCGCCGCAAGGCCTTCATGGACGACCTGGCCGTGGTCACCGCCGCGACCGTGATCGACCCGGAGGTCGGCGTCAACCTCAAGGACGCCACCCTGGAGCACCTCGGCTCCGCCCGCCGCGTGACCGTGACCAAGGACGACACCGTCATGGTCGACGGTGCCGGCACCGCGGAGGCCGTGGAGGACCGCCGCAACCAGATCCGCCGCGAGATCGAGTCCACCGACTCGACCTGGGACAAGGAGAAGGCTGAAGAGCGTCTGGCCAAGCTCTCCGGCGGCGTGGCAGTGCTGCGCGTCGGCGCCGCCACCGAAACCGAGCAAAACGAGCGCAAGCTGCGCGTCGAGGACGCCATCAACGCCGCCCGCGCGGCGGTCGAAGAGGGCATTATCGCCGGCGGCGGCTCCGCACTCGTGCAGATTGCCAAGCAGCTCGAGGAGTTCGCCGAGGACTTCGAGGGCGAGCAGAAGACCGGTGTGCTGGCTGTGGCCCGCGCCCTGTCCAAGCCGGCCTACTGGATCGCCGACAACGCGGGCCTCGACGGCGCCGTCGTGGTGTCCAAGGTCGCCGAGATGGGCAACGGCGAGGGCTTCAACGCCGCCACGCTCGAGTACGGCAACTTGCTTGAGCAGGGCATCATCGACCCGGTGAAGGTCACCCACAACGCGGTGGTCAACGCCGCTTCTGTGGCCCGCATGGTGCTCACCACCGAGGCATCTGTGGTGACGAAGCCTGCAGAAGAAGACGAGGAAGCCGGCCACGCCCACTAGGGCACGGCCGGAGGAGACGTCGAAAAGCAAAAATGCCCCAGCACAACGCTGGGGCATTTTCCGTTCTTACTTCGCTGACGCCGCGGCGACCTTCATGCCGCCCGCCGCGCCGCGCAGGACCGCGGAGCGCTCGGATTCGCTCATGCCGCCCCAGATGCCGTACGGCTCGGCCACGCGCAGGGCGTGCTCGCGGCACTGGGAGAGTACCGGGCACTCGAAGCAGATGGCCTTGGCGCGGTTCTCGCGCTGGGTCCGGGCCCTGCCGCGCTCCCCGTCGGGGTGGTAGAAGATCTCAGACGCCTCCCCCCGGCACTTGCTGTGTAGCTGCCAATCCCAGAAGTCGGCGTTCGGTCCGGGAAGCTGGTGCGGCAAAGACATAATCGGGAGTGCTCCTTTGTGGAAGTACCTCAAACGTGAAACCAGACACGAGTGTGGACTGTCCTGGTTAACGTTTGGTGTCGTCCCGGTTACGCCGTGCTGTCCCGGAGAGGAACTCGTGCAAATTTGCCCCGTTTAACTGCGACTACGTGCCTGGTTACGGGCAGGTGAATTCCTGGCAAAAGGTCGGTAGCGCAATTGGCGGAGCAAGTGCGTTTATTATGAACGGGTTACGCGAATCAAGCACAGGGACGACGGAAGGAGTGGCGCGTGGCTGCAGCTGATGAAGATGCGGAGCTCGCTGACCTGGTTCCCGCCGCTGCTCAGGGCGACCGGAGGGCGCTGCAGCGCATCATCGCCATCATCCATCCCCGTGTGCTGCGCTATGCCAGGGCGCGAATCGGGGGAGGGCGTATGCCCACCCCCGAAGATGTGGCCCAGGAGATCTGTTTGGCGGTTGCCACCAGCATCGACCGCTACCGCGACACCGGTCGCCCGTTTATGGCCTTCGTGTACGGCATCGCGTTTAACAAGGTCGCGGACGCGCATCGTTCGATGGCGCGCGACAAGCTGAGCCCGGTGGAGGAGGTGCCGGACACCGAAGTGGCGACAATCACACCCGAGGATGCGACCATGGTGTCTGCAGGTAGTAACGCTGCGCGGGCTTTGCTCGATTCATTAAACGAGAAGGCCCGTGACATCGTCATTCTGCGAGTGTTTGTGGGCCTATCCGCGGAGGAGACGGCAGAAGTTATGGGCAGCACACCGGGAGCGGTGCGGGTTGCCCAGCACCGCGCGCTGTCCAAACTGCGGGAGCAACTGGACGGAGGGCAGGCGGAGCTATGACACGCAACAACGGGTCGGTCGAACCCGGCATGGAGGATTTCGCGGAAAGCGATGCGTTTTTTGATGCGCTTGCGCTTGGCGACGATCCTTCGGCTGGCACCGACCCCCTCGCAGCAGCGCTGCTGGATCTGAAGGACGATGTCGACCGGCCGATGCCGCCGGCCCCCCAGCTGGCCGGGGCGGGCGAGGCCGCAGCGAACGTCGCCTCCCTGGACGCGGCCCGCGCTGCGCGGCCGAAGCGCCGCGTGAGCCCCTGGCTGTCCGGCCTGATCGGAGCTGCCGCCGCGACCGTGGTGTGCGTGGGTACCGGTGCCGCGCTGTTCGACCAGGGCGGCAGCGAGCAGGACACGACCGTGGTGGAGCTTGCGACCACCCTCGACGAGCTGGAAGCCGCAAACCAGAGCGGCGACGCAGAGGCGGCCCGCACCCTGCTGGAGCAGGCGCGAGAATTGGTGGCCTCCATGAAGGGGCGCGAGCAGCGCGCCGACAACGGCGGCGAGGCCGCGACCGTGACCAAGACCGTCACGGACACGACCACGGCGGCGGACCCGCACAGCTCCGAGGAGGAACCGACGCAGGAACAGTCGCCTGCGGTGCCTGACGCACCGGCAGCGCCTGTCGCCCCGGCGCCGGCGCAGCAGTCGACCCAGGTGCCGAAGGAATCGTCGCAGCGCGGCTCCGGCACCAGTACGGGACGGCCCAGCCAGACCACCCGCGCGACGCAAGGGTCCGCGCCGACGCAGCCGACGACCCAGTCGAATACGCCGACGGGCAACTCCGCCTCCCCGTCGGAGCAGGGCACGGCGCACACGGAGGAAGCCCGCCAGCAAGACACCTCGCCGCGCGTCAACGACCCGGCGACGATGGTGCGCTCGCCCGCGCCGGAGGTTGCCGGCGGCGAAAGCGGCCCGGTGGTTCACCCGGGCCTGGGCAGCTCCTAGCGCCCCTCGAGGCCGTCGAGGTAGCCCATGGCGTAATCCCAGGGGACGTACGCCTCCACGTTGGGGTTGGCGCTGGGCTCGTGCACCGGGGGGAGCTGGTTGTTCAGTGAGGCGATCATGTTCTGCTCCATGATCTCCCAGTCGTAGTAGTGGACCTGGTCGCAGTCTTCGCAGAGGAACGACACGCCGAGGATGCCGCGGGGCTTGAGCATCCGCCGCGCGTCCCGGACATGCGCAAGGTCTTGGATGACCGCTACGCGCTCCTCGGGGGAGAGCGGCTCGGCGTTCTCCTCGTCATCGATGAAGGATGCCGGGTCGTTGGGGTCATCCGCGAACGGGTCCAGTGGCATCATGTCGTCGTAGTTCACCCATGCAAGCCTATACGGTGTGGCAAACCGGTCAGACCCGCCGCTTACAACACTGTTGAACTGGGCGGCAGGGTCAGGGCTTGCGCTGCGTTATATCATGGCGAAAAACATCTGCGCGGGAGAGGAGACTTAAGGCGATGGCTAACGAGCGTGTGTGGACTGGTGGGGACGATCCGGACAAGGTTGCGCTGCGCGGCCTGACTTTCGACGACGTGCTGCTGCTGCCGGCAGAGTCCCACATCGTGCCGTCTGAGGTAAGCACTGCCTCCCAGTTCACCAAAAACATCCGCCTGGGTATGCCGATCGCGTCGGCGGCCATGGATACGGTGACGGAGTCGCGCATGGCGATCGCCATGGCGCGTCAGGGCGGCATCGGCGTGGTGCACCGCAACTTGAGCCCCCAGGACCAGGCGGAGCACGTCGACGTTGTGAAGCGCTCCGAGTCCGGCATGGTGTCCAACCCGGTCACAGCCACCCCGGACATGACCATCCAGGACGTCGACGCGCTGTGCGCCCGCTTCCGCATCTCCGGTCTGCCAGTGGTGGATGACGGTGGCCGCCTCGTGGGCATCATCACCAACCGCGACATGCGCTTCGAAGCGGATTTCCAGCGCAAGGTCGCTGAGGTGATGACTCCGATGCCGCTGGTGGTGGCACCGGAGGGCGTCGACAAGCATGAGGCCCTCGCGCTGCTGTCTTCCAACAAGGTGGAAAAGCTGCCGATCGTGGCGAAGGACGGCACCCTGGCCGGCCTGATCACCGTGAAGGACTTTGTCAAGAGCGAGCAGTACCCCAACGCGTCGAAGGACGCGGACGGCCGCCTGCTCGTCGCTGCTGGCGTGGGCACGGGCGAGGACGCCTTCGACCGCGCTGGCCTGCTGGTGGAAGCCGGCGTGGACGCCCTTGTGGTCGACTCCGCGCACGCTCACAACAACCGCGTGCTGGAGATGGTTGCGCGCGTAAAGAAGGAGTTTGGCGACCGCGTCGACGTCATCGGCGGCAACCTGGCCACCCGCAGCGCCGCCCAAGCGATGGTCGACGCTGGCGCGGACGCCATCAAGGTCGGCATCGGCCCGGGCTCCATCTGCACCACCCGCGTGGTCGCCGGTGTGGGCGCGCCGCAGATCACCGCGATTCTCGAGGCCTCTGTGCCGGCGAAGGCCGCAGGTGTGCCGATCATCGCTGACGGCGGCATGCAGTTCTCCGGCGACGTGGCCAAGGCGCTGGCCGCCGGTGCGTCGACCGTCATGCTCGGCTCCATGCTCGCCGGTACCGCAGAGGCACCAGGTGAAATCGTGGTCGTGGGCGGCAAGCAGTACAAGCGCTACCGCGGCATGGGTTCGATGGGCGCCATGCAGGGCCGCGGCCTGACGGGCGAGAAGCGCTCCTTCTCCAAGGACCGCTACTTCCAGGCGGACGTGACCAGCGAGGACAAGCTGGTGCCGGAGGGCGTCGAGGGCCGTGTGCCGTTCCGCGGAGAGCTGGATTCCATCACCCACCAGATCGTCGGCGGTCTGCGCGCCGCGATGGGCTACACCGGCGCCGCCTCCATTGAGGAGCTGCAGACGAAGCAGTTCGTCCAGATCACCGCCGCCGGCCTGCGAGAGTCCCACCCGCACGACATCACGCAGACCGTCGAGGCACCGAACTACCGCCAGTAGGGGATAGAAAAGCACATGCGCGACTACGTGGAAATCGGTCTTGGCCGCGAGGCCCGCAGGGCCTACGACTTGGGCGACATCTCGATCGTGCCGAAGCGGCGTACCCGTTCCTCCAAGGACGTGGACACCAGCTGGCATATCGACGCCTACACCTTCGACATCCCGTTCGCCTCCCACCCGACCGATGCGCTGGCCAGCCCCGAGTTCGTCATTGAGATGGGCAAGCAGGGCGGCCTCGGCGTGATCGACGCCGAGGGGCTTTGGGGCCGCCACGCGGACCTCGAGGGGGCGGTGAAGAAGGTCGTGGATTCCTGCGAAGATGCCTGGGGCATCGATTCGCAGGAGAAGTACCAGGAGTTCGTCGACTCCGGCGAGCGTTCCGTGCGTACTCTGCAGGAACTGCACGCCGCACCACTGGATCGCGACTTACTCTCCGAGCGCATCGCCCAGGTGCGCGACTCTGGCGTGACCGTCGCGGTGCGCGTGAGCCCGCAAAACGCGCGCGAACTCGCGCCCGTGGTGATCGCCGCCGGCGCAGAGATCCTGTTCATCCAGGGCTCCATCATCTCCGCGGAGCATGTGCAGCAGGGCGGCGAGCCGCTGAACTTGAAGGAATTCGTCGGCTCCCTCGACGTGCCGGTGATCGCGGGTGGGGTATACGACTACTCCACGGCGACGCACCTGATGCGCTCGGGCGTGGCCGGCGTGATCGTGGGCTCCGGCCACACCAGCACTGTGGTGCGGGTACCCACCGCCACCGCCATCGCGGACGTGGCCGCCGCGCGCCGTGACTACCTGGATGAAACCGGCGGGCGCTACGTCCACGTGCTCGCCGATACGGCCATCTACGAGTCCGGCGAGATCGCCGCGGCCATCGCCTGCGGTGCGGATGCGGTCATGCTCGGCCGCTCCCTCGCGCAGGCCAGTGAGGCCGCTGGGGGCGGGGCGTACTGGGAGGCGCAGACCGCGCACCCGCGCTTCCCGCGCGGCGATGTGCGCAAGGAGCCGGGCGCGAGCGCGTCCTCGTCGCTGGAGACGGTGCTCTTCGGCCCGTCCAGCGATCCGTGGGGCAGCCTCAACGTCGTCGGAGGTCTGAAGAGGATCATGGCGAAGTGTGGTTATACTGACGTTAAAGCCTTTCAAAAAGCCGATTTGGCAATCCGTAGTTAAGAAAAATGGACGAGTACGCGTATGCCTAGCCGAGTAACCATTCTTCGCGATGCACCCGAGGGTGCCTCCCACGAAGTTGATGTCAACGACATCTTCTTTTCGGTCACTGACGCGAAGGGAGTGATGACCCACGTCAACGACGTGTTCATCCGCTACGCCCAGTACGACGCGGACGAGATGATTGGCAAGCCACACAACCTCATCCGCCACGATGAGATGCCGGGTGGCGCGTTCAAGATGATGTGGGACACCATCGAGGACGGCCGTCCCTTCGCCGGGTACGTGCGCAACCGGGCGAAGAGCGGCTCGGCGTACGACGTGCTCGCCACGGTCACCCCGCTGCCCAACGGCGGCTACCTGTCCGTGCGCACCCGCCCGATGACGGAGCGCTTCGAAGCCGCAGGAAAGCTCTACCAGGAAGCCAACGTGGTCGAGCACGAAGCGAAGGCGAACGGCGTGGGACGCCGCGAACGCGCCGTCATGGGCGCGGAAAAGATCAGCGAGCTGCTGCCGGACTACGACGCGTTTATCCGCGAAAGCCTGCCGGAGGAGGTGCAGGCACTCGAGGACGCAGGCTTTACGCTGCCGGAGGGCTCCGGCGAGATCTATGACGCTGCGAACGCGCTCTACGGCCAGCTCGACCAGTTCATGGTCGTGCAGACCGCCATCAAGGACGCGGCGGATGAGCTGCGTAAGGCCTCTGCGACGCTAGTGGAGGAAAACGCCGTCACCAACAACGTGAAAGCGGAGATGGAAAACGTGGTCACCGAGGGCGCGTCGCGCACCTTGCTGCTCGCGCCGCTGCAGGTGTGGGCGACCATGCGTGGCATCATCGACGAAAACGCATCCTCCCTGGCCGAGGTGGCGGAGGAGCTCTACGCCAAGACCGCCAACGCCCGCATGGCGATTGCGCTGGCTCGTCTGCACACCGCTCAGACCGCGCAGTTTTCCACGGAGCAGGGTGCGCAGGAATCCATGCAGCTGCTGGTGGACGCGCTCGAGGTGGACGTGCGCCAGATGGATGACGCTGTATTCTTGCACTCCTCGTTCCGTCGCCGCGTGGAGCTGAAGGTCAACTCGATTGCAGAGCTGACCAAGATTCCGCTGGAGATGATCCGCCGCTGGTCCCAGAACACCAACGACTCCACCATGGGCGCGGAGGTCGCGCCGCTGGTGGAGCAGGTGAATAAGGCGATGGAGGCGGCTGACGCGTCTATCGCCCAGCTGCAGCGCTCTGCCGAGAAGCTGGCCCAGGCGCCGTCGACGGACGAGGTCCGTGCCGCCCTGGATCGCCTCAGCACGGCAGTGAAGTAAGCCTTTCAGCTCCCGCTTTCCGCGGCGGTGGTGCCACTTCGGCGCCGCCGCCGCGGTTGTGTTTTTGTCCAACAGCGCCTGCCGCGTGGATTTCACGGGTGATCGACTACGATCTAGCCCTGTGAATACTCCGCAAACTCGCCCTGTCCTTGTCCTTGATTTCGGTGCGCAGTACGCGCAGCTGATCGCCCGCCGCGTGCGCGAGGCGAACGTGTTTTCCGAGGTGGTTCCGTCCACCATCACCGCCGCTGAGGTCCGCGAGAAAGACCCGCAGGCGCTGATCCTCTCCGGCGGCCCGTCGTCGGTGTACGCGGAGGGCGCGCCGCAGCTCGATTCGGAGATTTTCGAGCTGGGTCTGCCCATCTTGGGCATCTGCTACGGCTTCCAGATCATGACCCGTGCGCTTGGCGGCGAGGTGGCCGAGACCGGCGCCCGCGAGTACGGCCGCACGCAGATGCGTGTCGACGGCGGCATTCTGCACGCCGGCCTCGACGCCGAGCACCCGGTGTGGATGTCCCACGGCGACTCGGTGACCCGCGCCCCGGAGGGCTTCGAGGTCACCGCGTCCACCCCGGGCGCGCCGGTGGCGGCGTTTGAGAACGCCGAGCGCAAGCTCGCCGGTGTGCAGTACCACCCGGAGGTCATGCACTCGCCGCACGGCCAGGAGGTGCTCACCCGCTTCCTCACCGACATTGCTGGCCTGGAGCAGAACTGGACTGCTTCCAACATCGCCGAGCAGCTGATCGCGGACGTGCGCGAGCAGGTCGGCGAGGGCCGCGCCATCTGCGCTCTGTCCGGCGGCGTGGATTCCGCCGTGGCGGCGGCGCTGGTGCAGCGCGCCATCGGCGACCGTCTGACTTGCGTGTTCGTGGATCACGGCCTGCTGCGCCAGGGGGAGCGCGAGCAGGTGGAGAAGGACTTCGTCGCAGCAACCGGCGCGAAGCTGGTCACCGTGGACGAGCGCGAGGCGTTTTTGAACAAGTTGGCCGGCGTGACCGAGCCGGAGGCGAAGCGCAAGGCCATCGGCGCGGAGTTCATCCGCTCCTTCGAACGAGCGGTCGCCGGCGTGCTGCAGGGCGAAGACGTGCAGTTCCTCGTCCAAGGCACGCTGTACCCGGACGTGGTGGAGTCCGGCGGCGGCACCGGCACCGCCAACATCAAGAGCCACCACAACGTCGGCGGCCTGCCGGACGACGTGGAGTTTGAGCTGGTCGAGCCGCTGCGTCTGCTGTTCAAGGACGAGGTCCGCGCGGTGGGCCGCGAGCTGGGCCTGCCCGAGGCGATTGTGAACCGCCAGCCGTTCCCGGGCCCGGGCCTGGGCATCCGCATCATCGGCGAGGTGACGCAGGAGCGTTTGGAGACCTTGCGCGCCGCCGACGCGATCGCCCGCGAGGAGCTGACCAACGCTGGCCTGGACGAGCAGATCTGGCAGTGCCCGGTCGTGCTGCTTGCCGACGTGCGTTCCGTGGGTGTGCAGGGCGACGGCCGCACCTACGGCCACCCGATCGTGCTGCGCCCGGTCGCGTCCGAAGACGCCATGACCGCAGACTGGGTGCGCATTCCTTATGACACGCTCGAGGTCATCTCCACCCGCATCACCAACGAGGTCGCCGACATCAACCGCGTGGTGCTGGACGTCACCTCCAAGCCGCCAGCCACCATCGAGTGGGAGTAAGTCGACTACCTTCGCCCTCTCCTGAGCGGGCGTAGTACGCGGACACGGATCCGACGCGCTGCGAAACGTTTAGCGTGAGCAGGGCGCTGTCCGCGTCCGCGTTTTGCCGTTCTGTGGGGCAGGCAGTCTCGCCGACGGTGACCTCGCAGTGCACGTCGACTGGAACGTCGCGCGGCAGGATCACGTCCACTTTGCCGATGCCGTTTTCGATGTTGACCGTCGCGGGCTCGCGCAGCGGTTCGAGCTCCGACAGGTCGATGGTGCTTTCGCCCACAAATCCGTTGAGGTCCGGCATCGCGGCGATGTCGTACACGGTGACGTGCGTGCTGCCGAAGCTCCCGTAATCGACGGTGCGCAGGCCGCTGGAAAACTTTAGGGCCATCAGCGCAAGCGCTGAAAGCCCGAGTGCGGCTGGGATCCAGAGCCAGTTGCGCTTCTTCGGCTGCTGCTGCGCGGGCTCCGCCGGGTCCGGCAGGTGCCCCAGGTCGGGCGCGACACCAAGCGGGTCCCACGCGGGTGCTCGCCGGCCTGGGTGTTCGTGGCCTTCGGGGGCGGTCAGGTGCGAGGTGTCCACTACGGCGGTGTTGCTTGCCGGTGCCTCATCAGGCCCGCCCACGAGCAACCCCGCCGGCGGCTCGGGCTGGCGCTGGTGCAGGAAGAACCAGCCGAGTGCGAAGAGAATGAACGTGACCAGCACAGCCCGCATATCGCTGGCGACAGAAGCGGACGGGAAGAACAGGAACAGCCCGAGCAGCAGCAGCCAGCCGGTGTCGCGGTCTTTCTTCTCCACCTTGTCCAGCTGCTGTTTCGGGGTGATGATGGTGGCCCAGGGGCTGCGGGTGAGTCCGAACCGGGGCATGTTGATCCAACACAGCAAGTACAGGAAAAAGCCGCCGCCAAACGCGAGCGTGAGCACGACGAAGACGACGCGGATGAACGTCGGGTCGATCTGGTAGCGGGCACCGATGCCTTCACAGACGCCGCCGACGACCGCTTTGCCGCCTTGATCCTCCGGGATGCGGGGCGGGCGGGTAGCCCACATCTGCGAGAATGTGTGTTTTTCCATGGCTCTATCCTCTCGCGGGTGCACCGGGCGCGGTATCGGGAACGACCCTGATTTTTCGTTTCAGGGTTTTCCCTGATGTGCCCGAAAGCTTGCCCGTGCAACGATGGGGAGCATGTCTGCGCTGTATCCCCGACTGACCCGGGACCGTTCCCGCCGCGTCGTGGCCGGTGTGGCTTCCGGCGTGGCCGGCCACCTCGGGGTGGAGGAGAAGTGGGTGCGCCTGTTTTTCGTCGCGGCCAGCTTCGCAGGTGGGTTCGGCGCGCTGCTCTACGCCGGTTTGTGGATGTTCGCGCCGCTCGATAACGGTGTCGCGCCGCGCCAACGCCCGGGGGCTTTGGACTTCGCGCTGGTGGTACTCGGTTTCGTGGGCACGCTCGCGGCGCTGCAGCTGTCTTCGGGTGTGGGCGCCACGGTGGTGTTCGTGCTCGGAGTGCTCATTGTCGGCGCGGTGGTCGCGCTGCAGGCTTACGACCGCGGCACCGGGTCGTGGGGCAACATCGCTGCGTTGACCTTAGGCGCGCTGCTGGTCATGTCCGGGGTGCTTGCGGTGGCGCTTTTGGGTGAAAGCGCGGGGGTTGGCGGCGTTGTGCTCTCGGTGCTGATCACAGTGGTCGGCGTGGCAGTACTCGTGGTGCCGCTGATTGCCAAGCTGGCCAATTCGCTGGTCGCGGAGCGCGAGGCGAAAGCTGTGGCGGACCAGCGCGCAGAGATCGCCGCGCACCTGCACGATTCGGTGCTGCAGACTCTCGCGCTGATGCAGAAGAAGGCGGGCGATGCAGAGGAGGTCGCCCGCCTCGCGCGCGCTCAGGAGCGTGAGCTTCGGGCCTGGCTGTTCAGAGACTCCGTGCCCAACCACACCACCACATTCGCCGCCCTGCGCAAGGCCGCCGGTGAGGTAGAGGATGCCTTTCGCGTGGTCATCTCGCCGGTCACGGTGGGAGAGGACCTCCCGTTCGACGAACGCACCGAGGCAATCGTGCTCGCGGCGCGTGAGGCGATGGTCAACGCCGCCAAGCATGCGGGCGTGGACACGGTCGACGTCTACGCCGAGCACCTCGAAGGAAGGCTCGAGGTCTTTGTGCGCGACCGGGGCGCAGGCTTCGACCCGGACAATATTCCGGCTGACCGGCACGGGGTACGTGACTCCATCATCGCGCGCGTTGAGCGTGTGGGAGGGCGGGCGAACCTGTGGACGTCGATAGGCAATGGCTCTGAAGTAGAACTAGCGTTGAACCTATGACGAGCGTGTTTTTGGTCGACGACCACTCCGTGTTCCGCGCCGGGGTGAAAGCGGAGCTGTCCGCTGCGGGCAGCGGACAGGTAGAGGTTGTCGGTGAGGCAGGCACCGTCGCCGAGGCGGTGCGGGGGATCGAGCGCACACGCCCGGATGTGGTGCTTCTGGATGTGCATATGCCCGACGGCGGCGGACTCGCTGTGCTCAAACGCGCGCCGGGCCCGGCGTATCTGGCGCTGAGTGTCTCCGATGCCGCCGAGGACGTCATCGCGCTCATCCGTGCCGGTGCGCGCGGGTATGTGACCAAGAACATCGCAGGCGCCGAACTTGCTGAGGCGATTGGGCGGGTGCGCGGCGGGGACGCGTACTTCTCGCCGCGGCTAGCCGGGTTCGTCCTCGACGCATTCGCCTCCGGGCCGGTGGTGGAGGAGGACGACCCGGCAGCGGATTCGTTGACCCGCCGCGAACTCGAGGTGCTGCGGCTGCTCGCGCGCGGCTACACGTACAAGGAGATCGCCGAGCGGCTGTTCATCTCTGTCAAAACGGTAGAGACGCACGCGTCGAATATCCTGCGCAAGACGCAGACCTCCAACCGCCACCAGCTCACCAGGTGGGCGGTGGCGCGGGACCTGGGCTAGAGCACACCAGCCTGGGTGAGCAGCGAGCGGGCCGTCTTGTCGCTTTCCTGGAGCATGAGCGGATCAGTGCCGGGCATGGGGGAGATGGTGGTGTCGGCCCATTGCTTGCCGGTGGGGATGCCCACGATGTGCAGGCGATCGTCGGTGGAATACGGCGCAACGGACGAGGTGTTTACTCACCCGCACCACGACGTCACCCGCGAGCTCATCAACGTCATCCCCGGCACCGTGTTCCGGGCCCGACAGTGCGGGTGTATCGGGCGCCGAGCGCGCCGCGGCGTTCTACACCGACCTGCTCGCCGACGAGGACGAATCGCTCGTGGCGGTGGTCGAGGACGCGGTGCGCGCAGGTGTGTCCGCGGGCCCCTACGCGGGAGGCGACTTTGTCACCTTCGGCGAGGGCGCCCTGGCCGCGGCTTTCGACTTCGCGCACCTGCTCACTTTCCACCCGAAGGACGCCTCGCCCGCGGCGATCGGGCATCTGCAAAGCGCCGGTTACAACGAGGACGCGATTGTCTCGCTCGGCCAGCTGATCGCCTTTGTGGCGTTCCAGCTGCGCGTTGTGCACGGTGTGTGCGTGCTGAGAGGACACCCGGAGGTGCCGGAGGGCGCGGAGCGGCGAGCCGGTGCCGCTGACCCAGGCTGGGCACCTGTGCCTGCCACCCTGCAGCCCCAGGTGGTGGCGCCCGGGAAGTTTGTGGCGCACCCGCTGGGCTGGAAGCCGTGGGTGGCGCCGCTGGAGAAGGGCGAGCTGACCGACGCCCACCTCGACGCCCTGATCAAGCCCGAGCGCGCCGACATGGAGTACTTCCGCCTGCTCGCGCGCGACCCGCAGGCGCTGAAAGCCCGCACGCTGACGGACCTGGACATCTTCTACAACACCGAAGGTGGGCTGGGCCGA
The DNA here is from genome assembly GCF_030408775.1 of Corynebacterium fournieri. Taxonomy (NCBI): domain Bacteria; kingdom Bacillati; phylum Actinomycetota; class Actinomycetes; order Mycobacteriales; family Corynebacteriaceae; genus Corynebacterium; species Corynebacterium fournieri. Next base: position 430,154 of record NZ_CP047210.1, read on the forward strand.
GCCGAGCGCGAACTCGCCGCCACGGTGGTCTCGCGCCTCAACGGCTGCGAGTACTGCGCGTCCGTGCACCAGGCGCGCTCCAAGGAAGAGGGAGGCGACGCGGAAGCGATCCAACGGCTGCTGGACCAAGGCGTTACCGCCGACCTCGACTCGCAGCTGTGGAACGCGATCCGCGACGCCGCGGTGGCGCTGACCTGCACCCCGTTCGAGTTCGGCCCCCAACACGTGGACGCGCTGCGGGCCGAGGGGCTGGACGATCTTGCGGTGCTGGACGTGATTAACTCTTCCGCGTTCTTCAACTGGGCGAACCGGCTTATGCTCACCCTCGGCGAGCCGGACGTGCCGAAACGCTACCGCTAGCTGGTTAGCGGTAGACCAGATCGTCGCCGTTGGTGCCTGCCGGCGGCTCCGGGGTGCGCGCGTAGGTGAAGAACCAGACGAAGAAGAACGCGGCGAAGCTGAGCAGTGTGCCGCGCAGATCCGCCGCTTGGCCGGCCGCGGGCAAGAAGATAATCAGGCCGAGCAGCAGCCACCAGCCGGGCTTGCGCTCTTCAATCTCGTGCGGGGTCAGCTGCTCTTTCGGGGTGACAATCGCCTTGGCTGGTGTGATGTTCATCCCCACGCGCGGCATGAAAAACCAGCACAGCAGGTAGGCGAAGATGCCGCCGCCGAACACGAGGCTGAGAATCACAAACGCGATGCGCACGGCAACCGGGTCGACGTTGTAGCGCTGGCCGAATCCGGTGCAGACTCCGGCGATCACGGCGCGCCCGCCCTCGTCTTTCGGGATGCGGTGCGGGCGGGTGTCCCACATGTGCTTGAGTGAAGTTGAAGATCCTTGAGTCATGCGCGCCATTATCCGTATCTCCGCCGGACTTCGCAGCAGCGGTTTCGAGGATGGTGGGGCTGCGTGAAGGGCCTTTGCAGTAGCTCGAAAGCTACTAGAAAGCTACTCGAAAGGGAATGTTTCTAGGTTGAGCTGCGAAAACTCGTCTACTAGAAAGCCTTTCGAGTAGCTTTACGCGTACGCGAGGCGCCGCGAACCATCCACGTGCGGGTACAGCACCCAGGCCGCCGCGGCCGCCACTACACCTACAACCCATGCGCCCACCGCTGGCCAACCGGCCAGTGGCGCGAGCATCAGGAGCAGCCACCACAGCATCAGGGGGAGCACCATGCCTATCGACGGCACCCTGGCCACGTTGTGCTCCTCCGCGAATGCCCGGATCTGCTTGCGGTAGGGGTGCAGCAACGTGACGGCTACGGCGGCGATGACGCACAGGATCGCCACGGCCGCTTTCACCCCCAGCGGCGCCTGCGAGACCATCACGCCGACGGACCCACCGACGCCGGCAGAGCCCAGTGTCCGAACGAAGGTCGGGGTGGGGATCGGCGTGACGCGGTTGCGGACCTCTGCTGCGCTGATCGGGATCATGCGGAGCAGTGTATCGGTCCGGTCCTGTGTAGCTTTGTAACGCATCGAAGTGCGCCTGCGTGCGAAAGCGTGTTCGACCAGGAACCTTGCCTGTGTCGCACCCGGGGTGCATACTCGTCCCCGTGAGTGGAACACCTATTCGAGCTGCGTCGGCAGCGGCGGCGGACCTGGCGGTTGTGGATGAACCGCCAGCTCAGCCGTCGCGCGCCGACCAGATTGCCGAGCTGCGCGCCCGCATGGCCGCCATCGGTGGGGAGGTTCCGCAGCAGGTCGTCGAGGACACGGAAACTCTGGTGGTGAAAGGTGGCCTTTCGCTCGTGCTGCCGAACGCGGGCCTACCGCGCCGGGCGGTCACGCACGTCAGCGACACCCCGGCGCTGATCGTGGAGCTGATCGGGCAGGTGGTCGCAGCCGGCGGGCGCGCAGGCGTGGTGGGATGGCCGGAGCTGTCGTATGCCGGCATCGAACAGGACGCGCTGGAGCGGGTGGTGGCGGTGCCGGATGCGGGCCTGGACGACTTAAGCGTGGCGGGCGTGCTCGCCGAGGGGCTCGACCTGGTTGTTATGCGCACCCGCAGCCCCTTGCAGCTCACACCGGTGCGCGCGCGTCCTTTGCTCGCGCGGATCCGTAAGGGCCAGGCCGCGCTGGTGTGTGTGAACGTGCATGTGCCTTCGCCTGCGCTGACTGTCACAGGCCAGCTGGCGGACTTCCACGGCATCGGCCGGGGCACAGGCCGCATCACCGGCATCGATTTCGACGTGCGCGCGGAGACGAAAGGCTACCGGCCAGCGAGCGCGCGGGTGACGTTGGGGGTTGCTGAGGCCACAGGCGGCGCTGGCTCGCAGAAGCGAAGGCTGCGGGCTGTCACATGAGGGCGGCGGCGCTGTGGTTTCCGGACTGGCCGGTGCAGGCAGCGCGGCTGGAATCGGGCGACGAATTGCAAGAACCGATCGCGATTGCGGCGCAGCACCGGATCAAGGTGTGCTCGCACGCCGCACGCCAGGTGGGCATCCGTCGCGGGATGCGGGTGCGCAACGCTCAGGCGGTCGCGCCGGAGCTGACGGTCATCGACGACAACCCGGACCGCGACGGGCGCATGTTCGCCTCGCTGGCCGCCAGCTTCGACGAGGTCGCCGCGAGCGTGGAGGTTGTGCGCCCCGGGCTCGTGGTGGTGGATATGGAGGCTGCCGCGCGCTTCCACGGCAGTGAGGGCAAAGCGCTGGAGATGCTTATCGACGCCGCTTCGCGCCGCGGCATCGACGCCATGGCAGGCGCCGCCGACGAGATCGCCACCGCGCTGATCGCCGCGCGCGCCTCCCAGGTGGTGGCGCCGGGCGGATCGGCGGCGTTTTTGGCCGCGCAGCCGCTGCGGGTGCTGGTGGCGGAAGACTCGCTCGCCGCGGATGCGGACACGGTCAAGGCGCTGGGGCAGCTGGGCATTTCCACGCTCGGTGAGCTGGCAACACTGCCGCCGAACGCAGTGACCACCCGCTTCGGGGCAAAGGGGATGCGCATCCACCGCATCGCCTCTGCTGCGCCGGACCGCCGGGTTGCCCCGGAGCTGCCGGTGGAAGACCTCGCCGTGGCAATCACCCCTGAGGACCCCATCGAACGGGTGGACGCGGCTGCGTTCGCCGCGCGCTCGCTGGCCGCCAGCCTGCACGGACGGCTCAAGGAGACGGGCCGCAACTGCCTGCGCCTGAAGGTGGTGGCAGAACTTTCCGACGGCGCCCGCGTCGAACGTGTCTGGCGCACCCGCGAGCCGCTCACCGAGGCGGCCACGGCGGACCGGGTGCGTTGGCAGCTCGATGGGTGGCTGACCTCCCTCCGCTCCGCCTCGGGAGGCCAGGGCGGTCAGGATGATCAAGATGAGCAGGGCGGCATCACCAGCCTCATCCTCGAGCCGCTCGAATTCGCCCCGCCCGAACCGGTCGGCGAACTGTGGGCCGACGGCGCGTCCACAGACACCGCACGCCGCGTGGTGGAGCGCGTCCAGTCCCAGCTCGGCATCGACGCGGTGGTGCAGCCGCGCCTGGTCGGCGGGAGAGGAGTGGCCGAGCGGGTGGCGATGGTGCCGTTTGGGGAGGAACCGGAGGACGTCGTAAAGCAATCGTGGCCCGGGGCGATCCCCGCGCCCCTGCCCGCGCGCCTCGGAGGGGGCATCGACCACCCCGCCTCGCGCATCATGCTTATCGACGCCTCCGGTGCCCCCGTCATCGTCACCGCCGAAGCCCTGCTCAACGCCGAACCCTACGGCCTGGCCTGGGGCGAGAAACGCTACCTGGTCACCGGGTGGGCGGGGCCGTGGCCCGTGGACGCGGACTGGTGGACGCAGACCGAACTGCCCGCCGGCAGGGTTGCGCGCATGCAAGTGGTGGGCCGCGAAGGCGGGGAAGACGGGGCTGTCACCGGCTGGCTGCTGGTGTGGAGCAGGCGCAGCTGGCGCGTGGAGGCGGTGTACTAGGTGCTAGTTACTTCTGCGCTGCTCCTGCTGCGCAGCTACTGCTGCACGATGTCGACGACAACACGCTTCGGGTTATCCAGCACCTGCACGGAGTACGGCAGCTCGGAGCGCAGCCCCACCACGATCTGGCTGCGGCCCTCGTAGGTGCCGGCGCTGATCACGTCGATGACGTTGCCGGTATCGCCCGCCATCTTGACCGGCACGTTGTTGTCCTTGCCCAGCTCAAAGGGATAGACGGTGCCGTCGACGTTGATGTTGAGGAAGCTGTTGCCGGCCACGTGTAGCGGGCGGCCCACCGTTTCCTGCATCGGGGTGGAGGTGTAGTCGATGAACCAGCCTGGCTCGCCCTCGCCCTCCAGGTCCACCACCACGCGGTCGAACCCCTCGTGGGCGCCCACACGCACGCCAACGACGGCGAGCTGTGCGGGTTCCGACGGTCGCTGCGTCTTTGGCGCCGGGTCGGCGGTGCCCAGCGGCTGCGCCTGCGTGGACGGCGCGGAGATGCTGCCCGCCAGCGTTTTTCCGGCGTCGTCGCCGGCGACGCCGCAGGCGCTGCAAGCGACAGCGGCCGCCACGCACGCGCCCGCGAGCGTCACGCGGGAGAGACCAGAATTTTTGAGCACCAAGCCACCGTAGCCAGCAGCCGGGGGAGATCAAAAAGGAAAAGGGGGATAATGCAAAGGGTTACACAACCGTTACATCGTGCGGCTGCGTCCAGGAGGGGTATTTCAGCTTAGGGCACACTTAGCTATGGTGGGTGACATGCAAGAACAGCCCTGCTCCGACATGCAAGTTGAACCGCTGCCGGGGACCGCGAAACCCGGCTCTGTGTACGTGCTCTTCGAGTGGCCGCACGCCTGGCCGCGCGACGTGATGGGCGATGCCGCGCTCGGTGAGGAACTCACCGCGAAGCTGGCCCCCATGCTCGAGGCGCACGACGCGACGCTGCTGTTGATCCGCCACCCGACGCGCGAGGGCCGCAACATCAGCGACCACCACCTCTATCTCGTCTTCGCCGACGAGGCCGTCACCGAGGTGATGCACGTGGACGGGCCCGAAGCGCTGCTCGAGCTCGATCTGACCGGGCCGGGACGCAACGGCGCAAAGGAACGTGACCGCCCGCTGTTGCTGATCTGCACCCACGGCAAACGCGACCGCTGCTGCGCAGTCAAGGGCCGCCCCCTGCTCAACGCGATACACGAGCGCCACCCCTTCGGCCCGGGCAACGACGTGGTGTGGGAGACCTCCCACATCAAGGGCCACCGTTTCGCAGCCACCATGCTGCTCATGCCGTGGGCGTACAGCTTCGGGCGCATGAACGTTGAGGCCACAGAAGCAATGCTCGCTGACGCCGCCGAGGGCCGCTACTTCGTCCCCGGTAACCGCGGCCGCGGCACCCTCAGGCCGAAAGAACAAGTGGCGGAACTCGCCGTCGCCGCCGAGGTGCCGGGCGCGCGCTACGGGCAGTTCGCGGTCGCCGCGGCGGAGGAAGGAACAGTCTCGGTCACCGACACCGCATCCGGCACGGAATACGAGGTGGAACTGGAGCAGCGCGCCGTTACCGGCGTGGTGGACTCGTGCGGGAAGGCCCCGAAGGAAAGCTCAGCCTGGGTCGCTGTGTCCGTCACGCCTGCAAGTCCGGGGGCGTAGGTACTGCCGCGAAGTAGGAGGTTCGCGCGCGGCGGGCTCCCCGCAGATCCGGTGACACCGTCGCGGGCGTATAGCGACGGATCCTGCCTGCTATATGGCGCGGCCGCAATTGGAAATGATTGTCAATATCAACTGGGAAAACGCTGGCGCCGGGACAGCGTCGTATAGCAGCGCCGGCCCGGCCGCTATACCACTCGGTGCGAGGGGCTACAGGTACCCGCCGAGGACCTCCGACACGGAGCCGATGACGCGGTCGGTGGCCTCGCGCACCTGCACGGGGGAGTGGTGGAAGCTGTGCGAGACATCCGCGATCGCGTGCATGGGCAGATCGTTCCAGGAATCGCCGAACGTGTAGAGCTCGATGGTGGAGCGGGGGATGCGGAGCTCGTCGAAAAGCTGCACAAGCCCCGCGCCCTTGGAGCGGCCCGGGGCCATCAGATCGATGTAGTCCTGGTTCTGTGCGACCTCGACGGTGCCGAGAGACGACGCCCAAGCGACAACCTCTGCGCGCAGCTCGGCGTCACCCGGTACCCAGATGGGCACGACGGCGAAGCGGTGGTCTGGAATGTCGTCCGGGCGCATCTTTTGGAAATGGGCGGTGAAGTCGTGCGTGTGCCCCGTGTTGTTGGCGAACACGCCGTCAACGTGGCCCAGGGTGGTGCCGAAGATGGCCAAGCCGTCGCGGGAACCGAAGGCGTCGAGCGTTTGGCGCACCACCTCGCCTGAAACCTCGTGGCCGAAGATGAGCTCGCGGTTCGCGCCGTCTGTGGCGGAACCGCCGTTGGACAGCACCTGGTAGTCGAACGCCAACTTGCTGCCGCGCATGCCGTGCGCGAGCGCGGTGCGGGAGCGGCCGGTGGCGGAAATGGCAAGATGCCCGGCGCTGCGCCAGGCATCTATCGCGGCGATGTCCTCCTCGCGGAACCCGTGGGGAGGGTGGTGGAGAGTGCCATCGAAGTCGAACGCCGCAACCTTCATGGCACCTCAACTTACCGGCGCATGACCTTCTTGGACAGCCAGTTGCCCAGGAACTGCGCCAGCTGCACGATGACCACGATGACCAGCACCGCGGCCCAGGTGACCTGGGGCTCGAACGAGCGGTAGCCGTACACGATGGCGAAGTCGCCCACGCCGCCGCCGCCGATGTAGCCGGCCATGGCGGACATGTCGATCACCGCGATGAAGATGAAGGTGTAGCCCAAAATCAGCGGGCCGAGCGCCTCCGGCAGGATCACCGAATTGATGATCTTCAACGGGCTCGCGCCCATGGAGCGGGCGGCCTCGATCACGCCCGGGTCAATGGCCACCAGGTTCTGCTCCACAATGCGGGCCACAGTGAACGTGGCGGAAAAGCACATCACGAACGTGGCGGCGCCACGGCCGATGGTGGTGCCCACCACCTGCAGGGTCAGCGGGTAGAGCATCGCGATCATGATGATGAACGGGATGGGGCGGAAGAAGTTCACCGCCACGTTGATGATGGTGTAGACCACCTTGTTCTGCAGGATGCCACCCGGGCGGGTGGTGTAGAGGAAGATGCCCAAAAGCAGGCCGAAGAAGCCGCCGATGACCATGGTGATAGCAACCATCCACATGGTGTCGCCGATGGCTTCGATGAAGGTGGGGCCGAGGGTGTCCCAATTCGGCTCCGCCAGCACGTACTCGGTTACGCCAGCGTTCAACGGGGTCATCGGGTGATCTCCTCAATCTCGGTGCTCTGCTGGAGCGTGGACAAAAACTCGTTGATGGCGGCGTCGTCGCCGTTGAGGCGCACGGTCATCCTGCCGAAGGAACGCTCCTGCAGCGTGGTGATGCCGGCGTGCACCGGCTCTACCGACACACCGCGCTTGCGGGCGGCTTCGGCCGCGCCGAAGAAGCCCGAGTCCTCTGTCAGATCCACGGTGAACAATCGGCCCGGGGCGGCCAAAAGCTCGCGCGCCTCCACCTCGTCCGGGCGGTTGCGCAGGCTGGTGGCGGCGAAACGCTGTGCCACGGAGGTCTGCGGGTGGGCGAACACGTCGTAGACGCTGCCGTACTCCACCACGCGGCCGTCTTCCATCACGGCAACCTTGTCGGCGATGGAACGGATGACGTCCATCTCGTGGGTGATCACCACGATGGTGATGCCGAGCTCCTCGTTGACGCGGCGCAGCACGCCGAGCACCTCGTGGGTGGTTTCGGGGTCCAGGGCGGACGTGGCTTCGTCGGCAAGCAGAAGCGACGGGTTGGTCGCCAGCGCACGGGCGATGCCCACGCGCTGCTTCTGGCCGCCGGAGAGCTGCTCCGGGTAGTTCTCGCCGCGCTCGCCCAGGCCCACGAAGTCGAGCAGCTCCGCCACGCGGCGCTTGCGCTCTTTTTTGTCCACGCCGGCGAGCTTGAGCGGGTACTCGATGTTGCCAGCGGCGGTGCGGGAGGAAAAGAGGTTGAACTGCTGGAAGATCATGCCCACGTTGCGGCGGATCTCGCGCAGTTTGCGCTCGGGCATGCCAACCACGTCGGTCTCGTCGAGAAACAGCTGCCCCGAGGTGGGCGTATCCAGGCCGTTGATGAGGCGGACAAGCGTGGACTTGCCAGCACCCGAATAGCCGATCACGCCGAGGATCTCGCCCGACTCGACGGTCAATGTAACGTCGTCGACGGCTGTGACCTCGCGGTCTTTGGTTTGGAAGACCTTGGATACGTTCCGGAACTCAATCCGGGTGCCGGTATGTTCCATCTACTTGTACTCCTCCACAAGGCGGTCGAGGATCTCGTTGAGCTCCTCCTTCGAACGCTGGACCTGCACGGCGGTGCCGTTGGAGTCCTCGTCAAGCGCGGCGGTGACCTCCGGCGACTGCCAGACGTCCACCAGCTTGGCGTAGGTCTCGTTGTCCAGGTCCTCACCGGAGACGGTGAAGACGTTGATGTACGGCTCTGCCAACTCAGAGTTCGGGTCGTCCGCGGCCACGGAGGAGGCCGGGTCGATCGCCGCGCGGGCCAGCCAGTTGTTGTTGATCACAGCCGGGCGGCCCTCGTTGTAGGCGTTCGGCGTCTGGGAGGCGTCCACCGCCACGACCTCGACCTTGGAGGCGTCCTTGTCAATGTCGGCCGGGGTCGGGGTCAGCTTGGAGGCGCCGTCGCGCAGCTGCAGCAGGCCGGCCTGAACCAGCACGTTGATGGCGCGACCCTGGTTAGACGGGTCGTTGGGGATTGCTACCTCGGTGCCTTCGATGCCGTCGAGCGAGTCGTGGTCCTTCCAGTACAGGCCCAGGATGTTGATCTCGCCGGAGCCGATGATGCGCAGGTCCTTGCCGGAGGTGGCGTTGTACTGGGCCTGGTAGTTGATGGTCTGGAACTTCGAGATCTCAATCTGGCCCTCGGACTGCGCCGGGTTGACCTGCGGGTACTCGGTGAAGCGCACGATGTCGAGGTCGATGCCGGCCTTCTGCGCCTCGTCGGCGAACACGCTCCACGCCTTCTGGTCGGCGTCCGTGGTGCCGATTTTCACGGTGACCTTGTCGCCGTCGCTTGACGACGTCGATTCCGTCTCAGACGAGCAGGCCACTAGCCCCGTGGCTGCGATGAGGGAAGCCGCTGCCGCGGCGATAACGCGCTTGGTGCGCATGTGCGTGCTCCTTTCTCTGTAGCTGTCGGTTACTTCTTGTCCTGGAGGCGATCCAGGATGTCGTTGAGCTCAGCCTTGTCGCGGTAGACCGGCACGGAGGTACCCTTCGAGTCCTTCGCTGCTGCCTCGGCGACCTCCGGGGTCTGCCACAGCTCGACCAGCTTGTTCAGGGTCTCGTCGTCGATGTCTTCTGCGCGGGCGGCGAAGACGTTGATGTACGGCTCGGCCTCCTTGGACTCCGGGTCGTCCTCGAAGATGGACAGGCTCGGCTCGATACCAGCGCGGTCCAACCAGGTGTTGTTGATGATCGCCGGCTTGCCCTCGTTGTAGGCGGACGGGGTCTGGGACGCGTCGACCGGGGTGACGGTGACCTTGGAGGCGTCCTTGTCAATGTCGGCCGGGGTCGGGGCGAGCTCGTCTGCGACGCTGCCCTTCAGGGTGAGCAGACCGGCCTGGACCAGCACGTTGATGGCGCGGCCCTGGTTGGACGGGTCGTTCGGGATTGCCACGGACTGGCCGTCGATGCCCTCGATGGAGTCGTGGTCCTTCCAGAACAGTGCCAGCGGCACGATCTCGGTGGAGCCGACCACGCGCAGGTCGTTGTTGGAAGCCTTGTTGTATTCCGCGAGGTACTTGATGTGCTGGAACTTGTTCACGTCCAGCTCGCCCTGCGCGAGTGCTTCGTTGACGGGGGAGTAGTCCGAGAAGGAGACGATGTCCAGGGTGATGCCGTTGTCGGCGGCGAGGTCTTTGAATACGCGCCAGGCTTCCTGGTCGGCCTCGGTCGTGCCGATCTTGACGGTGGCGTTTTCGCCGTCCTTGGCGGTGGTTTCTGCGGAGTCGGTGGACTCGTTGGAGCAGGCGACCAAGCCGGTGGTGGCCAGGGCAGCCGCGGCAACGGTTGCGAGGGTGCGCTTGATACGCATGGGGTCTCCTTGATGTCGGGAATGTATGACGGGTCAGAATCTAGCACTCGATATACCGCTTAGTCTATTTTCTTCGGAAATTATTTACTGAGCTGTCTGTTCGCTGTGCTTCATCTGCGGTCGGGTGGGCGGTTTGGTGCCGCCATAGGCGCTGTCTTGGCCACCCTTTGGTGGACTAGAACGCAGTTTCGAACCGTGCTAGCGTTTCCGCTATGAGATTCAACGGGGGAGCGCCGCTGTCGTGGTCGCGGCTGGAGCGCATTCTCTCCGGCCGGCCTGGCCCGGAACCGGTGCCGGTGGGGCACACGGGCACCCCGGCCGGCGCCGCGTACGGCGCGGCTTCCGACGCGCCGTACGCGGCGCCGCCGCGCGAGCGGGGCGTTGCGACGGTGCCGTTTGCGGAGTTGCACGCCGTAAGTTCGTACAGCTTCCTCGGTGGGGCGAGTGAACCGGAGGACCTCGTCGCTAGGGCGGTTGAGCTGGGTCTTAGCGCTGTCGGGCTGCTGGATCGGGACGGGTTCTACGGTGTGGTGAAGTTTGCTGAAGCCGCAGCGGCGGCCGGATTGGCCACAGTCTTCGGGGCGGAGCTGACCTTGGGCGAGAAGGTGCTGCCCGTTATTGCCCGCGGTCCCGAGGGGTACAAGCTGCTGTCGCACCTGATGGCGGATGCGCACATGGCCACGCGCGAAAAAGACAAGGTGGCCTACCCGCCGCTGGAGCTGATCGGCGACCAGCTCGGCGGCACCTGCGTCGTACTCGCCGGGTGGCGGTGGGCGGGAGAAATCGATCACCTTATCGACTCCTTCGGTGAGCCCAACGTCGTGCGCGAGTACGAGGTATCCATGACCCCGGAAGACGCCGACCGGCACGCGCTGCTGGACCGGCACGAGCACCTGCCTGCCATCGTCAGCGCAGCCCCGGCCGCCGCCACCCGCGACCATGCCCGGCTGGCCGCGGCGAAACGGGCGCTGGTCAGGCGCGAGTCGCTCGCCCAGGCGCACGGGGACCTGCATCCGATGGGGGCGAACTGGCTGCGCTCCGGCGAACAGCTCGCACGCATGCTGCCCGGCTGCGAGCCGAAGCTGGCCTACAGCGTCGAGCTTGCTCAAGCCTGCGCGTTCACCCTCGACCTGGTGGCGCCGGAACTGCCGCGCTACCCCACGCCTGGCGGGCGCAGCGAGATGGACCACCTGCGGGGGCTCACCCTGGCGAGTGCGGAGGTGAGGTATGCGGGGAGGGGGCCGGAGGTGCGTCGCAAAGCAATGGCCCAGATCCGCTACGAGCTGGAGGTAATTGAAGAGCTCAACTTCCCCGGCTACTTCCTCATCATCTACGACCTGGTGGATTTCTGCGGGCGCGAAAACATCATGTGCCAGGGGCGCGGCAGCGCGGCGAACTCGGCGGTGTGCTTCGCGCTCGGGATCACAAACGTCGAGCCGATCGAGGCGGGACTGTTGTTCGAGCGTTTCTTATCGCCCGACCGCGACGGCCCGCCCGATATCGATCTCGACATCGAATCCGGCCGGCGCGAAGAGGTCATCCAGTACGTCTACGCCACCTACGGGCGGGACAACGCTGCGCAGGTGGCCAACGTGATCACGTACCGGACCAAAGGCGCGGTGCGCGATGCGGCGCGGGCGCTCGGGTTCGCCCAGGGCGCCGCCGACAGCTGGTCGAAGGGGCTGACAGACCCGCCGGAGGCCGTGGTGAAACTCGCCGCCCAGTTCAAAGGGCAGCCGCGCCACCTGGGCATCCACTCCGGCGGCATGGTCATCTGCGACCGCCCCATCGCCGACGTGGTGCCGGTGGAGTGGGCGCGCATGGAAAACCGCTCGGTGGTGCAGTGGGACAAAGACGACTGCGCCTCCGCCGGCCTGGTCAAGTTCGACCTGCTGGGGCTCGGCATGCTCGAAGCGCTGCACCACATGGTGGACCTGGTGGAGGAGACCACCGGCCGCACGGTGCACTTGTGGGAGCTGCCCCTCGACGATGCGGACGTCTACGACATGCTCTGCCGCGCCGATTCCGTCGGCGTGTTCCAGGTGGAGTCGCGCGCGCAAATGGGCACCCTGCCCAGGTTGAAGCCGCGCCGGTTTTTCGACCTCGTGGTGGAAGTCGCTTTGATCCGTCCCGGCCCGATCCAGGGTGGTTCCGTGCACCCGTATTTGCGGCGCCGCGACGGGCTGGAGCCGGTGACCTACGACCACCCGGTGCTCGAGCGCTGCCTGGGCAAGACGCTGGGCATCCCGCTGTTTCAAGAGCAGCTCATGCAGATCTGCGTGGATGCGGCCGGGTTTTCCGGCAGGGAGGCGGATGCTTTACGACGAGCCATGGGCTCCAAACGCTCTCCCGCCAAAATGGCCGCGTTGAAATCCCGCTTCTTCGAAGGGTGCTTACGCACCAACGACATCGGCGAGGAAGTGGCGGAGCGGCTGTGGCAGAAGATCGTGGCGTTTGCCGCCTACGGCTTCCCGGAGTCGCACTCGCAGTCCTTTGCCTCGCTGGTGTACTTCTCCGCGTGGTTTAAGCGCCACTACCCGGCGCAGTTTTGCGTGGGGCTGTTGCGCGCGCAGCCGATGGGGTTTTACTCCCCGCAGTCGTTGATCCAGGACGCGCGCCGCCACGGGGTGGAAGTGCTGCCGGTGTCCGTGAACGAGTCCGGCTGCGAGGCGCGGTGCGTGGATTCCGCCACGATCCGGGTGGGGCTGAACCTGGTGCGCGGACTCGGCGCGGCAGCGGCGCGGCGCGTGGAGGAAGCGGCGCCGTTTGCGGATATCGCGGACCTGTCGCGCCGGGCGGATTTGTCCGTGGACCATGTGGAGGCGCTGGCCCGCGCGGGCGCGTTGGACTGCTTCGGGGTCACGCGCCGCCAGGCGCTGTGGCAGGCGGGCGTGGCCGCCACGGAGCGCGACGGGATGCTGCCGGGACTGTCTGCCGTGACGGCGCCGCCGCTGCCGGGCATGAACCCGTTTGAGCTGATGGCCGCCGACGTCGCGGCCACCGGTGTGACCCCGGGTCTGATGCCGGTGGAGATGGTGCGCGCAGCGTTGTCGGAGCAGGGCGTGGTGCCCGCGTCCGAGCTGCTGCACGGGGTCGAAGACGGCACCCGCGTGCGCGTCGCCGGGGTGATCACGCACCGCCAGCACCCGCAAACCGCAGGCGGGGTGACCTTTTTAGGCATGGAGGACGAAACCGGCCTGATCAACGTGGTCATCTCCGTCGGGTTGTGGAACAAGCAGCGCGTGCTGGCCCGCACCGCCAAAGCGCTGGTTGTGCGCGGGATCGTGCAAAACGCCTCCGGGGCGGTGTCCGTGGTGGCGGACCGGTTGGAGCCGCTGGCGATGGGCGAGCTGCTCTCGCGCGGGTCCCGGGATTTTCGGTGAGGGGGTCCGGCTGCGGGATGTGTACCGGGGCGGGATGCTTACTCATGGATGCTTACTCAGGCAGGATGCTTACTCCTGGATGCTTACTCTTCGAAACGGCCCCTGCGCTGTCTGGCACGGCTCTCGACGTGCAAGCATCCTGGAGTAAGCATCTGGGACGGGTAAGCACCCTGGGGTAAGCATCTGCAGCCGGAGCCGCGCCAGACCAGGCTGGTAGCGTGAGCGGCATGTCCGATGCCCCGATAACGCCCCTGCCCACCTCGGTGGAGCAGATGCACAAGGTCTCGCCGAAGCTGATGTGGCCGAAGTTGGTGGGCAACGCGATTTGGATGCTCATCATCTGCGGCGGGCTGTACCTGTCCTACCGGGAGTGGGGGTGGGGCTTTCTCATCCCGCTGGGGGCGTTCGCCGTCTTTTTTATCTGGCGGTTTTTCCTCATCCCGTTCCAGGTGCGCAACATGGGCTGGCTGGAAACAGACAATGAGCTGGTCTTGAGCAAGGGCAAGATGTTCCACACCATCACGGTCATTCCGTACGGGCGTATCCAGTTCGTGGATGTGGAGTCGGGCCCGATTTCGCGCCCGCTCGGGTTGAAGGAGCTGAAGGTGCACACCGCGTCGAGCTCGTCGGATTCGGACCTTCCGGGTTTGCTCGCAAAGGACGCGGATGCGCTGCGCGACCGTCTCGCCGTAAAAGCCCGCGAACGGATGAGCGGTCTGTGAGCACGCTTCACACCACCCCCGGCATGGAGGGCTACCGCCAGGTCCACCGACTGACGCCGCTGCTGCGCGTGTGGGCGTTCGCACTGGCGCTGGCCACCATCGCCCTGTTCAACTTCACCATGCCTATCTATCACTGGGCGCAGCGCGAAAACGTCGGGGCGGCCGACATCGCCTGGGCGGCCGCCGGTGTGGTCGCCGCCTTCGCGGTGATCTTCGCTGTGTCCCAGATCTGGTGGCGCCGCAGCGGGTTCATCATCGGTGAGGAGGAAGTGGAGGTGCGCCGCGGCGTGCTTACCAACCAGGTCCGCTCCGCGCAGTACGACCGCGTCCAGGCCGTGGACGTCATCGAGTCGTTTGCCCCGCGCGTGTTCGGGTTGGCTTCGGTGCGCATCGAGGCCGCGGGCAACGCGCAATCCGCCATCGAGATCATGTACTTACCGCGCGACGAGGCGGAGGAGGTGCGTGCGCAGCTGCTGCGCCGCATCGGCGGCACGCAGGGGCAGCTGCCTATCGACGCCACCTCCGGCCCCCACCTCGTGCCCCCGATTCCCATCCGCAGATCCCTGATCGGCACCACCTTCCAAATGTCCACGCTGTTTACCCTCGCGTGGTCGTTTGTGCCGATCTGGACAGACCTGAACGCGGCGGCGATTATCCCGGTGGTGGTGGGCTTTCTGCCGCAGATTTGGCGCACGATCGACCAATCTTGGCGCTTTACCTGCACCAAGGAAGGGGAGATGTTCCACCTCACCTATGGGTTGGCCAATCGCCGTCGCCAAGCGGTGCCGCGCTCACGCATCCACGCGGTGCAGCTGCGCCAGCCCATGTTCTGGCGACCCTTCGGCTGGTGGACGGTCTCTGTGGTGGTGGCTGGCTACGGCTCGGAGCGCAACAAGGAGTCCGGCACGTCCAAGCTTCTGCCGGTGGGCACGTGGGAGCAGGCGAAGGCGGTGGTGGACGCGATCGGGCCGCTGACCGGCGATGACCTGACAGACCTTGCCAGCGCCGACTACCGCTCGCCGCGCAGCGCCCGCTGGGTCTCGCCGATCGACTGGAAGCGCCAGACGGTCAAGGTGCGCGACGGCGCGGTGGCCGTCACGGCCGGGCGCATCGGCCGCTGGTACCAGATGGTGGAAACCCCGCACATCCAGGAGCTGGCCTTCGAGCAGGGGCCGCTGCAGCGTTCGCTCGGGCTGGCCAACGTGGACTTAGACCTGGTGCCGGGCCCGTTCAGCGTGTCTGTGCGCGATGTGGGGGCGGACCAGGCGCGGGAGATCGTCGATAAGCTGCGAGCCCGCAAGCTCCCGCCGCTGTCAGACCCCGCCGACGAAGCCGAGCTGGCGCCACGCCTCGTAGACGGCGACTGACGCGGAGTTGGTCAGGTTCATGCTGCGCCGCGCCGGCAGCATCGGGATGCGCACCTCGCGCGTGATCCGCCGGTGGGCCAGGTGTGCTTCCGGGATGCCGTTGGCCTCGTTGCCGAACATCAGCGCGTCGCCGTCCTGGTAGGCCACCTCGTGGAAGTGGTGCTCGGTGTGCGCGGAAAACGCGAAGATGCGGGAATCCGGGATGGAGTCGAAGCAGGCGTCGATGTTCGGGTGGATGATCACGTCGGCGAGGTCGTGGTAGTCCAAGCCAGCGCGTTTGAGGTGCTTGTCGTCGAAATTGAAGCCGAGCGGTTCGACAAAGTGCAGCTGCGCGCCGGTGTTCGCCGCCAGACGGATCGCGGCGCCCGCGTTGCCGCCGATGGCCGGGTTGTCGTAGATGATGTGGAGCACGACCAAGAGTCTAGGATTGTGGCCGTGACTGCGATCAAACTGGACGGAAAACTCTACCGCGAGGAGATTTTCGCGGACTTGAAGCAACGCGTCGCTCGCCTCAAGAGCGAATGCGGCATCACCCCGGGCCTGGCCACGGTGCTCGTCGGCGAAGACCCCGCCAGCCAGAACTACGTGCGCATGAAGCACAAAGACTGCGAGGAGCTGGGCATCGCCTCGATTATGAAGGAGCTGCCGGGCGACTGCACGCAAGAGCAGCTGGAACAGCTCATTAGCGAGCTCAACAACGACCCGGCCGTGACCGGCTACATCGTCCAGCTGCCGCTGCCGAAGCACCTGGATGAAAACCGCGTGCTCGAGCTGATCGACCCGGCCAAAGACGCCGACGGTTTGCACCCGGTCAACCTGGGCAAGCTGGTGCTGGGCGAGCCAGCCCCGCTGCCGTGCACCCCGAACGGCTCCATCAAACTGCTGGAGCGTTTCGGCGTGGACCTTGACGGCGCGATCGTGTGCGTCATCGGCCGCGGCGTGACCGTGGGCCGCCCGATCTCGCTCATGCTGACTTCCCGCGACGTCAACGCCACCACGGTGCTGTGCCACACCGGCACGAAGGACCTCGCCGCGGAGACGCGTCGGGCCGACGTGATCATCGCCGCGGCCGGCAAGCCGCACATGATCACCGCCGACATGATCAAAGAGGGCGCGGCGCTTCTCGACGTCGGAGTCTCCCGCGTCGACGGCAAAACCGTCGGCGACCTGCACCCGGACGTGTGGGAAAAGGCCGGCTGGGTCTCGCCGAACCCGGGCGGTGTGGGCCCGATGACGCGCACGTTCTTGGTGCGCAACATCGTGGAAAACGCCGAGCGCCAGGCTGGTGTCCAGCAGGGTGGGCAGTAGCAAAATCCAGCTGCCTGGTGCGGAGATGCCGCCGGGCTTGACGCTGGACAACCCCCATGACCGCGGCAACGCCGCCTCGCCGCTGCCGCTTGCGGTGCAGCGCGCGATGGTGGCGCTGTTTGTCGTGGGGTTTGTGCTTTCGGGGGTGTACGCGGCGACGGAGCATTGGCGCCGCGCCACGTTCACACTGGGTGCGGCCATGCTGTGGCTGACCCTGATGCGCCTGACGTGCGATTCGAAGGTGATCGGCCTTGTCGCAGTGCGCTCCAAGCGCTACGACGCGATGTTTACCACCGCGTTGGGGGCTGCGATGCTGTGGCTGTCGTGGTCGGTGGACGCGCTGGGGTCCTGAAACAGTAGTTCAGAAACATTGTGAAACTTCAAGATTCACCTGTTGTTTAACTGTGTGTCGGCGGGGGTTCAGCTTCACGCCCTAGGGTGCCACGGGTGAATTTGAAAAGTGGAGAAGTCGATACAGCTGGCGCCACCGCGCAGGTGACGCTTCGCGGGGTGCGTCGCGAGTTCGCGGACGGCACCGGTTTGCACGAGACCTCCCTGGACATCGCTAAGGGCGAGTTCGTCTCGATCCTCGGGCCTTCGGGCTGCGGCAAGTCCACGCTGTTGCGCTGCATCGCGGGTTTGGAAACGCCGGATGCCGGGGTGATCGAATTCGCCGGGCACGAAGTCTTTGGCCCTTCCGTGAACGTGCCGGTGAACAAGCGCAACCTGTCCATGGTCTTTCAGGACCTCGCGTTGTGGCCGCACATGACCGTGGCCAAGAATGTCGAATTCCCGCTAACCACCGGCAAGCAGAAGGTATCCAAGGCGGAGCGCGAACAGCGCGTTTCCCGTGCGATGGACATGGTGGGCATCAGCGCGAAGGCCGAGCAGCGGCCGAATGAGCTCTCCGGCGGGCAGCAGCAGCGCGTGGCTATCGCGCGTGCGCTGGTTTCGGATCCGGAGCTTTTGCTTATGGACGAGCCCCTGTCGGCCCTCGACGCAGCACTGCGCACTCAAATCCGCTCTGAGCTGACCCGCTTGGCCTACGAGCTCAACCTCACCGTCATCTACGTCACCCACGACCAATCCGAGGCGCTGGCCATGTCGGACCGGGTGGCGGTGATGGACGCCGGCAACGTTCGCCAGTTCGCCGACCCGGTGGAGCTCTACGACCATCCGGCGGACGACTTCGTCGCCGGCTTTGTCGGCGTGACAAACACGCACGAGACCCTCCCCTCGAATAGGCCGGAGGATGTCGAGGTCACCCCGCTGCATGGAAAGCGTCCGGATGTACTTCCGGCGAACTCCATCCTCGGCGAGGTGGTGGAGAGCCAGTACACCGGCGGGCGCTACGAAATCCGCAGCGTCGTGCCGGGTGCGCCCGAGCCCTGGCTGGCCTACACCAGGCACCGCTTGGGCCGCGGCGACGACGTGTTGCTGACGGTCACCCCACGTTCCTAACCCCAGTTTCCCTTATGTAGGAGTATCCCGAAATGAAGAAGATCATCGCTGCGCTCGCGGGCGCATCCGCCGCGTTCGGCCTGGTGGCCTGTGGTTCCGTCGAATCCAACGGCACCTCCGAGTCCACCACCGCGAGCAATGAGACCGTCGCAGCCGAGCAGTGGAAGGCGCCGGAAGGCCTGTCCGGATCCATCGACTACTACTCTGCAAACCCGCAGGGCCTGACCGATGCGCTTGTCGAGGCTTTCCAGGACCGCACCGGCGTGACCGTCAACGTGTTCGCTGGCACCACCGGCGAGGTCACCGCCAAGATCAAGGCAGAGGAGGCCAACCCGCAGGCGGACGTGGTCTACCTCGCATCCTGGAACGCGGCCAACAAGCAGGCTGAAACGGGCGCGCTGGAGGCGTACAAGCCGGAAAACGTCGAGAACGCCAACGCCGATTGGAATGCTGCCGACGACACCTTCCACGGCCGCGACGGTTCCGCTTTGGCGCTGGTTGCCAACACCGACGTGGTCTCCGACATCCCGACCGACTGGGAGGATCTGGCAGACCCGAAGTACAAGGACCAGGTGATCATGCCCGACCCGCGCGAGTCCGGCACCGCAGCCGATCTCTTGGCCGCGATGACCTCCGAGTGGGGCGAGGACAAGACTTGGGAGCTGTTTGACAAGCTCTTCGATAACGGCATGATCGTCCAGGGTGCGAACGGCCCGGCGCTTGACCAGGTCACCTCCGGCTCCAAGGGCATCGTCTTCGGCGGCGTGGACTACTCCGCGTACTCCGCCAAGGGCAAGGGTGAGCCGCTCGAGGTTGTCATCCCGTCTGCCGGCACCACGGTTACCCCGCGTCCGGTGATGATCATGAAATCCTCCGACAACATGGACGCCGCGAAGGCGTTTGTGGACTTCATGTTCTCC
Organism: Corynebacterium fournieri; assembly: GCF_030408775.1. Taxonomy (NCBI): domain Bacteria; kingdom Bacillati; phylum Actinomycetota; class Actinomycetes; order Mycobacteriales; family Corynebacteriaceae; genus Corynebacterium; species Corynebacterium fournieri. The sequence goes on from NZ_CP047210.1 coordinate 449,394, forward strand.
GAGGAAGCGCAGCAGATCTCCGCGTCCAAGAACATGATCCCGGCGAACAAGAACGTGGACCCGAAGAACGGCCCGAAGCTGGCGGACATCGAGCAGATTTCCGACGACTGGGCCGCCATCTCCAAGGAATCCAAGGGTGTTCGCGAGCAGTTCGCTGAGCGCTACCTGAAGTAAAAGGCAGCAATGACGACGAAGACGAAGACGACAACCAACCCCGGGGTGTACCCGGTCTTGGTTATCCTGCTGGTCCTGGTCGCGGCACCGCTGGCGTCCGTCCTGATCACGGCGGTCACCGGGTACCGCGGGGAGGATTCCGCGCTGGAGACGCTCCTGCGGCCGGAGATGCTGCAGGTCATCCGCAACACGGTGTGGCTTTCCGTCCTCGTCGTCTTCTTCGCCACCCTGTTTGCGGCACCGCTGGCATTCTTCCGCGCCTGGACGCCCATGCGGCGCGCCGGGTGGGTGGAAGTGCTGGTCATGGTGCCGTTTATGACCCCGCCGTTCGCCGCGGCAATGGCGTGGATGGACTTCACCCGCTTGCGCGGCGTGGCGGACATGCTTTTGGGGCCGACGCTTGGCGACGCCGTCCGGTCCGCCATCAATTCCGTGTGGGGCATGGGCTTCATCATGGCCGCCGAGCTGTTCCCGTTCCTCTATTTGATCCTGCGCAACGCGTTCGCGTCGATCCCCGCCTCGCAGCTGGAGATGGCGCAGGTGGCGGGTGCCAGCCGGTGGCAGCAGTTCAGCCGCGTGGTCGTCCCCGCAGTGGTCGGGCCCTATTCGCTCGGCGCGCTCATCGTCTTCATCAAGGCCGCCGGCGAGTTCGGCACCCCGGTCACCCTCGGCAACGCGATCGGTTACGAGGTGCTTGTCTCCTCGATTTACCAGGACGTGACCATCGACCCGCTGAACTTCTCCAAAGCGGCGGCCTCCTCGAGCGTGCTGTTCACCCTCGGCGTGATGGCGTGGGCGGTGCAGCAATGGGCCGGCCGTGGGGTACTGGCCTCCGGTGGCAGGGTGTCGAGGGCGGTCAACCTTCGGCCGTCGAGAAGCATGATGGCCCTTGCCTGGGTGTACACCGCGATCGTGTTCACCTTGAGCGTGTTTATCCCGTACATTTCCATCATTCTGGCGGCGATGACCATCCTGCGCTCCAAGCCGCCGACACTGGACAACCTTACGTTCGATTACTTCCAGATCGTGCTGAGCATGCCGTCTGGCCTGGAGGCGCTGACACGCTCCATCGCGCTTGGCGCAATCGGCGCGACCACCGCGGTGATTCTGGCACTTGCGGTAACGGTGTTTACCATGCGCAGCCGTCGCTGGCCTGCGCGCTTCTCCGACTTCTTGGCCGTCGCCCCGGATACTGTGCCCGGCATCGTGCTGGCCATCGGCTTCATCCTGCTGTGGAACTCGCCGAAGCTGCCGTTTACCCCTTACGGCTCGCAGCTGATCCTAGTGATGGCGTTTACGGTGCTGTTCGTGCCCATGGCGGTGCAGAACATCAAGACCTCCGCCGCCTCCATGTCGCCGACGCTCTCGGAGGCCTCCGCCGTGGCTGGCGCGACGTCTTGGCAGACCTTCACCCGCGTCACCCTGCCCATGCTCGCGCCGGGCATCCTCGCCGGCTGGCTGCTCGCGTTCTTCGTGGGCATCCGCGAGCTAGTCATGTCCTCGCTGATCCGGCCGACGAGCATCAACCTGCTTGCGCCGTGGATTATGAACCAGTTCGAGCAGGGGCACCGCGCCGAAGCCATGGCCATGACGCTGATCGGCGTGGGCACCTCCACCGTCGTGCTGGTGCTGATCCGGTGGTGGCAGGGCAGAAGTAGCGCACACGTTCGGTAACCCGACGCTGCGTGTCGGCGGGCTTCGTAGGGTTGAAGCTGTCGTTTCCCCAGGAGGTCCCGCATGACAGATTCCCGCCCGAGTTACTTCGCACTCACCACCGACGTCCCCGGCGCCGAGGTTGAGGTGACCGTGATGGTGCAGTCGCTTTTTTACGACGCCCCGTCGCCACAGCAGGTTGAATTCGCCCGGGAGCTTTCGGCAACGCTGACAGCAGTCGCGTCCGAATACACGCCGGTGGAGCCGTGGCGCACCGAGTCCTTGGACGCCTACCTCCTGTTGGCCAACACCCACCAGTTGCTGGACCTCGCACGCAATTCTGTGGACGCCACCCCTTCGCAGGCGCGCCGCTACTTCGCGGAAGCCGCCGACAACCTCGAGGTACTCAAGGAGTGGGACCCGCGCTTTACCAACGCCTACTACCAGGCCAGGAAGTGCGAACAGGCGGCGGGCAACTTCCTCATGGATGAACTCGAGGATTTTCACGATTGCTTAGAGACGTGGCTGCCAGCGCGGCTGCTAAGCCACAGCCCCACAGACCAAGTCGTGGTTGTGGACGATTTGCAGACGCCAGAAAGCTTCGCCGCCACGCTCACCCCGGACCACGAGGCGGTGAGCGTGAACATTCTGGAAGCGGACGAGGTGGATACCTATAACGCTGTAGGCCGCACTGTCTACCCGGTGCCGATGTACCCGGACGGGACGATCAGGTCTCGTCTGGCCACCTCTATTTACGTCGACGGCATGCGCCTGACCTATATCGTCCACACGGACAACGAGGCGTTTCCGCTGCTGAAAGAGCTTGGCGAGGCCGCCGAGGTGTTCAGCAGCGTCACCTGCGGCTACACCCCGGTGGAGTACTACACCGAACTCGCCTACGCGAAGCAGCTGGACAACCTCGTGTATTCCTCGCGCTTCGACGAGGACGGGGTCTACCGCCGCAACCTGTTGGACATGTACGCGTACTCGCTATCGGTGATGAGCAACTTCGACGGCACGTTTGAAGTGCCCCGGGACCTGGCCCGCGCCGCGGCGCAACTCAACGAGGAAATGCGGGTCGACGCGGCAATTGAGCTGGCCCGCACGATTGGGCACTGGCTGCCGCGCGACATCACGGACCTCATCCCCCGCGGCTGGACCGACGAAGCCAACGACGAATTCTCGCTGGCGCTCGAGGAAGGGCTGAACACGCTGCCCGGACGCCGCTTTATCGTGGTGTTGGACCACCAGTCACCCGAAGAGTACGAGCAGACGCGCCTGCCCAACCGGGAGAAGCTGTACCCGATGGTGTACGGGGAAATCGCGGACGTGGACATCTTCGACCTGCGCCACACCCAGATTTTCCTGGGCGACATCTAGCTTGCGGGCTCCGCATTGCGGACAATTCGGCGGCCACCAACAGTTGGTCCGCCCCAAGCGTTCGTAAAAGTTGACATTTTGGTCCGTTCGGGTCTGTAAAACCCCAGGTCAGATTTCAGCATTGTCAACTTTTACGAAATCGCGCACCGAGGAAGCCGCGGGCTCCGCAGTCAGGCTCCGCGCCCGGATACCCTGGGGCCATGCCTCACCTCGCAGCCGCCCCCATCCTCGTTGTCGCCGACATCCACTTGGGCCGCAAGCAACACGGCGACAAGAAGACTGGGCCCGGTCTTGGTTGGGCGCTCGGCGCGCTCGAGCGAGGTGCCGTGGCCGGGGCGCGACACATGGTCATGCTGGGCGACGTCATCGACCGCAAGCGCTTCACCGATGCCACCTACGGGGAGGTGTCCCAGTTCTTTGCACGTGGATTGGAGCTGTTCGACACCGTGCTGTTTAGCGCCGGCAACCACGACGTGCACCACGACCTCTCTGGCGTCGTACCGGACGGTGTGACGGTTGCGGGGATCAGGCCGCAGACTTTCCGGGCAGGGCAGTGGGCGTTGCATACTGCTGCGGTGGAGGTCGACCGGGACCCGCGCCAGCTCGTGTCCGAGTTCCCGGAGCCTGTTGTCGGCGCGCAAAACCTAGGACTGCTGCACACCTCCGTCACCGGTGAATACTCCAACCACGAGTGCTTGCCGTGCACGCGCGACGAATTGCTCGGCTGCGGTTACGACGCATGGCTGTTGGGCCACGTTCATGAGCGGGTGACGTTATCCGATAAGCCGTTTATCGGATGGGTGGGCATGGGCCAGGGATACCTGGCCCATGCACGCGAAGGCAGGGTAGAGGTGCGCGATTTGGGCTAGATGTCGTAGGCGCCGCGCTCCGCGGCAACCTCTCGTGCGGATGGGGTTTGCCTGGTCAGGGTGATGAAGTTGCGCAGGACCCGATCCATCTGACGGGCCTCGACCAGGAAGGCGTCGTGCCCGACCGGGGAGGACAGTTTCGCCATGGCGAGCAGGTTGCCAAGGTTGCGCGAGAGGTGCTCCTGCTGGTGGTAGGGGTACAAGATGTCGGTGTCCACGCCGACGATCATGGTCGGCACTGTCGATGACGCTAGCGCCTTGTTCAGCCCGCCGCGGCCGCGCCCAAGGTCGTGGCGGTTGAGCGCTTCGGTGAGGATGACGTAGCTGGCGGCGTCGAACCGTTCGGTGAGTCTATTGCCCTGATGTTCCAGGTAGGACTGCACGGCGAAGCGCTCGCCGTCCGCGCGGAAAGGTCCGAGCGGGTTTTCGCACGCCTGGGCCGAGGTGCCGAAGCGCTCGTCGATTTCCAGCTCGCCCCGGTAGGTCAGGTGCGCGATGCGCCGAGCCGCGGCCAATCCGGCGTCGGGGGAGCGGCCAGTGCCGTGGTAGTCGCCGCCGTGCCAGTCGGGGTCGTGGGTGATGGAGGTGATCTGCGCGGTTTGGATGCCAATCTGCCAAGCGCTCGCGCGTGCGGAAACGGCGAGCACCAGCGCGTAGTCCACGGCCTCGGGGTAGAGCAGGGTCCACTCGAGGGTGCGGGCGCCGCCCATGGAGCCGCCGATGATCGCGTGCACCCGGCCGATGCCCAGCCGGGCCAAAAACGCGTGCTCGGCATGCACCATGTCGCGCATGTTGATCGCAGGAAAGCGCGAGCCCCACACCCCGCCGTCGGGGTGCTCGCTGGCGGGACCGGTGGAGCCGTAGCAGGAGCCCAGTGCGTTGGTGCAGATCACGCACCATTCGTCGGTGTCGAGCGCCTTGCCGGGCCCGACCGCTTCGCACCACCAGTCGGCGGCGTCGGAGTCGCCGGTGAGTGCATGCTCGACCAGCAGGATGTTGTTCTTGCCGCTCAGGTCGCCGCGCGGAACGCCCCACCGTCGATAGGCAATCTGCGCGTCCCGGATCACCGCGCCTGCTTCGGTGCGCACGTCGCCGATGGCGACGGTGGCCAGCTCGCCTTCCGCTGCCAGCATTTAGATCGCCGCGAAGCCGCGCTCGAGGTCCGCAATGATGTCCTCGACGTCCTCGATGCCCACGGACAGGCGCACGGTGGCCTGCGTGATGCCGGCGCGCGCAAGGCCGGCGGCATCGGACTGCGAGTGCGTCGTGGATGCCGGGTGGACCACAAGCGAGCGCACGTCGCCGATGTTGGCCAGGTTGGAGTGCAGCTTCAGCGCGTCGATGAACTTCCAGGCCGCAGTCTTGTCGTCCGTATTGCCGGCGATATCGAAGGAGAGCACCGAACCGGTGTACTTCAACCCCAGCTTCTCCTGCGTGGCCTTGTACGGTGAGCTGTCCAGGCCGGCGTAGTTGACCTTCGCCACCTTGTCGTGGGCCGCGAGGAACTCAGCGACCTTCTTCGCGTTCGCGTTGTGCCTTTCGACGCGAAGCGCAAGCGTATCTATGCCCTGCAGCGCCACCCATGCGTTGAAGGGGGAAATCGCGGCGCCAGTGTCACGCAGCACACCGGCGCGTGCGCGCAGCGAGAAAGCGGGCGCGCCGAGGTCCGCGTACTTCAATCCGTGGTACGCCGGGTCCGGGACGGTAAACAGCGGGAAGACATCCTCGCCGTCGCGCTGGACAGTCCAGTCGAACGTGCCGCCGTCGACGATCGCGCCGCCGATGGCCGCGCCGTTGCCGGTGTAGAACTTCGTGGTGGAAATGACCACGATGTCCGCGCCGAGCTCCAGCGGGCGCACCAGGGCAGCGGTGGCCATGGTGTTGTCCACGATCAGCGGCACCTGGTTGTTGTGGGCCACCTCCGCGACCGCCGGGATGTCCAAAACGTCCGCGATCGGGTTGCCGAAGGTCTCGCCGTAGAAGGCCTTCGTGTTCGGCTGCACTGCGGCCTGCCAGCTTGCCGGGTCGTCCGGGTTGTCCACGAACGTGAAGTCGATGCCCAGCTTCGGCAGCGCGTGCTGGAAGAGCGTCTCGGTGCCGCCGTAGAGGCGCGGGGAGGTGACCACGTGGTCGCCGGCCTGCGCGAGGGTGAGGATCGCGGCGGTTTCCGCGGCCATGCCGGAGCCGAACGCGGTGGCTGCCACGCCGCCCTCCAGGGAAGCGAGGCGGTCTTCCAGCGCGGACTGCGTCGGGTTGGTCAGGCGGGTGTAAATCGGGCCCGCGTCCGAAAGGTTGAAACGGTTCTCGGCGTGCTGCGCGTCGTCGAAGACGTAGCTGGTGGTCATGTAGATCGGCTGGTTGCGTGCGCCGTAATCCTGGTCCACCTGCTGGCCAGCGTGGATGGAGCGGGTGCCGAATGACCATTCGTGTGCGTTCGAGTTGTCGTACTTCTGCTTCGGGTTCGTCATGGCAAGCAATGTAGTCAGCTTGGTCTGCAAGAATGTACTAAGTGGTCTATTCGGGTTTGCTGTGCTGTGGGTTTGGATGAATAAAAATTCGCGCGGGAACCGGGGCGGGGGCGTCCGCGTCAAAGTGGCATGGGGATAGACCGGGAAAGCAAGGACACTCTGCAGAAGTGGGAAGCAACGAAGGAGGGGTTGCGGGCAGAGCTCGTCGATACGCGGAGGCTCACCCACGGGACCTTCCCCGACGGCGATTTCGTGGAACTGGAGCCGACGGTGTGGTGCCCCGCTGCGGTGTGGAAGAGGCTGCGGTACCACGAGCGGCAGTGGCTGCGGGTAGAAGCTGCAGCAATGACCAGCACCTCTGCGGTGCTGGCGGGGCGATCCGCCGCGCGGAAACTTGGGATGTGGGTGATTTCAAGCGGGGACGAGCTGGTTGAGGTGGCGCTACCGTCGCGGAGCATCTCTCAAAGCCGGGCCCGGAGCGGGGACTACACGTTCCACTGTTCGAGGCTTCGGGCAGACGACGCGCTCGTCTATGAGGGGCATAGTGTCACCACCCCGATCCGCACCTTCATCGACATCGCTCGATATCACGGGTTCATCGAAGGGCTTATCGCGGCCGATTATCTTCTGCGGCGGGGCAAAGACCCGGCCGAGATTGCGCAGGAAATCCGGCGGATGGGGCGTGCAAAGGGGATCGCAATGGCGCGGGAGTGTCTGGCGCATGCGATTCCAAACTCTGACTCTGCTTACGAGTCGCTTGCCCGGGGATTGCTTATCCAAGCCGGTATCGGGCCGGTGGTGGCGCAAGCTAAAATCGAGCACTACTTTGCGGATTTGCTCGTTGATGGGTGGCTGATCATCGAGATTGACGGCGCGGTGAAATACGAAGGCGAGGATGCCGCTGAAGTATGGAATGCGGAGTTCAAGCGACAAAAGCGCATCGGTAACAAGGGATATGTCTTTCTGCGGTTTGACCCGAAGACATTGCGTGAACACCCAGATCAATTCATTGCGGAGGTGCGTGCGACATTGGCGGGTGCCGGCCTGTTGTCGGCCCGGATGGGGTAGGTGCGGGGGTGTTTACCGCGAGGGTGCTTACTCCAGAGTGCTGGCCTAGCCAGGATGCTTACTCCTGGATGCTAGTTGCTCGAGTAGCGGGACTGGCAGAACTGCGGGTTACTTGGGGAGTAAGCACCCTCGGGTAAGCATCTAGCCGGGTAAGCACCCTCGGGTAAGCATCTAGCCGGGTAAGCATCCAGGAGTAAGCATCTCGCCGGATAGCGCAGAAAAACGGCCGGCTGCGGGTGTGCTACCCGCAGCCGGCCGGCCGGTCTCAGATCAGCGAGCTACTTCTCCAGTGCGTCGATGATCTTGTTGAAGGTCGCGGACGGGCGCATGACCGCGGAGGTCTTGTCCTCGTCCGGCCAGTAGTAGCCGCCGAGATCGGCAGCGTTGCCCTGGGCGTCCAGGAGCTCCTTGTCAATGGTCTCGGCGTTGTCGCGCAGGTCCTTCGCGATCGGGCCGAAGACCTCGGCCAGCTCGGCGTCGTCGGACTGGGCTGCCAGCGCCTCTGCCCAGAACAGGGAGAGCCAGAAGTGGGAGCCGCGGTCGTCGATCTCGTTCACCTTGCGGGACGGGGACTTGCCTTCGTCGAGAAGCTTCTCGGTGGCCTGGTCCAGCGCGGCGGCCAGGACGCCGGCTTTGTCGTTGCCGTTGGTGTTCTTCTCGTGGCGGAAGGACTCGGCCAGTGCGAGGTACTCGCCGAGGGAGTCCCAGCGCAGGTGGTTTTCTTCCTGGACCTGCTGGACGTGCTTCGGTGCGGAGCCGCCAGCACCGGTCTCGAACAGGCCACCGCCAGCCATGAGCGGGACGACAGAGAGCATCTTCGCGGAGGTGCCCAACTCCAGGATCGGGAACAGGTCCGTGTTGTAGTCACGCAGCACGTTGCCGGTCACGGAGATGGTGTCCTCGCCGCGGCGGATGCGCTCCACGGAGGTCTTAGTTGCCTCGACCGGGGAGGCGATGGAGATATCCAGGCCCTCGGTGTCGTGATCCGCCAGGTACTTGTTCACCAGCTCGATCAGGTTGCGGTCGTGCGCGCGCTCCTCGTCCAGCCAGAAGATGGTCTTCATGCCGGACAGGCGTGCGCGGTTGACGGCCAGCTTGACCCAATCCTGGATCGGGGCGTCCTTGGTCTGACATGCGCGCCAGATGTCGCCTGCCTCAACGTCGTGCTCGATGAGCACGTCGCCGGCGGAGTTGACCACCTGGACCTTGCCGTCGGCCGGGATCTTGAAGGTCTTGTCGTGGGAGCCGTACTCCTCGGCCTTCTTCGCCATCAGGCCCACGTTCGGCACCGTGCCCATGGTGGTCGGGTCGTACGCGCCGTTTGCGCGGCAGTCGTCGATCACGGTCTGGTACACACCGGCGTAGGAGGAATCCGGGATGACGGCCAGGGTGTCCTGCTCCTGGTCGTCGGCGTTCCACATGTGGCCGGAGGTACGGATCATCGCAGGCATGGACGCGTCGATGATCACGTCCGACGGCACGTGCAGGTTGGTGATGCCCTTGGCGGAGTTGACCTGCGCCAGCGCCGGGCCGTCCTGCAGGGCCTTGTCGAAGGCGGCGCGGATCTCCTCGCCGCCCTCCAGCTCGGACAGGCCCTCGTAGATTGCGCCGAGGCCGTTCTCGCCGTCCAGGCCGGCGGCGAGGAGCTGCTCGCCGTACTTGTCGTAGACGTCCTTGAAGAAGGCGCGCACGACGTGGCCGAAGATGATCGGGTCGGAGACCTTCATCATGGTGGCCTTCAGGTGCGCGGAGAAGAGCACGCCATCTTCCTTCGCCTTTTGGACGGAGTCCAAAAGGAAGGCGTCCAGTGCCTTGGCGGACATGTAGGTGCCGTCGATGACCTCGCCGGCTTCAACCTTGAGGCCGTCCTTCAAGATCTTCTCGTCACCGCCTGCGGTGACGAGCTTGATGGTCAGGGTGTCCGCCTCCGGCATGATCACGGACTTCTCGTTGTGGCGGAAGTCTCCAGCATCCATGGTGGCCACGTTGGTCTTGGAATCGGAGGACCACTCGCCCATGGAGTGCGGGTGCTTCTTGGTGAAGTTCTTCACGGCCTCCGGTGCACGGCGGTCGGAGTTGCCTTCGCGCAGCACCGGGTTCACGGCGGAGCCCTTGACTGCGTCGTACTTGTCCTGGGCATCCTCGTAGTCCGGGATGTCAAAGCCGGCGGCCTGCAGCTCGGCGATGGCCTTCTTCAGCTGCACCAGGGAAGCGGAGATGTTCGGCAGCTTGATGATGTTAGCTTCCGGCGTCTTCGCCAGCTCGCCGAGCTGCGCCAGCGCGTCGTCGACCTTCTTGTCGCCGAGGCGGTCCGGGAACTGCGCGAGGATGCGGCCGGCCAGCGAGATGTCGGCGGTGTCCACGTCGATGCCGGCGCGGGAAGCGAACGCCTCCACGATCGGCTTGAGGGAGTAGGTCGCCAAAAGCGGCGCTTCGTCGGTGCGGGTCCAAATGATCTTCGCCATAATGCTCCTCAGGTTTAAGGTGTCTGACTTCAGCCAACCAGACTACTAGGGTCGTCACACATGAGTCTCACAATCGCGTCGGTCAACGTCAACGGCATCCGCGCCGCCACCAAAATCCGCAACGAGGACAATCCGGGCATGCTCGCCTGGCTGACACAAACGCCGGCCGATGTGGTGCTTATGCAGGAGGTTCGCGCCACCGCCGATCAGGCTCGCGCCGCGTTGGCGCCCGCGCTCGAGCAGGGGTGGCACCTTGCCGTCGCCCCCGCGGAGACCCCTGGGGCGAAGGGACGCGCGGGTGTGGGCATTCTTTCGCGCACGCCGCTTGACGACGTCGCCTTCGGCATCCCCTCCTTCGAAGACGCCGGCCGCTTCATCGCCGCCACCCTGCCCGGCGGCACCCGCGTCGGTTCCCTCTACCTGCCCTCCGGCTCTGCCGGCACGGCCAAGCAGGACGAGAAGTACCGCTTCCTCGACGAGTTCGAGCCGCTGCTGGAGCAATGGGCCGGCGAATACCCCGACATGGTCATCGGCGGCGATTGGAACATCTGCCACCGCCGCGAGGACCTGAAAAATTGGAAGACGAACCGCAAGAAGTCCGGCTTCCTGCCGCACGAGCGTGCATTCATGGACGCGGTGTTCGGCTGCTTCCCGGACGAAGAAGCGCAGGACGTCGAGCAGAAGGCCGACCCGGTGTGGGCTGGGGCGGTGGAGTATGCGACCGGAGGGCGTCGCCAAGCAAACAGCTCCCCGCAGTGGTTCGACGTGGCGCGCAGGCTGCAGCCGCAGGACGCGCCGTACACCTGGTGGACCTTCCGCGGCCAGGCCTTCAACAATGACGCCGGTTGGCGCATTGACGTGCAGGCGGCCACCGCCAACATGCTCGAGCGCGCCGAGCGCACGTGGGTGGACAAGGCTCCCGCGGTGGAGCAGCGGTGGTCCGATCATTCGCCGCTCGTGGTGGAGTACCGTTGATTGTGTGAAGAAGGCAGCGATTGGACTGATTGTGGCGCCGGTCATGTTACTGGCGGCGTGCGCGTCGGACGATCTGACGCTGGATAAGGCGCTGGGTGGTGATTCCGACGCCGCAACGGTCGATCTCGCGGAGGCGTACCCGGCCGCGAAGAGCCTGTTCATCGTGTGCACTTCGGACGACGCTGCGGTGGCGGACGTCTTCGGCAGAAACGTTCTGGAAGAGCCCCGCGACGACGAGAATTGGATGGTGCAGCAGCGCTTCGACAGCGTGATTCTCCCGGAGGCCTACAAGCGCGACGAGGTCGATCTGTGCAAGGGCGACCGCGAGGGTATCCGCGAGGTGACCAACGAGCAGATCGACTTCCAACTTGAGGGCGACAAGTGGGTGCTGCAGGGCGTGCACGGTACGGCGGCGCAGGATTTGAGCAGCTCGCCGGTGCAATAAAAACTTCGGGGCCAAATCACTGAACACCGTTCAAGGACGCGCTACACTGACACACGCTTGTGACGTGAACCACCAAGAACGGAGTGCAGCAACATGACTGACATCCTCGAGATCGCACGCGAAAAGGCCCTGGAAAACGGCGAGGGCCTGAACAAGGACGAGCTCGTCCAGATCCTCAACATTGAAGACGAGCGCCTGCCGGAGCTGCTGGACCTCGCCCACCAAGTGCGCATCAAGCACTGCGGCGTGGACGTCTCCCTGGAGGGCATCATCTCCCTGAAAACCGGCGGCTGCCCCGAGGACTGCCACTTCTGCTCCCAGTCCGGCCTGTTCGAGTCCCCGGTGCGCTCCGTGACCTTGGACATCAACGAGCTGGTGGAGGCCGCGAAGCAGTCCGAGAAGATGGGCGCTTCCGAGTTCTGCATCGTCGCCGCGGTCAAGGGTCCGACCCAGCAGCTGCTGGACCAGGTCGCCGAAGCCGTCACCGCCATCCAGGATGAGGTGGACATCTCCATTTCCGCGTCCCTGGGCATCCTCACCCGCGACCAGGCGCGCCAGCTGGCCAAGATGGGCGTGTCGCGCTACAACCACAACTTCGAAACCGCCGAGAGCTTCTTTCCCAACGTGGTCACCACACACACCTGGCAGGAGCGCAAGGACACCCTGGAAAATGTGCTGGCAGAGGGTATGGAAACCTGCTGCGGCGGCATCATCGGTCTGGGCGAGAGCATCGAGCAGCGCGCAGAGTTCGCCGTCCAGCTCGCGGAAATCCAGCCGCACGAGGTGCCGATGAACTTCCTCGACCCCCGCCCGGGCACCCCGTTCGCGGACCGTCCGCTGGTTCCGCAGGGCGAGGCGCTGCGCGCAGTGGCCGCATTCCGTCTGGCCATGCCGTCCACCCAGCTGCGCTTCGCCGGCGGCACCGAGCTCGCGCTTGGCGACGACGGTACCGAAGCCGGTCTCATGGGCGGCGCCAACGCGATCATCGGCGGCAACTACCTGACCACGTTCGGCCGCCCGATGGAAAAGGACCGCGACGCGGTGGACCGCGTGATGGAAGGCGCGACTCCGGGTGTGAACCTGGGCATCACCCCGGTGGGCGAGAAGCAGAACTCCGGCCACGGCGTGCTCTACGACACCATCAAGTCGCTCTAGAAATCTCCCCGCGCATGAAGATTCCCGACAACACCGATCTCGCCGATGCCGTTTTGTCCGGCGAAATCGCCTGGCCGCTCGACCCGGCCCGCCCCTACGACGCGCCGCGCATCTGCCCGCTGTGTGGCCGGCGCATGGTGGTGAAAATTTCGCCGATGGCGTGGGAGGCGGCCTGCTCCCGCCACGGCCTGCTGCGCTCCGAGTGGGTGGAGAAGTAGCAGGGGCGGGAGTGGCTGCTAGCGCACGAAGCGCCTCGTGTTGCGAAACGCCACCGCGCTGACGGCGAGTGTGACCAAGCATGCGGCGCTTACGCCACCGACGGCGGCGGTGTACCAATCGTCTACATGGGACTCAGTAGCCCAGTACAACGCGACCGCGATGAGGAACGTGGCAAATGCGGTAATGAGACCGCGCCCCGCGCCGAAGGAGGCGTAGACCAAGCCGAGCGCAACCCCCACGATGGCAGCAACGAAGAAGAACGCGATGTGGAGCAGCACCGTCCACGCCATTGACGAGGTGTCTTGCCCGGCGTTCGCCATGATGTAGGGGGCGCCGTTAGTGTCCACCCAGGGCACGTCTGCGCCGTTGGTGAAGAGGAACAGGTCATAGGCTTGGTAGTACGGGCTCTTGAACTGGTTGTAGATCGAGGATGCCGCGGTGGGGACGCCCAGCGCCACTGCCGCCACGATGGATGTGAGTGTGGCTGAGTTCATCCACGTAGTAAAGCTTGCGCCGAGCTGGTTCAACGCACTCCACTGCGCACCTGCCAGGATGAATAGGACGGTCAGTGCGAAGCCTCCGAAGACGGTCCAGAGGGAGCCATCGCCCTGGTAGAAACGGCCCAGCGGGACTAGGACCAGCAAAACGGCCAGTGTTGCCAGGTAGGACAGTGGTTTGAAGGGGCTGAGGAAGAGTTTCATCGTTCGGGCCTTTCCGTCGCGAGGAAGTCAATGAGTTTGGCATCGTCCGGATACTCGATGGGCAGGTCGACATCGGCCTCGCCGATAGGTTCGGCGAACGTCGCGCGTGTCGTGGGCCCGAGACTCGCTGTCTCGGCGACGGGGAAGCGGGCGATAAGGTCTTTGATCTCGGCGGTGGGGCCGGTGACCGTTGGAAAGCACAGGCGGGCGTCGTCGAGTGGGACTGGGCGCGAAACCACCCGATCAAACACTTGGATGACATGGGTGGCGAGACCTACGAAGTCCTCCGGGCGATGCGATGCCATCACTACGCTGCGCTGCGGGTTCTCCGCGATGTAGTCGATCAGTCTCTGGCGGACCTGTTTGCGGGTGGTGGTGTCGATGCCATCAAACGGCTCGTCGAGAAGCAACAGGTCTTTGCCGATGGCTAGGGCCACCTCAATGGTGAGTAGGCGGCGCTGCCCAACGGAGAGATCTCTGATGCGGGCGTTGGGAAAGTCTAGGTCTACGTGCGGGTAGATCGCTGCGACTGCGCGCAGGTGATCGTCCACGGTCGTGCCTGCAAACTTGGTGTCCGCACCAGCCGGGACGAACGCGGCCTGCGGGCTCATGAGCGTGTGGAGGTAGTGAGTTTTACCGGCGGCGTTCGGGCCGACCAGCGCGTAGAAGCCGGGATTCATTGGGCGCGCTCCTTTTCGATCATTGCCGTCAGCTCCTCGGTAGTGATGCCGAGTTGGTTGGCCTCATGTACAAACGGTTGGACAAAATCGCGGGCGAATGCTTCGCGACGCGTACGTAACACTTGCTCACGCGCACTCTCCAGGACGAACATGCCGAGCCCGCGGCGTTTCTCCAGCAGACCCTCGTTGAACAGTTCGGTGAGCGCTTTGGCGGAGGTGGTGGGGTTGACAGAGTGGTAGGCGGAGAGCTCGTTGGTGGACGGCACCCGGTCGCCGGGGGCGAGGGTGCCTGCGCCGATGAGGTCACGTAACTCATCTGCTATCTGTAGATATATGGGTTTACCACTCATGTGGGTAACTATAGAACTGGAAAGCCCGGCGCGTCAACCCTCTTTTTCACGAAGCGTTGGGTGAACCCGGTTGGATCGCGAAAGCTACTGGGCAGAGACGATTTCTATTAGCTGTTGGCCGGGTGTGGCCCACTGAACTGCGACATTAGGGGAGCGCCGAGACAGTGCAGGCGAGAAGTGCCGCCTGGAGAACGGTGATGCGCATGGCTAGAGGTCGAAGGATGCTGCGCGGAGAATGTCCGGCGTAATGGGAACCTTGCCTTTTCCTTCTTTATCGCGCTTCACGATGAGCTTGGCCGCGGCGATCTGGCTCCGGGAAAACTCCGGCTTCGGAGACTGAATTTCTCTAGCTTTGGATCGGGCTGTCATCGCTGCTCCTCAAAAGGCGTGTTGGGATTTCGGAACACGGCGGTCAAGATCGCGTCGATTACCTCGTGCTGGTCGGCAGGGATTTCCGACTGCCTGTCGATGGAATCGAGAATAGCAATCCCCGCCTCAACTTCACGCTCGCTCGAGGCGTTGCACATGTCAGTCGCCCAGCGAAGCATCGTGTGCCACTCCTTAACGCGGTCCAGCTTTTGCGAATTATCGAGTGTTTGCGAAACCCCGAGCCAAGCAATGCAAGCAGCTCCAAGAGGCCCGATGATGCGAGACGCGAAGTCGAGCACCATCCAGGCTTCTTCGGCCGAACGTGTTGCATTACTGACAGCAAATCCGAGAGAAACAGCAACTGCGAGCGCTGTAAGCAACCAAGGTCTGTCTGATTTTGTAAGAGCCAACGTGTACTCCTTCTGTGGACGGCATTAAAGAGTTAGACGCGCCCGCACCGCCACCGGTTCCCTCCCCGCACCGGACCACTACTATGAACCCCATGCAACGCGTGCTTTCCGGAATCCAGCCCACTGCCGACTCCTACCACCTGGGTAACTACCTCGGGGCGCTGAAGCAGTGGATTGACCTGCAGGACGGCTACGACGCCTTCTACTTCATCCCGGACCTGCACGCGATTACCGTGGACCAGGATCCGGAAGAACTGAGAAACCGCACGCTCGCCGGCTGCGCGCAGCTGATCGCGCTGGGCATCGACCCGGAGCGCTCCACCTTGTTCGTGCAGTCGCACGTGCCCGAGCACGCCGAGCTGACGTGGGTGCTGCAGTGCCTGACCGGCTTCGGCGAGGCGAGCCGCATGACGCAGTTCAAGGACAAGTCCGCCAAGCAGGGCCAGGACCGCACCTCCGTGGGGCTGTTCACCTACCCGGTGCTCATGGCCGCGGACATTCTCCTGTACTCCCCGCAGCTGGTGCCGGTGGGGGAGGATCAGCGCCAGCACCTGGAGCTGACCCGCAACCTCGCGGAGCGCTTCAACTCCCGCTACGGCAAGACCTTCACCGTGCCGGAGGGCATGATCGTTGAGGGCGCGGCGAAGATCTACGACCTGCAGGATCCCACCTCCAAAATGTCCAAGTCGGGTGCGAACCCGAAGGGCATTGTGAACCTGCTGGACGCGCCGAAGACGTCTGCAAAGCGCATCCGCTCCGCCGTCACCGACAACGACGGCGTGATCGCCTACGACAAGGAGAACAAGCCGGGCGTGTCCAACCTGCTGGTCATCCAGTCGGAGCTGACTGGCAAGCCTATCGAAGACCTCGTCGCCGGCTACGAGGGCCAGGGCTACGGCGCACTCAAGGTCGACACCGCAGAAGCACTCGAAGCGTTCACCACGCCGCTTCGCGCCCGCTACGACGAGCTGATGTCCGACCGCGGTGAGCTCGAGACCATCCTGGCCCGCGGTGCCGAACGCGCCCGCGAGGTCGCGGCCCCGCTGTTGGCCGACGTGTATGACAAGGTCGGGTTCCTCCCCCCGAAGCGCTAGGGGCTCGCGGCGGGGCCGGGGGCCGCATCCGGTGTAGCCTCAGCGCTTGGCTCGCGCAGCCCGCAGACCGTTCAAGATGACGATGACTTCAGCGACCTCGTGAACCAACACGACGGCTGCCAGGCCTAGCACGCCGCTGATCGCAAGCGGCATCAACACGATGATGATGGCCAGGGACAGCACGATGTTCTGGTTGATGATCCTGCTGCCTCGGCGGGCGTGCTGCAGCGCCTGCGGGATCAGTCGGAGGTCGTGGCCGGTGAAGGCGACGTCAGCGGAATCGATTGCGGCGTCAGAGCCGGTCGCTCCCATCGCTATGCCCACCGTCGCGCCCGCCAGTGCCGGCGCGTCGTTGATGCCGTCGCCGATCATCGCCGTCGGTGTCTTGGAGGAGAATTCGGCGACGATGCTTGCCTTGTCCTCAGGGCGCAGCTCAGCGCGCACGTCGTCGATTCCGGCGATTTCAGCCAGCGCCCGGGCGGTGCGAGTGTTGTCGCCGGTGAGCATGCTCACTTCCACGTCTTTGGAGCGCAGGGTCTGCACGGCTTCGGGAACCTCGGGCCGCAGCTCGTCGCGGACCCCGATCGCTCCGGCGAGGGTGTCATCGACGGTGACCAGGACGCAGGTCTGGCCCTCGGACTCCATGCGCTCAACGTCTGCCTTCAGTGGCCCGGCGTCGATCCACCGGGGGCTGCCCACCAGCACCCGTCGACCTTCGACGGTGCCGCCGATGCCATGCCCGGCTTCCTCGCTGATGTCCAGGGCGGCGGGCGCTTCGGGCCCCGCTGCCGCGATCGCCGCGGCGAGGGGGTGCGTCGATTGCCGCTCAACTGCCGCCGCAAAAGTAAGCACCTGCGCCCGATCAAACCCGTCTGCTGGGACCACGCCCGTAACCTCGGGCTGGTTGCGGGTGAGGGTTCCGGTCTTGTCCACCGCCAGGTGACGGATGCCGCCGAGCCGCTCGAACGCCGCGCCGGACTTGATGACCACGCCGAACTGGCTGGCCGCGCCGATCGCGGCCACGACCGTCAGCGGCACGGAGATTGCCAGCGCGCACGGCGACGCTGCGACCAGAACCACCAACGCACGGGTGATCCACGTCTCGGGGTCGCCCAGCAGCGAGCCGATCACGCCGACTAGCACCGCCAGGATCATCACCCCGGGCACTAGGGGTTGGGCAATCCGGTCGGCGATCCGGGCGCGGTCGCCCTTTTCCGCCTGCGCCTGCTCGACCAGGTCCACGAGTGTGGTTAGTGAGTTGTCCGTTCCAGCTGCGGTCGTCTCGACTTCCAGCACACCGGCGGAGTTGATCGCTCCCGCGGGCACCTCGTCGCCGGGCGCAACCTCCTCCGGAATCGATTCTCCGGTGATCGCTGAGGTGTCAAGGCTGGAGCGCCCAGACCGAATGATGCCGTCCGTGGCGATCCGCTCTCCGGGGCGCACGAGCATCAGTTCACCAGCCACGAGGTCCTTCGCTGCGACCTCGACCGACGTGCCGTCGCGCAGCACCGTCGCGGTTTGCGGTACCAACTTCAACAGTGCCCGCAGTCCGCCCTGCGCCCGATCCATCGCCTTGTCTTCCAGTGCCTCGGCGATCGAGTACAGGAACGCTAGCGCCGCGGCCTCTCCGACGTAACCGAGGATTACCGCGCCGACCGCGCTGATCGTCATCAGCAAACCAATGCCGAGCTTGCGTTTCGTGACAAGGTTCCGGATCGCGCCGGGCGCGAACGTATACGCCCCTAGCAGCAGGCCGACCCAGAACAGTACTGTCGCGGGTGTCTCTAGCCCGGACCAGTCCAGCGCTAGGCCTATGCAGAGGGCTATGCCGGAGAAGATCGGCAGTAGCAACTCGGGGTCTTTCCACCATGGCCGATCGAGCTCTTCGATCTCCGTGGCGGGTTCGTGTTCGCATCCACACGCCGAGCTCATGCATCCGCTCCCTTCTCGCCGCAGCCGGGCACTGAGCACTCAGGGTCGATGCACGGGGCGTTTTCGTCGACAGCCAACGTCGCGTTCACCAGCGCGTTGAGCGCTGCCGCGAGGTGCGGATCGGCGATTTCGTAGCGTGTCTTGCGGCCCTCCGGCTCGGCTACGACGATGCCGCAGTCACGCAGACAGGTCAGGTGGTTCGAGACGTTCGAGCGGGTCAGGTCCAGGTCGCGCGAAAGCACGGCCGGGTAGCTCGGGCCGTCGAGTAGTGTCATCAGGATTCTGGAACGCGTCGGATCCGCCATGGCCCGGCCGAGCCGGTTCATGACGTCGAGGCGTGAAGCAATAGTCAGCATGTACTGAACGGTACAGCAAGAACTGAACTATACAAAGTTGACTGAACTGACGCGGTGCTCGAAGAGTCTGTCGCCACCCTGCCCCGGCCCCGCCCCGCCATCGCACGGCCTCCTCTACGATGTGTTGGGTAAATGACACATATTTGAAGGGACGTCGATGGCTACCTCGACATCGCCGCGCAAGGCGTACACCGACGAACACGGCATTGAGCGCGCCTCGAAGCAGCAGCAGGGCGGCTTTGAGGCGAAGGTGGAGAAGAAGTCTCCCGCCGCTGGCCATCTGCTGCGCATGAACGACCGTTTCGGCGCCCAGGGCGGCAACCAGATGGCCGCCGGCATCACGTACTTCTCGGTGCTGGCGCTGTTTCCGCTGCTGATGCTCCTGTTTGCGGGCCTCGGCTTTTTCTTGAGCGCCCGCCCGGATCTGATCCAGGACATCGAGGACCAGATCACCTCCGCCGTTGACGGGGACTTAGGTGAGATGCTCACCGAGTTGGTCAACGCGGCTATCGACCAGCGCGGCGCCGTCGCCGGCATCGGTTTGCTCACCACCTTGTGGTCCGGCCTTGGCTGGATGAACAACCTGCGCGTCGGAGTGTCCGCAATGTGGAAGGTGGACGCGAACGAAGGCGGCAACTTCGTCACCAAAAAGCTCGCCGACCTGCTCGGCCTGATCGTGCTGATCATCCTGTTCGTCGTCGCGGCGGGCGTGACCGCGGTGGGCCTGTCCAGCTGGACCAGTACCGCGATGGAGCGCCTCGGCGTCGGCGATTTCCCCGGCGCTCGTTTCGTGGTTTGGGTCGTGGGTTTTCTCGTCAGCGTGCTGGCCAGCTTCCTGGTCATGCTGTGGGTGAACATGTACATGCCGCGCACGAAGGTCCCGGCGAAGTCGGGGCTCAAGGGCGCGTTGCTCGGCGCCGTTATCTTTGCTGTTCTGCAGCAGTTCGCCGGCCTGGTTATCTCTTCTGCCACCGGCAACCCGGCGGGTGCGATCTTTGGCCCGATCATCACCTTGATGGTCATGCTGTACCTGATCTGGCGCGTGGTGCTCTACGTCGCGGCGTGGACCGCCACCACGGAGGAGTCGTTGGCCATGGCGCCGGCGGAGGTGCCGGAGCCGGCCGTGATCAACGTGCGCGCGGGGGCGGTGCGCAGCAGGGAAGAGTCCAATGCCACCGGCAAGGCGCTCGGTGTGGGCGCGGCGCTGGGCGCTATCGGCGTCGGCGTGGCTTCTCTGCTGTCCCGAGACTAAAAGCAGCGCACAGCGCGGCAAGCGCCAGCACTGCCGCCACAATCACATAGGACCACCAGCGGTTCCAGGCCGTCTCCTCCCCAGCCTCAGGCGCGGGGGTGGGGGCGGCCTCAGTCGTTGTCGGGGCGGGAGTGGTCTCCGCGGCTATAGCCTCAAGCTTGGCGACGGAGCTTCGCACCCCATACGCCTCGTGTAGAAGCATCTGCGCCTGTTCCCAGGGGCGGTGGTCGTAGGCGGCGGTGTCGAGCACGACGGCCACGAGGCGGCGGCCCTCGTGGTTGACGGCGCCGACGAAGGTGTGGTTCGCGTCGTCGGTGTAGCCGGTTTTTCCACCGATGCCGTCCGGGTCGTTGAGGTAGAGGTGGTTGTCGTTCCACAGCTCGAAGGGCGGCAGGTCATCGAAGCCGGGGAAAGTGTAGTGCTCCGTGTCTACGATGCGCGCAAACGTCGGGTTCGCAAACGCAGCGGAGTAGGCCAGGCCCATGTCCCAGGCGGAGGTGGACATGCCCGGGGTGTCGAGCCCGGAATAGGAGGTGGCGCGGGTGTCATTCATCCCCAGCTTCTGCGCCAAGGCGTTGATCTTTCCCAACGTGAGTTCGTCGCCGCCGAGCGCCTGGGCGAGCGCATGGGCGCAGTCGTTGCCGGAGGACAGTAGCAGGCCGGTGAGCAGGTCTTCGACGGTGTAGTCGCCCCCTTCGCCGATGCCGGCGGCGGAGCCTTCCTGGCCTGCGGACTCGGCGGAGACTTCGACCTTCTGCTCCAGCGGCAGCTCGTCGATCACGGTCAGCGCCAGCAGCACTTTGATGATGGAGGCGGGCCGGTAGCGCCCGTGTGGGTCCTTCATGGCCACCACTTCGCCGGAGTCCAGGTCGGCGACGAGCCAGGAGGAGGCCACGACACCGTCCGGGACGGTGTAGCCCTCGGCGGCGGTGACACCGCAAGGTCCGTCGTAAAGCACAGGCAGCGGGTCGGGGGCCGACGCGGCGCGCTCGGAGGTGGACACTGGCTCAGGCGGCCAGGTCGCCTGCGGGCAGTTGTCGGTGTCGGGGGCGCGGCCGCGGCTGGGAGGGATCCATTCGCCGGCGTCGTTGTAGTAGCCGACAGTGGGACCGCCGGTGGTGGTCTCTGTCGGAGTCTCGGCATCCTGGCCGAGTGCCGGCGCGGCCATGCACACGCTCAGACCGATCGCCGCGAGTGCCGTGCGCTTCATCTAGGACTCCTTCTGGTCGTAGCGGGCCGCCAGCCGCTCGATCAACTCGTCGGTCAGTGCTTCGTCGGAGAGAATGATATCCAGCATGTCGGCGTTCATCGCCTCCGTTTCTGCCGGATCCGGCTCTGCAGCCTCATCCTCGTAGGAATCGCCGGTGAGGTCCACACCGATGCCGTCGAAAAGGCTCTCGTCCTCCGCCTGATCCGCGGCCTCGGGTGCTGTTGTGCCCACTGCTTCTGCCAGCACCTCCGCGTCGATGGCGGGGAACTGGGTGGTGAATTCGGTAAGGAAATCATCGGCATCGCTGAACGCTTCTGCAGGGCGCTTGCCCTTGCGGATCTCTTCCTCGATGCGCCGCTGCAGCGCCTTTTCCATCTGGCGGTGGCGCCACGAGCGCACTCGGGTCGGCTCCAGCTCGCGCGCCACGGCACGGGACTTATTCTCCGCCTTGCGCGCCAGATGCACCACCTGGGTTGCAGTTGCGTTGACGGTGGTGTTGACCGGGGCGAACTCCGAATCCGTGGAGACGCGCCAGTTGCCCCAGTAGCCGAAGAGGAACAGTGCGAAACTCACAACTGGGCCCAGCACCATGCCGAGCGCGAGGAATCCGGTGGCGTTGCCCAGCAGGGTGATCACGGCGCAGGCCACCGCCGGGATGACGGTGGGCTGGTTGCCACCGAAGACGCTGGGCTCGCGGCCGGTGACCACGTCGCGGATCATGCCGCCGCCGGTGGCGGTGAATACGCCCATCATGATGGTGGGCAAGATGGGCAGGCCGTACTGGATGGCCTTGGATGCGCCGGTGGAGGCCCACAGCGCGGAAACGAGTGCGTCGCCGTGGGATTGCAAGATTTCCCAGGCGCGGCCTTTGAAGAAGGTGAACCGGGCGATCAACGCGCCGGTAAACGCCAAGACGAGGTACTCAGGCTGACTCATCGCCGCGACGGTGCCCTGGTTGATCAGCACGTCGCGCAACATGCCGCCGCCGAGGGCGGAGAGCATGGCGATGAAGAGAAACCCGACGATGTCGTAGCCGAGTTGGCGGGCCAGGGTGCCGCCGATGATGCCCATCAGCAACACACCCGAGATGTCCATCCAGTGATAGATGGAGCTGATGAGCGGGTCGACCTGGTCCACTGCCATAGTTGCGAATTGTAAAGGTGGCATGTTTGCCGGGCACGTCGGGGCTGCGGGAGACGAGCCCCTGGTGTCCATTTTTGGTCAGCAGGTCCGCCAGCGACTGTGGCCGAGCCTCAAGCACGTAAGCGAGTTCTTCTTGCGCAACCGGGTTACGCGCTAGAACTTGGAGAAGCGCTTGATCAGCTGGTTTTCCATCTCGGTCCAGGTTTCGGCTTTGTCCGTAAACGGAGCAGACGGCACGTAGCCGGCGGACTCGGTCGAGCCGAGCATGTACGCCAGGTAGTCCTGCATACGCGGGTTGGCCAGCAGCAGCGAGTTCAGGGAATCGTCCTGTGCCCAGTCTGCGGCGTCCGCGAGCAGCTCGTACGCCTTGGACATCTGCCTGGTGTCCACCGCGTCGGTGCCGCGGTTGATGTCGGCGGCGATGCCGTTGAAGGAGTAGGAGTTGTCCGGGTGGACCTCCACCTTCAGCTCACCGGCGTTGGCGGCGTTGATGAGGTCCTGCCAGGTGGACACACCGGCGAGGTCGTGGTCGTCGTTTTCCAGGATCCAGCGGCCCAGGTGCTTGGTGGACGGGAAGGTGAAGATCTCGCCGTACTTGCCCAAAAAGACGGGTGCGCCGCGCAGGTAGGTACGCAGGGTGTAAACGCTTTGGCCCTGGATGGAGATCTTGACCGGGTCGATGCCGGCGCGGCCCCAGGCGGAGGAGTCGTACGGGTCTTCCGCTGCCGCGCGGGCTTCTTCGTCGGCGCGGGCCTGTTCCTCTGCAGCCGTGCGGGCCTCGACGGCAGAAGCAATCGCGGCGCTGGCGGCCGCCACGCGGTCAGCGTCGAGCTCGCTGGTGTCCACGATGCGCACCGATTCGTCGAGTGACTTGACCACGTTTTCCCAGTTGGCCAGTACCACGCGGCCGACGCCGGACCATTCCGACAAGCCGTTTTCGCCCGCGTAGTGGTCGGAGCCGCGGGTGACGTTGCCCAAAATGGAGTGGGAGGCGAAGAAGATCTGCGCCTGCTCTGCGGAGGTGACATCCGCCAGCGAGCGCGAGATCTGGAACACCCGCGACAGCTTGGACACGTTGTCGTGGCTCGGGCGGCCAGCCAAAAATTCAGGGGCGCCGATGATGTCGTAGTACTGCTTGTCCGTGGGTACTACTCGGTCCTCGTCCTGCGATTGGAACTGCTGCCACTTGGGATGGTCCGCCAGGTCGTGGGCGGTGGTGGACTCCAGGTAAGCAAGCAGCTCCTCCGGGGTGTGGAACACCAGCACGGCCTGGTCGTCGCCGAGGAAGGCCTGCCACTGACTGCCCTTTTCTTTCCAGGTGGGTGCCCAAAGGGTGTAGAAGTCGCCCTCGGTCAGGGAGAGCTTGACGGGAAGAATCGCGCGCGTAGTCATGCGGCAAACCTTAGCCGGTCGGCCTCCAGAATCCGCAGAAGGTCATGCCGATATTTTCCGTGCGCACCGGGTTCATCTGTACGGGGCTGCCCGCCTCAATCATCATGCCGTCGCCCGCGTACATCGCGGCGTGGCCGGACCACAGCACCAGATCGCCCGGTTGCAGCTCGTCGTAGGACACCTGCCGGCCCACGGTCTGGTCTGCGGCCACTCGCGGGATGTCCACGCCAGCTTGCTGGTACGCCCAGGACGTCAGCCCGGAGCAGTCGAAACCGCCTGGCGCGGCCCCTCCCCACACGTACGGGACGCCAAGTTGGCTCTTGGCAGCTTCGACGGCGGCGGCGCCGACTGCTGAGCCCTCGCCTTCCATCGGCTCCGGTGCCGGCGGCGGGGCGGCGGCCTGGACCGGCTCCGGCTGTGCGGGCGGGGCTACGGCCGAGGCTGTTTTCACCACCGGTGGGGCGGGTGCGGGCGTTGCTGGAGCTGGCGGGGCGACCTGGGCGGCGAGGCGTTCGAGCTCGCCATGGGCCTTCTCGGTGGCGGCGCTGGGGCCTGGCATGACGCGGTTCGCCGCAGCGGCGGTTGCCTCCGATAACGGTTGGGCGATTGCCCCGAGGTCCGCCTCCAAGGTCTTGAGCACCTGCAACGCCGCGTTGAGGGCGTCTGCGATGAGTTCGGCCACGTAGGCCGCGGCGCCGAGCAGGCTCACCGGGGTGGCGGCGATGGCGGGCGTGGCGGCTGCCTTGCGGATCAGCTCTGCCGCGATTGTCCCCAGCTCGAAAGCAGCGGTGCCGATGAGCACGCCGCCGCGCAGCACCGCGCCGCCGATGGTTGCGCGGTAGTCCGCCAGCTCCGCTGCGGCACCGACACGGGAGGCACCAGAGGCGTTGGCCACCAGCGCCAGCGGGTCGAAGTCGTTGAAGGTGGGCATGCCGTAGCCGGGCAGGGCTGGAACGTCGAAGGGGAGCAGCGTGGCCAGCTTCGCGGCGGTTGCTCCCACGTCCAGGCCGAAGTCGAGCCACTTGTGGCCTGCTGCGCCGGCGAGCCCGTCGCTCAATTCACGCATCACGGTGTTCATAGCGTCGCCCTCAGCTGCTCGCAGGTGCAGCGGTCCACGGCCGCCGCGGCGTCCACCGTCAGGTCCATCACCGCGGCGATGCGGCGGGCTTCGGCGCGCAATGCTTCGGCATCGGTATTGGCTTTGCCGATGGCCGATTTCACTGTGGCGCTGAATTCGCCGAGGGGCCAGATGTCGGGCACGTTGACGTCGTGAAGCAACTGCAATTGGGCTGCGTCCTCGCGCAGCGAATCGGTCAGGGCGGATACGTCTGCGGAATCAATCTGGAAAACTGTCATGGCCATTGGACGCAGAAAACGCCGCCGCGGTTCCCTCGGAACAGAAAAATTATTTTCCCGCCCCCGCGCGTGAACTAGCATGAGCCGCATGGATATCACGGTTGTCAACCACCCCCTGGCCGCATCTCGCCTGACCATCATGCGCGACAAGCGCTCCAACAACGCCGCGTTCCGCGCTGCATTGGCGGACCTCGGCGCCATGCTCATCTACGAGGCGGCCCGCGAACTTGAGGTGGAGCAGTTCGACACCGAAACGCCGGTTGCCACCGCCCAGGGCGCGCGGCTGAAAAACCCGCCGATCATTGTGCCCATCATCCGCGCTGGTCTGGGCATGATCGACCCGGCGCTGTCGATGATCCCGGACGCGCAGGTGGGCTTTATCGGCCTCGCCCGCGACGAGCAGACCCACGAGCCGGTGCCGTACCTGGAGGCGCTGCCACACGACCTGTCCGGACAGCCGGTGTTCCTGGTGGATCCGATGCTGGCCACCGGCGGCTCGCTGCTGCACGCGATCGACTTGCTGGTAGAGCGCGGCGCGGACGACATCACCTGCGTTTGCATGGTCAGCGCGCAGCCCGGCGTGGACAAGCTTGAAGCGCACGGCGGCCCGATCCGACTGGTCACCGCGACCATCGACCCGTCGCTGAACGAGGACGCCTACATCGTCCCCGGCTTGGGGGACGCGGGCGATCGTCTCTACGGCCCCCGCAACATCGAGCTTTAAGCTTTTCGACGCACCTTCGGTAGCGCCCCGGCCAATCCCGCGCTACATTTCGTGGCGTAACTGACACGCGCTTCTGGGAGCGCTGAGACGGGGGAAACATGGGGGAAGTACTGCCGCAATCGCATTGGGCGAGCTACGCGTTAGGGCTGGGGGAGCGCGTGCGCGCCATCCGCCTGATGCGGGGGTTGAGCCAGACGCGCCTCGCTGAGCTGGCGGGGGTGTCGCGCTCGTTGATCTCGAATTTGGAGCGCAACGACTACAACTCCAAGGTGGCCGACCCCACCTTGAGCACTTGCTACCGGCTGGCCTCGGCGTTGCAGGTCCCGCCCGCGGCGCTGCTGCCCGGCGCGGCCGACAAGGTGGAGGGGTGTTTCGCGCTCGTGGACGTGGATGCGCCGGCGCCGATCAGGTTCCAATGGCCACGCAGTGCGCGCGATACCGCGCGGTTTCACGACACGTACCTGCGCCGTGGCGCACCCCTCGATACGCCTGCGTTCTAGGCGGCGGGTGCCGGCGACTTAGCGGTCGGCCTCCAAGACCTGCCCTTCCGGGGTGATGTCGACGTCGATGTCGCGCCATTCGATTTCCCAGTGGCCGTCGTCGAACTCGACCTCGGCTTCGCCGTTGTGCGCGGCGGCGAGGGCGGCGTCCACATCGGACTCGGTCACGCCCTCGTCCGCCATCTCGGCCCGGGCGGCATCGGTGTATCCCTGCACTGACTGCGGCAGCTCGCCTGCGGGTGCGGCTGCGAGAGCACCTGCCTCGTCGGCGGCGTTGGCCGGGGCATTGGCGGATTCAGACACTACGGAGGTCACCGTTTCGGCGGCTACCGCGGTGCCGCCAGCTTCAGTTTCGGGGGCGACCTGGTCGGCGGATTCGCCACATGCCGTGAGGCTGGCAAGCGCCAGGGTCGCGGCAACTGCAGTTGCACACGTCGTCCTGATAGTCATAGACACCAAGCTAACAAATCTTGTGCACCGCTTTGTCTACTTCGGTGAAGGTGCGCGTACACTCGGCTTGCACAACTAGGCATCACAGACTTCGAGGCATGAAAAGGGGAGCGCACGTGGATCTCGTGGACAACGTCGGAATCGCCGCTGCGGTCGATCACTGGTTCGCTGAGAACCAGGAGCGCGTGATTGGTTGGCGCCGCCACATCCACTCCCACCCGGAACTGTCCAACGAGGAGGTGGAGACCACCGACTTCCTTGTGGAAACGCTGGAGAGCTACGGCCTGCACCCCGTGCGCTTCCCGGGCACCGGTCTGTATGTCGACCTCGGTCCGTCCGAAGGCAAGCGCCTTGCGTTTCGGGCGGACATCGACGCGTTGCGTGTGCCGGAGCAAACCGGCCTGGGCTTCGCCTCCGCCAACCCTGGGGTGTCGCATTCCTGCGGCCACGACGTCCACACCACCGTCGCGCTCGGTTTGGCTTGCGCGCTTTCCACCATCGAGCTGGCGCACCCGGTGCGAGTGATCTTCCAACCGGCCGAAGAGGTCATGGGAGGCGGCGCGTTGGATGTTGTGAAGTGGGGTGGGCTGGAAAATGTCGCTGCCATTTACGCCGTGCACGCGGAGCCGCACATCAAGGTCGGGGAGATCGGCGTGCGCACCGGAGCGATTACTTCGGCGTCCGACGTGCTGCGCATTGAGGTGCAGGGCCCCGGCGGGCACACGTCCCGCCCGCAGCTGACCGCGGACGTGGTCTACGCCATGGGCGCGCTGATCACCCAGCTGCCGGGGCTGTTGTCGCGCCGGGTGGATCCGCGCACCGGCACGGTGCTGGTTTTCGGCCACGCGGAGGCCGGCGATGCCGCGAACGCGATTCCGAAGCGCGGCCTGCTCGAGGGCACCATCCGCACGGCGGACATCACCACCTGGCGCGAGATTGAAGATCTGCTCACGGACCTCATCGACCTGATCGTCGCCCCCACAGGGTGCACGTACCACCTGGACTATATCCGGGGCGTGCCGCCGGTGCTCAACGACGACGCGGCGACTGCCTTGGCGGTCGAAGCGGCCCGCGCGGTGGACCCGCAGTGCGTGGTTGCTGCGCCCCAGTCCAGCGGCGGCGAGGATTTCTCCTGGTACCTGGAGCATGTGCCGGGCGCGATGATGCGGCTGGGCGCTTGGAGCGGGGAAGGGCAGTGCCAGGATCTGCACCAGGGCAATCTGAACGTGGACGAGCGCGCAATCGGGGTGGGAGTGCGCCTGTTCGGCTCAATTGTGGAGGAGTACTTCCGCCCTGGCGAACAATAGGCGGACTCTGGGTACACTGTGACGCAGTTTGGCCTGTCCATGTGACCCCGTCCATTTGACCTAAGAGGAGTGCTGTTTTGTCCAAGAAGATTGTCATCATCGGTGGCGGCCCCGGCGGCTACGAGGCGGCGTTGGTGGCATCCAAATACGGGGCGGACATCACCATCGTCGAAGACAGCGGCGCGGGCGGATCGGCGATCCGCAAGGACGTCGTGCCGTCGAAGAGCTTCATCGCGGGCGCGAACATCAAGACGGACCTGCGCCGCGCGGACGATATGGGCCTCAACCACACGCTCGGCGACGCGACGCTGTCGCTGCTGGCGTTGAACGAGCGCGTGAAGGCGCTGGCGGAGAAGCAGTCCAGCGATATCCGCGAGCAGCTCGAGCGCAGCGGCGTGCGCTTCATTGAGGGGCGTGCGCGTTTCGCGGACGAGCAGACCGGCCACACCACCCACAACATCGAAGTCGATACGGCTGACGGTGCCACTGAGACCATCAGCTGCAACATGGTGCTGGTCTCTGCGGGCGCGAGCCCGCGCGTGCTCAAGGGGGCGGAGCCAGACGGGGAGCGCATCCTCAACTGGCGCCAGATGTACGACCTGCAGGAGCTGCCCACGCACCTGATCGTGGTCGGCTCGGGCGTAACTGGCGCGGAGTTCGTCTCCGCCTTCGCTGAGCTGGGCGTGAAGGTGACCATGGTCGCCTCCCGCGACCGCATTCTGCCTCACGACGACGCGGACGCCGCCGACGTGCTCGAGGAAGTGCTGGCGGAACGCGGTGTGCAGCTGGAGAAGGACGCCCGCGTGGAGCGTGTGGAAAACACCGGCGACGGCGTGGTCGTGCACACCACCGACGGCCGCGCGATCGAGGGGTCGCACGTGATGATGTCCATCGGCTCGGTGCCGAACACCGCTGACCTGAACCTGGAGGCCGCCGGGGTGGAGGTCACCCCGTCCGGCCACATTCACGTCGACCGGGTCTCGCGCACCAACGTTTCCGGCATCTACGCCGCCGGCGACTGCACCGACCTCATGCCGCTGGCATCTGTGGCCGCGCAGCAGGGCCGCATCGCCGTCGACCATGCGCTTGGCGACGGTGTGAGCCCGATCCGGTTGAAGACGGTGGGCAACGCCGTGTTCACCCGCCCCGAGATCGCCGCAGTGGGCGTGACCGAGCAGCAGATCCGCGACGGCGAGGTCGAGGCCGACATCTACAAGCTGCCGCTGGCGACCAACCCGCGTGCGAAGATGCGCTCGCTGCAGTACGGCTTTGTCAAGATCTTCGCCCGCAAGGGCTCCGGCCAGGTTCTCGGCGGCGTCATTGTCGCGCCGACGGCGTCCGAGCTGATCCTCTCGCTGACCATCGCGGTGACCAACAACCTCACCGTGACCCAGCTGGCGCAGTCCATGGCCGTCTACCCGTCGCTGTCCGGGTCCATCACGGAGGCGGCGCGCCGCCTGATCACCCACTCCGACCTGGACTAGCCGCCGGACCGCGGCGGCTTACGAGAATTGCCGGTGCCGAAGCGGGCGGAGATGACGTCGATGTCGTAGCGCGTCTCGGTCGCGGTGGCGAGCAGCTCCGTATACGGCATGGTCACGGCGGCCGCGTAATACTGGCTGGGGCCGTGGGGGTGACCTGGCGAGCCGAAGGGTCGTCCAAAAGCTGCGTAAGCGCCGCAATTTCGCCGGAATGCGCGAGGGCGCCGTAGTGGTAGGCCAGCTCGAAGCAATGCTGCGCCTCCGAGCACCCGGAAAAGGACGCCCAGAAGTGGGTGGAGATGTACGACATCATGGCCAAGACCATGCACGACAACACCTCCATCAACATCCGCCCGAACCTGGACTTCCCGTCGGGCCCGGCGTACTACATCCTCGGCTTCGACATCGAGTTTTTCACCCCGCTGTTTGTGATGAGCCGCATTACCGGCTGGACCGCTCACGTCATCGAGCAGTTTGAGAACAATTCCTTGATCCGCCCGCTGTCCGCCTACAACGGCCCAGACGAGCGCCACGTGCAGCGCTAGCGAGTTGTTACCCCCGAAACGCGGGCAGTTGCTTTGCGACGGCCCGCGTTTCGCCACCCCCGCGCATTCCCCCAAATCACTCCGCAAAAGATGTGATCTGTATTAAACTGCGGTTTGCAGTATGACCGCAAACCCTTCCTTTGTGAAAGGAAACCGATGAATCCGGATAACCTCCCGCTTCACGACCTGCCCGCCTTCAGCAAAATCCTGGTGGCGAACCGTGGAGAGATTGCCGTGCGCGCATTCCGCGCCGCGTTCGAGACTGGTGCTAAGACCGTCGCCGTGTACCCGCGGGAGGACCGCAACTCCTTCCACCGCCCGTTCGCCGATGAGGCAGTGCAGATTGGCGAGCAGGGCCAGCCGGTGAAGGCCTACCTGGACATTGACGAGATCATCCGCGCGGCCAAGGAGACCGGCGCAGACGCCATCTACCCGGGCTACGGGTTCCTCTCCGAGCGCGCCGACCTCGCCCGCGCCTGCCGCGACAACGGCATCAAGTTCATCGGCCCGTCCCCGGAGACTCTGGACCTCACCGGCGACAAGTCCGCCGCGGTGCAGGCCGCGGAGCGCGCCGGCCTGCCGGTGCTGAAGGATTCCGAGCCGTCCTCGGACCCGAAGCAGCTGGTGGAGTACGCCAAGGACTTCGAGTTCCCCATCTTTGTCAAGGCTGTCGCAGGCGGCGGCGGCCGCGGCATGCGCTTTATCGAGCGACCGGAGGACGTCGAAAAGCTCGCTGCTGAAGCCTCCCGCGAGGCCGAGGCCGCGTTCGGCGACCCGAACGTCTACATCGAGCGCGCCGTGATCCGCCCGCAGCACATCGAGGTGCAGATCATGGCCGACTCCCACGGCAACGTGGTGCACCTGTTCGAGCGCGACTGCTCCGTGCAGCGCCGCCACCAGAAGGTCGTGGAGATCGCGCCCGCGCAGCACATCACCGAGGAACAGCGCCAGCGCATCTGCCAGGACGCGGTGAACTTCTGCAAGGAGATCAACTACGAAGGCGCCGGCACCGTCGAGTTCCTCGTGGACGAAGCTGGCAACCACGTCTTCATCGAGATGAACCCGCGCGTGCAGGTGGAGCACACGGTGACCGAGGAAGTCACCGGCATCGACATCGTGAAAAACCAGATGTACATCGCCGCCGGCGCCAAGCTGGAGGAGCTTCACCTGACCCAGGACCTCATCGAGGTCAACGGCGCAGCACTGCAGTGCCGCATCACCACCGAGGACCCGGCAAACGGCTTCCGCCCGGACTCCGGCGTGGTCACCGGCTACCAGTCGCCGGGCGGCGCGGGCGTGCGTCTCGACGGCAACGTGGCCGTGGGCACCACCATCACCCCGAACTTCGACTCCCTGCTGGTGAAGATGACCTGCCGCGGCCGCAACTTCCAGGTCGCTGTCGACCGTGCGCTGCGCGCGCTCAACGAGTTCACCATCAACGGCCTGTCCACCAACATCGGCTTCCTGCGCGCCCTGCTGTCCGAGCCGGAGTTCCGCCACGAGCGCATCAACACCGGCTTCATTGCAGACCACCCGCACCTGCTGGAGGCTCCAGCCGCCGCGGATGACGCCGGCAAGATCCTCAACTACCTGGCGTCCGTGACGGTCAACCAGCCCAACGGCGCACGCCCGACCGACATCCGCCCGTCGAAGAAACTGCCGGATAACTCCTACGGCGACCTGCCGCGCGGCTCCCGCGACGAGCTGCTCGAGCTCGGCCCGAAGAAGTGGGCGGACAAGCTGCGCAACCAGACTGCGCTCGGTGTCACCGAGACGACCTTCCGCGACGCCCACCAGTCCCTGTTGGCCACCCGCGTGCGCACCAACACCCTGGTCGCGGCTGCGAAGCACGTCGGCCACCTCACCCCGCAGCTGACCTCCGTGGAGGCGTGGGGCGGCGCGACCTACGACGTGGGCATGCGCTTCCTCCACGAGTCGCCGTGGATGCGCCTGGACGAGCTGCGCGAGGCGATGCCGAACGTGAACATCCAGATGCTGCTGCGCGGCCGCAACACCGTGGGCTACACCCCGTACCCGGATTCGGTGACCAAGGCGTTCGTGCAAGAGGCCGCGACCTCCGGCATCGACATCTTCCGCATCTTCGATGCGCTCAACGACGTCTCCCAGATGCGCCCGGCGATTGAGGCGGTGCTGGAGACCAACACCACCGTCGCCGAGGTGGCCATGGCCTACTCCGGCAACCTGCTGGACCCGAACGAGGACCTGTACACGCTGGACTACTACCTCAAGCTCGCCGAGGAGATCGTGGAGGCCGGCGCCCACGTGCTTGCCATCAAGGACATGGCCGGCCTGATGCGCCCGGCCGCGGCAGCCAAGCTGGTCACCGCACTGCGCGAGCGCTTCGACCAGCCGGTGCACGTGCACACCCACGACACCGCGGGCGGCCAGCTGGCCACCTACATGGCGGCCGCCAACGCCGGAGCCGACGTCGTCGACGTCGCGTCCGCCCCGCTGGCCGGCACCACCTCGCAGCCGTCCATGTCCGCCCTGGTCGCAGCGTTCGCCAACACTGAGCGCGACACCGGCATCGACCTGCAGGCCGTCTTCGACATGGAGCCCTACTGGGAGGCCGTGCGCCAGGTCTACGCACCGTTCGAGTCCGGCATCCCGGGCCCGACCGGTCGCGTGTACAAGCACGAGATCCCGGGCGGCCAGCTGTCCAACCTGCGCACGCAGGCAAAGGCGCTGGGGCTGGAGGACCGCTTCGAGCTCATCGAGGACTACTACGCCGGTGTCAACGAGATCCTGGGCCGCCCGACCAAGGTGACCCCGTCGTCGAAGGTCGTCGGGGACCTCGCGCTGCAGCTGGTGGGCCAGGGCGTCAGCCCGCAGGAGTTCGCGGACAACCCACGCAAGTACGACATCCCGGAGTCCGTCATCGGCTTCCTGCAGGGCGAGCTGGGTACCCCTCCGGGCGGCTGGCCGCTGTTGCGCGAGAAGGCGCTGGAGAACCGCTCCGAGGTCGACCACACCGTGAACGTGCCGGAGGAGCTGGCCGCAGACCTGCAGTCTGAAGACCACGCCACCCGCCGCGCGGCGCTGGACAAGCTGCTCTTCCCGAAGCAGTACGCCGAGTACCAGGAGCACCTGCGCACCTACGGCATCACCGACCAGCTCGGCGACAAGGCGTTCTTCTACGGGCTGGAAGAGGGCGTGGAGACGATGATCTACTACGGCGAGATCGACGAGAACCGCCCGCCGCTGGTGGTCAGCCTCGACGCCGTGGGCGAGCCGGACGAGAAGGGCATGCGCCAGGTCATCCTCACCGTCAACGGCCAGGTCCGCCCGATCTCGGTGCGCGACGAGTCCGCGGAATCCACCGTCGCGGAGGTGGAGAAGGCCGACGCCTCCAACCCGGGCCACGTGGCCGCACCGTTCGCTGGCGCCGTCACCGTCACCGTGAAGGAAGGCGACGAGGTCAAGGCGGGCGACCCGGTGGCGTCCATCGAGGCCATGAAGATGGAGGCCGCGATCTCCGCCACCAAGGACGGCAAGATCGAACGAGTCGCGTTCACCCAGCCCACCAAGGTGGAGGGCGGCGACCTCGTGGTGGTTATCGCCTAGGGGCGCCTAAGCGGTGAAATCGTCCACGTCGACGGCCATGACATTGTCGTGGCCGTCGACGTCTTTGAAGCCGAACTTTTCGTAGCGGTGGCGCGCCCGGTCGTTGTCCGGGTCCACCCACAGCGCCACCTTCGGCGCACCCTGGCGCTTGGCCAAATCGACGGCGGCGCGCAGCAGCTTCACGGCGAGCTGGTTGCCGGCGTAGCGGTTTTCCACCGCGATGGCGATTTCAGGGATGTCGGGGGAGAGGTTCGCGTGGCCGTCGTCAGGCGACTGCCAGTAGCGCAGCCAGACTCCGCCCGCAGGCACGTGGAACTGGTCGAACGCCACGATGCCACTTTCGTGGTCCGGATCCCACTGGCCCACGTACGTCTCGGCGCCTTCGCGCTCGCTGTGGCCGACAGTGCCTGCCTCGTCGCCGAACACGTCGGCGAGGTAGTTCAGCCGCCGCAGATAGGTGCGGTCGGACTCGGTGGCTTCGCGGAGTTGGAACTCAGGTGTGTAATCCATGCGCACCACGTTAATCTTTCTCCATGCTTCGACGCATTTGCCTGACGACGACCACAGCCCTGGCCCTTGCCTGCCTCCCCTCATTCGCCGCAGCGGAGCCCGTCGTGGCCGATAAACCTACGACTGAGGCAACCACGCAGCCAGCGCCGGCAGCCCCGGTGGTCCGGCAAGGCGACTCGGTGACCGTGGTGGGCAAGGGGCTGTGCACCATCGCGTTCAATGACCTCAAACAGGGGGTCAGCTACACTGCCGGCCACTGTGGCGCCGAAGGCGACCGCGCCGTGGTGGCGAGCGCACAGGGCAACGCCACCGGCACGTTCCACCCCTCCTCAGCAATGGGGGAGCCCAGCACGTCCAACGACTGGGCCGTGATCCGCTGGGCGGACGGCGTGCAGCTGAAGCCGAACACCCTCTCCGGCGACAGCGTGGCGGAGCCGTCTCTGCTGCGCAGCGGAGACCCGGTCTGCGTCTACGGCGCCGCCAGCAAGAAAACCACCTGCGGCAGCTTCATCGGCGCGATAGGCAACAACATCTACTGGGACGGCCCGTCCGGCAAACCCGGCGACTCCGGCGGGCCCGTGTGGGTAGAAGGCAAGGGATTGCTGTCCATCTACACCGGTGTCAGCCTCGCGATGAGCGACGAAGTGGAAAAGGGGCGGCTCAACCGCAGCTCCGTGCCCAAAAACGGCCCGCAGGTCACTTCCGAGCAAGAGTTGGAGCTGCTGCTGCAGACCAAACGCATCACAACGCCGGTGACGCACGAGACGGCGGTGCCCGGCGGCGAGCCCACCCCGGTGGCAGAGCAGGGCAGTTCGGTCGGCACCGGCAGCTCCGGAAGCTCTGCGGTAGACGGCGGCGGGATCGCCGTGGCAGCGCTCATCGTGCTCGCCGGCGTGCTTCTTGCGTTGCCCGAGATTGTGAAGGTACTGCCCGTGGAGTACCGCGAGCAGCTCGCGCTGCCGAGCTAAAAACTACTTCAGCTCCATGAGCACGGCACCCTTGTTCACCTGACCGCCGACTTCCACAGCCAGGCCGGTGACCGTGCCAGCCTTGTGGGCCTTGACCGGGTTTTCCATCTTCATCGCTTCCAGCACCACCAAGATGTCGCCCTCGGCAACCTCGTCGCCTTCTGCCACGTTGACCTTGATCACCGAGGCCTGCATGGGCGAGGCCACCGCATCGCCGGACACCGCGGCCTTGCCGGCGCGACGCTTCTTCGGCTTCCGCTTGGCAGGGCTGGCCGCGACGAGCTCCTCCGGAAGGGCGACCTCAATGCGGCGGCCGTCCACCTCCACCGCGAAGGTGCGGCGGGCTGGCGCCTCGGTGACCGTGTCGTCCGTGTCGGCATCATCGGTGCCTTCCGGGGCTGCCGGAAGCGAGCCGTCCCACTCTTCTTCGATCCAGCGGGTGTAGACGCCGAAGCCGTCCGTGTCGCCCACGAATGCAGGGGTGTCCAGGATTGTCTGGTGGAACGGGATCACGGTGGGGAAGCCGGCCACCACGTACTCGCCGAGGGCGCGGCGGGCGCGCTCAATGGCCTGCTCGCGGGTCGCGCCGGTGACGATGAGCTTGGCCAGCATGGAATCGAACTGACCGCCGATCACAGAGCCTGCGCGCACACCGGAATCCACGCGCACGCCAGGGCCGGCCGGCTCGGCGTAGGCGGTGACAGTGCCCGGCGCCGGCATGAAGTTCGCAGCCGGGTCCTCGCCGTTGATGCGGAATTCGATGGCGTGGCCGTGGGGGACGGGATCGGCGTCGATAAGCAACTGCTCGCCACGGGCGATGCGGAACTGCTCGCGCACCAAGTCGATGCCCGTGGTGGCCTCAGTGACGGGGTGCTCCACCTGCAGGCGGGTGTTGACCTCGAGGAAGGAGAGCATGCCGTCGGAGCCCACGAGGTACTCCACGGTGCCCGCACCGAAGTAGCCGGCTTCACGGCAAATCGCCTTCGCGGACGTGTGGATACGCTCGCGCTGCTCGTCGGTGAGGAACGGCGCC
This sequence comes from Corynebacterium fournieri, assembly GCF_030408775.1. Lineage (NCBI taxonomy): Bacteria > Bacillati > Actinomycetota > Actinomycetes > Mycobacteriales > Corynebacteriaceae > Corynebacterium > Corynebacterium fournieri. The sequence continues at coordinate 485,613 of NZ_CP047210.1, forward strand.
GGGGCCTCCTCCACCAGCTTTTGAAAGCGGCGCTGCAAAGAGCAATCGCGCGTGCCCACGACCACGACGTTGCCGTGCTGATCGGCCAGCACCTGCGCCTCCACGTGGCGTGCTTTGTCCAGGTAACGCTCCACAAAGCACTCGCCGCGACCGAACGCCGCCGTGGCCTCGCGGGTGGCGGACTCGAACAACTCCGGGATCTCGTCGCGGGTGTAGGCGACCTTCATGCCGCGGCCGCCGCCACCGAACGCTGCCTTGATGGCCACAGGCAGGCCGTGCTCGTCCGCAAACGCGACGACCTCGTCCGGGCCGGAAACCGGGTCCTTGGTGCCCGGCGCCATCGGGGCCTGCGCCGCCTCCGCGATGTGGCGGGCGGTGACCTTATCGCCCAGCGCCGCAATCGCGGCAGGGGAGGGGCCGATCCAGGTCAGCCCAGCGTCGATGACCTTCTGGGCGAACTCGGCGTTTTCAGAAAGGAAGCCGTAGCCCGGGTGAATCGCGTCCGCGCCGGACTTCTGCGCCGCGGCGATGACCTTGTCCATATCCAGGTAGCTCTCGGCCGCCGTGGCGCCGCCGAGCGCGAAGGCCTCGTCGGCAAGCTGGACAAACGGCGCGTCCGCGTCCGGCTCGGCGTACACGGCGACAGACGCAAGACCTTCATCCAAGCAGGCGCGGATGACGCGCACGGCGATCTCGCCGCGGTTAGCCACCAGCACTTTGGTCACGCTTTTGGGTAGGTCAGTGGTCGCTGCTGTGGTAGGCACGAAGCAATCCCGTCCTTCAATCGGAAAAAATTAACCGTTACAAACGTCGGACAAACGTCGCACCATGTTACAGCGCCTCGGCGCTGACGCGCTTACTCGACCGTGTCGTCGCCGGCATTTGCGCCGGTTGCGGTATCCACGTCAGCCCCCTTGGCTACCGGCATGCGCACCATGTTGCCCCACTCGGCCCAGGAGCCGTCGTAGAGCGCGACGTTTTTGAAGCCGAGGATGTGCCTGAGCACGTACCAGGTGTGCGAGGAGCTTTCGCCCAGCTGGCAGTACACCACCGTCTCGGCGTCCTTGTCGAAGGAGGAATAGATCTTCTCGATGTCCTCCAAGGTGCGGAAACGGGCGTTGGGGAACACCGAACGGCCCCAGGGCACGTTCACCGCACCGGGGATGTGGCCCTGGCGCAGCGCAGGCGCGGACACGTCAGCGGGCTCCGGGTCTTCACCGAGGTAGTAGGCGGCGGGACGAGCGTCGATAAGCTGCGCAGGCTTCTTTTCCAAAAGCCCCGAGGCGAACGCGCGCAACGGCGCGTCCTGGCGCTCGACCACCGGGTAATCGCTCACCGGGTACTCCGGCACCACAAACGAGGTGTCGCGCTCTTCGCCCATCCACGCGTCGCGCCCGCCGTCGAGCAGACGCACGTCCGGGTGGCCGAACAGCTCAAAGACCCACGCGGTGTAGGCGGCCCACCAGTTGGAGGAGTCGCCGTAGATGACCACTGTGTCGTCCCGGTTGATCCCGCGCGAGCGCATCAGCTCCGCAAACGCTTCGCCGTCGATGAAGTCGCGCACCAGCGGGTCGTTGAGGTCGCGCTTCCAGTCAATGCGAACAGCACCCGGGATATGGCCGATGTCGTAGAGGAATGCGTCCTCGTCGCTTTCCACGACCTTCAATCCCGGCACACCCAAGCGGGCGGACAGCCACGCGGCGGAGACGAACTTCTCCGGGTGTGCGTAGTGCTGAAACTGCGGGGTGTTGTCGAGCTCGATGCCCATGGCGGCAACCTTTCTTGTCGCTCGTGTGCGGTTGGCAAACCACCGTCAACCATACAGAAACGAATGCGGTGCGCTTGATGCGTTTCGCCAAAATTTTCGGAGTTGTGAACTTGCACACTATCAAATCCCTCACCCGGTGGAACTCACTGCCTGGGGTTAAAGTTGAAGTCAGGAACACACTGGTTATCGCCCGTTGTTCTGGGTATCTGGCTTGCCCCGGCGGCCCCGGCATGTGCGGGCTGCGGGGCGCGACACATGAAAGGGACCAACCGTGCACAAGGCGATTGTTGTCTTCGAGGTCGAAGGCGGCTCCGACAAGTCCTTCGACGGCCACCGCAAGGACACCATGCCCATCGTTAACGCCATCAAGGAACAGGGCTGGCACTCCGAGGTCGTCTACTTCCGCCCCGAGTGGGCAGACGACCTGTTCACCTACGTCTCCGAGAACTTCGACGCCTACATTTCGCGCGTGAACCCGGGCAACATTCCGGGCGGCGAAAAGGGCTACTTCGACCTGCTCAACCGCCTGTCCGAGGCTGGCCTGGTGGGCATGTCCACCCCGGAGGAGATGATCTCCTACGGCGCCAAGGACGCCCTGGTCAAGCTGAACAAGACTGACCTCGTGCCGGAAGATACCGCCGCGTACTACGACGTGGAGGAGTTCCACGAGACCTTCCCGACCTCCCTGTCCTACGGCGAGCGCGTGCTCAAGCAGAACCGCGGCTCCACCGGTTCCGGCATCTGGCGCGTGCGCCTGGCCGACGAGTCCCTGGCCGAGTCCGTCGAGCCGGGCACCGCCCTGCCGCTGGACACCAAGCTCAAGTGCACCGAGGCTGTGGACAACCACACCGAGGAGCGCGAGCTCGGCGAGTTCATGGACTTCTGCGACCAGTACATCGTGGGCGACAACGGCATGCTCGTGGACATGCGCTTCATGCCGCGCATCGTCGAGGGCGAGATCCGCATCCTGCTGGTCGGCCCGCACCCGGTCTTCGTCGTGCACAAGAAGCCGGCCGAGGGCGGCGACGCGTTCTCCGCGACGCTGTTCTCCGGTGCGAAGTACACCTACCAGAAGCCGGAAGAGTGGCAGGAGCTGGTGGACATGTTCGCCGAGGCCCGCCCGGTCATCGCCGAGAACCTCGGCGGAGACAACATTCCACTGATCTGGACCGCGGACTTCATGCTCGCCGACGACGACGAAACCGGCGAGGACACCTACGTCCTGGGCGAGATCAACTGCTCCTGCGTCGGCTTCACCTCTGAGCTAGACATGGGCATCCAGGAGATGGTGGCCAAGGAGGCCATCAAGCGCGTCGAGGCAAAGCACGCCTAAGAGCGTTTTGCTTATCGACGTCTACAGCACTCAACCGCCCCGGCTCACCACAGAGCCGGGGCGGTGGTTTCTTCGGTGTTGGGTCGGTTGAGGCGGTGGGGTGGTGGGTTGGTGCCCCGTTGGGTCATGCCCGTTGGGCCCCGTTGGACGGACCGTATAGCAGCCGTGAGCCGTTGCTATACGGACTCGCCACTAACGGCGATGAGTTTCAACATGACCTGGGACAATGCGCGGTCAGCGCACTGATCGTCTAGCACCCCGAGGGGCACTGCTAGACGATCAGCCAGCGCGAGCCGCGTTACCCGGTGCTAGTTCAACAAGTAGCCGGACTGGTTCCACCGCTGGGTGAACGGTTCGGTGTCGCCGGCCACGGCCTGGACCGTGCCGTTGGCTGCGGTGAGATCCACGGTGAAGTGGTCGGTGATGCCTTCCGCAGTGGCGCCGCCGCGCTCGCCCCAGCTCAGGCGCAGCGTGGTGGGGTCGACTAGTTCGACGTTTTCTACCTCGGTGAATGCCCGCATGTCGCCGGCCGGCTGGCCGTCGACGTAAAGCGCGAGCCCGTCGGTGATGGATGCGGCCGTGCCCGCCGTGCGGTCCTCGTGGCCCAGTGAGCCGCGGAAGGTGATCCAGCTGAGCGGTGCGCAGGGATCGTAGTGGTTGTCGATGTCCTCGATCCAGTAGTTCGCGTCTGAACGGTGGTTTGCCGCCGGCATTCGGCCTGGGGCAGTGCCGGTGGCGTACTGCTGGCGCGGGTCGGGGTTGGGAATTGCGCAGTTGTCGGCCTCAGGAGCTGCCGCGGGCGCGGCGGCTGCTTCAACTTCTTCGGAGGTGGGCTGCTGTGCCGCGGCCTCGGTGACCGTCTTTTCCTGTGTGACCGTCTCCTGGGCAGCGGATGCGGCTGCTGATTCGGCGGCAGGGCTGGCGTCCTGGTCGGTCGCAGGGGTGTCGTTGGTGGCGCTGCACGACGCAATCGCGAGCGCCACAGGGACTGTGATGAGTATGCGGGTGGCTTGGTTGATTCGCGTCATACCTCGTTAGGGTAAAAGCTTTTCCACGCATTCCGGGTCTGCGTCGGAGAGCATCTGGCGGCAGCGGTCGTATTCAGCCTGGTCACCGATGACCTGTGAAGTTACTGCCAACATCGCGATGGCCCTCAGCACGCCCTGATTCGGCTCGTGCGAAGCCGGGACCGGGCCCCAACCTTTCCAACCGTTTGCGCGCAGGCGATCCAGGGAGCGGTGGTAGCCGGTGCGGGCGTAGGCGTAGGCAATAAGCTTGTCGCCGCCGTCGAGTTCACGCTCGGCGCGGGCGGCCCAGACTGCGGGGGAGTCGGGGTGGGCGAGCGCGGTGTCGTCTGCAAGCAGATCCTTGCCTGCGGCCGGGTCGGCGGGCAGCTCGATGGGCTTCGGGGCGAGCATGTCGTTAATTTCCATGGCCGCCAGGCTACTAGTTTGCTGGCAGCCTATGCCGGGATCGGCATTCGCAAATATTGTGGTGCGTAACCCGATGTGATCTAAGTCCCACACCGAGGAGCACCAATGGCTAGCCCGCTTTATATCGCCCAAAACGGCACCTACGAGGAGTTTCTGGAGGTCTATGACCCGGATGAGAATGATGCCACCGAGATGCTTCTCGGTGGTTTGATCAACCGCGACCCAGAGGCGCGCGAAAAGATCAGCAACGACATGCTGGACCGCGGCGCGGACCCAACGGTGGTGGATTACGGGAACAACACCGTCTCGTTGCTGCTGAGCAACGACGAGTACGGGGAGAGAGACGCGGCACTGCTGCAAAGGCTTATCGACGGCGGTGCCGACGTAAACCACCGCACCAGCCAGGGTGAGCTACCCCTGCGCTTGGTGTTGTTCTCCGGCACCGACGACGAGGACTGCAGAAGCATCTACGAAGTGCTGTTCGGTGCGGAAAATCTGGACTTGGAGCTGCCTTCCAACGTGCGCAACCCGATCAACACACTCGGCGGGTGGCTGCGGCTGAACGTGGAGAACCGCCCGGGCAAGCTCGACGTCCTGGACGAGTTTCTCAAGGCCAGAGGCTACTAGGAGGCGACTGTGGCAAGCCCGTTGTACACGGCCCAGGAGGGTACCTACGAGGAGTTCCTTGAGGTATTCGACCCGGACGCGGACGATGCCACGGACATGTTGTTTGCCGGGCTCACCAACAAGAATCCTGACACCCGTGCTGCGATCTGCAACGACATGTTGGACCGTGGTGGGGACGCTTCGTTTGTTGAAGACAGTCAAAACGCGCTGACTGTGCTGCTAGGCAGTCACCGCCATCTGGGGTCAGGTGATGCGGCGCTTGCGCAAAGGTTTGTCGACGGCGGCGCCGACGTGAACTACCGCGAACGACGTGGATCGCTGGTGGCGCAGCTGGCGGTTGAGATCCGGGTGGACGACGACGAGCAGCGTCGACCGCTCTATCAGGCCCTGTTTGGGTCAGGTGAGCTGGATCTGGACCTGCCATACAACGTGCACGACCCGGTCATGAGCATCGGGGAGTGGCTGCGCATGAACACCGACCACCGTCTGGAAAAGCACTATGTCCTCGATGAATTCTTGAGAAGCAGAAGTTACTAGAAGGAGAGAAAACAATGGCTAGCACGCTGTATGCCGCCCAAAACGGCACCTACGAGGAGTTTCTGGAGGTCTACGACCCGGAAGCGCACGATGCCACGGAGATGCTCCTCCGCGGTTTGATCAACCGCGACCCGGAGGCGCGCGAAAAGATCAGCAACGACATGCTGGACCGCGGCGCCGATGCGACGGTGGTGGATTACGGGCAGAACACGTTGACGCTGCTGCTCAGCCACGACCGGCTCGCTGAAGGCGACCCGGCACTGGCGCAGCGGCTTATCGACGGCGGCGCCGACGTGGATTTCCGAAACAGCGGCGGCGATGTGCCCATTCGGCTGGCAATTCGTATCCGCGTCGACGACGACGAGCAGCGCCGCCCGCTGTACGAGGCATTGTTCGCTGCAAACGTGGATTTGGACGAGCCGTCGAGTGTCCGCAACCCGATAAACACGATCGGGAAGTGGCTGCGCATGAACGTGGACGGGCGCCCCGGCAAACTCGATGTCCTGGACGAGTTTCTCAAGGACAGGGGCTACTAGGAGGCGGCGATGACAAGCCCGACGTACACGGCGAAGAAGGGCACCTACGAGGAATTCCTCGAGGTGTTCGACCCAGAGGTGAATGACCCGACGGACATGTTGTTTAACGGCCTTACCAACAAGGATCCGGAAACCCGCGCTGCGATCTGCAACGACATGCTGGACCGGGGCGCGGATGCGTCGAGAGTCGAGTACGGGCAAAACGCGCTGACAATTCTGTTGGGAAGGCACCGTCATCTGGGTTCCGGTGATGCGGCGCTTACACAAAGGCTTGTCGACGGCGGCGCCGACGTGAACTACCGCGAACGCCGTGGATCGCTGGTGGCGCAGCTGGCAGTCGAGATCCGGGTGGACGACGACGAGCAGCGTCGCCCGCTGTACCAGGCCCTGTTTGGAGCAAAAGAGCTGGATCTGGATCTTCCGTCCAATGCACACGAGCCAGTCATGAGCATCGGCGAGTGGCTGCGCATGAACGCCGACGACCGCCCGGAAAAGCACTATGTCCTCGATGAATTCTTGAAAAGCAGAAGTTACTAGAAGGAGAATCCAATGGCTAGCCCGGTTTACGCCGCCCAAAACGGCACCTACGAGGAGTTTCTGAAGGTCTACGACCCGGAAGCGAACGACGCGACGGAGATGCTCCTCCGCGGTTTGATCAACCGCGACCCGGAGGCGCGCGAAAAGATCAGCAACGACATGCTGGACCGCGGCGCCGATGCGACGGTGGTGGATTACGGGCAGAACACGTTGACGCTGCTGCTCAGCCACGACGATCTCGGCGACGGCGACGCGGCCCTGGTGCAGCGGCTTGTCGAAGCCGGCGCCGACGTGAACTTCCGCGAAAGCCACGGGGACACGCCGATTAAGCTTGCGGTGAAGATCGGGGCGGAGCGTGACGAGCAGCGCCTTCCGATCTATGAAGCGCTGTTCGGCAAGGATGTGGACTTGGACGAGCCGTCAAGTGTCCGCAACCCCAAGAACAAGATCGGCGAGTGGCTGCGCATGTGCGTGGACCACCAGCCGGAGAGGCTCAAGGTCCTCGACGAGTTCCTCACCGCCCGCGGATTCTAGGCCCAGAAGTCGGACGCGTTCAGTCCGAAGCGGTATAGACAGCGGCGCAACAGCGGCATGGACAGGCCGATCACGCTGGTGGGGTCGCCATCAATGGAGTCGATGAACCAGCTGCCCAGCGCCTCCAGGGTGAATGCGCCGGCGCACTCGAGCGGCTGGCCCGATTCGGCATAGGCCTGGATGTCGGCGTCGGAGACGTCGCCGAAGCGGATGGTGGTGGCAACGGTGTCCACCACCCATTCGCCACCGAACCACACCGCGTGGCCCGTGAGCAGCTGCGCAACCTTGCCGCGCTGCGCTTTCCAGCGTTCGACGGTCGCCTCCACGGTGTGGGGCTTGCCCAAAAGCTCGCCGTCGAGCAGCAGCATGGAGTCGCAGCCGACCACCACGTCGTCGGGGTATTCCGGCACGACCACCTCCGCTTTCGCGCGGGCGAGGGTGGAGACGGTGGTGGCCGGAGGTGCGTCGTCAAGCGAGGCGATGAGCGCGTCCTCGTCGATGTGCGCCGGCCGCAACACCGGTGTCACACCGCCTTGTTCCAGCAGCATGCGCCGCGACGGCGACTGCGACGCCAACACCAGCCGCATCAGAAGTACGCCGCCGAATCGAAGGCGTGCGGGTTAAACGTCGTAGCCGGGTGCGCCGCGCCCCAGATATTCGCGTCCGCCTTCACGCCGGCGGTCTTGCGCTCGCGCTGCAGCTGCTCGAGCACCTGCGTCAGCGCTGCGAGCTCCGCGTCGGTGGGGTTGCCCTTGAGTACTTGAATGTCCACGTCAGCCTCCTTCTACAGCGGGATGTTGCCGTGCTTTTTCTGCGCCGGGTAGGCCACCTTGCGCTCAAGCAGGCGCAGGCCTTCGAGCACGCGGGTGCGGGTGGCGTTGGGCTCGATCACGGCATCGACGAGACCGCGCTCGGTGGCAACGTACGGGTTGAGGTTGTCGGCCGCGTAAGCCTCCTCGTCCGTGCCGATTGCCTCGGCGGCGGTGGCGGCGTCGGCGAGCGCGATCTGGGCAGTCGGCCACGCGAAGACCAGGTCCGCGCCGAGGCCCTTGGAGCCCAGCAGCGCGTAGGACGGGCCGAACGCCTTGCGGGTGACCACGGTGATGGTGCCCACCTGGGCCTCTGCGAATGCGTAGGCGAGGGCGGCGGCGCCGGCCGCGGAACCGGAACGCTCCTCCTCCACGGAAGGCAGGAAGCCGGGGGAGTCCACGAACTGGACGATGGGCAGGTTGAACGCGTCGCAGGTGCGGATGAAGCGGGCAGCCTTGCGCGCCGCCTCGCGGGTCAGGCAGCCGGCGAGAACGCTGGGCTGCGTGGCGACGACACCGACGGCACGCCCACCCACGTGCGCGAACCCGGTGACCACGCTGCCGGCGTGCTGGGCGGACAGCTCCAAAAAGTCGCCGTCGGTGACGGCGGCGATGATGTCGGCGACGTCGTAAGGCTGGTTGTCGTCGTCGGGCATGAACGTGTCCAAATCCGCGCCCGAGCCGTCAGCCTCGGCGCCGAGCGGGGAGGCGGCCTTGTTGTTCAGCGGCAGGTAGCCCACGATCGCGCGAGCGAGCTCCACGGCGTCTGCGTCGGTGGCGGCGCTCAGCTGCGCCAGACCGGTCTCGGTCGCGTGCACGGCGTTGCCACCGAGCTCATCAGTGGTGGTTTCCGTCGCGGTGACCTTGCTCACGATGTCTGCGGTGGTCACGTGCAAGGAGGCACCCTCGGCCATGACAGTGATGTCCGCCAGCGGCACCGTCGTGGCGGCCAGCGCGGCCACGTCGCCAGCAACCACCGCGATCTGCGGGACCACGCCGGACGCACGAGTGGCCGCGCGCAGGATCTGGGCCTGCATGTGGGCGGTGACGATGCCCTCTTTCCAGCGCGGACCGGTGGAATCGTAGATGCCGATCAGCGGCACGCCGGTCTTGGTGGCCAGGTCGTAGATCTTCAGCACCTTTTCGGCGTAGACCTCGCCGATCTGGCCGTCGAAGATGGTCGGGTCTTGGGAGAAGATGCAGACCCTTCGGCCGTCGATAAGCCCGTAGCCCGTGACTACGCCGTCGGTGGACGGCTTGGACTTGTCCATCTTGTACGCCTCGACGCGGTGCTTGGCCAGCGCGTCGGTTTCGACGAACGTGCCCTCGTCTACGAGCTTGAGCACCCGCTCGCGGGCGGTGGTGCCGCCAGCTGCGTGCACTGTGTCGATCGCGTCCTGACCGACCGGGGCCTGCGCCTCGTCCAAGCGGTTGCGCAGATCCTCGATGCGGCCCGCGGTGGTGGTCATGTCGGGTTTGGATGCACTCATAACGCCTCAGTCTATGTTCCGTGTGTACGTCATTGCTTATCGACGGCTCCGCGCCGCGTTTCGTTTCCCAGCTAACGCGGCGAATCCTCCTGCCGGTTGTGGGTGAGCACCTGCGTGCCATCGGCTTCGCGGCCGTCGAGGAAGATCAACTCCAGCCGGGACACCGGAGCGCCGAGCGCCTCGCTGAGCGTACGGGCGTAGAGCTCGAGCTGGAGGAAGTAGCTGGCCACGCGTTCTTCGCGTGCGTGACTGTCGGTTTTGTAGTCGGCGATGACCCAGCTGCCACCATCGTTGTACAGCAGGTCGATGTAGCCGTTGACCGCGATGGTGTCCGAGTCCCCGTCCAGCTGCACTCCACGCAGCACCGGCAGCTCGAAGAAGGCCTGCTCCGCGGCGACCGCGCTCTGGTACGGCCGCGAGCGCGAGAACGCGCGGGCGGCGGCGAGCACATCCGCGTACGCGTCCTGAGCCAAGCCGAACTGTGCCACGGCGAGGCGGCACAAGTCTTCGATGCTGCGGTCGCCCGCGTCAGGCAGGCGCTCCATGACGTCGTGGACCGCAGAGCCGAAGTCAGTACCTGTTGCTGTGCGCTCAACGTGCGCGTCAACGAAGCGCGCTGCCGCAGGCACGGTCCAGCCTGCTGCTTCGAGCTGGGAACGCACAGCCTCGCCGGTGCGGCGCTGCGCGGTTGGCACTTCCTCGTCTACGGCCGTGGTGCGGGTCTGCGCGGCGTCTGTGTCCTGGTTCTTCGCTGCCGGCTCTGCGTTCTGGTCCTCGGCGTGGGCGATGGTGGTCACGCCGATTCTCGGAGCGGCACCCGCCGCAGCCGCCAGTGCCGCCACAGCCCGGGTGTGCGCTTCCTCGCGCTCCTCAAGTGGCGCGTATTCGGGGCGCGCCGTGTCGGGCACCTGAATCGTGTCCACCTCGCCGAGGGAGTCGCGGCTGACCAACGAAATTCCCGCCCCCGCAAGCTCTTTCGCGGTGCCGTTTTCTTGCGCTTCAGCTATCACCTCTCGCATCGCCTCCATCAGCGCGGTGCCCTTGGTGCTGCGAAGCTCGTCCGAGTTAGCTCTGGTGCCCACGTGCAGCGGTACGGCGAGGACCGATTCAGCGCGGGTGAGGGCGACGTACATGAGCCGCTTCAGCTCGTCTTGCGCGGCTTGTGCCTCGTAGTCTTTCAGCGGCTCGAAGTCGGGGCTTTGGATAGAGCCGAACTTCAGCTGCGCCACCCGTTTGTCGTCTTTGGAAAATCCCTGCTGCAGGCCCGAAAACCTGTAGTCCTGGCTGAGGTTGGCCACGATGACCATGGGAAATTCCAGGCCCTTGGAGCGGTGAATGGTCATGATCCTGACCCCGTCGGCGTTGTTGTCCAGCACGGGATCGGACGCACCGTTGTTGCTGTCTGCCTGTTCGTCGGCCCAGCGCACGAATTCGCGCAAGCCCAGCCCGGTGGTGCGGGCGAATTGATCGGCCAGGGTGAGCAGCTGCTCCAAGCTGCCCAGCGCATCTTCCTTGCCTTGCGCCACGAAGCTGTCCGCGAGGCCGAACTCGGTCACAATCTCGCGCACGAGCGTGCCCACATCCGTCCCGCCAGCGTTGCGGGAGACCTCCCGCAACCATTGCCTCTTGTTCTCGACCCGGTCGGAGACCGGCTGGCCAAGCGCATCAGCGGCGATCTCGGCGTCCGAGCATCCCAGCAGGGCGGTGCGCAATGCGGCGATTTGGGTGAAGGAGTCCGCAGGGTCGCCGAGCGCGCGCAGCACCGTGAGCAAGTCGTTGATCTCGGGTACCAAAAACAGGCGCGTGGATCCCTCGGAGACGTACGGGATTGCAGCCCGCGCCAGCGCGCGCTGCACCCTGCGCGAATCTGCGTGCGTGTGCACCAGCACCGCGATGTCCGAGTAGCGCAGTGGCTTAGCGACGTCGCTTCCGTCCTCCCCGCGAACGGGTTTGTGGGAGAAGTACTCGCCGTTTGCGTTGCTCACCGCCGCGCGGACGATGGCGACGATGTCTTCTTCCTCCGCCACCTTCCGGGCATCGCTGGCCTTTGCTTGCGCGGCCTCGTCAGAGTAGACGAAGACCACCTTGCCCGGAAGCGTCGCTGTTGTTCCGTCTGGCAGCTGCGCTGACTTGGCCGCCTGGGGCAGCATGTCCTCGTACGACGCCTGCGTTGGGCTTCCCGGCGCAGGCTCAACATCGGTGAAGACCTTGGCAAACAGGGCGTTTACCGCCCCGATCACTCGCTGAGAGGAGCGGAAGTTCTGTGTGAGGTTGACCAGCACGCCTTCGCCGGAGCCGTCCTGGTGGTAGGTGGCTTTGACCTTGTTGTAGTTGTCGATGTCGGCGTTTCTGAACCGGTAAATGGACTGCTTCGGGTCACCGACCATAAACAGGCTGCCGGGGGCCGGAGGTGCGTCGAGAAGCCCGGCGGCAATGACGCGGACAATCTCGTACTGGACGGGGTCGGTGTCCTGGAACTCGTCGACGAAAATGACCCTGTACTTGTCGTGCAGCTCCTTACGGATCCGATCGTTTTCGGGTGCCGTGACCAACTGCTTGGCCAGGAAGATCATGTCGTGATACTCGAGGGTGCCCCGCTTCAGGCGGTCGTTTTTCGCGTCCAGCACCACAGCGGCGAGCAGGGGAGTGACGTGGGTGAGCGCCTCGATGAGACCGGGCCGCGCGCGGGCGCTAAACCGCGCCCGAACGTTTTTGAGTGCTTCGACCACCGCGGCCTTCGGGTCGTCCGGATCAACCTCGAGGCCGCGGCTGGCCAGCTCGGCGAGCACGTGGTCGGGCAGCACCACGGCCTTCCAATTCGGCTTGCGTCCTTTCCTGCCCACGCTGGGCAGCACGGGCTGCCACAGGCCGAGGTCGCCCTGCGCACCGCCCGCGAAGGGCTGGATCAGCTCCAAATACGTTTCCAGGCACTGCAACAGCGTGTCGTCGGGGCTGACACCTTCAGCTGCGGCGTGCAGCTCCTGCAGTAACGCGAACTCTCCAGCGACGAATTCGGCGTCGTTTGCAGCAAACCAGCGCGGCTGCGCAAGCGTGGGGTCAAGCTCTCCCCACCGCTCATCCATCCACCGGGCAGCCTCGCCGATCGCGGACATGCGAACCCCGTAGCCGAGCAGGGTTTCAAGGTCTCCAGCAATCGTGGACGGGTCGATGTCGATGCCGAATGCGTCCTTGAGCCTCGCAACATCTTCCGCGGCGCGCGGATCGCCGGCGATAAGTTGCGTCAACGTTTCAATCACCCGGTCCGTGCGCAGGCTGGCATCCATCTGCTGCCGCAGCTCGTCCACCTTGTCCACCTTGGGCGGCAGCCCCGCCTGCAGCGGATACTGCTTGAGCAGACGGAGGCAAAACGAATGCAGTGTGCCGATCGCTGCGCCGGGCAGTCCTTCAAGCGCGGCCTGCGCGCGACGTTTCACCTCTTCGGGGTCGGCGACCTTTCGGAACGTGGTCTCCTTCCCGGGGAAGGGGCTGTGCTTCGCCTCGCGTGCAACCTGGGTCAGGGCTGCGCGCAAATCGGAGACGAGCTTGCCGCCGGCGGCCTCGGTGAAGGTGATGGCGGCAATTTGTTCGATGGTGATCGCGTCGTCGACGATGAGCGTCAGGATGCGCTGAATCAGCGTCGTGGTCTTTCCCGAGCCCGCGCCCGCTTGGACGAAGACGTTGGTGCCGGTGCTCCACTGGATGAATTCCCTGCCGTTGATGTCAGTTTGCAGGCTGTCGCCGGCGGCGATGTCAGCGGGGGTGAGGTAGGTAGGGCGTGCAGTCATGTTCAGTTCCTTGCTTCTGCCTCGGGGTGTTGTGGATCAACGGTGTCGTCGAACGGAGTGGTGATATCGAGCGGAGTCAGTTCCTGCTCTGCTAACGCTTCGGTCACTACCGTGTACTGCGCGCGGCCGATGCGCACCTCTGCGTCGTCGGTCCACAACGACTTCGGCAACGCATGGGGAGGGAAGGTGCCCGCGGCGATGTACTGGTAAATGTTCGCCAGGTTCGTTCTCAGCGTGGCAATTGCCTTGTCGTCGATGTCGAGGTGTGGCTGGCCGTCTTCGTCCTCCGGCGCTTGGAAATACCAGTACCGTGCCTGCACCGCTTGTACTGGAGGTTTTCCCTCTACAGCTTCGGCGATCTGTGGAAACCAGCTGGCCGCGTCGGGATCCGGGGCGTCCACGAATCGGTGGTGGACTGCCCAGCCGTAGAGCGCCAACTGGAAGTAGTGCTCCTTTGCCGGATCCCCGGTCGGTGAGCGTCTCAGCGCAGACGCGACGTCTTTGTGTTTGTTGCCGGTCTTGTAGTCGGTGATTCGGATTTCGGTGTAGGCAAGCTGGGATTCGTCTGCAGCTGTCGGCTCGACGACGCGGTAATCGACCCGGTCGATCAACCCCCGAAATTCCATCGCGGCGGTGCTGCCGGCGCCCGTTGGCACGTGCAGGACCGGGGCGGGATAGTCGCTGCCGTCGCGGCTGTTGCTGCCGAAGGCGAGTTCGGCGGCAATCGGCCGCCAGCCTGCGCGGTACTCAGCGCGCTCTGTGGCGTACCAGCGGTCGATGTCGCGCCACAGGTTGGTCTCAAACCCTTTCCACACTGCTTCGTTGACGCGTGCGCTCCGGTGGTCTTGCAGCGTCTCGGCGACAATGGTTTCGAGGGCGCGGCGGCCGGCCCCGTCCCACCACTCAGGATCATCTGGCGCGGTGGCGTCCCCACCGAGCAGGACCTCTTTGGTCCAACGCTCGAAGATGACGTGGTAGAGCGTGCCGCGTTCTCGCGCATCCATGTCCAGCGTGTGCACCCGATCCTCGAGCTGGTAGGCGTCCAGCACACGCTCGATGAAGAAGAACTGCGGCGAGCGGGTAAACAATTCCAGCGCGGAGTTAGAGATCTGCTTGCTCAAAAACTGCAGGCCCACCTCACTTCGCGTGTACCCATTGAATTCTGCGCCCTCTGACTCGCCGGCGGCACCGGTATCGCGGTAGCCCATGATCTCGCTGTAGCGGCTGACGTGCTCATCTGCCTGGCCGTGCGCGGTGCGCACGAGCGACAGGTCCGCCGCGCCCACTGGCGTGATCTGCCCGGTAAGCAGCATGGTGCTCAGCGGTGGCATCGCTACGATGCCGTCGGCGGGGCTGTCTGCGGCAGTGGAGAGACTCAGTCCGTGTGCCTCCAGCTCCTCTTTGGACACCCATTGGGACGGCTCGGTTCGTCCCGAACCGTCCTGGTGCGAGCGCGGATGGGTGATAACCGCGTTCGGTGCGCAGCGCAGTGCCGCGTCGAGAGCGCGCCGGCGTACGCCGATGAACGCCTCCGCGCTTAAGTGGGACTGTGTCTCGGTCACCGTGGCGCTGGGGGTGATGGAGCCGGGCAACGCGTCGTCCAGCGCACCGACGATGAACACGGTGTGGAGGTTTCGCCCCGTGAGTGACTCCAGCGCACCGATGCGCACCAGCCCGCGCGTTGCTGTTGGCTGCGCCTGTTCAAACAGTGGGGCAACAGCGTCGACTGCGCGTGCTCTGTGCACAGGCCCTTGCTGGCGCTCTAGAGCGCGGAAGAACTCTTCTTCGTAGACCGTTTCTTCGCCCCTCGGGTTGCGCAGCCAGCGGCGGGCAACCGTGCGCAACGCGTTAGCCATTGTATTCCAGTCGGAAGCGGCCCAGACTGTGTGTAGCTCATCTGCCAGCGTGTTCACCCAATGCACAACCGCGGTGGCCTGCTTTTCCAGCTTGCCTGAGGCAATCTCTTTCGGGTGCCAGTCCTCGCCGGCGTAAAACTGCTGGTCCGAGTTTCTGCTCACCCGGTCAAAGTCCACGATCCACGGAGACTGCGTCTCTTCCCCGCGGCTGAGTACACCGGTGGATAATAGCGCTGCCAGGTCGCGGCGGTTCATCTCTTCCGGATCGATCCGCAGAATGAGGCTCAGCGCCCGGAAGTAAGGGTTTTGCGCCCACACGGAAGTGGCCGGTGCGTGGTGGGAAATGCCGGCCTCGTTGAACGCTCGCACGAGATAGGGCAGTGACGCCTCGCTGCAGTAGCCGACCGCAAGCTCGTGCAGCTGGGCACCGTCGTCCAGCGCCTTCGCCACGGCGTCGGCGACGTACTTCGCCTCATCCAACTCCGCGACGAAGGAGCGGTGCTCCACTGTTGCAGCAAACTCTCCGGGCTGGATCTGGACTGACTGGCCGGCAATTTTTTCCAGCGCCCACTCGGATAACGGGTCCAGTGCAATATCTCCCATGACGATAAGTTGCCGCTCGGCGGCGAATGCAGCGGCGGCGTCTACGGCTTCTGGGAAGGTGTAGAAGCGGTGAGACAGCTTCGCCAGAATGCCGTTTGCAAGCTCGGCGCAGATCCGCGGCAACTCCGCATCCTGGTGTTGGCTGCGCCAGGGCTCGGGCAGCGTCGACAACGTGAACACCGCGTCCGTGAGCCCCTCGAGCGTGGCGGCCGACTCGTTGAGACCTTTGCGGTGGAAGACGGTTTGTGTTGGAGCGTCCGGTCGCAGTGCGGCCGCAACCTCAGCCGCGACCTCGGAGCGCTGTAGGCGAGGCTTGGCCAGGAGAGCAGCGGCGCTGTGGATGAATACCTCCAGCGGTTGCACCTCAACGTTGACAAAGGGCTTGTCGGATTTTGCAAGCGCTGAGGTGACGTCATCTACTGCACCCGGACCGCACAGGACGGTGACGGGGGTGAACGGGTCGGTGCTTTTGGCGCTTCGAACTGCGGAAACAAGGCGGTCGCTGAACTGGCTGCTGCGGCTGCGGAAACTCTGCGCGGAGGTCATGGGCACGACGCTAGTCGACGGCTCCGACACCGGGGCCGGGGAATGCTCCGACATCGAACAAAAAAGGGAACAGGTGTGCGAATGTCGGTGGCCGGTGTCGGCCCCGTTTCTAAGTTTCTCGGTGCAGCGCAAAATTCAGCCGAAAGGACCCAGCCGTGTCTGACCACCCGACCCCCGCATTGTTCGCCCGCATCTCGCACAAGCCAGTCGCCGCCATCCACCACGTCGCCCGTCTCACCGGCGAGTCACCGTGCGTGGACATCGCAGCTGCGGTCAACGGCCGCACCATGTTTCTGGCGGCGGAGCCTGTGCGTGACCACGCTGACGTGCACCGCGTCCTGCTCAACGCGCTCAAGCGGGTCTGGGCCCACGCAGACGGCGGCCTTGCGGTATACGGGCTTCCGGTGGAACTGCGCGAGGTAGCGCAGTTGGACCCGGAATTTCGCGGCATCGAGTTTCCAGCTACCACCACAGGGCGCATGCGCGGCACGTGGGAAGCATGCCGCGCGAGCTTCGCCGCCATGCAAGAAACCCTCTACGCCAAGCCGCTGCCGGAAAAGGCGCCGGCAGCCCCGGTTCACCTGACCATTGCCACCGACGCGTCAAAGCAGAAGTGCTCCAACGTCGTCGGCATCGCGGCGGTGAGCACTTCCGGCCGCATCGCTACCGCCAAGGTCAACTCCTCGAAGGTGTTGGAAGGCGAGTTCGCCGCGATCGAGCTTGCGCTGTCGACCGTGCGCGGCAACGTGGCAAGTGTCGAGGTGCTCACCGACTCGTTAAAAGCAGCCCGCTACCTCAACATCATCCTCGATGGCGCGCTGACGCAGCGCCCCGGCAGCGGGCCGGAAGAAATTAAATGTCTGCGCCGCTTGGCGCGCGTGCGCCGCAACGGCGTTGACATCAGCGTGCGGTGGGTGCGCGGGCACAACGGCCACCCGCTCAACGAGCTGGCACACCGCAGTGCTGTGACTGCGCGCCGGAACGCGCAGTGGGACCTGGAGGGCACCCCGCAGATTGCGCACCTGTGTGAGGAGCTCCGCCAGGTCGTTGCGGTGGGGTAACTAGCGCTCCCAAACGCGGTGGGACGCCAGCAGCTCCTTGACCGGCTCGGCCGCCGCATCCGCGGAGTCGACGACAGTGATGCCCGGCTGGTCTGCGGGAACGCGCGCGGCCTCGAGCGCCTGCTTGCCTGTCTCGCCGACGGCGATGATGGCCTTCTTGTGGCGCTCAAACTCGCCCAGCATGGTGTCCACGTCGGGCGTCGCCGGCGGGTTGACCACCACGGCAGCGTCAAACTCGATGGAGCTTGCGGTCAGGTAGGTGCGCGAGATCGGGGTGTCCTTTCCGCCCAACTTCACTGTGCCGCCCTTTTCTGCAACCAGGAGCGGGGTGGTGCCGGCGGCGGAGAGCTCGTCGACAAGCTTGCCCACGGCTGCGGCCTCGTCGCCAGCCAGCTCGGTGGAGATGAGCACGCCGATCTGGCGGCCGTCGATAGGCCAGGTGCCACCCATCTGGGACAGTGCCTCAGACGGTGTGACGTCCGCGACCTCCTGCTTCGCCGGATGCGCCAGGCCCAGGTTGTCGGCCACCGTCTCAGCCAGAGCCTGGTCCACGTGGGCGAGCACCTCGAGGTAGCGCGTCTTCACGGACTCCTCGTAGCACTTGCCCAGCTCAAACGACAGTGCCTGGGTCAGGTGCTCCTGCTCCACGTCGTTCAGGGAGATGTAGAACAGGCGCGCCTGGGAGAAGTGGTCGTCGAAGGACGCCGGGTGCTCGCGAGTGATCTCGCCTTCCACGGCGACGGGGACGTCGATAAACGCGCCCTCGTCCTCGGTCGCCTCGGACGGTGCGCCGCCGTCGAGCGTGTTCGGCTTGTACGGGGCGACGCCGGTGTGGGAGGCCACCTGGTGCATGCCGTCGCGCAGGTTGTCATTGACCGGCGCCTGCGGCCGGTTGATCGGCAGCTGCGCAAAGTTCGGCCCGCCCAGACGCGAAATCTGGGTGTCCAGGTAGGAAAACAGGCGGCCCTGCAGCAGCGGGTCGGCGGTGACGTCGATACCCGGAGGCAGGTGGGACGGGCAGAACGCGACCTGCTCAACTTCCTCGAAGTAGTTGCGCGGGTTCTTGTTCAGCGTCATCGTGCCGATGACCTCCACCGGAGCGAGCTCCTCCGGCACCAGCTTGGTCGGGTCGAGCAGGTCAATGCCCTCGAACATCTGGTCCTCAGTGTCCGGGAAGACCTGCACTCCCAGATCCCACTGCGGGAAAGCGCCGGCCTCGATGGCGTTGTAGAGGTCGCGGCGGTGGAAGTCCGGGTCCATGCCGCCGGTGATCTGCGCTTCTTCCCAAACCTGGGAGTGCACGCCGAACTTCGGCTTCCAGTGGAACTTCACCAGGGAGGTCTCGCCCGCGTCGTTGATGAAGCGGAAGGTGTGGATGCCGAAGCCTTCCATCATGCGCAGCGAGCGCGGGATACCGCGATCCGACATGTTCCACAGCGTGTGGTGGGTGGCCTCGGTGTGCTGGCCCACAAAATCCCAGAAGGTGTCGTGTGCGGACTGAGCCTGGGGGATCTCGCGGTCCGGGCGGGGCTTGCCCGCGTGGACGACGTCCGGGAACTTAATGGCGTCCTGGATGAAAAAGACCGGGATGTTGTTGCCCACCAGGTCCCAGTTGCCCTCTTCGGTGTAGAACTTGGTGGCCCAGCCGCGGGTGTCGCGCACGGAATCGGCGGAGCCGCGCGAGCCCAGCACGGTGGAGAAGCGCACGAAGACCGGGGTCTCGGCGTCCTTCTTGAACACCTTGGCCTTGGAAATCTTCGAGGCGTTGCCGTTGGCTACGAACGTGCCGTGCGCACCCACGCCGCGGGCGTGGACGGCGCGCTCCGGGATGCGCTCGTGGTCGAAGTGGGTGATCTTCTCGCGGAAGTGGTGGTCCTGCACTAGCAGCGGGCCGCGCTCGCCGGCGCGCAGGGACTTCGAAGTCTCGCTCAAGCGCGCACCCTGGGACGTGGTCAGGTACTCGCCCTGCTGCGAACGCGGGTCCGCGTCGCTGGCGCCGATGTGGAACGGGCAGCCGGTGGGGGACACGGCGGCCGGGCCCTGCTGTTCCGGCGCGTCCTGGGGCGGGTTTTGGTTCTTGTCGGTCATCTCAATCCACCTCTTCGTTGATATGCGGGGACGTGGCCGAGGGTAGGGGCGTTCGACGTGGGTGTGTCGGACAAGCATTCAAGATCGGCGGTGGAGTGCGCGGTGGGCGGAACGAACGTCGACAAGCAATATGCTCGGGGGCATGACTGTGCGCGACATTCAAGCCATCCAGGACGCGGTGGAGCAATACTGGCCGAACGTGCGCTGGGTGGAATCCACCGGCTCTACAAACGCAGACCTGCTCAAAGAAGGTGCACCGGGCACCGTGCTCATCGCCGACGAACAAACCGCGGGGAAGGGGCGCCTGGGCCGCCAGTGGGTCTCGCCGAAAGGTTCCCAGCTGGCCATGAGCATGGTGGTGGAGGTGGGCGCGACCCCGCCGCCGTTCGGGCTGCTGTCCATCGCTCCGGGGGTGGCCGTGACCGACGTGGTGCCGCAGGCGCAGCTGAAGTGGCCCAACGACGTGCAGATAGGCGGCAAGAAGATCGCCGGCATCCTGTCTGCGCTGGACATGCCGCGGGTGATCGTGGGCATCGGCATCAACGTGGCCATGCGGCGCGAAGAGTTGCCGGTGGAGACTGCCACGGCGCTCAACCTCGAGGGCATCGAGGTGGATTTCGACGACTTCACCGCCGACATCCTGCTGGCCATGGGCAAGAGGCTGACCCAGTGGCGCGAGGGCGACCCCCAGCTGCTGGAGGACTACCGCGCGGTGTGCGCCACCATCGGCCAGCAGGTGCGGCTGGAAATGCGCGAGGGGGAAGAGACCGTCCGCGGCATGGTCACCGGGGTCAACGACCAGGGCGAAGTGCTTATCGACGGCGCCGCGTACTCGGTGGGCGACGTCCACCATCTGCGGCCGACGTCCTAGGTGTGCAGTACCCTGCCTGGTTATGTCCGGCAAAGCACCGTTTCGCGTTGGCGGGGACGAAGTGGTCCTCGCCGACGTGTGCGCGCCGATTTCCTCGCTGACCATCCCGCTGTTGGAAGTCGTAGCCGTCACCGGCGTGGCGTGGATGGCTATCGGCTGGATGGACGTGACCCCGCACGTGGATGCGGGCATGCGCAACATCGTGGTGCTCGTCTGGGCGCTGTTGGTGTTGTGGCGGTTTGTCCTCCCGCTGGTGGCGTCGCGAAGGCGGCGCTTCATCCTCACCGACAAGCGCATCCTCGCCCGCGGCCGGCGCGGGGCAGTGGATTCGATCCCGCTGCGCCAGATCCATTCCGTGCGCCGGGAGCACGGCGGGTTGCAGGTGGCGGTGTACGGATACGCGCAACCGGTCGTGTTTGAGCGGGTGGGCCGGACCCGCGCCGTAGAGAAGGCGGTCCAGCGCGCACTCACCGGGCAGCGCCAGCGTTAGGCGCCGGGTGCGCCGCTAGCGCGTCGCCTCGTCTTTGATTTCGGTGGTGTGCAGCTGCTCGTCCAGGTCGTCGGGGGAGAGCTGGCCGCCCAAAAACTCCGCGGTCACCGGCAGGTGCAGCTCCATGTCGGTGCCGGGGCACAGCTCGATTGTGGCTTCGTCGACTGTGTAGTCCAGCACGTGGCCGCCGCGGGAGTGGGCGTCGTCGATGAAGTGCACGTGGCAGCCCGGCACGCCAATGCCCTTCGCGTATGCGGGGGTGCGAAAGCCCCCGATGACGCCGTCGACGTCGGTGAAGACGTGCTCGGCGTCATCGGAGACCGCCTGCGACATCGGCGGGTAGGGCTTTTCCTGCTTGGTCACGGTGCGCACGCGGACCTGCTTGAACCGGCCGGTGATTTTCACGGCGGTGAAGAAGTTGTGGCTGGGCTCGGCGTCGTCGATGAACCTGGCCAGCTCGGAGCGCAACATTCCTGCGGGCGCGTCGAAGCGCAGGCGGGGCACGAAGTTGGTCACCACGGTAAACGGGGTGCGCTGGTCCAAATCGGCCACGCGTGCCTTGCCGTCGGAGGTGAGCTGGTGGCACACGCCGTCGAGGATGAGCATTTCGCCGTCGAGGGCGTCGAAGGTGCCGAGTCCGAAGTTGCCTTTGCTCAAGATGTCGCCGATGGAAAGCTCGCCGTCGTAGATGCCGTCGAGCAGCGCGGTCATCAGGGAGTTCTGGAAGATGGTGTGGCGGGCGATCGTTGCAGACATGGCTGCGATGCTAGTCGGAGGGGCGACTAGAGTGTGCAGGGTGAGTAACGCCTATGGGATGCCCGTCGTCGCCGTCATCGGCGACGGCCAGTTGGCACGGATGATGCAAACGGACGCGATCGAGCTTGGGGTGGACACCCGCGTGCTCGCCTCGAGCAAGGAGGCTTCCGCGGCGCAGGTCTTCGGCGACGTGCGCCTCGGCGATTACACCAAGTTGGAGGATCTGCGGGCGGTCACCGACGGCGCGGATGCGGTCACGTTCGACCACGAGCATGTGCCCAACGAGTACGCGCAGATGCTTATCGACGGCGGCGTGACCGTCGAGCCCCGCCCCGACGCCTTGATCTACGCCCAGGACAAACTCGAGCAGCGCACCCGGCTTTCTCAGGCCGGCCTGCCCGTGCCGGCCTTCGCCGCGATCGAGTCGAAAGCGGATGCGGAGGCGTTCTGGGGCGAAAAAGACGGCCAGGTGTGCCTGAAGGCCACCCGCGGCGGCTACGACGGCCACGGCGTGTGGTTTCCGAAGTCGAAGGATGAGTGCGCCGAGCTGGTGGAAGAGCTGCTCGGGCGCGACCTGCCGCTGATGGCGGAGCAAAAGGTCGCGTTCACCCGCGAGCTGTCCGCCATGGTGGCGCGCAACCGCTCCGGCGACGTGCGCGCCTGGCCGGTGGTGGAGTCGCGCCAGGACGGCGGCATCTGCCGGGTTGCTATCGCACCTGCGCCGAACATGTCCGCCGAGCTGGCGAAGCACTGCGAGGAGCTGGCCGTGCGCGTCGCGGAGGGCCTCGGCGTGACCGGCGTGCTGGCGGTGGAGCTGTTCGAGTACGAGGGCGAAAACGGCCCGGAGGTCAGCGTCAACGAGCTGGCCATGCGCCCGCACAACACCGGCCACTGGACGCAGGACGGGTGTGTGACCTCCCAGTTCGAGCAGCATCTGCGCGCGGTGCTGGATTGGCCGCTCGGGGCCGTCGACACGCTGGCTCCGGCGACGGTGATGGTCAACACCCTCGGCGGCGACGAAGACCCGGACACCCCGATGGCCGAGCGCGTCGTTGCGGTGATGCGTAAGTACCCGCAGGCCAAGGTTCACCTCTACGGCAAGGACCACCGCCCAGGCCGCAAGATGGGCCACATCAACGTGTGCGCGGACAGCGTCGACGAGGCGCTCGCGGTGGCGGAGGACGCCGCGCACTACATCATCCACGCAACCTGGAAGGACTAGACAGTTGGCACAGCCGCAAGTTGGCATCATCATGGGCTCCGATTCGGACTGGGACACCGTTGCCCCGGCCGCGGAGGTACTCGCCGAGTTCGGCATCCCGTTCGAGGTGGGTGTGGTCTCCGCGCACCGCACGCCGGAGAAGATGCTGGCCTACGCCAAGGAGGCCCACACCCGCGAACTCAAGGTGATCATCGCCTGCGCCGGCGGTGCGGCTCACCTGCCGGGCATGGTCGCCGCAGCCACGCCGCTGCCCGTCATCGGCATCCCGCGCGCACTGGACACCCTCGACGGGCTGGATTCGCTGCTGTCTATCGTGCAGATGCCGGGCGGGGTTCCGGTCGCGACCGTGTCCATCGGCGGCGCGAAAAACGCGGGCCTGCTCGCCGCGCGCATCTTGGGGGCGGACGACCCGTCGGTGCAGCGCCAGATGGTGGACTACCAGGCCCGCATGGCCAGCGAGGTGGAGCGCAAAGACGAGGCGCTGCGCCAGCGCCTGATGGGTGAATAGCCCCATCGTCGTTTTGGGCGCCCGCATCATCGACGGGCGCCCGTCGCGCATGCTCGAATTCCGGCTGCGCAAAGCACTGCAGGTCTGGCAGGCCGCACCAGCTCCGTTGGTGGTGTCCGGCTCCGGCGAGGCGGAGGTGATGGCCGACTGGTTGCTGGCCCGCGGGGTGCCGGAGGCGTCGATAGTTAAAGAGCCGCAGGCGCGCTCCACCAACGAAAACCTGGAGCGCTCCCGGGCACTGTTCCCGGAAGCGGAGTACCTGACTGTGGTCACTAGCAGTTTCCACGTCCCGCGCACGCGGGTGTGGGCGTGGCACTTAGCCATTCCGGTGCGCGTGATTGCCGCGCCGACGCCGGAGACGTCGCGGATGAAAAACTACGCGCGCGAAGTGGTGGCGCTGCCGCATTCCGTCACGCGGGTGGTTTGGCGGCGTTTCGTGCGCCGCGTTTTTGGGCGGTAGCCGCCGGGGTGAACCCGCAGCCCTGGGACCCCTACTTCTGCACGCCGGGCAGCTGAATGCCCAGGTGCGGGCCGGCGAAGTACAGGCCGGCGGTGCCCAGGGTAGCCACGATGGCGAGGATGCCTGCGAGCAGGCCCGCGAAGCGCTTCGCGTTATCCACCTCCGCCTGGGTGAAGTCGGAGCTGCCCGGGCCGGACGCCTTTTGGACTGCAGTGTTCGGAGTGTTTGGGGTGCCCGCCGGTGCAGCGGTGGCCGCCGGAGCGAAACCGCCTGCCGCCACGGCGACAGCGAGTGCGGGGGCGATGGCGCGGCGGGAGATGGAGCGGGTGAGCATGGGCAGGTCCTTCGTCGGCGTTGGCGGGTATATCCGCCACAGAATAGCCGATGGAGGGCTACTGCCCGTCAATGAAGCGGGTGACTTTTTCCGCCTCGGCGATCTCCTGCAGCCGCTCGGCGGAGACCAGACCCGCTACGACGACCACGGAACCGCCCGCGGCGATTGGGGCGAGCACGGAGCTGACGAATTCTTCGGTGGTGTGCCAGTCCTGCACGAGGTAGCGCTCCGCCTCGACGCCCGGGGCCGAAAAGGAACTCAGCTCTGGGGAGGAGCCGAAGTAGGCGTCGCCGTAGAAGCGCACGGTGGGGCCGAAGTCGACGGTGCCGACCGGCAGTTCACCGCCGGCTTCCACCACGCCGCGGCCGAACGGGTCGTCGGAGACGACCACGCAGTCCGGCACGTCGCTCCACCGGGCGGCGCCGTCCACAGTGGTGAAGACGACGTCGGGGGAGGGGGTGCCGGAGGCGTCAATAAGCGGAGTGCGCGAGGAGTTGAACGCGCCGATGGCGATGACGGCCGCCTGCCAGGACACGGGCAGATCGATGGCGATGCCGCCCTCGATTTCGAATTCCTCGTCCAGCATGTTGGCCACCTTGCTGGCCCAGTTGTCCAGCGTCTGAGCCGAGAAATCCATGCGCACGCCGCGCGCGTCGTCGTAGACGGTCAAGCGCGGTGCGGCGGGATCGGTCTGCATCAATGGTGCGAGCATGCTCATGCCCGCCCATCGTAAGGGGCAATTGCTTTA
Organism: Corynebacterium fournieri; assembly: GCF_030408775.1. Lineage (NCBI taxonomy): Bacteria > Bacillati > Actinomycetota > Actinomycetes > Mycobacteriales > Corynebacteriaceae > Corynebacterium > Corynebacterium fournieri. The sequence goes on from NZ_CP047210.1 coordinate 510,545, forward strand.
CGACGCCAGCATGATCGACGCCCCGGGGCCCAGCGGCAGGTCGAACTGGTACCAGATGAACAGCAGCACCACCCAGAAGAGCCAGAACGACACGGTGAACACGATCAGGCGCGACATCAGGGTGCCGATGCCGGCCTTGGGTTCGTAGCGGCGCAGCTGGGTGAGAATGACAATGATGTACGGGTTGAGCGGGGTGATGATCTGCGTTGCGGAATCACCCAGGCGGTACGCGGCCTGGATGAACGCCGGATCGAAGCCGAGCAGCGCGAACATGGGCACGAACACCGCGGCCATGAGCGTCCAGAGCGCGGAACCGGAGGTGATGAGCAGGTTCAGGCAGGACGCGAGGATGACGAAGGTGAGGATTGCGCCGAAGCCGTCGATGCCGGCGGCCTCGAGCGCCTGCGCGCCCCTCACCGCGGTCCAGGCGCCGATGCCGGACCAGTTGAACAGGGCGATGAACTGGCCCAGGATGAACGCGAGGACGAGAAACCCTGTCATTTCCTTGATGGATTCGCCCATCATCTCGGTCACGTCCGTCACCCGCTTGATGGTGCCGGCTGCCCGGCCGTAGACCAGGCCCATGACCACGAAGTAGAGCACGACGATGAACACGGAGGACTCCATCAACGGCGAGTCCGGCAGGAAGGTGCCCTCCTCGTTGCGCCACGGGGAATTAGGCACCAGCACGGCGGCGGTGCCCACGACGGTGAGCAAGAGCGTGGCCCACAGGGTGGCGGCCAGGCCGCACTTTTCCGCCGGGGTGAGCTCCGCGGTGATCTCGTTGCCCTTGTCGTCCAAGTCCGGGGCGTGGTCTCCCTTGGCGATCTCGGCGGGCACACCTTGCTTGACTAGGCGCGGCTCCAACACCTTGTCAATGAGCAGCCCGGCGAGAAAACCGAGGAAGGATGCGGAGGCCACGTTGAACCAGTAGTTGGACATCACGGTGACCTCGTTGGCCTGCAGGCTGGGCAGCACCTCCATCACGGAGTTGGTGATGCCGGCGAACAGCGCGTCGAGCGAGCCGGGCAGAATCGAGGTGGCGTAGCCCGCGCCGACGGAGGCGAACCCGCCCAGCAAGCCGGCCACCGGGTGGCGGCCGGCGGCCTTGAACACCATCGCGGCCAGCGGCGGAATGACAATGAATGCCGGGTCGGCGATGAGGGAGGCGGACACGCCGATCAGCCCCACCGCGTAAGGCAGGATGGCTTTGTTCGCGGAACCGAACAAGCGGCGGATGAGGGCGGAGAGCATCCCGGAGCGCTCCGCGATGCCCACAGCCAAAATAATGGGCATGACGTAGACCAGCGGCGGGAAGCCGACGTAGTTTTCACCGAGGTTGACCGTGAACCACGCCAGACCATCTTTGGTGAAGAGGCCGTGGATCGGCTTGACCTCGTCGGAGCCGGGGACCTGCACTTGCGCACCGGACCAGGCCATGAGCGTGGAGATGACCGCGGTGATGAAAAAGAGCAGGAGGAAGAGGGTGAACGGCTCGGGGAGCTTGTTTCCCGCCTTCTCAATGGTGTGCAAGACACGGTCAGCAGCGCCAGGTTTCGCGGGCTGTGCCGTATCTTGCTGCGGATTGGGTCGTGTGGTGTTGGTCATACACTCTGGTTCTACCAAAGCATCTACCTGGATTCCTTCGGTACGGCAAAAATTCGTGGAATAAGTTTCCCAACTCGTGGAACGCAGGTGGGCGTTCGGGGCGGGCGCGCGGCTTGCGCGCCGTTAGTTCACGCAGCGCGGGCTGTCGCCGTCTGCGGTGATCTCCGGCGCGATCTCGGCGGCGCCGAAGTCCTCGCCAGGCGTGCCAACCGGGGCGTCTTGCTCGGCTTCCTCAGCAGTCAACATTCCGGGACCCGCGTAGTCCGAGGAGACCACCGCGATCAGGCTGCCGGGCTCGAGCGTGGCGTTGGCCACCACCGGCACACCGCCGAGCAGCTGTGCGAGCTCCTGCGCCGCCGGGTCGTCCGCGTCCGGCGCGAGCACCTGGCTTTGGGCGTACAGCCCTTCCATGGCGTTGGCCACCTCGGCCACCTCGACGCCTTGCTTGCCCAGCTCCTCGCTCACCCGGCCGGCCTGCCCCGGCACGCCGCCGGCGTTGAGCACGGTGACGTTGTAGGCGCTGAACACGGAGGAATCTGCGGCAGAAGAGGAGCTCGTCTCCGTTGACGAGTTCTCGCCCTCGGAGCCGTCGTCGGCCTCCACGGTGTCCTCCATGAACCGGTGCACCTCGGGCACATCAACGGTGATGATGGACTCGCCGTAGTCGCCCACACCGTTGACGGAGGTCACCGGGATGGTGGTGAAGGTGACGTTGTCGCCAGCCAGCCCGGAAAGCTGCTGGGCGAAGCGGACCACGTCCCACCCCTTGTCCAGGGTGACAGAGCGCTCCGCCGCGTTGGCCAGCTCGCGCAGCCGAGCCGGGTTGGTCAAGGTGCCCGCCGAGAGCATGTTGCGCACCAGGGAGGCCATGAACACCTGCTGGCGCACGATGCGGTCGAGATCGCCGCGTGGCAGGTCGTGGCGCTGGCGTACGAAAGACAGTGCCTGGGTGCCGTTGAGCGTTTGCACTCCGGCGGGGAAGCGGGCGCCAGACAGCGGCTCGTTCACCTCGTTGTTCAAACACACGGTCACTCCGCCGACTGCGTCGGTGAGCAGGACGAAACCGAGCAGGCCCACCTGTGCAAAGTGGTCGACTTCCACACCGGTGAGGTTGGCCACTGCGTCGATAAGCCCTTCCTGGCCCGCGCGCGCAACCTGCTGCTCCAGCTCCTGGCCTTCGGACATGCCGTGCTCTTCAATCAACTCCTCGCGCTTGTCCGCTGCATAAGCGCCATACACGCCGTTGATCTTGAGGTTGCCGTATGTCTCGTCGTGGACGTACGTGTCGCGCGGGATGGACACGGCTGTCGCCTTCGAACCGTCCTCGGGTACGCGGATGACCATGATCGTGTCGGTGTTGATCTCGCCGTCCGCCACACCGGCGTTGAGGCGGGAGAGCTCTTCCTCGCTCAGCGGGTTGCCCTGCGCGTCGGTGCGGGAATCCGAGCCGACCAACAGGATATCCACCGCGCCGTCAAGGGCGTCGGCGTCCTTCTTGCCTTTGGTTCTGCTCTGCGAGCTCACGTCCAGCTCGGAGGCGGAAAGTTGGCCGCCCAAGCGGCCGACGGAGAAGTAGCCCACGCCTGACAGAGTCAGCGCCAGGGCGGACACCGCCGCTAGGACACCCTTGACTACCGGGTGGCCGGACTGCGACACGTCGCGCGTTCGCGAGGGTGCCGCCTGGATGTCGCGGGCGCGCCGGTTGGGGTCAGTCACGCGGGGAAGTATACGACATCACCGTCCAAACCCGGCCAAACCCATCCAAACACTGGTTTAGCCCTGTGCCGTACACCGTTTTCAGCCTTTGCCGTGGGTATGATTCCAGCCATTGTGAACGCAGATTTTTCAAACTCGACCGCCTCTGACGCGCCGCTGGCGGTGATTACGGTGACGTATTCGCCCGGCGAGCATCTGTCGCACCTGATCGCCTCGCTCGATGCGGCGTCTACAGGAGAGGTGCTGCTGGTCTGCGCGGACAACGGCTCCACTGACGGGGCCCCGCAGCGCGCCGCCGCCGAGCACGGCAACGTCGAGTTCTTCTCCACTGGCGGCAACATCGGCTACGGTGCCGCCATCAACGCGGCGGTGGCAGCGCTCGCGCAGCGTCGGCGCACTGGGGCGATTCGCGGCGACTACTTCCTCATCGTGAATCCGGACGTGGAGTTCGGCCCGGGCAGTGTGGACGAGCTGCTTCGCTGCATCGACGCGGACCTGCGCGTGGGTGCGGCGGGGCCGCGGATTGAAGAGGCGGACGGGTCCGCCTACCCCAGCGCCCGCGAGGTGCCCGGCCTTGCCACGGGCATCGGGCATGCGGTGCTTTACGACGTCTGGCCTGGCAACCCGTTTTCCCGCGCCTACCAGGCCAACGCCAACATGCACGCCCAGCGCACCGCAGGGTGGCTCTCCGGGGCGTGCCTGCTGGTGCGCTGGGATGCCTTCGACGCTATCGGCGGTTTCGACGAGCGCTACTTCATGTACTTAGAGGACATCGACTTCGGCGACCGGCTCTCCCGGGCGGGGTGGGACAACCTGTACTGCCCGTCGTCAGTCATCCTGCACGACCAAGGGCACGTGGCGGGGAAGTTCCGCAAAGTCACGGTGCCCGCGCACCATGGGTCGGCCTACCGCTTCCAGCGCGACCGGCACCCGCACGCGTGGCAGGCGCCGCTGCGTTGGGCGTTGTGGCTGGGGCTGAAAGTGCGCGGCGCCTTCCAGCTCGGGCTGCGCTCGCCGCGCCGGGCGGTTAAGACATAGACGATCCGGGCGCTCTCCGGACATCGAAGATCAGCGAGAAGAAAAGGACAGGCAATGGCAACTTCGGAGCACAACGGCGCAACTCAGGCGCCCGACGGAGCAGTCACCGAAATGGATGCGGTGATCCTGGTCGGCGGGCGCGGCACTCGCTTGCGTCCGCTGACGGTTTCTACTCCGAAGCCGATGCTGCCCACAGCCGGCTACCCGTTTTTGGCGCACTTGCTGGCGCGCATCCGCCAGGCGGGCATGCGCCACGTGGTGCTGGGGACGTCGTACAAGGCTGAGGTGTTTGAGGAGTACTTCGGCGACGGTTCCGAGTTCGGCTTGGAGATCGAGTACGTCGTAGAGGAAGAGGCGCTGGGCACCGGCGGCGGTATCCGCAACGTCTACGACAAGCTGCGCTACGACAACGCCATGGTGTTTAACGGCGACGTGCTCTCGGGCGCAGACCTGTCCGCCATCGCGACCACGCACGTGGATAAGGACGCGGATGTGACTCTGCACCTGGTGCGCGTGCCGGATCCGCGCGCGTTCGGCTCGGTACCGACGGACGAGGACGGCAACGTCCAGGCATTCTTGGAAAAGACGGAGGATCCGCCGACCGACCAGATTAATGCGGGCTGCTACGTGTTCAAACGCTCCGTGATTGAGCAGATTCCTGCTGGGCGGGTGGTCTCGGTTGAGCGCGATACCTTCCCGGGCCTTCTGGAGTCGGGTGCGAAGGTGGTCGGCCATGTGGACTCGTCCTACTGGCGCGACATGGGCCGCCCGGACGATTTTGTTCAGGGGTCCTCGGACGTGGTGCGTGGCATTGCCTACTCGCCGTTGCTGGAGGGGCGTACGGGCGAGTCGCTTGTGGACGAATCCGCAGGCGTTGCCCACGGCGTGATTCTCATGGGCGGCACCGCTGTGGGCCGCGGCTGCGAGATCGGCGCCGGATCGCGCGTGGACGACTCGGTGATCTTCGACGGCGTGACCATCGAGCCGGGGGCCATGGTGCGCAACTCCATCATCGCCGCAGGCGCGACGATTGGCGCGAACGCGCGGGTTACGGATTGCGTCATCGGTGAGGGGGCCCGCATCGGCGCGCGCTGCGAGCTGCAGGCTGGCATGCGTGTGTGGCCGGGCGTGGAAATCCCGGATTCGGGAGTGCGTTTTTCCCCGGACGCGTAAGCGACACGCCAAAACCGGCAATTAGTTGCCTGAAATCGCAGGGGTACTACATGTAGTACCCCCTATATCTACCCCCGATCAGCGCCCGTTGTGACTCGTGTGACTTGTGTGACGGGCGACGTGGGAAATGGGTCGGCGGGAGCGAAAACTCCGGAATTCTGGTTGCAGCTATTTAGTGTCGCGGTGTGTAATCACAGCAGTGTTATCCGCAGGGCCCGCTTCCCGGGAACTGCGGTCACCACTCTTATACGACCGACAAGCAACTAAGGAAGGTAATGGCGTGGAAAACCAAACGGACGCCATCCTCCGCGGCGCGGCCGCAGGAGGGATGACCCTCGACGAGTTGTTCGGCGCCGTCGAGCAGGAGTGGCAGGATCAGGCGCTGTGCGCCCAAACCGATCCGGAGGCGTTCTTCCCGGAGAAGGGTGGCTCCACCCGCGAGGCGAAGCGGATTTGCAAGGCCTGCGCTGTGCGTGACGAGTGTCTGGAATACGCACTCGAGCACGACGAGCGTTTCGGCATCTGGGGCGGGCTCTCGGACCGTGAGCGTCGCCGCTTGAAAAAGCAGATCGGCTAATCGGCGAAGGCCGGGGATGGTCTACCAGGGGAAACCCGGGTCGATCATTCTCGGGTCCAAGTTGAGGTAGTTGGCTACAAGAGCGGTCAGAACCCAGGTGATGAGTTCTGACCGCTCTTGCGTGTTCGCGGTGCGGTGCTCGATGGGCATGCGGAAGACCACGAAGCGGGCGCGGGTGGGGTTGCCGCGCCTGTCCACGCCCGCCTGCAGCACGCGCCCGAGCGGTACGGGCCCGTCGGCGATGATCTCGTCCGGAAAAACCGTCATGTCGGGGCTGAGCCGCATGCGCGGAATGGTGTCCACCGCCAAGTCCACCCCTGCCAGTTCCGTGAAGTACTGGTTGTGCAGTGGGGCGTAGGCGTCGATGACCAGCTGGTCGAAGGCATTGGCGCGCGTGCGGTAGCGGGGCACGCCCACGGGCAGGATGGGGCCGCGCACGCCCCGGCCGTGGCGGTTTCGGGCCGGTTGCACGTGTGAAGGGCCGGTGGAGCTCATAGGTGGCAATGCTATTGCGCTTCCCCGCGCCGTTGGCGTGGGCGCGCCGCGTTGCGTCGCCGAAATCTCAACTTGGGGTTTAGACTTGGCGCCGTGAATGTTTACCGCCGTTGTTGCCGCCCAGGGTGCGGCCGGCCCGCTGTGGCCACGCTGATCTACGCGTACGCGGATTCGACGGCAGTGATCGGTCCGCTCGCACCAACCCCGGACCCGCATGCGTGGGACCTGTGTGAGCGCCACTCCGCCCACATCACTGCACCGGTGGGGTGGGAGCTGGTGCGCGTCGAGCACGTCGAGCTCGACGACGATGACTTGGGAGACTTGGACGAGGAGAACACCGACATCACCGCACTCGCAGAAGCCGTGCGCGAGGCGGGGCGCGTGACCACCGGGCTGGTGGAAACCGGCCAGGACCCGATCGAATACTCCGCGGACAAAGACTTCAATAACCCGGAAACCTCGAACCACCCGGTGCACCGCACCAAGCGCGTCGAAGACCAGATTGCGGCGCACAAGGCCGCGCGCCGTTCGCACCTGCGCATCGTGCCCGACCCGGACACGCAACCCGACCCGGGTACAGAACCGGATGAGCAACCGCGCGGCAGGCACGCGCTGCGCGAGGACGGCGAGTAGCCGCGACGCAGGCGCGAGTAAGCGGGCGCTGCGCACCCGGCGCGATAAGATATCGCGCATGGCTATTGAGCACACTGCAGAGACGCTGAAGAGCGTGATTAAGGCGTACGACGTCCGCGGCGTTGTGGGGGAGACCATCGACGAGGACTTCGTCCGCGTCGCGGGAGCCGCTTTCGCGCACATCCTGCGAAAAGAAGGCGAGACCCGCATTGCGGTGGGGCACGACATGCGCCCGTCTTCGCCGTCGCTTTCGGAAGCGTTCGCCGAGGGTGCCGCCAGCCAGGGGCTCGACGTCACACTGCTGGGGTTGACCTCCACGGACGAGCTGTACTTCGTGGCTGGCACGCAGCGCTGCGCGGGTGCGATGTTCACCGCCTCGCACAACCCGGCGCAGTACAACGGCATCAAGCTGTGCCGCGCCGGAGCCACGCCGGTGTCCACGGATACGGGCTTGGGTGAGATTGCCCGCATGATCCTTGAAGGGGTGCCAGATTTTGGTGGGGAACCTGGGGTCGTCGACAAGCATGACGCCCTCGACGAGTACGCCGCTTACCTGCGCGAACTGGTGCCCGTGCCGACGGGGCGCACGCTGGTGGTCGCGGTGGACGCGGCCAACGGCATGGCCGGAATGACGGTGCCGGCGGTGCTGGGCAAGCTAGACATCGACATCCGCCCGCTGTACTTCGAGCTCGACGGCACCTTCCCCAACCACGAGGCCAACCCGCTGGACCCGAAGAACTTGGTGGACCTGCAGAAGTTCACGGTGGAGCAGGGTGCGGACATCGGCCTGGCCTTCGACGGGGATGCGGACCGCTGCTTCGTGGTGGACGAGCGCGGCGAGGCCGTCTCCCCGTCCGCGATCACCGCGCTGATTGCCACGCGCACGCTGGCGCAACACCCGGGTGCGACGATCATCCACAACCTGATCACCTCCCGTGCGGTGCCTGAGATCATTGAGGAACACGGTGGCACCGCTGTGCGCACGCGCGTGGGCCACTCCTACATCAAGGCCCAGATGGCGCAGCACTCCGCGCTGTTCGGCGGCGAGCACTCCGCCCACTACTACTTCTCCGAGTTCTTCAACGCGGACTCCGGCCTGGTCGCCGCGCTGCACGTGTTGGCGGCGCTGGCGGAGCAGGACGGCCCGCTCAGCGCGCTGATGCAAGAGTACGACCGCTACGCCGCCTCCGGCGAGATCAACTCCGAGGTCGCCGACCAGGCCGCCGCCACCCAGCGGGTGGTGGACGCGTTCGCAGACCGCGCTGAAACCGTGGACACGCTCGACGGCGTGACCGTGCAGCTGAAAGACTCCAAGGCCTGGTTCAACGTTCGCGCCTCCAACACCGAGCCACTGCTGCGCCTGAACGCGGAGGCGCCCACGAAGGAGGAAGTGGACGCGTTGACGAGCGAGATTTTGGCCATCATCCGCGCGTAAGCGCAAGTAGGCTCGCGCGGTATGAGCGGACTTTCCCGGGAAGACACCCTGTTTTTCGATGTCGCGCACGAGGGGGCGCAGATTCGCGCCGTCGGCCAAGCTGCGGCCTCGCTCGCTGGTTTGCGAGGCCTCGACCCGCGCAGCGTGGTGGTGCTGGCCACCGACCAGGTCGCGGCCGCCGCGGCCCGCGCGGTGTGCACGTTTGCCGCACCGCTGCAGGTCCCGGTGGTGATCGCAGACGTGTTGCCCGGCTACGTCGGGCCACTGGACGTCGTGGTCGTCGTCGGCGAGAACGCGCAGCACGAGGATTGCCTGCGCGGCCTGATCACCGCCGCGGATCGCGGCGCAGAAACGGTTGTGGCCGGTCCGAAGCAGGGGCCGTTGCTTGACGACGCACCGAATGCCACCACCGTCATCCCCGCCCTGCCCGACACCTCCGGCGCTTCGCCGCTGCGCACCTGTGCGGCGGTGGGCGCGGTGCTTTCTGGCCTGCACCAACCTGCAGAGATGGTGGCCGAGCGCTTCGAGCTACTCGCGGCGGAAGTGGACGCGGAACTCGAAGGTGTTTCCCCGCGCCGCGACATCGCGGTCAACGCCGCCCGCCAGCTTCGGGCGCACGCCGAGGGCGCCCGAGTGCTGCACACCGGCTTCGGGCGCGCAGGCGAGGCGGTCGCCGAGCTGGCCGCCGCGGTGTGGTCGACGCACGGCATTGCCTCGAGCGCGGTAGGCGCCCACGAGCTGCCGCACGCCGTCGAGCGTGCTCAGGAGGGCAATGCGGGTGCTCGGCCGGGCGATATCTTCTACGACCCCTACCTCGATGGTCCGGCAGAACTGGTAGGTTTAACAACCGTTGTTTGGTCGTGCGAGGCCACCGATCCGGTGGTCCCAGCGGGAAGCCGGACCGAGTCCGTGGAAACGGACGCAACCGATTCGGCTGTCCGCGCGGTGCGTTTGCTCGCACGGGCGTACGCGGCGACGGCGCTTTCCGCCGATGCGCCCGACGCCGACACGGAGGAGTAGAAGGAGAGTCATGGAGCACCTCGAAGGAGCTCTGCGCCCCTACCCGTGGGGTTCGCGCACTTTGATCCCGCAGCTGCGCGGCGAGCCCTCGCCCAGCCAGCAGCCGCAGGCCGAGCTCTGGTTCGGCGCGCACCCCGCGGCACCGGCAACGGTGGACGGGCGGGGCCTCGACGCCGCGATCGCGGACGATCCGGCGGCGGCACTCGGCGCCCGCGTGCAGAAGCAGCACGGCGACCAGCTGCCGTTTCTGGTGAAGCTGCTGGCGGCAGCCGCGCCGCTGAGCATCCAGGCCCACCCGTCTCTGGAGCAGGCGCAGGAGGGCTACGCGCGGGAAAACGCTGAGGGCATCGAGCTCAACAGCCCGAACCGCAACTACAAAGACCCGAACCACAAGCCGGAACTGATTGTGGCGCTGACGCAGTTCCGCGCGCTCGCCGGGTTCCGCCCTGTGGAAGACACCGCCGCGTTCTTCGCCGCGCTGGGCAGCCCCGAGCTGGACCGCTACGCCACCTTGCTGCCCACAGAAGGGGAGGGGGACCTGCGGGCGCTGTTTACCACCCTGATTTCACTGCCGCACCAACCGCGCACGGAGCTGATCAGCTCCGTGGAGCGGGCGGCGCGAAACCTCGTGGACGATCCTTCTCACCCCGCGTGGATGCTGGAGTCGGCAGGCGTCTTCCTCGAGCTCAACGAGGCGTACCCGGGCGACGTTGGAGTGCTGGCGGCGCTGCTGCTCAACGTGCTCACGCTCGAGCCGGGCGAAGCGGCGTTCTTGCGCGCAGGTCAGCTGCACGCTTACCTGTCCGGCTTGGGCGTGGAGGTGATGGCCAATTCCGACAATGTGTTGCGCGGCGGCCTGACCACCAAGCACGTCGATGTGCCGGAGCTTGTGCGCGTGCTGGACTTCAGCACGCTGGAAAATCCGCGCGCGGCAACTGCCCCGTCTCATGGCGGCGTGGAGTTCCAGCTGCCGGTGGACAGTTTCGCGGTGCGCATGCACACGCTTGACCATGGCGAAGCGCTGCACCTCGACGACGACGGCCCTGCGATCGTGTTGTGCACGTCCGGCACGGTGCGCGCCGGGGATTTCACCCTGACGCAGGGCCACGCTGCGTGGGTCCCGGCCAACGAGGGGACGAGCGAACTTATCGCGGACGGCGCGGCCGAAGTATTCGTCGCGACGGTCTAGAGCCGCGCGCTACTGGGGCCTGATCCCGGTGATCTTGTCAAAGACATCGCGTGGGGTGATGCCGCCGTTTTCCTGCGGGTAGCCCGCGACGTCTTCCTTGCCGGCCACTCGCGTCGGGCCCGCGGGGGCTGCGTCGGGAGCCTGAGAGGCTGGCGGGGCTTGACTCGGTTCGGCTGCGGCCGCTTCCGGCACGGTCTCAGCAAGCGTACCTTCCGGCCCTTGGGGAGCGCTTTGCGCCGCGGCGTTAGCTTGCGGTTGCTCAGCGGGGATCTCGCCCGCCGGCTCGGGCTGGGAGCTTTGCTCGGTGCTGCCCGGCTCGTTTGCCGAGCCATCCTCCTGCTGCGAGGACTCCTCCCGCTTCGACGGCTCCGGTGCGGGGGTGTGCGCAGGCTCGACGCTTTCGGACGGCTGGGTTGCAGAACCACCCGGCGTCGGGGTGACGGAGCTGCTCGGCTGCGCGGTTTCGCTGTTCTGCGGCTCCTTCGCAGGCGTGCTGCCAGGAGTCGGCTGCGACGTGGAGCGGGCAGTGGTGGGGTTCTGTGCGCCTGCCGGCTCCTCCACCTGACGGTTGCCCTGCTGGGCGGCCTTCGGCGCGGCGGTGGGCACGATGTTGGACGGACGGTAGACGCGGGAAGGCTGTGCCTGACCTTCCGCCGGTGCCACGACTGCGTGCGGCGGCAGGTACGGGTCGGACTCCGCCTTGTAAGCGGACGGCATGGCTGCACCCGCGCGGCCCGGCCCCGGTTCCGCCTGCGCCGCACCCCCGTTGCCTGTCGCACCCGCGTTGCGTGCAGAGCTGTGCACAGTGTGCGTGCGGGTTTCGCTTTCGGTGACAGTCGCGGTAGTCGGGCTCGACGTCGTTTCAGCTGCGCTTGGCTCCGTGGTGCCCGCTGCTTCAGCGGTGAATCCGGCGCGGTTGTGCTGGCCGGGCGAGGAGGTGGCCCACACGGTGAATCCGACTAAGGCCGCGAGTAGTACACCTGCGCCGAAGAACACGGCTACCCGGCGTGTCGTCCCTTCCACGGTGGCTCCTCCCGGAGGTCGTTTTCGCCCCTCGAATTCATTACAACTTTATAACGTTTGGGTTAGTAGCACTGTTTATAGCACGCAATCGTGAAGATTGGAACCCCCTCAGTGGTATTGGGGTGTGCGTTCCTCCGCCCCGCAGCGGCGTTATGCCGTATACAGATGGTGGAAATACTTCGCGTGGGCGCCCGCCCGCGCACCAACGGAAGGAGCGCCGCAGTGAGTACGTGGGACGAGCAGATTTTCACGGTCGACACCAACAACGATTTCCTTGACGAGCTGGTTGACCTCGATTTCGAGGAGGTGTTTGAGGCAGTCCGCGACGCGGTTCTCCTCGCCGCCAAGCAGGACCCGTCTGAGGACGAGCTGCTCAACGGCCAAGCGGCTGCGACTATTGCCGCGATCTGGGCGGGCGCGCCGTTTTCTGCGGGCGAGATCGCAGAGACCTACCCGTTTATCCGGGAGCGGCCGGACGAGATGGACGAGCAGCTGACGGAGTCCGCTGCCGCTGTGCTCGAGGAAGCGGACACGGACGTGGATCTGGAGCAGTTCCTCGAGGCGCTGGCCTAACCGCATGATCGTTGCAGTAGAAGGTATCGACGGCGCGGGCAAGAACACGCTCGTCACCGCGGTCAAGGAGCGCTTCGGGGCGCAGACGTTGGCTTTTCCCCGCTACGAGGAGTCCATCCATGCGCAGCTCGCGCACGACGCCCTGCACGGACGGATGGGCGATCTGACGGACTCCGCGTTCGGCATGGCCACCATGTTCGCGTTGGACAGGCATGGGACCAAGCAGCTTCTCGACGGCTTCGCGGGTGCCCCGGACCGCATCATCATCTTGGACCGCTACGTCGCCTCGAACGCGGCCTACACCAGCGCCCGCACAGGGGATCCAGCGGCGGTGAAGTGGGTCTACGAGCTGGAATTTGAAAAGCTCGCCCTGCCCAAGCCGGACCTGCAGGTGTTGGTGGATACCACTCCGGACGTCGCGCGCGAGCGCGCAGAGGCCCGCGAGGAGCAGGACGCGACGCGCGCCCGCGACCGCTACGAGCGCGACGCGGCGCTGCAGGCAGCAACGTTCGAGGCCTACGTGGAGCTGGCGCGGCAAAGCTGGGCGAGCCAGTGGCTTCGCACGTCGGATCCGGCGGTTATCATGCAGGCAGTGAGTGAACTGGCGCCATAGACGCAGGCGCGGTGCAAAAAGTGCGTGACTGAAAGAGGAGGACGCATGGCCCCGAGGATCCTCGTGGTGGACGACGACCCGGCGATCAACGAAATGTTGACCATCGTGCTGGAGGCTGAGGGTTTCCAAACCAGCTCCGTCACGGACGGCGCTGAGGCGGTGTCCGCCTTCCGCTCCTTCGACCCGGAACTGATCCTGCTGGACCTGATGCTGCCGGGGATGAACGGCATCGACATCTGCCGCGAGATCCGCAAGGAGTCTGCGGTGCCGATTGTCATGTTGACCGCGAAAACGGACACGGTGGATGTGGTGCTGGGCCTGGAGTCCGGTGCGGACGACTACATCACTAAACCGTTCAAACCGAAGGAGCTCGTCGCCCGCATCCGCGCCCGGCTGCGCCGCACGGACGAGTCTCCGGCGGACGTGCTGGAGGTCGGCGATCTGACCGTGGACGTGCCTCAGCACACGGTCACCCGCGGCAGCGAAGAGATCCAGCTGACGCCGCTGGAGTTCGACTTGCTCGTGGAAATGGCGCGCAAGCCCAACCAGGTGCACTCGCGCGAACAGCTGCTGGAATCCGTATGGGGCTACCGCAACGCCTCCGATACCCGCCTGGTCAACGTGCACGTGCAGCGTCTGCGCTCCAAAATCGAGCACGACCCCGAAAACCCGGAGATCATCCTCACCGTGCGCGGTGTGGGATACAAGACCGGCAAGGCGGAGGTGTAGCACCTGGACGCCATACGTCGTGTTCGCGACCGTGTGCGGCACGCCTGGTCCACGAGGCTGCAGGTGCGCTTCGTGGGCACAGTGCTGCTGGTGTCCACGGTCGTGATGTCGGTGCTCGGTTTCGCGCTGGCCTCCGTGGTCACCGACCGCATCACCGCCGCCAAGATTGAAACGGCCACCGTAGAAATTGAGCGCGCTCGCACAACGGTGGAGTACCAGCTGACCAGCTCGGGGACGTCTGCTTCCCTGCAGGCCCGGTTGAACTCCGCGCGCGCCGGGCTGACGCAGCGCGCCCAGGAAAGCGGAGACTCGTCGAGCTTTTACGAGCCGGTACTGGTGGTCGAATCCCCCAACGGCCAGGTCACCTCCTCGCCGGAGGCGTACCAGATTCCGCAGCGCTTGGGCGACTACGTCGCGCACGGCAACGTGGCGTACCAGTTTGCCACTGTGGAACGGCCGGACGGCTCCGCCTACGACGCGTTGATTGTGGGCACCCCCACCGACGCAGAGGTGCCGAACCTGCGCCTGTACCTGGTCATGAACATGCAAAGTGAGGCCTCCACGGTTGCGCTGATGCGGGGCATTTTGGCCTCTGCCGCGGTGATTGTGGTGGTGCTTTTGATGGGCATTTCTTGGCTGGCTTCCCAGCAGATTGTCGGGCCGGTGCGTTCCGCTTCCCGCACGGCGCAGCGCTTCGCGTCCGGACACCTGCGCGAGCGCATGCCTGTCGACGGCGAGGACGAGATGGCCGTGTTGGCCATGTCCTTCAACGACATGGCCGATACGCTGAGCAAGCAGATTGCGAACCTGGAGGAGTACGGCTCCCTGCAGCGCCAGTTCACCTCGGACGTCTCGCACGAGCTGCGCACGCCGCTGACCACCGTGCGCATGGCGGCCGACATGATCGCGGCGAACGAGGATTCGCTCGAGCCCGCCACCAGGCGCGCCTCCCAGCTGATGACGACGGAGCTGGACAGGTTCGAGGCCCTGCTCAACGACCTGCTGGAGATCTCCCGCCACGACGCCGGCGTGGCCGAGCTGTCCGAGGCGAACGTGGACGCGCGCCAGCCGGTGGAGTCCGCCTGGCAGCAAACGCAGCACTTGGCCGAGGAGCTCGACGTCGACGTCATCTTCGACATTCCCGACGAGCCGCAGATGCTTAAGGGGGATGCCCGCCGCATCGAACGGGTGGTGCGCAACCTCATCGCCAATGCCATCGACCACTCTGAGGGCAACCCCGTCACGGTGCGGATGCGCTCGAACGACGAGGCGGTGGCGATCACCGTGACCGACGGCGGCGTGGGGCTCAAGCCCGGCGAGGACGAGCTGGTGTTCAACCGTTTCTGGCGCGCGGACAAATCCCGCAAGCGCCACTCCGGTGGCACAGGGCTCGGGCTGGCCATCGCGCGCGAGGACGCGCAGCTGCACGGCGGCGTGCTGGACGCGGTCGGCGAGTTCGGTGTGGGCTCGCAGTTCCGTCTCGTGCTGCCGCGCGACGTCGAAGCCGGGTTCACTGAGGCTCCGCTGCCGCTCGAGGCCCCGCGGGCGGACCAAGCCGACGTCGTTGACGCGGCCGAGGCGGACGCGGCCGAAGCAGGCGGGAGCGCTGGAGACGGGGCGAGCGGCGAACCGGAGGACGTCGATAAGCAAACGCTTCAGGAGGATAGCGATGCGCGCGCGTAAAACCCTTGCCTGCCTGGTGGCGGCGACGACCATGGCCGCGGCCGGATGTGCCTCGCTGCCGACGAACTCGGCGCCGCACGTGATCCGCACCTTTTCCCCCTCGGAGACTGAGACGCAGGCGGCCGGGCCGAAAGACGGGCAAGAACCCGACCTGTTGCTGCGCGACTTCTACGCCGCTTCCGCGCGCTCGGATGCGGACTACGAAGCGGCGCGCGCCTACCTGACAGACGCGGCCGCGGCGGCCTGGGACCCCAACGGGCAAAAGCTGGTGGTAGACAACATCGGCATGACCACCCTGCCGGGCTCGTCGGTGGGGCAGCGCAGCTACTCGGTGCACGGGCACGTGGTGGGCGCGATCCGGCAGGGCGGGTCTTACTCTCCGGAGCGCGGCACGTACGAAGCCACGATCGACATGGAGATGGTGGACGGACAGTGGCGCATCACCTCCCTGCCCGAAGGGGTGGTGCTCGAGCGCACGGAGCTGCGAAATCAATACCAGCCCTACAACCTGTACTTCTTCGACGCGGACGACCGTGAGTTGGTCACGGACCGCCGCTGGGTGCATTCGCAGCGCGAGACGTTGGCCAGCGACCTGATCGGGCTGCTCATGGAGGGCCCGTCGGAGCGTCTGCGGCCGGCGCTGACAGGTTCGCTGCCGTCGAGCGTGTCCTACACCGGCGAGCAGGACGGCGCTTACACCTTCACCGGCTTTTCCGGGGTCAGCCAGGAAGAGCGCGCCCGCTTCGCCGCGCAGGTGGTTTGGACACTCGCCACCGCGGGCGTGACCGGGCCGTACGTGCTCAAGGCGGACGGTGAGATGCTTATCGACGGCGCGGACAGCCTCGACACCGACGACTTCATCGCCGCGAGCCCGATCGTGGAATCGGTCGGCGAAACCACGCTGTATGCGTTGACCGGGGGCAAAGTGGTGCGCGTCGGGGCGGAGTCGACGCAGGCGGTGGAAGGCAGCCTCGGTTCCGCGTCCGACGTCACGTCAGTCGATATTGCCGGCGACGGCGAATGGGCGGCCGTGTTCGGCGCACCCGGCGACGCGGCGGACGACATCTTCCGTGTCGGCACCTTCGGTGGCCGGGAGTCGGAGGTCATGCGAGCGGGTACGTTCACCCGCCCCACTTTCGAGCCGGATGCCTCGGCGGTGTGGGCGGTGGCCGACGGCAAGCGGATCTTGCGCACGGTACAGTCCGCGGCCACCGACAGCTTGACCACCGGCGAGGTGAAGGTGGAGTTGCCGGAAGGTGTCAACGGCAACATCTCGGTGCTGCGGCTGTCGCGAACCGGCACTCGGGTGGTGATGGTCATCGACGGTCACCTCTACACGGGCATAGTGCGCCGGCAGACCTCCGGCGAGCGCTCCGTCGTCAACGTCTACGAGTACGCCCAAGAGCTGGCCGGCAGCGTCATCTCCGCCGAGTGGAGCCCGGACGGCTCGCTGCTGGTGGGCACAACCACCTCCACGCCGGTGATGCGCGTGGAACAAGACGGCTCCTCCATGACCGCCATGTCCGCGGGCAACATCTCCGCGCCGGTGGTGGCGGTAGCCGCCTCCCCGAGCACGCTGTACGTCACCGACGCCAACGCCTTGCTGCAAGTGCCCGCGTCCGGCGCCGACAACCCGATCTGGCGGGAGGTGCCGGGCCTAGAGGGTGTGCGTGCGCTGCCGATCACCTCGCGCTAACCTCCCATTCGGGAAGGGGGATGGCACATGGGGGACGTGTTCGCGCAAACGAGTGAGCTGCTGCTGCCGCGCTGGTGCGCGGGATGCCGCCGGCCGGGGGAGCTGCTGTGCAGCGCGTGCCGGCGCGGCTTGGCCGCCCCGCCGCAGCGAGTTTTTCCCAAAACAGCCCCGCACGCCCCGGTGTTCGCCCTCGGGCCCTACGCGGACCCGCACCGCGGCGTGATCTTGGCTATGAAGGAGCGCAACCATCTGGCGGTGCGCCGCCACGTCGGCGCCGTGCTTGCCGCCGCGCTGGACTACCTGGAGGCGCGCGGTGAGATTCCGGACCAGGCGGTGCTCGTGCCCGCGCCGACACGAGCGAGATCCGCCCGTGCCCGCGGCGGGGACCCCGTGGAGCAGGTGTGCCGGGCAAGCGGGCGGGCAGTCACGGCCGTGCTGGCGCTCGACCCGCGCGCGGCCGACCAGTCCGGCCTGGACGAGGCGTCGCGGCGCAGCAACCTGGCCGGGCGCGTGCGCATCACCGGGGTGCCGAAAGGACGGATTGTGGTGGTCGACGACGTGGTCACCACGGGTGCGACACTGCAAGCCAGCACCGCTGTATTGCTCTCCCGGGGCGCAGACGTGGCCGCCTGTGTGACGCTGTGCGCGGCTTAAAGGGTGGTTTTGCGCATACTTTCACCGAAACCGACGGAATTGGTCATAACCAGTTGTATGGTGGTGGTGGACACAGTTCCTACTACCGCAAGGGAGGACGCAGATGACTTCTGCAGACCGCAATCCGGCCCAAGGTGAGACACTGAGCCCGGAAGCTCAGGTCACCATCACCGGGCGCAACGTCGAGGTCCCGGAGCACTTTCAGGAACGAGTAAACGGCAAGCTGGCCAAGATTGAAAAGCTTGACCCGACGCTGAAGTCGTTCCACGTGGAGCTGAAGCACGAGCCGAACCCCCGCCGCGAGGCGGAGGCGGAGCGCATCCAGATCACCGCCACGGGCTCGGGCCACCTGGCCCGCGCGGAAGCCAAGGAAGAGAACTTCTACGCGGCCCTCGAAACTGCGGTGGACAAGCTGGAGCGCTCCCTGCGCAAGGTTAAGGCACGCCGTAACATCGCACTGTCCGGCCACCGCGCGCCGAAGAGCACCGGCGTGATCGCCGCTGAGATGGAGGCGGACGCCAAGGCCGAGCAAGAGCGTGCGGCGAAGGAGGCCGGCAAGTACGACGTGGACCCGTACGCTGACCAGGTCGAGGACCTCACTCCCGGCCAGATCGTGCGCTCCAAGGTGCACTCCGACACTCCGCGCAGCGTGGACGACGCGCTCAGCGAGATGGAGCTGGTGGGGCACGACTTCTACCTCTTCGTCAACGAGGAGACCAACCGCCCGGCGGTGGTGTACCGCCGTCACGCTTTCGATTACGGCTTGATCGAGCTTGCGCCTGAGGCTGATGCGGAGGTCGCTGAGTAGGTCCGTTTTTCGCGGCGCGACATCGCAACACCTGCCCCGGACTGGGCCCTGAAAAGGCTCCGGTCCGGGGCAGGTGTCGCTACCAAGCAAAAGGCTTTGCTGTGGAGTGCCTATGAGGTTGTCTATACCGGGGCAGGCGTGCGTACAATGGCGGTTTGTATCACCATGGCCCTGTCATCCATCAGTAAAGGACTTTGCAGAAGTGTTTGGACTGTCAAAGCTGCTCCGCGCCGGTGAGGGGCGCACCGTCAAGCGCCTCGCCAAAATCGCCGATCAGGTGATGGCACTCGACGACGAGTACTCCGCGCTGACCGATGAGGAGCTCAAGGCCAAGACCGCCGAGTTCAAAGAGCAGCTCGCCGACGGCGCCAGCCTGGACGACATCCTGCTCGACGCGTTTGCCACCGCGCGCGAAGCCTCCTGGCGTGTGCTGGGGCAGAAGCACTTCAAGGTGCAGATCATGGGCGGCGCAGCCCTGCACTTCGGCAACGTCGCCGAGATGAAAACCGGTGAGGGCAAGACCCTGACCTCGGTGCTGCCCGCGTACCTCAACGCGCTGTCCGGCAAGGGCGTGCACGTGGTCACCGTGAACGACTACCTGGCAAAGCGCGACGCCGAGATGATGGGCCGTATCCACCACTTCCTGGGCCTTGAGGTGGGTGTGATCCTGTCGGACATGCGCCCGGCCGAGCGCAAGAAGGCGTACGACGCCGACATCACCTACGGCACCAACAACGAGCTCGGCTTCGACTACCTGCGCGACAACATGACGCGCTCTGTCAACGACATCGTGCAGCGCGGCCACAACTACGCCATCGTTGACGAGGTGGACTCCATCCTGATCGACGAGGCGCGTACCCCGCTGATCATCTCCGGTCCCGTGGACGGCTCGAGCCAGTTCTACACCGTGTTCGCCCAGCTCGCCCCGCGCATGCGCGAGGGCATCCACTACGAGGTGGACCACCGCAAGCGCACCGTGGGCATCTCCGAGGAGGGCGTGGAGTTCGTCGAGGACCAGCTGGGCATTGACAACCTGTACGCACCGGAGCACTCGCAGCTGGTCAGCTACCTCAACAACGCCATCAAGGCGAAGGAGCTGTTCGAGCGCGACAAGGATTACATCATCCGCCAGGGCGAGGTGATGATCGTGGACGGCTTCACCGGTCGCGTGCTGGCGGGCCGCCGCTACAACGAGGGCATGCACCAGGCCATCGAGGCCAAGGAACAGGTGGAGATCAAAAACGAGAACCAGACCCTGGCGACGGTGACGCTGCAGAACTACTTCCGCCTCTACGACAAGCTGTCCGGCATGACCGGTACGGCTGAGACTGAGGCGGCAGAGCTGCACCAGATTTACAAGATGGACGTCGTGCAGATCCCGCCGAACCGTCCGAACCAGCGCCGCGACCGCGACGACCTGATCTACAAGACCCAGGAGGCCAAGTTCGCCGCAGTTGCCGAGGACATTGCGGAGCACGCGGCCAAGGGCCAGCCGGTGCTGGTGGGTACCACGTCCGTGGAGCGCTCGGAGTACCTGTCGCAGCTGCTCACCCGCAAGGGCGTTGAGCACAACGTGCTCAACGCGAAGTACCACGAGGAAGAGGGCCGTATTATCGCTGAGGCGGGCCTGCCCGGCAAGGTGACCGTGTCCACCAACATGGCTGGCCGCGGTACCGACATCGTGCTCGGCGGCAACCCGGAAATCCTGCTGGACGCGAAGCTGCAGGCACAGGGCCTGGACCCGTTCGAAGACGAGGAGAGCTACCAGGAGGCGTGGGACGCGCAGCTGCCGGCCGCCAAGGAGCGTTCCCAGCAGCTCGGCGACGAGGTGCGAGAGGCCGGCGGCCTGTACGTCATCGGCACGGAGCGCCACGAGTCGCGCCGCATTGACAACCAGCTGCGCGGCCGCTCCGGGCGTCAGGGCGATCCGGGCGAGACCCGCTTCTACCTGTCCATGCGCGACGAGCTCATGGTGCGCTTCGTGGGACAGTCCATGGAAAACATGATGAACCGCCTCAACGTGCCGGACGATGTGCCGATTGAGGCGAAGATGGTCTCCAACGCTATTAAGGGCGCGCAGTCTCAGGTGGAGAACCAGAACTTCGAGATGCGCAAGAACGTGCTCAAGTACGACGAGGTGCTCAACGAGCAGCGCAAGGTGGTCTACCGCGAGCGCCAGGAGATCCTGGGCTCCAAGGACATCGCTGGCCAGGTGCGCCGCATGATCGAGTCCACCATCGGCGCTTACGTCGTCGGCGCGACCGCCGAGGGCTACGTGGAGGACTGGGATCTGGACGAGCTGTGGAACGCGCTCGATTCCCTCTACGGCCCGAAGGTGTCCGCGCAGGAGCTCGTCGACGGCGACGAGTACGGCCGCGCCGGCGAGCTGACTCCCGAGCAGCTGCGTCAGGCGCTGCTCGACGACGCGAACGCCCAGTACGACCAGCTCGAGGAGAACGTTTCCGCCATCGGTGGCGAGGAGCAGATGCGCAACCTCGAGCGCATGGTGATCCTGCCGATCATCGACACGAAGTGGCGCGAGCACCTCTACGAGATGGACTACCTGAAGGAGGGCATCGGCCTGCGCGCGATGGCGCAGCGCGACCCACTGGTGGAGTACCAGAAAGAAGGCGGCGACATGTTCAACGCCATGAACGAGGGCATTCAGGAAGAGACGGTGCGCCAGCTGTTCGCCATGCGCAAGCAGTTCGAGTCGCAGGACGAGGCGCCGCAGCAGGCTGCTGAGGGTGGCTCCACCGCCATCTAGCAGGTTGCTTGGCGACGAGCTGACGCTTACAACACCTTGAAGGAGATCAGCTTGCCGTCCTGGATCTTCGCTGCGTAAGCCTTCTTGGTGCCGTCTGCAGCTTCGACGGTGCCGAAGAATTCCCCGCCCTCGCGGGCGTGGCAGGTGCGGATTCGCACTCTGCCCGCCGCGGGGGCGCTTCGTTTGTTCTGGCTCGCCAGCACGGCGGCGCGTTGACGGGCGCGGATGTGGGCGCGCACGGCCGGGGCGAAGCGCCAGGCCATCATGGACGTGGCCCGGTCTTTGCTCAGCGCGGCGTTGAGCGCTTCCGCGACAACCGGCTCGACATCGGCGGCAGGTGTGTGCGTGACCGAACCCGCGGGCCGGTCAGTGCCTGCGGGCCGGGAAAGCGCGGCGCTCGCCCGGTGCGCCTGCGGCACGAGCACTTGGATGTGCCTGTGGCCTGGGGCGGTGTAGTACATGGCGGGTGTTCCTCCCTCGCTCGCACGGGAATGCGTGGTGGAGGGGGACGGGCAGGCTGCGGGGTAGGTATCATTGTTCCCGTTCGTAGCCGCCCGTGTAAAGGGTGTGCACACTAAACTAGGCATCCGCGACGCAACCAACGAAAGAGGGATTCCGTGCAGGGCTTGATCATCGATTACGCAGGCGTGTTGGACACCGGTGCAGAGGACGAGCAGCGCTGGAAGCCCCTCATCCAGGCGGTGAAGGAGAAAGAGATCTCCGTGGGCATCCTCTCCAACGAGGAGGGCGACGGCGAGATGGCGGAAAAGATCCGCGAGTGGGAGTTCAACGGCGTGGTTGACGCTGTGGTGCTCTCGGGCGAGATCGGGGCTGAAAAGCCGGAGCGCGCCGCGTTCCAGGCCGCGGCTGACGCCATCGGCGTGGACTTGAACGACTGCGTGATGGTCGACGACGACATCATGAACGTCCGCGCGGCGGTGGAGTACAACATGATCGGCATTTTGCACACCGCCATCGACCGCACCGCGGTGGAGATCCAGTCCCTGTTCGACGTCGAGGGCGAGTTCTAGTGCGCGTCTACCTTCCCGCAACCTTTGGCATGCTCGCCTCCTTGGAGGAGCACCGGCTGATCCACGCGCGCAACGGTTGGGCGTTCGCCGCCACCGAGGCGCTGCACGAGTTTTTCACCTCCGGCGACCAGGAAGAGATTGAGGCGGTCGCGTTCGACGACGCGGCGCTGGCTTCGATCCGTCTGCTGGCCATCGGCGACGAGGAGCGCCACCCGCACCGCCGCGTGGTTGTCTCGGCCGACGTACCGGACAGCCAGGCCACGCCGGATCCGGAGATGGGAGAATCCGTGGTCAAGCTCGCCGGCCCCGTGTCTTTGGAGGATGTCGCGGCGATCCACGTGGACATCGCTGAGGCCGAAGCGGCTACCGCGAAGGCGATCGAGGTCGTCGACGCCGCCGATCTGGGCGATGAGGACGCCGAGTTGGCCGTGGGGGATGCCCAGGACAACTACATGGCGTTCTACGACCCGAGCGAGCTACCGGTGCTCGTCGAGCTGCTTTAACTCCCAGTCGTTGTTGGAGTGCAGGGCCGAAAGCAGGCCCCGCACCGCAAGTGCGCGCCGGCCGACGGGTGAGGCCGGGTCCAGCTCGTCCCAGGCGCATTCCGGGTCCGCTGGCGGGCCGAGGTGCGTGCAGCCACGCGGGCACTGCTCGGCGGCTAGCGCCAGATCCGGGAACACCTCAACGATCGCTTCGGGGGCGACGTGCGCGAGGCCGAAGGAGCGGATGCCGGGGGTGTCGATGATCCAGCCACCGCCGGGCACCTCCAGCGCCACGGACTGGGTGGAGGTGTGCCGGCCTTTGCCTACGCCGGAGACCGCGCCAGTTTCGCGCTCAGCGTCCGGCACGATGCGGTTGACCAGCGTGGATTTGCCCACACCGGAGTGGCCGATCAACGCGGAGATGCGACCGCGAATCAGCTCGCCCAGCGCGTCGACACCGTCGTCGACGCCGGTGCGCAGCACTTGAACGCCCATGTCCGCCAGCTCGCGCTCGAAGTCTGAGGGGTCGGCGAGATCCGACTTGGTCACGCACACCACCGGCGTCACGCCGCCGACGAACGCGGCGATGAGCGCGCGCTCCACAAAACCGGTGCGCGGCGGCGGATCTGCCGCGGCCACCACGATGAGCATCAGCTGCGCGTTGGCCACGATGATGCGCTCGTAGGGGTCCGTGTCGTCGGCGGTGCGGCGTAGCACCGAGGAGCGCTCTTCGCGTTTGACGATGCGGGCGAGCGTGTCCTTGGCGCCGGAGGTGTCGCCGACAACGCCGACGCGGTCGCCGACCTCGATGGAGGTGCGCTTCAGCTCGCGGGCACGGGTGCACTGCAGGCGCGTGCCGGAGCCGTCGAGCACCACGCCCCAGCGACCGCGGTCCTTAGCCACCACGAGACCGAATTCGGCGTCGTCGTGCGTCGGGCGGTTCTTCGAGCGCGGCCGCGACCCCTTGCCGGGGCGCACGCGCACGTCGGACTCGTCGTAGTCGGCGAAGCTGCGGCCCATTACTGCGCCACCACCTCCGACCACATCTCGGCGAATCCGGGCAGGGTCTTGGACGTGGTGTCGATGTTTTCCACTTCCATGCCCTTGACCACCAAGCCGATGATGGCGCCGGCGGTGGCCATCCTGTGGTCGTCGTAGGTGTGCCAGACGCCTGCACGCATGCGGGTGGGGGTGATGCGAAGCCCGTCGCCAAGCTCCTCGCAATCGCCGCCCAGCTCGTTGATCTCGCGCGCCAGCGCCGACAGGCGGTCAGTTTCGTGTCCGCGCAGGTGCGCGATGCCGGTCAGCTCGCTGGGGGTGGTGGCGCAGGCGGCGATCGCCGCGACGGTGGGGGCGAGCTCGCCGATGTCGCTCATGTCGATGCGGATGCCGCGCAGGGTGCCCGGCTCCGGGCCACGCACACGCAGAGTGTGGCCCGCGCCCTCGGCGACGAGCTCCACCTCGCACCCCATGCGTTCCAGGATGGGGTGCATGGTCGCGCCCGGCTGGGTAGTGACGACCGGCCAGTGGGGGATGCGCACCTCGCCGCCGGTGACGGCCGCCGCGGCCAAAAACGGGGCGGCGTTGGACAGATCCGGCTCGATTACCCAGTGCGTGCCGCGGATCTCCTGCGTGCCCACAGACCAGGAATTCTGCTCGGCCTTCACGCGCACGCCGGTGTCTGCGAGCATGGCCACCGTCATCTCGATGTGCGGCAGGGATGGCAAGGTGGCGCCCGTGTGGCGGATCTGCACACCGCGCTCGAACCGGGCGGCTGACAGCAACAGTCCGGAGACGAACTGGGACGAACCGGACGCGTCGATCTCCACCGGTCCGCCCTCTGCGGAGCCGGTGCCGTGGACCGTAAACGGCAGCGTCTCGCCGGCGACGTCGACGCCCAAGGCGCGCAGCGCGTCCAGAATGGTGGACATAGGACGGTTGCGGGCGTGCGCGTCGCCGTCGAAAAGCACGGGCCCCTCCGCGAACGCCGCGACCGGCGGCACGAAACGCATCACAGTGCCGGCCAGCCCGCAGTCCACCTCGGTTCCGTGCAGCTCGCCCGGGGTGACGCGGATGGTGTCGCCGTCGTGCTCGATGCGGGTGCCCATGGCGGCCAGCGCGGCCTCCATGAGGTCCGTGTCGCGCGAGCGTAGCGCTCCTGTGATGGTGGACGGCCCGGACGCGAGCGCCGAAAGAATGTAGGCGCGGTTGGTCATGGATTTCGACCCCGGCACCCGTTGCGTGTGGGTGATGGGGCTGGGATGAAACGGTGCGGGCCACATCTCGGTCATGCAGGCAATAATAATGGAGCGCATGTGTGGACGATTCGTTCTTTTCACTTCAGGTGAGGACCTCATTGACGCAGTGGAGGCGCTGCCCGGCATTTCGGACGTGGATGCGCCCGACGGCACCCCGCCGCCGCGCTACAACATCGCGCCGACCCAGCAGGTACCGCTAATCAGGGTGGCGGAGAGCCACGCGCGTATCGACGCCGCACGCTGGGGGCTGCTGCCGACCTGGAAGAAGGACGAAACCGGCCCGCCGCTGTTTAACGCCCGCGGCGAGACCGTGGCGGAAAAACCGTCGTTTCGCAGCGCGTTCAAAGCCCGCCGCGGCCTGATGGTGCTCGACGGCTACTACGAGTGGAAGCAGACGGAAAACGGCAAGCAGCCCTACTTCGTGCGCGCGGCGGAGGGGATGCTGTTCGCCGCTGCGTTGTGGGAGACGGGACTGGACCGGCTCTCCACGACAATGGTGACCACCGACGCGACAGAGAACATGGCTTGGCTGCACCACCGGCTGCCGCTGTTTCTGCGCGCGGACGAGATCCGCACCTGGGTCGACGGCACCCCGCAGGAGGCGCTGGAGCTCGTGCGGCCCTCGCGTGTGGCGGAGCAGCTGGTGTTCAACGAGGCAGCCCAGGAGGTGGGCAACACCCGCAACGATTACGCGGAGTTGATGGGGTTGATGGGGTTGATGGGCGGAAGCGACGCTTAGGGGGCGCTGATTTCGGCGAACTGCGCCCCAGTCAGCGCGGCTAGGTCCTGCGGGGCCAGCCGGGCCGAAAGGCCGCGCTGGCCGGCAGAGACGGTGATGGCTGGGAGGTCGGCCACGGAGGCATCGATAAGCGTCGCAAGCTTTTGCATCGTGCCGAGCGGGGAGATGCCGCCGACGACGTAACCCGTGGCGCGCTGCGCTTTGGCCGGGTTCGCCATCTCCGCGCGCTTCCAGCCGAGCGCCTTTGCCGCGGCCTTGAGCGACAGGTGCCCGGCCACTGGCACACAGCAGATAGCCAAGTCGCGCTCGTGGGCGATGACCAACGTCTTGAGCACCGCAGCCGGATCCAGTCCGAGCTCGGCTGCGGCATGCTCGCCGAAGTGGTCCTGGCCGGGGGAGTAGGTGAGCACCTCGTGCGCGGTGCCTTTGAGTGCTGACAGTGCGTGAGTCTTCTCGGCCATGGGGACAGGGTAGCGGCGCACAAATGGGGCCCTACAATGGCGGGCATGCCCGAAACCGAGCCGGACAACGGCGTAAGCGACGACCTGAAGGCCCGCTTCGACGAGGAAGCGATGCCGCTTTTGGACCAGCTGTACGGCGGCGCGCTGCGCATGACGCGCAACCCGCAAGACGCAGAAGACCTGGTGCAGGAGACCTACTTAAAGGCCTACAAAAACTTCGGCAGCTTCACACCGGGCACCAACCTCAAGGCGTGGCTGTATCGGATTATGACCAACACGTACATTAACTCGTACCGCAAAAAGCAGCGCCGCCCGCTGGAGACGTCTGCGGACGAGGTGACGGACAACCAGCTCTACACCTCCAGCTCCCACGACTCCACCGGCTTGGAGTCCGCCGAGGTTGAGGCGCTGAAATCCATGCCGAACTCCCGGATCTCGGACGCGCTCAACGCGCTGAACGAGGACTACCGCATGGTGGTCTACTACGCGGATGTAGAGGGGATGGCCTACAAGGAAATCGCGGAGGTGATGGACATTCCCATCGGCACTGTGATGAGCCGATTGCACCGCGGAAGAAAACAGCTGCGCGGGATGTTGAAAGACGTGGCACAGGAGCGAGGCATCGGCCTCGACCACGCCGATATGGCAACATCCGCCGGCACTGCTGGCACTGCCGGCACGCAAGACACCGCACAGGACGCGAAGGAGAAGTAATGTCCACCGGACACACCCACACCGACGCTCATGGCTGCGAAGCCACTCACCGCTTGCTGTGCGAGCTGTTCGATGCGGACACCCCGCCGGCGCGCAGGGAGGAAATCCGCAAGGACCTGGCCGCGTGCCCGGAGTGTCTTGCCGTTGCCCAGTCCGAGCGTGACGTGCGCGCCATAGTGCGCGAGTGTTGCGGGCCGGCCAAGGCCCCAGAACCTCTGCGCCAGCGCATCGTTGCCTCTCTCACCACGGTGACCTACACCGAAGTTCATTACCGCTAGGCGCTTTTTCGTGGTTGCCCGCAGCCTTTCGGCTGCGGGTTTTTCGTGTGGGAGGAGCGTTGTTTGCTTATCGACGCCCCATCGTCCCGCAACGGGGGTAAAAAGCGGGGGTAGAGCGTAACGCGGGATTGGTGAACAATCCGCGGACTTTTGAACAATCTGGCCTGTCCGCGGGGTTCGGGGAATGGAAAAACCGATAACTGAGAAACTATGAATTGTCTATACGTGCAAAGGCGCAGGTCATAGCGGGGATTGGCTCCAATGTGTGGATATGTCTCGACACGCATAAAATGCATTAACGGCGGATTGTTCAACCATCCTCCACGGGGACGGAGCAGATCGTTGAACAATGTTTTTAAAGATCATATCCACAACGGTGGATTGGTGAACAATCCGCAGGCAAGAACGTGTAGAAACGTTGAACAATCCGTAAACAATGTTCAACGATTTGGGGAATTTTTCAGGCATTCTTTCTGCGTTTTACCTGCGCATAAACAGTGCATAAACTCTTGGCTGTAACAAAGAGAAAAAGCCCCAAGCAACCGGGACTGAATCCAAGGAGAAACCGAGATGCGAGCAGCATTCCGAAACAGTGTCGCAGCGGGCCTCGCTGCAGCAATCGCCTTCTCCGGCGTGAACGTCGCAGAAGCGGCAGCTGAATTCGAGCTGGCTCCCATGGTTAGCAACACCGCTGCCATGGCGGACTCCGACAGTGACGGTCTCCCGGACATCTGGGAACAAGAGGGGGTCGTGCTGGCCGACGGCACGGAGATCCCTCTGCCGGACTGGGGCGCGGACCCGAACCGCCCGGACCTGTTTGTCCAGCTGAACTGGATGGCATCCGAATACGACACCCTCGGCTGCGATACCCGCAAGCTTCAGGAGTGTGCAGACGCGAACCGTGCCTCTTACGCCCCGTCCAAGCAGTCCTTGGACGAGCTAGTGAATCTGTTCGATGCGCACGGCATCACCCTTCACATCGATGCCGGCGCGCATTACTCGAATATTCCGCACTACGCGAAGCGCTTCGGGGGCGAGACCCTGGATTACCGCCCCGTGTACTTCGACGGCAGCATCCACGAAGCGATCCAGCTGCTGAATACGGTGGAGGATCTCGGCGATCGCGCCAACATCTTCCGTCCTGGCGTGCTCGGCGACCGGATGCGCGCAGGCTCCAACACGACGGGCCTGTCCCTGGTGGGCGACAACTCCTTCTACGTTGCAAACCCGGGCGGCCGTGCAACGGACGAGCAGGTACGCAACACCATCCTGCACGAGTTTGGCCACACTCTCGGCCTGCGCCACTGGGGAGCACAGAAGTACACCGGCAGCATTGCTGAGGGGTCGCCGATGCAAGAGGCGTACCACTCGGTGATGAACTACGACCGCCAGTTCGACTACTTCAACTACTCCGAACAGCCGTACTTCGCGGATACTCCGGAAGGCAAGCTCTTGGTGCCGGCTGACTGGGATTCGCTGGAGATGGACAACATCCGCATCGGCGCCTACGCCGAATCCATCGGCGCTCGCGCCAAGGCGGAGGACGAGGTCGAGATCGAGCAGCCGGAAGAGCGTATTGAGGTGGAAAAGCCCGCGCCGGTCGAGGTCGCGGACGACAACAATGCCCCGCAGGTGGGTCACGCGGCCAACAAAGCAGAAGCGATGCCGGGCTCGCTCCCCACCGGGAAGCCGGTGGGGCAGAAAGCGCCTGTCGAGGTCGAAAAGCCAGAAAAGACTGAGGAACCGGCAAAGGTTGAAAAGGCTGAGCAGCCTGCCAAGGAGGTGAAGGCCGAGAAGAAAGCCAAAAAGAAGGTCGACTCCAAGGCTGCTGGCTCCCAAGTCAACGTCGCAGCCATCATCGGTGGTGTGGTCGTCGCCCTCGCTGCCCTGGGTATCGGCTACGGTGTCCTGTTCATGAACAAGTAGTAAGGCCAGGCGGCAAGCCAAAAGCGGGTCCTTCCCGAATAGGGAAGAACCCGCTTTTACACTTCGTTGCAGCGCTTATGCGCTAGGGCGCTTACCGTGGTTTGCGCTCTTCTTACGACGATCCTTGCGCTTGCGACCACGCTTGCTCATGGGGCCTCCTTGAATATGGGTAACCGGTTACAGATGTTCCACTGTATCGCCCCGTGCAGCGCACGGGGTAATCCGGAGCCCTGTTATGCGGAGAGGCGGGCGCGGTTGCGGGCGCGTGCCTTGTTGCGACGCTTGAGCGCGCGACGCTCCTCCTCGGACAGGCCGCCCCAGACGCCGGCGTCCTGACCGGTCTCCAGTGCCCACTTCAGGCACTGGGAGGTGACGGGGCAGCGGTGGCAGACCAGCTTGGCCTGGGCGATCTGGCTCAGGGCCGGACCGGAGTTGCCGACCGGGAAGAACAGTTCCGGGTCCTCGTCGCGGCAGATAGCTTCGTGGCGCCAATCCATGATGATGACTCTCCTTTAAAGATCGGGTGTGTGTTCCATGTGCAATTACGTGCGCACCACAAACACCCGCGTCGAGCGGATGCGTTGCAAACGAAGTTTGATTCCTGGCACCAGGCGGAGCTTCCCGTTGGATGCGGGACCCGTCTTCCGGTTTACCGGGCGTTAACCCTGTGGTGGCGGAGGGTTAAGGGCTGTGTAACCAGCCCGTTGTTTTTGCTACCCGGAAATAATGGCACGTTCACCTACACTGCGCTAGGGGTGTATGCCAAATTGTGACTGGAATCATAGAATGTAACCCAGTATTTATCTGGCGGAGTTCTGGGAGTGGCCGGGGAATGCTGGCTGTTTTATGGTTTTGAACTGCGAAAACGGTAGTCCGCTGAGGCTTGTGTCACCGTCAAATCGCTCCGGGTGAATGGGAGCCCACGGGAGTGGGGCCTACACTACTTCGATGTGAAAACCAACAACGAGCCCGTTCAGACCACGCCCGGAACCGTGCCCGCACTCATGCGCTTCAGCGCAATCGTTGTGCTGGTGCAGTGCGCCGCCATCGTCGTCTATGTGGCATCCCTGATCATCTCTCAATTCACCGAGCACACTTCCACGCTGGAATCGCAGTCACCGGCGGCCAACTACGTCAACATCGGCACCGCGCTGTTCCTACTCATCATCTTCGGCTACGTCGGGTTCGCCGCCGTGTCGACGCTGCGGGGCAACCCGCGTGCGATCGGCGCGGTGGTGCTGGTTGAGGCGATTTTGGCCGGTGTAGCCATCTACATGTTCCGCGGCGGAATTCCGCTGTTGGGCGCGGCCACGTTGGCATCGGCTGCACTCGCTCTGATCGGGATCTTCCACCCCGCATCGCGCGAGTTCAACGAAGCGCGTTACGCGCAACGAAAAGCGCGGCGCTAGAAAGCGCCGCGCTAGGGGGACAGGGGGATTAGGTGTTCGCCTTCATTACCACGACCTCGTCGCCGCGCTTTTCCACCACCGTAGCCCCGGCGGAGGAGATGTGGACTGGACCGGTGTAGCCACCACGGTTGACCGGGATGATCTTGTCCACCGCGTTTTTATCCCAGTCCACAACCGCGATGCCGCCGTCAGAGGCGTAGAGCAACTTCTCCCCGGCGGAGAAGCCGGTACCCAATGCTCCCTGGAAAACACCGGTCACGGCAAGGGCAGACGGCTCCATGAGCAGCAGGGAATTGTTTTCCCAGTACGACATATGGTGCGGCAGGTCCGCCACCGGCAAGTTCTTGATCGTGCCGTCCGGGCCGATTTCTGGGCTGTCCATCTGCGGCACCGACGAGGAACTGATGTTCGTGCCTTCCGTGTTGTAGCCGCGGACCTCAGAGGTGGTCGGGTCATACACCGCCGCCGCGTCCTGGGAAATGGACACAAGGTAGGCGTCCGGGCTGATTTCGACGTCGGCGAGCACCTCGGGCTTGCGGGAATCTTCCGGCGTGGCCTCCTGCAGGCGCAAATACGTGCCGTCGTTGCAGACCTCCGTGATTGCCACCAGCTCAGTGCGGGTCAGTGCCGAGGTGATGGTGCACTCGTGCGGCTGCATGTCCGGCTCCTGCTTCGCCTCCACGTAGCCGTACTCGACGGTGCGCACCAGATCGGAGCGCCACACCTCGGCGCGCGAGGAGCTGGCGTAGCCGACACGGTCGTTGGACGCGAGGCGCACTACGTTTTCCGGCGCAATGGCCGAACGGGTGCCTGCGTAGTTGCCCGTTTTCGCGTCGATGGCGACCACGTCGCCGCAGCCCGCATTGTCGCGGTAAGTGGCCACGACCTTGCCCCAGGCCTGATCCACCAAGCACAGCTCGTTGGGTCGCTCGTACGTCCACACCGTCTCGCCCTCCGGAGAGGTAGCGGTCAGCGTGTGGTCGTTGTACGTGATGATCAAACCGTTCGCCACCAGCGGCTGGTCGCGGCCGGAGGTGTCCGGCAGCGTGAAGCCTTCGCTGAAAGATTTCGGCACCACGGCGAGTTGGCCGAAGTCCTGCTGTTCTTCTGCAGCCGAGACCAGGTGTGCGTCGCGCGCGGGGGCAGTAAAGAATGCGGTGCCCAGCAGCAGTGCTGAGACGCCTGCGATCACTCCAGTAGCGAGCAGATCTCCGCGGGTGCGGCGCAAGGGAGCGTTCATCGCCGTTTCCTTCCTCGAGCTTGTGCTGGGCGTGCCCCGAGCACTTTACGCGGGCGCCCAACGCGTGCCGTCGCTGACTCCGGGATATCCAGTGCCTCATGCAACTCCGGTGAGGTGGAAAACCACTCGGGCAAATCCCGGATGCCCAGCTTCAGCTCATCGTTGATGGCCGCCCACTTGCGCACTTCGTCGTAGCCGACCAGCGTCACAGCCGTGCCGTTCTTTCCCGCGCGGCCGGTGCGGCCGATGCGGTGGACGTACGTCATCGGATCGTCCGGAGTCTGGAAATTGATCACGTGGGTGACATCGTCGACGTCGATGCCCCGGGCCGCGACGTCGGTGGCGACCAAGATGTCGGCCGCACCACGTCGAAAAGCATCGAGGGACTCCTCGCGCGCACGCTGGCCGAGGTCGCCGTGGACCGTGGCCACAGTAAAGCCGCGCCCGGCGAGATCGTCCGCCAGCTCCGCCGCGGAGCGCTTCGTCCGCGCGAAAATGATGGTGCGCCCGCGACCTTGAGCTTGCAGGATACGGGCGACGACTTCGGATTTGTCCATGCGGTGGGACTTCAACACCACCTGGCGGGTGGTGTCGTGGGTGCGCGACGCGCTCGGCGCTTCAGC
The DNA here is from genome assembly GCF_030408775.1 of Corynebacterium fournieri. NCBI lineage: Bacteria > Bacillati > Actinomycetota > Actinomycetes > Mycobacteriales > Corynebacteriaceae > Corynebacterium > Corynebacterium fournieri. Next base: position 543,136 of record NZ_CP047210.1, read on the forward strand.
CCGGATGTGGACCGGTTTGCGCATCTTCGCCCGCGCCAAGGCGAGGATCGGCCCCGGCATCGTCGCAGAAAACAGCATGGTCTGCGCGTCAGGGCGCACCGCTGCCCAAAGCTTCTCAATGTCCGGTAAAAACCCCATAGCCAGCATCTCGTCCGCCTCGTCGAGCACCAGGATGGCAACCGCAGATAGGGCCAGATCCCCGCGGTCATACAGGTCGATGAGGCGGCCCGGCGTGCCGACGACCACGTCCACGCCATCCGCCAGCGCGGCGATCTGATCCTCGTAGGGGCGCCCTCCGTAGATGGTGGTCACCCGCACAGGGGTCTGGGAAGCGGCGTGGGTGAGGTCGTCGCCCACCTGCACCGCGAGCTCACGCGTGGGCACGACAACCAGCGCGCGCGGAGTGCCGTCGAGCTCGTCGATGTCCGCGTCGTCAAAGACGCGGTCCAGCAGCGGCACGCCGAAGCCGAGCGTTTTGCCCATGCCTGTCCGGGCTTGGCCGATGATGTCGCGGCCTATCAAAGCGCGGGGGAGCGTCAACTCCTGGATGGAAAACGGGCGGACGATGTTTCGTGCGGCGAGCGCGTCGGCGATCTCGGCGGCGACACCCAGCTGAGCAAACGTCGGCGGCTGTGTCTTTTTGCCGGCCGGGGCGCCGGCTTCGGCGCGGTTGTGTTCACTCTCAGCTGAATAGGGCACGCGTTCATCTTAACGGCAGGCCGTTACAATGGGGCTACTGCGCGGGCGGGCCTAGATAGGCCCGATGAGCCCGCCGCCGCGTAACCGCGGCGTAACGCCGAAGCGAATGAAGTGAAGGACAGTGAGCGACACCATGGATATCAAGATCGGTCTTGCAGACAGCCCCCGCGAACTGACGATCAAACTGCCTGAAGGTCAAGACGACATCATCTCCACCGTGGAGCAGGCCATCGCAGGCGACCAGGCCACGCTCAAGTTGGAGGACGACAAGGGTCGCGCTTACCTCATCCGAACCGAGCGCATCGTGTACGTGGAGCAGGGCAATACCGCGGCCCGCTCCGTCGGGTTCATGCGCTAAATTACGCATTTATGGCACAACGGCACGGCGCACATGAGCGGGGCGCGTGGGACAACGAGTCCCGTAAGGCGCACCGCCAGTCCGGCGACGACGATTTCGGCGATTGGTTCGACTCCTGGGAGTTTGAACCCGAAGACGACACGTCGAGGACGGAACACCGCCGTCGCCGCGGCGAGCACGCCTCCCGTCCGAGCCGCCGGTCGCGCACGCGCACGACGCGTGGAAGGGACATCCGCCCCGCCCGGCCGCAGTTCGCGCACGAGGGCGCGGTAGAAGACAGCAAGTTGGCGGAGTTCGCGCGCGAGTACGGCTGGCGCGCTTACGCCATCCCTGTGCTCGCAGTGATCACGGTGTTCATGCTGATCAACATGTTCCAAAATCCCGAGGACGTAGCGTTGGGGACGACCACGGCTTCGGAGGAGGCAGAAGCGTCTTCGCCGGCGTCGCTCGAAGAAGACGCGGATGGTGGGGTCGCGCCGCTGGAACCAGCAAAGATTGCGGAAGGCGAGTTTGACCCCCATGACCTGCCGCCGGGCGGGCCGTACACCACTCAGGGTGAAGGAACGTACTACGAGGTGGGCACTCCCGGCATGACCGCGGGCGAGGGGACCGAATTGGTGGTGCGCTACACCGTCGAGGTGGAGCACGGCATTGACACCTCCGGCTACGGCGGGGACCAGGCGTTCGCGCACATGGTTGACGCGACGCTGAGCGATCCCCGCGGCTGGACCAACGATCCGCGCTTCCGCTTCGAGCACGTCGGCGCCGGTGACGATCCGACGTTGAAAATCCGGCTGACGTCCCTGGATACTACGGCTGAGCTATGCGGGGCCCAGTTGGGTACCGAGACGAGCTGCCGCACCCGCATCACTGGTGAAGACACGGTATTGATCAACGAGTCGCGCTGGGTGCGCGGTGCGGTGCCGTTCCAGGGGGATGTGGGCAGCTACCGCCAGTACGTGATCAACCACGAAGTCGGCCACGCAGTGGGCTTTGCGGAGCACGAGGCTTGCCCGGCGCCGAACGCGCTCGCGCCGACTATGATGCAGCAGACCCTGAGCCTGAAAAACTCCGAGCTGCGGGCCATGAGCCCCGAAGAGCCGTACCCGGACAACCCGGACACGTGCCGGCCGAACCCGTGGCCGTACCCGCGTCCGGCGGTGCAGTAAGGGGGCTGTCTGTGGGCGAGCACAAGGATTCGCGCACCCCGGGTGATATCCCCGGCCACGTTTTGTCGGCGTTCCAGCTCGATGGCCGCGCCGGCGTGCCACTGGGGCCAGAGTGGGACAACGGCGTGCGCTTCGGCAGGGTCGTCGTTGCCCGGGCCAGCGCTACCGCAGCGTGGTCTGGCAAGGTGCGAGAGCACGCAGGCGAGTTCGGGTCCGGCATTGCCGTATCCCGCCCGGTGCGCGCCACTGACGGGCGCCTCGTTGTCGGAGGGTTTAAGGCCAACGAGTTCGTCGAGGGACGAGTGCTTTCGCGTATCGACGAAACAGTCGCTGCCGCCTTGCGTTACGACGAAGCCGCGGCTGGCATCGAAGCGCCCTCCGCCGACCGGGGCGACGTGTTTGCCACTGCCGAGCGGGCGGTGTGGCACGGTTACACGCCGCAGCCTGACGACGTGGTGGCGCACGTGGACTTCGCCTCCTGCCTGCTCTTTTCAGGAGACGCAGTGCCGACGCTGACAGACCTGGTGCCCTCGTCGGGCCTGCGCCCCCGAGGTTTGAGTGCGGCTCTGGTGATTGTGGACGGACTGCTGGCCGGGCTGGTGGATGCGGCCGTGCTGGAGCGATGGGCGCACGTGCCGGATTTGGAGGCGCTCGTGCGCCGCGCTCTGGAATACCGTGCGGCCTGCGCAAAGGCCGCCGGTTCGGACATACGTTCGAAAGTTGAGTTGGTGGAAGCGCTACTTGTGTCGGAGTGAGTGACACAATCTTCGGCATGGCCAATACTCGACCTTCCCCGGTGCCCCCGACCGCACTCGAACCGAGGGCGTACCTCGTGTCGCGCTCGCGTCCGGCGCACGCGCGCGAATGGCCGGTGGAGCTACCCAAAGCAGGGCTCTACAAAGTCACGGGAGAGCCGGGGTCGGGAGTATCGAGCTTTCTGTTGGATACTGCCTCGGCGGCCATTCGGCGGTGCACGGAAATTGGCGCCGAGCACGGCGGAAACGCAGGCCCGGGCGGGGTGTTGGTGCTTACGGATTCGAAGGAGACTGGCGCGCGGCTGCGTGCGGAGCTGTCAGACACGCTGGCGGCATCCGGATTCGTCTCAGACGAGCCGGTCGTGCGCTCCGTGCACTCATTGGCGTTCGCGCTTGTGCGCCAAGAGCTCGACAGTGAACTGCGCCTTATTTCCGGCGCCGAACAAGACGCGGTGATCCGACAGCTGCTGCAAGGGCACGCTGAGGACGGTGGGGGCAGTTGGCCCGAGGAATTGCGGCCTGCGCTGCCGATGGTGGGCTTTGCCCGCCAGTTGCGAGACTTCCTCCTGCGGTCCATCGAGCGCGGTTTAGGGCCGGAAGAACTCATCCAGTTAGGTCGGCGCCACGGCATTGACATCTGGTCCGCTTCGGGCTCCTTCTTGCGCGAGTACCAGCAGGTGATGGCGCTGTCTGGCGCGCACAGGATGTCTGCCTCGGAGCTGGTTGCTGCCGCGCTCGAGGTGGAGCTGCCGGCGCAGTGGCACACCGTCATCGTCGATGACGCACAGCACCTCGCGCCAGCGTCGGCGAAGTTGGTGCAGCGGCTCTTAGCGCAGGCGGAACTCGGGGTGGTCGGCGGCGACATGGAGCAGTCTGTGTTTCACTTCCGCGGCGCCTCGCCGGAGTTTTTCCGCACCATGGGTGGATTGGACCACCAGGTCATCGACCTCGGCGCCACGCGCAGAACACCGGAGAAAACCGCCGCAATCGCAGACAGCGGCGGCACCCAACTCGCGTTGGTCGCCGACACGTTGCGCCGCGCTCACCTCGAAGACGAAGTGGATTACCGGGACATGGCAGTGGTGGTGCGCTCCACACCGCTGCTGGAGCCGGTGCGGCGAGCGCTGTTGCACGCTGGGGTACCCGTCTCGCTCAACCCCACGGACCTGGTGTTAGGCGAGCAGCGCATTGGCGCGGCGCTGCTGTTAGGCGTTCGAGCGCTGTACGAGGAGCTGTCGGCCGCGCAGTGGAGGGATTTGCTGCTCAGCCCGGTCGGCGGTGCGGACCCGGTGACCCTGCGGCGGCTGCTTCGAGGCCTGCGCCGTTGGGCGCCGGAGACGCGCGCGGAAGAAACCCTGCGTGAACTGCTTGTTACGCAGGCCGGGCTACCAGATTTCGGCACGGTGCTCACGGACCGGGAGCTGGACATCCTGCGGCACGTGCGCGACGTGCTCGACGCTGGGCGTGCGGCGCTGGCAGACGGGGGCAGCGTCGAGGAAGTGCTCTGGGCACTATGGCACGCCACGGGCCTGTCCAACCGCCTGTTGGCCGCGGCGTTGCGCGGTGGCGCAACAGGTTCGCAGGCGGACCGAGACTTGGACGCCGTGATGGCGCTGTTCGATGCGGCGGGCGACCACACCGAGCGCAGGCCGAGCGCAGGCATCGAGTCCTTCGTCGCCTCAATCACCGAACAAGAACTGCCCACAGGTGTGCGCGACCGCCGCAACGCCACCCCGGACGCCGTTGCGCTTCTGACTGCGCACGGCGCGACCGGCCGGGAGTTTCGTCGCGTGATTGTGGCCGGGGTGCAAGAGATGGCGTGGCCGAGCTTGGGGGAGACCGGTTCCTTATTCCGCCAGGAGGATCTGGTGGACCTCATCGACGAGGGGGTGGATCCGGCAGTGCCGGTTTCCCACGTCAACGAGCGCCTGGTCGAAGAACGCCGGCTGTTCACGGTAGCTACCAGCCGTGCGACCGAGCAGCTCCTTGTCACTGCTGTGGAAAGCGACGACGGCGATGAGGTTGAGCAGCGGTCCCGCTTCGTGGAGGAGTTCTGCCGGGACTTTCGCATAACGGCGCGGCCAGTACGTGTTGCGGGCACGCTAGAGGAGGCGGTACGCAGCACACGTGTGCAGGGGGCAGACGCCGATGACGATGTGTCTGTGGTGCGAGTGCTCGCGCACGACGATCTCATCGCGGAGTTTCGCCGCGTGCTCACAGACCCGGACGCGGCAGAAGCGCAGCGCCGCCAAGCGGCGCGACAGCTTGCGCGTCTCGCACACGCTGGTGTGTTGGGGGCGGCGCCGGGGCAGTGGTGGTCGACCACGGAGCCGTCGACAAGCACAGCGCTCAACGTTGCGCCGGCGCTGTCCCCGTCGCGCGTGGAGCAGCTGCTCGCGTGCCCCATGCGCGCGGTGCTGGAGCGGATGGCCGGCCTGAACGAAACGCTGGACATGGTCTACGGCTCGATGGCGCACGCCTTTTTCGAAGCACTTGGCCAAGGCGTCGACGAAGAGGCGGCGCTCGAGGCGACGGTGGCGGCGCGCCGGGCGGCGGATAGCTCGCCCGAGTGGAAAGTGGAGCGCGACATCGCGGATTTCCGGGCCATGCTCGAGCGCACATATTCATGGTTGCAGGCCAGTCGCGGCGCCTTCGAGCAACTCGCTGTGGAGGCGGACGTGGACGTGCAGGTCAGCGAGCACGTGAGAATCCGCGGCAGGCTGGACCGGCTTGAGCGCGATGAGCGCGGGGCGGTGCACATCGTGGACCTGAAAACCGGGGCGACGCCGCCGACCGTTGCTGCGACAGCGGACAACCCCCAGCTGGCCACCTACCAGTTGGCGCTGTCGCACGGCCAGTTCGTCGACGGCAAGGTGGTCACCGCAGCCCATGACACCGATCCACTCGAGGTCGGCGGTGCGGTGCTGGTGTATCCGAACGCTGGCAAGACTTCTCTGACCACGCGCGAGCAAGCCGCCAAAACCGACGAAGAATTTGCCGAGCTTGCGGCCGCGCTCGACGGGCTGCCCGAAGAGATCGCAGGCCCCACACTTATGGCCGTGACCGGCCCGCAGTGCGACCGCTGCGCGGTGCGCGCTTTGTGCCCCGTTCAGCCGGAAGGAGCGACGATTCACCATGCCTAACCCGAACCCCATGTCACCGGTGCTGCTGTCGCGCTACCTGGGGCAGCAGTACCCGCCCACCGAACAGCAAGCGGACGTCATCGGTGCGGACCCGGGCCCGCTGCTGGTCGTCGCAGGTGCCGGCGCCGGAAAAACCGAGACCATGGCCGCACGTGTGGTGTGGCTAGTGGCCAACGGGTTCGCCCGCCCCGACGAGGTGCTGGGGCTGACGTTTACCCGCAAGGCGGCACAGGAGATGGGCAAGCGCATCAGAGACCGGCTGGGTGCGCTCGCGCAGAACACGGAGTTGGTGCGTCGGCTGGACCCGTCCGGCGAGCTCGCGGAACATCTCCAGGTCATCGCGCCGACAGTATCGACCTATGACTCATACGCCGGGGAACTCATCCGCGAGTACGGACTGCTGGTGCCGGTGGAGCCGGACGCGAGGCTGATCACCGACGCGGAGCTGCACGCTATCGCCACCGACGTGGTGGTCAACTACTCCGGCGGGCTGCTCACACAGCTGGGATCCAACCCCTCGCTCGCCACTGTCGTGGAGGACCTGCTGGCGCTGAACACCTCCATGGGCAACGAGCTCGCCGCGCCGGGTTGGGTGCGCGAGCACGCGCACGATTTCCTCGCCGAGACGGAGTCGTACCCGACCGGCCCGCGCGCGCGGGTGGAGTTCACGAAGGTGCTCACCCGCTGGCGCTCCAAGCAGGAAGAACGCGCGAATCTGCTGCCCCTGGTGGAAGAGCTCGGCGCGGAGCTTCGCCGTCGCGGGGTGGTGACCTTCAACGAACAGATGTCGGTGGCCGCGCAGTTGGCGCGGGACCACCGGGTGGTGGGGGCGTCGCAACGCTCCCGCTTCCGCGTGGTCATGCTGGACGAATACCAGGACACCTCCCATGCGCAACGAGTGCTGCTGCGCAGCCTGTTCGGCAACGGCGCGGACCCCGCGCTGACAGTGACGGCAGTGGGGGACCCGATGCAGGCGATCTACGGTTGGCGCGGCGCCACGGCCGCGAACCTGGAAGCGTTCGTGGAGGATTTCCCCACCGCTGACGGCACGGCGCCGAAAAAGCAGCTGACCACCTCCTGGCGCAACCCGCCGGAGGTGCTGGCGTTGGCGAACGGCGTGTCCGACGCGGTGCTCGGTACAGGGAAAAGCAGAGCGGTTGCGGCTCTGTCGGCTCGCCCCGGTGCGGATGCCGGTGACGTGACTTTGGGGTTTTTCCCCGACCAGGAGAGCGAGATCGATTTCGTTGCGGACCGCCTCGCGCAGGAATACCGGGCTGCGCAAGAAGGTGGACTGCCGTTTTCGGCGGCGGCGCTGGTGCGGAAAAACCGGCACTCGCCGCCGCTTGCTGCGGCGCTTGAGGCGCGCGGGGTGCCCTACGAGATCGTGGGGCTTGCCGGGCTTTTAGACGTGCCGGAGGTCGCCGACACCGTGGCCATTGCCACCATGCTGGTGCGCCCGGAGGACACGGCAGCGGCGTTGCGCATCCTCGGCGGACCTGCAGTCGGGCTGGGGCTGGCCGACCTAAATGCGCTGGCGTCGCGAGCGAAAAACCTGCGGGGGGCCAACAGTGCACACGAGGCTGCTGAGGAGGAGGCGGATGCGGCTGCCGGAGCGGAGGAGCACCTGCATGAGCAGCTCGCAGATTTAGTGGCGCGTGCCGCGGAAATCTCCGCCCGCACGGACAAGCCGGAAGGCCTCACGGACGCGTTGGCGGATTTGGGCGAGCCGGAGCGCTACAGCGAGGAGGGACTGGTGCGGATGCGCGATACCGCGGCGAAACTGCGGTGGCTGCGCACGCATAGCCTGGGCAAGCGCTTGAGCGATTTGTTTGCAGACATCATCCACGTCTTTGGCATTCGCACGGAGGTGCTCGCCCGAGGATCCGCAACGGGCGCGGTGCACCTGGACCGACTGCTCGAGGAGGTCGCGGCTTACCCCGGGGCGAGTCTGGACGGGCTGCTGAATTTCTTCGACCTCGCCCGCGCCTTCGAGGACGGGCTGACACCGGGGGCGGTGGCGGTCAAGGAAGACCGCGTGCAGATCCTCACCGCGCACAAGGCCAAGGGCCTGGAGTGGGACACGGTTGCGGTGCTACACGCGGACGCGGAGACGTACAAGGCCAAGACGGAGACTTTCCTCACGTTCACCCGCTACCTGCCCACCGACACGTTCGGCGACCCGGACATTTACCCAGTGTTCGCGGAGGTGGAAAACCGCACCGACTTTGAGAAGGCAGGCAAGGCCTGGCTCAAGGAGGTCGCCGGCGATTTGGCGGAGGAGACCTCCCGGCTGTTCTACGTGGCGGTGACCCGAGCGGCGAAACGGCTCATCGTCACTGGTTCGCGCCGCCGCGACGGGGCGGCGAAAGAAGCCGAGCCGTACTCCCACTTCGCCGCGATGCGCGAGCGCGTCCCGGAATCGAGCGTGGTGGTGTGGGACGACGGGCTCGACACCGGCACAGCCCAGCCCGGCAACGAAGCAGGCGCCCCCGGCCAGGCTGCGGCACCGGAGACTGGCCGCTGGCCCCACTATGCACCAGCGCAGCAGGACCTCGCCGCCGCGGAGGCAGTGCGTGCCGCGATAGACGAGTTGCCGGACTACACCGACGGCGAGCTGTTCGCGCTGTGGGAACGCGATGCCACAGCCTTGATCGAGGAGCACGAGGCGGCGCAGGCCGCGGATGTGGCGGTGGTGATGCCGGGCGAGCTCACGGCCTCCGACGTCGTCGCCCTGAAGGCAGACCCGCAGCAGTTCGCGCGGCGTGCGCGCCGTCCTGTGCCGTTTAAGCCCAACACCTACGCCAAGCGCGGCACCGCGTTCCACGAGTGGCTGGAACAGTTCTACGGCGCGCGCCCTCTGCTGACTGAAGACGAGCTGCCGGGCAGCGACGAGGCGGAGGTGGACCGCACCACGCTGGAGCGGCTGCAGCGCAATTTCGAGGCAAGCGAATGGGCCAACCGCACCCCGGCGTATGTGGAGCACCCCTTCGAGCTCGCGCTGGGCAATTCGGTGGTGCGCGGGCGCATGGACGCGGTGTTTTCGGATGAAAACGGCTGGGTTGTGGTGGACTGGAAGACGGGTGAAAAGCCCGGCCGGGACGCGATGGAATCGGCGCAACTGCAGCTGGCGGTCTACCGTGAGGCGTGGCGCCGTATCGCAAGTGACGGCAAGCCGGTGCGGGCTGTATTTTTCTACGTACGTACCGGCGAGACGTTCGCGCCGCATGCTTTGCCGGATCTCGCGCAGCTGGAGACAATGCTTGGCGGCGCGGCGGCAGGCTCGGCCGCTGATGCGGGCCTGCAAGGCGATGGAACTGAGATGGAAAGCGAGGAGCGGCAGTAGTGAAGCTTCGGAGCCTGTTGTCGCTACGCGCAGACGCGACAAACCTCACCGAGATCCCGGTGCACAGCCTGCTGGACGTGGTCAATATTCCGACGGCGGCTCGCGCTACGCCGTGGGCGCTGATCGCCCGGCGTTTCGCTTACGCGCTGCTGCTGATCGTCGCTGTCGCGTTTGTGGCGTACTTGGATCGCAACGGCTACTCGGAGCCGCTAACGTTCATCGACGCGTTGTACTACTCCGCGGTGACGCTGTCTACTACCGGCTACGGCGACATCACGCCGATGACGCAGTCGGCGCGCCTGGTCAACATCTTCCTGGTCACACCGGCGCGTGTGGCCTTCCTCATGGTCCTCGTCGGCACCACCTTGTCGGTGCTCACGGAGGATTCCCGCAAGACGCTCCGGATCCAACAGTGGAGGAATAGCGTGCGTAACCACACGATTGTCATCGGATACGGCACCAAGGGCCGGTCCGCCATCGATGCGCTTATCGCAGGCGGCGCAGCGCCGTCGTCGATCGTGGTCATCGACCCGGACCCCGCCGCGCTGACGGTGGCGGAAAAGCGCGGTTTGATCACGGTGCACGGCAACGGCACGAAGTCGGACGTGTTGCGGGTGGCGGCTGTCAGCCGGGCGCGTTCCGTAATTGTGGCGCCGTCTTCGGACGACACGGCGGTGCTGATCACGTTGTCGGTGCGCGAGATGGCGCCGAGCGCGATGATCGTGGTCAGTGTGCGGGAAAGCGAGAACCAGCACCTGCTCATGCAGTCTGGTGCGGATTCGGTGATCGTTTCGTCTGAGACCGCGGGCCGCCTCCTCGGCATCGCTACCGTCACTCCGCCGGTGGTGGAGATGATGGAGGATCTGCTCAGCCCGGACGAGGGGTTCGCGGTGGCGGAGCGCCAGATCGCGGACGACGAGGTCGGTGCAAACCCCCGCCACTTGGCGGACATTGTGCTGGGTGTGGTGCGCTCGGGCGAGCTCTACCGCATCGATTCCCCTGAGGCGGAGACGGTGGAGCCGGGCGATCGCCTGTTGTACGTGCGCATGAACGGCGCGATTACCGGCCAGGACTAGCGCGATGTTGCTGCTCATCGATGCCGCCGGGCGCTTCCCGCTCGGCGCGAACGGGGAGCCTTTGCTTATCGACGTCCCTCCGGCCGCCGCCGCCACGTCCAGCCACGTCCGTATCGCTGCGGAGGTCACCGCGGCCCGTGTGCACGGTATCGACGCCGCTGATCTCGCCGGGCCGGCGGGCGCAACCGGCGATGCCCGTTCCCACGCGAACCACCCGCTGGCCGCGCGCGCTATCGGCCTTGTCCGCGCCCGCGAGCGCTACCGTTTCGATCCCACGGACGGCTCTGAGCTGCAGTGGGGCGACGGCGGCATTGTCGCTCGCGGCGCCAGTGGCACGCCGATTTTCCCGCGGCTGGACCCGTGCGTGATCGGCGTGGTGGAAGACCCCGCCGGCGAGCGCATTTTGCTGGTAGAAAACTCCCGCCGGCCCGGCTACTTCACGCTCGTGGCGGGGTACGTGGATGTGGGAGAGACGCTGGAGGCGGCGTTTACGCGGGAGGTGCGGGAGGAAACCGGCCGCCGCGCAACCGACGTGCGCTACGTGTCTTCCCAACCGTGGCCGGCCTCTGGTGCGCTGATGCTGGGGATGACGGCGCGCAGCGCGGACGTGGATGCCCACGGCCCCACCGATGGGGAACTGTCGCGTGTGGTCTGGGCTACCCGCGAGGAATTGCCCACGTTGCGCTTGGCCGCTGAAGGCACCATCGCCCGCACGCTGATCGAGCGCTGGGCACGAACCGAACCACACTTTTTGGAAGGAGCCCACCCGTGGCCATAGACCTCAGCGTGCTCGACGACGACCAACGTGTCGCTGCGGAAGCGCCGCGCGGGCCGGTGTGCATCCTCGCCGGTGCGGGCACGGGCAAAACGCGCACGATCACCTACCGCATTGCCAACCTCATCGACCGCGGGCAGGTCGCACCAACGCGCGTGCTGGCGGTGACGTTTACCAAGCGTGCGGCTGGTGAAATGCGTGACCGTCTCACCGCCATGGGCATCGGTGGGGTGCAGGCGCGCACGTTCCACTCGGCGGCGATGCGCCAGTTGCGGTACTTCTGGCCCCAAATCGCGGGTGATTTGCCGTGGCGGGTGCTGGACAACAAGTTTCCCCTCGTCGCCCGCGCCACCCGCGCCGCCGGCTTGGACACCGGCAAGGAGATGGTGCGCGACTTGCTCAGCGAGATTGAGTGGGCCAAGTCCAGCGTGATCGGCCCGGAGGATTACGTCCAACGCATCGGCGATTCTGCGCGCACCCCGCCGGCGGACGCGCAGAAGGTCGCCCAGGTCTACCGCCTCTACGAGGAGGCGAAGACGAGCCCGGAGGGCATGTTGCTGGATTACGACGATTTGCTCATCCACGTCGCCGGGGCGCTGGAGCACGCGCCGGCGGTGGCGGAGGAGTTCCGCGCCCAGTACCAGTCCTTTGTGGTGGACGAGTACCAGGACGTCACGCCGTTGCAGCAGCGGGTGCTGGAAGGCTGGCTGGGCACGCGGGACGACCTGACGGTGGTGGGCGATGCCAACCAGACCATTTACTCGTTTACGGGTGCGACTCCGGATTACTTGTTGAATTTTTCGCGGACGTACGGTCACGCGACCGTCGTGAAGCTGCAGCGCGACTACCGCTCGACGGTGGAGATCACGGATTTGGCCAACACGGTCATCGGCAAGGCGTCGGGCCGTATCGCGGGCACGCGCCTGCAACTCGAGGGCATGCGCGGCCACGGCCCGCAGCCGCAGTTCAACGGCTACGACGATGAGCCGTCCGAGGCGCGCGCTGTGGCCCGGCGGGTGCGCAAGCTGCTTGACGACGGCGTTCCGGCCCGCGAAATCGCAATCTTGTACCGCATCAACGCCCAGTCCGCCGCCTTCGAAGCGGCGCTGGCGGACGAAGGGATTGTCTACCAGGTCCGCGGCGGCGAGGGCTTTTTCCAGCGCGCGGAGATCCGCGAGGCGTTCGCGCAGCTGGTGCGCGCGACGAAACGGGCGGACCTGCCGGATGATCCGGTGCGCGTCGCGCGTGCCGCGCTGGCCCCGCTCGGGCTGACACCGACGGAGCCGGAGGGTGCGCAGGCGCGGGAGCGCTGGCAGTCCCTCAGCGCCCTGGTGGACTTGATCGAGGAGATCATGCGCACCCGCGAGGCATCGAACATGGAAGAGGTCATGGTCTCGCTGCGCCGGAGGGCGGACGCGAAGCAGCCGCCGGCGGTGGACGGGGTGACCTTGGCCAGCCTGCACGCCGCGAAGGGCTTGGAGTGGGACGCGGTGTTTTTGGTCGGGCTGGTGGAAAAGACTCTGCCGATTTCGCACGCGATCAAGGCGGGCGACGAGCAGATTGAAGAGGAGCGCCGCCTGTTCTACGTCGGCGTGACCCGTGCCCGCGAGCACCTGCATTTGTCGTGGTCGCTGGCGCGGCAGGAGGGCGGGCACAAAAACCGCTCCCGGTCACGTTTTTTGGACGGGCTGGTGCCTGAGCTCGAGGTGGAGAAGTCGCCGGAGCGGCTCAAGCGCACGAAGCGCTGCAGCGTGTGCCGCAACCTGCTGGCCACGCCGGCGGAAAAGGCGTTGGGCAGGCACGAAGAGTGCGAGCCGAACTTCGACGAGGCGGTCTACGCGGCGCTGAAGCGTTGGCGGCTCGACGTCTCGCGCGCGGCCGGGCAGCCGGCGTACGTGGTGTTTACGGATGCGACCTTGATGTCGATCGCGGAGGCGATGCCGATAGACGAGCGGGAACTGCTCGGGGTCTCCGGCATCGGCCCGGTGAAGGTGGACAACTACGGCGCGGGGGTGCTGGGCGTGCTGGAGCAGTTCCGCTAGGCGGGCACCTAGAAGCACAGGGAGCAGTCCGGGTGCGGCGGCAGCTGCGCCGCGGTCACCGGCACCGGCGCGAACGGGTCCACCACCGTCAGGTGGCCTGCGCGCGGCGCGGGCGCGGACACCCCGGGCGGGTCCGGAACTCCGGCGAGGCGCCGCAGCACCACTGAAGCGACGGCTGCCCCCGCGGCCGCAGCTGTCGGTTCGCCCTTGACGCTTAACGGCGCGTGCTGCTCCACCACGGGCCAGTTCGGGTCCCGGTCCAACAGGTAGAGGCGCACGCACAGCGGGCACGGGCCGGGGCGGGCGCATACGGGGCCGACTATGACCCGTGCGTCCGTTTGCGTCACCGGCACAACGGGCCCCCGGCGTTGGCGGGTGTGCGCGGCCAGTTCGTTGAACAGGGCAGTGGCGTTGACTGCGGCCACGGGCATCCACCGGTCGCCGCGGAGCAGAAACTTTGCCAGCGCCTCGTTGCGGGCGGGGCTGCGCACCTGCACGCCGGCGTCGCGCAGCTGCGCGCTCAGCGCCGCCGCGAGCGGTCCGTGTCCCACCAGCAGTACACCAGGTGCCGCCGCGGGGACGAGGACGCGGTAGCTGACTAGGTCGTCTGCGAGGCTTCGCGCGGCGTCCGCCCCGATGGCTGCGCTGAGCTGGTCCACCACCCACCCCAGCTGCCGTCCTCGGACAAGTCCGGCGAGCAGCGCGGAGACTTCTTCGGCGTTGTCCGTGGTCACCATGCCCGTGCGCGTAGCGTCCGCCCCGAATTGGATGACGTTGTTGGCGCGCAGAAACGGGTGTGCGCCGAAGGCGAGTTTTACCCGCGTGTGGTCGTTGATCATCGTTGCATCCACCCCCACGGCGGGATCCTACAATGCATTGCCATGGCTGGCAGGAAAACTGACGGCGCCGCGACGCCGTACCGCGTGATCCGCTCTGCGCGCAGAACGCGTTCTGTGCAGGCGAAATTGGTTGGCGGGGTGGCGGAGATCCGCATTCCCGCCCACTTCACAAAAGCGCAGGAGCGGGAGGCGGTGGAGCAGATGCTTTCAAAGCTGGAGCAAAAGACCAAGGCGCGCCCGCGTGACGACGCCTCCTTGCGGGCCCGCGCCGATTCCCTCAACACCGCCGTTTTGGAAGGCCAGGCGCGCATCGGCTCTATCCGGTGGGTGTCGAACCAGCGTTCGCGCTGGGGTTCGTGCACCGTGGCCACGGGCGATATCCGCATCAGCGACCGGCTCAAGCAGGTGCCGGATTACGTGCTAGACGCGGTGATCGTGCACGAGCTGACGCACACGTTCATCCCCAATCACAGCAAGGAGTTCTACGCGTGGGCGGATCGGGCGCCCAACGCGGAGCGGGCACGCGGCTACCTGGAGGCCTACCAGCGCTTCGGGTAGGCGCCTCTCAAGTTCGGCGCCTAGAAGCGTGGCCCTTAAAGTTCCGTGCCGTCTTCGCGGCCGTCGTCCTTGCCGTCGCCGTCTTCGCGCTTGAGCTGCGGGTTGTCGCGCAACTCCTGCTCGAGCTTGGCAAACTCGTCGTCGAAGTCGGTGTCCGGCTGGTCGTCCAGCAGCGTGTCAATGAACGCGGCGGGGTTGTCCAGGTGCTCTGCGGTGGGGAGGAAGTCCGGGTGGTTCCACACCTGGTCGCGCCGCTCGGTGCCGACGGCGGTGTCGATGCGGCGCCACAGCTCCGCAGCGTCGCGCGTGCGGGGCGCGCCGAGCTCGATGCCCACGATGTTGGCAAAGGCCTGCTCGGCAGAGCCGCCGGTGGCGCGGCGGCGAGTCCACGCTTCCGCCAACTGCGGCGTCGAGGGGATGCGCTCGCCCAGCGCCTCGGCCACCACCACGTCGACCCAGCCTTCGACAAGCGCGATGAGGGTTTCCAGGCGGGAGGTCGCCCCGGCGTTGCGGGTGCCCACGCGAGGGGAGAGGTCTTCGCCCTGCAAATTCTGCAGCGCTTCTTGGATCTGTTGCGGGTCGCCGCCTTCGAGGTTGAGGTTGCGGGCGATCTCCTCGATGTGCGAGGTGTCGATTTCCAGGCCCGCGGCGTACTCCTCGACGGAGGAGACGATGCGTTCCACCAGCCACGGCACGTGGCGGAACAGACGCTGGCGCGCGGCCTCGCGGGCGGCGATGTAGACCATCACTTCCTGGCCCGCCAGGTCGAGGCCCTTGGAAATCTCGGCGATGTTGCGCGGCAGCAGCGCTGCGGTGCCGGCTGGGGCGACCGGCAAGCCGAAGTCCGTGCCGGTGAGCGCTTGTTGCGCCAGGTCGCCGAGGGCGTGGCCGAGCTTCATGCCAAATTGCATGGAGTTCATCTGGTTCATCATCCCAGCCATCGGGCCCATCATCTCGCGGGCCTGCTCTGGCATGTTGTCCAGCTGCGCGCGGTTCATGTGCTCCGCCACGGGGTTGACCAGACGCTTCCACATCGGCATCGTCTGGTTGAGCCACTGCTCGGCGTTCCACGCCTTCGCGGTTGCGCCGCTGGCCGGCAGGTCGGTTGCCTCATCCAGCCACAGCTCCACCAGGCGCACGGACTCCTCCGCCGCGCGGGTGTCCGCGTCAGAGACGGGGTTGGCGCCCGCGATGCGCTGGCGCGCCATCCGGGCCGCCAGCTCAAAGTTCACCGCGTCGCTCTTGTCCTGGGCGTTCATGGACGTGCCCATGCCGGAGAGCATCTGGCCGAGCTGGTTGAACATGTCCCCGAGGCCGCCCCCGCCTGCCGCACCGGATTTGCCCCCGCCGAAGCTTCCCCCGAAGCCGAACGCCGCAAACGGGTTGGACGCGTCGCCGCGGCCGTCGTTGTCGCGGCCGTTGCCGTCGCCACGTTTGTTGGCGTCGTTGTCGCCGTCGTCGTTCGAGTCGTTTGGAAAGGAGAAACCAAATCCGTTAGTCATAGCCGCCAGAATACAGCCAGCCTGACAGCTCATGGGTTCGCTGAGAGCTAGCAACGGAGTTTCAAGCGGCCTGCGCTAGAATCTGCGCCTATGTCCAAAGCGCGCGAAGCACGGAACCGGCGGTGGTCGACACTGGTGTGGGGGTCCATTCCCGTGGTGCTGCTTGCGGGTGCGTTGACCGCAGACCACATCCCGGGCACCGATATCCGCCTCACCGTCCCGTACGCGGCGGAGGGGCCGGGCCCCATGTTTGACACGCTCGGCGAGGTCGGCGGCGAGCCCGTGGTGGACGTCGTGGGCGCAGAAACGCTCGATACCGGCGGCCAGCTCAACATGACCACGGTGTCGGTGCGCACGAACATGACGCTGGGCCAGGCCCTGGGGCGCTGGATTGCCACGGACGACACCATCGTCCCGGTGGAGCAGATCATGCCGCCGGACTTGGACGAAGAGCAGGTGCGCGAAGCCAACCAGCAGGCCTTCGTCGCCTCGGAGGCGTCCGCCACCGTCGCCGCCATGCACTACCTTGACCGCCCCACCACGGTCGCGGTCCACGACGTGGTGGAAGGCAGCGCGTCTGACGGCATCCTGCAGCCAGGGGACCTGATTACCGCCGTTGCGGGCAAGCCGGAAACGACCCCTGGCGGGGTGCAGGAGGCCGTGCGCGCCATGGAGCCGGGCGAAGAAGTGGAGGTCACCGTCGAGCGTGACGGTGCCGAGCGCACCGAGACGGTAACGCTGGGGGAGAACCCCCACGAGAAGGGCCAACCCATGCTGGGCATTTTGATGACGTCCGAGCCCGCCGGCGGGCTGCACGTGAACTACAACCTCAACGACATCGGCGGCCCGAGCGCGGGCATGATGTTTTCGCTGGCTGTGATTGACAAGCTCACCCCCGGCGCGCTCAACGGAGGCAAGTTCGTCGCCGGCACCGGCACGATCAACGAAGACGGCGAGGTAGGCCCGATCGGCGGCATCGAGCACAAGCTCCGCGCTGCGGAAGATGAAGGGGCGGAGCTGTTCTTGGCGCCGGCGGGCAACTGCGACGCGGTCAAGCGGGTGCACACCGAGCACATGACGGTGGCAAAGGTGGGCAACCTCACCGAGGCTGTGGACGCGTTGGAGGACTACGCCGCGGGGCGCGACGTGCCCTCCTGCTAGCTACTTCTCGCTATTTCTTCGCCAGCCCCAGGTCGTAGATGCGCTGGCGCGGGTCTTCCTGGTCGGAGGAGATCAGCTGCTGCATCACCTGGCCGGCGCGGTTGTCCACCACAGTGATGATCGCGGAGGTACCCAGCGTGGACCAGCCCACCACGCGGTCGCCGTTGTCTTCCACCACGCGGGAGGAGCGCAGCTCGGTCAGCAGCTGTGTTGTGGAGGCGGCCTTCGCTTCGGAGTCGAAGAATTGGAATTGCCCGATGCTCTCGCCGGAGCAGTCGTAGGTGCCGCTGAGCCCGCCCGCGGAGCAGTCGTCGAATTGGTCGAAGAACTCCGGCGGCGCCAGCGTGGCAAAGAGCTCGCGCACCTCATCCAGCGCCTGCGCCTCGTGCTTGCGGGAGCTTGTGCTTGACGACGTCGTCTCCGTCGCCGACTTCTTGGTAGTGGCTGTGCTCGTTCGCCCCGCTGATTCCTCAGCCGTTTCCCGCGAGGTCTCTCCGGCTGTCTCCGACTCGTCGGCCGTGGTGGCCTCGGTGGCGGTGTCGGTAGCGGTATCAGTGTCGCTGGGTGGGGTCTCGGTGGAGGTGATCTCCGGGGCGCGGGTATCGCCCGCGTCCGCGTCGGAATCGTCCGAGCACGCGGAAAGCGTCAGCGCCGCTGCGGCAGCCGCAGCGAGCAGGGGAAGGGAACGGGACCGGGAAGTGAACACGTGTGTCATCCTAAACCAGCTCGTCCGGGTCCTGCTCGAGCCCGTAGCGCAGCGCCGCCACCACACCGGGGGCAACCCCCGGGCCGCCGCGCAGCTCGATGTCGTCCTGGGCGAAGGCCCCGCGCTCTTCCAGCTCCTCTTCGGTCAGGCGCAGCTGCAGCAGCGTCTGCTCGATGTCTTCGTCTCGCAGCACCCCGGAAAACAGGCGCGCCGGGCGCGGCTCGGCGTCCGCGCCGGCGGAGGCGTCCTTGAACACAATCTCCTGCGCCAGGATCACGCCTTCGACCTCGCGCGGCCAGGCGATGCGCGAGACGTACTCGCCGAGCTCCTCCGAGCCGGGCAAAATGTGCTCCGGCAGGTCTTGGACCACCAGGGTCAGCGGGGAAGAATCATCCAGGTCAACCAGCTCGTCGACAAGCATTTGCGTGGGCACGAGCCCGAACAGTGTCGGCGGCGCATCCCACCCTTCTGCGTGGACGAACTCGACGGCCTCCAGCATGGCCTTATTTAATGCTTGCTGTTCGCGCACGGGAACCCTCCGGACAACTTGGACGTTGGAGTATTTAAGCTTGAAGCTTAACTGCGTTGCACACACTAATTCCTAAGGAGCAGGCTTGGCTACCCGCCTCAATCGGCCACAACCACGCGCCAAGAAACCGAACACTGGGTTGCTCACAACCCTCGGTGTCCTCGGCATCATCCTCATCCTGTTA
This sequence comes from Corynebacterium fournieri, assembly GCF_030408775.1. Lineage (NCBI taxonomy): Bacteria > Bacillati > Actinomycetota > Actinomycetes > Mycobacteriales > Corynebacteriaceae > Corynebacterium > Corynebacterium fournieri. The sequence goes on from NZ_CP047210.1 coordinate 561,975, forward strand.
CCGATGGCGGTCGGGTTCTACACCGACTTCCTCTGGTTCGGGGAAGTGGACTTCAGGGGCGTATTCAATCGTGTGATCCTGGCTCGGGTGGTGCTATTTGCCATCTTCGCCATTGTCGGCGGTCTGATTACCTGGGCCGCCGCCAGGTTTGCCTGGCGCGGCCGGCCGAAGGAAGACGCCGCCCCGTTCGACCAGGCGGCCCAGTACCGCCAGCAGGTGCAGCAATCCGTTCGCGGCCTGCTGGTGTGGGTGCCGGTCGTGGTGGCTATCTTGTCCGGCCTAGCCGGGCAGCGCATGTGGCGCGTGTTCATGCTCTGGTTCAACGGCGGACAGTTCGGCTCCTCCGACGCTGAGTTCGGACGCGACCTGGGCTTCTACGCGTTTACTCTGCCGGGCATTTCCGCAGTGGTGGACACCTTGTCGCTGCTGTTGCTGGTGGCCTTCCTCGTCGGCACCGCCGCCCACTACCTGCTCGGCGGCATCCGCATTGGAAACCGGGTCTCCGGTGTATCCGGCTACATCAGCAAGGATGCCCGCATCCAGCTCGCCGTCACCGCCGGGCTGTGGATGCTGCTCAAGGCGGTCAGCTACTGGCTGGAGCGCTACTACCTGCTCTTCGGACGCAACGACATCTTCACCGGTGCTTCCTACACCACCGTCAACGCCATGTTGCCGGCAAAGATCATCCTCACCGTCATCGCCGTAGTGGTTGCTGCCGCGTTCTTCGCCTCCATCGTCTACCGCGACTTCCGCATCCCGGTGCTGGCTACCGTGCTGATGCTGCTGTCCTCGCTGGTGGTGGGCAACGTCTGGCCGGCGCTGATGGAGCAGTTCTCCGTCAAGCCGAACCGCCAGGCCAAGGAGTACGACTACATCGGCCGCAACATCGAGGCTACGCGCGAGGCCTACGGCCTCACGGACGACAAGGTGACCTACCTGGACAACTGGGGCTCGGGCGACACTTCCAACACGGATGTGGCGAAAGATGAGGCCACGATTGCGAATCTGCGCCTGTTGGACCCGGAGATTATTTCTCCGACGTTTACCCAAAACCAGCAGCTGCGTAACTTCTACGGCTTCCCGGACCAGCTGGCCATGGACCGCTACGACGTGGACGGCGAGCTGCGCGACTTCGTGGTCGCCGCCCGCGAGATGAACCCGAACTCCCTGAGTGAAAACCAGCGCGACTGGATTAACCGCCACACCGTGTACACCCACGGCAACGGTTTCATCGCTGCCCAGGCCAACACCGTGGACGAGGCGGCGCAGGACGCCGGCTCCACCCGCGGCGGGCTTCCGATCTTCACCGTCTCCGACTTGCAGTCCAACGCCGCCGCCCAGGCCGCTGAGGACGCTGAGGAACTGGGTATCAAGGTCGACGAGCCGCGCATCTACTACGGCCCCGTCATCGCCTCCGCAGAAGACGGCCTGGACTACGCCATCGTGGGCGAGACCGGCCAGGGCCCGGTGGAGTACGACACGGACAACTCCACCTACACCTACGAGGGCAAGGGCGGCGTTGACATCGGCAACGTGTTCAACCGCCTCGCCTACACGGTGAAGTACCAGGAGCTGAACTTCCTGCTGTCCGACCGCGTGGGCGGAGACTCCAAGGTGCTCTACGACCGTGACCCGCGCGAGCGCGTGGAAAAGGTCGCGCCGTGGCTGACCACGGACTCGAAGACGTACCCGGCCGTGGTGGACGGCCGCGTGAAGTGGATCGTGGACGGCTACACCACCTTGAGCCAGCTGCCGTACTCCACGCGCACCTCCCTGCAGTCCACCACGCAGGACGCGCTGAACCCGGACGGCACCACGCAGCGCCTGATCACGGACAACGTGGGCTACATCCGCAACTCCGTCAAGGCCACCGTCGACGCCTACGACGGCTCCGTGGACCTCTACGCCTTCGACGAATCCGACCCGGTGCTCAAGGCGTGGCAGGCAACCTTCCCCGGCACGGTGCGCCCGGCGTCCGACATCTCGGATTCTCTGCGTGAGCACCTGCGCTACCCGGAGGACCTGTTCAAGGTGCAGCGCGACCTGTTGGCGCGCTACCACGTGGATGACCCGGGCGTGTTCTTCAACAACGACGCCTTCTGGTCCGTGCCGAACGACCCGACCGCGCCGGAGGGCCGCGGCCAGCTGAACCAGCCGCCGTACTACGTGGTGGCGGCCGACCCGGAGACGGACAAGCCGTCGTTCCAGCTGATCACCCCGTTCCGCGGCCTGAACCGCGAGTTCCTGTCCGCGCACATGGCGGTGTCCTCCGACCCGGAGACCTACGGCGACATCACCGTGCGCGTGCTGCCAACGAACAAGCAGACCCAGGGCCCGAAGCAGGCGCAGGACGCCCTGATGTCCTCCGACCAGGTTGCCCGCGACCGCACGCTGTGGGAGGGCACCAACGACCTGAAGAACGGCAACCTGCTCACCCTGCCGGTGGGCGGCGGCGAGATCCTCTACATCGAGCCGATCTACTCGCAGCGCAAGGACCAGGCATCGGCCTTCCCGAAGCTGCTGCGCGTGCTGGTGTTCTACCGCGGCCAGGTGGGCTACGCCCCGACGATCTCCCAGGCGCTTGACCAGGTTGGCATCCACTCCTCGGCCGCCCAGGACATCGAGGTTGTGGACGAGAACGCCGGCGGCGACGCCAAGCCGGAAGGCGAGAACCAGGAGGCGAAGCCGGAAGGCGAGGCCCAGCCGGAGGGCAGCGAGGACGCTCCGCAGGTGAACAAGGACGAGGCGATGAACAACATCAACGACGCCCTGCGCAACCTGGAGAGCGCACGCGACGGCTCCTTCGAGGAGTACGGCCGCGCCCTGGACCGCCTGGATCGCGCGGTGGAGGAGTACCAGCGGGCCCAGTAGGTCCAGTAGGCACGGCGCGCGCCAGCGCGCCACTCGAGGGCAGAAACGATAGCGCCAAACCACCTTTGAACAGGGGGTTTGGCGCTAATCGTTGGTGTATGTATAGTAATTCCACGTTGCCGGTTACGGCGACAGGCGATAATCACATAAACGCCCGACGCGGGGTGGAGCAGCTCGGTAGCTCGCTGGGCTCATAACCCAGAGGTCGTTGGTTCGAATCCAGCCCCCGCTACTAAGATAAGGCCCCTACCAGTGCAAATGCTGGTAGGGGCCTTCTTCATTTTGTGAGCGGATCACCATTTGGTGCACTAGCTGGTGCACTAGGGTCAAAATCCTGCACCAAACGGAACTGCGACGCTCCAACGAAGCGGCGCAGGTTTTCGGGGCATTGTTTAGTGATTGCGAGGTCGGCGGCAACGAAGGAACGCCACGGGAGCCGGCAGTTCGGGGGGTCTGCCTATCTCGGGGGGTGAGACTGCTCAACCGTGGCGTTCGGGAGAAAGTTTATTGAGGGCGGCAAGTCCGTCAGCGCAGTAGCCAGGACACTCAACGTCTCGCGGCCGACGATCTATCGCGCTCTCAAGCGCATCGAAGCCGACGCTTAGGCACAGGCTGCGTCGCTAGCGCTCGCACCCGGCGAGAAGGCATCAGGCTGCGCTAGCGACGCTCGGCACACATGAGTGCTGCACTGCTGGGATACGCCTGCGACCGGCAGAGCCGGGCCGAATACGGGATTGACCACATACACCCCGTATTCGTGCAAAGGAGCACTGCCATGTCCACCCATTCTCACACGCTTGCATCCCACGGCGAGATTCTCGCGAACCTCCCCGGCATCCTCGGGTTTTACCCGAACAACTCGCTGATCCTCGCGTTCTTCGTCGACGACGAGGGCGCCGACACCATCCGCCTCGGCCCGGTCGCACGGTTCGACCTGGACGAGGCCGTGGAGAAGCTCACCGAGAGCCGCGAGCGGTTCGCAGCCTGGGTCCACCACCTCGAACTCGACGCTGTTATCGCGTACATGATCAGCGATGACATTGCGCAACCGATCTTCGACGAGACGGCCACGTATCTCACCAGCGGGGCAGTGCACCTACCGCCACTGCTCGGGGTGGTGCAGGTGCCCGAGATCGTCACCGGGGCTGCGTGGTGGTCCGTGTACCAGCATCCGCTCATCGACGAGCCGCGCCACGGCGTTGTCGGCGAGGTCGCCGCATCGGCGGCGCTTAAGCAGATGCTAGAGCACACCGGCGAGCTGCCGGAGCCGAGCAAAGGCGACATCGAGGCACGGTTGAACAGCACCGATCACGGCATCGACGCCGCCGAGCACGCCGACATCATCGAAGACGCGCTAGCCTTTGTCCCGCCCATGTTCTCCGACATGCTGCAGCGTGAATACGAACAGGCGGCGGCGGAGATGACCCAGCCGAGCATTCGTGCTGTTCGGTCTGCGTTGAAATGCTTCACCACGCCGCGCTTGCGAGACACGCTGCTTGCGGCACTGCTCGATGACCCGCAGGCTGGCCTTGCGTTCATAGAGCAGGTTATGCGCGCTGTCCCGACCAGCTGGCCGGGGATGCGTGCGCAGCTCACCGCCACTGTTGCCGTGCTCGCCCACGCCACCGGCCAACCGGGGCTAGCTGGCGTGGCTGCGCAGCGAGCCACCGAGATCGGGCCGAAGGAGAACTTCGCCTCGCTGGTGGCCAAGCTGACCGACATCGGCCAAGGCGAGCGGATGGTTGAACTCGTCCGCGAGGGCGCCGAGAAGACCCGCACGATCTTGTTCACCGAGTAGCACCACACACCCCGTTGCAGCGATGCAACGGGGTTTCTTTTTCTCGCGGGGCCGTGGCTTGCGAAGACAGATACCTCAACGAGACAGGGGAGCGACCCCTAGACACCAGAGCTGTCTCCAACAGACGGATTGACCATCAATCCGAACAAGGAGGCACCTGATGCGCGACTTCATCCACACCGACCTGGAACTGCTCTACCAGCTCGCCGACGGCATCGACGGCGAGGACGCCGATCCGGGCGCAGCGCAAGAACTGCGCGACCTAGAGGCGGCAGGCACACCGCTGCCCTGGGCAGTGCTGTAACGACAGCGCAACCACCCCGCAGCAGCAAAGCCGCTGCTTAAGTACCCAAATTGCACGGCAATTCACACCCCTCACGTAAGGAGAACCACCATGTCCAACCCATTCAACAACGGCACCATCGTCGGCAACGCAGCTCGCGCACCGAAGCTGTTCGAGCACGCAAACGGCGGCGCGACGGTGAAACTCAGCGTCTATGCGCGCAACACCTTCAAGAACAAGGCCACCGGCAAGGTTGAGTCCGAGATCGTGGAGCTGACCGGCTACGTCCAGGACGCGAAGAACCCCGGCGTGTTCGGCTGCATCGGCTCCGGCGATCGCGTCGCGGTGAGCTACTCGCTGAAAACCGACGTCTACACCGACAAGGACGGTGTGAAGCACTACCCGCTGGTCGCACGCATCGACACGGTGCAGTTGATTGATTCCAAGAAGGAGTCCGCGGCCCGAGCAGCCCGTCGAGGCAACGACGCTGCGACCGCAGCGCTCGCAGACGCTGAACAAGCACCGTTCTAGTTACAACAACACCCCGTAGGTTTCCCTGCGGGGTTATTTTTTCTCTTCAAAATACTAGATCCGCCGAGGTCGTGGTCGACCCATACATCGATTCGTACAGTTCCCGTGTCGCTGAGATGGGATTCATCCAACCTCGCCCCCGGAAGAGCGATTCATCCAACCTTGCCCCCGGAAGAGCCCAGTGCAGGTTGTCGACCACCTGTGGGAGCTCCTGGGCCTACAAGACCAGGTACCCGTTACGACTCCCAGAAATACAAGATCTGACCCCTGCGAATGTCGCCCCGGACCTTGAGACCGTCGGTCCCCATTTCAGGTGCTGTTGCAAAGTTGGGGGGAGAGCAGCGAAGACTCAGTTTCTCATTCCCTGATGGCCGCTGCGTGTGGGCGTTCTCAGGCCGTCTCGAAGACCCGGTTGACGATCACCGCGTCCGGGTTCGGTTGCCCGTAGACAAACATCGTGCCTTGCCCTTTCCGCAATGAGTGCATCGCCTCCACAGCGCTACATGGTGACGAGAACGCCGTTGGGATGCGAAAGTAGCTACGTCTGTTTGATGGTCCAGGAGATCGACGGGCCTGCCGATTGGAGATGTGATCTGATCAGATCAGCAGATCAGACACAATCTACTGTTTCAGTTGCATGGGGCGGTCGAAGAGGTTGTCTTCTGCCTCGTGCTTGTGTTGCGAGGGTGAGTGTGGCGAGAACGGCGAAGGCTGCTCCGATCCACATGGCTGCGGAGGGATCGTCACCGGCTCGGCCGATGGCGAGCGCGCCGATTGCTGATCCCAGGGCGACGCCCATGGTAATGAGGGAGGTGTGCACCGTGCTGACCATGTTCCCGGTTCCTCCGATTTCGGCGACGCGGGCGACCAGGGCGGGGTTCATCGGCACTCCGGCGACGCCTACGATGAGCACCATGGCCAGCACGAGCGGCTGTGCGTTGCTGAAGGCTCCAAGGAGCGCGAGTGAGATGAATAGCAGTGTGTGTCCGATGCGCAGGATGCCGATGGCGTGCTGGTCGGCGAACTTGCCGACGATGAGGTTGCCGATGAAGGACACGATCCCGTAGGCGAGCAGGATCAGGGTCGTCGTATTCGTCGCGAAGCCGGCGTTCTGTTCCAGCAGCGGGGTGAAGTAGGAGAAGCCGGCAAAGGCTGCGCCGATGGTCAGCAGGCTGACCAGGTATCTGGACCAGAGTTTCGGCGAGCGCAGCTTGCGCAGGTCCTGTGCGGCGGCTTCCTGGGTGGCGGCTTCACGGGCAGGCAGGGTGAGCAGGCTGATGAGGAACACGGCGAAGGCCGCGATGCCTAGGGTGTAGAAGCTGGACTGCCAGCCCCAGCGGGCCGCGAGGAAGTGCGACAGCGGCAGGCCGATGACGGTTCCGATCATGATGCCGCCGAGCACGATGGACACTGCTTCGCCGATCTTCTCCGGACTCGGGGCCAGTCGGGCGCTGTAGGACACGGCGATGCCATAGGCGGCGCCGGAGAGGCATCCGGTCAGGACGCGAAGCAGTGCCAGCCACCAGAACTCGTGGATCAGCGGGACCAGGACCTCCAGCGCGGCATAGGTTCCGATGACGATCAACAGCGAGGCTTTAGGTGGGCGATGCCGCAGGAGGTACACCAGCAGCGGGCCTCCGAGCGCCATGCCGAGCGCGTACAAAGTGACCACCGTCCCGACCTGGCCGGTCGAGACGCCCAGGTCTGCGGCGATCTGCGGCATCATCCCCGCGGTCTGGAACTCGCTCATGACCACCACCATGATCGTGAGCATCAGTACGTACAGGTATTTCTTCATTGCTCGGTCTCCAATGTGGATTCTCTAGTACAAAATAAAGGTGCAGGTGAGCCCGACAGCTCACGGATTTCTCAGTAGTAGCGTATCAAGGTGTCAGGGCACTGAGGCCGAGTGCGACGATCCGCCGCAGTTCCTCGGGTGCGGAGCCGGCCTGTGCCATGACGCGAATCCCTGAGATCAGGGTGACGACCAGCAGTGCGGTGTCCCGAGCGTCCAGGTCCGGCCGGAGGCTGCCGTCGAACCTGCCGGCCCTGACGGCGTGCTCCAGCATCGCGAGCTGGCGTCCCAGTGCACGGTCGAGGATGCGGGCGACGCGCGGGTCCTGACTGCCGCGGTCCGGCGTCATGCGTGTCGTCACGACCATGCACCCGGCCGCGTGCCCTTCAGTGGACGCCTCGTACTCCTCGGCGATCATGAGATTCAGAACACCGCTCACGCGTGCGAAGCCATCCAGTTCGGCATCGGCGAGCACCGCCTCCTGACTCTCACCAGTGACCTCGACATAGCGCTCCAGTGCTCGAACGAACAGCTCATCCTTGGAGTCGAAGGCGTTGTACAGGCTGCTCCGCCGCACCCCGGCCGCCGCGCACAACTGCTCAGTCGACGTGTCCGCGAATCCACGCACCCTGAACTGCGCGGCCGCGGCATCCAGCACCGTCGCCTCGTCAAACGTTCGTGGTCTACCCATGTCCGCGATGCTAGCAGTTAATGGACTATGGAGTACAAAACAAACACAGGCCGCGACCGACGCAGCGTTGACTGGTGCAGCCGTTGTTGAATGGGCTGCCCGCATGACGCGCACCTGGCTCGTATAGGTGCTGTTGCAAAGTTGGGGGGGGGAGAGCAGCTTCTTCGACCTCCTCCGATGGTGCTTCATCACACAATGATTCTAAACTTCAGGTGTAACTGGCTCCTGTAGGTGACTGATGATGGTGGCAGCAACTACGAGCGCTGCGGCACCGAAGACTCCACCGGCGACCGCGACGGCTGTGTGGAAGCCTGTGAGGAACGCTCCACTGGCGACCATTTCGCCGAGGACTGCGACGCCGACGACGCTGCCGGTCTGGCGGGCGGCATTGATGACTCCTCCTGCGATGCCGACATGTTCCGGCGGGGCCGAGGCCACTGCGGCCGAGGTCGCGGCCGGCATCGCGAAGGCCATCCCGAATCCAGCTGTGAAGGTCAACACCGCGACCACCACGTAAGGGGTTTCTGCGGTGAGCAGCACGAGGCTGCTGAAGCCGATCGTGCCGACTACCAGGCCGGTGAGCATGGTGGGGAACGCGCCCCACCGGGCGACGGCACGGCCGCCCAGCGGTGACGCGACCACGGCGCTGCACGCTTGTGGTGCCAGCGCGAGGCCTGCCAGCCACGGCTCGTATCCCAGGTACTGCTGGAAGAAGAGGGAGAGCACGAAGAGTTGTCCGAAGAAGCTGAAGTTGAGCGCGAGCCCTACCATTGCGGCCACGGAGAACCGGGCACGAGTGAACAAGGCCATCGGCAGCATCGGGTCCGGGTGTCGTCGCTCTGCGATGATGAACAGGGCGAGGAAGACGCCCCCGGCGATCAGCACGGCTACCTGCCAGGGTGACCATCCGTGTTCGCCTGCGGTGATGACTGCATAGGTTACTGCCACCAGCGTGAGCACGGAGAGCACCTGTCCGGGTAGGTCCACCCGTCTCGCGCGACTGCCCGTGAGCACGGGAATTGCCCACAAGGTGAGCAGACAGCCGATCGCGACGATGGGGAGGTTGACCCAGAACACCGCCCGCCACCCGATCGTCGACACCAGCGCTCCGCCCAGGACCGGTCCGATCGCGGCGGCAACACCTCCTGCGCCGCCCCACAGCCCGATGGCGCGTGCTCGTTCCTTCGGATCGTCGTACACAGCCGACAGCAATGCCAGAGAGCCCGGCACGATCGCTGCCGCGCCCACGCCCTGGACGGCGCGACCAGCGACGAGGAACCCGCCTGTGGGAGCGAGGGCGCACACGGCCGAGAGCACAGCAAAGACCACCAGGCCAGCGAGGTAGACCCTGCGGGCCCCGAGACGGTCGCATGCGGCCCCAGCTGTGAGAAGGAACGCGGCGAACACGAGGGTGTAAGCGTCGACGACCCACTGCAGCGAGCCCACCGTCATGTCGAGGTCAGTGCCGATCTCGGCGAGGGCGACATTGACGATGGTCGTATCGAGCATGACGATGAAGAAACCGAGGAGGGTCGCGACCAGCGCCGTGCGCCGATGCGCGGTCATACGCGAGACTCCAGCGAAGCCTCGGCGGGCGGGTGGCCGAAGTAGGTGCGCTTGTAGAAGTCCTCATCGTAGTGCCCGCGTAGCCGTTGGCGGTCCCCGTTCATCGCGATCGCTCCCTTCGTCTCCTGATGCAATGAATCTGGTGAGTTCAAACTACGCCTGCGATTGTTCGGTCGTCACCGAACAGTTCCGGGTGCACACTGGAGACATGGTTGCGCGCGTGTTTCCTGAAGCGGTCCCGGATATCTCGACAGTCGCGTCGGCTCTGGCTGACTCGTCGCGGGCGGCCATGTGTGCTGCGCTCATGGACGGGCGGGCCTGGACGGTTGGTGAACTGGGCAGGTACGCGGGCCTGGCCCGGTCGACGGCGAGCGAGCATGTTGACGTGCTCGTCACCCACGGTCTCGTCCACGACATTCGGCAGGGCCGGCACCGCTACATTCGCCTGGCCGGGGAAGACATCGCACGAGTGGTCGAGAGCCTTGGCGTGGTCGCCCGCTCGCCCCTGCCCACTCCTCACAGCCTCAGCGCGTCACGGGCGAATGCGAACCTACGTGAAGGCCGCACCTGTTATCAGCACCTCGCCGGTAAGCTCGGGGTGCGCCTGGCTGAACAACTGGAAGAGCACGAGTTCATCGACTCGCACTGTCAGGTCACTAATCAAGGTCATCGCTTGTTCATACAGTGGGGTGTGCCCCCGAAGATGCTCGACACGGGCAGGTCGTGCATGGACTCCACCGAACGCCGCTTCCACCTCGCCGGCCCTCTCGGCACGGGAATCTGCAAGACTCTGCTGGATAAGGAATGGCTTTCCCGCAGGGGTCGTACCCGGGCCGTGCGTCTCACTCCCGCCGGGCGGGCAGCGCTCAACGACGCGGGGATCTCCCTCAATTGACCGACAGCCGTCCCTGAGGGCTTCAGTCGTTCTTTGGCACCGGCGTGACCTTTCGGACGATCGAAAGCCGGGTTACGGTGAAGCGAGACGGGCAACTCCTTGGCACGTTTACTGTCCCGGCCGGTCAGGTCGTTGAGCGTACTCTCGATGTCCGAGGCGGAGGCACCGTTACCGTCTACCTCTCGGCTCACGACTCCAAAGGTGATCAGAAGCGAGTTCCTTCAAGCGGTCTTGCAGTCCTCACCCCGGTTGTGAAGTAACGACTGACAACAACAGACCAGTTCAGGTCGCACAAGCAAAGCGCTGGGAGCAACACCCAGCGCTTTCTCTATGTCTACGCCAGGTCAAAGTCGTCGTACGGACGTCGCGGGGGAGTAGCGGTGGTGCAGCTCTAGGTGCACTGACATTTCACGGTGCATTTCACGCGCCAATGTGCTGCACATCATCCGTGCTGTTTCGTTGTGCGGTTCAGTGGCGCATTGACTGGCTTTTCTGCTGCACAATTCACTGCGCTGCGTAGTGTCTGCGACATTTCATTAACACGTTGATTGCACTGTGTATTGGGCAGCCATTTCATCGACACGTTTACTGCGCAATGAAACGCCCCGACACTTTAATGACACGCAAATTGGGCAGTGAAGTGGCTCGCCAGTCTATTGACACCTTTACTGCGTAACAGAATGACACCGTCATTCTGCCGGCCCTTCTGCGGGCGTCTCTTCTGCGCAGCACACGCGCCTTTGTCCCGGCCGACGTGCTGCGCACTCTCTCCGCCACTTAACAGGCCAATTCGCTGCGCAGCGTAGTGACACTCCGCTCAGCGTGGCCCAGATTTCTTCGATTTTCGCTGGATATCAGCCGTTTAACCGCAGCCGATGGCCGACGACGCCGACGGCACCCTGTTAGGCCCGCAGAAGGCCGTACAGGGCAGGGGAGAGCAGCGCTACAACTCCATACCGCCATCACGATCACGCTGCTGTTGCTTCCGCTGGCGGCGCTTCTCGATGCGCTCGCGTGCGCGCTGCTGCGCCCCGCCCTTCTTGCCTGAGGTCTGCGACTGCCTGAACAGCGTGTAACGCTCAAGCAACTCTGGGCTGCGATGCAGTTCTTGCACCAGGAACTTCTTATCCAAGTGCTCCAACTGTTGTCCTGACTTCACCGCTTCTTCGATGATGATGGCGGCTTCATCTTCGGCGTCCGTGTGCGCGTTGCGGCGGATCTGATCAGCCTCATCGCGGGCATCCTTGCGCGTTACTGCAGCGTCGCGTGTGGCCTCGTCGCGGATGCTCGTGGCCTCATCTCGTGCTTTGCTGCGGATCGTTTCGGCGTCGCGCTCAGCCTGCTTACGGGCCTCGTCGGCTTCACGTGTGATCGACTCCGCTTCGCTGCGAGCTGCGGCTGTAATCTCGCCCGCCTTGGCCCGTGCAGTCTCTTCGGCTCGTTCGAGCAGCTCGTCTGCTTGCGCTTCGGCAAGGCCCATGGTCTGTTCGGCGTCCTGCTCGGCTTTCTCGCGTGATTCACGAAGTGCGCGCTCAGCAACAGCGCGGGCCTGTTCTTCGGCGTGCTGCAGCACACTTTGCGCTTTCTCGTTGGCTTCTTGGGCCTGCTTGAGTTCTTTTGCTGCCTGCTCGCGATCACGCTCGATCGCGTCCATGTCGCGCTGCACGGAGCGCTTCTTGACTTCCACTTCACCTTCGCGGTTCTTGAGATCCCGCTCTCGGTCTTGCTGCTCGGTGTAGCGGTCGAGGTTCAGCGACTCGTCGTGTCGTTCAGAGACTTCCAGCTCGACCGGATAACCCAACGAGTGCATGTGTGCACGAAGCCCTCGCTGTGCATCGATGAACTTCTGTTGGCCCGATATCTGCTTGCCCTTCTTCGGGTCGTCTTTGTACCGCACCGTGGGGTCTGTGTTGTACGCGATGCCAGGGCGGCAACGCAGCGTACCGGGCTTGTCCGGATGAGGGGAGAGGGTGTCCGCCTGAAACTGGATGTGTGGCGTCGATTCGTCGAAGTTCATGTCCCCGCCGGCGACTGCGTCGATACCGCCGGGAATGAAGTTCTCGGCGAGCCAACGCATTGACTCTTCGGGGTACTTCTTTGCTTCTTCGTAGTCGCGGGCGACATAGCGCGAGAGTGTCCGATTCTTTGTGTGCGGGGCTTGGTTTACAAGTAGTCCGCGAACCGGTCAGGGTACGCCACGGCTAGCTGGTTGATGGCTTGTTTCCACCCGTTGGCTTTCGCCTCTTCAATGTAGCCGTTGCACTCAGTTGCCCGTTTCGCCTTCTTCGCACGCTGAGCGGCGCGCTTGTCCTCGATGTTGCAGATCATCAACCATGGGGTCTTCAGCGCCGCGGTGTCGTTCGGGAATTGGCCGCGGTTACGGGTGGCTTTGCGCAGTTCAGCATTCAGCGATTCGATGGAGTTCGTGGTGTAGAGCACCCTGCGGGCTGCCAGCGGGAACTGCAGAAACGGCACGAACCGATCCCACGCATCTCGCCACACCTTGACCGATTGCGGATACTTCCGTCCCCAGCTCGGACGCGTCCAGGGCGGCACGCGCGGTGTCTTCGTTCGGCGCGGTGTAGACCTCCCGCAAAGCACTGGATACGGGTTTGCGGTCCTGGTAGGACACCCACCTGCTCGCCGCCCGGATCAGATGCACGATGCAGGTTTGTACCATGGAATTCGGCCAGGTCGCTTCCACCGCCTCGGGCAGGCCCTTGAGTCCGTCGCAGCAGAGGATGAATACGTCTTGGATCCCGCGGTTGGCATGGTCAGCGCACACTGACGCCCAGAATGCGGCGCCTTTGTTATCGGCGTTCCACAAGCCCAGGATATGTTTGATGCCGTCCATGTCTACACCGACAGCCATGTAGCAGGACTTATTGACCACACGGTGGCCGTCGCGGATCTTCACCCGAAGCGCGTCGAGGAAGATCGCCGGGTAGAACTCGTCCAACTGGCGGTTCTGCCACAGCATCACCTCAAGCACCGCGTCAGTAATCGTGCTGATGGTATCCGGGCTCGTGTCCACCCCGAGGGTGGTCACAAGGTGGTGCTGGATATCACGCACCATCATCCCGCCCGCGTATAGGGAGATGATCATGTCGTCGAGCTCGGTGAGCCTGCGCGCGCCCTTGGGCACCATCTGCGGCTGAAACGTGCCTGCCCGATCCCTGGGCACGTCACTTCCAACGGGCCTTAGCCAGAATCCACGGTCTTGGTGTATTACCCGTTTCGGTGATCACCACCAGCATTCTCTACCTGGGCTTTAGCTTTGCGGTCGGAGTGTTCATAGCCCAAATGGGCATCCATCTCCGCCTGCAGGCCGGCGTTGATCGATGCCTGCAAAAGCCCCCTTGACCAGCTCGCTGGCGTCGTCGGTGGAGGTGGACAGCTCCCCTATGAGCTTTGCGAGCTCGGGGCTATCTATCAGCTTCTCGCTGATCGCGTTGACCCTCGACGGGTCGTGGCCTTTCTTCGGTGACACAGTAGTCATTATCGGTGAAACTCCTTTTAGATCAGAGCCTCACACACAAATTTCCTGACACCCTCTATCCGGTAGGGACGACACGAAAAGCGGAAAGCCCACCCGTGATCGAACGAGTGGGCTAGATAAGGAGGGCGTTATTTCCCAAGCGTCTTCAGCACAGCCTCGCCCACACCCGCAGCCGACGTCGGGTTCTGGCCGGTGATGAGCTTGCCGTCGACGACGACGTGCTTGGTCATCGGGATCTTGGCGGTGGTGTACTCGCCGGCTTGGGCGCGCAGTTTCTCTTCCAGGCTGAAGGGGACTTCCTCGGTGCGGCGGGCGAGTTTCTCCTCGGTCCAGGAGTAGCCGGTGACCCGGCGGCCGTCGAGAAGCATGCGCCCGCTGGCAAGGGGAACATCGAGCAGACCGCACGGGCCGTGGCAGACCGCGGCAACGATCTTGTCGTTGTCGGCGAAGTGGGCGACGGCCTTCTTCACCTCGTCGGCGGCGAAGTCGAACATGGTGCCGTGGCCGCCGATGAGGTAGATGCCGTCGTAATCGTCGAGGTCGACGTCGGAAATTGCCGGGGTGTTATCGAGCTGGTCCATGAACTCGGGGTCCTCGTAGCGTTTGTTCGTGCCACCGAGCTGGATCACCGGGGTTTTCAGGCTCACCGGGTCGATGGGAACGGCGCCGCCGTCGACGCTGGCGAGGGTGACCTCGTGGCCGGCCTCGGTGAGCACGTCGTAGAAGTGCGTGTACTCGCCGAGCCACATGCCGGTGTGGATGCCGGAGCCGGTGTAGCGGTGGACGCTGGTGGAAAGCGCAAGAAACTTCATAACGCCATTATGCGTGCGTGAGCACGTCGTATAGTTTGTGTATGACAGACAACACACAGGTGCGCAGCACCACGCCCGTGGTGGAAACCCTGGGCATCGACATCGTCCCCGAATCCGAGCGCACCGCGAAACCCTCCGATTTGTTTTGGCCGTGGTTCGCCGCCAACATCTCAGTCTTCGGCATCTCCTACGGCTCGTTCGTGCTCTGGTTCGGGTTGTCGTTCTGGCAGGGCGCGCTGGTGACCGCACTCGGGGTGACCTTCTCGTTCTTCCTCTGCGGGCTCATCGCCGTGGCCGGCAAGCGCGGGTCCGCGCCGACGATGGTTCTCTCGCGCGCCGCGTTCGGCGTGGAGGGGCAGAAGGTGCCGGGCATCGTCTCGTGGCTGACGTCCATCGGCTGGGAGACGTTCCTGTCGATTATGGCGGTGCTGGCCACCACCACGGTGATCCGCGAGCTCGGCGGCAACCCGGGCACCGCTACCAAGGTCATCGCTACCGTGATCGTCGCCGGGCTGATCGTGGCAGCATCGGTGCTGGGCTACCACACGATCATGAAGCTGCAATCAGTGCTGACCTGGATCACCGGCGCGGTGACCGTGCTGTACATGGCGCTGACCATCCCGCGCATCGACTGGGCCGCGGTCCAAGCCATCCCCTCCGGTTCTACGGGCAGCGTGGTCGGTGCGCTGGTGATGGTGATGACGGGCTTCGGCCTGGGTTGGATCAACATCGCCGCCGACTGGTCGCGCTACCAGCGCCGCGACACCCCGGATTCCGCCATCATCTTCTGGAACACATTCGGCGGCGCTATCGCTCCTGCGATTTTGGTGGTTTTCGGGTTGTTGCTCGCCGCGTCCGACGAGGCGCTGGCGGAGGCGATCGCGGACGATCCCATCGGCGCGCTTGCCGTGGTGCTTCCCACCTGGGTGCTCGTGCCGTTTTTGATCACCGCGGTGCTGGCGCTGGTCTCCGGCGCGGTGCTGGGCATCTACTCCTCGGGCCTGACACTTCTGACCTTGGGCATCAATATCCCACGCCCCGCGGCCGCCGCGATCGACGGTGTCATCCTCACCCTCGGCACCATCTGGGTGGTCTTCTTCGCTGAAAGCTTCCTCGGGCCGTTCCAATCCTTCCTGATCACTCTTGGCGTGCCGCTAGCCAGCTGGGCGGGCATCCTCATTGCGGACATCTACTGTCGCACCAAGGACTACGATGAGCACGCGCTTTACAACGCCAAAGGGCGCTACGGCGCCGTCGACTGGGTCTCCATCAGCATCCTGGCCGTCTCCTCGGTGATCGGGTGGGGCTTGGTGGCCAACCTCTTCGCGGAGGAAGCGGCCTGGAACAACTGGCAGGGCTACCTCCTGCCGCTGGTCGGCGAGCACTGGGCAGATGCCAACCTTGGCGTGCTCGTCGCACTCGTTCTCTCCTTTGCTGTGGCGTGGTTTGCGCGCCGGGGCCGCATCCGCCGGCAAGAGGGGAGCGCGTCCTAAGAGCAACCCAATCTATACAGCCGGGTTGTGCACCAGCAGGCGGTCCACCTGGTCTGAAAGATCCGGGGCCTCGGCGTCAAAGTCGCCGGGCAGTTCCCGGTCCGCCTGCGCAAGCGCGCCGGGATCCGGCTCACCGCTGGCCATCGACGCCTCCGCCGCGTCGAGCAGCCGCTGCAGGCGGGGCACGTTGAGCTGGTACGCGCCGTCGTGCTCCGGGCCTTGGACCGGTGCGAGCCAGCCCGTGGCGATGAAGATGAACATGCGGGTTTCCAGCATGTTCGCTTTCAGTCCGAGTGTGTCCTTTGGATCTCCCAGTCCTCGCACGTAACCTCTGCGGGCCTCGCGCACGGTGCCATCGGTGTCCAGGACGGGTCCTGAGTGGTCGTCGGCGTTAAGCGCGATGTCGGCCAACATATACAGTTCTCGGGGGAAGAGCGACGGCGGCTGTGCGCAGCGGACGGCGGCTCTCAATATCTCGCCCAAGGGCGCCTCCTTTATGCGGTTGTGGTGGAACAAGCGGACATTATAAAAACCCGCCCGACGCGAATAGTTTCACAGTCGAACGGGTGTTTGTGAATTTGGGTTTAGAGCTTGAACAGCACCTGGTTGGTGGCGCCGGCGCGGATGATCGCGCGGGTGGCAATGTCCGCCACGTACAGATTGCCGGAGAAATCCGGGGCGATGTAGGCGGAGCCGAGCTGCTTGACCTGCAGGGGGTTCAGCTTCTGGGGCGGGTTGGTAAAGCCCTGGTTCCAGCAGTGTACCTCGGCGGATCCGCCACCGACGCTGACGGCCGGGGCGAGCTGCCCCGGCGGGTTGCACTCCGGCTGTGCCTTGCGTGCGGGGTCGGACACGCAGATGGTCTTCGTGGTGCCGTTGACTTGGTAGATCTCGCAGCGGACGTCGCCTGCGGTGTTGGAGTAGGCGGCGCTGTTTGCGGATGCGGCCGGCGCGAGCGCGGCAGCGGCGGCGATGAGGGTGGCTGTAGCAACGATGGGGGCGGTCTTTGTGATCTGCATGACAAAAGTATTGCAGTTTATGTCCAGCGTTGCACGCCTCCGGGCAAAGATTTCAAAGAAATTCCCAATGTTTCGGCCAGGGCCGCATGCTTTTCGACGAATCGCTCCGAGCGCACACCACCAGCGCAATACACAACAACCTCGTCGCCGGGCGAGAACTGCTCGAGCACCCTCGATACCGACTCCGGATCCCGCTCCACCTCACTGAGCGGGAGGTTTATCCCCGGCACGGGCAGATCCGCGATCGCCTTCTCGTGCGGTTCGCGGACGTCGAGGGAGGGTAGGTGGTGGGCCGTGAGGGCGTCGAAAAGCGATTGCCCCTCATGGCTCACGGAACACGCCTCGACGTAGGTGCCCAGCTCGGTGGCCAACGGGCGCGCCGCATCGCGGACGACGTTGAATTGGCGCAACGTGCAGGTGAGCGCGTCGTACATGTGCAGCCTGCCCACCTGCACGTCGCCGATGCCGGCGAGGAACTTCACCGCCTCAGTAGACATGAGCGAGCCGACCACAGAGGTGGTCACGCCGAGCACGCCTGCGGTGGCGCAGTCTGGAACGGAATCCGCATCCGGCTGGGTGGGGTAGAGGTCGCGCAACCCCACACCGGTGTCAGGAGCGCCGGGGCCGGAGTGCCACAGTGCGATGTCGCCGCGGTAGCGCAGCACCGACCCCCACAGAAGCGGCGTGCCGGTGACCTCGGCGGCGTCGGCGGCCATGAACTTGGTGGCAAACGTGTCGGAGCCGTCGATGAGCAGGTCGATGCCCTCGAGCGCCGCGATGACGTTGTCGGGGGTGAGCCGGTCGTTCACTGCCGTGACCTGGATGTCCGGCTGCAGGGCGCGCAACCGCTCGGCGGCCACGTCGACCTTCTTGCGGCCCACGTCGGACGCGCCGAAGAGAATCTGGCGGTGAATGTTGGTCAGATCGACTGTGTCGTCGTCCCACACCGTGATGCGGCCGATGCCTGTGGCGGCCAGCGTCTGCATGATGGGGCAGCCCAACCCGCCCGCGCCGATGACCAGCACGTGGGCGTTGTGCAGACGCTGTTGCTGCTCCGGTCCGAAGCCGGGCAGGTTCATCTGACGCGCGGTGCGCTTGAGTTCGTTGTCGGGCAGCACTTACAGAACCTCGTCCGCCCAGCTGGCCAGGCCGTCGAAGGTGGAGGACGCCACGGCGTGCTCGCGCTTCGGAATCCGCCCGGCGGTGCGCGCAAGTCTGCCGGCCTCCACCGCGTGCCGCATGGCCTGCGCCATCGCCACCGGGTTTTGGCAGCGGTTCACCGCACTCGCCAGCAGCACGCCCGAGCAGCCCAGCTCCATGGCGAGCGAGGCGTCGGAGGCGGTGCCCACGCCAGCGTCGATAAGCACTGGCACCTCCGCGCGCGAGCAGATCAGCTCGATATTGTGCGGGTTGAGGATTCCAAGCCCGGTGCCGATCGGCGAGCCCAGCGGCATCACCGCCGCCGCGCCCAAATCCTCTAGGCGCTTGGCGGCCACCGGGTCGTCGGAGGTGTAGGCCAGCACGGTAAAGCCCTCGTCGACGAGCATCTCGCAGGCGTCCACGGTCTCCACCACGTCGGGAAGCAGCGTGCGGTCGTCCGCGATGACCTCGAGTTTCACCCAGTCGGTGCCCAGCGCCTCGCGCGCCAGCTTCGCGGTGATCACCGCGTCGCGCGCAGTGCGGCAGCCCGCGGTGTTCGGCAGCGGCGCGATGTCCAGGCGCTTCAGCAGGTCGAACACGCTCTCGCCGCCGCCGGTTGTGGCGGAGTGGCGGCGCATCGCCACCGTGGTCAGCTCCGTGCCGGAGGCGTCAAGCGCCTGCTCCAGCATGTCAAAGGAGCTCGCCCCGCCGGTGCCCATGATCAGGTGCGAGCCGAACTGCTTTCCGGCAATCTCCAGCACGTTTAGCCTCCTTGCACTGCGGTAAGGATGTCGGCGGCGCAGCCCTCGCGCAGCGGTCGCTGCCACTGCGAGCGCGGCACCACATCGCCGTCGATGGCCACCGCGGTGCCGTCGGCGGGCGCGCGGACTTCCGCCACCAGTTCCTCTACCGTCGTGGCGGCGGTGGTGGCTGCTTCTCCGTTGAGCGTGATGTTCATGAATGCCTCCTCGGGTCGCACGCGGATAAGTCTATTGAGGGCTCTTGCCTATCGACGAGCTCCGCCCCAACCCGTGCCCCCAACCCCGCCAACAAAATCCCGTGGCGGAAGTAGCCGGTGGAGACGACGGTGCGCTCGTCCACCCGGCCCAAATACGGCAGGTCGTCCGGGGTGCCCGGGCGAGCCCCGGCGGTGGCCTCGATAAAGTCGCACTCCTCCAGGGCGGGCACAAGCTCGATGGCATCGCGCATGAGTTGGTGGATGCCCTGGACCTGGGGCTGACCGCGGCCGTCCTCGCGGGTGGTCGCGCCGATGGTCAGCGTGCCGTCTTCGCGGGGGATGAGGTAGACGGGGCGGTCTTCCACGAACCCGCGGACCACGCGGGTAAGCAGCGGGTACTGGTGCTCGGGCACGCGCAAGTGCAGAACGTCGCCGTAGACGGGGCGCAGGTCCAGGCCCGCGACGAGCTGTTGCGCGCCGAGACCGTTGGCAACGACCACCTGGTCGGCCTCTTTGAGCTGTTCAAGACTGTCGATGCGGTCGGTGGTGAAGGTGATGCCCGCGGACCGGCAGGCGTCGATAAGCGCACGCGTAAACAGGCGGGGCTGCACCTGGTGGTCGCCGTCGATGCTGACAGCGCCGTTGATGGCGGGGGAGAGCGCCGGCTCGAGCTTTCGGGCCTGGCGCACGGTGAGCTTGTCCACAGCCATGCCGTGTCGGGACTGGTACTCGCGCAGCTCATCCAGATGGGTCTTGTCCGCGGTGTCGCGGGCGACAACAAGCGTGCCGTCCGTGCGATAGCCGGTGGGCAAATCCGAGTACTTGGCGGTCAGCGCGATGAGCTGGGGGTACCACTCGGCAGAGGCACGCATGAGGGGAAACAGCGGGTCCTGTTTGTACACCACCTCCGCCGTCGGGGCGAGCATGCCGCCTGCGTGATGGGTTGCGCCGGAGGCTGGCGCCGGGTCGTGCACTGCGACCGTGTGGCCGCGGTCCGCGAGTGTGAGTGCGGTGGTCAAACCAATGATGCCTGCGCCGACGACCGAGATATTCACAGCCTTCAAGGGTAGCGCCTAAGCGTCGGCCTTTTGGGCCCTTTCGAACTCCGCAACCACGCGTGCGCAATACGCGCCCGGATCCTGTGCGTGCATGATGCCGCGCACGATCGCCAGCCCGTCCACGCCCTGAGCCGCAAGCGCGTAGGCGTCGTCTGCGGTGACATCGCCGATGGCCACCAGCGGCAACTCGGAGGCGGCAACCAGCTCCGGGTAGCCCTCTAAACCGATGGGGGCGCGACCGGAGTCCTTCGTCGGGGTGGCGCGAAACGGCCCACAGCCGATGTAGTCGACTACATCAGCCACCTCGTTGGCGGCGCGCACCAGTTTGAGCGTGCCCGTGGTCAAGCCGATGATCGCGTCCGGGCCGAGCAGCTCGCGTACCACGCGCACATCCAAGTCGTCTTGGCCCACGTGCACCCCGGCGACGCCTTTGTCCATCAGGGCGAGGGCGACGTCCACGCGATCGTCGACAAGCACTCGCGCGCGCGGGTTGACGGCGTGAACCGCCTCGGCGACGGCGAGGGAGAGCGAGTAAAGCTCGCGCGCGGAAATCGGCTTTGAACGCACCTGAATCACGCCCGCGCCGCCGGCCGCCGCTGCCCGGGCGCGTTCGACCACGTCAGGGCCTTGGCCGGTGACGAAGTAGCAGCGTAGATCGAGCCTAGTCACGCAGCGCCTTGATCAGCTCGTCCTTGGTCATCTCGGAGCGGCCCTCGATATTCAGCTCCTGGGCGCGCTTGTACAGCTCGTCTTTCGTCCAGTCCTCGTAGGAGCCGGCCTCGCCGCCGCGCTCGCCGACCTCACTGCGGCCGTCGCGCGCCGCGGCGTTAGCGATCGCCGCGGCCTTGGACTTGGAGTTGCCCTCGCGCAGCAGGGCCTCGTACACCTCTGGGTCCTTGATCGAGTCAGCCATGCCAGCCAGCCTAGACCGTCATCGGCCCTGTGCGGGTGGGGTGGCCCAGCGGCTCCACGTGCACGATCGTCTCCGCGCCGCCGAGCGCAGCCGCCACTCCTTCCTCGATGGCGTCGGCGTGGTCGTGCGCGGTGTCGACTGTCCAGCCGCCCGGGACCTGCATGACCAAGTTGACCATGCGCTCGCGCCCGGCCGCTGTGGTGCGCACGGAGGTAAACCTCACGCCGTGGTCCTTGGCGTACTCGTCGAGATAGTTGTGGACGGTGGCGGTTTCTTCCTCCGGCAGCGCCTCGGAGAGCAGCCCCTGGATCGCGCCCTTGAGCAGCTTGTAGCCGGTGAACAAGATGTTCAGGCCCACAACCAGTGCCACAATCGGGTCGAGCGGCTGCCAGCCGGTCAGCCACACCAGGAACATGCCGACGATGACGCCGACGGTGGTCCACACGTCCGTGAGCAGGTGGTGGCCGTCCGCGTCGAGGGTAGTGGAGCGGTACTTCTTGCCTGCGCGGATGAGGACCACGCCGACCACGCCGTTGACTACGGTGGCCACGATGGAAAAGGCCAGGCCGATGCCCAGCTGCTCCACGGGCACGGGGTGA
Source organism: Corynebacterium fournieri (assembly GCF_030408775.1). NCBI lineage: Bacteria > Bacillati > Actinomycetota > Actinomycetes > Mycobacteriales > Corynebacteriaceae > Corynebacterium > Corynebacterium fournieri. The sequence continues at coordinate 583,896 of NZ_CP047210.1, forward strand.
ATCAGCCGGTCCACGGCGGTGACGATGATGGCCACAGAAGCCAGCAAGATCAGCGACCCCTCCACCTGGGCGGAGAAGTACTCGGCACGGGAGTGGCCGAAGTTATGGTTCGCGTCCGCGGGTTTTGCCGACAGCTTCAACGCCCACAGGCCCACTGCCGCGGCGATGAGGTTGATACCGGATTCAATCGCGTCCGACAGGAACCCCACGGAACCGGTGACCCATGCTGCGGTGGCCTTCAACGCAATGGTCAGCACGGCCGCCGCGATGGAAAGCCACATGAAGCGCTCGAGCAATTTCTGTTCGTTCGACACCACGTGAAATCGTCCTCTCAACCCCATTTTCCGGGGACTTATCTTAGCAAGCCGGTACCGTGGTGCGGACATACAGCAAATTCATCAACAAAGCTTGGAAGGTGTGTTCCTCATGGGCCGTTGGGTCGTTGCCATTGCTGGCGCCGTTGTCGGCGCGTTGTTTTTCGGTTGGTTGCTGCAGATGCTGGGGGTGACCGGAATCCTCTACACCGTCGGGGTGCTGGTGGGCTCCGCCGTGACGTCGTCTGCGGCAGGCGCGCTGATCAAGCCGGGCCGCTAACGCCGCTATTTCGAACCTTTTCTCTCATCTCCAGTTAGGACTCCGCATGGCGCGCACACGCCGTTTGCAATCCGATCCCCTTATTTTCTTCACCGCTCTCGGCTTCATTTTGGTCTTCGTGGGTGTCACGCTGGCGTTCGGCGACCAGGCGCGGCAAACATACGCCGCCATCTCCGGTTGGCTGATGGACCACTTCACGTGGCTCTACATCGGCGGCATTTCCGCCACGCTGGTGTTTCTCATCTGCGTATTCGTCTCCCGTTACGGCAACTTGCGCCTGGGCGACGATGACGATGAGCCGGAGTATTCCTACCCGGTGTGGTTCGCCATGCTTTTTGCCGCCGGCATGGGCGCGACGCTGTTGTTCTGGGGCGCGGCCGAGCCGCTCAACCACGCCTACAACCCGCCGCGCGGCGGGTACGAATCCATGAGCCGCGACGCGATCATCCAGGCGTTCCAGTTCACCTACTACCACTTCGGTATCCACATGTGGGTCATCTTCACCCTGCCGGGGCTGGCCGTAGGTTACTTCGTCTATAAGCGAAAGATGCCCGCGCGAATGTCGTCGATGTTCGCGCCGCTGCTCGGAGGCAAGGTCTACGAAGCGCCGGGCAAGCTTCTCGACGCCTTAGGCATCATCGGCACCGTCTTCGGCCTCGCCGTCTCCGTTGGTCTCGGCGTGCTGCAGGTCTCTGCGGGCATGAACATTCTTTGGGACGTCCCTCTGGTGACCCCCGTGCAGATCGCCATCATCTGCGCTATCACACTGGCCGCCTCCATCTCGGTGGCCACCGGCCTGGACAAAGGCGTGAAAATCCTGTCCAACCTGAACATCGCCGGCACCGTGCTGCTGATGATCTTCGTGCTGGTCACCGGCCCCACGCTGAAGCTATTAGGCCAGATCACCGAATCCTTCGGCATCTACGCCCAGTCGCTGCCGGAGCTGATGTTTTGGGTTGACTCCTACAACGACAACCCGGGCTGGCACGCCACCTGGACTGCCTTCTACTGGGCGTGGACGATTTGCTGGTCGCCGTTCGTGGGCATGTTCTTCGCCCGCATCTCCCGCGGCCGCAGCGTCCGCGAGTTCATCGGCGGCACGCTGCTGTTGCCCACCACGTTCGACCTGCTCTGGTTCTCCATCTTCGGCCGCGCCGCCATCGACATGGAAGAGCAGAACCCCGGCGTGCTGACCAAGCCGGTCGTCGAGGACGGCGACACGCCGCAGGCACTGTTTACCCTGCTGGCGGACTACCCGCTCTACACTGTCACCGGAGCCCTGGCACTGGTGGTGATCGTGTTCTACTTTGTCACCTCCATGGACTCCGCCGCGATGGTGCTGGACATGTTCGCCTCCGGCGAGGAGAACAAGTCGCCCACCTACTACCGGGTCGGCTGGGTCGTCGCCGTCGGGCTGGTCACCGGCGCGCTGCTGTTTATCAACGACTCCGGCATCGACGCGCTGCAGCAAGTGGTGATCATCATCGCCCTGCCGTTCTTCTTCATGTACTTCATCATGATGTACTCGCTGGTCAAGGCGATGAACGACGATTCCGCAGCGGCACGCAAGACCCGCTCGCGCACCTGGGAGAAAACCGATACGGCGGAAAAGCTCGAGGAGGGCGAGAACAAGCCCGCGCCGGGCTACGACTCGCAAGGAAACGAGGTGGAGCGCCCCGAGCTGGAGTACGACGCGGAGGACGACTCCTGGAAGTTCCCGGAAGGCTTCCGCCTCGACCGCAGCGGCGAGAGCGAGACGCTTGTCGACGAGCGGCGTCCCGACTAGCCGCTACTGCCCGCGCTGCAGCCGCATCCGGCGGTGCGGGATTCCGGTGTCGAGGAACTCGTCGCCCTCGGCAACCAAGCCGAACTGCTCGTAGTAGCCCACCAGCCCAGCCTGGGCCTCGACGACGAGATCGCCGGGGAAGCGCTCGGAGTACTCGATGCCGGCGCGCACAATCTGCGGGCCGAGCCCAGAGCCGCGGTGGTCGGGGTGGACCACAAACCGGCCGAAGCGCGAGCCGGTGCCGGTGGGGAAGACGCGACCGCAGCCGACCACGGTATCGCCGTCGCAAGCGAGGATGTGGCGGGTGTCCGGGTGCGCGTCTTGGTCGTCGATTTCGTTGAAGGGGCAGTTCTGCTCCGCCACGAAGACGTCCACGCGCAGCTTGTACAGCTGGTGGATCTCAAGCGGCGTCATCTCATGCAGTGACTTGAGGCTGATCATATTTCGGCTCAATCCTTCCTGTCTTGCCGTAGGAAAGGTGTCGGTGCGCCCACTCGAAGGGGCCTTGCTTGCCCGCGCGCTCCAGGGCCACCGCGAGGAGCAGGCTGATTGCCCAGACGGCGAAGCCGATGAGCAGCTTGCCGGTCACCGAGGCTTCGAGGCCGATGCCCAGAAACGCCGGCGTGCACAGCAGGATAAACAGCACGGATTGCGCCAGGTAGCCGGACATGGAGCGCTTGCCCAAGGCGACGAAGGCGCGGGCCCAGCCAGGGACCTCGTTGTGCAGCCGGTCCGTAGCCAGCGCCAGCGCCGCCAGGATGCCGGGCCCGGTGAGATACCCCACTGCCTGGTTGAGTACGAAAAACGGCATCTCCCACTCGGCGGGCAATACGCCGGCGGCGGCCAGGCCCCAGGGCAGGCCGACGCACAGCACGATCAGCCCGGTGATCACGGTCCAGGTGGTGAGGGTGCGCCGGTGCGCGGCGACGTCGACAAGCACCCGCTCCCGCGCCCACACGTATCCGATGAGGGCCAGCGCCAACAGCTGGAGCGCTGCGAACGGCTGCAGCCCAAGCATGCCTACCGCCATAGAGAAGTTGGAGGAAAAGTACGCGGCCGGGGTGTCCAAGGTGATGGTGGGGTCCGATTCGATGAAGCCCTCGGTGGCATCGAAGTACACGGACGCTACCGCGCCGAATGTGCCGAAGGCGGTGAACAGGCCGAGGATGATGTAGGCGATGATGCGCAGCGTTTTCGAGCTCAGCGTGAGCATGGCGGCCAGCGCGATGCCCACCAACCCGTAGGTGAGCATGATGTCGCCGTAGAACAGCAAGAAACTGTGGGCGAGGCCGAACAGCGCGAGGAAGCCATAGCGGCGCCACAGCACGCGCCGGGCCTGCTTGGCGGGGTAGTGCTTACGGTAGAGGCTGGCGGCGACGAGCCCGAAGCCGAAGCCCAGCAGCGTGGAAAACATGGGCAGGCCGCGCACGTGGATGAACATGGCGGCGAACACCGCGCCGAACTGGTCGAGCACGCTGTCGGGGCGCACGCCGCCGACGGACCAGCCGACGCGGGACTGGTCCTCCGACCAGTCGTTGATGATCCAAGCTTGGGCGACGTTGGCCATGGCGATGCCAAGCAGCGCGGTGCCGCGGGCGAGGTCGGGAACGATCAGGCGGGGTTGCGTGGCTGTGTGCTGTCGGCTGTCGTGCATGGGCGATAAGTTACCCGACTGCGGGGGAGCGGGCTACGTGCGCGGAAGCTGTGCCGAAGCGCTCCCAAAGCCGAAAGAGATGTGGTTGAATATCTCTGTTGTTACTCATGTTGCCAATGTGATTGGGGAAATTATGCGCCGTTCGCCCGCCGCTCGCCTTCTCGCCGCCACGATGCTGCTTGTGACCTCGGTGGTCGCAGGCAGCCCAGCGGCGCACGCCCAAGAAGCGGAGGCACCGGTCGGCGACGTGCTCAACTACGTCTGGCGCACCGATCCGGTGTCCAAGACGCTGGCGGCCAAGCCGCTGGCAGACAAAGTGCTGCACCGCGTGCCCGGCTCGTTTTTCGACGCCCCGCGCACACCCCCGGAGGCGGAGGACGCGATGCGCCACGGCCGCGCCCTCTATGGCCCGAGCACCCCGCTCTACGTCGGCTCCGAGCCCGGCAAGGAAGTCATGTGCACCACCACCGCGGCCGGCTACAACGACCGCGGGGAGAAGATCGCCATCACCGCCGGGCACTGCGGCAAGGTGGGCGACGCGGTGAGCTCCGCGGACGCCTGGCAGCTCGGCCGCACCGGCACCATCACACACGTCAATCCGCAGCTGGACTACGCGGTGATCACCCTGGGTGCGAACACGGAGGTCACCCGCTCCTACAACGGTGTGACCGTCAACCACCTCGGCGGCGCGCCAGTGCGTCCCGGCGGCGTGGTGTGCAAAACGGGCGTGGCCTCCGGCACCACCTGCGGCTACACCTTCAGCGACTGGGAGGCGCGCAACACCAACCACGTCTGCGCCATGCAGGGCGATTCCGGCGCGCCGCTGATGGTGGACGACCGCGTCATCGGCCTGGTCAGCGGCGGTATCTGGGGCCCGCCGCTGAACGTGGCGTGCCGTACGCCGCTGCAGGGGCCCATCCACGCGCCGACAGCCGCGCTGCGCATGGACTCGGTGCTGGCAGACATCCCGGGCGGGTTCCGCCTGCCTTAGCTCTCCAGGGCTGCGATTACGTCGGCGACCATCCGTGGGTTGCCGGCAACGCACCAGGTCACCCCGCCTGCGTCGACTTTCTCGGCCCGCCCGCCCACGGCCTCAACGAGCGCCTTGCCGGGCAGCCAATCCCAGTCCGCCACGCTGTGCTGCAGCCACGCGCCCATCTGGCCCGAGGCGATGTTGGCCAGGTCCACAGAACCGGCCCCCATCATGCGGATTGTCGCCGCCTCGCGCACGGGCTTGAGCCACACCTCGCGCCGCGCGTCGACGGCCATGTCCGTGGGGTGCAGGTACGTCACCAAAGCACTTTCGCTTAACGACGCCTCCGGCAACATCCCCAACTCCACCCCGTCACGCGTGGCCGTGCCGTCGACCGCCAGCCACGTCGTGTCCGTGGCGGGGCGGTGCACTGCGCCGATGGCGGGGGTGCGCGCCGAGGCGTCGTCTACAAGCGCCAGCGCGGAGCAGAAGTAGCCGGAGCCCTGCGAGAAGTTGTACGTGCCGTCCACCGGGTCGATCACCCAGGTGCGGCCGGTTTGAGAGGCGCGCGACGCGCCTTCTTCTCCGAGCACGCCGTCGTCGCCGCGCAGCGCCTCAAGCACCTCGGCGACAAACGCCTCGGCCGCACGGTCGGCGTCCGTCACCACGTCCGAAATGGACGTTTTGTAGTCCGTGCCCACGCCCTGCGCACGCATGCGCAGGGCGAGCTGGCCCGCGTGGCGCACCAACGCTTCGGCGAGCTCGGCATCGGAGTCGTTTCGGTGGTCAGAGATAAAGGCTTGCGTATCGGTCACGCGGCCATTATTGCGCAGACGGGGAAGCTGCGCGTGTGTCCTCGTTTTCCTCCAAGTACACGTTCGAGCCCAGGTCGCGGAACTCCTGCGCCATCTCCTGCTCTCCGCTTCGCGCCGCAGCCCCGGTGACAGGCTTCTGCCCGGCGTCGAAGTCGAAGGCCGGCATGCCGAGATCTGCGATCTGGTCGCCGAACTCGTCGCGGATGTCCTGGCTGATGCGCATGGAGCAGAACTTCGGCCCGCACATGGAGCAGAAGTGCGCCGTTTTCGCGGGCTCCGCCGGCAGCGTCTCGTCGTGGTAGGACTGCGCGGTGTCCGGATCCAGCGAGAGTGCGAATTGGTCGTGCCAGCGGAACTCGAAACGGGCCTTGCTCATCGCGTCGTCCCAGTCGCGCGCGCCCGGGTGCCCCTTCGCCACGTCCGCCGCGTGAGCGGCGACCTTGTAGGTGATCACGCCGGTTTTCACGTCGTCGCGGTTGGGCAGGCCCAGGTGCTCCTTCGGGGTGACGTAGCACAGCATGGCGGTGCCGCCGGCCGCGATGTTGGCGGCGCCGATGGCAGAGGTGATGTGGTCGTAGCCCGGGGCGATGTCGGTGACCAGGGGTCCGAGCGTGTAAAACGGTGCGCCACCGCACCACTCCTGCTCCTTGTCGTTGTTGACCTGGATCATGTTCAGCGGCACGTGGCCCGGGCCCTCGATCATGACCTGCACGTCGTAGTCCCAGGCGCGCTTGCACAGCTCGCCGATGGTTTTCAGCTCGGCGAACTGGGCGGCGTCGTTGGCATCGGCCACAGAGCCGGGCCGGAGGCCGTCGCCAAGCGAAAACGCGACGTCGTACTTGGCAAAGATCTCGCAGAGCTCGTCGAAGTTTTCGTAGAGGAAGGACTCCTTGTGGTGCGCCAGGCACCAGCCGGCCATGATGGAGCCACCGCGGGAGACGATGCCGGTGACGCGCTTGGAAGTCAGCGGCACGTACGGCAGACGCACGCCGGCATGCACGGTCATGTAGTCCACGCCCTGCTCGCACTGCTCGATGACGGTGTCGCGGAAGATCTCCCACGTCAAGTCCTCGGCGACGCCGCCGACCTTCTCCAGCGCCTGGTAGATCGGCACCGTGCCAATCGGCACGGGGGAGTTGCGCAGGATCCACTCGCGGGTGGCGTGGATATCGTCGCCGGTAGACAGATCCATGACCGTGTCCGCGCCCCAGCGGGTGGCCCAGCGCAGCTTGTCCACCTCCTCGCGGATGGACGAGGTCACCGCAGAGTTGCCGATGTTGGCGTTGATCTTGGTCAAAAACGCGTTGCCGATGATCATCGGCTCGCTTTCCGGGTGGTTGACGTTGTTCGGGATGATCGCGCGCCCCGCCGCGACCTCCGCGCGCACCTTCTCCGGGTCGCAGTGCTCGCGCAGCGCCACAAACTCCATCTCGCGGGTGATCTCGCCGCGGCGCGCGTACGCCATCTGGGTCACGCGCTTGCCGTCCTTGGCGCGCAGCGGATTGCGCGATTCACCCCGCCACTCCTCGCTGGCGCTGCCGCGTTTGACGGCGGAACGGCCGTCGTCAAGCAGATTGCGCTCGCGGCCGCTGTATTCCTCTACGTCGCCGCGGCCCGTGATCCACTCGCCGCGCAGGTTGGGCAGGCCCACCTCCGGCTCCGCGTACGGCCCGCGCGTGCGGTAGATCTTGAACGGCGCGTTCGGGCCGGTGGGGGAGTCGTCCAACTCGATCGCAGTCTCCGGAACCTCCAGGCCGTCGCGCATAATTGGGGCGTAGGAGTGCTTCGGGTGGATTTCGTTTGCGTACAAGTCGGCATGCTTTTCAGACATGACCATCTCCTTACTTCCTTCGCTGGTGCTAACCAGACAGGTTCGAACGGTGCTCGCGCAGGCCAAAGCGCGATCTCAGCCCGGTGCCCCGGGCGCCCGTGTGGGGTCGCAGGCCACTGTATCCCGTCTTGGCCGCCGCGTCAGGCGGTTCGCTAGACTTCCCCCTTATGCAGCCGGAGACTCAAGCACGAATCAAGGACTTAAGCTCCACCCTCTCCACAATTGAGAAGGTGATGGACCTCGACGTGCTACGTGAGCGCGCCCGCGAGCTCGAAGCGCAAGCCGGCGACCCCAGCCTGTGGGACAACCCCGCGCACGCCCAACAGGTCACCACCGAGCTTTCCAACGTGCAGGCGCGGTTGAAGAAGGTCACCTCGCTGCGCTCGCGTATCGACGACCTGCCGGTGATGTACGAACTGGCGGAAGAAGAAGGCGACGCCTCCATGGCCGACGAGGAGCTGGCCGACGTAGCCGTGCAGATCGACTCGTTGGAAGTGCAAACCATGCTCTCCGGCGAGTACGACCAGCGCGAGGCCGTGGTGAACATCCGCTCCGGCGCCGGCGGCGTGGACGCGGCGGACTGGGCCGAGATGCTCATGCGCATGTACACCCGCTGGGCCGAAAAGGCGGGACACAAGGTGGATGTTTACGACATCTCCTACGCCGAGGAGGCCGGCATCAAATCCGCCACCTTCGTCGTGCACGGCGAATACCTCTACGGCCAGCTCTCCGTGGAACAGGGCGCGCACCGCCTCGTGCGCATCTCTCCCTTTGACAACCAGGGCCGCCGACAGACTTCCTTCGCCGAGGTGGAGGTGCTGCCCGTGGTGGAGCAGACCGACCACATCGACATCCCGGATTCGGACATCCGCGTCGACGTCTACCGCTCGTCCGGCCCCGGCGGGCAGAGCGTGAACACCACCGACTCCGCGGTGCGCATCACCCACATTCCCACCGGCATTGTGGTGACCTGCCAAAACGAAAAATCCCAGATTCAGAACAAGGCGTCGGCGCTCAACGTGCTGCAGTCGAAGCTGCTGGAGAAGAAGCGCCAGGAAGAAAAGGCGGAGATGGACGCGCTTGGCGCCGGCGGCAACGCCAGCTGGGGCAACCAGATGCGCTCCTACGTGCTGCACCCGTACCAGATGGTCAAAGACCTGCGCACGGAGTACGAGGTGGGCGACCCGCAGAAGGTGCTCGATGGCGACATCGACGGATTTTTGGAGGCCGGCATCCGCTGGCGCATGGCGCAGCAGCAAGAGTCCGATTAAGCCGCGCAATATGAAAGGGCGCAGGAGCGGTTGCCGCTGCTGCGCCCGGGGGCGGGGGACGTTAGGCGTCGCGAAGGTCGATGCCCTTGGTCTCAGGCAGGATCTTCATGCTGATGAGCGTGAGCACGCACAGCACCACCACGTAGATGCCGGAGATGTGCGTTAAATCGTGGGCGGCAAACCACTGGAAGATGTACGGGGCGGTGCCGCCGAACACGGCCACTGACAGCGAGTAAGCGAAACCGATGCTGCTGGTGCGCTGGGACGTGGGGAAGACCTCCGCCATCACCGGCGCCAGCAGCGCGCCACCCGCGGCCACCGCCACGACGGCGACGGTGGCAGCGACGAGCATGGTCCACGGCCGGGAATCGATCATGCCCATCAGCGGGATCTGCAGCAGGCCCACCGCGATGGCGAAGGTGTACATGACTGGTTTACGGCCGATCTTGTCTGAAAGTGCGCCCCACAGCGGCAGGGCGATCAGGCCGCAGGTCTGGGCGAAGACGGACACCCAGTACGCGCCTTGGGTGGACATGCCCTCGTGGGTGATGGCGTAGGTGGAAACGTAGGAGGTCCAGGTGTAGTGGGCCGCGGTCACGCCTGAGACCATGCCGATGACCAGCAAGATGTTGGCCCAGTTCGCGCGCGCCGGGGTCTGGGGGCGCGTCTCGGCGAGGTGGTCGTAGGAGTCCGCCCCGCCCTCCTGGATCTCGTTGAAGTGCTCCGACTACTGCATGTGGCGGCGCAGGTAGAGGGCCACGAAGGCCGCTGCCGCACCCAGCCAGAACGGGACGCGCCAGCCCCAGGCGCCGATCTGCTCGTCCGAAAGCACAAGCGAGATGATTCCGCCGAGGGTGTAGGCGATCACGGAGCCGCCGAAGATGGACATGTAGACCAGCGAGCCCCACTTTCCGCGGCGATCGCGCGGGGCAATCTCGGGGATGTAGCTGTTGGCGGTTGCAGATTCACCGCCGTGCGCGAAGCCTTGAATCACGCGCACCAGCAGCAGGCCCACGGAGGCCCAGATGCCGATCTGCTCGTAGGTCGGCATTACGCCGATGATCACAGCGGAGACCGCCATGATGATGATCGTCATCATGAGCACGTTCTTGCGTCCCACGCGGTCCGCGATGCGGCCGAAGACGATGCCTCCGAGCGGGCGGACCAGGAATCCGACGGCGAAGACGCCGAACGTGGCCAGCAGGGGCGGAGGTGGGGTCGGATTTGTCGAAGAAGGCGGCTGCGATAAACGGGGCGAATACAGCGTAGGAGCTCCACTCGAACCATTCGAGGAGCTGTCCGATGAGGCTGGCGCCCAGCGACTTCCTGTCGGCTGGGCGTTCCGCCGCGATATGGGTTGTGCCCAGATCAAATCGTTGTTTCGTACTTACGGGTCCTCCTTCGGGCTCGGGTGCTTGAACGGAAATGTATTAGCTGGGTCACGTTCCCGGCGTGGGAATGACGCAAAACACCCAAGATCGATTTGACAGCAGTCGCGCAGTTTGCCGAAACCGCTCTGACCAGCCCGTTCCCGTGGTTGCACCTTTAGTTGTGTGTTCGTTATGCGAACTCGAGTGCTCCATGCGCACCCACGAACGGGGGGAGTGGCTTACCTTGCATATCGGTGGACAAGGTGCGGTTTCACAACTTTGTTAGGAAATGAGTCGCGCGCCACACTTTGTGGCGCGTACATTGAGCGCAACGGTGGCTAGCCACACGGCAGTTGCCACGGTCTGGCGTAACAAAGGAGGAGCAATGGCTGCACTCAGTCCAGAAGAGCTGAGCACGGAAAGCCTCGCTGAGATCTTCGCCGCGGGCGGTCGACCTGCGGACAGCGAGCGCGAAATCAAAATCATCGACACCACGCTGCGCGACGCGCACCAGTCCATTTGGGCCACCCGCATGCGTACCGAGCACATCATGGACCTGCTCGACGACGTCACCAACGCCGGCTTCGAGCATGTGGACCTGGTTGCACCGATCCAGTTCGACGTGCCGGTGCGCTACCTCAGGGAGGACCCCTGGGAGCGTGTGCGCAAGGTCCACGAGGCGGCGCCGAACACGAAGTTCCGCTCCATGGTGCGATCCCGCAACCTGGCGTCCTTCGACTTTTTGCCTGACGACGTCATCCATGCCTGGGTCGAGCGCCTCTATGCGAACGGTTTCCGCGTCATCGGTGCCTTCGACGGCCTCAACGACATCGACAACATCGCCGACACCCTCATCCTGGCCAAGGAACTCGGAGCCGAGACCTACGGCTGCCTGTCCTACTGCCTGTCGCCGGTGCACACCGACGAGCTCTACATTGACAAGGCCCAGGAGCTGGTCGAGCGCACCAACGTGGACCGCATCATGCTCAAAGACGCCGGCGGCCTGCTCACCCCGGACCGCATGAAGACGCTGATCCCGGCGATCCGCAGCGCGATCGGCAACGACCTGCCGCTGGAGGTCCACACCCACTCCCTGACCGGCCTGTCGCCGCTGACCTACATCTACGCGGCCGAGCTCGGCGTGGACTCCATTCACACGTCGATCGCCCCGCTGGCCAACGGCCAGGGCCAGCCGGCAACCCAGGCGCTGGCCCGGGACCTGCGTGCGCTGGGCTACACCGTCAACATCGACGACGAGCGCGTGGACAACGCCAGCAAGAAGCTGCAGGAGATCGCGGACCGCGAGGACAAGCCGGTGGGCAAGCCGCGCGCGTTCGACGGCGTGCACTACATGCACCAGCTGCCCGGCGGTATGCTCACCAACTTCGAGTCCCAGCTGGCCACCGCGGGCCTGTCGGACCGCTTCGAGGATCTGCTCTACGAAACTGCCCGTGTGCGCGAAGAACTCGCGTACCCGATCATGATCACCCCGTTTGCCCAGTTCGTGGGCACCCAGGCTGTGATGAACGTGATCTCCGGCGAGCGCTACTCCGTGGTGCCCAACGAAATTAAGAAGTACGCGCTCGGCCACTACGGCGAGCCGCTCGCCCCGATCGACCCGGACGCGCTGGAAAAGATCAAGGCCAACGGCTCTTCCGAGATTCAGGAAGGCCGCCCGGAGCTCGAGCCGCGCCTGCCGGGCCTGAAGGAGCAGTACCCGGACGACGACATCGACACCCTGCTGCTGCGCGCGAACATCCCGGGCAACAACGTCGACGAGATGCGCCGCTTCGTCGCCGAAGGCCGCGCCGGCCAGGGCGAAGGTGTGCCTGGCGGCGAGCTGACCAAGCTTGTGCAGAAGATCTACGAAACCACCGCATCCGGCGAATTCCACCTCAAGACCGACGACCTTGAAATCAACCTGACCAAAAAAGGAGAGCAGTAACCATGTCTGAGACCACCAACTTCAACGAGCTGAAGTCCCTCCTCGAGTGGGTCAACCAGTCCGGCGACATCGAAGAGCTGAGCATCAAGTACGGCGACATCGAGCTGGCGCTGTCCAAGACTCCGGGCGGCCTGAGCCATCTCAAGGCAGCCCCGGCGGCAGCGCCCGCACCGGCGGCAGCCCCGGCCCCGGAGGCGCCGAAGGCTGAGGCACCCGCACCGGCACAACCTGAGGCAGCACAGCAGGAGACGCCTGCACCGGCACAGGCTGAAGCGCCGAAGGACGCCGCCCCGAAGGCGGCCGCTCCGGCCGGTTCTGGCAACGGCGTCGAGGTCAAGGCCCCGATGGTGGGCACCTTCTACGCCGCCCCGAAGCCGGGTGCGGACCCGTTTGTCAAGGTCGGCGACACCGTCGAGGTCGGCCAGGTGCTCTGCATCGTCGAGGTGATGAAGCTGATGAACAACATCGAGGCCAAGACCGCCGGCACCGTCACCGAGATCCTCGTGGACAACGAGGACGCCGTCGAGCACGGCCAGCCGCTGATGATCATCGAACCGAAGTAGGTACCCCATGGCTGAATCCGAAAAGCTGCTGGACAGCGTCCTCATTGCCAACCGCGGCGAGATCGCGCTGCGGGTCATCCGCGCCTGCAAGGAGCTCGGCATCAAGTCGATTCTCGCCTACTCCGAGGGCGACCGCGACTCTCTGCCGGTGAAGGAGGCAGACCAGGCCGTGTGCATCGGCCCGGCCAACGCCGCGAAAAGCTACAACAGCCCAGAGCTGATCGTGTCCGCGGCGATGGCGTTCAAGGCGGCTGCCATCCACCCGGGCTACGGCTTCCTTTCCGAAAAGGCCGACTTTGTCAAGATGGTCGAGGACGAAAACATCGGTTTTGTCGGCCCGTCGTCGGAGCACATCCGCCGCATGGGCGACAAGATCGAGGCGAAGAAAATCGCGCAGGCCGCGGGCGTGCCCACCGTGCCCGGCTCCGATGGTGTGGTCACCGAGTTCGAGGAAGCTTTAGACGTCGCCAAGCAAACGGGCTTCCCGCTTTTGATCAAGGCCGCAGCTGGCGGCGGCGGCCGCGGCATGCGCGTGGTGGAAACCGAGGACACGCTGGAAAAAGACCTCAACGAGATCATGAACGAGGCGCAGTCCGCGTTCAACGACTCCTCGGTCTACATCGAGCGCTTCCTCACCGACATCCGCCACATTGAGATTCAGGTGCTCGCGGACGGCGAAAACGCGATCGCGCTCGGCGAGCGCGACTGCACCTCGCAGCGCCGCAACCAGAAGCTCATCGAGGAAGCGCCGTCGCCGGCGATCGACGACGAGCTGCGCGCTGGCCTGCAAGAAGCCGCCATCAACCTGTGCAAGGAGGTCGGCTACAAAAACGCGGGCACCGTCGAGTTCGTCTTCGACAACATTGAGCGCAAGTACTACTTCATCGAGATGAACACCCGCATCCAGGTGGAGCACCCCGTCTCCGAGATGATCACCGGTGTGGACCTGATTCAAGAGCAGTTGCGCATTGCCTCCGGGCAGAAGCTGCGCCTGACCCAGGACGACATCCAAATCCGCGGGCACGCCATCGAGTGCCGCATCAACGCCGAGGACCCGAACGAGAACTTCGCTCCACGCCCCGGCAAGATCGAGCACTACCGCGCACCAGGCGGCTTCGGCGTACGCATGGACACCCACATCGAGACCGGCTACACCATCCCGCCGTTCTACGACTCCATGGTGGGCAAGCTCATCTGCTGGGCCGAGACCCGCGACGACGCCATTGAGCGCACCCTGCGCGCGCTCGGCGAACTCAAGGTCGACGGCGTTGTCACCACCGCGCCGTTCCAGGCGCAGCTGATCAACAGCGACAAGTTCCGCAGCGGCGAGTTCAACACCGGCTACGTGGCCAAGATGCTGGAGAACATGGACACGATCCCCACCGACGAGTAGCCGTCGCGGTGCGGAAGAAGGCAGGCAGCCGGGTGCGTTTCTCGCCCGGCTGCCTGTTCGAGTTGAGGGAGGACAAAGATGCTGCTGCTTCTCGCGATGCTGGTGGGCGCGATCGTGCCCGTCCAGACCGCAATTAACACCCGTTTGCGCCAAAGCGTCGGATCCCCGATCGGGGCAACCTTCCTCTCCTTCATCATCGCGGTGGTCGCCGCCTCCGCCATCGCGTTCGCCGTCGCCGGCGAGCTCGTGCCGGACATGGCCGTGGCGGCCGCGCAGCCGTGGTGGGCGTGGCTCGGCGGATTCATGGGCGTGATGTTTATCGCCGGCAACATCGTGCTCTTCCCTCAACTCGGACCGGTGCAAACCGTGATCCTGCCCATCCTGGGACAAGTGATCATGGGCTTGCTCATCGACCAGTTCGGACTGTTCGAATCCCCGCGCGTTGCAGTGGGGGCGCTGCGCTTGCTCGGCGCCCTGATCGTGGTCGGCGGCATTGTCATGGTGCTTGAGATCGGGCGCAGACCAACCCTTCACGGCACTGCGCAAGGCGCCACGCTGTGGCTGCTTCGCGGCTTCGGCGTGGTCATGGGCATGGGCTCGGCGACGCAAACTGCTGTCAACGGCCACCTCGGACGAGCCCTGGGCAGCCCCATCCAGGCCGGTCAGATCTCGCTGGTGGTGGGCCTTGTGCTGCTGTTCGCCATGGCACTGCTCATGCCCGGGCCGCGCCAGGCGTTGGCTGGCGGTGTCGCACCCGGGCCGTGGTGGATGTGGCTCGGCGGCCTGCTCGGCGCGCTGTTCGTCTTCGGCGGTGCGGCCCTTTCACCGCTGTTGGGCACCGGAACCACCGTCATCGCCGCGTTGGTGGGCAACATCATCTGCGGCCAGGTGCTCGAATCGCTCGGTGTTGGCACCGGCGGGCGCCGCAGCGTGCCCACGGCGTACCGTCTCGTCGGACTCGCCGTCGTGCTCGTCGGCGTTGCTATGGTGCGGCTGCTTTAGGCGCGGTCAGCCACGCAAGTTTCTCCACCGCTCAAGCGTGAGGCTGGGGGACAACGAGCGGGACACGCACGTGGCAAACGCGCCGTTTTCGTGCTGCTCCTCGGTGAAGATGCTGTCGCGGTGATCCGGGGTGCCCTCCACCACGCGCATGATGCAGGTGCCGCAGGTGCCCTCCGCGCACTGCGACATAATCGGCACGTCCTCGTCCTCGAAAACATCCAGCACCGACTCGTCCTCGGGCACCGTGTACGTCTCGCCGTTGAGCACGACCTCGAACGCACCGTCCGCGTTGTGGTTGCCCGCCAGCGTCTCCTGCGCGGCGCGGAAACCCTCGAAGTGGATATTGGCCTGGGGCAGGTGTGCGGAGGCGACCTCGATCACCCCGTCCATAAAACCGCGCGGACCGCAGACGTAGAGATGAGTATCAGACGCCGGGGTGTCGGAGGCAGCGAGCGCTTCCTCGATGTAGCCGGCCTGCTTCTCGCGCTCGCCGGAGGCGAAGATGCTCTTGGTCTGCCCGTGCAGGTAGGTATCGATCATCTCTTGCATCAGCGCGCGCTCCTGGCTGGAGGCGAAGTACAGCACGGAATAGTCCGCCTGCTGGATCTGTAGCTCGCGGGCGAGGGAAAAGATCGGCGCGATACCCACCCCGGCGCCCACCAGGATTGAGCGCTTCGCATCCGGGGCTAGGCCGAAGTTGTTGCGCGGCGGTTTGATGCGCACGGTGTCGCCCGGCTCGATGCTGTGGGCGGCGGCGGATCCTCCGCGGGAATTGCTTTCCAGGTTGACCTCGATGCCGTAGACCGCGTCGCTCTTGCCTTCGGCGCCGAGGCGGTGCAAGGGGAAAAGGGAGTATGGCCGCACGAGCTCTTCGCCGTCGTCGGTGCGAAGCAAAAAGTCGGCGTGGCAGCCGGGTTCGTAGCCGGGGATAGGGGAGCCGTCTTTGGTTTTTAACGTGATCAGCGCGACGCCGTGGGAGCGTTCGACGGCCACGGCGGTCAGCTCGACGGTGGGGGAGTCCGCCTCGGCTGCGGTGGACGCTGCTGCCTTGAATTGGCGGTTGCGCATTGCGTCTTCGCGGTCCTGCGCATTCGGGTCCGAGTCCTTTGTCTTGCCTGCGAAAAGCGCGGTCAAGCCGCCAAAACCTCTTCCGCTTCTCATGTCGTCCTCCACTGCGAATCTCGCTGAATTTCTGGCTGAGAAAGAAAACGCCAAAACCTGTTGCCGGCGCGTTTTGTAACCGATAGTATAAACGCACGCCAAAAGTGATCGACAACACAGACAGATGTGATTATTGCTCACTCAACACTGGTGAGTGGTGTTGAGATCACCTTCACTGGTTTTGCGGCAAGGTCAACATGCTCATCCGCCCACTGTTAGGGCCCCTATCTTCAATGGAAGGGAAAACATGACTGCCAGCGTCGATGCTCGTAAGGAGCATCAGTACCAACACCCGGTGCGCCCGGAAATCCTGCCGATGTCGGAGAACCCCTTCGAGGACTTCCGCTACTTCTACCGCGACGGTATGCCGCTGCGCCCGGCTCCAAAGCGCCGCACCCGTAAGCCGGGCTGGGCGACACTTCGTCACAACCTTTTCGACCGGTGGCACACCGTCGCCGACGAGTGGGAGGGCTACACCAGCTTCCAAACCAAGCTGTTGGACGACCATATGTGGCAGACCGACGAAACTGGCTGGAAGCTCGCGGAGGCCTTCAAGCGCGACGGCGCAGAAAAATCCCGCGCCGATTTTGAAACCGCGCTCAACGAGGGCATAGACAAAGTCGCCGACCCGTCGCCGGAGCTTGTGGAGTTCTTCTCCGAGGTGGACAACATCCCGGACTGGATTGACCTCGAGGCCGCCGAGCGCGGGCGCATCGCCTACTACAACGTCACCCCGTCAGCGGAGCTGCTCTCCATCGGCTTCGCCTACTGGGCCACCACGATGGAAGATCGCACCTCTGCGGCCACCGGCGAGACTGCCATGTTCGAAATTGAGTCGTTCACCCGCATCATCGAGACGGTGAAGTTCTTCGTCGACCTGGGCAAAAAGGGCGTGTTCCACCGCTACAGCGACGGGTTGAAGGCAGCTGTGCGCGTGCGCCTGCTGCACGCGCAGGCCAACCGCGGCCTGGAAAAGCTGTGGGGTCCGGAGCACTACAACGAGTTCGGCCGCCCGATCGGCTCGTCCTTCCTGGTTTCCGGCGAGGGCTGGTTCGCGCTGATGCCCATCGGTGTGGACGAGTTCTTCGGCCGCCCGCACTCCGGCGAGGAGTGGGACGACGTGGCCATGTACTGGGCGTGGGTGCTCTACCTCATGGGCGCGGAAGAGCGGCTGATCCCCAAAAACGGCGACGAGATGCGCAAGATGACTGACTTCATCTACGCCAACGGCGGCTACTCGTCGGACTACCACGTCCGCGTGGCCACCGCACTCATGGGCATCCTCGAGGACCTGGACCCGAAGATGCCGGCGCAGGTGCTCGGCGCGCTGTCGCTGATCATCGGCGACGAAGACACCAAATTTATGGTCAAAGGCTCCCGTTTCGAGGGCACCGCCTACCTGCACTGGAAGATCGCCTTCTTGCTCAAGGCGAAGGCCGAGGCGCTGATCTACCGGGTGCGCGACGCGCTACCCGGCGCCCAGGCCGCCAAGGCGAAAAAGGCGGCGGACGGCAAGCCGCCGTGGTCCGACGTGTTCAAGCAGATCGAGGATTACGTCGCCGAAAAGGCGCCGCACGTCAAGGCCGAGTACAAGCTGCACGACACGTCCAAGGAGGGCCTGCGCTAACCGGCGCGGCCCAGCCATATCCCCACACAAGGAGCGAACAATGACTCAGACCTTTACCGAGAACCCGCTCGCGCAGGACCACTACAACCGCGCGGACTGGCCTGCGGCGCGTGGCAGCCGCGAAGCTTTCGTCGCAAAGTTCGGCGAAGCCCGCGCCAAGCGTTTCGAGCAGGCGTACTGGGCGATGGA
This sequence comes from Corynebacterium fournieri, assembly GCF_030408775.1. Classification (NCBI taxonomy): domain Bacteria; kingdom Bacillati; phylum Actinomycetota; class Actinomycetes; order Mycobacteriales; family Corynebacteriaceae; genus Corynebacterium; species Corynebacterium fournieri. Next base: position 602,070 of record NZ_CP047210.1, read on the forward strand.
CCCCATCGCCGACGCCCTGTACACCAGCGGCCACAAGAGCAAGGAGGTCATGCCGAACCTGCGTGAGGCGCTCGCCCGCGGCGAGGCAGGTGAGGACACACTGCCAGAGGTCAAGGCGCTTATCGACGACATTAATGCCGCCCTCGACGGAGTGGACTGGCAGCGCCTGGAGCGCGGACAGAAAGCGGCGTTGGCCATCCCGGTCCTGGCGCAGAACCTTTCGCTCGGCCCGGGCGCGCTGATTCACACCTACTCCGCGCCGTCGATCGCGGACATCCTGGTCAACACCGGCGAGCTGACGGAAGGTGCCGTGCACCGCCTGGCCTACACCACAAACTGGATCTACTCGGTCTACCTCAAAGACGGCCTGAAGCCGGGCAACGTCAGCTACATCCACACCGGCATGGTCCGCGCGATGCACGCGCACGTGCGCCGCGTGCAGACGCAGCTGGGCCTGGACTATTCCGAGTGGGGCGCGCCGATTAGCGAGCTGGACATGTTCCGCACCTGGTTCGACTTCACGTACATCGCGTTTACCTACCTGCGCAACCTCGGGTACCGCCTCACGCTTGAGGAGGAGCAGGACCTGTTCTACCTGTGGAAGGTGGTGGGTCTGATGCTGGGCATCCCGGGCGACCTCCTTGAGCCGGAGACGGACATCGATGCCTCGCAGGAGACCATTGACGCGATCCACTTCGTCGACGGCGAGCCGAACGACGCTTCCCGCGCTCTGGTCGAGGCACTGTTCAACGGCTTCCGAGTCAACGCGAAGGCGCTGCTGCCGTTCCCGGACGAATCCATCGACGACTGGATGTACACCGCCACCCGCCTCATGCACGGCGACGAGGTGGCAGACCAGTTCGACGTGCCGCACGCCGTGTCCCGCCCGTTTGCGGAGCTGGACCTGCCGCTCGTGCAGCAGCGCTTCGACCTGTTGCGGGCAAACCCGGAGGCGCTGGCGAAGGAAGTGGAGCAAAACCACCAGACGCTGCTCGACGCGTTGACGCAGGAAACCTCCTACATGGGGCAGGACAAGGGCATCAAAATGAGCGACGGGGCTTACAGGCCCGGCGCGTAGTGATAGAGTTCACAGCAGACGTAAACGTAACCCGAAAGGAAAAACATGGCCAACCAGTACCGCGTGCAAAACCCCGTGACCAACGAAGTGGTGGAAACCTTCGACTTCGCCACCGACCAGGAAATCCAGGACGTCCTGAACCGCTCCGAGGAGGCCTTCAAGACCTGGCGCCAGACCTCCTACGAGGAGCGTGCAGAGATTGTGGGTAAGGCGGCGCAGCTGCTGAAGGAGCGCGCAACCGAGCTGGCAAAGATTGCCGCCGAGGAGATGGGCAAGCCCATCCCGGAAGGCGAGTGGGAGATGAACTTTTCCGGCGACATCCTGCAGTTCTACGCCGACAACGCAGCGGAGCACTCCGCTGACAAGAAGGTTGACGTCCCAGGCGGCAAGGCCGTGGTGCGCCGCCTGCCGCTGGGCACGCTGTTGGGCATCATGCCGTGGAACTACCCGATCTACCAGATCGCGCGTTTCGCCGGCCCGAATCTGATGAACGGCAACTGCATCATCCTCAAGCACGCGGAAATCACCCCGAAGTCCGCCGCCGCATTCGAGCAGGTGCTCAAGGACGCGGGCCTGCCGGACGGGGTGTACATCAACGTCTACGCCACCCACGAGCAGATCGAGGACATCATCGCCGACCCGCGCGTGCAGGGTGTTTCGCTCACCGGCTCCGAGCGCGCCGGTGCGAAGGTTGCGGAGACCGCGGGCAAGAACCTGAAAAAGGTCGTGCTTGAGCTCGGCGGCACCGACCCGTACGTCATCCTCGACGCCGCCGATGTGAAGGCTGCCGCCCAGGAGGCGTGGGACAAGCGCGTGCACAACGCTGGCCAGGCTTGCACCTCGAACAAGCGCATCATTGTCATGGAGGACATCTACGACCAGTTCGTCGACGAGATGGTCGCCATCGCTGAGGGCTACAAGAAGGGCGATCCGGCTAACCCGGGCGAAAACGAGTACTTCCCCATGTCCTCGCGCCACGCGGCCGAGAACCTGGACGACCAGGTCAAGCGCGCCGTTGCCCAGGGTGCGAAGCTGCGCACCGGCGGTGAGCTGGACGCCACGTCGGCCTACTACACCCCGGCGGTGCTCACGGATGTCCCGGTCGGCTCGGACGTCTACTACGAGGAGTTCTTCGGCCCGGTGGCGGAGATTTACAAGGTATCCACCGAACAGGAGGCGGTGGAGCTGGCCAACAACTCCTACCAGGGCCTCGGCGGCGCCGTTTTCTCCGACGACACCGAGCGCGCGATCAAGGTTGCAGACCAGATCGACACCGGCATGATCCACGTCAACCTCGGCCAGTACTTCTCCGCGGTGCTGCCGTTCGGCGGTGTGAAGCGCTCCGGCTTCGGCCGCGAGCTGTCTGTGTTCGCCCTTGACGAGTTCGTGAACAAGCAGTACCTCTACGTCAACGACTAAAGGCGATCGCCTGAGCGCCTCGTACCCCTGTGGAAGGGGAGCGGGGCGCTTTGCATGTGTGGGGTTCCCAGCCAAGATTCACTATCGTCACATCAGCAACAGGTAGAGTGAGCCACGTGATCCGATTCGACCATGTGACCAAGGCGTACCCCACGTCGTCGCGCCCAGCGCTCGACGACGTCACGCTCGACATCCCCGACGGCGAGTTCGTGTTCCTTATCGGCGCGTCCGGCTCCGGTAAGTCCACTTTCCTCCAGCTGCTCATCCGCGAGGAAAACGTCTCCTCCGGCGACATCTACTTCGACGACTTCCACGTCAATGCCTTAAACGGCAAGCAGGTGAACAAGCTGCGCCAATCCATCGGCTACGTTTTCCAGGACTTTCGCCTCCTGCCGCGGCTGAACGTCTACGACAATGTCGCGTTCGCGCTGCAGGTCATTGGCAAGTCGAAGGAGCGCATTGCCAAGCTCGTCCCCGACGCGCTGGAGCTTGTCGGTCTGGCCTCTAAGGCCAACCGCATGCCGCAGGAGCTGTCGGGTGGCGAGCAGCAGCGCGTGGCCATTGCGCGTGCGTTCGTGGATAAGCCCAGGCTCATGCTTTGCGACGAGCCTACGGGCAACCTCGACCCCGGCACCGCCGACGAAATCATGGCGCTGCTCGCCCGCATCAACCGCATGGGCACCACCGTGGTCATGTCCACCCACAACGCCCGCGCGGTGGACGAGATGCGCAAGCGAGTGGTGGAACTGCAACTGGGCAAGATCGTGCGCGACGAGGTCAACGGCGTGTACGGAGACGTGAGGAGGTAGCCGTGAACTGGGAGTTTATTTTCCGCGAGGGTGTCAAAGGCCTCGGCCGTAACCTCACCATGACCATCGCGCTGATCATCACCACCGCACTGTCGCTGGTGCTGGTGGGTACCGGCGTGCTTATTTCCAAGGCCACCACGCAGACGAAGGACCTGTACTTGGACCGCGTCGAGGTGATGGTGGAGTTGGACGAGGATATCTCCGCGAACGACACGGACTGCTCGTCCGAGCGCTGCAGGCAGGTGCGCGACACCTTGCAGGCCGACGACCGCGTGGAGCAGGTGACCTTCCGCTCCCGTGAGCAGTCCTACGAGCGCTTCAAGGAGCTGTTCCAGGAATCCGAGCCGGAGCTGGTGCGTGAAACCGGCCCGGAGGCGCTGCCGGCGGCGCTGCACGTGCGGCTGGCGGACCCGACGGATACCGCGCCGCTGGACAAGATCCGAGACATGGATCAGGTGGCGGTCATCTCCGACCAGGCGGACACGGTGCGCTCCGCCGCAGGTACGCTGAATACCTTCCGCAATGTGGCCTTCGCGGTGGCCGCGGCGCAGGCGCTGGCGGCGGTGTTCCTCATCGCCAACATGGTGCAGCTGGCCGCGTACAACCGCCGTGAGCAGATCGGCATCATGCGCATGGTGGGCGCCTCGCGCTGGTTTACCCAGGCGCCGTTCGTGCTGGAGGCAGTGCTGAGCGTGCTTGTCGGCGCGGTGCTGGCCACCATCGGGGTGTGGGCCGGCAAGCAGTTTGTCGTGGACCCGCTGCTGGGGGATCTCTACGCCAACCAGCTCATCGCGCGTGTGCCGGACGGCACCGTGTGGGCGGTCATGCCGTTGGTGGGCGTGGTGGCCATGGTGCTCGGCGGCCTTGCCGCGCAGGTGGCGCTTCGCTCCTACGTGCGCAAGTAGTAGACTCGAGCCCCTTATGTCCAAGAAGAACAAGAAGACGAAGCTTTCAAACACCGGTGTCCTCGCGACGAACCGGAAGGCTCGCCACGACTACAACATCTTGGACACTTGGGAGTGCGGCCTGGTGCTGCAGGGCACCGAGATCAAGGCGCTGCGCGAGGGCAAGGTTTCGCTGGTGGAGGCGTTTGCCACCATCGACAATGGCGAGGTCTGGCTGCGCAACATGCACATCCCTGAGTACTCGCGCGGCCACTGGACCAACCACCCGCCGCGCCGCACCCGCAAGCTGCTGCTGCACCGCCGCGAGATCGACTCGTTGGAAGGCAAGGTCCGCGACGGCAACCGCACCTTGATCCCGCTGTCGCTCTACCTCAAGGACGGCCGCGCGAAGGTTGAGCTGGGCCTTGCGCAAGGTAAGCAGGATTACGACAAGCGCCGCGCCATCAAGCGCCGCACCGAGGACCGCGAAATCACGCGCGAGCTGGGCCGCAAGCTCAAGGGCATCAAGGCTTAAGCTCCGGTTTCGCTACGGTTGGTGCCTATGAAGAAGGCATTGATTACCGGAGCATCCCGCGGCATCGGCCGCGCCGTCGCCCAGGAGCTGGGCAGCGACCACCACATTTACGCGGGCGCGTCGAAGGACGCTTCCGACATCGTGGCTGCGCTGCCGAGCGCCGAGCCGTTTGAGGCGGACCTCACCGACACCGACGCGATCTTGAAGGCCGCGAGCGAGATCGAGGAGCTGGACGTCCTCGTGCTCGCCGCGGGCGTGATGGAGGGCGGGCCGCTCGACGAGCTCACGGACGACAAGTGGCGCGAGATCATGGAGGTCAATCTCTTCGCGCCCGTCACCCTGACCCGCGCGTTGCTGCCTGCTTTGCGACGTTCCTCCGGCCTCATCATCGCCATCAACTCGGGCGCCGGATTCCACGGCATGGCAGAAAACTCTGCCTACTGCGCGTCCAAGTTCGCCCTGCGCGGGTTCACCGAGTCTCTGGCGCAGGAAGAAGCAGGCAAGGTGCGCGTGACCTCCCTGCACCCGGGCCGCACCGACACCGACATGCTCGCCGGCGATGACGGCATGCCCAAGATGGGCGCCGACGAGGTGGCCAAGGCCGCGCGCCTGGCCGTGGACGCCGGCCCGGACGCTGTGGTGGAGTTCCTCCGGGTGCGTCCGGCGTTGACGTCGTAAAGCCTCTTGTGCTTCTCGGGCGCGTGCGCTAAAATTCCTTCTCCTACGTTTCTTCGTAGTTGAAGGGGTCGATTCTGGTTTCGACTTCATCTACTAAGCCAGGGGAAGCGTGCCGGTGCAGGCAGGAGACCACCGTAAGCGTCGCTGTAACTAATAAACGCAGAGAAGAACTCTCAGCGTGACTACGCCCTCGCTGCCTAATTAGAAAGGTCCAGCGACCTGCGTGTCCGTCAGGCCGGGGATGTCCCCGACCCGGTACCTGGCGTCGACTTAGGGGACTTGCCTTCCGGCTCTGTCAGTGGGGCCTTGGAAGGGACACCTTTCACTGACTGGGCCCGTCATTCGGACATGTTCGCCTGATCCGGAGGGCCGATGAGAGACAACGTGCGAACTGCGCACGGAGAAGCCCTGGCGCGGTGGTGAAGGACCCGGGTTCAATTCCCGGCGGCTCCACCGAAATACAGGAAACCCGCTGGCCACAACACGGCCAGCGGGTTTCTTGTTGCACGGGGGCTAGTTGGCCGGGTAGCCGGTGACGGGGCCCTCGGTGTTCGGCTGCCAGCCCAGTGCGGGGGCCACGTGGGTGGCAAAGTTTTCCAGGAGCTTCACGTTGACGTCCACGCCCATGCCGGTGGGGATGGTGATCAGCAGCGTGTCCGCGGCCATGACAGCCGGGTCGGCCTTGAGCTGCTCGATGAGTTTGTCCGGCTCGGCGGCGTAGGTGCGGCCGAAGGTGGAAGCGCCAACGTCCGGCAGCACCCCGACCTGGTCGGAGCCGGAGGCCTGCATTCCGAAGCGCTGCATGTCGGCACCGTCGACGATGGGGAAAATGGAGCGGGAGACGGACACGCGCGGGGTCCAGTCGTGGCCCGCTTCCTTCCAGGCAGCGCGGTAGCGGTTGATCTGGTCGACCTGGATCTCGCCGAGCGTTTCGGCGGTGGTCTCGGAGACCAGGGTGGAAGACATCAGGTTGAGTCCGTCCTGAGCGGTCTGCTCCGCCGAAGCGTGAGTTCCCGAGCCGTAGAAGATGTGCTTGCGCAGTTCTGGTGCCATGGGGAAGACCGGCAGAGCGGAGCCGGGCTGGAACATGTTGGGGTACTGCCGGTCGAGGGGTGCGGCGGTGGCGAAGCCGTTGCCGTCGACCGCGGCCATAAAGGTGTCCAAGTGGGCGCGCGCCACGTCCGCGCCGTTGGGGGCCTCGCCCCTGTAGCCGAAAGCCTCCCAGCCGCGCTCGGCGACCTCGGGCGCGCCGCGCGAGACACCCAGAGCCACACGCCCGCCGGAGAGCTGGTACAGGGAGGCGGCCTCTTCGGCGAGGTAGAGGGGGTTTTCGTAGCGCATATCGATCACGCCGGTGCCCACCTCGATGTTCTTGGTGGTGGCGGCGACAGCGCCCAGCAGCGGCATCGGGGCGGAGGCCTGCGGCACGAAGTGGTGGACGCGGAAGGACGCGTTGTTCACGCCGATCTCGTCGGCGGCCTGGGCGATCTCCAGGTGGATTTTGGCGATCTTCTCCGCGGACGGGCCGCGCTGGCCACCGAACGCGTAGTGCCCGAAACTTAAGAAACCGAATGCATTCATTGCTCAACACCCCTTTTGGTGACGTATCAACAAGTAGGGTAGTGCGTTGCCTGCAATTTGTCACGGATCGCGTCGGCTTGCGCGGCAAACCCTGAGCAAGAGCCCCAGAGCAAGGTCCAAATTAGCGCATTCTCAGGAGGGCTTCCTCAGGGTTTGTGGGGAGGTCGCAGGGATTTTTGCTCCGTTTCAAAACAGCGTCGAAGTAAATGGATTGAGTCTCCGGTGGCGTGAACCCCAAACTCAACACCATCGCAGTACTCGCCGCCACGGCCTTCTTGGTTGTCGGCTGCAGCGGCGCGACCGAGGTGCAGCGCGGCCGATCAGAACGATCAAAAGCATCGGCGATAGCCCCGTGCAAAATGCGTTGTTTGTCACCCCGTCCGGCAACATCGGCTGCATGATGAACCTAGCGGACAAGCCGATGTTCGACTGCGGTGTGAAGTCCTTTATGGAAAGCGAGCAGTTTGGCAGCGGTGAGCTGGGGACACCGAGATGGATGATGGAAATCCTCGGCGGCTACCCGCGAGAGCAAACTGAGCCGCCGCTTTACGACGACTCCGTGTGGCCTGCTGGCAGCGAATCCGCCGAGGTCGTGCTCTTCTAGGCCGTCCTAGCGCTCGCTGGCCGTTGGGTGAAAGGGGCATCCGGGGTACTTAAAAGCTTCGTGGCAACCGTTTCAAGCTGCTCGAGGCCGGGTAGGTTGGCCCCCATGACCTCAAAGACTGTAAAGACGTTGTCCGCAGCAACTGCTCTCGCCGCCCTCGCTGGCGGCTTTATCGGCGCAGGTAACGCCAACGCACAGATGTCTTCCAGCGGTCCCACCGACATTGAGGGCTGGACACAGATGGGCTGGTCTGCGTTTAGTGGCTCTGTCATTCACAAGGGCGGCAACTACGTGCTCCTGCGCGATCTGCCCGCGGACGCCAAGCCGCTCACCGGCGCCGACGCGAAGGCAGCCCTTGCGGGTCCGCTGACCGCGAAGGGTGACGGCACCATTAGCGTGAGCTTCGGTCAGGACGGCAAGCTGTCCTTCTACGACGGCTGCAATGCCGGAAGCGCGCCCTACACGCTGGATGACGGCGGCACCGTGAAAGCCGGCAACCTCGCTGTCACCCAGCGCCTGTGCGACCCGTCGAAGATGAACAAATCCGACGAGGTCAAGGCGATGTTGCAGGCGAAGCCGGCCGTGTACCGGATTGACAAGGACACCGTCGCGCTCGTCGCGCAGGGCAAGGCCCTGGAACTTTCGCGATAACCTGGCAGCGCCTCCATCCGGCGCGAAACCCGCTGCTTCTCACGGGAGCAGCGGGTTTGTGGTTTTCGGGGGCAACCTTTGGACGTCGCAAAGCTTTGAGCTGATTCAACGTTGAATCGGAGTTGTGTTGGCGTTGCCTCAAGCCCCTTGAATCCCGGTTTTGGCTCGGTAGCGTGAGGGCCATGGTTACTTCAACCAAGACCTTCAGAAAGTTGTCCACAGCGACCGCAGTCGTGGCCCTTGCGGGCGGCGTCCTCGGTGTCGGCGCGGCCGACGCTCAGGAGCGGTCTGAAGCACCCAGCATCGACCAGTTTGTGCAGATGAGCTCGAACTTGGTCCCCGGCTTCGGCGGAAATCCCGCCCCGGCACCGGAGAACCCGGCCGGCTCCGACCTGATCCAGCTCATCCCTGAAAACGCCGACCACCTCACGGATGATCGTCTCGCCTCTGCGCTGGATACCTCGCTGCAGGCGAAGAAGAACAACAACATTACCCTGGACTTCCGCGAGAACGGTGTGCTCCACTTCAACGACGGCTGCAACTCCGGCACCGCCAAGTACCAGATCGACAACACCGGCGCGCTGCACCTCAGCGACTTCACCGAGACCAAGATGGCGTGCGAGCCGGGCGCACAGAAGGACGCAGACGACCTGAAGATGGTCTTGCAGTCCAACCCGCAGCTGTTCCAGCTTGACGCGTCCACGCTGTTCCTTTCCGGCCAGGGCCACGGCATCGAGTTTCAGAAGATGCACGGTCGCGACTACCAGTAGCGCACTCGAGTAACGCGAGATAGATAACCGAAAGCCCCAGGTCGCAGACGCGGCCTGGGGCTTTTAGTGGTGTGGGGGCCTTAGATGGCGACCTCGAACGGCGCCTCGGTGGCTTCGCGCACGGACTCGACCGTCTCGCCCGGTGCGAGCTCAGTCAGGGTCAGACCCTGCTTCTCGTCCACGGTGAACACGGCGAGGTTGGTGATGATCTGGTTCACGCACTTCGCGCCCGTCAGCGGCAGCCGGCACTCCGGCAGCACCTTCGAATCGCCCTTCTTGGTGGTGTGCTCCATGAGCAGGATGACCTTCTTCGCGCCGTGCACGAGGTCCATCGCGCCGCCCATGCCCTTGACCATCTTGCCCGGGATCATCCAGTTGGCCAGGTCGCCGAACTGGGAGACCTCCATCGCCCCCAGCACCGCCACGTCGATGGCGCGGGAGCGGATCATGCCGAACGACGTGGACGAGCCGAAGAAGGACCCGCCCGGGGCCACAGTGATGGTTTCCTTGCCGGCGTTGATCAGCTCTGGGTCCACCGCGTCCTCGGTGGGGTAGGGGCCCACGCCCAAGATGCCGTTTTCGGAGTGGAGCACGACCTCAACGTCTTTGGGCAGGTAGCCCGGGATGAGGGTGGGTATGCCGATGCCCAAGTTGACGTACTGGCCGTTTTCCAGCTCTTGCGCGGCGCGTGCCGCCATCTCTTGCCTGCTCCAGGCCATTACTCGCTCACCGTCCTAAATTCGATGCCGGTTTCCTGCGGGCCGACTTCCACCACGCGGTCAACGTAGATGCCGGGCAGGTTGACCTCGGCTGCGGGGATCTCGTCGACCACTTCCTCCGCCTGCACGACAGTGATTTTGCTGGCGACCGCCGCATCCGGGTTGAAGTTCTGCGCCGTCTTGGAAAACACGAGGTTGCCAAAGCGGTCTGCCTTGTGCGCGTGCACGAACGCGAAGTCCGGGGTGAGCGCTGTTTCCATAACGTACTGCTCGCCGTTGAATTCGCGCAGCTCCTTCGGGCGGGAGTATTCGGCGATGGTGCCGTCCGAGTTGTAGCGGGTGGGGATCTCGCCGGTGGCCAGCGGGGTGCCCACGCCGGCCTTGGTGTAGAACGCCGGGATGCCGGCGCCGCCTGCCCGCAGGCGCTCTGCCAGCGTGCCTTGCGGCGTGAACTCGACGGTGAGCTCGCCTTCCAGGTACTGGCGCGCGTACTCCTTGTTGGTGCCCAGGTAGGAGCCGATGGAGCGGGAGATCCGCTTGTCCGCCAGCAGCAGGCCCAGGCCGAAGCCGTCGGTGCCCAGGTTGTTGGAAATGATCGTGAGATCGCCGGCGCCCTGGGCGCGAAGTGCGTCGATCAGCCTGGCGGGGATGCCCACCAGGCCGAAGCCGCCCACGGCGATGGAGGCGCCGTCGTGAATGTCGGCGACCGCCTCCTCCGCTGTAGAAACCACCTTGTTAATCATGTGGGCATCGTAACTGTTGTGCGCTGACTGCACAAGGGTTCACAAAGCGAACCTGTATCGGTTAGGATCACATACATGTCTGGCAGTGATGTGCAACTCGTTCAGAGCCTCTCCCGCGGGCTTGCGGTCATCCGTGCCTTCGACGGGCAGCGCCCCCGGCAGACTCTCGCCCAGGTCGCGGAGGCCACCGGTCTGCCGCGCGCCACGGCGCGCCGCTTCCTGCACACGCTTGTCGCCGAGGGGTACGCCGCCAGTGACGGCACCGTCTTCTGGCTCACCCCAAAGACCCTGGAGCTGGGGTATTCCTACCTGTCCAGCCTAGGGCTTCCCACCATCGCCCAGCCGCACCTCGACGCGCTGTCGCGCTCGCTCAACGAGTCGAGCTCGGTCACCGTCCTCGACGGTGCCGACGTGGTCTACGTCGCCCGCGCCGCGGCCAACCGCATCATGAGCGTCAACATCACCATCGGCACGCGCTTTCCCGCCTACGCCACTGCGATGGGGCGTGTGCTGCTGGCGGGCCTTCCGCCCGGCGAGCTCGACTCATACCTCGCCGCCACCACACTCGAGCCCATCACGCCTGAGACAGTGACCAGCGAGGACGCGTTCAGGCAGGTGCTTGACGACGTCCAAAGGCAGGGCTACTCCATCGTCGACCAAGAACTCGAGATGGGGCTTCGCTCAGTCGCGTGTCCCGTGCGCGACCGGTCCGGCGCGACCGTGGCGGCGGTGAACGTCTCGGCGCATGCCGGGGCGGTGGGGTGCCGGGAGGTCGTCGACAAGCTGCTGCCCCCGCTGCAGGCGACGGCGCGCGCCGTCGAGCGCGACCTGCAAACAACCAACCTCAAGGAGTGACAATGAGTGACCCGAACGACATCGTGATCTGCAACCCCAAGCGCACCCCGGTGGGGCGCTACGGCGGCGCGTTCGTGGGCGTGCCGGTGCAGGAGCTGGCCGCCACCGCGGTCAAAGCCGTGATCGAAGACGCTGGCATTGCCGGCGACGCGGTGGACGACATCATCCTCGGCCAGGCGTCGCCGAACGGTGCGGCACCCGCGCTGGGCAGGGTCGTCGCACTCGACGCTGAACTGGGGGTCAACGTCCCAGGCATGCAGCTGGATCGCCGCTGCGGCTCCGGCCTGCAGGCGGTGGCCACCGCGGCCGCACACGTCGCCTCGGGCGCGGCGGAACTGATCATCGCCGGCGGCGCGGAATCCATGTCCAACACCGAATACACCGTGGACGGCAAGGTCCGCTGGGGCGTCAAAGGCGGGACCATGGAGTTGAAGGATCGCCTGCAGGAAGGGCGCGAACAGGCCGGCGGCAAGCACCACCCGATCCCGGGCGGGATGATTGAAACCGCCGAAAACTTGCGCGAGGAGTACTCCATCACCCGCGAGCGCCAGGACAAACTGGCGGTGGCCTCCCACACGCGCGCGGCCGCAGCGCAGGACGCCGGTGACTTCGACGCGGAGATCGTCCCGGTATCCGTCCCGCAGCGCAAGGGCGAGCCGGTAGTGGTGGACAAAGATGAGCACATCCGCCCCGGCACTACCGAGGAGTCCCTGGCCAAGCTGCGTCCGGTGATGGGCAAGGCGATGGACGGCGCCACCGTGACCGCTGGCAACGCCTCCGGACAGAACGACGGGGCGGCCGCGATGATTGTCACTACCCGGGAAAAGGCGCAAGCGCTCGGCCTAGACCCGTACGCCGTGCTGCGCGGCTGGGCCATGGCCGGCGTGGCGCCGGAGACTATGGGTATCGGTCCGGTGGATGCGACCCGGAAAGTGTTCGATCGGCTTGGCCTGACCTTCGACGACATCGACCTCATCGAGCTCAACGAGGCCTTTGCCGCGCAGGCGCTGGCCGTGCTTGACGCGTGGGGGATCTCTGAAGACGACCCTCGACTCAACCCAGTCGGCTCCGGTATCTCCCTGGGCCACCCGGTCGGCGCCACAGGTGCGCGCATGGTGGTCACTGCTGCGCATCGGATGCGTCGCACGGACGCGCAGCGCGCCTTGGTGACAATGTGTATTGGCGGTGGTCAGGGCCTTGCGGCGGTGATCGAGAAGGCGTAAGTCGGGGGCGGGATAGGCTCTCAAGTTTGGTTAGCCTAAGATGGGTCAGGTAACCCTAACCTGGACTATAGAAAGGAGGACGACCATGAACCGTTTTTCGCGTTCCGCTCTGATCGCCCTCGCCACCGCAGGCACCCTCGCCCTGGGGGCGTGCTCCACCGCCGAGACCGACCCCAGCGAGACGGCCACCTCTGTGGAGACCTCCGCGCAGTCTGACGGCTCTGACAGCACCGTCACTGTGACCGACAACTACGGCGACAAGACGGTGGCAGTGCCGCCGAAGCGCGTGGTCGCCCTGGACAACCGCTCCTTTGAGCTGCTGGATTCCTGGGGCATCAAGCCGGTCGCTGCGGCGCGCCAGCTCGTGCCCGACTCCATTCCGGGCATCGCGGACGACGAAGACATCATTGACATCGGCAACCACCGCGAGCCGAACCTCGAGGCCATCGTCGCCGCCGAACCGGACGTGATCATCTCCGGACAGCGGTTTGAGAAGTACGACCAGGACATTGAAAAGCTCGTCCCGGACGCCACGCTGCTGGACTTCGAGCCGCGTGACAACGAGCCCTTCGACCGGGAGTTGATCCGCCAGACCCTCGAGCTGGGCGACATCTTTGGCAAGCAGGCCGAGGCGGAGCAGGCTGTCCAGGAGTTCACCGAGGCAGTTCAGCGCGCCCGCAACGCCTACAACCCCGAGCAGAAAGTGATGGCGCTGAACGTCTCCGGCGGTGAAATCGGCTACGTCGCCCCAGGCGTGGGCCGTGTGTGGGGCCCGCTGTTCGATCTGATCGGCTTCACCCCAGCGCTGGAGGTGGCTAACGCCTCTGACGACCACCAGGGCGACGACATTTCTGTCGAAGCCATCGCCAACGCCAACCCGGACTGGCTGTTCGTGCTGGACCGCGACGCAGGCGTGAAGTCCATCTCGGATTCGCCGGAAGCGCTGTCCGTGATCAACGATTCCGCCCCGCTGAAGAACGTGGCCGCGGTCAAGGACGGCCATGTGTACGTGGCGCCGGCGGATACGTACACCAACGAATCTATATTCACCTACACCGAGATCCTCAACCAGATCTCCGAGCAGCTCGAGGCGGAAAAGTAGCCTGTCATCGATGACTGATACGCCGACCGCAACCCGCCCCAAGCTTTTAGATTGGAAGCTCGGGGTGGGCGTCGTTTTCGTTCTCGCGCTTCTGGCCGCTTCGCTGGCAGTTGGGCAGTACGACATTTTGGGCTCTGCCGACGGGTGGGAAATGTTCGGCGCCACGCGCGTCCCGCGCACCATCGCGCTGGTGCTCGCGGGGGCCGCGATGGCAATGAGCGGGTTGATCATGCAGATGCTCACCCAAAACCGCTTCGTCGAACCCACCACCACGGGCACCACCGAATGGGCGGGCCTGGGCCTGCTCGCGTCGTTCCTGCTGTTTCCCGATGGGTCGGTGATGACGCGCATGCTGCTCGCGGTGGGCGCCGCCTTCATCGGCACCATGGTCTTTTTCGCCTTCTTGCAACGGGTCACGCTGCGCTCCAGCCTGGTGGTGCCCATCGTCGGCATCATGCTCGGTGCTGTGGTGAGTGCGGTGTCCACGTTCATCGCACTGCAGACCGACATGCTGCAATCCCTTGGCATCTGGTTCGCCGGCTCGTTCACCAGCGTCATTGCCGGCCAATACGAGGTGCTTTGGGTGGTGCTCTTCGTAGTCGTCGCCGTGTTCTTCTACGCCGACCGCCTCACCGCCGCCGGCCTCGGCGAGGACATCGCCACCAACATCGGGCTGAACTACAACCGCATCGTGCTGGTGGGCACCAGCCTCGTTGCGGTGGCCACTGGCGTGGTCACAGTTGTGGTGGGCAACCTGCCGTTTCTCGGCCTCATCGTCCCCAACATCGTGAGCATGTTGCGTGGCGACGACCTCCGGTCCAACCTTCCCTGGGTCTGCCTCACCGGCATCGGCGTGGTCACGCTGTGCGACCTTCTCGGACGCATCATCATCGCCCCCTTTGAAATGCCGGTGTCCGTCATTTTGGGCGTGGTCGGCGCGGCCGTCTTCATCACCTTGATTGTGAAACGAGGCCGGCATGCGTGAAGTCGGAGCGTTCCAATCGTCGCAAAGCAAAAAGCGCTACTGGCTGATCACCGCAGCGCTGGCGGTGGCCGCAGTGCTGTTCACCGCGGGCCTGCTCGCATGGGGCAACCCGATGGAATTCGGCACCCGCGGCTACTGGCTGATTGCACAGCGCCGCATGACTTCCGTCATCGCCATGGCGCTGGTCGCGCTGTGCCAGGCGGTGGCGACAGTCGCCTTCCAAACAGTGACCAACAACCGCATCATCACCCCTTCGATCATGGGGTTTGAAGCGCTCTACGTAGCCATCCACACCGCGACTGTCTACTTCCTCGGAGCGGCCGGTCTGGCCAACGCACACACACTGCAGATGTTCGTTGTGCAGCTGGTCTTGATGGTGGGGCTGAGCTTGGTGCTCTACACCTGGCTGCTCGCCGGCGACAACCCGAACATGCACGCCATGCTGCTGGTGGGCATCGTGCTCGGCGGGGGACTGGGAAGCGTGTCCACCTTCATGCAGCGCTTGCTTACCCCGAGCGAATTCGACGTGCTCACCGCGCGACTGTTCGGCTCGGTAAACAACGCGGACCCGCAGTACTACCCGCTGG
Organism: Corynebacterium fournieri; assembly: GCF_030408775.1. Classification (NCBI taxonomy): domain Bacteria; kingdom Bacillati; phylum Actinomycetota; class Actinomycetes; order Mycobacteriales; family Corynebacteriaceae; genus Corynebacterium; species Corynebacterium fournieri. The sequence goes on from NZ_CP047210.1 coordinate 617,293, forward strand.
CCGTGCCGCTGGTGGTGGTCGCGGTGGCGCTGATGCTGGCCAACTCGCGCCGCTTGAACGTGCTCGGGCTGGGGCGGGACGTGGCGCTCAACCTCGGCGTCAACCACAAAAAGCACGCGATTTATACCCTCGTGCTGGTCTCGGTGCTCATGGCGATATCGACCGCGCTGGTCGGGCCCATGACATTCCTCGGATTCCTGGTGGCCACGCTCGCGTACCAACTCGCGGACACCTACGACCACCGTTACGTGTTCCCGCTGGCCGCGCTGCTGGGCTACTGCATCCTGGCTGGCGCGTACTTCACCATGAACCACATTTTCTACGCGCAGGGCGTCGTATCCATCATCATCGAGTTGGTGGGCGGCCTGACGTTCCTCATCGTCGTACTACGGAAGGGGAGACTGTGATCGAGCTCAACGAGGTGAGCAAGGCTTATGGCGACGACACCGCCATCGGGCCGGTCTCACTGAAAATTCCGGCAGGTGGCATCACCGCGCTGGTGGGACCCAACGGTGCAGGTAAATCCACGCTGCTCACCATGATTGGCAGGCTGCTCGCCCTCGATTCCGGCTCCGTGCGCATCGGACAGATGGACGTGGCTGCATCCAACCCCAAAGAGCTGGCGAAAGTGGTGTCCATCCTGCGGCAGGAGAACCACTTTGTCACCCGCCTGACCGTGCGCCAGCTCGTCGGCTTTGGCCGCTTTCCCTACTCGGGCGGGCGTTTGACCGCCGAGGACGAGGAGATCATCTCCCGATACATCGACTTTTTCGGTCTGGGCGAGCTCGAGCACCGATACCTCGACCAGCTCTCCGGCGGCCAACGGCAGCGCGCCTATGTGGCCATGGTGCTGTGCCAGGAGACGGACTATGTGCTTCTCGACGAGCCTTTGAACAACCTGGACATCTCCCACTCCGTCGAGATGATGCAGCACCTGCACACAGCAGCCCGGCAGTTCGGCCGCACGATCGTCATCGTTTTGCACGACATCAACTTCGCCGCCCGGTACGCGGACTACATCTGCGCCGCGAAAGACGGCCAAGTGTTCGCCTTCGGCACAGTGGAGGAGATCATGCGCGACGATCTACTCACCGAGATCTTCAATACTCCGGTGCAGGTGATCGACGGGCCGCATGGGCCGATTGCCGCGTATCACTAAAATCGGCACTGAACTGGCGGTTTGTGTTGGTTTATGGTTCGTGGTTATATATCCATCTGTTGCTTCTGAGCGGCTTTGGTCGGTCAGGGGGAATGGTTTAAGTGAATAGGGGTTGCCGTTGAGGTGAACGGGAGTTGAATTTGGGTTTGACTTTTGGTTGCTTCGGTGTGTAGCTTCTTGTGAAGCCGCTTGTTCGGTTGGGATCGTGTTGTGGTTCTGGCTGGTGGGTGTGCTGGTGTTGTTTGAGAACTCGATAGTGTGCCAATGTACTTTTGTTGCGTGGGTGTGTTTGCCTGCCTTTTCGTGCACTGTGTGGTGCGTGCCTGTTTGGGTGTGTGCCGGTGGTGGCGTGGTTGAATTCCATTGATGGATCGCGTCATTGTTTGGTTCGGTGTGCGTGGGGTGTGGTTTTCATGTTTCACGTATTTTTTCATCGGCCCTTGTTTTGCCCCGTCGGGTTGGGGTCGGTGGTGTTGAACCTTTGTAATTTTTGGATTGTGCCAGTCTGATGCTGCGTTTTTTGTGGTGTTGGTTTGGTTTGTTTTTGGTTGGGTATTGGGCTTTTCACGGCCTGTTTCTGCTGAAACATATTTTGTGGAGAGTTTGATCCTGGCTCAGGATGAACGCTGGCGGCGTGCTTAACACATGCAAGTCGAACGGAAAGGCCCAAGCTTGCTTGGGTACTCGAGTGGCGAACGGGTGAGTAACACGTGGGTGATCTGCCCTGCACTTCGGGATAAGCCTGGGAAACTGGGTCTAATACCGGATAGGACCACTTCTTGGATGTTGTGGTGGAAAGTTTTTTCGGTGTGGGATGAGCTCGCGGCCTATCAGCTTGTTGGTGGGGTAATGGCCTACCAAGGCGTCGACGGGTAGCCGGCCTGAGAGGGTGTACGGCCACATTGGGACTGAGATACGGCCCAGACTCCTACGGGAGGCAGCAGTGGGGAATATTGCACAATGGGCGCAAGCCTGATGCAGCGACGCCGCGTGGGGGATGACGGCCTTCGGGTTGTAAACTCCTTTCGCTAGGGACGAAGCGTTTTTGTGACGGTACCTGGAGAAGAAGCACCGGCTAACTACGTGCCAGCAGCCGCGGTAATACGTAGGGTGCGAGCGTTGTCCGGAATTACTGGGCGTAAAGAGCTCGTAGGTGGTTTGTCGCGTCGTTTGTGTAAGCCCGCAGCTTAACTGCGGGACTGCAGGCGATACGGGCATAACTTGAGTGCTGTAGGGGAGACTGGAATTCCTGGTGTAGCGGTGGAATGCGCAGATATCAGGAGGAACACCGATGGCGAAGGCAGGTCTCTGGGCAGTAACTGACGCTGAGGAGCGAAAGCATGGGTAGCGAACAGGATTAGATACCCTGGTAGTCCATGCCGTAAACGGTGGGCGCTAGGTGTGAGTCCCTTCCACGGGGTTCGTGCCGTAGCTAACGCATTAAGCGCCCCGCCTGGGGAGTACGGCCGCAAGGCTAAAACTCAAAGGAATTGACGGGGGCCCGCACAAGCGGCGGAGCATGTGGATTAATTCGATGCAACGCGAAGAACCTTACCTGGGCTTGACATGCACCAGATCGCTACAGAGATGTAGTTTCCCTTTGTGGTTGGTGTACAGGTGGTGCATGGTTGTCGTCAGCTCGTGTCGTGAGATGTTGGGTTAAGTCCCGCAACGAGCGCAACCCTTGTCTTATGTTGCCAGCACGTTATGGTGGGGACTCGTGAGAGACTGCCGGGGTTAACTCGGAGGAAGGTGGGGATGACGTCAAATCATCATGCCCCTTATGTCCAGGGCTTCACACATGCTACAATGGTCGGTACAATGCGCGTGCGAGCCTGTGAGGGTGAGCGAATCGCTGAAAGCCGGTCGTAGTTCGGATTGGGGTCTGCAACTCGACCCCATGAAGTCGGAGTCGCTAGTAATCGCAGATCAGCAACGCTGCGGTGAATACGTTCCCGGGCCTTGTACACACCGCCCGTCACGTCATGAAAGTTGGTAACACCCGAAGCCAGTGGCCTGTCATGGGAGCTGTCGAAGGTGGGATCGGCGATTGGGACGAAGTCGTAACAAGGTAGCCGTACCGGAAGGTGCGGCTGGATCACCTCCTTTCTAAGGAGTTTTTTGTTTGCCCGCAGTTGTGGGTGTGTGGTGGTTGAGTCGCCGAGTGTGTGACTGCCACTTGTTTTAAATTGTTCACTGGGTGGACATGCACCTGTGGGTGGTTGGTTGCCGGCCGAGAATGTGGTTGGTGGTTGGACTGCCTGGTTGTGGGTGTGTGCTGCATGGTGTTGGTGGGCTTGATTGCTTGCGTGATGAGAGTATGTAGTTGGTGCACTGTTGGGTGTCTGGGGCAGCATTGGTTTGTCCTTTTGGGCCCTGCTTTTCTGCTGGTGTGAATGTTTGTGTTTGCGCTGGTGGGGTGGGGTTGTGTTGTGTGAGAACTGTATAGTGGACGCGAGTATCTTTCTTTTTTGTGTTTTGGTGTTTATACCTTGATTGTTTGTGTGTCCGTGTGTTTTGTTACGGGCGTATGGTGGATGCCTTGGCATGCTGAGCCGATGAAGGACGTGTGAGGCTGCGTTATGCCTCGGGGAGTTGCCAACAAAGCGTTGATCCGAGGATGTCCGAATGGGGAAACCCAGCATCAGTTGTGTGGTGTTACCCGCAGGTGAATACATAGTCTGTGTGGGGGTTGACGCGGGGAAGTGAAACATCTCAGTACCCGTAGGAGAAGAAAACAATTGTGATTCCGTGTGTAGTGGCGAGCGATAGCGGATGAGGCTAAACCGTGTGCGTGTGATACCTGACAGGGGTTGCGTGTGCGGTGTTGTGGGGCGTAGACGTTTGCAGGCTGTCGACTGTGAGCATGATTTATACGTGTCAGCGGAAGCATCTGGGATGGTGCACCGGAGTAGGTGATGAGTCCTGTACGTGAAGGCATGTGTGGTTGTGTTGTTTATGTTTTCCCCGAGTAGCAGCGGGCTCGTGGAATCTGCTGTGAATCTGCCGGGACCACCCGGTAAGCCTAAATACTCAGTGTGACCGATAGTGAATTAAGTACCGTGAGGGAATGGTGAAAAGTACCCCGGGAGGGGAGTGAAAGAGTTCCTGAAACCATGCGCTTACAATCCGTCAGAGCACCTTTTCGTGTGTGATGGCGTGCCTTTTGAAGAATGAGCCTGCGAGTCAGCGGCATGTCGCGAGGTTAACCCGCCTGTGGGGGAGCCGTAGCGAAAGCGAATCCGAAGAGGGTGGCAAGTGGCATGTCCTGGACCCGAAGCGGGGTGATCTACCCATGGCCAGTGTGAAGCAGCTGTAAGAGGTTGTGGAGGCGCGAACCCACTTAGGTTGAAAACTGAGGGGATGAGCTGTGGGTAGGGGTGAAAGGCCAATCAAACTCCGTGATAGCTGGTTCTCCCCGAAATGCATTTAGGTGCAGCGTGATGTGAGCTTGCCGGAGGTAGAGCTACTGGTTGGTTGAGCGGGACTATCATCTTAGCGACGTCAGCCAAACTCCGAATACCGGTTTATAGTGTTGCATTGCAGTGAGACTGTGGGGGATAAGCTTCATAGTCGAGAGGGAAACAGCCCAGATCGCCGGTTAAGGCCCCTAAGGGTGTGCTAAGTGGAAAAGGATGTGGGATCGCGAAGACAGCCAGGAGGTTGGCTTAGAAGCAGCCATCCTTGAAAGAGTGCGTAATAGCTCACTGGTCGAGTGGTTCCGCGCCGACAATGTAGTGGGGCTCAAGCACACCGCCGAAGCCGCGGCAAACATTTTTTGTTTGGGTAGGGGAGCGTCGTGTGTGGGGTGAAGCCGTACCGGAAGGAGCGGTGGACTGCATGCGAGTGAGAATGCAGGCATGAGTAACGAATGGCAAGTGAGAATCTTGCCCGCCGGATGACTAAGGGTTCCTGGGTCAAGTTCGTCTTCCCAGGGTGAGTCGGGTCCTAAGGCGAGGCCGACAGGCGTAGTCGATGGTCAACGGGTTGATATTCCCGTACCCGTATGCACGCGCCCAGTATCGAAGCGGTGATACTAACCACCCTGACCCGCCGACAGTGTTCCACCCTTGCGGTGGGATGGTTGGTGGTGATGCGTGGGGCCTGATCCGTTGTAGGTCAGTGATGGGGTGACGCAGTGAGGTAGCCTATGCCGCTGATTGGATTGCGGTGCAAGCGTGTGGCACGACAGCTAGGTCAAATCCGGCTGTCACAAGTGTGAGGCGTGATGCGTAAACCCGAATGGGTGAAGTTGGTGATCCTGGACTGCCGAGAAAAGCCTCTAGCGATGTGTGTGTACGGCCCGTACCCATAACCGACACAGGTGGTCAGGTAGAAAATACTCAGGCGAGCGGGTGAACTGTGGTTAAGGAACTCGGCAAAATGCCCCCGTAACTTCGGGAGAAGGGGGACCTCAACGCGTTGCCTTCCATACGGTTGGTGTGCGTGTTGGGGTCGCAGAGAAGAGAGGGGAGCGACTGTTTATCAAAAACACAGGTCCGTGCGAAGACGGTTAAGTTGATGTATACGGACTGACGCCTGCCCGGTGCTGGAAGGTTAAGAGGACCCGTTAGGACTTTTGTCCGAAGCGGAGAATTTAAGCCCCAGTAAACGGCGGTGGTAACTATAACCATCCTAAGGTAGCGAAATTCCTTGTCGGGTAAGTTCCGACCTGCACGAATGGCGTAACGACTCCCCTGCTGTCTCAACCACAGGCCCGGTGAAATTGCAGTACGAGTAAAGATGCTCGTTTCGCGCGGCAGGACGAAAAGACCCCGGGACCTTCACTATAGCTTGGTATTGGCATTCGGTGCGGTTTGTGTAGGATAGGTGGGAGACTTGGAAGCATGCACGCCAGTGTGTGTGGAGTCGTTGTTGAAATACCACTCTGACCGTAGTGGATATCTAACCTTGGCCCATGATCTGGGTTGGGGACAGTGCCTGGTGGGTAGTTTAACTGGGGCGGTTGCCTCCCAAAATGTAACGGAGGCGCCCAAAGGTTCCCTCAGCCTGGTTGGCAATCAGGTGTTTAGAGTGTAAGTGCACAAGGGAGCTTGACTGCGAGACTTACAAGTCGAGCAGGGACGAAAGTCGGGACTAGTGATCCGGCACCTACTTGTGGATGTGGTGTCGCTCAACGGATAAAAGGTACCCCGGGGATAACAGGCTGATCTTCCCCAAGAGTCCATATCGACGGGATGGTTTGGCACCTCGATGTCGGCTCGTCGCATCCTGGGGCTGGAGTAGGTCCCAAGGGTTGGGCTGTTCGCCCATTAAAGCGGCACGCGAGCTGGGTTCAGAACGTCGTGAGACAGTTCGGTCTCTATCCGCCGCGCGCGTTGAAACTTGAAGAAGGCTGTCCCTAGTACGAGAGGACCGGGACGGACGTACCTCTAGTGTGCCAGTTGTTCCGCCAGGAGCACGGCTGGTTGGCTACGTACGGGAGGGATAACCGCTGAAAGCATCTAAGCGGGAAGCCTGTTTTAAGATGAGGTTTCATTTGAGGTTCCCAGGAGACGACTGGGTTGATAGGCCGGACCTGGAAGCACAGCAATGTGTGGAGGCGACCGGTACTAATACACCAATAAACACCAACACCAAACAACCAACATAGGGTTGTAAACACCGCACGAAACACAACACGAATTGTGCTCGCGTCCACTGTGCAGTCACTGACACAACACACCAACCACACACCAGTGTCGGTTGGCCGAACAATTGCATACACCAGTCGCACACGCGACCCAGGCATGCCCCCCAAGGTGTGTCGGTGGTTGATAGCGGCGGGGAAACGCCCGGTCCCATTCCGAACCCGGAAGCTAAGCCCGCCCGCGCCGATGGTACTGCCCCCGGGAGGGAGTGGGAGAGTAGGTTACCGCCGACCCAACAACTTCACAAAAAGCACCCGCTGACACACAACAGTGTCAGCGGGTGCCTTTTCATATGCCCAAATAGAGCTGCATACCCAGGCCGTGGCGTCACGGTTGAGGGTTAAGGGTCAAAAAGTGTGTCTGGCTCGGCGTGTCTCACATTGGTGTGATTTGCGCGTAGCTGTCTTAGTGTGAGCCGTCGGCATCCGCAAGGGTGTCGACGGAGGCTAAGGGCTGTTGGGGGCGAGGCTATCGGTTGGTGGGGGAGTCTGCGTAGGCGTGTGGTGAAGCTGTGTGGTGTGGGGGTTGTGCGCTCCTTAAGAAAAGTGTAGCTATTATGTACACCTCAGATGCATTTTTACAGGTTGAGAGCGGGAGGTCGCTGCGAGTCCGGTTTTAGAGGTGGTCGCCGAGCTAGTAAGCATAAACTCCATTCAGCTCAATAGTCTTGAGTCAACACCTGCATGCACATGTCGGTGTAGCGCGCGTTCTCTAGGGGATATTTTGCGGGATCTCCCAATCCTCTATGGGAGATCGGCGTGTGCCCCAATAGTCAACTCCCCACTCTTGAGAGGGGGGAATTGACTCAACTCTCCCGCCGTAGATAAATGTCTTGGGCATGTAATCGCTCTGAGGGATCTTCTCCTGATTTACACGCTGCTCGGGGAGCCACTCAAATGCTCCGATTTGATGCCAGATTTTGTACTGTTTGACGAAGGAAGAGAAATCGCTATAACCGTAAAGATGTACTAACTCATTTACGGTAAATTCTGCAAAACTATCTTTGTCCTCAAAGAAGCGGATTCGTAGCAGAAGATCCCCGATTGAAGTACGCGGTTGTGACTCGACTAGTTCGTCCAGGCGCCAAATAGGCAGTTCACTTACCGCTAAAATAGTCAAGAACGTCTTCCTTTCACGCTGTCGGTTATCTAAAAATCGGAGCTTCCCCCACCTCCCGCAAACCCCGAAGAGCTTATTCTACGAAGCTCAGCCGCTCCACCGGGCTGCAGTTCTATACACGTAAACGATTCGGGATATCGGGGCGTTGGCCGAATAGTCCCACGAAACCCCGGGGCCCAAACAGCCGGCACCCCGCACACCGGTATGCGATCGAACAACCACACCGGCAGTAGTAGCCAACACCCCCCAAAAAAATGATGCGCTAGAGCTCCACGAGGGAGTTCTTGGAACGCTCGACGAGTTCGGTCTTCTTGCGGGCCCGCTCGAGCACGTTCCACTGCTCCTGAGGGATGGACTTTCGTGCCTCGGTGACGATGGATTCGTCAGGCGTGCCCCACGCGATGGGCATGGGCGTGATGGTTTGCCAGTGCTGCTGGTCGCGGGCGGAGCGCTGCGCGCCCACGGCGGCGACGGGGACTTTGGTGCCGACCTTGTCGGGGGTGTTGGGCAGGGGTTGCATGACTCGGGAGGTGATGGCCCAGCGCGGGGGCAGGGAGGGGTCGACGTTGATGTTCGCCAGGGCGGTGAGGGTGACGGTGGTGCCGGCGCGTTCGGTGATGATGGCCGGCGCGAGTGGGTGGGCGTCGTAGAGTTCCTGCACGCCGCCCACGCGGCGGGGGATGAGCAGGGCCACGACCAGCATGAGGATTCCGAAGAGGACGAGGCCGACGGAGCCGAGCCAGCGCCACGGCGAGGCGGGGTCGACGAGGAACCAGATCGCAATACCGGCGATCAAGGAGATGACGAAGATGGCCACGCCCGAGGCGACCAGGCTGCGGGTGTCGCGGACCATTTCGTTGTGCTGTTTTGCGTAGTCCTCGTCGACGTCGAACTTAAATACTTTCATGCCGTTCATGGCATACAAGTCTAGAGGTCGGCGGCGTCCACGAGCCGGTATGCATAGCCTTGTTCGGCAAGGAAGCGTTGCCGGTGCATGGCGTATTCGGCGTCGAGGGTGTCGCGGGCGACGACGGTGTAAAACACTGCCTCGGCGCCGTCGGCTTTCGGGCGCAACAACCTGCCCAGGCGCTGGGCTTCTTCTTGGCGGGAGCCGAAGGTGCCGGAGACCTGGATCGCCACAGCGGCTTCGGGCAGGTCGATGGAGAAGTTGGCCACTTTGGACACCACGAGGGTGGAGATCTCGCCGTCGCGGAAGGCTTGGAAGGCGTGTTCGCGCTTTTTGGTGGAGGTCTTGCCGTCGACGAGCGGCGCGTCGATGCGCGCGGCGATCTCTTCGAGCTGGTCCACGTATGCGCCGATGATCAGGGTTTGCTGGCCTTCGTGCTGCGCCAGCAGCTTATCGACGACTTCCAGTTTCCCGCGCGAACACGCAGCCAATCGGTAGCGTTCGCGGGTCTCCGCCGTGGCGTAGGTGAGGCGTTCTTCGTCGGTGAGCGTGGTGCGCACCTCCACGCATTCGGCGGTGGCGATGTAGCCGGCCATTTCGAGTTCTTTCCATGGGGCGTCGTAACGCTTGGGTCCGATGAGGGAGAACACGTCGTCTTCGCGGCCGTCTTCGCGCACGAGCGTGGCGGTGAGTCCGAGGCGGCGGCGGGACTGGAGGTCGGCGGCCATGCGGAACACGGGGGCGGGGAGGAGGTGGACTTCGTCGTAGATGATCAGGCCCCAGTCGCGGGAGTCGAACAGCTCGAGCGCTTTGTACTCGCCCTTCGTTTTGCGGGTGACTACCTGGTAGGTGGCGATGGTGACGGGGCGGATTTCTTTCTTCTCGCCGGAGTATTCGCCGATTTCTTCCGGTGTCAGGGTGGTGCGGCGCAGCAGCTCGTCGCGCCACTGGCGGCCGGCGACGGTGTTGGTGACCAGGATCAGCGTGGTGGTCTGCGCCTGCGCCATGGATGCCGCACCCACGATGGTTTTCCCGGATCCGCAGGGCAGGACCACCACGCCGGAGCCGCCTTCCCAGAAGGATTCGGCGGCGTATTGCTGGTAGTCGCGCAGCTTCCAGCCGTCGTGGTTCAAGGCGATCGGGTGGGATTCGCCGTCGACGTAGCCGGCGAGGTCTTCCACGGGCCAGCCCAGCTTGGTCAGCTCCTGTTTGATTTGGCCGCGGGCGGAGGGGTGGACGGGGACCGTGAGGTCGTCGATAGGCTTTGTTATCAGCGGCTGGATCTTTTTGCTGCGGGTGACCTCGACCAGGATCGCAGGGTCGTCGGCCTCCAGGATGAGCCCGTGGGCGGGGTGGTTGACCAGCTTCAGCCGGCCGTAGCGCGCCATGGTCTCGGCGACGTCCACGAGCAGCGCCTGCGGCACGGGGAAGCGCGAGTAGCGTTCGAGGGTGTCCACGGCTTGTTCCGCGTCGAAGCCGGCGGCGCGCGCGTTCCACAGCGCCAGCGGGGTGATGCGGTAAGTGTGGATGTGCTCGGGCGCGCGCTCGAGCTCCGCGAAGGGGGCGAGCGCGGCGCGGGCCTTGGGTGCGTCCGCGTGCGCGACCTCGAGCAGGACGGTCTTGTCCGATTGGACGATCAGTGGGCCGTCGCCGAGAGCCATACGTCGTTCTCCTAAACGTTGGTATCGTGCCGGTTATGGCTAAGAACACTTCAGTTGTACTCGGAGAACGTTACGACAAGTTCATCGCCCAGCTCATTCAGGACGGCCGCTACGCCTCCGCCAGCGAGGTCCTGCGCGAGGGCCTGCGGCTGGTGGAGGAGCGCGAGCAGAAGTTCGACGCGTTGCGGGTCGCGGCGGAGCGCGGCGACGTGGATGCGCAGGCGCTTATCGACGAGCTCCGCTAGCCCCCGCTACGCCTTACGCAGCACCTGCGACCACTTGGTCACGCTGCCGTTGTTCAGGATCGAACGCTTGTAGATGCGCGCGGCGAACCACACCGCCAGCACCGTCGCCAGTGCGGCGAGGGCGAAGGATCCGGCCAGCTGGGCCGCGGTGAAGTCGCCGGCGGCGTAGGACAGCGGGGCGGCGAAGATGGAAAACGGCGGGATCCAGCTCAGCACCTGCATCCAGGTGGCGTCGGTGCTCATCCAGCCGAAACCAGGGATGTAGGCAGTGGCCATGATCAGCAGCAGGATCGGCATCTGGGTGGACTGCAGGTCCTCTGTGCGCTGCACCATTGCGCCCGCTGCAGCGTAGAGCGCGCCGAAAAACAGCATCGCCAGCGCCCACGCGACCAGCAGGATGGGCACGACGGACCAATCCAGCTCGATGTCGTCCGCGAGGCCGGAGAAGTGCAGGCCTGCGGCACCCACCACAAGCAGCAGGGCGGTGGAGAGGAAACCGATGGCGAAGGTTCCCAGCAGCTTGCCGGCCAAAAAGTCCAGGGGGCGTACGGACGAGAGAACGAGTTCTACCACGCGGGAGGACTTCTCCTCGGTGACGCGGCTGCCCACCTGGGCGGCAAAGGTGATCACGGTGAAGATGACCACCAAGAGCGCGACAAACGTGGTGAGCAGACGGATGAAGTGCTGCTCGGTGTCGCCGCCGTCGTTGACGTCTACCGGTACGACTTCGATCTGCGGGGAGGCGGCCTCGTAGTCTGCGGCGGAGATGCCCAGGTTGTCCAGGGTCTCTGCCCGCGAGTACTGCTGCGACAGCCCCTCGAGTCCGGTGAGGATGCTCGTCGACGGCATTCCGTCGCTGATGACCTCCCACTGGTTTCCTTCAGCCACCAGCGCGGCTTCGACGTCGCCGTCGCGGACGAGTTGCTCGGCTTCGCTACGGTCGGTGGCAGCGCGCCCGTCGTAGCCGGCGTCGTTGAGCAGCTGCGCGTCCACGCCCACCGCGGCGACCGCCGGGCCAGCCTCGTCGGATTCGTCCTTGTCTTTTTGCCAGGCGGCGAAGCCGATGAATCCCAGCATGGCCAACAGGAGGATCACCAGCGAGATGATGGTGCCCTTCTTCAGCAGCAGGATCTGCACCTCGCGCTTGGCGGTAGTAGTGATCGTGTGCATAGGGGAGTAAGGCTTCATTACTGCACAACCTCCTTGAACATGTCGGCCAGATCCGGCACGACGCGGGTGAACTCGTGGACTGGGCCGGCGGCCATGGCGGCCTGCAGGATGGCCTGGTCGTTATCCACGGCGGCGGTTTCGACGACGACGTGGTCGGCGCCTTCGCTGACCAGGACAGCGCTTTCGGGGATCCAGCCGCGTGCGCGTGTGCCCACCCGGTAGCGCACCGGCCCGCCCGAGCGCAGCTCGTCGACGGAGCCTTCGGCCACCATGCGGCCCCGGGTGACAATGCCGATGCGGTCGCACAGGCGCTGCACCAGGTCGAGCTGGTGCGACGAGAAGATCACCGGAACACCCGCGCGGGCGCGGTCGGTGAGCATCGTGCTCATCACGTCCACCGCCACCGGGTCGAGGCCGGAAAAGGGCTCGTCCAGGATGAGGATGTCCGGGTCGTGGATGAGACTCGCGGCGAGCTGGACGCGCTGCTGGTTGCCCAACGAAAGATCGTCGAGTTTGTCGTTCAGCCGCTCACCCAGCCCCAGCTGTTCGAGCAGCTCGGTGCCGCGCTTTTTGGCGGCGGCGCCGTCGACGCCGTGGAGTTTGGCCAGAAACACGAGCTGGTCCAGGATCTTTTCTTTGCCGTACAAACCGCGCTCTTCGGGCATGTAGCCGATGCGGCGGCGGGAGTCGTCGTCAAGCGGTTGCCCGTCGAGGAGCACCTCGCCCGAATCCGCGGCGAGCACGCCCAGCGCGATGCGCATGGTGGTGGACTTGCCGGCGCCGTTGGAGCCGACAAAGCCGTACATCTCGCCGCCGTGGACGGTGAAATCCATGCCGTCGAGCGCCTGGACGCCGCCGAAGCGTTTGTGCAGGTTTCGTATTTCGATAGTTGTCATTTTTCCTCCTCTTTGCGGTTGAAGGTAATGGCGAATCCGACCATGGGCAGCGGGTAAACGGTGAGGAAGGTAAACAGCAGGAAGTACCCGCAAGCCATGAGTGCGGTGGAGCTGGGGGAGTCGCGCAGCGCCCCGAGCAGCAAGAAGACGGTGCCCCCGATGCCGGTGAGTGCGGAGTACGCCTTGAGTGCGCGCTTGCGCCAAGTGTCCAACACGTGGCGCTCGTACTCGTCGACCTGTTCATCCGGGGCGGTGTCGATGTTGTTGTTGGCGCCGCGCAGCATGGACCAGGAGTACATGCTGACCAGCATTCCGGCGACCAGGGTGGCAAGCGCCGGCCCACGAGCATCGGACACCTGCCCGGCCACGGTGCCCGCAATGGCCACAGCGATGCCGGCGAAGAATGCGACGATCAACCGGCGGGTGTCGCGGGGGTTGCGGAACCTCTTGGTGTTCAACGGGTCTTGGTCGCGGATGGAAGTGATGCGGTTCATTTGGTGTACAGCTCCTTCGACATGGGGGCGAACTCGGTGCGCGAAAACACGGCTTCCACGGGCAGCTCGAAGACGTCGCAGATGCGAAACGCTAGGTCGAGGCTGGGAGAGTGGTCGCCGCGCTCAAGGGCACCGACGGTTTGCGGGTTGACGTCGATGAGTTCCGCGAGCTGGGCACGCGACATGTCACGTTCGGCTCGGAGGACGCGGATCCGGTTATAAATCGGGTCCTTCGGTAGCTTCTTCGGTGACATGCGTTGAAGTGTTGTATAAACACAACGGTTTGTCAAGGGGTTGCGATGAAAGATCGTGCGATTCCGAAGGGATAACATGGCCCTATGACTGCAACTGTTTCCTCCCCGTCAGCGCATCTCGCCCGCGAACTCGGCTCCGACCAGACCCTTTCCACCCGCCCCATCGACCGCATCAAATACGCCCACGACGCGTCCCACTTCCTCTACACCCCGGACGTGGTGGTCGAGGCCCGCACCGCCCACGACGTCGCGGCGGCATTCCGGGCCTCGGCCGCATCCGGCGCCCCGGTAGTGCTGCGCTCAGGCGGCACCTCGCTGTCCGGCCAGGCCGGCGGTGCAGGCATGCTCGTCGACGTGCGCAAGCATTTCCGCGGCGTGGAGGTCCTCGACGGCGGCGCGCGGGTGCGCGTCCAGCCCGGCTCCACGGTGCGTCAGGTCAACGCGCACCTTGCCCCCTACGGCCGCAAGATCGGCCCGGACCCGGCCTCCGAGGGCGCGGCGACCATGGGCGGCGTGATTGCCAACAACTCCTCCGGCATGGCCTGCGGCACGCAGTTCAACACCTACAACACCATCGAATCGATGACGTTCGTGCTGCCGTCCGGCACCGTCATCAACACGGCGCATAAGGACGCGGAGGCGCAGTTTGCGCGGGAGGAGGCGGAGCTCGTCGCAAAGCTGGAGCACCTGAAGCGGCGCGTGCGCGAGAACAAGGAATCCGTGGCCACCATCGAGCGCCACTTCGCGCTGAAGAACACGATGGGCTACAGCCTTAACGCGTTTTTGGACTATGAGTTGCCCCTGGACATCTTCATGCACCTGCTGGTCGCCTCCGAGGGCACGCTCGCCTTCATTGCAGAGGCGGTGCTGCGCACGGTGGAGGTGCCGAAGCTGAAGACCACCACCATTGCCGTGTACCCGACGCTGGATGCGGCGACGCGCTCGCTGCCCGCGCTGTTCGATTCGCAGGCGGCCACGCTGGAGCTGATGGATTCGCGCTCCATCAAGGTCGGCCGCACCTTCGACTCGGTGCCGGAGCAAATCACCGGCTTCGAGCTGTCCGGCCAGGCCGCGCTGTTGATCGAGTACCACGCCAACGAGGCGGAGCAGCTGCGCGAATACGAGCAGGCCGGCGCGAAATTGCTGGAAGGCTTCGACCTGCAAACCTCGGCGCAGTTCACCACCGACGCGGCTGAGGCCGCCAAGGCGTGGGCCTTCCGCAAGGGCCTCTACGCGCAGGTCGCTGAGGCGCGCCCGTCCGGCACCACTGCGCTGCTCGAAGACATCGCGGTGCCCGTGGCCGACCTCGCCGACACGTGCGGCGGGCTGCAGCAGCTTTTCGACGCCTACAGCTACGACGACGCCGTCATCTTCGGCCACGCAAAGGACGGCAACATCCACTTCCTCATCACCGACCGCTTCGAAGGCGACGAAAACCTGAAGCGCTACGACGGGTTCAACGAGGACATGGTGGATCTGGTGCTCGGCGCCGGCGGTAACCTGAAGGCGGAGCACGGCACCGGGCGCGTCATGGCGCCGTATGTGCGCCGCCAGTACGGCGACGAGCTCTACCAGGTCATGGTGGAGCTCAAGCGAGCCGCCGACCCGCGCGGGGTGATGAACCCGGGCGTGATCATCACCGACGACGAGCGCGAGCACATGAAGAACTTCAAGCTCAACCCGCAGGTCGAAGACGAGATCGACTCGTGCGTGGAGTGCGGCTACTGCGAGCCGGTGTGCCCCTCGCGCGACCTGACTATGACGCCGCGCCAGCGCATCGTGGTGCGCCGCGCGCGGGCGAAGGCGATCCAGGACGGCGACACCGAACTGGTCAAACACCTCGACGAGGCCTACCAGTACGACGGCATCGACACCTGCGCCGTGGACTCCATGTGCGTCACGGCCTGTCCGGTCAAGATCGACACCGGCAAGTTCATCAAGTCGCTGCGCCGCGGCCAAGCTGGCGCGGTGGAGTCCGCCGGCTGGGCGGCCGCCGCGAAGGCGTGGGGGCCGGGCAACACCTTGGCGTCTGCGGCGCTGACCGGCGCGTACTACATGCCCACCTCGCTGGTGCAGAAGGTCACCGACGTCGCCCGCACCCTGGTGGGCGATGACACCGTGCCGCAGTACCGCCCCGAGCTGTCCAAGGGCGGCGCGAAGCGTTCGAAGGCGTTCGGCGAGCGCATCGGCGCACCGGGCGCGGAGCCGGCGGGCGTGTTCGTCCCGGCCTGCGTGAACTCCATGTTCGGCCCGCAGGCTAACGGCGTGGGCGCCTCGGCGGCGTTTGCGAAGCTGGTGGAGCGCGCCGGGCTCGCCCTGACGGTCCCGGAGGGCATCGACGGGATGTGCTGCGGCACCCCGTGGGCGTCGAAAGGCATGAGCACGGGCCACGACATCATGCAGCGCCGCGTGAACGACCAGATCATCGCCGCCACCGACGGCGGGCGCCTGCCTGTGGTGGTGGACGCGTCCAGCTGCACCCACGGCTTCCGCGACATGGCCGAGGGCATCGGCATCACCGTCATCGACGCCATCGAGTTCGTGGAGGACCAGGTGCTCGAGCGCATCAACGTCACGCACAAGGTGGACTCCGTGACGCTGCACCCGACGTGCTCGGCGACGCACCTCGGGATCGTCGATACGCTTGCGCGCGTCGCTGGCGCTGCGGCCGAAGATGTGCGCGTGCCGGCGGAGTGGAACTGCTGCGGGTACGCGGGCGACCGCGGCATGCTGCACCCCGAGCTGACGCACGCGGCCACGAAGCGCGAGGCGGAGCAGGCGGCGGAGCTGGGCTCGGAGTGCCATGCGTCGTCCAACCGCACCTGCGAGCTGGGCCTGACCGCCGCGACCGGTAAGGACTACGAGCACATCCTGGAAATCCTGGAGCGCGTCAGCCGCTAGTCGCTACGAGGCAACCCCCAAGTGCTTGGCGCGCTTGGGGGTTTGGTGTTTGGCGGGGTGCTAGAACTGCGGGAGCTGCACGCCCGGGATCAGGCCCATGTAAGCCGCGCCGCCCGCAGCAGCCAGCGCCGCGACGATCGCGATGACGATGCCGGCGATGGCGCCCATGGAGGAACCGTCCTCGGTCTGCGCCGGAGCTTCCTCCTTTGCGTGCTTGAGCGTGAAGGCGTCCACCACATCGCCGTCGCCGGTGTCGTAGGTGGTCACGGTCAGACCCTCCGGGGTGACCTCGACGTTGGTGTAGTCCGGAACCCCGTTCTGGTTCCACACCGCGGTGTAGTCGCGGATGGTCTTCTCCTTGACGGTCTGGTCGAAGCTCTCCTTGACGTCCTCGTTTCGCTCGCCGCTCTTGAAGTCGAAGAACTGGTAGTACTTCGAGCCGGAAGCGGAGTTGGAGGTGACGTACTGGGTCTCGCCCTTCTTCTTCTCCAGCGTCTCGCCCTTCTCAGCCACGCGGCCGGAGTCCACCGGGGTGTAGCCGTTCATCAGGTGCGAGCGGGTGTAGATGTGGTCGTGGCCGCCCAGCACCAGGTCCACGTCCAGCTCGGAGATGACCGGGGTCATGCGCTCGCGCCAGTACTGGATCCCGCGGTCTTCCTGGTGGTACGCCTGGGAGAACGTGGAGTGGTGGTAGGTGAGGATGACCCAGTCCTTGTCGGCGCCCTGCTCCTTGACCACCTTGCGCAGGAACGCGGCGTCGTCGTCGAAGTCCTCCCAGTCGTTGGTGTCCATGTTGATCACCAGCGCATTGTTGTAGGTGAACCAGTAGTTCTCGTCCTCAACGTTGGGGCGGTTGTACATCGCCTCGTAGCTCGGCGCGTGGTAGTAATCGTGGTTGCCCATGGTCACCACGGTGCGGTACTTGCGCAGGGCTTCTGGGGAGATGAAGCCGCCGTGCTCCTGCAACGCGGAGTGGTTAGCCTGGTCGCCCGCGGAGTAGAGGAACGAGGTCTCCGGGAAGCGCTTGGTGGCCTGCGTAACGGTGTTGTTCCAACCGGCGGTCTGCTCGGCCAAGTCCTTGGTGCTGTAGAGCTGCGGGTCACCGAAGACGAGGAAGTTCCACTTGTCGCCGTAGGTGCCGGTGTTGAAGGTGTACTCCTCGGACCAGCCGGTCTTTTCGGAGCCCACAGAGTAGGTGTACTCGGTGTTCTCCTTCAGGCCGTCGATGCTCGCCTTGTGGTTTGCCACGGTGGCCCACACAGGCTCCACCTCGGGGTCCTTGATCTTGCCTTCGGTGACGGTGACCTTGGAATCGGTGGACTTCGCCTCGATGGTCTTGGTCTCGCCGCCCTTTTCCTGGATGCGCACCGACTGACCGGTGACACCCTTGGCGGTGATCCAGTTCAGCAGCACCGAGCTTTCGGTGGCGCCAGCCTGCAGGACGACGTCCTGCGGCTTGTCGGTGGGCAGCTCGAACGGGTTCTTGAAGTTCGCGGCAATGTAGTCGTTGGTGGCGTCGACATCGGCGAACGCTGCCGGGGCGACGAGGGTGGTGGCGACCATCGAGGTCGCCGCGGCAATGGCGATAAAGCGCGA
The DNA here is from genome assembly GCF_030408775.1 of Corynebacterium fournieri. Lineage (NCBI taxonomy): Bacteria > Bacillati > Actinomycetota > Actinomycetes > Mycobacteriales > Corynebacteriaceae > Corynebacterium > Corynebacterium fournieri. Next base: position 635,346 of record NZ_CP047210.1, read on the forward strand.
GCGCATGGGAATTCCCTCTCAGACACGGGATAGGGACAACTGGAACCTTAAAGAACTTTGAGAGGTCCGCAACCGGAGCGCGAAACCCTAGGCCAGCACCACGTTGGTGATGCGTGGCAGGGCGATGCGCACAACACGGTCGGCGGCCTCGTCGAGCGCGTCGACCTGCCCCGCGGTGACACTCAGCGGCAGCACGGTCAGTGTGCGGCCGCGCCCTTGCTTATCGACGAAACCTACGGTCACATGCCGCCTCGCCCGCGCGGCCGCGCGCAGCGTCTCGAAGGCCTCGCCTGAGCCTGAGCCTGAGTCGGCGCCCGTCTCGCTCGCCTTGAGCTTTGCCACAATGGCCTCTGCTTGCTCCTCGGTGGCCCGCGGCGTGCGGGGAAGAGACGACGGGGTAGCGGCCACCAGCGCTGGCTCGGGTGCCATGTTCAGCGTCGTGCCGGTGTCGTCCTCGGCGGTGGGCTGCATCCCGGCCGCGCGCAGCTGGGACATGAGCTTGGGCAGCGGCAGGTCCGACACCGCCACGGTCGGGGCGAGCACCCGCAGACCGCAGCGCTCGGCGGCGGTAGCGATCAGCGCCGGGTCGGCCGCGCGGATGTAGCTCAGCGCGGCGCCGGCGCGGATGGCGCCGTGAGTGCGGGCGGTGTCGTCGATGAGGAAGGTGATCGCCTGCGGCACCTCGCCCATGACGTGGGCGGACAGCCAGGAGTGAACCTCGTCGGCGGTGAGCCCGCCGTCCAGGCCGCGGCGCACCGATGCCTCGGTGATCCGCCACACGCTGGCCACGCCGGGCGACTCCAACTCGGCGATGCGTTCCACAAAGGACGCCATGTCCGGCTCGAGCGGGCCGGGGGCGAGCATGGTCATATCCCCCTGGGCGATCAGTGTGTCCACCGGGGAGGGAACGAGCGTTCGGGTGGCGGCGGCGACGTCTGCGCCCGAAAGCAGCGCGTTGAGCGGCGACGACTGCGCCAGCTCCGGCGCACCGGCGAGCGCGCCGACGAACGCCGCCTCATCCACCACCGCCCGGACCAACTGCGGCGAAAACCCGGAGGCTTCAAGTGGCGCGTGGAATAACAGCTGGTCGGCGCGCCCGGCGTGGCGCAGGATGGTCAGGCGCGCGTGGCGCACGGCGGGCGCGTGCATGTCCGCAGACAGCAGCTTCGCCTCCGTGTCGGCGCGCCACGGGGAGGCGGCCCACCCGGCAAGCAGGATGGCCCACTGGTCCGAAAGTGTCGCGTCGATCCAGGTCAGCGCGTCGCGCGTGGCAGCGAGGACGTCCTCGTCGTCCACATTGCCGCGCCCGATCAGGCCGGCGGACTCGCCGAGGGTGATCAGCAGCCGCGGGTCAAAGCCGAGCGTCTTTTCCAAGTTCGCCGCCGCGCGCACCCCGACGGTGCCGTCCTTGTTTAGGGCCACTGGGGCATCGAGAAGCTCCATGACCAGCTGCCGCATCTGGCGCACCGCATCGAGGCCCTGCGAGGTCGCCGCCTCATCCACCGCGGCCTGGTCTACCCCGGGGGCAGGCGGCTCGGTGAGCGGAAACTCTCGGGGCGCGATCCCGCGCATCGCGTCGCGCACCGGGCGCGGCAGGCGCACCGTGGTGGCGTCCACCCGCACCAGCAGCCCCACGGCGAGCAGTGCTGCCACCGGCTCCGCCGGGTCCGCATCCGGCGTGGCCGCAGCGGTCGTGCCCACCCCGCCAGAGGCGGCGAGGGTCTCGAGCACCTTGCGCTGCCGCGCCGGCAGATCCGCCAGAGCCTCGGCCGCGCCGGGCGGCATCGTATCGCTGACCCGCCAGCCCGGCGGCAGCGCGGACAGGGTGCCGGGGGAGATGCGCAGCGCGTCGGTTGCGCCGTAGACGAGGGCGAGCTCCCGCAGGTGGGTGATGTCCCCGAACTCGGCCGCGTCCACTGCGTCGAGCTCCGCGCCAGCGTCCGCCAGGCGCTCCAGCACCAAAAGGTCGGCCGCGGTGAGCTGCATCAGCGCCCGCGACGCCGAGCCGGGCAGGGACAGGCGGGTAGCCAGGGATCCGGCGGAAGGCGGGGTGGGGAAGAAGGCGTCTGGGCGCGATTGGATGAGGGTGCGAAGCTGATCGTCGCTAAGCGAATGCAGAAATTCGGGGAAGGTAGACATTGCGGGGGTGAGTTTACGTGCGTTTTCTTCCCCGGCGTGAAAGAATGAGGGGCATGGCTAAAGATGTAGAGAAGATCGGTCGCGCAAACCCGGCGTGGCCCACGCACACCCCTGGTAACGGCCACCCGGTCACCGAGATTTCCTCCAAGCTCACCGGTGCCTCGAGCCCGTTCGGCGACGAGCTGATCCTGCCGCTGAAGGCGGAGGAGACCGGCTACGTGCACCCGACCACGCGCATCAACCGCTAAACCCGGCGCCGGCGCGTAAGCAAAAACCCGCCCGTCCTGCATCGCAGGCGGGCGGGTTTTCGTATCTCGCGTTTAGCGCGGCAGGTAGGTCTGCTGCAGGGAAGCGAGGGTGTTGTCGACCTGGGCGCTGAAGTTGCCGCCGATGAGGTTGGCAACCTTGGCGTAGTCGCCTGCCAGTGCAGCGTCGATGAGCTGCTGGTTGGAGGTGTAGAACGCGTTGTAGTCGTTGCGGTTCGCGGCGTAGTTGTCCTGGACGGATGCCGGGACCTGGAAGCCCAGTGCGTTGATGGCGTCGCGCAACTGGCGGTACAGGGCGTCGGTCTCAACGGATGCGGCCTGCTGGGCCGGCTTCGCAGCCGGAGCCTCGGCCGGTGCAGCGGGAGCCGGTGCCGGCTGCGGTGCCGGCTTCGGAGCCGGTGCCGCCTGCGCGTCGCGGTTGGTCGGCGCGGAGTTCAGGCCGTAGCGCGCGGAGCAGGCCGGCCATGCGCCCCAGCCCTGCTGTGCCAGGGTGCGCTCGGCGACGATGATCTGCTGCTCGCGGGTGGCCAGGTTTGCGGTGGGGGCGAACTCGCCGCCGCCGTAGGCCTGCCAGGTGCCGTAGTTGAACTGCAGGCCGCCGTAGTAGCCGTTGCCGGTGTTGATTGCCCAGTTGCCGCCGGACTCGCACTGTGCGAGCTTGTCCCAGTCGGAATCCGGTGCTGCGGTTGCCTGCGGGGCGATGATGCCTGCCAGTGCTGCAACTGCTGCGGTACCTGCCAGAGCCTTCTTGCCCGTGGAGGTGGTCTTCTTGGAGTGGCGTCCCATGATTCGTTTCCTCTCGTCGTTGACCGCCAATTCTCGGGACAGCCTAACCATTTGTAACGATTGTGTCACGCAACTGGCACGAAATGGTGTGGCTGTGGCTGGCGGGGTCGGCATCGCTGCAGGTCGTTGAGCACTTCGGGAATTTCCGTGTTCTGGGCCACAGTCGCGGATTTCGGGGCTGCCGTGTAATGTAAGTCCTTTATTTTGGCCTGCAACAGGCGGGCCGCTACCGGAACCTTAAAGGAGGATGCCCATGCCTATTGGAAAGGTGAAGTGGTACGACACCGAAAAGGGCTTCGGCTTCGCATCGAACCCGGGCGAAGATGACGTCTTCATCGGCAAGTCCGTGCTTCCCGATGGCGTGGACGAGCTGGTCGCCGGCCAGCGCATCGAGTTCGATTTCGCCGCCGGCCGCCGCGGCCCCCAGGCGCTGCGCGTGAAGGTGCTCGACGAGCCGAAGCGCCGCCCGGTGCACCGCCGCAAGCCGGAGGAGCTGGGCAGCATGCTGGCCGACGTCATGACCCTGATTGAGACGCAGGTCCAGCCCGCGCTGACCAACGGCCGTTACCCGGACCGCAAGGAGGGCCGCCAGGTCGCCGAGATCCTGCGCGCCGTCGCCCGCGAGCTGGATGCTTAGCGACGCACCTTCGGCCTAGTCGAAGCCGACCGACCACGTGGCGATGACGGGAGTTTCCTCCCCGTCATCGCCTTTTTCAATGTCCAGGGTGGACACCTCCGCGACAACCAGCTTCGCGCCCGTGTCCGTGACAGCCGGCGCGGTTTCTTCGCCGGACTCGCCGGAGGTGAACACGCGCTCGGTGTTTGCGGCCGGGTCGTCGTAGATGAGCAGCAGGCGCCAGCTGTTGCGCTCGACTTCTTCGGGCACCGTGATCGTCACCTCGCCGGGGGCGGAGGAATCCGCCAGGTGCATCCGCGGCGCGTCGCCGCCGGGGCACTCCACGTCGAGCTCGCACACCGTGTACGTGGGGATGTCTTGGCGTTCCTCGCCCGCGGCGACGGAGACTTTCAGGTCGCGCACCGGCGTGCCCGGCTTGTTGGCCTGGAAGGTGAGGAAGGCGTAGACGCCTCCCACCAGGATGATCACGCCCATCAGTGCGATGGCAAGGACTTTCCACTGCTGTGTCGTTGCGCGTTTGTTCGCCATGGCGGGAAATCCTACTTGGCTAATCCTCGGGCTCGAACGTCACGCGGTACATGTCCGGCCAACGCTTGCCGGCCAGGTAGAACTCGTCGGTGCCCGGGATGTGCGCGATGCCGTTGAGCACGTTGTTCGGGTCGGGCTGCGCGTTGTTGGGCAACCCGGAGGCGTCGATGACGGCAGTGACCTTCCCGGAATCCGCGTCGATGCGCATGATGTTGGTGGTGGTGAAGATGTTTGCGTAGACCTCGTCGCCGACGCACTCCAGCTCGTTGAGGCCTTCGACCGGCTGGCCGTCCATGGTGACAGTGAAGCGCTCGCGCTCCTCTAAGGTGTCCGGGTCCATGCGGCGCAGCTGCGACGAACCGTCGGAGAACAACAGCTCGTCCTTCTCGTCCAGTTTGCAGATGCCCCAGCCTTCACCGTCGTAGCTCGCCCGGCCGGTCTCCTCCAGCGTGGCGGCGTCGCGGCGGATGGCGGTGCCGTCGAGCCAGGTCAGCTGCCACAGAATGTCGTCGACAAGTGTGATGCCCTCGCCGAAGAACTGCGGGTCGAGGTCTACAGAGCGCTGCTCCTCGCCGGCGGGCGTGCGGGTGTACAGCCGCGACTCGCCCTCCTGGCCAGTGCCGACGTAGATGGTGCCGTCCTCGGAAACCTCGAGGCCTTGCGTGAAGCTGGCCTGATCGAACGGCAGCCGCTCCTGCACGTGCGCGGTTAGGCGCTGCGTCTCCGGGCCCGCGGTTTCGGGGGAGGAGCAGCCGGCGGCGAACGCGAGCAGAGAGCAGACGGCGGCAACAGTGAATCGACCCATGGCAACCATCCTGCACCACGTGGGCAATAATGGGGAACCGTGTCACGATCCAACAACCGATCCCGCAAACAGCGCACCCACAGCCCGCTGCTGTCCGCGGACGCAGTCGCAACGGCGCGCGACGCGCTGGCAGAGATCGCCGACGGGGAAGTCGGCGACCACATCGGCGTGACCGGCCTGGGCCGCAACGTGGCCACGCACCGCTTCGAAGCGGACGTGCCCGGCTACACCGGCTGGGAGTGGAACGCCGTGGTCGCCTGCGCCGACGGCGCCAACTGGGTCACCGTCAACGAGGTCGCGCTGGTGCCCTCGCAAGGCGCGCTCGAAGCGCCCGACTGGGTGCCGTACTCAGAGCGCCTGCGCCCCGGCGACTTGGGCCCCGGCGACATCATGGAGCTCGCGCCCGACGACGACCGCGTCACCGACGACTCCTTCTCCCGCGACGCCGTGACCTTCACCGGCCGCGAGACCAAGCGCTACCTCACCACTGCCGGCCTCGAGGACGCGAAGAAGCGCTGGCGCACCGGCGAGTACGGGCCCAACAGCGAGTTCGCGGAAAAGGCGACGCTGTCGTGCCGCTCCTGCGCCTTCTACATCCCGTTGGGTGAGCCGGTGGGGGAGAACTTCGGGGTGTGCGCCAACGAATACTCCGCCGACGGGCACGTGGTGGCCTCCTCTTTCGGCTGCGGGGCGCACTCCGACACCACCGTGGGCCAGTAGCCCGCGACCCAATCGTTGGGGTGCACCAACGATTGGCGTTTTCGCAGGCAGGGTGCGACACTAATGCGACGTGAGCACCACCACGGAAGCAAAACTGCATAAGGGGCAGCCGCAGCCGCGCGGCGCGCTGGACTCCTTTTTCCACATCACCGAGCGCGGATCCACGGTCGGCACCGAGGTGCGCGCCGGGGTAGTGACATTCTTCGCGATGGCCTACATCGTGCTGCTCAACCCGCTGATCATCGGCACCACCGCCGACCGCGACGGCGTGGTGCTGGGCATCCCGCAGGTCGCCGCCGCCACCGCACTGGCCGCCGGCATCATGTCGATCCTCTTCGGCATCGTGGCGAAATACCCCTTCGGCATCGCCACGGGCCTGGGCATTAACACCCTGGTAGCCGTGACCTTGGTGGGGCAGCAGGGCCTGACCTGGCCGGAGGCGATGGGCCTTGTGGTCATCGACGGCATCATCATCGTCCTGCTCGCCATCTCCGGCTTCCGCACCGCCGTGTTCAACGCCATCCCCAACTCCATGAAGGTGGCCATGAGCGTGGGCATCGGCATGTTCATCGCCACCATCGGCCTGGTGGACGCTGGCTTCGTGCGCCGCATCCCGGACGCCGCGATGACCACGGTGCCGGTGCAGCTGGGCACCGGCGGCTCCATCGCGTCCTGGCCGACCTTCGTGTTCATCGTCGGTCTGTTCATCTGTGGCTTCATGGTGGTACGTGGCATCCGCGGCGGCCTGTTTATCGGCATCGTGCTCACCACCGTGCTGGCCATGGTGGTCGAGGCCCTTACCGGCGCCGGCTCCTCCGCGGACAACCCGGAAGGCTGGAACCTTGCCGTGCCAGCGCTGCCGGACTCCTTCGGCGGCGTGCCCGACCTGTCGGTGGTGGGCAACATCGACCTGTTCGGCGCATTCGTCCAGGTCGGCGTGATCTCCGCGTCTCTGCTCGTGTTCACCCTCGTGCTGGCCAACTTCTTCGACGCCATGGGCACCATGACCGCGCTGGGCCGCCAGGCGGGCCTCGCCGATGACAACGGCATCCTGCCGGACATGAAGCGTGCCCTGGTCGTGGAGGGCTTCGGCGCGGTCGTCGGCGGCGCGACGTCGGCGTCGTCGAACACCGTGTTCGTGGACTCCTCCGCCGGCATCGCCGACGGCGCGCGCACCGGCCTGGCCAACGTGGTCACCGGCGTGCTCTTCCTCGCCGCGATGTTTTTCACGCCGCTGTACGAAATCGTGCCGATCGAGGCGGCAGCTCCCGTCCTCGTCATCGTGGGTGCCCTGATGATGATGCAGGTCGGCCAGATCGAGTGGTCCGAGTTCACCGTGGCACTGCCGGCGTTTTTGACCATCGTGACTATGCCGCTGACCTACTCCATCTCCAACGGCATCGGCGTCGGTTTCATCTCGTTCGCGCTGATGAGCCTGTTCGCCGGCAAGGCGAAGGACATCCACTGGATCATGTGGCTCATCTCCGCCCTGTTCGTCGTCTACTTCGCGCAGGGCCCGATCATGGCGGCGCTCGGATAAGATGCTCCTGCCTATCGACGATCCTTCGGACCCCCGCCTCGACGACATCCGCGACCTCAAACACTCGGACAAAGACAAAAACCTCGTCTTCGCCGAAGGTCCGCTCGTGGCGGGCCGGCTGGTCGAATCCCGTTTCCCCGTGCGCGCCGTCTTCGGCTTCGGCGGCCGGTTAGAGTCCTTCATGGCCGACTACGGCGACCAGCTTCAGCGGCGCGGCGTGCCGGTCTACCAGATCACCCGCCAAATCATGGGTGAAGTCGCCGGCTACGACATGCACCGCGGGCTTTTAGTCTCCGCCGATAAACCGGAGCCGCTGTCCGTAGCGGAGGTGCTCGACGGGGCGCGCACCCTCGTGATCCTGGAGGGCGTCGGCGACCACGAAAACATCGGGTCGATCTTCCGCAACGCCGCAGGCATGGGCGTCGACGGCGTGCTCTTCGGCGCCGCCACCGCCGATCCGCTGTATCGGCGCAGCGTGCGCGTGTCCATGGGGCACGTGCTGCGCACCCCGTTCGCCCACCTCGAGGGCACGCCCACCACGTGGCAGCGTTCCCTGGACCAGCTGCGCGAGGACGGCTGGTGGTTGGTCTCGCTCACCCCGGCCGACGACGCGGTGGAGCTGAAAGAAGCCATCCAAGACCACGACAAGGTCGCCTTCCTTGTCGGCGGCGAAGGCCCCGGCCTGACCCCGCACGCGATGCGCGCCACCGACGTGCGGGCCAAGATCCCCATGGCGCCCGGCACCGACTCGCTGAACGTGGCGACATCCGCCGCCATCGCGTTCTACGAACGAAACCGCTAGCGCTCGCGAGCTCGCGCTAGAGGGGGCGAGGCTTACCTGTCGATGTGGCGGATGCGCTCCGACAGGGCAGCCCACAGCTCGGCGGCGCGCCTGCGCAGCCCCCGGCCGACGCGCTTCGCGGCCGCGACCGAGGCGTCCGCCAGCTCAGCGAACTCGTCGCTGGTCTGCTCTGCCGGGGCGTCCTCGTAATCGTCGTACGCCTTTGACTTTTCGGCGAACTTGGCGGCCACCGCATCCACGGACTTCACTGCGGGGGCCTTCTTCTCCTCGATCTTCGGCTCGGGGCGGCCGTCCACCGCGTAGCCGACCACGTTGATGTCCGGCCCATCGGCGCCGATGTCCACGCCCAGCCAGTGCCGCTCCGCTGACAGCGCAAGGTCGCGCGGCTCGAACGGCAGCGCGATGCCGCCCGCCTGCTCCGCCCGCTCGCCGGCCCAGTAGGGGGCCTCGAACGGCTCGGGCAGCCCGGTGTCCTCAATGACGTGGGTGCGGGTGGCGCAAAAGCTGCGTACCACGGTCTCGCCGGTGAAGTGGGCGAACCCGCCGTAGTCGCTGTCGGTGCCGGTGGCGATGACAAAGACATCGGAGGCCGGCAGGGCCGTCAGCCAGGGGGTCTTCGTGGACAGCGTCGATGCGTCGTCGACAAGCGTGCGTACCACCGACACCCCCGGAAAGCCCGCGATGTAGAACTCGTCGCGCCCCGGCACCGAGGAGCGGTTCAGCGGGAACGAGCCGATCGGGGTGATCGGCCAGGCGGGGTTGACCTGGGCGAGCAGCTTACGGCCGAACCCGCGGTCGGCTTTCGGCTCGCGCTCGAGCACGCCGGCGGGATCGGCGGTGTTGACGAACCAAAGCGTAACTACCGCTGGGAAACTCATGCGTACATCCTAGGAGGTTTAACGCTTCGGGCGCTTGGTATTGGTGCGAACGCCCAGCAACACGTCCTCCCAGTGCGGGGTGACAGCCTTGCGGCGACGCTTCTGCGGCTGCTCCTCCTCGTCGGGGTGGCGCAGGAACTCGCCCTCGAGCTCGTCGTCACGCGTATCGACGACCTCCGGCTGCCCCTCAACCGGCAACTGCGCCACCTCGTGATCGCCGTCGCGGTTTTCCCAGTCCTCACGGTCGTCGCGCTCGGAGCGCTCGGAGCGCACAGCGGAAAGGGAGCGCACCGGCTGGGCGAAGTCCGGGTCCGTCAGGTCCGCGGCCATGGCGTTGCGCGCCTCCGTCTGCGCGCCCGAGCCCATGGCGTGCTTGAAGGTCCACAGTGCTTCGTTTTCCGTCAGGCCCGCCTTCCAGGTCACGTGGACGACCCAGCTGTCGCCCTGTTCGCGGGTGGCGTCCCACTCCGCGTCGCTGATGGAATGCCCGCGTGCCGCGAACGCCGTGGCCAGGATCTCGAAGAGGGTCTGCTTGGCCGGTCCGTCCTCGCGCACCGGGTGGGACTGCTTCGCGGCCTCGGCCACCTGGGTGCGCTCCAGCAGCACCGGGTGGGCGTAGGCGTCGAGGCGGCTTTCGGCCACTCCCATTTCCTCGGCGAGCTCTGCGGCGGTCGCGCCGGCGCGCAGGCGGGCCTGGATCTCGTTCGGGCGCAGCGACAGCGGCGTCGCGTACAGCGGGTCCGGCTCCGGCAAGGTGCGCTCCACCGGCGCAGGCGCAGGCGCGGGTGCAGGTGCTTCTGCCTGCTCCGCCTCTGCGACCTCTGGCTCGGCGGCCTGCTCAGCCACCGGGTGCGGTTCGGTGGCGGGGGAGTCGGAACGATCGTCGCTAAGCACTGGCTCGAGCTCGGTGCGCGCTAATTGAAAGCGCATCCCGTTGTCGTCACGGAGGACGAAGAACGTCTCCGTCGACTCCTCCTCCAAGAAGTACAGCTCGCGCATGAGTCACCTTTCCGCCGGGCAGATACGCGTCCAGCTTAACGGACGCCTATATACGTCAACGGCTGCCCACACCGGCAGACAGCAGCCAGTCCACCGATTGAGTCAACGCGCGCACGTCCTCCGGATCCACGGCGGGAAACATTCCCACCCGCAACTGGTTGCGGCCGAGCTTGCGGTACGGCTCTGTGTCCACCACGCCGTTGGCGCGCAACGCCGCAGCAAGCTCGGCGGCATCAACGCCTTCGTCGAAGTCGATCGTGCCCACCACCTGCGAGCGCAATTCGGGCTCGCGCACATAGGGCTCGGCCAGCTCGTGGGCGTCGGCCCAGCCGTAGAGGATCCGCGACGAGTGTGCGGTGCGCGCCACCATCGCCTCCAAGCCGCCGTGCTCGAGCATCCAGCGGATCTGCGCTTCGAGCATGACCAGCGTGGCCACCGCCGGCGTGTTGTACGTCTGGTTCTTGCGCGAATTCTCCACTGCGGTGTGCAAGTCCAAAAACGCGGGCACGAACCGGCCGCTGGCGTGGATGCGCTCGATGCGTTGGACTGCGGCGGGGCTCAAGCACGCAAGCCACAGCCCGCCGTCGGAGGCGAACCCCTTCTGCGGGGAGAAGTAGTACGCGTCCGCGGCGCTGATATCGACGGGAAGGCCGGCGGCGGCAGAGGTGGCGTCGATAAGCGAAAGCGCGGTGGGGTGGGCGCGGGCGACGGGCACCGCAACACCGGTGGAGGTCTCGTTGTGCGCCCAGGCGACCGCATCCACCTCAGCGTCCGCCAACGCGGCGGAGTCGGTGCCGTCATGGGTGATCGGGGTGTCCAGCCACGGCGCGCGGGCGGCGGCAGCGGCGAACTTGGAAGTGAACTCGCCGTAACGCAGGTGGGCGGAGCGCCTTTCAATCAGGCCGAAGGCGGCGGCGTCCCAGAACGCGGTGGCGCCGCCAGTACCGAGGGCGACCTCGTAGCCGTCAGGGAGGTCAAACAGCTGCGCGATGCCCTCCCGGATGCCAGCCACGAGGTGCTTGACCGGCTCGCGGCGGTGTGACGTTCCCATCGCATCCGAGCGGGCCACAGCCTCAAGCTGGGCTGGCCGGACGCGGGATGGGCCACTGCCGAAACGGCCGTCTTGGGGGAGCAGCTGCGCTGGGATTCGCGGGTAGGTTTGCACAAACACGCATGTTATCTGTGGCGCGTTCTGAAGGTGGAGCAAGTTGTCAGACGCGTCACAAACTTTGCTACAGTGCCTTACGTAAATAGGTTGCCGGGACGTAACCCTGGAAGGTCCCACACGACAGCCGACAAAACTACCTGGAAGGGGAAATCAGTGGCTACTGAGAACAAGGACAAGGCCGTACTCCACTACCCGGGCGGCGAGTACGAGATGGACATCATGCGCGCCACCGAGGGCAACGACGGCGTCGTGCTGGGCAAGCTCCTCGGCGAAACCGGCCTGGTCACCTTCGACCCCGGCTACGTCTCCACCGGCTCCACCGAATCCAAGATCACCTACATCGACGGCGACGAAGGCATCCTGCGCTACCGCGGCTACGACATCGCGGACCTGGCGGAAAACGCCACCTTCAACGAGGTGTCCTACCTGCTCATCAACGGTGAGCTGCCCACCACCGACGAGCTGGAAAGCTTCAACTCCGACCTGCGCCACCACACCCTGCTGGACGAGGACTTCAAGGCCGCGTTCAACATCTTCCCGCGCAACGCTCACCCGATGGCTGTGCTCGCCTCCTCCGTGAACATTCTGTCCGCGTACTACCAGGACCAGCTCGACCCGCTGGACGAGGAGCAGCTGGACAAGGCCACCGTGCGCCTCATGGCCAAGGTGCCCATGCTGGCCGCCTACGCCTACCGCGCATCCCGCGGCAAGCCGTACATGTACCCGGACAACTCCCTGAACCCGCGCGAGAACTTCATGCGCATGATGTTCGGTTACCCGACCGAGGACTACCACGTCGACCCGGTGCTGACCAAGGCCCTGGACAAGCTGCTCATCCTGCACGCGGACCACGAGCAGAACTGCTCCACCTCCACCGTGCGCATGATCGCGTCCGCGCAGGCGAACATGTTCGTCTCCATCGCCGGCGGCATCAACGCCCTGGCGGGCCCGCTGCACGGCGGCGCAAACCAGGCGGTGCTGGAGATGCTCGAGGACATCAAGAACAACCACGACGGCGACGCCACCGACTTCATGAACCGCGTGAAGAACAAGGAAAAGGGCGTCCGCCTCATGGGCTTCGGCCACCGCGTGTACAAGAACTACGACCCGCGCGCCGCGATCGTGAAGGAGACCGCACACGAGGTGCTCGAGCACCTCGGCGGCGACGAGCTTCTGGACCTGGCCATGAAGCTCGAGGAGATTGCGCTGAACGACGACTACTTCATCCAGCGCAAGCTCTACCCGAATGTGGACTTCTACACCGGCCTGATCTACCGCGCCATGGGCTTCCCCACGGACTTCTTCACCGTCCTGTTCGCCATCGGCCGCCTGCCGGGCTGGATCGCCCAGTACCGCGAGCAGTTGGAGATGAACACCAAGATCAACCGCCCGCGCCAGATCTACACCGGCTACCAACAGCGCAACTTCGTGCCGCGTGACCAGCGCTAAGCGCGCTTGAAGTCACGGATAAGCAAGCGCTAATTCGTGGTGCCATCGCCGAGAACTGCTCTACCCTTATAATTTTGGGCGGAAGTTCTCGGCGGTTTCTTTTGATACCGCGCACAAACTTGCAAGGAGTTTCAACGCTATGGAAAAGCCGTTCATCGACAAGCCGGAGGGTCCGGCACCTGCAGACCTCGTCGTCGAGGACATCACCGTCGGCGAAGGTGCAGAGGCCGTGGCCGGCGGGTTTGTCAAGGTCCACTACTTGGGCGTGGACTTCGAAACGGGCGAGGAGTTCGACTCCTCATGGGACCGCGGCGAGGCCGCAGAGTTCCCGCTCACCGGCCTGATCCAGGGCTGGCAGGAAGGCATCCCCGGCATGAAGGTCGGCGGGCGCCGTCAGCTGACCATTCCGCCGGAGAAGGCGTACGGCCCCGCAGGCGGCGGCCACCCGCTGTCCGGCCGCACGCTCGTATTTATCATCGACCTGCTCGACGCCAGCTAGGAGGCCGGCCATGCGCATCCCAGTGACCACCCTGAACGACGGCTACGATTTCCCCCTCCTCGGCCTGGGCACCTACAAGCTCGCCGGCGACGAGGTAGAGCCGATCGTGCGCACCGCAATTGAGCTGGGCTACCGCCACATCGACACCGCCGCGCTCTACGACAACGAGGTCGAGGTGGGCAAGGCCATCAACGCCGCGATCAAGGCCGGCGAAGTCACCCGCGAAGAGTTGTTCGTGACCACCAAGCTGTGGAACGACGACCAGGAGCGGGTGGCCGAGGCGTACCACGAGTCGCTCAAGCGCCTCGACCTCGAGTTCGTGGACCTGTACCTCGTGCACTGGCCGTGGCCACAGCACGGCACCTACGTGCGCGCGTTCGAGCAGATCGCCGAGCTGCAGGGCATGGGCCGCCTGCAGTCCGCGGGTGTGGCCAACTTCTACCCGCAGGTGCTCGACGAGATCATCGAGGCCACGGGCATCACCCCGGTGCTCAACCAGGTGGAGCTGCACGCCGGGTTTACCCAGCCCGAGCTGCGCGCGTACCACGACGAGCACGACATCGTCACCGAGGCGTGGGCGCCGATTGCCCGCGGCTCCAACTTCGACGACCCGGCGATCCGTGCGGTGGCGGACAAGCACGGCGCGACCCCGGCGCAGGTCTCGCTCGCGTACCTTTTGCAGCTCGGCTGCTCTGTGGTGCCGAAGACCTCCAACCCAAAGCGGCTGGAGGAAAATTTGGGTGCGGTAGGCATTTCGCTTGACGACGAAGACGTCACCGCCCTCGACGCTGTCCAGGGAGAGCGCCTCTCCGGCGACCCGCTGACCTTCCCGGGGTAGGGCAGAAGGTCCCCTTTCACCGTCCGGTTACGCATCTGCGTGGCCGGGCGGTTTTTCTATGCGCGAACATAAAGAGAGTTATGAGACATTGAACAGTTGTATGTGTGATAGGTTACATTCACATTGTTGAGTCGGGGATGACATAGACCCGGCGAGGCAAGACCGAATTCCCGTGCATAAGAAAGGATCGAGGCAATGGCAGGTTCTACCGCTGTCCCGCAACGCCGCGAACCAACTCCTGATGAGTTCGTGGCCATGCAGCAAAGCCCCGAATTCCAAGATCTCCGCGGCACCTTCCGCGGGTTCACGTTCCCGGTGATGATTGCGGCGTTTGTCTGGTACGTCTTCTACGTCGTCTTCGCCACCTTCGCCCCCGACGTGATGGCCAAGGACTTCCTCGGCCTCAACCTGGGCCTCTGGCTGGGCCTGGCGCAGTTTTTCACGACATTCTTGATCACCTGGATCTACGTGAAGTGGGCGAACAAAAACATCGAGCCGCGCGCGGCTCACATCCGCGAAGAGATGGAGGGCTAACCCATGCAGACCTACCTGCTCGCCGCCGAATCGGGTGAGACCGGCAACCCGATCCTCAACATCGCGATCTTCGGCATCTTTATCGTTGTCACTCTCTACATCGTGACCCGCGCCGGCAAGACCACGAGTGAATCGGCAGACTTTTACACCGGAGGTGCGTCGTTTAGCGGCACGCAAAACGGCCTCGCCATCGCGGGCGATTACCTCTCCGCCGCGTCGTTCCTCGGCATCGTCGGCTCGATCGCGCTCAACGGCTACGACGGCTTCTTGTACTCCATCGGCTTCTTCGTAGCGTGGCTGGTCGCGCTGCTGCTGGTGGCGGAGCCGCTGCGCAACGTGGGCCGCTTCACCATGGCGGACGTGTTGTCGTTCCGCCTGCGCCAAAAGCCGGTGCGCGTCGCCGCCGCCTTCGGCACCCTCTTTGTCTCGCTGTTCTACCTGATCGCGCAGATGGCGGGCGCAGGCTCCTTGGTGTCCGTGCTGCTGAACCTGCACTCGTTTACCGCGCAGGCGATCTGCGTGGGCATCGTCGGCGTGATCATGATCATCTACGTCCTGGTCGGCGGCATGAAGGGCACCACCTACGTGCAGATGATCAAGGCGGTGCTGCTCATCGCCGGCGTGCTGATCATGACCGTGCTCGCGTTCATCATGGCCAAGGGTGGCCTGACCGCAGTGTTCGACAAAGCCATCGATTCGCACACCGCTTCCAGCTACATCGCCGAGAAGGGCTACCAGGCGGGCGACATTCTCAAGCCCGGCCTGAAGTACGGCAAGACCACCACCACCAAGCTGGACTTCGTCTCGCTCGGCCTGTCACTGGTGCTGGGTACCGCGGGCCTGCCGCACGTGCTCATGCGCTTCTACACGGTGCCCACCGCCAAGGAAGCGCGTAAGTCTGTGACCTGGGCGATCGTGCTCATCGGCTCGTTCTACCTGCTCACCCTCGTGCTGGGCTACGCCGCGGCCGCATTCGTCGGCCCGGACCGCATCCTCGCCGCGCCGGGGGGTGCGAACTCGGCGGCGCCGCTGCTCGCGTTCGAGCTCGGCGGCTCCATCTTCATGGCGCTGATCTCCGCGGTCGCCTTCGCGACGGTCCTCGCGGTCGTCGCCGGCCTGGCCATCACCGCCTCCGCGTCGATCGCGCACGACGTCTACGACGCAGTGCTTCGCGACGGCCAAGCCACCGAAGCAGAACAAGTCCGCGTCTCCCGCATCACCGTGGTCGTGTTGGGTGTCGTCGCCATCGTCCTGGGCATCCTGGCCATGCAGCAGAACGTGGCCTTCCTCGTGTCCCTGGCGTTCGCCACTGCGGCGTCCGCGAACCTGCCGACCATCCTGTACTCGCTGTACTGGAAGCGCTTCAACACCACCGGCGCGGTGGCGTCGATCTACACCGGCCTGATCTCCGCGCTGGTGCTGATCGCGCTTTCGCCGGCGGTCTCCGGCAGCCCGACCGCGATGTTCCCCAACGCGGACTGGTCCATCTTCCCGCTGACCAGCCCGGGCCTGGTGTCCATCCCGCTCGGCTTCCTCGCTGGCATTGTGGGTACCTACCTGGGCAAGCCTGACAACTTCGACGAGCTGCAGGCCGAGATGGAGGTCCGCTCGCTGACCGGTGTCGGCGTGGAGGCTCCGGTCGACCACTAGGCACCAACAGGAAAAGGGCCCGCCGGCGCGGGCCCTTTTTTAATGCGTTACCTCAGCCACGAGGAGGACAGTTGGCTGCTGCCCTGCAAAAGGTTCGCCCAATCGTCCGGGGTGAGGTGGGCGAGGGTCGAGCCTTGCCCCGGGGTCCACTGGCCCCAATCGGAGGCGTACACGTTGTTGACGTCCACCTGCACCCCCTCGATGTAGGCTTGGCGGCCCGCCACCTGGTGGATGTTGGCGCGGGGGTGGATCTGGCCGCGCGAGCCCCAGTCGTGCTGCCAGAAGAAGGAGCCGATGCCGTCTTCCAGGCACCACGCGATGGTGTAGAAGTTGCCGTACACGCCGAGCTGGAAGCCGGCGGCGTTGAACGCAGCCCCCATGGCCTTGAGGTACGGGTTGATCTGGTTGTTGAACTGCTCGAGGGTGGGGTTGTCGTCGATGGCCACGTAGATTGGCCGCCCGGCCGGCCCGCCTGCCGCGGCGTGCAGGGCCATCGCCTTCGGTGCGTGTTCGGCGGCGCCGAGCGCGCCGCGTTTCCAGTCGGCGGTCTCGGCGCGGCCGAACTGGTAAACGGAGGCCACCGCCAGGCCGTTCGCCTTGTAGTCGCGCGTCTCGCCGATGGTTACCGGCTTGCCGCGCATCCACTCGGCGCCGGGGCGGCGCTCGGAGACGTAGCGCACCGCGCCCATGTGGCCCGCTGCCTTCACAGCGCTTGCCGAGGGCACCGCCGCCGAGTAATCCACCACGGTGCCAAGCACGCGGCGCTGCTGCGCGTGCGCGGCGGGGGAGAGGGCGGTCGAGGCGGTGCCCGCGACGGCGGCTGCGGCGGTCAGGGCGCCCGCGGACTTCAAAAATGAGCGGCGATCAAAGGTAGTCACATCCGTCACTCTAGCCCCAAGTGGCGGTTTGTGCTCAAACTCGGGCGGGCAACGGCGCGCCTGCGCGGCGGCGGTTTCCGGCGCGGCAGCAGGCTGCGGTAACCTAACGCCATTGCCCTAGTAGCTCAGTGGATAGAGCACGGCTCTCCTAAAGCCGGTGTCGGAGGTTCGATTCCTCTCTGGGGCGCCAATTTTTTCCGCCAAACCTACCGGTTAAACGGCTTGGAGACCCACGTAAACGGCCGGTCCAGCAGGGTGGTGCCCAGCTCGGACGGGGTGAGCACGAAGGCCTCGCCGCCGGCGGGGGCAAGCTCGATCGTGCCTTCGCTGGCCAGCCAGGTGAATTCGCGGGTTTCCACGACGGGCCCGCGCGGAGCGGCGTTGTAGCCGTCGTCGGTCATGGGGGCGGTCAGCTGGATGGTGACGCGGTCGCCGTTGAGGGTGTAGAAGCCTTCTTGGAGGGAGCCGGAGGCTCGTCGTAAGGCAACGAACCCGTGGAAGGAGCCCTCGGGGGTTTCGGCGTCCTCCACCCAGTGGAAGCTGCCTGCCGCGGGGCCGTCGATGGAGCCGAAGGCGATCGCCGCCCAGCGCTGGTCGTCGGACAATTCGGGAGCTGCTTCGATGTCGCCGCCGGCCACCGCATACAGGCCGGAGAGCTCGGTGCCCTCGCGGTCGAGCGCCTTGGGCACGTTGGTGGCCACTGCGAACCCGGCCGCGCCGAGGGAGACCACCAGAGCCAAAGCGGGGAAGAAGCGGGTGACGCGGTGGACCTTCTCGTTCGTAATCGCGCGCGGCGCATCCACGGCCTCGACGCTGCGCCCGGCCACAAAGCGCCACAGCCGCGGCAGCCACGGCGCCAACACCAGCAGGTACAGCAACGCCTGGATGGCCGCGGGGATCTTCACCGGCACGTCGAAGGTCATGTTCAGCAGCCACACCACGGCCAGGTCCACGAAACCGATGAGCCCGCCCAGCCACGCGGTGCGCCGGAACAGCACCAGCACGGCGGCGACGAACTCCGCCAGCCCCGCCAAGAACTGCACGACGGGGGAGAAGCCCATGAACGTCCACAGCAGCCCCATCGGTGACTTCTCGCCGAGCGTGATCAAAAGCTCCGGAAAATCCGGCCGGCCCATCTGCATCAGGACGAGTTTGGCGCCCGCGTAGGGCATGAGCATGACAAACGCCGCCATGCGTACGAGCCAGTGCAGCGCCCATCCAATTGATTTCTTGTTCATCTGTCGCAGGGTAGCACCGGTGTTTAGCATGGTCAGGGTGAAACGAACTGCTGTGGTCGTAGGCGCGGGGCCGAACGGGCTGACCGCGGCGGCGCGCCTTGCCGCCGCGGGGTGGCGGGTTGAGGTGCGCGAGCGCTCACGCGAGGTCGGGGGCGCGGCCGCCACACAGATGCTTGACGACGGCTCGTTCCGCGACCTCGGCGCCGCCTGCCACCCCTTCGGGGCAGCCAGCCCGGCCTTTCGCGCGCTGGAGCTTGAGCGCTACGGGGTGCGGTGGCTGCGCGCGCCGT
The DNA here is from genome assembly GCF_030408775.1 of Corynebacterium fournieri. Classification (NCBI taxonomy): domain Bacteria; kingdom Bacillati; phylum Actinomycetota; class Actinomycetes; order Mycobacteriales; family Corynebacteriaceae; genus Corynebacterium; species Corynebacterium fournieri. The sequence continues at coordinate 653,990 of NZ_CP047210.1, forward strand.
ACGAGATGGCGCACCCGCTGGAGGCCGGCGCGGCGGTGCTGGCGGGCTCGCTGGAGCAGACCGCGGCGGGCCTCGGCGTGGACGATATCGCGTGGTCGCGGCTGCACGCCCCGGTGGTGGAGAGTGTTGACGGCCTGCTCGCGGATGTGCTCGCCCCGCTGCCGCATCTTCCAAGGCGCCCGCTGGCCCTGGCGCGGTTCGGTGCCCGCGGCCTGTGGCCTGCGGCGGCACTGGGGCGGGCGGCGTTTCGTACCGAGGAGGCCCGCGCCCTGTTCGCCGGCAGCGCCACACACGCGATCACCTCGCCGTCGCGCCCGCTGACAGGGGCATTCGGCCTCCTCTTCGGTGCGCTGGGCATGACGCGGGGCTGGCCGGTGGCCGAGGGTGGATCCGGGACGGTCACCGCGGCGCTGCGCCAGATTGTGGAGGAGCACGGGGGCGTGGTGCGCTGCGGCGAGGAGGTGCGCACGCTGCCAGACGCCGACGCCGTCGTTGTCAACCTCACGCCCGCGCAGGTTGTGCGCTTAAACGGCGCTTCGCTGCCTGCCCGCCGCGCCCGGTCGATGCGCCGGTGGCGCTACGGGCCGGGCGTGCACAAGGTGGACTTCCTCCTCGACGCCCCGGTGCCTTGGACAGACCCGCGGGTGGGGCAGGCGGCCACGGTGCACGTGGGCGGCACGGTCGACGAGATCGTGCGCGCCGAAAACGAGGTGGCCGCCGGCCTGCTGCCCCGTCGCCCGTTCGTGATGGCAAGCCAGCAGTACGCGGCTGACCCCTCACGCGGGTTGGTGCTGTGGACTTACGCGCACGTGCCGCACGGCTACCGGCAGCGCTACCCGGGCGAGGTGGCGGAGCGGATCACGGGGCAGATCGAGCGGTTCGCGCCCGGCTTTCGCGCGGTGGTGCGGGAGGCGATCGAGACCCCGCCGGCCGCGCTCGAGGCGTGGAACCCCAACCTGGTCGGCGGCGACATCGCCGGCGGCGCGATGGACGGCGCCCAGCTGCTCTTGCGTCAACCGCACCGCCTGCGCAAAGGCTTGTACATGGCGTCGGCGTCGACGGCCCCGGGCGCCGGGGTCCACGGCATGCCCGGCTGGTGGGCGGCCGAGGCGGCGTTGCGGGACTTCGGCTAGATTACCTACCATACCGTAGGTTAGGAAGGGGCTCAGGCAAATGCCATGTCAACGACGACAGCGGAGGTGATCCGTGACAGCAACGAAACCGCACCACAAACTCCAACAGGGCCAAGTGCAGCGCAGCTACGTTGTGGCTGATCGAGGCACGCGCCCCGTGATCCGCGGCTGGTTCCACTTTGGTGCGGCAATACTCTCGGCGCTCGCTGCGGCGGTGCTGATCACGTTCGCGTGGATGACGCTGCATTGGGTCCAGGCCCTCGGGGTCACCATGTACGGTGCCGGGTTGTTTCTGCTTTTCGGGGTCTCGGCGATGTACCACCGTTGGCCGTGGCGTACCGCCAGCGCCGTCCAGTGGTGGCGCCGGGCGGACCACGCCACGATCTCGGTGTTCATCGCCGCGACATACACCCCGTTGTGCCTCACCGTCTTCGAACCGAAGACTGCGGCGGTGATGCTTGCCGTCGCATGGGCGGGCGGCATCGGGGGAGTGGCGCTCAACCTCGTGTGGATCAACCACCCGCGCTGGCTGGATGTGGTGGTCTACGTCGGGCTGGGGTGGGTCATCGTCCCGCTCCTACCCACCCTGTGGCGCGAAGCGGGTGCGGCGGTGGTGCACTTACTTCTCGCGGGCGGGGTGATCTACACCCTCGGTGCGCTGGTGTACGGCTTTAAGTGGCCGGGGAGATCAGCGCACTACTACGGCTACCACGAGCATTTCCACACCGCGACGGTCGTGGCGGCGGTTTTACACCTCGTTGCCATCTGGATGGTTGTGGTGCAGGCGGGGTAGAGGCTACGCCTCGCCGGTGAGCTCGCGCAGCTTCGCGCGCACCGCGGAGGCCTCCGGGTTGGTGGCGTGGGTGCCGTCGGAGTACAGCACGGTGGGCACGATGCGGTTGCCGTCGTTGACGGACTCGATCCACGCGTTGACCTCGTCCATGCCGTCGGCGTCCACGTCGACTACTTCGTACGGGGTCTCGGTGCGGTCCAGCCGCTCGCGCAGCTTGCGGCAGAACGGGCACCAGTCGGCGGCGAAGATGGTCACGTGGGCAGTGGTTTCAGGGGTTTCAGGGGTGGTCACTGTTGGGTCCTTTCGAAGCGTTGGAACTTGTAGCGCAGCCCGCTTGTCGACGTCTTCCAGTCCCCGTCGCGCACCAGCTCAAACTCGCCGTCGATCCGGGGCGCGTAGACGGCTTGCGCGGCGGGGATGTCCGGGAGGACGTCGATAAGCGTCCGCTCGATCACGTCGACCTCGTCGATGGTGGCCTCGTAAAGCTGGGCGCCGCCGATGATCCAGGCGTCCGTCTGCAGGTCCGGGATGTCGGGGGAGACGTACGCCCCGCGCGACCACGCGCCCGGCGCGCGCGAAGAAAGCACGTGGTTGACGCGGCCCGGCAAGGGCTTGACCGGCAGCGACTCCCAGGTGCGCCGGCCCATGATGATGGGGTGGCCGAGCGTGGTGGCCTTGAAGTGCTTCAGGTCTTCGGGCAGGTGCCACGGCATGCCGGCGCCGTCGCCGATGACGCCGTCGGCGCTTTGCGCCCAGATCGCGCCCAGCACTAGACGGACACCTCCGCCTTGATGGTGGGGTGCGGGTCGTAGCCCACGACCTCGACGTCGTCGAAGGTGTAGTCGAACAGCGAGGCCGCCTTGCGCAGTTTGAGCTGCGGGTACTCGCGCGGCTCGCGGGACAGCTGCTCGCGCACCTGGTCGAGGTGGTTGTTGTAGATGTGGCAGTCGCCGCCCGTCCAGATCAGCTCGCCCACCTCGAGGCCTGCCTGCTGGGCGAACATGTGCGTCAGCAGCGCATACGAGGCGATGTTGAACGGCACGCCGAGGAACATGTCGGCGGAGCGCTGGTAGACTTGCATGGACAGCTTGCCGTCGGCGACGTAGAGCTGGAACAGCAGGTGGCACGGCATCAGCGCCATCTTGTCCAGCTCCGCCACGTTCCAGGCGGAGACGAGGTTGCGGCGCGAATCCGGGTTGTTTTTCAGCGTCTCCAGGGCCTCGGCGATCTGGTCGACGTGCTCGCCGTCCGGGGTGGGCCAGGAGCGCCACTGCACGCCGTAGACCGGGCCGAGCTCTCCGTTTTCGTCGGCCCACTCGTTCCAGATGCGCACCCCGTTGTCCTGCAGCCAACCCACGTTGGAATCGCCGCGCAAGAACCACAGCAGCTCGCCGACGACCCCCTTGAAGTAGACCTTCTTGGTGGTCAAAAGCGGGAAGGACTCCGACAGGTCGTAGCGGATCTGGCGGCCGAACACGCTGCGGGTGCCGGTGCCGGTGCGGTCGCCCTTGTCGGTGCCGTTGTCCAGCACGTCGCGCAGCAGGTCTTCGTACGGGGTGGAAATCACTGGGCTACTCCTTCAAACGTGCCGTGCTCGTCGTGGTAGCGGGCGGCCGCCTCCAAGATGTCGTCCGCCAGCTCCGGCCGGCAAATCACGATGTCGGGAATGTAGGTGTCGGCGTTGTTGTAGCGCAAGGGGGAGCCGTCCAGGCGCGAGGCGTGCAGCCCCGCCGCCAGCGCCACGCCCACCGGGGCGGCCTGGTCCCATTCGTACTGGCCGCCGGCGTGGACGTAGGCGTCGTAATCGCCCAGCAGCACGTGCATCGCCTTCGCGCCAGCAGAACCGACCGGCTCCACCGCACAGCCCAGCGCCTCGGCCACATGCTGCGCCACCGCCGGGGGGCGGTTGCGCGACATGGCCACCTTGCCGGCGAACGGGCCCGAGACGTGGCGCACGTCCGAGGACTTGAACACCACGCCCAAATCCGGCAGGCCCACGGCGGCGTGGGTGGGCACCCCGTCTTCCACCAGCGCCACGTGCACCGCCCAGTCCTGGCGGCCGGTGGCGAACTCCTTCGTGCCGTCGAGCGGGTCGACGACCCAGACCCGGTTCTTGCTCAGGCGCTCGTGGTCGTCGGCGGCTTCTTCCGACAGGACCCCGTCGTCAGGCCTGTGCTGCGCGAGCACCCGGGAGATCCAGCTTTGGGCCAGCTCGTCGCCGGCCTCGCCAAGCTCGCGGCCGCGGAGCAAGCCCACCCCGCGCACGCCTTTCAAGATCTCGCCGGTGCCCTCGGCGATGAGGTTGGTCAGCCGAGAATCCGAGTACTGAGCAGTCATGCGCCTGACTCTACCGCTAAGGTTGCCGTGATGAGCGCACCGATTCTGAACCGCTTCCACCCGCAGGTGGCGGGGTGGTTCGAGGACGTCTTCGCCGCCCCCACCGCGGTGCAGGAACAGGCGTGGCGCGCGATCTCCGACGGCGAGAACGCGCTCGTGGTCGCGCCCACCGGCTCCGGCAAGACCCTGGCGGCGTTCTTGTGGTCCCTGAACTCCCTGGTGGAGCGCGCCGGGCAGCAGGCCCTGCCCATCGACGGCGCGCAGACCTCCACCCACGGCGGGGTGAAGGTGCTCTACATCTCCCCGCTGAAGGCGTTGGGCGTGGACGTGGAAGACAACCTGCGCGCGCCGCTGGCCGGCATCGCGCGGGTGGCGCAGCGCTTGGGCCGCGACATGCCCGACATCTCCGTCGGCGTGCGCTCCGGCGACACCCCGCAGTCCGAGCGCAACCGGCAGGTGCGAAAGCCGCCGGACATTTTGATCACCACGCCCGAGTCGCTCTACCTCATGCTCACCTCGAAAGCGGCGGGCATATTGAAGACGGTGGACACGGTCATCGTGGACGAAATCCACGCGCTCGCCGGCACGAAGCGCGGCGTGCACCTCGCCCTGTCCATGGAGCGGCTGCGGCGCTTGGCCGGCGATTTCCAACGCATCGGCCTGTCGGCCACGGTGCGCCCGATCGAGGCGGTGGCGAACTTCCTCGGGCCGAAGACCACCATCATCAACCCGCCCGCAAAGAAGCGCTGGCAGCTTGCCGTGAGCGTGCCCGTCGAAGACATGTCGGACCTGCCCGTGCCCGAGGACGCCTCCACCATCGGCGACGCCGTCTTCGACGATGCACTCTCGTTGGAAGGCTCAGAGCCGGCCCCGCCGCCGGGGGCGGCAGGATCCATCTGGCCGCACATCGAGCGCGCCATCTACGACGAGGTGATGGCGCACCGCTCCACCATCGTGTTCGTGAACTCGCGCCGCACCGCCGAGCGCCTGACCAGTCAACTCAACGAGCTGTGGGCCAAAGAGCACGACCCGGAGGCCCTGTCGCCTGCGACGCGGCGCCCGCCGGCGCAGCTGATGAAGTCCGTGGACACCGCCGGCCACGCCGCCGCCGTGATCGCGCGCGCCCACCACGGCTCGGTGTCCAAGGACGAGCGCGCCCAAACCGAGACTATGCTCAAGGAGGGCTCGCTGCGCGCGGTGGTCTCCACCTCCTCGCTGGAGCTGGGCATCGACATGGGCGCGGTCGACCTGGTCATCCAGGTGGAATCGCCGCCCTCGGTGGCCTCCGGCCTGCAGCGCGTGGGCCGTGCTGGCCACACCGTCGGCGCGGTCTCGGAGGGCACCTTCTACCCGAAGCACCGCGCTGACCTCGTGCAGACGGCGGTGACGGTGCCCCGCATGCGCGACGGTCTCATCGAAGAGCTGCACACCCCGCGCAGCCCGCTCGACGTGCTGGCCCAGCAGACCGTGGCCGCGGTCGCGGTGGAAGATTTGGACGTGGACGAGTGGTACGACACCGTGCGCCGCGCCTGGCCGTACCGGGACCTCGCGCGCGAGGTGTTCGACTCGGTGATCGACCTGGTCATCGGCATCTACCCGTCGACCGACTTCGCCGAGCTGCGCCCGCGCGCCATCCTTGAGGGCTCGGTGCTCAAGGCGAGGCCCGGCGCGCAGCGGGTGGCGGTGACCAACGCCGGCACCATCCCGGACCGCGGCATGTTCGGCGTCTTCTTGATCGCGAGCGATCAAGAAGGGGGCAGAGGACCTCGGCGCGTCGGCGAGCTCGACGAGGAGATGGTCTACGAATCCCGCGTCGGCGACGTGTTCACCCTCGGCGCCTCCAGCTGGCGCATCGAGAACATCACCCGCGACCAGGTGCAGGTCACCCCGGCGCCGGGCCACACCGGCCGGCTGCCGTTCTGGAACGGCGACGGGCTGGGCCGCCCCTACGAGTTGGGCAAGGCTGTAGGTGCGTTTCGTCGAGAAGCAACAAGCTCGCTGGATGAAAGCCTGGACGAGCGCGCCCGCCGCAACCTGCTGCAATACCTCGAGGAACAGGAGGAAGCCACCGGCATCCTGCCCGACGAGAAGACGCTCGTGCTGGAACGCTTCACCGACGAGCTGGGGGATTGGCGCGTGGTTCTGCACACCCCGTTTGGCAAGGGCGTCAACGCCGCGTGGGCGCTGGCCACCGGCTGGCGGGTCGCCCAGGAGACCGGCATGGACGCCCAAGCGGTCGCCGGCGACGACGGCATCGTGCTGCGCCTGCCGCAAGGCGAAAAGGAACCGGACGGGGCGATCTTCCAATTCGACGCCGACGAGATCGCCGACATCGTCACCGAGCAGGTGGGCAACTCCGCTCTGTTCGCCTCCCGCTTCCGCGAATGCGCCGCCCGCGCCCTGCTGCTGCCGCGCCGCAACCCTGGCAAGCGCGCGCCCCTGTGGCAGCAGCGCCAGCGCGCCGAGCAACTCTTGGACGTGGCGCGCAACTACCCGTCGTTTCCCATCATCTTGGAGACGGTCCGCGAGTGCCTCCAAGACGTCTACGACCTGCCCGCCCTGCAGGAAGTCATGCGCGACATCAACACGCGCCGGGTGCGCATCGCCGAGGTGACCACCGACCAGCCCAGCCCCTTCGCCTCCTCGCTGCTGTTCAATTACACCGGCGCGTTCATGTACGAAGGCGACACCCCCTTGGCTGAGAAGCGGGCGGCGGCGCTGTCGCTGGACCCGTCGCTGTTGGCCAAGCTGCTCGGCACCGTGGAGCTGCGCGAGCTGCTGGATGCCGACATCATCGCCGAGGTCGACGCGTCGCTGCGCCGCGTGGGGCGTGCGGAGACCTCCGAGCAGTTCGCCGACACCCTGCGCATCGTGGGGCCCGTGCCTATCGACGAGCTCGCGCTCTACACCACCGTCCCCTTGCGTTCCCTGGAGCAGGCGCTCGGCGCGCGAATGATGCGGGTGCGCATCGGCGGGCGCGAGTACGTTGCCCAGGTGTTGGACGCGCCCCTGCTTCGCGACGCCCTCGGCGTCCCCATCCCGCCCGGCGTGCCCGCCCAGGTGCAGACCATCCCCGACGCGCTCGCCCAGCTGGTGGGCCGATGGGTGCGCACCCGCGGGCCGTTTACCCGCCGGGACCTCGCCGACGCCTTCGGGCTCGCGGTCGGTGTCGCGCACGAGCCGCTGTCGCGGCTGGTGGACAAGGACAAGGTCATCCCGGGCCGCTACCGGCAGGGCATCGAGGAAGAGGAGTACGTCGCCGCCGAGGTGCTGCGCATCATCCGGTCCCGCTCGCTCGCGGCGGCGCGCGCCCAGACCCGGCCGGTGTCGCAGTCCGCCTACGGGCGCTTCCTGCCCGCGTGGTCGAACGTTGCCCCGGTGGGGGTCACGCCGGCGCTGCGCGGGGCGGACGGGGTCTACTCGGTGCTGGAGCAGCTCGCCGGGGTGCGCCTGCCGGCCTCGGCCTGGGAGACGCACATCCTGCCGGCGCGGGTGGGGGACTACTCGCCGGTGATGCTGGACGAGCTGACCGCCTCCGGCGAGATCACCGTCGTCGGCGCCGGCAAGGCGGGGGCCCGCGACCCCTGGATCATGCTGCTGCCCGCCGATTACGCCGCCCAACTCATGCCTCAGGTGGAGGAGCCGCTGCTTTCTCTGACCCAGTCCCAGGTGATGGAGAAAGTGCGCCGCGGCGGCGGGTTCTTGTTTTCCGACCTGCTCGAACCCACCACCACAACCGAGGAGCTGCGCGAGGCCATGTGGGACTTGGTCGAGGCAGGGTTTTTGGCCCCCGACTCCTTTGCACCGATCCGGGCGCGCCTGGCGGGCGGGAAGACGGCGCACCGGGCGCGCCGCAGGCCCTCGCGCAGCAGGGTGCGCTCGGGGCGGACCAGCTTCGCCTCGGCGGTGCCGCCGGACATGGTGGGGCGCTGGTCGCTCACGCCCACGCCCGATGGCGACGCCACCCGCCGCTCGGTCGCGCTCGGCGAGTCGCTGTTGGACCGCTACGGGGTGGTCACCCGCGGCTCCGTGGTCGCTGAAGACATCCTCGGTGGGTTCGCACTGGCCTACAAAACCCTGTCCGGTTTCGAGGCCTCCGGCAAGGCGATGCGCGGCTACCTCGTGGAGGGGCTGGGCGCCTCGCAGTTTTCCACCCCGGCGACCATCGACCGGCTGCGCGGCCACCAGGATTCCGACGATGTGGTGGGCTGGCCCTCGGGCGCGCGCGAGCCGCACGTGCACGTGCTGGCCGCCACCGACCCCGCGAACCCCTACGGCGCGGCGTTGCCGTGGCCGTCCCAGGGCGCGACCCGCTCGGCCGGGGCGATGGTGGTGCTCATCGACGGCCTGCTCGCCGCCCACATCACCCGCGGCGGCAAAACCATGACCACCTTCTACGACACCTTCCCCGACGGGGTGGGAGACCCGATGCCACTGGTCGTCGGCGCCTTGACCCAGGCGGTGCGCGACGGGCGGATGCAGCCGCTGGGCGTGGAGAAGCTTGACGGCGGGCCGGCGTTCTCGCTCAAGGAGTACGGCGCGACCGTGACGCACAAGGGCGTGAAGATCGGCGGGCGTGCGTCGGCGCCCCCGAAGCGGCGCGGGCGCAGCGTGACCGAGGCGCTCGGGGAGCTCGACGGGCGCGACGGACCCGCCCGGCAAACCGGCGACAGTGACAGGCGAGGTCCGGCCGAGGGCCTGAACTTCGACGACTAGGGCAGCAGGACAACCGTTAGGGCCGCAGCGGCATCCGGTGGCTCACCCTCGGGTTGGGCGCGCCGGGCCTCGGTGGCGGGGAGGTGGGCCACGGGGCGCTGGAAGGAGGAGTGGACGGCGCAGGTGTCGGCGCCCCGGTGCGGGCCCGTTTCTCCCGGATCCGGTTGACGGCGGAGTGCATGGCGGGGTCCGTGGTGTTGGTGTGGCGGGTGCCATCGGCCTTGACCAGCACGGCGGTGCCGGTGTCGGGGTCGTAATCCATGTAGCCCTTGTTGAAGGAGCCGTCCCGGTGGTCGTTGTTGCACTTGTGGTGGGTGGGGCACAGGCCGGTGAGGTTCTCGATGTCGGTCGTGCCGTAGCGCAGCCAGGAGATGATGTGGTGGGCTTCGCACTCGCTCATTGAGGCGGTGCAGCCAGCCCAGGAGCACACACCCTGGACGGCGAACATGGCGATGCGCTGGCCAACCGAGGCGAGCCGTTTCGAACGGCCGAGGTGCAGCGGCACCCCGGACAGCCCGTCGACGGTGAGAAGAAAGTCGCTCGTGCCGTCCATGCCGAGGCGCACGAGGTCGAAGGCGTTGAGCTCCACGCCGACGTTGGTCTGGAACATCGTGGTGGCGTCGGCCGCTGCGAGGTCGTCCAACGTGATCGAGACAACCACGGAGGCGGCGCCACCGTTCGCGGCCTGTTCGCCCTCCTCGTACTTGCGCAAGATTCGCATGAACTGGTCGTAGCGGCGCTGGCCCCGGGTGCGCGGATCGCGCTCGCCCTGTAGCTCGGCCGGGATGTTCGAGTTGGGCGCCAGCCCCTTATCCGTCAGCGCCTTGTAGAGGGCGTAGTCGCCCGCGGTCATGCTCAGGCGCACATCGAAGGTGCCGTCGGCGTTTTCTTTGCCTAATGAAGCGTCGCGCTTTTCAAAGCCCGCGTTCGGGTTCGCTTTCGCGTGGGGCTTGTTCGCGGCGTCCACCAGGCGCTTCACGTAAAGGCGCAGGTCTTTTTCGTCGCGGTACTTCGCCTGCTCCATTGCGCGGGCGTAGATGCGCATCCGTTCGCCCTCTGCCGCTTTGAGCAGCTTGTCCAGCTCGCGGCGGATGATGTCCTGCTTCGCGGCGGGGATCTCGTCCGCCCGCTTGCGCGCTTCCTCCTGGTCCTTGCGGCGGCGCTCGGCCTCCTCGTCGGCGGCCTTGCGGGCGGCGTCTTCGGCTGCGGTGCGGTCGTTGTCCGGGGCTTCCTCGTCGTCGAAGAGGAACTCCTCCGGCTCCGGTTCGGGCGGCGGCGCGAAGAGCGATTTGGCCCGGGCGAGCCGGTTGTAGGCCTCGCCCCGGGAGATGCCGAGCTTTTCGGTCAGGTAGGCGTCCGGGTAGTTCGCGCCGACCAGCTTTCCCGCGTCCGCGAGCACGCAGGCTTGGGCGAAAGCCGCGTCCACGTAGGCCTTCTTGTCCATCGCGCGTTCGAGGCGCGCGATATCGTGGGTGATGGTGGCGAGGGGGAGGGCCGAAGGATCGTCGAGAAGCAGGCGCAGCTGCGTGAGGCCGTCGACAACCTTGTCCACGAGCTCAGTGACGTTGCTCATTGCACCCTCCCTTCCGCACTTTTCGCGGGTGATGGGGGTCAATGTAGCAACGCGGCAGACACCGCAAACCAGCGTTCGAACATACGTGCTAAACTAGCTGCTTTACCAGGTGGTTCGCGGCCAAAAGTCCAAGTCGCGGGTTCGCCTCGCGCACGTCTTTCACCGCGCGCACAAACTGCGTTTTCGGGTCGGTGCCCGTTTCCTCCAAAACGCCGCGCGCCCACTCGATCGCCGCATCCATGTCGGGGAAGAAGCCGACAAGCGATTCTTCCGGAGTCGGACCAGTGCTGAATACCTTGCGCAGGAAGTCGAACATAAAATCCGATTATGCCCGAAGGTGATTCTGTCTACCAGCTCTCCAAACGCCTGCAATGGATGCAAAACCGCGAGGTCACCGCCACATCTATCCGCGTGCCCCGCTACGCCACCGTCGATTTTTCCGCCATGACCTGCGAGCGCGTCTGGCCCTACGGCAAGCACCTGTTCATGCAGTTCGGCGCACCAAACCATCAGGCGCAGATCCTGCACACGCACCTGAAAATGGAGGGCACGTGGTCCATGCACCGCGCAGGCACGCGCTGGAAAAAGCCCGCTCACGCCGCCCGCGTGGTGCTTTCGCTTAACGACGCACCAAAGGCCGACATCGAACTCGTTGGCTTTTGGCTCGGCCTGGTGCGCGTCTTCCCGGCCCGCGAGTACGCCCTAGAAATGGGCTACCTCGGCCCGGACCTGCTCGACCCAGACTTCGATGTCGACGAGGCGGTCAGGCGCATCGAGGCCGAACCGGACCGCGAGATCGGCCGGGCTCTGCTGGACCAGCGCAACCTCGCAGGCATCGGCAACGAGTACCGCGCGGAGATCAACTTTCTCGCGGGGACGCATCCGGCGGAGTTGGTGCGGGACGTGGACGTCGAAAAGCATGTGCACCTCGCGCGCCGGCTGATGTGGGCGAATAAAGATTCCCCCGTCCGCGTGACCACAGGTGTCAGGCGGGCGGGGGAGACGAGCTACGTGTTCGGGCGAAACAACAAGCCGTGCAGGCGGTGCGGCACCCTGATTGCCAAGGGGCTCCTCGGCGGGGAGGGCGACCTAGAGCGGGTTATTTGGTGGTGTCCGCGGTGCCAGCCTGCGCCTGCTCAGCGTTCCGGTCGCGCACCGCACGACGGATGAAGAATACGAGGAACCCGAGGATGATCAGGATGAGCACGACGTAGATCACCTTGGAGTAGGCGTCCGCGTAGCCGGTGGCCTTCTCCCAGTTCGCGCCGAGAACGTAGCCCAGGTAGATCAGGATGGCGTTCCAAATGCCGGAGCCGAGGGAGGTCCACAGGCCGAAGGTGACGAGGTTCATCTTGCCCAGGCCCGCGGGGATGGAAATGAGCGAGCGCACCCCGGGAATGAGGCGGCCGATAAACACGCTCGGCTTGCCGTATTTGGTGAAGAAACTCATCGCCGCATCAACGTCGGAGGTGCGCACGAGCCACATCCAGTCGGCAATTTTGCGCAGCCGCTCCAGGCCCAGCCACGCGCCCACGCCGTAGAGGACGTAGGCGCCGATGACGGAGCCCAGGACAGACCAGATGAACACGTTGACCATGTTCAACGAGCCCTGCGCGACGGTGAAGCCTGCCAGCGGCAGCACCACCTCGGAGGGGATGGGCGGGAACAGATTCTCCAGGAGGATCGCAATGCCGACGCCGGGCGCGCCCAGGGTCTCCATGAGACCCACAATCCAGTCGATGATGCTCTGCATAAGGCGCTATCTTGCCCTATTCAACCTCGAGCGTCCAAGTGTGCACCGGCGCGTCTGCCTGGGAGTTTTCATGTACTGGCGCAACACTCGGGCGAGGCCTTCGGCGCGCTCGCTGGTGGCGGGCTTCGCGTCGCCCGCCACCTTGTCCAGCGCGGCAAGCTGCCACGCTGCACCGTTTTGCCTGGTGCGCACACGGCCTTCGATCACCCCGAGGTATTTCTTGGCGCAATCTTGGTCCACTTCGAGCGTGCGCAGGCCTTCGTGCGCGAGGTCGAGCAGATAATCGCCCACGAGCTCCGCCACAGCCACCGTCCCCAACGTCGGCCACTCCACCTCGGCGCCGATGCCGTCCTTCGCGCCGGCGAGGAAGTTGCGGTTGGCCGCCTCGAAGCTCAGCCGCGACCACACCGGCCGCGTCTGGTTGCACAGCGCCTTGACCAGGCCGTAGTAGAACGCCGCGTCCGCGACGATGTCGGTGACCGTGGGGCCCGCCGGCAGCAGCCGGTTTTCCACGCGGATGTGGCTGAGCTTTCCGTTCGGATCGTAGATAGGGCGGTTCCAGCGCCAGATCGTGCCGTTGTGCAGGTTCAGGTAGTGCAGGCCGGGATTATCGCCGTTCATGAACGGCGCGCCCGCCGCCATGCGTCCTTCCGGCAGCAGGGGAGAAAAGTAGCGCACGTTCTCCTCGAACAGGTCGAACACGCTGGTGATCCACCGTTCACCGAACCACACGCGCGGGCGCACGCCCTGGTTGATCAGCTCCTTGGTGCGGGTGTCGATGGATTGCTTGAACACCGGGATACGCGATTCGTGCCACACCTTGTGGCCCAAAAACAGCGGGGAGTTCGCCGACAACGCCAACTGCACACCGGCGATCGCCTGGGAGGCGTTCCACGCGCTGGCGAAGCGGTCCGGTGCGACCTGCAGGTGCAGCTGCATGGAGGTGCAGGTGGATTCGGGTGCGATGGTGTCGAAGTAGTGGGTGTACTTCTCCTCGCCTCGCAGGTCGATCTTGACCAGCTCGCCGCGCGATTCCAGGATGGTGTTGTTTAAGCCGGCGTAGCGGTTCTCCTCGGTCATCCACTCCTCGGAGTCCAAAAACTGCGAGGTCATCGTGGGCAGTGTGCCGATCATCGCCAGGTGCGAGCCAGCATCTTCCGCAGCGTTGCGGACGCGTTCAAGGCGCTTGGCGACGCCTTCGGCAAGCCGTGCCAACCCGTCACCCTCGATGCTCAGCGGCGGGTGGTTCATCTCCACGTTGTAGGCGCCGATCTCGGACTGGTACTCCTCGTCCAACAGCCCCAGCACCACCTGGTTGTTGGGGTGGGGCTGCATGGCGTCGTCCACCAAGTTGAGCTCGAGTTCGAGCCCGATCGTGCCGTGATCCACGAAATCCGCGTCCTGGAGGTGGCGGTCAAAGCGCTCCAGCTCGTCCTCCAGGCGCCGCCGATAGGTCGTGCGCTGGCGCGGAGTGTAGGACTCGGAGGAAACTGCGTCTCCCATTAGCGGTGCTTCCTGTACCAGGTGATCAACTCGTCGGTGGAGGAATCTCCGGTGTCGGGCTCCTCCTCGCCGGCGACAGCGGCGGCGAGGTCGTTCGCCTGCGCCTTGCCCAGTTCCACGCCCCACTGGTCGAAGGGGTTGATGCCCCAGACGGCGGCCTCGACAAACACGATGTGCTCGTACAGCGCGATCAGTGCCCCAAGGCTGAACGGGCTCAGTTCTTCCGCCAGGATGGTGGTGGTGGGGCGGTTGCCGGGCATTACCTTGTGCGGCGCGAGCGCGTGCGCCACACCCTCGTTTTCAATCTCCTGCTGGGTTTTGCCGAACGCCATGACCTTGGTCTGCGCGAAGAAGTTGCCCATGAGCAGGTCGTGCATGGAACCTTCGCCGGTCGCCGTGGGCAGGTCCTGTCGCGGCTTGGCAAAACCGATGAAGTCTGCCGGCACAAGCGTGGTGCCCTGGTGGATGAGCTGGAAAAACGCGTGCTGGCCGTTAGTGCCCGGCTCGCCGAAGAAGATCTCGCCGGTGTCGCAGTCGACGCTTGCGCCGTCGATACGCGTGTGCTTGCCGTTGGACTCCATGGTCAGCTGCTGCAGGTAGGCCGGGAACCGGGAAAGGTCCTGGCAGTACGGCAGCACCGCGTGGGTCTGCGCCTTGTGGAAGTTGCGGTACCAGACATTCAGCAGCCCCATGAGCACCGGCACATTGTCTTCGAACGCGGTGGTGCGGAAGTGTTTGTCCATGGCGTGGAAGCCGTCGAGCAGGCGCATGAAGTCCTCGGGGCCGATCACGGCCATGAGGGAAAGCCCGATCGCGGAGTCCATGGAATAGCGTCCGCCTACCCAGTCCCAGAACGGGAACATGTTGGCGGTGTCGATGCCGAACTCGGACACCTTCTCCGCGTTGGTGGACACGGCCACGAAGTGCTTCGCAATCGCGGAGTCGTCCCCGTCGAACTGCTCCAGCAGCCACCGCTTTGCCGCGTGCGCGTTGGCCAGGGTCTCCTGGGTGGTGAAGGTCTTGGAGGCGACAATAAACAGCGTCTTTTCCGCATCCACCTCGTCGAGCACGCGCGACATATCGGCCGGGTCCACGTTGGAGACGAACTCCGCGGAAATACCCGCAGTGGCGTAGGTGCGCAGCGCTTTTGCCGCCATGGCGGGGCCGAGGTCGGAGCCGCCGATGCCGATGTTGACCACCTTGGTAATGGTCTTGCCGGTGTGCCCGACCCACTCGCCGGTGCGCAGGGAGGCGGCGAACTGACGCATCCTGTCCAGGACGTCGTGCACGTCAGCGGTGACGTCTTGGCCGTCCACCTCCAACGCACTGTCCGCCGGGGCGCGCAGCGCGGTGTGCAGCGCGGCACGGTCCTCGGTGGAGTTGACGTGCTTGCCGGTAAACATGTCCTCGATGCGGTCGCTCAGCTTCGCTTCGTCGGCAAGCAAAAGCAACTGCTTGACGACGTCTTCATCCACCAGATTCTTGGAAAGATCCACCCGCAGCCCCGCCGCGTCGAAGGTGTAGCGCTGCGCGCGTTGAGCGTCCGCCCGGAAGAGGTCACGCAGCGTGGTGCGGGACTTTTCCGCATGGAGTTTTTCCAGCTTGCCCCAGCTTTTGGTGGACGTGATGTCGTGCATGTGAGCCTCCCACGTGGCGGTCGACAGAGCGGTTAGAGAATCCTTGATCAAACGTAGCCAAAACGCGCCGGGTATGCGGCGCGGTCGCGCCACGCACAGGCGCCGTCTAGACACGCCGTGGATAATGGCGCCCATGAGCATTGTGAAGATCAACGCAATCACCGTCCCCGAAGGTGCCGGAGAGGAACTGGAGCGCCGCTTCGCCGCGCGCAAACATGCCATCGACGGCCAGCCGGGCTTCGAGGGCTTCCAGCTGCTGCGCCCGGTCAAGGGCGAGGACCGATACTTCGTGTTCACCCGCTGGGCGGACGAAGAGTCCTACCGCGCGTGGTGGGAAGGTGCAGGCCGCGCCGGGCACGGCGAGTCGCGCGAAGGCGGGGACGGCGAGCAGCCGCGCAAGCCCGTCTCGCAGTCGGCGGAGCTGCTGGAGTTCGAGGTCGTGCTCGACGTCGCAAGCTCCGTCGAGGAGAGCTGACGTCGCAAGCTCCGTCGAGGACAGATAGGGGATTTACCCCAGCTTGCCCCGGCCGAGGCGCAGCAGGATCTGTGCCAGCCCGGGGCCTTCTTCTCCCAACTCGTCGCGGAACTGGTTGATAATCGCCACCTCGCGCGTGTGCACCAGGCGGGTGCCGCCGGAGCCCATGCGGGTTTTGCCGATGGCGCGGGAGATTTCGCTGCGGCGCTTCACCGCGTCCAGGATGGCGCGGTCGAGCCTGTCGATCTCTTTGCGGTACGCCTGAATTTCCGCGTCAGATAATGGGTCGTCTGTGCCGGAAGGCATGCGGATTTCAAGCTCGCTCATGGATGTAGATTATGCCAGTTCGAACACCCGCGCGGGTCGTGTCGGAGGCGTTAGTACAGTTACGGCCATGACTGATCTGACCCTGGGTTTGAATCCGCAGCAGCAGGCCGCCGTCATCCACGAGGGCAGCCCCCTGCTCATTGTCGCGGGCGCCGGTTCCGGCAAGACTGCGGTGCTCACCCGCCGCATTGCCTACCTGCTGCAAAACCGCGGCGTTGCGCCGTGGCAGATCTTGGCCATTACCTTCACCAACAAGGCCGCAGCCGAAATGAAGGAGCGCGTGGGCCAGCTCGTCGGCCCGGAGGCGGAGCGGATGTGGGTGGCCACCTTCCACTCGGTGTGCGTGCGCATTCTGCGCCAGCAGGCACAGCTGGTGCCGGGATTGAACACCAACTTTACTATCTACGACTCGGACGATTCGCGGCGGCTGCTGGGCATGATTGCCAAGGACTTCAACCTGGATTTGAAGAAGTTCACGCCGCGCGTGTTGGCCAACGGGATCTCCAACCTGAAAAACGAGCTGATTGGTCCGGATGTGGCGCTGGCAAACGCCGAGCGCACCCACAACCCGTTCGAGACCACGGTGGCAAAGGTGTACGCGGAGTACCAGCGCCGCCTGCGCCAGTCCAACGCCCTGGATTTTGACGACCTGATTGGGGAGGTCGTGCGCATTTTCAAGGAGCACCCGCAGGTCACGGATTACTACCGCCGGCGCTTCCGCCACGTGCTGGTGGACGAGTACCAGGACACCAACCATGCGCAGTACGAGCTCGTCCACACGCTCGTCGGCAGCGGTCCGGACGCACCGGAGCTTGCGGTGGTGGGCGACTCGGACCAGTCCATCTACGCCTTCCGTGGCGCGACTATCCGCAACATCGAGGAATTCGAGCGCGACTACCCGGACGCGACAACGATCATGCTGGAGCAGAACTACCGCTCCACCCAGAACATCCTCGGCGCGGCCAACGCGGTGATCGCGCAGAACGAGGGCCGTCGGCCGAAGAAGCTGTGGACGGATCAGGGCGATGGGGAGAAGATCGTCGGCTACGTCGCGGACAACGAGCACGACGAGGCCCGGTTCATCGCCTCCGAGATTGACTCGCTCGCAGACAGGGGAGTGCCGTACTCCGACATGGCGGTGATGTACCGCACCAACAACGCCTCCCGCGCGCTCGAAGACATCTTCATCCGCTCCGGCATCCCGTACAAGGTTGTCGGCGGCACCCGCTTTTACGAGCGGCGCGAGATCCGCGACATCGTCGCCTACCTCAAGGTGCTGGAGAATCCGGACGACACGGTGAGCATGCGTCGCATCGTCAACGTGCCCAAGCGCGGCATCGGCGACAAGGCGCAGGCGATGGTGGCGCTGCACGCGGAAAGCAACGGTCAAAGCTTCGGGCGATCGCTTGTCGACGCTACCTCCGGCAACGTCGACATGCTGGCAAAAGCTGCCACGAACTCGATTACGCGCTTCGTGGAGATGATCCGTCAGATCAGAGACGACATGCCGGAGATGCGTAACGAGGTCACCAGCATGCCCGATCTTGGCGCGCTGATTACGCGCGTGCTGGAAGACACAGGATACCGCGCCGGCCTGGAGGCGTCCAACGACCCGCAGGACGGCGCACGCCTGGACAACCTCAACGAGTTGGTCTCCGTGGCCCGCGAGTTTTCCTCCGAGGCCGCCAACCAGGTGGCGTACATGACGGACGAGGAACTCAATGAGGTCATGCAGGAAGGGGAGCCAGCCCCTGGCTCCCTGCAGGCGTTTTTGGAGAAGGTCTCGCTCGTCGCAGACGCGGATCAGATTCCGGAAAACGAGCAGGGCGTGGTCACGCTAATGACGCTGCATACCGCGAAGGGTTTGGAATTTCCGGTCGTGTTCGTCACCGGCTGGGAGGACGGTCAGTTCCCGCATCTGCGCGCCCTGGGCGATCCCGCGGAACTGGCGGAGGAGCGCCGCTTGGCCTACGTGGGCATTACTCGCGCCAAGGAACAGCTCTACCTCACCCGCGCTACCCTCCGCTCCTCCTGGGGTTCACCGGTGACCAACCCGGCCAGCCGCTTCCTCGCAGAGGTCCCGGAGGACCTCATCGACTGGCGCCGGTTGGAGCCGGAGCGCTCCTTCAGCTCTGACGCATGGGGAACACCGTCTCGCTCGCGCCCGCCCGCCCGCTCGCGCAGGGGCGGCAGCGGGACCACCGTGCACAAGAACCTCAACCTCGCGGTGGGGGACCGGGTCAACCACGCCAAGTACGGGTTGGGCACGGTGCAGGCTGTCGAGGGTTCCGGCGTCCGGGAGACGGTAACTATCGATTTCGGCTCGTCCGGCACGGTCCGCCTCATGACGATTGGCGGCGTGCCCATGGAGAAGCTCTAGCCCGCTAGATCTTGATGCCCTGGGCGGCGAACCACGGCACCGGGTCCACCTGGTTGACGCCGTCCGGCTTGATCTCGAAGTGCAGGTGCGGGCCGGTGGACTGGCCCTCGCTGCCGATGGAGGCAATCTTCTGGCCCGCTTTGACGCGCTGGCCTACGGAGACGTCGTACTGGCTCATGTGGCCGTAGACGGAAACCTCGCCACCGTCGTGCTTGACTACTACCCAGTTGCCGAAGCCCTGAGCCGGGCCCGCGGCGATGACGGTGCCGTCCATGACGGAGTAGATCGGCGTGCCCAGGGAATTGGCGATGTCGATGCCCCGGTGCATCGTGCCCCAACGCGGGCCGAAGCCGGACGTGAAGTGGCCGGAAGCCGGCGTGACCACCGTGCGGCCGTCGGCGGTGCGGCCTCGCTGCGGTGCGACCCAGTCGCTGCTCTGCGCTGGGGCGAAGGCGGCTGCGAGCGGGGCATCGAGGGCGCGGGGGTCGTAGACGATCTTGTAGTCGCCTGCGGAGATTGTCGCGCCGTTTTCCTTGATGGAGTCGGCGGCCTTGGTCACGGCGCCGAGGGCCTGTCCAGCGTCCGAGACGGAGGCGCCGTCGACAGTGACGGTAAACGCGGAGGCGGGGGCGGGCGCGAGGGCGAGCGCCAGCGCCGTTGCTGCCGAGACGGCTGCGATGCTCGAAGTGAGACGTCGGTTCATTGTTGCGGGATACCTTTTCTAACGTTTTTACGCTTAAGCGGGCTCGGCGCGGTCTCGGCCACGCACACAGGCGTTGAATTTAACCGCCGAAAGGGGCCTTGGCAA
Organism: Corynebacterium fournieri; assembly: GCF_030408775.1. Lineage (NCBI taxonomy): Bacteria > Bacillati > Actinomycetota > Actinomycetes > Mycobacteriales > Corynebacteriaceae > Corynebacterium > Corynebacterium fournieri. The sequence goes on from NZ_CP047210.1 coordinate 673,425, forward strand.
TGCTGTGACGTGCACGTTTGTTCGAAAAGTTGAGAACTGTTCGGTGTCCGTCCAGCTCACTCCGTGTGTTGCTGAAGTGAAAAATGTTACGCATGGTATATGGGTCGGGGGTAGGACCTTTACCCCCGTAAACTTCGGGCAAACAAAAACTGGGGCCGTCCGCCATCGATGTGTGCGGACGGCCCCAGTTGTAAGGGGGGAGAGATTGTCTAGAGGGCTCTAGAGGGTGATGCCTCGGGCTGCCAGCCACGGGGCCGGGTCGGACGGGGTGGCGCCGTCAGGCCAGATTTCGAAGTGCAGGTGGGAACCGGTGGAAAAGCCCATGGAACCCATGCCAGCGATGAGCTGGCCGGACTCGACCCTCTCGCCGACTGCGACGTTCAGGGTCTGCATGTGGCCGTAGACGGAGATCGAGCCGTCGTCGTGGCGGATACGGATCCAGTTGCCGAAGCCCTGCGCCGGGCCAGAGTCGATCACGGTGCCGGCGGCGACGGCGCGGATCGGGGTGCCCGGGGAGTTCGCGATATCGACACCGGTGTGCATCGAGCCCCAGCGCATGCCGAACGGGGAGGTGAACGCACCTTCCGCTGGCTTGGTAAACAGGGGAGCGCGCGCAGCTTCGTCCTGGCGGGCTACCTCATCGGAGTGCTGGACGGCCTTGTCCAGCTGCTCGGAGAGGTTCTCGACGGGCTTGTACTCGGCGATGGCGAGGATCTGCGGGGTCTCCTTGGTGGAGGTCTCGGTTGCGCCGGCGCCGGAGTTCTGCAGCTCGTTGGTCTCAGCCGCGAGCTTGATGTTCACGTCCTGCTCGCCGCCCTGGTTGCTGGTGAGGGCACCGGCAACCAAGCCGGAGAAGCCGGCGGTGGATACGGCACCGGTCGCCGCTGCAACGACGGCTACGCGCCCCTTGTTCGGGGACTGCTTGCGGTGCTTGCCGCCCTGCTTGTTGGAGTTGAACATGAGCCCTCTTTGAGATCTTCCGTTGGTCATCGTCTCCCGCTGCTCACGGCTGGATTGTGACCTTCCTGTTATCTACGAGAGGCTACTGTAACGAATTGGTTTCATCGGAGCAAGATGAATGCTGAAAATACTCTTAAATCGCGCGTAGGCGCGCGTAATCGTGGGTAATCGGGGGAACGTTACACCCCCGTGTTCGCGCACGCGCGCGCCACGCCGCCCCGAAGTCTGCTGGAGGGGCCCGTCCGGGTGTCACTGTGGGGAGCATGCTGGCCGGGGTGGCAAAGTAGGACGCGATGAGCACCACACCCAGCCAGCGGCCGCGCCCGTCGGATGCGCGCCGACAGCGCCGCAAGGGCGCGTCAATACGCAAGTTCACCGGCATCAAGCGCCAGGACGCGCGCAAAGCAGTGCCGACGACGACCAAGGAACGCGTGCGCCACTATTTCCCGTACGCGTTGGTCCCCAATCTCGCGCTGGTGCTAGGCGTTGTCGCGCTTTGTTTCGCCGTCATCCTCATCGGCGGCTGGCACTTGGCGTACTTCCCGGGTGCCGTCGGCGAGGCATGGTTTGCCCTCCACGGGGTGCCGCTGCGTATCGACGGCGTCACGCTTTCCGCGATGCCCCTGTTGCCCGCCGTCGCCGTAGCGGCGGTGGTGGCGACCCAGGTGCGCAAGGCCACCGCGGGGCGTGTGAGCGTGCTCGACCTGCTCGCTTTGCTGGGCCTTGTGCTCGGATTGCCGCTGGTGGTCAGCGCCATCGCGCTGTTCATGGTCTTCGACGCGTCCCACGTGTATGCGCTGTCCATGCCTCCGGCGGTGTCCGCGTTCGCTTACCCGTTGATCGTGCACCTTGTCGGATTTGTCCTCGGGGTGCGCCGGGTGGTGTGGCACGCCCTTGCTAAGCGCAGCGGGGTGCCTGCGCAGGCGGTGGACGCTGCGGCGGGGGCGGCCAACCTGATGCTGCGCCTGCTCGCTGCCGCCGGCGTCGTGTACCTCGTCGCGCTGGCGTTCGGCTACGGCCGGGTCGGCGAGCTCACCTCCCAGTTTCCGCAGCTTGGCGTCGGTGGTGCGGTGGCGCTGGCGGGACTGAGCCTGCTGTACCTGCCCAACGCCGCGGTGGCGCAGCTGGCTGTGCTGCTCGGCGGCAGCTTCAATTACGCCGGCGCCGGTGTGAACCTGTTCGCGACGTCGAACGCCGCCTACCCGCCGCTTCCTTTGTTCGCGGCTATCCCCGCCACCATGCCGCAGTGGGCTCCGGCGCTGCTGGTGGTGCCGGCAGCGGTGCTGGCGCATGCGTTCGTCGTCAAGCCACTGTCCCTCGAGGGCGTCGCGGCTGCCGCAACGTGGGCTGCGTTCTACGGGGCTTTGCTGGGCATCTTCTCGTCCGGCGTCGCCGGGGCCTTCGGCATTGTGGGGCCGGATCCCTTCACGCTTGCGTCCTCGCTGTTTATTTGGGTCGCGCTGGCAGGCGCGCTCGTGCGCGGGGTGGCGCTGGTGAGGCAACGCGCAACCGCAAAATCCAGTAGTTAGACTTATCGCTGTGTGTGACTCTGCGAAATCGGTAGCCGTCCTCGCGTCGGGCACCGGAACGTTGTTGAAAGCGATCATTGACAATCAGGAAAGCCGCTACCGCGTCGACCTCGTGGTGGCGGATCAAATTTGTCCGGCGGTGCAGCGAGCGAAAAACGCTGGCATCCGCACAGCGGTGGTGCCCATGGAGGAAAACCGCAACGCGTGGAACGAAAAGATGGTCGCCGCAGTCGCGTCCGTCGATCCGGACCTGGTGGTTTCCGCGGGCTTCATGTGCCTGCTCGGACCTGCGTTTGTAAAAGAATTCGCTGGCCGCACCATCAACACTCACCCGTCGCTGCTGCCAGCGTTCCCGGGCGCGCACGCTGTGCGCGACGCGCTCGACCACGGTGTCAAGGTCACCGGCTGCACGGTGCACTACGTCGACGCCGGGCTGGACAGTGGCGAGATCATCGCACAGCGTGCCGTCGAGGTCGAGGCGGGCGATACCGAATTTGAGCTGCACGAGCGCATTAAGAAGGCCGAGCGCGAGCAGATTGTGCATCTGCTGCACCACGCCGAACTTGTCAACGGAAAGGTTGTGTTCAATGTCTAAGCGCGAGATTAAGCGCGCCCTGATTAGCGTCTACGACAAGACGGGGCTGGAAGATCTGGCCCGCGCGCTCGGCGAGGCGGGGGTGGAAATTGTCTCCACCGGCTCGACCGCGAAGCGCATCGCCGACGCTGGCGTGGCGGTGACCGAGGTGGCCGAGCTGACCGGATTCCCGGAGGTGCTCGACGGCCGTGTGAAAACGCTGCACCCGCGCGTGCACTCCGGCATCCTCGCCGACCTGCGCAAGGAAAGCCACGTTGGGCAGCTGCAAGAGCTCGGCATCGAGCCGTTCCAGCTCGTGGTGGTCAACCTGTACCCGTTCGAAGAAACCGTGGCGTCGGGCGCAAGCTACGACGAATGCGTCGAGCAGATCGATATCGGTGGTCCGTCCATGGTCCGCGCCGCCGCGAAGAACCACCCGTCGGTGGCCGTGGTCGTCGACCCTGCCCGCTACGGCGAGGTAGCTCAGGCTGTGCAGCAGGGCGGCTTCGACCTGGAGCAGCGCAAGCAGCTCGCGCTGGAGGCCTTTACGCACACCGCGCGTTACGACGCCGCGGTCTCCTCCTGGATGTCCTCCCAACTCGGCGCGGACGCTGCCGGCGAGGGTTCCACTACGCTGCGCTACGGCGAGAACCCGCACCAAGCCGCTCGCCTCGAGAGCGAAGGCTGGGGCCTGGCCGCCGCGAAGCAGCATGGCGGCAAGGAAATGAGCTACAACAACTACCAGGACGCCGACGCCGCATGGCGCGCCGCCTGGGACCACGAGCGCGCGTGCGTGGCAATCATCAAACACGCCAACCCGTGCGGCGTGGCGGTGTCGGACACCTCAATCGCCGACGCGCACCAGAAGGCGCACGCCTGCGACCCGGTTTCCGCCTACGGCGGCGTGATCGCCTGCAACCGCGAGGTCACCCTCGAGCTGGCGGAGCAGATCAAGCCGATCTTCACCGAGGTGGTCATCGCGCCGTCCTACGAGCCGGCCGCGCTTGAACTGCTGCAGACGAAGAAGAACCTGCGCATCCTCGAAGTGGAGCCGAAGCAGCTCGAAGAGGAGCGCAAGCAGATCGCCGGCGGCTGGCTCGTGCAGGAGCGCGATTCCTACCAGGCCGAAGGCGACAGCGCCGCCAACTGGACCCTTGCTGCCGGCGAGGCCGCGGACGAGCAGACCCTGGCGGACCTGGAGTTTGCGTGGCGTGCTGTGCGGTGCGTCAAATCTAACGCGATCTTGATTGCGGCCGAAGGTGCGTCGGTAGGCATCGGCATGGGCCAGGTCAACCGCGTCGATTCGGCAAAGCTCGCCGTGGACCGCGCGAACTCCCTGGACGAGGGCCGCAACCGCACCAATGGCGCGGTGGCCGCCTCCGACGCGTTTTTCCCGTTCGCGGACGGTTTCCAGCTGCTCGCTGACTCCGGTGTGAAGGCCGTGGTCCAGCCGGGCGGTTCCATCCGCGATGAGGAGGTCATTGCTGCGGCGAAGGAAGCCGGCGTGACCATGTACTTCACCGGCACCCGCCACTTCGCCCACTAGAAAGGTCCGTCCCGTGTCCTCCAAACTCGCCGCGATGGCTCTTGCCGCCGGTTTGACTCTCCCGTCGGCTCCCGCCTACACCGCCATCGACCAAATCCCGGTGATCGGGCAGCCGTTCGTGCAGGCCTACAACCAGTTGCCGCCGCAGGTGAAAAACGCCATCCGCCTCCCGCTGCCGCTGACCACCCCCAAGGCCGCGGCGCAACCGGGGCAGGCAGCACCCGCCGCACCCGCGGTTGATGTGCAAGCGAAGCTGGATCGCCTCGTGGCAGACGTTGTGGCCCGCCACGGCGGACGCGCAGCGGTGTCCGTGGGCGGCTTCACCGCCGGCGACAACCGGCCGGAGCCAGCCTTTTCCACCATGAAGGTGCCGCTTTCCATCGCCGCGCTGCGCCACGGGCCCCAGTTCCGGCCGGACGCGGAGGCGGCGGTGACCCGTTCGGACAACCCGGCGGCCCACCGCATGTTCGCTCAGATTCCAGCCAACGAGTACTCGGACGTGATCGCGCAGGCCGGCGCGCGCACGACCACCCCCGCGGGCTACCAGATGAGCACGATGTGGACCACCAGCGACCAAGCCGCGTTCGCATCCGGTCTGCGCTGTGTGCCGGGCCACGAGCCCGTGCTGGAGATGATGGGACGAATCGTGGACTACCAGCGGTGGGGCCTGGGCCGCATCGGCGGCGCCCACTTCAAGGGCGGCTGGAACAACCACGACGGCGGCCACCTGGCACGGCAGTTCGGCCTCATCCCAGGGCCGAACGGAGACATCGCGGTGGCGATTACCGCCTACAGCCCGCAGGGCCATCAGGGCAGCTTCGCCATGCTGGATGAGCTCGCCGACGGCCTGGCCTCCATGCGCGGAGACCTACCCACGTCGCGCTGCTAAAAAATCACGCTGACCTGCGGTCCGCAGGCTAGGGGGGTGGGCTAGAATTTTCGCTGACATATCACGAAAGTTCGGCGGCACTTCGAAAGTGGCCGCAGGAAAGGCGCGGGCATGACGTACCAAGGCTCCAGTAAGTGGAATCCGGAGCAGCCACATGCGACGGATCCGGAGATCGGCCAGACGCAACAGTTCGGGGCAGTGCCGCCAGAGTACAGCCAGCAGCCATATGGGCAGCAGTACCCGCAGCAGTATGGGCAACCCGCGTACAACCAGCAGTACCAGGGCTCCTACCAGCAGCCAGAGAAACGCGGTGGACCGAACGCCTGGCTTATTGCCTTGGTCGGCGTGCTGCTCGCGGCCCTGGTCGGCGTGCTGGCATTTTTGGGTGGATCCGGTGCGTTTTCGGGCTCCAGCGAGCCTGTAACCAGCACCGTGGTGGAAACGCAGACGCTGCCGAGCTCCGAGAAGAACACCCCGGCGCCCGCTGCGCCCGCAGCGCCGAAAAAGGAGCGTTCCTACTCCAATTACGCGCCAGATACGGGCGTGACCACCGACGGCTTCGCCGCTAACGTGTACCTGGCATTTCAGCAGGAGTACGCGCGCACTGGCTCGCCCGACATCACAGTGACCGCTTACAGCCCGGCCACCGAGACCTCCTTCCGCATGTCTTGTGCGGGCGGTGCAACCGTGTACTGCGTCGGCGGCAATAACGCGCGGGTCAGGATTTGGTAGCTTCACGCGTCCGCGGGTGTGCCGTCGCGCTTGCCTGCTTGGCCGCGCTTGCAGGATGCGCTGGGATCGGCGAACAGCACACCGTGGTGGTGACATCCACCTCGTTCGTCCCCGAGGATCAGCCGGCGCAGCCCGCGGCCGAACCTGCCGCGCCCACCTCACAGGCAACCACTCCAGAGGAGTTTTTGGGCACCGTCGTCGCGGAGAATGCGGCGGCGTTTGGCGGCCAGCTCGGTGTCGCAACGGTAGGGGAGCACGGTCCCGTCGCCGCCGGTTTCTCGGCGCCGAGCCCGGCCTGGTCCACAATCAAGGTGCCCATCGCTGTGGCCGCCACACTCGCGCAGTTGGACGCTGAGGCGGATGTGCGGGCCGCGATCACCGCCTCCGACAACGATGCCGCGCAGCGGCTCTACAGTGCCGTCGGGCCGGAGGCAGTCGATGCGGTACTCGCAGACGCTGGAGTGCCCACACGAGTCAATACCGCAGCGCTGCGCCCCGAATTCAGCACCTTCGGGCAGACCCAGCTCAGCGTCGCTGATGAAGCGGTGCTGGCGAACAACCTCGCCTGCTCCGTCGGCGGCGGTGCGGTGCTGCAACTGATGAGGCAGGTAGATCCCTTGCAGTCGTACGGCCTCGGCGTCGTCGGGTCGATATTTAAAGGCGGGTGGGGCCCGGACACCGCGGGCAGCTACCACGTCAGGCAGTTCGGTCTCGTGGCGCGCGGCGACGGTGGTTGGTCGCCGGTGGCGCTGACGGCGCTGCCAGCGGACGGCACCTACGAAACGGGCCAGAACATGCTCACCGCTGCCGCGCAGCGACTTGCCGCGTCGACGGCGCAGCTTCCGGCGGCAGCCTGCCAGCCCTAGCTAGTTCTCGTCGCCGCCAACGAGGTCCATTAGCTCCAGCATGCGCTCGGTGCGGCGCTCGGGCAGGTCTGTGTGGAGCACATCCAAGACGGCGTCCGCGATGGTCACGGCGGGGGCCGGCAACGCGTCGTCGACAAGCGGATAAGGCGCAACGCCGGTGTTGTCTCGCATCTCGATCGCCGCAAGCGTCATGTGGAACGGCAGCTCGATTCGGGGGTCGTCCTCGCCCACGATCTGCCCCGCAAGGCGGCGGAAGATCGCCTCGAGCTGCTGGCGGGCCTCGTGGTACTCCGTGAACTCCTCCGAAAGCAGCGCCGGCAGCTGGTACAGCCGGCCAATATTCCAATTCGACGACAGTAGGATGCGCGATTCTGCTGCCACCAGGGCCCACAGCTTCACCGCCGCGGCCTCGTCGGTCTTTGCCAGGTCCGACGCGAGCTCGAGCGCTGGCTGGATCGTGCTCATCAGCAGCGTGAGGAAGATGTCGCGCTTGGACGGGAAGTGGTAATACAGCGAGGCCTGGCGCATGCCTACTGCCTCGGCGATGTCGTGCGTGGACGTGGTGGCAAACCCTTTTCGGGTAAACAGCTCAGAGGCGGCGTCAAGGATCTCATCGCGCGCTGTGGCGCCCTTGCGGCGGGGGCTCTGCTTGCGTGGTCTTCCGACCGGTTTCGCCATGCCGTGTGTACCTCTCGATGCTGATCGGAGTGAGTAGTTGCGCGGGAATACTATAGACGAAAAGCACCCGCTCTCGACCCTCCGGGGAGGGGAGTGCGGGTGCTTCAAGAGCCGAAGACTCTACGCTGTCATCGTCAACCGGCTAATTAGCGGGTGGTGAACGGCAGAAGAGCCATCTCGCGCGCGTTCTTCACAGCGGTAGCGACCTGGCGCTGCTGCTGCGGGGTCAGGCCCGTGACGCGACGAGAACGGATCTTGTGGCGGTCGGAGATGAACAGACGCAGGGTCTCAACATCCTTGTAGTCGACCGACTCGATGCCCTTCGCCTTCAGCGGGTTCTTCTTCGGGCGGCGGGACTGCTCAATGCGCGGCTTACGCGAATTGTTGCGCTTCATAATGTGAGTCCTCCTTACCACGAAGACTTACGGACGCCAGGCAGCTCACCGCGGTGAGCCATCTCGCGCATACGGACACGGGAAACACCGAACTTGCGGAGGTAGCCGCGGGGGCGGCCGTCACGCGAGTCACGGTTGCGCACGCGCACCGGGGAGGCGTCGCGCGGCTGACGGTTGAGCTCGAACTGCGCATCAAGACGGTCCTCGTCGGAGGTCTCCGGGTTCTTGATGATTGCCTTGAGCTCGTTGCGACGCTCCGCGTAGCGGGCGACGATCTCTTTACGCTGCTCGTTCTTAGCGATCTTAGACTTCTTCGCCATGGATTATCGCTCCTCGCGGAATTCGACGTGCTTGCGCACAACCGGGTCGTACTTCTTCAGCGTGATGCGATCCGGGTTGTTGCGCTTGTTCTTACGGGTCACATAGGTGAAACCGGTGCCCGCAGTGGACTTGAGCTTGATGATCGGGCGGATATCGTTACGTGCCATTAGATCTTCTCACCTCGTGCGCGGATCTGAGCGACGACGGACTCGATACCGTCGCGGTCGATGACCTTCAGGCCCTTAGCGGAGACGTTCAGGGTAATGGTACGGCCCTCGGAGGGCAGGTAGAACCGACGCTTCTGCACGTTGGGGTTCCAACGGCGCGAGTGGCGGCGGTGCGAGTGCGAGACGGTCTTGCCGAACGACGGCTTACGTCCCGTGACCTGGCAATGTGCCGACATGGGTTAGCTTCCTTACTCTTCTTGCCGCCCACGACACGATCGCTATGTGAGGTAAAGCGCCAGGTAGGAAACGGAGTGAGGGTCCGCGACCGGCGCAAATGCAATCGGTTGACGCAGGCGTATACGTGTACTTCGACAACAGCGAGAGCCAACCATACCGCCTTGCCCGCCTATCTCATAATCGCGCTGCGCGAATACTACGCGGCCACCAGCAGCGCGGCCGTCGCGGCGCCTACCGCCACAGGAGCCACCGCCAGCCCCCAGAGTGTGAAGTGCTTCCACGGCACCTTCACGCCAGAGCGTTTCAGCTGGTCTGCCCAGAGCAGTGTGGCTAGCGACGCCCAAGGTGTGACCACCGGCCCCGCATTGACCCCAATAAGTAGTGCCATCGCACTGAGTGGGTCGTCGGCCGCGGGTTCAAGCGCGAAGTAGGCGGGAATGTTGTTGATCGCGTTCGCGGCCGCTGCGCCTGCGGCGGCGATGAACCACGGGTGCGCGCCTTGGAGGTGCTGCACCGCACCCGCGACGTTGCCGGCCGTGGTGCACAGTGTCGCCGTTGCTGAAAGTGCGGCCGCCAGTGCCAGCGCGGGCCATGGGATCAAAGGGGCGATGCCGCCGCGCCTGCCGTCAGTACCGACTGCGATCCACATCGCGGCGGCGGCAACGGTGCTCGTGACCCAGTAGGGCACCGGGCCGAGCAGGGCGAGCATCGTGGCGCACAGGACCAACAGCGCGGCTCCGGGGCGCGGGTAGTGGTGCTGCTGACTGTCGTGCTCTACGTGCCCGGCGGCTCCGCGGTATGCGAAGCGGGCGAGGTAGCACGCCGCCGCGGCCACGGCGAAAGCGGCCGAGGCCGGCTGCAGGGCTGCGTGGCGGAAGTGCTGCTGTGAATCGAATGCCCCGCCGCCAAGCGCCAGCAGATTGGTCAGGTTGGACACCGGAAGCGGCATCGAAGCCAGGTTGGCAATCCAGACCACCGCGAGCACCACGGCAGGTTGGGGTAGGTGAAACCGCGCCGCGAGCTGGATGGCCAGCGGGGTGAGCATGATGGCAGTGGTGTCGAGGGAGAAAAACGCTGTGCATGCCGCGGCGAGGGTCAAAAAGCCCGCGAAGGCCGCCTCCCGGCTCGAGGTAGCGCGCTCGAGCTGGGCCACCAGCCATTCGAAGAGGTGGACCCGGGCGGCCAGGTTGACCACTACGGACATGCCGGCGGCAAACGCGAGCACGGGCAAAAGCCGCAGCGCGAGAGCTGCGGCGGCGTCAGTGTCGGCTGCGGCAAGGCTGGCGAAGGCGAGGAGTGCAGCAGCGGGAAGGAAAAGTGGGTGGCGATGCATAGGTGTGGGGGCCGAAGGGACGTCGTAAAGCAGCGAGCTTAATTAGGTAAACGCGCACGTGAACTGTAAGATACTGCGGGTTGTCCGGCGACCGCCGGATGCAAAGACCATTTCGCACCCAACTCGGGCACGATCTTCGCGTGGCGAGAGCACGAAGAACCGACCCGTAGTTCAATCCTGAGGGAGACGAATCATATGAGGAAAGACATTCACCCGGATTACCACCCGGTGATTTTCCAGGACGCGAACACGGGCCACAAGTTCCTGACGCGTTCCACCCTGACCTCCGCCCGCACCGAGCAGTGGGAGGACGGCAACGAGTACCCGCTCATCGTGGTCGACGTGACCGCTGAGTCCCACCCGTTCTGGACCGGCGCACAGCGTCTCATGGACACCGCCGGCCGCGTGGAGAAGTTCAACCAGCGTTTCGGTGGTATGGCCCGCCGTAAGAAGAAAACCAAGTAGAGGGGAAAGGGAGACTCACCATGGCAACTCCGAAGTTCAAGAAGTCCCGCGCCAACACGCGCATGCGCCGTTCCCAGTGGAAGGCCGACAACGCCGACCTGCAGACCGTCAAGATCGACGGCCAGGAGGTGCGCATCCCACGCCGTCTGGTCAAGGCCGCTCAGGCTGGTCTGATCGACGTCGAGCAGTTCTAAGTTTTTAAGGGTTTATCTAGCCCTTCGAATTAACCGGGATCCCCAGGTGGGGCCCGGTTTTTTCGTGTCGATTCAACTCTGAGGAGAATATAAGTCATAATATTCCTATGAAAATTCTGGTAGCCGACGACGAGCAGGCGGTTCGCGAGTCCCTCCGCCGCTCGCTGCGCTTCAACGGATACGACGTCGTCCTCGCTGAAGATGGCGAGGATGCGCTCGACCAGATCCGCGTGGAGCAGCCTGATCTGACCATCCTCGACCTGATGATGCCCAAGCTGGACGGTCTGGGGGTGTGCCGCACGCTGCGTTCCTCCGGCTACGACGGGCCGATTTTGATGCTCACCGCCCGCGACGGCGTCTCCGACAGGGTGGCCGGCCTCGACGCAGGCGCGGACGATTACTTGCCAAAGCCATTCGCGCTGGAAGAGCTGCTCGCGCGCGTGGGCTCGCTGCTGCGGCGCACCCGCTCCGAGGCGCGTAAGGCGGCGGAGCAGAACCAGACCCGCCTCCAGTTCGAGGATCTGGTCATGGACACCTCCACCCGCGACGTCACACGTAACGGCCGCGCAATTTCTCTGACCCGCACCGAGTTCGCGCTTCTGCACCTGTTGCTGCAGAACCCGCGCCACGTCCTGGAGCGTCAGACGATCTTGGAAGAGGTTTGGGGCTACGATTTCCCGACGTCCGGCAACGCCCTCGAGGTCTACATCGGCTACTTGCGCCGCAAAACTGAGGCCGGCGGCGAATCCCGTCTCATCCACACAGTGCGCGGCGTCGGTTACGTCATGCGGGAGGCCGCTCCGTGATTTTGCGGCGCTACGCAGAAGAGGCTGACACGCGCCCGGCGAATGCCGGCCGGTCCCTGAAGGGCAGTCTCTCCGTCCTTGCGAGCCTGATCGTCGCCGTGGTCATCCTCCTGACAGCTCTGTTTACCTACCGGCTGTCGGAGACGACCCGGCTGACGGTGATGGATGACGACTTGCGCACGCGCACTTACGGGGTCGCGCTGCAGCTGCAGGAGCTTGAGGCTGACGACGCCGAAGGTTACGAGGACGTACTCGCGCAGTTCCGGCGCGCGATGCCGTGGGTGAAGGTCGCTGCGGCAGCGCCCGGCTCCAACGTCTACTACGGCGACCCGGTCCCGGTTGCGGGGCCGTACGCCGCGACGTCGTCGGGCGACATGCTTTCGACACGGACGGTCGCGGGCGAGCGCGTGATGGTACGCCGCAGCGACTCCGGTGTGACCGTGGCGATGTCGCAGCAGTTGGACGTGTTCAACATTGTCTCCGGCAGCTGGGGCGCCGCGGCCCTCGTCATCGCAGGCACCGGCGGCCTGCTGGCGTGGATCGCTGGCGCGGCGATCTCCGCAGTCGGTTTGCGCCCGGTGCGCAGGCTGCACCGGGCGATCGACGCCGCGAACCAGTCCGACCAGCTCACCGAGTTGCCCGTGGAAGGCGACGACGAATTCGCGGAGATCACCACCTCGGTGAACAAGATGATCTCCACGCTGGAGGATTCGAAGACGCGGCAGGCGCAGCTGGTGGCCGACGCCGGCCACGAGCTGAAGACGCCGCTGACCTCCATGCGCACCAACATCGAGCTGTTGATGATGCTGTACAACACCGGCCGCCAGGACCAGATCTCCGAGCAGGACCGAAAGGATCTCGAGCGCGATGTGATGGCGCAGATGGAGGAGATGTCCATCCTCATCGGCGATCTGGTCAACCTCGCTCGAGACGAAGCTCAGGGCGCCGAGCCGGAGGACTTCCGCCTGGACGAGGTGCTGGAAGATGCCCTCGACCGCGTGCGGCGCCGCCGCCCCGACTTGGCGTTCGAATTCGAGGCGGACCCGTGGGTCATCCACGGCGACCGCTTCGCAATGGGACGCGCTCCCATCAACCTGATCGACAACGCCGCGAAGTGGTCGCCGAAGGACGGCACGGTGCGTGTGTCGTTGAAGGCGGCGAAGCGCAACGCGGTGCTGATCGTGGACGACTCCGGCCCGGGCATCCCGCCGGAAGAGCGCGAAAAGGTCTTTGAGCGCTTCTACCGCGCGCCGGAGTCGCGCTCCATGCCGGGCTCCGGGCTGGGCCTGGCCATTGTCAAGCAGGTCTTCGACCGCCACAACGCCACGATCGTGGCGGAGGAATCCGACGACGGCGGCGCACGCTTCCGTGTCGTGTTCCCGGGGCACCCGCCCGAGACGGACACCGCGGACGCGGCGGACACTGACAGCGCTGCGGCGGGGAACACCGCCCGTGTGATCCCGCGCAAGAGTTACAGCTGACACACAAGGTCAGCGCGCACAGCAAGCGCACAGCAAGTGTTACGAATTGCCCTGTACGCCCTCAAGACCAACCACAGGACGGCCGGGCATAATAGCGGCTCATGAGTGAACTGAACTACCCGGGCGAAACCTCCAGCTTCCCCGAAAACAGTGGCGTCTACCAGGTTCAATCGGAGCCGCCGGCGCAGCAGCGACGAAGCAAAGGCGCCGTCGGTACGGCGTTCGCAGTCGCACTGGCCACCGCGCTCGTCGCAGGCGGAGGCGCGGGCTACCTCGCCGGCTCGTCCCAGTCCGACGGCACATCCGCAACCAGCTCCACCTCCAGCAGTACGGTGAAGGAGTCGGGGGACGCCGAAGGGACGTCGCAAGGCGAACTGCGTAACCCGACGGTCGCGGACCCGAAGGAAGCCCCCTCGGGCTCTGTGGAGCAGGTGGCGGCGCAGGTGCTGCCGGCCGTGGTCTCCATCGAGGTGGCCACGCCGCGGGGGAGCGCGGAAGGTTCCGGCTCCATCATCTCCGCGGACGGCTACGTGCTGACCAACCACCACGTCATCGCCGGGGCCGACACTCCGGGCTCCGAAATGCAGGTCACGCTCAACGACGGCTCACGCCACCCCGCCCAGTTCATTGCCTCCGACGTCAACACCGACATCGGCGTGATCAAAATCGAAGGCGTCAACGACCTGCCGGTGATGCAGTTCGGCAACTCCGACGACCTCCGCGTCGGCCAGGAAGTGGTCGCCGTCGGCTCCCCGCTGGGACTGTCGGCGACGGTGACCAGCGGTATCGTCTCGGCACTCAACCGCCCCGTGCGCGCCTCACAGGGCGGCGGGGAAAGCTCGCTCATGGACGGCATCCAGACCGACGCGGCGATCAACCCCGGCAACTCCGGCGGCCCGTTGGTGGACCGCAACGGCAGGCTCATCGGCATGAACTCCGTAATTGCGTCCTTGTCCTCCGGGGGCATGGGCGATGGAGGCCAGGGCGGCTCCATCGGTCTCGGCTTTGCTATCCCGTCGAACTTTGCCAAGCGTGTGGCGGACCAACTCATCGAAAAGGGAGAGGCCTCCCAGCCGATGCTCGGCGTGCGCGTCAGCGTGATGCAGAGCATGGGCGGCGGCGCCGTGGTCGCGGGGGTGGAGCCGGACAGCCCCGGTCAGCGGGCCGGACTGAAAACCGGCGACACGATCACCCGCCTCAACGACCGCCCCATCGACTCAGCAGATGCCCTGATCGCGGCCACCCGCTCCAAGGAGTTCGGCGAGACGGTGACACTGGAGGTGCAGCGGGAGGGGGAGACCGACACCATTCCGGTAGAGGTGACCTTGAGTTCCGAGTAACTTCTTATCTGTCCAATCCACGCCACGTTGCCTAAAGGGAGCCTGACCACGATGCCGGAACTGTTTGACGCGCTCGACATCACTGAGCCGGACGATGCCACGCTGCGCGCCGCCGAGCTGGAGGAAAATTCCCCGACCTCGCCGTGCGCCATCGTCGTGCTCGTGGGCGACCACCGCTACGACGCGCCCGGCGACAACACCGACGAGATGGTGGTGGAGCTGCTGCGCGAGGTCGGCTACCAGGTCGACGGCGTGGTGCGCGTGAAGTCCAAGAAGTCCGAGATCCGCAAGGCCATCGAGACCGGTGTCGTCGGCGGCGTGGACCTCGTGCTCACGCTCGGCGGCACCGGTGTCGGCCCGCGCGACAAGACCCCGGGGGCGACCCGCGCTGTCATTGACAAGATGGTGCCAGGCGTCAGCCAGGCCATCCGCGCCTCCGGCCAGGCGTGCGGCGCAGTGGACGCCTGCACTTCGCGCGGAGTCTGCGGAGTCTCCGGTTCCACGGTGGTGCTCAACCTCGCCTCTAGCCGCCAGGCCATCCGTGACGGCGTGTCCACTGCAGCTCCGCTGGTGAGTCACCTCATCAACGAGCTGAACCAGTACTCGGTCTAGGTGGCGTGAATGAGCCGGGTACGACGGCGAGCGGTGCGCGTCGCGGACGTGGACTACGACAGGTCCGCGGACACCGCGCCACAGACTGAGGCAAACGAAAACCCGGCCCTCGACGCCGAGCGCGAAGTGCTGCTCGGCGAGGAGGAGCCGGGGTTGACGGGCCGCGAGTTCTATGAGACGGAGCGGCCTCCGCACTACGGCGACTAGCTCGCAGTCCAGTCGCCTGAAGGCCGGCTAGTTCAACGGCTTGTGCACGTTGTTCGGGTTCTGGCCGGCGAGCAGGTCGCGGATCTCCGTGAGCAGCTCGGTGTCGGTCGGCTCCGGCTCCTCCGGGTCGATGCCCTTGTGGCGCTTGTGGGCGGCATCCAGCTTGTTCATCGGAGCAACAAGCAGGAAGTAGATCACAGCGGCGATGAGCAGGAAGTTGATGATGGCGGTGAGGACGGCGCCGAAGTCGACGAAAGTCGCCTCGTTGCCCTCGCGGACGTGGAAGCCCAGGCCGGAGTAGTCCACGCCGCCCAGTGCGGCGAGGAGCGGGTTGATGATGGCGTCGGAGAACGCAGTGACCACGGCGGTGAATGCCGCACCGATAACAACACCGACGGCAAGTTGAATGACGTTGCCGCGCAAAATGAATTCTTTAAAACCTTGAAGCATAATTCGGGATAGTAAGTGCAGGTGGACGGTTGCTCAACACGAGCGTGAGCGGTTCGCTCAGCGACGCCGCCGCCACGGCAGCCGCCTCATCCTGCCTGAGCAGCACCAATACTGCATCGCCCTCCCCTGAGGTGACAACCCTGCCGCCGACCGCGACGACGCGCGGGCCTTGCCCCACCACATCCACAACCGCCCCGTGGTGCAAAAGGGGTAACACGTCCGGTTCCGCGAGCGGGACCGGCACCATCGAAAACGTGTCGCCGTCGGGTTCGTCGCGGGTGAGAAGCCCCGCCAGATCGGGCCCGACCAGGCGGGTATTAGTGACCACCTCGCCGCGGGCGGCGGCTGCGGCGAGCAACTGCCCTTCCGCCAGCGCTAACTCATGCAGCGCATTCTCAGGCACCGATTCCGCCGGTAAGCGGCGCAGCTCCAAGTCGTCAGCGGTGAGCACGCTGCCGGGCGCGACGTCGCGGGCGAAGGTGAGGATGGGTGGGTCGGACTGTGAGGCGTCGACAAGCACGTGCGCGATGGCGGCCGTCACGAGGACGATGGCTGCGGCCCTGCGGAGAAACACCGAGCGCCGGTAGCCAGGGGTGCGGAGGGAAGAAAGTCGCGCGGAGATGTCCATGACAATTGGACGCACGCGCCCGGTGCGCGGTTCCCTACACGCGGAAAAAACCCTCTGGCGTAATCACCGCGTCCACCGCTTGGTCGTGCGCGTCGTGCGGCACGGCCTCCACGACTTCCCAGTCGAAAACCACAGCCGCGACCGGAACGTCCAGACCCGCGAGTGCGCGGTCGTAGTACCCGGCGCCTTTGCCCAGGCGCATCCCCTGCCTATCGACGGCTAAAGCAGGCACCACCAGCATCCCGCAGGAGCGCAGCACCGCGGAGGTGAAACGAGCCCCGCGCGGTTCTGCAATTCCCAGCGAGCCCAGAGCATCGTCCTGGCCCGCCTGCGCCCAGGCGAGCACCCCGTCAGCTAACGAGATGGGCAGAAACACAGCGCGGGCGGCGGGCGCGAGCCGGGCCGCGAAATCCGCGGGGCCGGGCTCCGAGGGCAGGGGATTGTAGGCGGCGATGTTGGTGCCGGATGCCCCGAAATCCTCCAGACACTCCAATGAGGCCTGGACAATCGCCTGGTCAAGCGTGCTCTTGCGTTGCGTGCCGCGCAACGCGCGACGATCCGCGAGGTGGGCGCTGCGCAGCGCTGCTTTGGGGTGGGGGCGGGGCGTGTCCAATTTGGTGTGTGCGCTCCTTGACTCTGCCGGGTCGTAGCCGGGTTGTGCCGTGTGTGGGCTGTAGGCTTTGCGTTTATGCGGAATTCTACTGACCAGCCCGTGCAGGACGTGAGTGCTTCGGTGAAGACGGTTGTTGTGCCTGCGGCGGGGATGGGTACGCGTTTTTTGCCGGCGACGAAGACGGTGCCGAAGGAGTTGCTTCCGGTGGTAGATACTCCTGGCATTGAGTTGATTGCGGAGGAGGCTGCTGCGGCTGGGGCGCAGCGTCTTGCTGTGGTGGTCGCGCCGAATAAAGAAGAGATCATGCGTCATTTCGGCGAGTTTGAGCAGCTGCAGCAGTTGATGGTTGCCCGCGGCAAGGATGCGCAGGCTGAGAAGGTCGCGCGTGCCAATGGGCTGATTGAAGCTGTGGCGGTGACTCAGGAGGAGCCGCTTGGTTTGGGGCATGCGGTTGGCTGTGCTGAGTCGGCGTTGGATGACGATGAAGATGTTGTGGCTGTCATGTTGCCGGATGATTTGGTGTTGCCGGTTGGTGTGATGGACAAGATGGTTGCGGTGCGCCGCGAGCTTGGTGGGTCGGTGTTGTGCGCGTTTAACGTCTCTCGCGATGAGGTGTTCAACTACGGCGTGTTTGACGTGGAGGATGCTGAGGCCCAGGTTGATGGTGTTGAGGTGTTGAAGGTGCGTGGCATGGTGGAAAAGCCTGCTGTGGAGGATGCGCCGTCGACGTTGGTGGCCACTGGTCGGTATTTGTTGGATCGGGGCATTTTTGATGCTCTGCGTCGGATTGAGCCGGGCAAGGGTGGGGAGTTGCAGCTCACGGATGCGATTGAGTTGATGATTTCTGAGGGGCATCCGGTGCATGTGGTGGTGCATGAGGGCAAGCGCCATGATTTGGGTAACCCGGGTGGGTATATCCCGGCGAATGTGGATTTTGGTTTGCGGGATGCGAAGTACGGCCCGGCGTTGTACACCGCGGTGAAGAAGATCATCGCCGAGTACGAAGCAGAACACCCGGAGCTCGCAGCCAAGACGCAGGACAACGCGTAATACTCGCACGTAACTACCACAGGAAGGGGCACCGGCCATGCGCAGCGTAGAGGACCAGCTAGCAGCTGTAGTGGATGCCGCGGTCGCCCCTGAGCCGATCCGAGTGGCGCTGACAGACGCCCTCGGGCTCATGTGTGCTGAGGAGGTCACCTCCACCAAACAAGTGCCCGGCTTCCCTCAGGCGGCGGTGGACGGGTTTGCCGTGCGAGCGGTAGACGTGGGCGGCTCCGTCGGCCTGCGTCGCCCGGAGCGCCGCCCCGAGCGCGGCGAAGAAGGCGAGGAGCAGGATGCCCCCGCCGTCCCGCCGCCGGTCCGCGAGCAGGCGCTGCCCGTGGTGGGGGAGGTGCCTGCGGGCTCCCAGAAACCACTGCGCCTGCAGCCGCGCCAAGCGGTGCGCGTGGCCACCGGTGCACCGCTGCCCACCCTCGCCGACGCGGTCCTGCCGCTGGAGTGGACAGACCGCGGCCGCAAGCGGGTCACCCCGCAGCGGCCCGTGCGCACGGGCGATTTCGTGCGCAAGCCGGGCGACGACATCCAACCGGGGGACATCGCGGTGCGCCAGGGCACGGTGCTCGGCCCCGCCCAGGTGGGGCTGGCGGCCGCAGCCGGCCGGGACAAGCTGCTGGTCTACCCGCGCCCGCGCGTGACCGTGATGAGCTACGGCCTGGAACTTGTGGATTTGGACCGCGGCCCGGGGTTGGGCCAGGTCTACGACATCGCCTCCTACGTCGTCGCCGCAGCCGCCAAGGAAGCGGGGGCGGACGTGCACCGCGCCGGCATCATCAACGCCGAGCCGCGCCGCATGCGCGAAACCGTCGCCGGACACATCGCAAAAAGTGAGTTCGTTGTGGTCACGGGCGCGGTGGGCGGTTCCGGCGCGGCGCCGATCCAGGAGATTCTGCGCGAGCTGGGCCAGGTGGATACCACGCGTGTGGCCATGCACCCCGGCTCCGTCCAGGGCTTCGGGTTGATGGGGGAGGAGCGCGTGCCCGCCTTCCTCCTGCCGTCCAACCCTGTCAGCGCGCTGGTGATCGCCGAGACATTCATCCGCCCGGCAATTCGCCGTTCGCTGGGTAAGACCGCGGTGACGCGCCGCACCGTCAAGGCGCGCTCGCTGCGCGAGCTGAGCTCCATTCCGGGCCGCCGTGGCTATATCCGCGCCCGGCTGATGCGCGACGCCGACAGCGGCGACTACCTGGTCGAGCCCCTGTCCGCACTGGAGGCTGGGCCGACGCACCTGCTCGCCGGTTTCGCCGAGGCGAACGCGATGATCCACCTGCCGGAAGAGACGACGCATGTGCGACCGGGCGACATCGTGGACGTCGAATTCCTCCGCCAACGCAGCTAAGCCGCCGCATCGTGTTCGAGATGTTCCGCCAGCCCACACCAGGCTGGCCCGAGACCACGCCCAGCGCCACGCTTGTCGACGGCGCTTCCGTGCGCCTGCGCCCCCTGTCCTCCCGCGACGGGGCGGAGTGGTCGGGGACCAGGATCGTGGATAAGCATTGGCTCGAACCCGTCGAACCCACGGTGGACGGGAGTTGGGAGGACGCGCACTCACGCGCGGCGTGGCGCAGCACGTGGTTGAACCTGAAACGCTTGGCCGGCCAAGGCACGGTGGTGCCGCTGGTGATCGAGGTGGACGGCGAGTTCGCGGGTCAGGTCACCCTGGGCAACATCCAGCACGGCATCGTCTCCGAATGCTGGATCGGCTACTGGGTGTACTCGCCGTTTATGGGCCGCGGGGTGGCAACGCTCGCGTGCGCGCTGGGGGTGGACCACGCCTTCGGGCGCGTGGGGCTGCACCGCCTGACCGCTACCTACCTGCCGCACAACCCCGGTTCGGGGAAGGTGCTGGAGCACAACGGTTTCCGCGAGGAAGGGTTTTTGCGCCGGAACCTCCACATTGACGGGCAGTGGCGCGACCACCACTTCGTGGCGCTCAACGTCGACGACTTTGCCACCACCGCTGTGCAGCGCCTGCGCGATGCCGGGCGCGCACGCTAAGCGCGAAAAACAGCTGTCCTCCACGGCGCGCCGATCCGTTCGGGCGCGCGCGGGCCGATACCGTGGACTTCTGAATTTGAGGGTGTAACTTACGCGGAAAGGTGGCAAATGCCGATGGGCAGCCCGAGCTTAATGATCATTTTGATCCTCGTCGTCTGGATCATCGTTCTCGCCCCGCTGATGATCGGCAACAACAAACCGATCCGTCGCTCCGGTGAGGGCTACGAGGAGACCCGTGTGCTGCACGAGGGCGGCACTGCCCAGCTGGCCGAGCGCCGCCGCCCGAAGCTGACCGCGGCCGACATCCACCGCCACAGCGAGGACGAGGATTACGAGGTGGTCGAGGCCACCGACGCGGATGAGCAGGTGCTTATCGACGACGCTCCCGCTCTTCGCTCCATCTTCCGCCGCCCGGGCGCCACGGAGGGCGACTTCGCTGCGGACCATGTCGACGGGGAAGTGATCGAGCACGTCGATGACGAGGCGGAATCTGCCGCCGAGGAAGCCGACTCCGCCGACGAGGTGGATGCCGCCGACAGCGCAGACACCGAGGCAGCAGAGGCTGACGCCGCACCCACGGGCGGATCCACCAAGGTCGCGGCCAACGCTGCCGGCGGCTCGACGTCCGTGAAGCTCCTCACCGCGGAGGATGATTCCGACGAAGAAGCCGCAGAGGCCGAAGACTTCGCAGAGGAAGACCGCTACGACCTCGACGAGTCCTACACCGCACCCGAGGACTATGGCTACGCTCAGCACGGCGCCACCGCTGAGTCTGACAGCGAGAACGGCACCGATGCCGCAGCCGCGGACGCCGACCGCCTCCAGGACACCGATGACGACGCTGAGTCGG
Source organism: Corynebacterium fournieri (assembly GCF_030408775.1). Taxonomy (NCBI): domain Bacteria; kingdom Bacillati; phylum Actinomycetota; class Actinomycetes; order Mycobacteriales; family Corynebacteriaceae; genus Corynebacterium; species Corynebacterium fournieri. Next base: position 694,355 of record NZ_CP047210.1, read on the forward strand.
ATGCCGACGCCGCTGACGCAGACAGCGACGACACCGCCACGGCCGACAACGCCTCTGAAGAAGACCTCGCCTTTGCCGCTTCCCGCCGCGGCCGCGGCGGCTACGACCCGGAGCGCGAAAAGAAGAACACCGCCACCCGCTTCCAGCGCCGCCAGCGAACCCTCCTGGTGCTCATCGCGGCGTGCGTGGTCACCTTCGTCATCGCGTTTGTCGCCGGCGGGTGGGCCTGGGTGCTGCCCGCGGCGGCCGTTGCTACGACCGCGTGGTTCATGATCGCCCTGCGCAGGGTGGTGCTCCAGGAGCGCGCCCTCCACCAGCGCCGGCTGCGTCAGCTGCGTCGTGCCCGGATGGGTGTGGCCATGAGCACTTCGCATGAGAATCCGCGCGACGCACGGCTGCGCGCCGGCTCCGTGGTGCTGGACCTGGACGACGAAAGCCCGGATTTCGACACCTTGCCGTCCACCCGCTTCGCGCCCACGCAAGGCCCCGATTACGACGACTACGAAGAGCTCGGCGGCTACGGCACCCGCGCCTCTTAACTTCCGGTGAAAACCCCGCGTGCGCTCCCGATTTAGCCTGCGCGCGGGGGAGGAGTAACGTACTTCAACACCGAGGGGCTATAGCTCAGTTGGTAGAGCGTCGCGTTCGCAATGCGAAGGTCAGGGGTTCGATTCCCCTTAGCTCCACAGATCCCACGGGACCCGGACAGTTCGAAGAAGAACTGGCCGGGTCCTGTGACGTTTTGTAGGTCGGCTACACTGCTTCGCGGTATTTCAAAGTACAAAAGGAGCAGTACAGTGGCCGATTCTCTGGGGGCACAGAAGATCCGTCGCGCGGTGCTTATTGTGGCGCTGCTGAACCTGGGCTACTTCTTCGTCGAATTCTTCGGCGCTGTGGCCATCGGCTCGGCGTCCTTGTTCGCAGATTCTGCGGACTTCCTCGAAGACACGGCCATCAACCTGCTCGTCTTTTTCGCCGTGGCTTGGCCGGCTGCACGGCGACGTACCGCGGGCAGCGTGCTCGCCGCGCTGATTCTCATCCCGGCCGTGGCGGCGATTGTCACCGTGATTGCCAAGATCATGAACCCGGTCGCGCCGTCGCCGGAGGGCCTGACCGGCATCGCGCTCGGCGCGCTGGTGGTCAACGTCATCTGCGCCATCCTGCTCATGCAGCTGCGCGGCGAAGGCTCGTCGCTAGCTACCGGTGCGTGGCTGGCTGCCCGCAACGATGCGTTGGCCAACCTGCTCATCATCGCCGCCGGCCTGCTCACGTTCGTGTGGGAGACGGCCTGGTTCGACATCGTGGTCGGCGCCATCATCGCCGCTATCAACCTCTCCGCCGCGAGGGAAGTGTGGGAGGCCGCCCGTGAGGAGCACGACTCGGTGGAGGAAGCCTTCGCCGAGATGGACGACGACTAAAAGCGCCTACGCCCACACCCCGGACGCGCCGCGGCGCCAGGTGCCCACCAGGTTGGTGTCCAGAATTCCGGTGGACTCCATCAGCGCGTACATGGTTACCGGGCCGACGAAGCTGAAGCCGCGCTTTTTCAGGTCCTTCGCCAACTGCTCCGATTCAGCCGAGCGGGTGGGCACCTCCTCCATGGTGCGCGGGGCAGGGGTCCGCTCCGGCTGGTAGGACCACACAAACTCGCCGAGATGCGTTCCTTCCTCCCTTAGTCCGAGGGTGGCCTGGGCGTTTTTCACCGCAGCCTCCAGTTTGCGCCGGTTGCGGATCAAGGAAGCGTCGTCAAGCAAATGCTCGATGCTCATGCCCGCCACCACCTCCGGGTCGAAGCTCGCAAACGCCGCGCGCAACGCCTCGCGCTTCTGCAATATCAGCCGCCACGACAGCCCGACCTGGAACCCTTCCAGGCACACGCGCTCGAACATGCCCTGCTCGTCGGTGACGGGCATGCCCCATTCGGTGTCGTAGTAGTCGCGCAGCAGCGGATCATGTGCCGCCCACGGCGGGCGCGCACGCCCGTCCTCGCCGTTGACGGGCCAGCCTAGTTCTGGTGTGAGGTGAAGTTCAGTCATAGGTATTGGACTCAGTTCTACCCGCTTCGGTTCCACGGGTACGCTAATCGGCATGAATAGGCCCGCTGTCCGCGACTTCGCGCTGCTTGTGCTCCGGCTCGTGCTGGGTGCGGTGTTCGTGGCCCACGGCTACAACCACTGGTTCGAGATCGGCATGGCGGAAACCGGCCGCCTATTCGCCGCGCTCGGGGTGCCGCAGCCGCAGCTGTCCGCCTACCTCACCGGCACGGTCGAGCTCATCGGCGGGGCGTTTTTGGCGGTGGGGCTGTTAACGACGATCACCGCCTCCATCCTCGCCCTTCTGGTGCTTTCCGCCGGGTACTTCGTGCACCTGGGCCACGGCTTCTTCGTCGACGGCGGCGGGGTGGAATACGTCCTCGTGCTGGCCGCGTCGCTGTTTATCATCACCGTCTTCGGCACCGGCCGCGCCAGCCTGGACGGAGTGCTCACCCGTGATTAGCCACGAGGAAGTGCAAAAGGCGCTGTCCGCGCGTATCGATGGGGAACCGTCCGGTCTCGACGACGCCGTCGTGGACGCCCACGTGTCCGGGTGCCCCGAGTGCCGCGCCTTTTTAGACCGCTCCCTCGCTCTGACCCAGCAACTCCACGGCGATGACATAGAAGCATTTGCGCCGCCGCAGGACCTCTCGTCCGTCATCCTCGCGGGCGTGGACGACGAGTGGCGCCGCTTCGCCCGCCGCCGCGAGGTGGGCATCGCTGTCGGGCGTGTACTCCTCGGCGTGATGGCCGTGGTGTGGGTGCTGTGGGCTGTGCGCCTGATCATCGCCGGCGGGGACGAACCCGTGGTCGCCTCCACCGCCTCCGTGCGATTCGGCGTGGCGCTGGCGCTCGGCTTCACGGCGTGGCGCCCGCAGCAGATCCCCGGGGTACTGCTGATTGTCGGCACCATGTTTACCTTCACCGTCGGCTTCGCCGTGCGCGACGCGGTGCTCGGCACAGGGCAGTTCGAGCTCGCCGGGGTGCTCATCCCCCTGCTCAGCCTGGTTGCGCTGGTGTGGACGTGGGTCGCCGACCGCGGCGGGGCGTTGCGCCGGGCGTGGCAGCTTTTGGACGCCCGCCCTTACTAGGACGTCTGCCGCGGCGCCGGGAGAGCACAACCGGGAAACACAAAGCCCGGCCGGGGGAGCACACCCCGGCCGGGCTGAAATTATCTGCGAGCGCTACTTCCAGCTCGGCAGCCACATCAGCGACTCGTAGTAGCTGTCCGGAATGCGGAAGCCGTAGAAGATAGGCGACCAGTAGATGAAGCTGGCCACCACCAGCGCCACGTAGACCACAGCGGCGAGCTGGCCCCAGCGCATTTCAAAGCCCGCGACCTTGTTCACCCACGACCACGTCACGGGCCCGCCCTTGTTAGCCAGGTTGCCCAACGCCAACGCCAGCAATACCGCGGTAAACGGCACCAGGGCGGTGGCGTAGAAGAAGTACATCTGGCGGTCGAAGGCGGCCAGCCACGGCAGGAAGCCCGCGGCGAACGCAACCACCGGGACGATGACGCGGAAATCCTTGCGCGTCAGCCACACCCAGCACGCCCACAGCAGCACCGGCACAGTCAGCCACCAGATGGCGGGGGTGCCAAACATGTAGATCATCTCGCGGCACTTGCCGTCGCCGGGAGCGACGGAGCAATCCAGATCCGTGGCGGAGTAGTAGAGGATCGGGCGCGCGGAGACCAGCCACGCCCACGGCTTGGAGTCCCACGGGTGGGAGTGGCCGGACGAGGAGGTCAAGGAGGCGTGGAACTTCAGCACCGAGAAGTGGTAGTAGAACCAGCCGGCAACCGGCTCCGGCAGATTGGTCAGCCACGGCCACTCGGAACCGGCGATGGTGCCGTCAGACAGCGAGTGCCGGTACACGGAGGTCTCGGAGGCGAACCAGGCGCGCCAAGACCACAGGTACAGCACGGCGGGGATGAGCACGATGGAGGCGAGCGCCGAAGGGACGTCGCGAAGCAGAGTGCCCGAAATGGGTTTTTCAACGCCGTAGCGGCGGCGCAGGAACAGGTCCCAGAAGGCGGACAGCAGGCCGAAGAACATGATGTAGTACAGGCCCGACCACTTCACCGCCAACGTCAGGCCGAGCAGCACACCGGTGGCGAAGCGCCACCAGCGAAAGCCCATGCGCGGGCCGAAGGGGCCAGCGTCTTCGAGCTTGCCTGCCAGCCACGCGTCGTGCCAGCGGTGGTGGACCTGGCGCATGTCGCCAGCGAGCGTCCAGGCTGCCATCACCACGAACAGGACCTGGAAAACGTCGAGCATGCCGAACTTGGCGGAGACCAGCAGCACGCCGTCGAACAGCGCGATGATGCCGGCGAGCAGTCCGATGTTGGTGGACTGGCTCACTCGCCGCGCCAGCAGGAACACGAAGACAATTACGGCGGTGCCGAACAAGCCAGTCATCAGGCGCCACCCCAGTGGGGTGTAGCCGAACAGCGTCTCGCCCATAGCCAGCAGCTGCTTGCCCAACGGCGGGTGCACGACGAGGCCGTAGCCCGGGTTGGACTCGATGCCACCGAGGACGGGGTTGAAGGAGCTGCGCACCATGTCCCAGGCCTGCGGCACGTAGTGCTTCTCGTCGAAGACCGGTGTGTCGGAGCTGGTGGGTTGCACCAGGCCGATGAAGCGGGTGAGCAGCGCCAAGATTCCGATGGCCCAGGCGGCGATCGTGTCGCGGCGCGTCCACGGCACAGTCACAGGTGCTTCGGGCGCCGGGCGGGTAGGCCTCAGGGCGCCTGAAGTGCCGGGCGGCGCTGCCTCGGTGCCGGAGGGCGGTCCGGCGGGGTTCGGGGTGCTCGCGATAGTGGTCACGGGGGAAGATATTAGCGCTTCCTATGTATGCTGTGACTTTATGGCCGACACTCACCCCGCACTCCCGACAACTGGTGTGGTGCTCGCCGCCACGCCGCTGGGCAATATCGACGATGCCTCCGAGCGTTTGCGCCAGGCGCTCGCCCAGGCCGACGTTGTGGCCGCCGAAGACACGCGCCGCACTCGCGCCCTCGCGTCCGCGCTTGGGGTGGAGATCAGTGGGCGGGTGGTTTCCAACTTCGACCATAACGAGGAGACGCGCCGTGGCGAGCTGCTGCAGGCGGCACGTGCGGGTGTGGTGCTCGTGGTCACGGACGCCGGGATGCCGATTGTGTCTGACCCCGGGCTCGCGCTCGTCGCCGCGGCGCACGATGCCGGCGTGCCGGTGACGTGCCTCCCCGGCCCGTCTGCAGTGACAACCGCGCTGGCGTTGTCTGGTCTCAACGTCGGCCACTTCATCTTCGACGGCTTTGCGCCACGCAAATCCGGTGCCCGCCGCGCGTGGCTCGCCTCGCTCGTCGGCGAGCGCCGCGCAGTGTGTTGCTTCGAGTCCCCGCACCGCATCGAGCAATTGCTTATCGACGCCCGCGACGTCCTCGGCCCGACCCGCCGTGCCGCAGTCTGCCGAGAACTCACCAAAACTTACGAGGAGGTCAAACGGGGCACCCTCGCCGAACTCGCCGACTGGGCTGCCGAGGGGGTTCGCGGCGAAATCACCTTGGTAATCGAGGGCGGCGCCGCCGAAGACGCGGAACCGGAAGACCTGGTGGACCGCGTGCTGTCGCTTGTCGACGACGGAGCGCGGATGAAAGACGCCGTGAAATCCGTGGCTAAGGATGCTGGCGTCAAAGTCGGCGACCTCTACGATGCGTCGGTGTCCGCACGGGAAGGAGCACTAGGTGATTCCTCCAACTAAGGACAAGCAGCGAACCCGCTGGATGCGACTCGTCTTGCTGTTCATTTGCATTTTTTCGATCGTGGCGTCGTTTCTCCTCGTGCGCGTCCAGCCCCCGCGCGCTGTGCAGTCCGTGCAAGTGCTCACTTCAGACTGGGAGCCGTATGTCAATCCCGTGGAGGAGAATGGTGGCACGGTCGGCGAAATTGTCGTCTCGGTGCTGGCGAGTAGTGGCTACGCCGCGCAGGTTACCGAAGACAATTGGGACAGCGGCCTGGAGAAGGTGGATGCCGGTACTGCGTTCGGCATCTTCCCGATGGTGAAATCCGAAGAGCGGTTGGACAAGTTCGAGTACTCCGAGCCACTCGTGGACTTCCGCTACGTCCTGTTCAAACGCAGCGACGAACCCGTGTCTTCCGAGGTACTGGCCGGCGATCTTTCACAGGTCCGAGTCGGCAGGATCGATGGCTACGACTACTGGCCGCAGCTTGATGCCTCAGGCGCCGACTTCCGCGACTTCCCCTCAACGAGCGCCGGATTCCAGGCGCTTCGCGACGGTGAGATCGACCTCCTCGCCGAATCCGATGTCGTGGGCAACGCCACCCTTACCAGCGCAGAATTCGTCGGAGATGCCAGCTGGTTCGAAATCGTCGAAAGTGACAACCCCGCGCTTTCCTCCACAGACAGCGTCTACTTCCTCGTGCGCAAAAGCGACCTGTCGGGTGCGGTCATGGAACGCTTCAACCAGTCGTTGGAGCAGTTCAAGCAGTCCGAACGCTACCGTGAGCTCGTGTCCTCGCTCGGCGGTGTCCCTGACGACGTGATCCTCGTCGGTGATGGGCTCGTCGAGGTGTCCGACCCCGCTGGGGAGCCACTCGGGGCAATTCCGCCCGGCGTGCGCGCACGGGTGGTCGCCTGGCCAGACGAGCTGCACCCCGGCAGCCGACTCGAAGTGAAAATGCTCGACGGGCCGCTGGCGGGCAGAATCGCCACCGTCGATCTGGAACACGTGGAGGTGAGTGGTGTTTAAGGCAGAGTTCCGTCTCATCTCCCCGCTGCGCGTGCACTGCCTCGTGCAGCCGGGAGTGGAGTTTCGAGAGACCCAAGCCAACCACGCGTTCTGGGAAAGGGTCGCCACTGCGGTCGGGGCGCAGCACATGCGCCAAGATCCGAACCAGCACGGTCTGCAGTACCAGTCGACCAGTAGCATCGACCTGCCCAACGACATCGCCGTGCTGAAGCAGCAACTGAGCGTGCCACGCGACGTCGTCTGCTCCACGGAGCGAGGCATCGACGTCACCGGCGTGGAATGGAGCCTGTGCGACTTCGGCATCCTGCTCGTGGAGACCTCGCTCACTGTCACCATTTCCGACCAGACGGCGCACGACATCGAACGTGACGTCCAAGCCGCCGCGACCGAGGTCAACGACCGGATCGTCGCTGACAGCTACGGCACCCTATGTGCGGCGATCAAGGAGTCACCGAACTACGAGGATTTCGTCGTGTTCGACAACGGCGAGCCAATCGTCCACGCCTGGGCCTCGCGCGCCCTCATCTTCGATCCTGCCATCGAGGCCGGCGCCTCTCATCAACGTCAGTTCGCCATCGACTGGCTGAGTAACTCCAGGCATTCCGACGAGATCGTTGAGAGACTCACAACTCGAGAGATCACCCACTCGGCGGACTGGATGAACTACGTCTACCTGAAGGAAACCGCAGACAACGCCAGCGAAGTCAAGGAGAACTGGAAAGCGTTGCTGCGCGCCCAATTCTATTATTCCGCGATGGGGCGCATCGACGGCAACCTTACTGAGATCCTTTCGTGGTCCATGTCGCCGTCGGAGGACATCTCCACCAGCAAACTGCGCCAGCAGCTACGTCAGGAAATGGACTTTGCCGAGGCACTGTTCTTGAAGAAATCCGAGGTAGGCAAGTACGTCAATCCCGGCTCACGGGTAGAAACCGAACGCATCCTTGAAGTCTGGGACTTCGACGACGTGCTGGCTGACCCCGTGCAGATGAAACTGCAGATCTGCCAGACGCGGCTGGACACTATCGAAAGCGAACGGGCCCGCTCGGCGGGATTCTTCACGGACCTCATTTTGATGGTCATCGGTGTCACATCCATCCTCGGAACCGCGCTCGCAGTGGTGAGTCTGGGGCGCAGCGCATCCGCGGATCCGAATCAAACCGTCTACGACCTCGGTGCGGGAAAACTCACCACCTGGATCGCCACACAGCCGATGGACGTCATTTTGCTGATCTCCACGATTGTCTCCGTACTTATGGTGATCGCCTTTGTCGCTGCGAGGAAGAAGAGCGAGCAGTGATGAACCTGCGCACGCGCTTAAGCATCATTGTCATCGCCTTGGAGGTCCAGTTCTGGTTCCCAGTCTGGCTGCTGTTTCTCCTCGACCGAGGTTTCACCGTAGGTCAGGCAGCACTCGCCGACGGCGTGTTCCGGCTCGTGGCCACCCTCGCAGAAGTGCCGGCTGGCTGGTTGTCGGACAGAATCGGGCGAAAAGCGTCGCTCGGAATCGCACTCGGGGGCACTGCGTTGACGTTCCTGTTGATTGCCTCCGTGAGCAATATGGCAGGCCTCCTGCTCGCCTGGTCTGTCTGGGGTGTGCTCTGGGCGCTCGTGTCAGGCCTGCTCACCGCTTACGCGTGGGAACTGGGCAGTGAGGTAGAAGGCGGCGGGAGCATCCGCGCAACGGAGTTCGTCCGCGTGCGACGAGTCTGCGCGGCGGCTGCGATGCTCTTCTCCTTGGTGACAGCGGGTTGGCTCTATGAGCTTGCACCCACGTTGCCGTTCATCGTGACCGCAGTACTCGCTCTTGCAGTCATTCCGGTTGCGATGGGCCTTCCTGCAATCCCGCACCGCGCCAGCGGCAATGCGCATTCGGCGCGCGCGTTGCGCATGGGAGCACGAGCGATTTCGCCTCCGCAGCGGCTCGCCCTGGGCGCCGGGGCGATCGTTCTGGTGGCCGGGTGGAGCATTCAGATGGTCTTTCAGCCGCTGGGCCTGCAAGCTGGGCTCGATCCGACGGGCATTTCGTTTCTCTTCGCAGGCTTTGCGCTGGCCCAACTTGCCGGCGCATGGCTGGTGGGTCGGATCCCTGCGCGACGCGAGACGATCCTCGTGGGATCCGTCGCTGGGATCGCTGCGATGTGTTTCGGTGCGTGGCTCGGGTTCACTCACGCCGCACCTGTGTGGGTCTCAATTGTCAGTCTTGTCGCACTCGGGGTGTTCTACGCTGTGGGCACGACGTACTGTGACATTTGGGTCTCCGAACTTGCGACGACGAGCAACCGAGCGACCATGTTGTCGCTGGTGGCGCTCCTCGGTGGCGCTGTGATGATTGTATCGAGGCCCCTCTTGGGGCTTGTCGCTGACGCGACGAGTGCCTCGGAGGCGTTCGGTCTGTGGGCTGCGGTCTGTGCCCTGTTCGGGTGGGTGCTGTGGATGATGCTGCGCCGAGGAGTTCCCTCAGCCGGTGCGCCCGGGCAGTCGGGGTCAACGTAAGGTAGTGGACATGGAAAACAACGTTCTTGTGTGCGTGGCGTGGCCGTATGCGAACGGCCCGCGCCATATCGGCCATGTCGCCGGCTTCGGCGTCCCCTCTGACGTCTTCGCCCGCTACCAGCGAATGTCGGGCAAGAACGTGCTCATGGTTTCCGGCACCGACGAGCACGGCACCCCGCTGCTCGTGCAAGCGGACAAGGAAGGTGTCACTGTCAAGGAGCTGGCGGACCGTTACAACCGCCAGATCGTGCAGGATCTGGCCGGGCTCGGCCTGTCCTACGACCTGTTCACCCGCACCACAACCCGCAACCACTACGCGGTGGTCCAGCAGCTGTTCCGCGGGCTGAACGACAACGGTTACATGATCCGCGAGATCACGCAGGGCGCGATCTCCCCGTCGACCGGCCGCACCCTGCCGGACCGCTACATCGAGGGCACGTGCCCGATCTGCGGCGCTACCGACGCGCGCGGCGACCAGTGCGACAACTGCGGCAACCAGCTCGACCCCGCAGACCTGATCGACCCGGTGTCCAAGATCAACGGCGAGACCCCGGAGTTCATCGAGACCGAGCACTTCATGCTCGACCTTCCCGCGCTGCACGACGCGCTGGAGCAGTGGCTGTCCACCCGCGAAGAGTGGCGGCCGAACGTGTTGAAGTTCTCCCTGAACCTGCTCGAGGACATGCGCCCGCGCGCCATGACCCGCGACATCGACTGGGGTATTCCGATCCCGGTGGAGGACTGGCAGGACAACCCGTCGAAGAAGCTTTACGTCTGGTTCGACGCGGTGGTCGGCTACCTGTCTGCCTCGATTGAGTGGGCGCACCGCTCGGGCAACCCGGACGCGTGGAAGGAGTTCTGGCAGGACCCGGCCACCGAGGGCTATTACTTCATGGGCAAGGACAACATCACCTTCCACTCCCAGATCTGGCCGGCGGAACTGCTCGGCTACGCCGGCAAGGGTTCCAAGGGCGGCGAGGTTCACGAGCTTGGCGAGCTGAACCTGCCTACCGAGGTGGTCTCCTCCGAGTTTTTGACCATGTCCGGCTCCAAGTTCTCCTCGTCCAAGGGCGTGGTCATTTACGTCAAGGACTTTTTGGCGGAGTTCGGCCCGGACCCGCTGCGCTACTTCATCGCGGTGGCCGGCCCGGAAAACAACGACACCGACTTCACCTGGGACGAGTTTGTCCGCCGCGTGAACAACGAGCTGGCCAACGGCTGGGGCAACCTGGTCAACCGCACCGTGTCCATGGCGCACAAGAACTTCGGCCAGATCCCGGCGCCGGGCCCGCTGGAGGCGTCCGACGAGCGCATCCTCAACCTGGCCGAGGAAACCTTCACCACCGCCGGCGAGGAGCTGGGCAAGGCCCACTTCAAGTCCGCGATTACGAAGGTCATGCACGTTGTGGGCGAGGCCAACGCCTACATCGCGGAGCAGGAGCCGTGGAAGCTGGCCAAGGACGACAGCCAGCGCGAGCGCCTGGCCACCGTACTGTGGACGGCGCTGCAGGTCGTCTCCGACTGCAACGCCATGCTCACCCCGTATTTGCCCCACACCGCGCAGAAGGTCCACGAGACCCTCGGCCGCACCGGCATCTGGGCTGCGGAACCGCGCGTGGAGGAAGTCGTCGACGACGCGGACTACAACCTTGTCGGCGCCGGTCTGCCGGACAAGGGCCAGACCTACCCGACGATTACCGGCGACTACTCGCAGCAGCAGGCGGTGTGGCAGCGTGTCGACGTCGTCCCGGGCACCGAGCTTGCAAAGCCGCAGCCGCTGATTGCCAAGCTGGACCCGGAGCTGGGCGAGACCGGCCCGGAGTGGGCGCCGGTGCAGTAGCCCGGTGCAGTAGCTAGAGCCGGTCGCCCAGCCAGGCGCGCGCCGAAGCGAGCATCTGTCTAACCACGCCGATGTCGAACGCCCAAAGCTCAATCGCGTGCGGCGCGCCTTCGATGATTTCCAGCTGCGCGGGTACCTCGGCTTCGCGCAAGCGGCGGGCGTAGCTGCAGATCTCCTCGTAGAACAGCTCGATGTCGCCGGTTGACAGCCATGCAGGCGGCAGCCCTGACAAGTCCACTCGACGAGCGGGCACCGCGTACTCAGGCACGTATGCCCTTCCTGGCGCTTGGCCCAGGTAGGAAGTCCACGCAAAGCGGGTCTGCTCGTTGTTGGCTACCGGCCTGTCACGCGGGACGTCTCGTCTGCGGTCCGCGGTGGGGCGGTCGTCCAGCATGGGGCAGAACAGCCACTGAGCCCGGGGTTGGGGGCCGTTTTCGTCGTACAGCCGCTGGCATGCCGCGGCGGCCAGACCGCCACCCGCGCTTTCGCCGCCGATGGCGAACGGCTCCCCGAACTCGCTGGCGTGCTCGTGCATCCACGCCCACGTGTCAAGCGCCGCGTTCAAGCCAGCGGGGAACGGGTGGGCCGGGGAGAGCGGATATCGGGGGGCGATCACGGTGACCCCAACTTCCGCGGCGGTGTTGACACACAACGGGCCGTCCTGGCTCGGGTGGCCGATGATGTGGCCGCCGCCGTGGAGCCACAGCAGCGAGCCCTTAGGGTTGCGCGGTTTGTAGATGAGGGTGCGCCCCGACCTGAGTAGTTCCACACCTTCGCGGCGGGGGTGGGGAAACAGTGCCTGCCCGTGGGAAGCGAGCCAGCGGGTCGCGCCGCATTCCACATGCGGGTGGGGGATGAGACGCGCGCGTCGGCGAAACTCCGACCGGACCAGCGGCATGATCGAATTGGTCACAGGAATTGCCCCAAGAACTCGGTGAGCTTGCCGGGTTCCTCGTCCTCGAAGCGCTGGTCCACCACCACCAGCGGGGCGGTGTATTTCTCTGCGGCCCCGCCGGGGTCTTTGACGACGACGAGGTCGGTGCCGTAGGCGTCGCTAAGCAATTGCCACGCATAGCCCTCGCGTACGAGCGCTTGGCCGAGCGCGGTGCCGTAGAGGCGCGCGGTCTCGCCGCGGGGGAAGGAGCGGCGCACATCCGGGGGAAGCGCGAGGTAGTCGGCCAGCTCGGCTTCGAAGGAGCCGACGATGTCGGCGGGCGAGCCGTTGATGCCGCGCCCGGCGGCTTCGGCCAAATCGGCCTCGATTTGTCTCTGGGTGGCTGAATCGATGTCTGCAAATGCCATAGGGTGCATCGTATGAGCAAAAAGAAACCGCGTCCCACACCCGTGCCCGCCGAGCCGATTCCCGGCCTGGTGGATGCGCACACCCACCTCGCGTCTTGCGGCGCGCGCACGAAAGAAGAGGTCGACGCGTTCGTCGCCCGTGCGCGCGAGGCAGGTGTGGAGCGCATCTGCACCGTCGGAGACGGTTTGGCGGAGGCGGAGTTGGCGCTTGAAGCCGCGCACTTGCACGATCGCGTCTTCGCGGCGTGCGCGATCCACCCCACGAGGGCGCACGAGCTTGACGACGCTGCTCGCGCCCGCCTGACCGAAATGGCGCAGGATGAGCGCTGTGTGGCGGTGGGCGAGACCGGCATTGACGCGTACTGGCTCGCGCACGACGCAGAGGGCACCGCGCCGCTCGAGGTGCAGGAAGAGGCGTTTCGCTGGCACATCGATCTGGCCGTGAAATCCGGCAAGGCGCTGATGATCCACAACCGCGAGGGCGACGAGGAGATGATGCGCATTCTGGCGGATGCGCCGAAGCCCGAGCACGTGATTTTGCACTGCTTCTCTTCGCCGGTGGAGGTGGCAAAAGAGGCGATTGAGCGCGGCTACGTGCTCAGCTTCGCCGGCAACGTCACATTCAAGCGCAACGAACAGCTGCGCCAGGCGGCGGCGCTGGCTCCGCGGGGCCAGCTGCTGGTGGAAACGGACGCGCCGTACATGACCCCGGAGCCGTTCCGCGGGGCGAAGAACGAGCCGGCACTGATTGGGCACACCGCGAAGGTTTTGGCGGATGCGCGCGGCATGGAAGTGGCCGATGTGGCGCGAGAGATTGGAGAGACATTCTCGCGGGTGTACGGGGTGTGAGCTGGAGCGTCGGTCCTTGAAACGCCGCAGCCGTTACCGTATCGTTACCCGGGTTGTGTGCTGAACACCTTCAGCCAAACCGACCCGTGAGGAAACACATGTCCCGTCAGATGAAGCGGATTAACCCGAAGAGCACCGCCACCAAGCGTGCAGTCGCCGGCTCAGTCGCCGGCGCCGTCATGCTCGGCGGCGCGGGCACGGCCCTTGCCACGCAGAAGCAGGTCACCGTGGACGTCAACGGCGAGGAAACCAACGTGCGCACCTACGCCGCAGACGTGGCCGGCGTGCTCGACTCTGCAGGTGTCGAGGTCGCGCCGGAGGACCTGGTTTACCCGGCGCCGGGGGAGGAGCTTTCCAACGGCGACACCGTGACCGTTCGTACCGCGAAGCCGGTCGCCGTGGTCATCGACGGGGTTGCGCAGCAGATCACCTCCACCGCCAGCACCGTCGGCGAGCTGATCGACCAGGCTGGCGTCGCCGGCGCGTCCGCCGTGGACGTGGACCGCGACCAGCCTGTAAAAGACGGCATGAACGTCGCCGTCACCACCCCGAAGATCGTGGCCCTGCGCGACGGCGGAAAGCTGTCCTACGTCTCTGCCGCCGCGAACACGGTCGGGGACCTGCTGGCCGCGCGCGGTGTGACTTTTGATTCTGACGACCGCCTCAACGTCGCGCTTACCGACGAGATTGTGCCGGGCATGGACATCGTGCTGGACCGCGTGAGCACCACCGATCGCCCGGAAACTGTCGTGGTGGAAGCTCCGGCCGAGTACGTCGAAGACGACACCCTCGACGAGGGCGAGGAGAAGGTGCGCGAGCAGGGAGAGCAAGGCGAGACCAAGGTCATCCACCGCACCGTCACCGTCAACGGCGTGGTCGAGTCTGAGGGCGTCGCTGAGGAAAAGGAAGTGAAGAAGGCGAAGCCGGCCGTCATCGCGCGCGGCACCAAGCAGGCTGAGGAAAGCGAGTCCAACACGGGCGCGGCTGCCCCGGCTGTGGCGAACGGCAGTGTGTGGGACTCCCTTGCGCAATGCGAGTCCGGCGGTAACTGGGCGATCAACACCGGCAACGGTTTCCAGGGCGGCCTGCAGTTCACTCCGTCCACGTGGGCCGGCTACGGCGGCACCGCGTACGCGCCGAGCGCGCACATGGCCACCCGTGAGCAGCAGATCGCTGTTGCCGAGCGCGTCCAGGCCTCGCAGGGCTGGGGCGCCTGGCCGGCCTGCACCGCCAGCCTGGGTATCCGCTAGATGGGGCAGTCGCACCTGCTCGGCCCGGCCGAGATCCGCGAACTGGCAGCCGAGCTCGACGTCACGCCCACCAAGAAGCTGGGCCAGAACTTCCTGCACGACCCGAACACGGTGCGCCGCATCGTCGCCGCCGCGGAGCTGGATCCCAGCGACCGGGTGGTGGAGGTCGGTCCCGGCCTCGGCTCGCTGACTCTGGGGCTGCTCGACACGGTTGAAAGTGTCACCGCGCTGGAAATCGATCCGCGTCTGGCTGGCCGCCTGCCTGCCACCGTGGACGCGCGCGCGGCCGAGTTCGCGGACCGGCTGACGGTGGTCAACGCCGACGCGCTGCAGGTTGCGCGCGCGGACCTGCCGGTCGGGCCGACGGCGCTGGTGGCAAACCTGCCCTACAACGTCTCGGTGCCGGTGCTGCTGCATATGCTGGCGGAGTTGCCGTCGATACGCAGAGTGCTTGTGATGGTGCAAAAGGAGGTCGCCGACCGCCTCGCCGCGCAGCCGGGCTCCAAGGTCTACGGCGTGCCCAGCGTCAAAGCCGCGTTCTACGGTGACGTGTCGCGCGCCGGCACGATTGGCAAGCACGTGTTCTGGCCGGCACCGAACATCGAGTCGGGGCTTGTGCGCATCGACGTTTCCGACTCCGCGCCGCGCGACCTGCGCGAAACTGTCTTTCCGCTGGTGGACGCCGCATTCGCCCAGCGCCGCAAGACGTTGCGCTCTACGCTGGCCGGCATCTACGGCTCGGCCGCGGCCGCCGAGGACGCGCTGCGCGCCGCCGGCATCGACCCGGGCCTGCGCGGGGAGAAGCTCACCGTGGCCGACTTTATCCGCCTCGGGGAGGCGCGCCATGGCTGACGGCCAGGTGCGCGAGATCGTCGCCTCTGCGCCGGGCAAGGTGAACCTGCATCTCGGCGTGGGTGAGGCGCGCACGGACGGCTATCACGACCTGGTCAGCGTCTTTCACGCGGTGGATCGGCGCGAGGTGGTGCGGCTGCTTCTCGACGGCGATCCCGGAGACGGGCCCGTAGTCGAATCCATGCGCACCACGTTTTTCGTGGACGAGCCGGACGAGGACATTGACGGGCCGCGCAACCTGGCGTGGCGCGCCGTCGAAGCGGTGGCGCAGCGCGCCGGGATCGAGCTGCCGCGTGTGCGCATCGAGGTGGACAAGCACGTCTTCGTCGCTGGCGGCATGGCGGGCGGGTCTGCGGACGCGGCGGCGGCGCTGGTGGCAGCCAACGCGCTAGTGGCCGAGTACGGCGAGCCGCTTTCGCCGGAGGTGCTGCACGAGCTTGCCGCATCCCTGGGTGCCGACGTCCCGTTTTCGCTGATGGGCGGCACCGCACTCGGCACCGGCCGTGGCGACGAACTGGTGGAGATGCTCTCGCGCGGCCGGCTGCACTGGGTGTTTATCAACCCGAAGATTGGCATCAACACCGGCGGCGCATTTTCGCTTCTCGACGACCTCCGGCACGGCAACCCCGCCCTCGTGCCGCATTTGGACGCCACCGACCTGTCCCAGGCGCTGACCTCCGGCGACGTGGCGCGCGTCGCCGCCGCGCTGCACAACGACCTGGAAGTGCCCGCGTTGTCGATGCGGCCGGTGCTCAAGCGCGTGCTCGGTGTAGCCGCAGACGCTGGCCGCCGCGCGGTCGTCTCCGGGTCGGGTCCCACCGTGGCCGTGCTCTGCGACGATGCCGGCGCCGCGCGGTTCGCTGCCGAGCAACTGGCGGAGCAGTTCGACAGCTACGAGGTATTCGTCGCCGAAGGCCCAGACCGAGGCGCCGTAGTCGAATATATGAGCTAAATTCTGGCCGGTTGTGTCGGTGCGCGCCGTAATGTGCCGGGCATGCCTCTAATCGACGCCACACGCAATTACAACGCTACGTGAATATCGCAGCACCTGTAATTGGGTAATTGTCACTCACGATAAACGTGTTCGTGCAATTGCCGATAATGTTGTGGTGCTCGAGTAGCGTATGCCCTCTAACAACAGGAATTGTGATGGTCGAAATAGTTTGGAATAAAATCTCTTTTCGATACTCGAAATATGGGCCATATATTCTGCGGGATGCCGCGCTGTCGTTGTCACGGCCTGGCATCTACGAAGTCCGGGGCCCATCGGGAAGCGGTAAATCCACGGTTCTGGATCTGTTAGCCGGTCTGCGCTCACCCAGTGAAGGCAGAGTAACCATCGACGGTAAACGGTTCGGAAAGGGCGCGGCCAAGAAGCTAACCTCGTGGCGGGCCACGCACGTCGGGTACGCACCACAGGCACCGACCCTCCTGCCTAGCCTCAGCTGCCGGGAGAACCTCGAGCTGGCAGTTCACGTCGCCGGACGGGGCCTCGACGCCCAGGGCAGGGAAGAGCTGCTTGGCACGTTGGGCATGCAGCCTTTCACAGAAGCCCTGCCGGCGGAGCTATCCGGGGGTCAACGCCAGCGCGTTGCGGTGGCCCAGGCACTAGCTTCCCAACCGGACTTGGTGCTCATGGATGAGCCCGTCAGCGCGCTTGATGGAGCGAATGTCACCGTGGTCGAGGACTTGTTGCGCCAGTCGGCGAAGCGGGGAGCGATAGTGGTCTATTGCTCCCACCGTGAGCTTTTCGACGGGCAGGCAAAAACGCTGCTGCAGATGGGGGCATAGCCCATGAAGCCCATGACTCCCACCGCCGCCTACCGGAGAGAGCTGTCGGTGACGGCGCGCCCCTTCATCGGGGGAATCGTACTGGCTGCGGTAGTAATAGGCACGCTCGTCGGCACCATCCTTTACGTCGCATTCTCGACTGGCGGAAGCAGCGACTTCAAGGCCGGCGTGACGAATATGAGCCTGATTGCGATCATCCCGGCATTCGCCGGGGTCCGGTTGGCGCATCAGAATTTTATCGCTGACCACCGAAATACCGTGCAAGCGCTGCGGGTTCTCGGCATAGGCAGGGCGTTTTTCACCAGGCACATGCTCCTGCAAGGGGCGTGCCTGGCGCTTCTGGCAAGCGCTTCGGCGGTCGTGTTGGGACGGTTGTTAGCGACGCCGCTTTTCAAGGTGATTCTGCTAGGGCTCAACAAGCAGCTGCCAGATCACTGGGGCTCGCCCATTGACGTTGCCTGGTCGTCACTGCTGGTCTTAGTCCCCCTGTACCTCCTCGGCGTGGGGATTCTCAACGTCGACAAGGTGCTGGCCAAAACCGGGGATCGGGGAGCGGCGACAGTAGGTAAGTCCAAATCCTTGGTGGGGCTGGTTGGCCTAGTGCTCGCAGTGGTCAATATTGCCGCGGGTATCTGGTGTATGGTGACAACTCCGCCAGGGCCTGTCGTGTTGATATTCGTCTTCACCTTGCCGTTCCTCGCTGTCACACTTGCCGGCACCTTCGCCCGGGCGCTAGCTCGCTGGGCAGCTGCAGCGGTCAAAAAGGTGAGCGGATGGTCGGCACCCGCGCTAGGCATCCGCTCCTCCGAAACCGTCGGGACGACCTCGAGGGTGGGGCTTGCTACCGCGCTCGTAGCCATTCCGCTGGCAGGCTTCACGGGCGCACAGACCGCGTTATGGGCGGCAAATTACGTAGGCTCCCAGAATTTCCAAACGGTCCCAGTCGTCGTTGGCCAAGATTTTCGCCTACTGGAAGCGCAGGAAGCAGACGGTGTATGTGAGGAGATCGGCGATGACTGCCGTGGGGTGGTCTACTGGCAGCCTTCGGACTTCGAATCCGCGGGGGAGACTTCCGTACCGATGGAGAAGGCGAATGACTATTCTCTGGCCGGATCGAATGACCACGTGATAGGGCAGCTACTCTCGCCCGCGGCGCCGGTGAAAGCTCACAGCCCCTTCTACCCAGACTTCATGGTGCCGTTCTCCGGTATTTCTAGCGAGTCTCCGGTTGAACCGGAATGGGGGCTTCCCGTGGTCGCCGAATCGGCTAGCGCACCGGATCATCTCCGGGTGGAGTCCGCGCAGGATTGGGTACGGCATGTGGATATGGATAGCCAGATCATGTACGGGCCCCACGGCGACGGAACCGCCGGCTTCGTCCCCACCGCGGCCTACACTCTGCTGGCGATCTGCCTGGTCCTCGCGGTCTCTGTGATGGGCAAGCGGGCCAATTTGCATGAGTTCTTCTCACCACTGCGTCTTCTGGGCCGTACCGAAGGCGGGATCCAACGAGCAGAGTTCTGGGCAATCCTCTTTCCGTACTGTGTTGCCATGCTGACAGCGCTCCTAGTGGGCATCTGGTACACGGTCGCCGTCCATGTCGCAGTCTCGGCGTACCCGGGGGCGCTGCTGCCTTACCTTCCCCCAGGGCTATGGGTGCTCTTTGTCCTCGTCTTCTTAGGCACGAGTGCGACTGCCTTTTTGCCGACTCCAGACAAGGACGAGCGTGGCGCAGATGCGCCCTAGACACTGGCGTGCCGGCGCCTAAAGGGGATCTTCCGGTTTCGGGTTGGTCAAGGTCGCCTGCGGGAAAGTGGTGGGCCAGATGTGCACGTATCTTCGCCCGCCCGAGGAATACATTTTGTTCGAGTTCAGCCACATCCACGGCATCGACCGCGGCGACGTGGAAGGCGCGCCGAGCTGGTTCGACATCGCCGACGCGATCGTGGAGTTCGTTGGCGACGCACCGGTGTACGCCCACAACGCCACCTTCGACGCGGCTGTGTGGCGATGCCTGGACCGCTACTACTTCACGGGCACCTATCCCGAGCAGTTCTACTGCACGTTGCGCATGAGCCAGCGCCTTTTGCCGCACCTTGTCGACCACCGCCTGCCCACCGTCGCCGAGTACTGCGCGCCAGTCTTTGCGCTCAACCACCACCAGGCGGATTCGGACGCGTTGGCCTGCGCCCACATCGTCGCCCCAGCTGCAGCGCAGCCGAGGGCTGCACGAGTTGCTGCCTGCGTAAGATGAACAGGCGATATGGCTAACCTGATCAACCTGGAAAACGTCTCCAAAACGTGGGGGCTGAAAACGCTGCTCGACGGTGTCTCCCTCGGCGTGCAAACCGGCCAGCGCATCGGCATCGTCGGCGTCAACGGCGGCGGCAAGACCACGCTGCTCGAGGTGCTCACCGGCATCGAGCCGCCAGACGCCGGACGCGTTTCGCACACCAGCGACCTGCGCATGGCCGTGGTCACCCAGCGCTTTTCGCTTGACGACGCCCTGACGGTCGGCCAAGCCGTCGTCGAGCCGCTGGGCTTGCAGACCTTCGAATGGGCCTCCAACGCTAAGGTCCGCGAGGTTCTGCAGGGCACCGGCGTGGCCGAGCTTGGCCTGGACACACCGGTGGGGCAGCTCTCTGGCGGCGAGCGCCGCCGCGTCAACCTCGCCGCGGCGCTCGTGCAGGATTTGGACCTGGTGGTGCTGGACGAGCCAACGAACCACCTCGACGTCGAAGGCGTGCAGTGGCTCGCCGACCACCTGATGGGCCGCAAGGTCGCCGTCGTGGTGGTCACCCACGACCGCTGGTTCTTGGACACCGTGGCCACCTTGACCTGGGAGGTCCACGACGGCGCTGTCGACGTCTACGAAGGCGGCTACAACGACTGGACCTTCGCCCGCGCCGAACGCGCCCGCCAAGCCGACGCGATCGAGCAGCGCCGCCAGAACCTCGCCCGCAAGGAGCTGGCGTGGCTGCGCCGCGGGGCGCCGGCGCGCACCTCCAAGCCGCGCTACCGCATCGAGGCCGCCGAGGCCCTGATCAAGGACGTTCCGCCGCCGCGCGACACCGTCGAGCTGATGGCCTTTTCCAAGCAGCGCCAGGGTCGCGTGGTCATCGAGCTGGAAGACGCCCGCATCGACGCCCCGGACGGGCGCACCCTTGTCGACCACCTCACCTGGAGGTTGGCGCCCGGCGAGCGCATCGGCCTCGTCGGCGTCAACGGTTCCGGCAAAACCACCCTGCTGCGCACGCTCGCCGGCGAGTATCCGCTGGCCGCCGGGAAACGGATTGAAGGGCAGACCACCCGCATCGGCTGGCTGCGCCAAGAGCTCGACGACCTCGATCCGGAGCGCCGCGTCATCGACGCTGTCGAAGATGTGGCCGCCTACATCTCCCTCGGCAAGAAGGAACTGTCGGCCTCCCAACTCGCGGAGCGTCTCGGCTTTTCTCCGAAGCGCCAGCGCACCCCCGTGCGCGACCTCTCCGGCGGCGAGCGGCGCCGCCTCCAACTCACGCGCGTGCTCATGGACGAGCCGAACGTGCTGCTTCTCGACGAGCCCACCAACGACCTGGACATCGACACCCTCCAAGAGCTGGAAAACCTCCTCGACTCCTGGCCCGGCACACTGGTGGTCATCTCCCACGACCGCTACCTCATCGAGCGCATCGCCGATAACACCTACGCCCTGTTCGGCGACGGAAAGCTGACCAACTTGCCCGGCGGCATCCAGCAGTACCTGGACACCCGAGCCGCGCAGGCAACCCAGACTGGGCCCTTGGACCTGGGGGAGGGTAAACCGGAGGACGTCGAGAAGCGTTTAAGCTCCCAGGAAGAGCGCGAGCTGCGCAAGAAGATGAATGCGCTGGAGCGCAAGATCGCGAAGGAAGGCGAACGCGCCGACGCGCTCGAATCCGAGATCGCGGCACTTTCCGAGGCCGGCGACTTCGAAGCCATCGGCGCGAAAACCAAAGAACTCGCCGAGGTGAAAGACACCCGCGACGAGCTCGAGATGGAATGGCTGGAACTCGGCGAGCAGCTCGAAGGCTAGGGTGGGGCGCATGATTTTGATCAACGTGCGATTCAAGCCCCTGCCCGAAAACGTGGAGAACTTCCGCGAGCTGGTCAAGGATTTCACCGACGCCTCCCGCGCTGAGGAAGGCAACATTTTCTTCGACTGGTACCGCAACGAAGACAACCCCGACGAGTACCTGCTCATCGAGGCCTTCCAGGACGACGCCGCCGAAGCGCACGTCAACTCCGAGCACTTCAAGGCGGCGCAGGAATTCTTCCCGACGATCCTCGCCGAGACCCCGACCATCATCAACACCCTCATCGAGGGCAAGACCGAGTGGGACGAGATGGCGGAATTCAAGGTCTCCTAGGCCTCCGCTGCACCACTCACGGCTGGGAAACCACCTGGTGGGGGGAGCCCGGGTGTGACGCGATGTCTCCCAGGGCGCTTTTATGCCCTAATATCTCCCACGTCACATTTCCCAGTTCGTGAAAGGGGTGTCCCAGTGACTACTCCAGACCAGACCCGTAGTGGGTCTACCGCGGCTCAGCAGCCCGCAAAGGCACCGGCGGCCGCCCGAGGCATCGGCCCCATGATCGGCGCCATCTTCCTTATGGCAACCTCCGCCATCGGCCCCGGCTTCCTCACCCAAACCTCCGTTTTCACCGTCCAGATGGGCGCCGCGTTCGCGTTTGCGATCCTGCTGTCCATCATCGTGGACATCGCTGTCCAGCTCAACGTCTGGCGCATCCTCGGCGTCTCCGGCATGCGCGCCAGCGAACTCGCCAACGAGATCCTGCCGGGCCTCGGCTGGGTGCTGGCCGTCCTCGTCGGCATCGGTGGCTTGGTGTTCAACATCGGCAACATCGCCGGCACCGGCCTGGGCATTCAGGCGCTGACCGCAGGGGCCGTCGACCCGAAGATCGGCGGCGCGCTTTCCGCGATCATCGCCATCGTCGTGTTCCTGTGGAAGCGGGCGGGCGCCGCGCTCGACGTCATCGTCGGCATCCTCGGCGCGATGATGATCCTGCTCATGCTGTACGTCGCCATCTCCTCCAACCCGCCTGTCGCGGACGCGCTGCGCCAGACCGTGGCACCGGAGCGCGTCGACTTCAACGTCATCACCACCCTCATCGGCGGCTCCATCGGCGGCTACATCGTCTTCGCCGGCGTACACCGCCTCATCGACGCAGGCCACACCGGCCCGGAAAACGTCGACTACCTGACCCGGTCCTCAGTCACCGGCATTATCGTCACCGGTGTCATGCGCGTGCTGCTGTTTTTGGCGGTGCTGGGCGTGGTGGCCACCGGCGTAGCCCTGTCCAAGGACAACACCGCCGCCGACGTGTTCTACCAGGCGGCTGGCGACTTCGGCCGCCGCGCCTTCGGCCTCGTGCTGTGGGCTGCAGGTTTGTCGTCCGTGATCGGCGCATCGTTTACCTCCATCTCCTTTTTGACCAAGCAGGGCTTCGATCCGAAGAAGCGCGGCTGGCTCACCGTCGTGTTCATAGTGATTTCCTCGGTGGTGTTCCTTGTCGCCGGTTCTGCTCCGCAGAAGCTGCTCATTTTCGCAGGTGCGTTCAACGGCCTGATCTTGCCGATCGCTTTCGCCGTCGTGCTGTGGGCGGGCTTTTTCCGCAAGGATCTGCTCAAGGGGTGGGAGCCGCCGAAGTGGACGCTCATCATCGGTCTGGTCGTCCTTGTGGGCTGTGTGCTCATGGGTTGGGCTTCCATCTCGAAGCTGCCGTCGATCTGGGCGTAGCGAGATGGGAATGCAGCCTGCTGCGATGACCCCGGCGCAAGCCCGCGCGTTGTTCCGCACCACCGATGTGGCGACGACGGCGGGCTTTTCCGCTGGCTACGTCCAGGCCAACCTGATTGCGTTGGACAAAAAGTACGCCTTCGATTTCCTGTTGTTCGCGCAGCGCAACCCGAAACCGTGCCCGCTGCTCGGCGTGCTGGAGGCGGGGCAGCTGTCTTCGTCGTTGCTCGCCGGCGGCGACATCCGCACCGACATCCCGTCCTACCGCGTGTTTTCGCAGGGCTCGCTTATCGACGAACCTTCGGACGCCACCTCCTACTGGACCGAAGACACCGTCGCGTTTCTCATCGGCTGCTCGTTCACCTTCGAGCAGGCGCTTGTCGAACACGGTGTGCCGGTGGCGCACATCGTGCAGGGGCGCAATGTGCCGATGTATCTGACCAACATCGACTGCGAACCCGCCGGTGTGTTCAGCGGAAAAATGGTGGTGTCCATGCGTCCCATCCCGGCGAATTTGGTGTCTGACGCGGTGCGCATCACCTCGCGCTACCCGGCGGTGCACGGGGCGCCTGTGCACGTGGGGGAGCCGGGATTAATCGGAATCGACGACCTGGACGCGCCGGACTTCGGCGAGGCCGTGGACATCCCCGCGGGCACCGTGCCGGTGTTTTGGGCGTGCGGAGTAACGCCGCAGTCGATCGTGATGCACTCCAAGCCGGAGCTGGCCATCTGCCACGCGCCGGGCAAGATGCTCGTCACCGACGCGCGCGATCTGGCCTACCAGGTTCCATAAACTGCGCCGCTGTGGACAACTTTCCCGCCTGCGTCGAGGGTTATCCACAGGCTGGGTCTGGGTGGGGTTGTAGGTGGTTTAGCGTGTGGGCCATGAACCCGTTTGACGCATTCATCCAGGCGATGGCCGCAGAATCCATGGAGACACTGCGGCACTTCGACCTGCCCGTCGCGCTGGCCGCCGGCATCGCCCCGGACAAGGCACACGCGTGGGCACGGATGCAGGACGTCTACTACGGAAAAACGAAGTTCACCCGCAAACAAGCCCTCGCCGCACGAAAAGCCCGCGGATTCTCCCTCGACGAACTCGGGCTGATCGAACGGCGTGTTGGCGGGGTGAAAGATGCCGGGGAGCGGTGGCGGCTGCGGCTAGAACTATTGGATGTCACCGGCGGGTACAAAGCCATCGAGCGCGCCGCCCGCGAGCTCATCCCCCGCGAGGACAACGCACCGGCGAAGAAACAGGTCGCGTTCTCGCAACCGAACAACGGCCGGGCACGCATCACCATCGACACCACCGACCGCAACGCCGCAGACTTAGAGCACCGCCTGCGCCAACACATCGACCCCGCGCTTCCGGCCGCAGCCCAGATGGAAGAGGAGTTCTGGCGCATCCTGGACGGCACAACCGGCGGGGTTGTCGCCGCCGCGCCGCGGCCGATTGTGATGGTGCCCATCGACGCGCACGCGCGCATCCTCGCAGGCGACGGTGACGACGTTGTGCTGACGCTGACTGACGGCACCACCATGACCGGGGCCGAGTACCTGGAGTATGAGTTCGGCGACGCATTGGAAGTCGCAGCGTTCCACCCGGAGCACGGCGCGGTCAACCTTTACGACACCGAGCGTTTCGCCAACCAGAAACAACGCGATCTGGCCTGCATGGTCTCGCCCGTGTGCGCGTTTCCGGGCTGCCGCCACGGCGCGCTAGGGTGCGAGATCCACCATGTGCACGCGTGGAAACACGGTGGGCTGACCAACATGAACAACCTGGTGCCGTTATGCCGCTATCACAACCGCATCAACGACGATGATCCCTGGCGGCGAAAACGCGGCCACATCACTATGATCCGCGGCGCGCCCTGGTGGATCTCACCCCGCGGATACCACATCAAAAACACCGACCGCGGAGCACTCGACCAACTTTTCGGACCACAAAACACCTAGCAACGCGAAACGCCGCCGCCCAACAACGGACGACGGCGTAACACCCGCGAGCCTAGGAAATCGTCGCGATGGTGGCGTTTGCTTTGACGCGCTCGCCCTGCTGTGCGGCAAGCGAGATCTGCCCGTCGCGAGGTGCTTTGATCTGCGATTCCATCTTCATCGCCTCGACGGTCGCAATCGGGTCGCCCTTGGCAACGACGTCGCCGTCGGAAACGAGCCATTCCACGATCGTGGCTTCGTACTTCGACGTCACGGCGCCTGCTTCGTCGCCGGCCGGGCCAGCCGCTTCGGCCGGGGCCGTGGCCGCGCCGCCGCCGAGCATGGCGACGGGGAAGCCGATGGTGTGCAGTCGGCCGTCGATTTCTACGACGACGTCGCGGCGCTCGTCGTAGATGTGCTCGATGTCGACGCCGTTGTGCTTCTGCGACGGCGAGTAGTTGTGATCCACCCAGTCCGTGTACACGTCGAGCGAGTCGCCGTTGATTTCGGGTGCTTCCACCATGTCGCGGTGGAACGGCAGCACGGTGCGCACGCCTTCGATCTCGAACTCGCTGAGTGCCTGCTTTGCGCGGCGCAGCGCGGTGTCGCGGTCGGGGCCCCAGATGATGAGTTTGCCCATGAGCGAGTCGTAGTACGGCGGGATCTGGCCGCCGGTGCGCACGCCGGTGTCGACACGGATGCCGGGACCAGTGGGCAGGTCGAGGCGGGTGACGGTGCCCGGCGAGGGCGCAAAGCCGTTGGTGACGTCTTCGGCGTTGAGGCGGAACTCAAACGCGTGGCCGCTTATCGACGGGTCGATTCCGTCGTGCCCGCCCTTTTCTTCGACGAAGGAGAGGGGCAGCCCGTCGGCGACGCGGAATTGCTCGGCGATGATATCCACGCCGGTGACGACCTCGGTGACAGGGTGCTCGACCTGGACGCGGGTGTTGACCTCCAGGAAGGAGACGGTGCCGTCTTCGGAGACGATGTATTCGACGGTGCCGGCGGACTGGTAGTTCGCCTTGCGGATGATTTCGCGTGCGCCTTCTTCGATGGCGCTGCGCTGTTCGTCGGTGAGGAACGGGGCGGGGGCTTCCTCGATGAGTTTTTGGAAGCGTCGCTGGGTGGAGCAGTCGCGGGTGCCAAGCACGGCGACGTTGCCGTGGGCGTCGGCAAGCACCTGCGCCTCCACGTGGCGTGGGTGGGTGAGGAACTTCTCCACGTAGCATTCGCCGCGGCCGAAGGCTTCTTTGGCTTCGCGGCCTGCGGAGGCGAAGCCTTCTTCGATGTCGGCTTCGTCGAAGACGACCTTCAGGCCGCGGCCGCCGCCGCCGAACGCCGCCTTGATTGCGATCGGCATGCCGTGTTCGTCGGCGAAGTCGCGCGCTTCTTCCCAGGTGGACAGCGGCTCGCCGGTGCCGGGCGCGAGCGGGGCGTTGGCCTCGACCGCCAGGGCGCGGGCGGAGAGCTTGTCGCCGAGGAGCTCGATGGCTTCCGGTGACGGGCCGATCCAGGTCAGGCCGGCTTGCTCGACGGTGCGGGCGAAGTCCGCGTTTTCGGACAGGAAGCCGTAGCCAGGGTGGAGGCAGTCGGCGCCGGCGCGGTGGGCGATTTCGATGAGCGCCGGGATGTTCATGTAGGTCTCGGCGGAGGTTTTGCCTGGCAGCAGGTAGGCCTCGTCGGCGACCTGGGTGTGCAGGGCGCCGGTGTCGGGCTCGGAGTAGACGGCGATGGAGCGGATGCCCAGATCGCGTGCGGTGCGCGCGATGCGCACGGCGATTTCGCCGCGGTTGGCGATGAGTACGGCAGAAAGAGTCATGCTTAACCTTCCAGGGTGTAGCGCTCGAAGCGGAGTTTTCCGCCGGGCGGGAGTTGTGCGGCGATGTCGACGTCTTCATTGATCACGGTCGCGATGACAGGGTAGCCACCGGTCACGGCGTGGTCGCGCAGGAACAGCACGGGTTGGCCGGACGGGGGAACCTGCACGGAGCCTGCGACCATGCCCTCGCTGGGCAGCTCGCCGTCGCGCGAGCGGGACAGCGGCGCGTCGGATTCGAGGCGCAGCCCGACGCGGTTGGAGTCGCCGGTGACGGTGAATTCGGTGTTGAAGAAGCGCTCGACGGCTTCGTCGGTGAACCAGTCGTCGCGGGGGCCGAGTACGCAGCGCACGACGCCGACGACATCGGCGCCGTCGCGTTCGACGCGCAGCGGGTTCGACAGCAGTGAGTTGGCGGACTGCGGCGGGGTCAGCGACATCGCGATGGTGTCGCCGGCGGCGAGCGGTTTGGGGCCGAGGCCGGAGAGCATGTCGGTGGCGGCCGAGTCGAGCTCGGTGTCGGCGATGAGCCCGCCGCGTACCGCGACGTAGGTGCGGAAGCCGAGGCGCGACGGGGCGACCACGACTTCTGCTCCGGCTGGCACGATCGTCGGGGTGGCCAGCGGCGCGGGGCGACCGCCGACGGTGACCTCAGCGTCAGCGCCGGTGACGCAGATGACAGTCTCGGCCAGGGCGGACAGGCGCAGTCCGCCGACGTTTTCCAGCAGGGTGGCGTTGCGCTTGTTGCCGACTGCGGCGTTGGCGGTGCGGGCGGAGGCTCGGTCGGAGGACCCGGACGTGGTCACACCCAGGTTGCCGTTGCCTTGGCGGCCGAGGTCTTGGTACAGCGTCTGCAGACCGGCGTCGTCGAGGGTGAACACCGGCCGGCGCGGCGGGGTTGCCAGGTGCTTGCGCGCGGTTTCGGAGTCGTCCGGCAGCGCGTCGACGGCGCGGTAGTGCACGCGGTCGCCGGGGGCGACGAGCGCGGGCGGGGTGGCGGTGGAGTCCCACATGGGCGTGTGCGTGGTGCCGATGAGCTGCCAGCCGCCGGGCGAGGTGCGCGGGTAGACGGCGGAGAATTCGCCGGCCAGCGCCACCGCGCCTGCGGGGACGGCGGTGCGCGGCGAGTCGCGGCGCGGGATCTCGAGTGCGCGCGAGGCGTCTTCGGGTACGCAGTAGGTGAATCCGGGTGCGAAGCCGCCGAACGCTGCGACCCAGGTGGTGGAGGTGTGCCAGTCGATCAGCTTGTCTGCGTTCATGCCGAGCGTTGTCGCAAGCGCGTCGATGTCTTCGCCGTCGTAGCGCACGTCGATGTTGATGTCGCGCGGGGTGCCCATGTCGGCGGTGTCGGGCGAGTAGCCGGCCAGCACGTCGACGGCTTTTGTGGTCGCGGTGGGTGAGTCGAAGGTCACCAGCACGGTGCGTGCGGCGGCGACGACGTCGGTTTGGTGGTCCAGCGGCGTGGCGGTGAGCGCCGCGTAGAAGTCCATGACTGTTTTCAGGTCCGGCAGGTCCACGATCAGTGCGCGGGTGCCGACCCGTTTGACGGCGTAGCTCACAGGACGGCCTCGATGCGGATGCCTTCGTCGTGAAGCTTGCGCACGACGCTGCGGGTCAGTTCGACGGAGCCGGGGGAGTCGCCGTGGACGCAGACGGACTCCGCCTGAACTTCGACCTCGGAGCCGTCGATGGCGGTCACGGAGCCGGTGGAGGCGACTTGGAGCACTCGCTTGGCAACGTCCTCCGGGTCGTGCAGCACCGCCCCGGGTTCGCGGCGCGACACGAGCGTGCCGTCGGGGTTGTAGCCGCGGTCGGCGAAAGCTTCGCGGATGACGCGCAAGCCGGCCTTCTCCGCGATGTCGACGGCCACCCCGCCGGGCAGGAGCATGACGGCGAGATCCGGGCTGAACGCTTTGATGCCGTCGATGACGGCCTTGGCGTGCGCCTCGTGGTGGACGATGGTGTTGTACAGCGCGCCGTGCGGCTTGACGTAGCGCACCTGCATGCCATGCACGCGGGCGAGTGCGTCGAGGGCGCCGATTTGGTAGAGCGTTTCGTCCGCCAGCTCGCCCGGGGCGTAGTCGATGAAGCGGCGGCCGAAGCCTGCCGGGTCGTTGTAGGCCACGTGCGCGCCGAGGGTGACCCCGTGGGCTGCGGCATTGCTTAAGGTGCCGGCGATGGAGTGTGGATCACCTGCGTGGAAGCCGGTGGCGACGTTTGCGCTGGAGACCATTTCCAGCATGGCTGCGTCGTCAGCGACCGGGTTTCCCGCGGTGGTTTCGCCGAGGTCGGCGTTGAGGTCGATGTGCATGGCCCTAGTTATACAGCCCGGCACATGTGACCTGTCACTCAAGGGGGCTAGACGGCGCCGTTGTTGATCTTCTCGATCATCTCGATGATCGCTGCTGCCTGCTCCATGAGCTGCACCTGTAGGTAGTCGGAGGCGGCTTGGCGGTCGCCGGACTTGACCAGTTCCACGACGTGCTCATTGGCTTCGATGAAGCGGCGGTTGAACGCGGGGTCGCGCTCGAGGATGGGCAGAGTGGCCAGGCGGAGGAAGGCGTCAAGCTGGTCCATCGTGTCGCCCAGCGTTTTCGAGCCCATGGCAGCGAGCACGACGTGGTGGAAAGCTTGGTTGACGGCGATGAGCAGGTCGTCGTCTTCTTCTTCGATGGCCACGCGCGCTTCTTTGTTCAGCTCGTCCAGGCGCTCGACATCCAGGTCGGGGCCCCACAGCAGGGCGGCGGGTTCGATGGCGGCACGGGCACGGAAGGTGTCGGTGACGAACTCTGGCGACGGCGTGGTCAGGAAGACGCCGCGGTTCGGGATGCGTTCGCACAGGCCCTCGGAGGTCAGCATCGCAAACGCTTCGCGCAACGTGTTGCGGGAGACCCCGAAACGCTCGGCGAGGGCGACCTCGTTGAGCTTCTGCCCCGGGGCGAATTCGCCACGTGAGATCGCTCGGCGGATCTCGGCGGAAACGTTGTGTGCAAGCATGGCATCCGTGTTGAAATCAGTTGCCACTTACCGCGTTTTTGCAGGTCGGTGGCCGTATTAAATAGAACTATGGAGAGTATAACTCATTTATTGTTCAACAATGTAGCCCCTAACCCATGTTGATCTACCTTTTCAGGTTAGCGGACGTTTTTAGTGCTCACAGGGGGTCGCGGGTACGGTTGCACCTATGAGCCACGACAACAAACCGCCGAAACTGTCCAAGAAGGCATACGAGAAGGAGCTGCTGCGTCTGCAGGCCGAGCTCGTTGCCATGCAGCAGTGGGTAGTCGAAAACGGCGAGCGCATCGTCATCATCATGGAGGGCCGCGACGCAGCCGGCAAGGGCTCCGCGATCAAGCGCATCACCCAGTACATGAACCCGCGCACCTGTCGCATCGAGGCGCTGCCCAAGCCCACCGACCGGGAGCAGGGGCAGTGGTACTTCCAGCGCTACGTGGAAAAACTGCCCACCGCCGGCGAGATCGTCATCTTCGACCGCTCCTGGTATAACCGCGCCGGTGTTGAGCGAGTGATGGGCTTCGCCTCCTCCCAGGAGTACCGCCGCTTCCTCCACCAGGCCCCGATTTTCGAGCGTCTGCTCGTCGAAGACGGCATCATGCTGCGCAAGTACTGGTTCTCCGTGTCCGATGAGGAGCAGTACAAGCGCTTCAAGTCGCGCCGCAACGACCCCCTGCGCCAGTGGAAGTTGTCGCCGATGGACTTGGAGTCCATCACCAAGTGGGAGGAGTACTCCCGGGCCAAGGACGAGATGTTCGTTCACACCGATATCCCGTCGGCGCCGTGGTACACCGTGGAAAGCGAGGACAAGAAGCGCTCCCGCATCAACGTCATCTCGCACCTGCTGTCGACGATTCCCTACGAGCACATCACCCCGGATCTGCCGGAGATTCCGGAGCGGCCTGAAATCACGGACTACGAGCGCCCGCCCCGTGACGAGTTCCGCTACGTCCCCGACGTCGCCGCCAACCTCGAGCGCGGCAAAGGCAAGGACAAGAAGAAGAAAAAGAAGAAGTAGCTAGCGCTTCTTCGGGTATCCCCGCGGCGTAGACACCGTGGCGTCACGGGGGATCCAAAACCGCCACGGCGCCTGCGCGTTTTTGGAGATGCCGATGCGCGGGCCGGCCACCCACTCGGGCTCGCTTTCGCGCATGGTCAACTGCGCCGGCGCGCCGTTGTCGCCGAGTGACAGCCCGAGCGCCTGGCCCAAGTTGCCCGGCCCGCGAGCGAGGTTGGCAAACGGGATGTGCGCCCGGTCCGGGCGCTGCCGCCGCTTACGCGCCAGTTCTTCCCCTTCAACGACTTCGCCGCCGCGCATGAGGCAGCCCTGCCCCTGCCCTTCGGGCGCGCACACGATGTTGCCGTTGTGGTGGATGCCGTAGGAGCAGTACACGTAAAGCCTGCCGGGCGGGCCGAACATCGCGGCGTTGCGTGCGGTCTTGCCGCGGTAGGTGTGCGCCGCCGGGTCGCTGGCGCCGAGGTAGGCCTCCACCTCGGTTAGTCGGATGCTCACGCCGTTGTGCGTGATCACGCAGCCCAGAAGCTGTGGGGCGACGAGATCGGCAGGTTGTGCGAAATCGATCATGAAAGCCACACGGCGAGCTTGTCCACGGCGGCACCTTCCGCATTCGTGCCCACCACCTCATCAGCCACGGCCTTGAGGTCGTCGTGCGCGTTGCCCATCGCCACTGCGATGCCGGCGGCGCGTAGCATGCCCAGGTCGTTGAGGTAGTCGCCGAACGCCGCGGTGTGTGACAGCGGGATGTCCAGCGCGCCTGCGAGCTCGCGCAGCGCCACCCCTTTGTCCGCCTCGGGGTGCATCAGGTCCAGCCAGTGCTTCCCGGAGACCACCGCGCGCAGTTCCGGCACCACATCCTGCACCCACGCAAGCGCGTCGCGTTCGGCGTCCGACTCGATGTAGAGGGCGATTTTGACGGTGGGGGCCGAAGGCGCGTCGACAAGCGTGGTGCGCGAGGCGTAATACTTGTCCACCTCTGCGTCCACCTCGGGCGGCAGGGCAGTGGTGGCGGCGACGTCAGGGGTGCACACTACGGCGTGGGCGGCGAACGGCGCACTCGGCAGTGCGGCCAGCAGCCGGGCGACCGGAGCAGCGGGCAAGGCGGTGGTGGAAACGACGCGCCCGCCGTGGGCGACCACCGCGCCGTTTTCGGCGATGAACGTGGAGCAGTCCGGGAACATCTCCTGCAGCGTGGCCAGCTGGCGCCCGGAGGCAGGCGCGAGCACCACGCCCTTGTTGCGGGCAGCGTCCAGCAAGGGCCAAAACGCTTCCGGTACTTGGCCGGATGAGTCCAGTAGCGTGCCGTCCATGTCCAGCGCGATCAACCGTGGTGTCTGCATTGTCCCCACAGTACCTTCTGTGATGTGGAACACTGGTGACATGACTGAGTTTGTGAAGACCGAAGTCCGCGGCACCACCGGTGTGATCACGCTCGACCGCCCGAAGGCGCTGAACTCGCTGAATCCGGAAATGGCCCGCGCCATCGACGCGACATTGAAGCAGTGGCGCGATGACGACGCCGTCGAGCAGGTGGTCATCCAATCGTCCGGCAAGCATTTCTGCTCCGGCGGCGACGTGCGCGCCGCCCGCGACGGCATTCTCACCGGGCACGAGGCCGAGGTGGACGCGTTCTTCGCAGACGAGTACGCCATGAACCTGGATATCGCGAACTACCCCAAGCCCTACATCGCGCTGTGCAGCGGGGTGATCATGGGCGGCGGCATGGGAGTGTCCGCGCACGGGTCGCACATGGTGGTCACCGAAGACGCTTTCGCCTCGATGCCGGAGATGAACATCGGCTACATCACCGACGTAGGCATGTCGTGGGTGTTGCAGAATCTGCCGAAGGTGCCGTCGCAAAGCTTGGGCACCTTTTTGGGGCTGACTGGCTACCGTTTGTCGCCGGACGACATGCTGGCTACCGGCCTGGCCACGCACAAGGTTGCCACGCTCGACGGGGTGCTTGACGGCATCGTCGCCGACGGTCCCGGCTACCTCGACACAATCGCGCTTGAGCCGGGGGAGTCGACGCTGCTTTCGCTTCTCGACGATATCGATACCGTCTTCACCGGCCCGTGGGATGAAATCCGTGCCCGGCTCGACGGCGACTTGGCCGAGCGCGTGGCGGAGCTGACCGAGCAGGCCTCGCCATCATCGCTGGTAGCCGCCGCCGAACTGTTCGCCGCGAACGCCACGCAGGACCTCGCCGGCGCGCTTGACAACGAGCGGCGTCTCGGCGCGCTGATGACGCGCGAGCCGGACTTTGCGGAAGGGGTGCGCGCGGTGCTCGTGGACAAGGACCAGTCCCCGAACTTCGCCCCGCAGCCAGAACCCGGCAAGTACCGGGACGTCCTGCGTAACGAGCTATTCGGCTAATGGGGCATCAGCCGCGCAATGACCTCCCCACCAAGGCCGAGCAGGGCCCAGACCGAGAAGAAGGCTGCGACGGCAATCGCGATGGCTTCGGGCGCGCCCATCTTGCTGGACGACGTTTCTGGTGACGGAACGGGAGTTGCGGTCTCGGTGAGGCGGGCCTTTGCGTGGTCTGAGGTTGCGCCCAGCGGGAGACAGTCTTCAAGCTCATCGATCGTGTAGAACATCGAACCTTCTTCGATCGGCACACAGCCGGAGTGGAACGGAACTTCGGCCTCGTTGTACAGCATCCGGACAATGGTGTCGTCGTTGTCGTTTTGGAACGCGTCCCATTGAATGTTCGCTCCCATCGGTGCGACCTTGTCGCCACGCCACGAAGAGTTGGAGTAGTCCATGACCTGGTTTGCCGGCACGCCCTTCTCCGAGCCCGGCAGTTTCAATAACGCCGCTAGCGGAACGATGGTCTCCGCGTGGCCGAAACGGAACTCGGCCGCGGTGTCACCGCCCTCGGCGCGCTCGCGCACACCGTCGAGCATGTGGTCGAGCAGTGGCTCGAAGTTGTCGTAAGAGACGGTCTGGCCCTCAATGGCTGGGCCCTTCTCGTAGTAGTCCTCGACATCGAGAAGGTATGCGAATGTCGGGCCGTCGGACTCATCCATGTATTCGTCGAAGATCCAACCTTCGGCGGGCTTCGCCGGCTCTTCCTCCATGGCTGGGGCAATGATGTACAGGTTGTAGAACTGCAGGGCGGCATCAACGATGCCCTCAACGGTCTTGTCTTTCTTCTCAACGCCGACGAACGTCAGGGTGCCGTGATCGATCGCGTCGATGAACTCCGGCGCGAAAATCTTTTCCAGTAGGCTCGTGGCCGCCTCGCGGGATGCGGGTTTTGCGTAGGCTTGCTCCACCTTTTCTTCGAGTACGTCGCCGTCGGCCCACGCTTTGTATGCCTCGTAGCTCGGCGCCGTTTTGTCCTTGTGCGCGTAGAGGAGGTCTCGGCGGGGCTCGAGCTCTACATGGCCGTTGGCCGCACCGTACGTGAGGTTGTCGGTAAGTTCCGGATTGGTTTCAAGCAGGCCGCTGCCGAAGTACCAGCCGGATTCAATCGCGCGGTCCTCACCGGAGGACAGGAAACTAATGGAGTGCTTTTCGCGGTCGATAGCGTCGAACAGTTCCGCGTTGCGCCGCGCGTTGCGCTCGCCGATGCCGTTCAACTCGGCGCGACCGAAGGCAGTGAGGTTGCCGTAGCCGCCTTCACCCGGACCGGTCAGTTCGCGGTTAGCTTTGCTCATCGCCTCGACCTGCGGGATGAGGCGTTCGCCGAGTTCCGTGAGCTGACCGCGTTCTTTGGCGGCGGTGAGCATCTGGCCGGCGAGGTCGTCGTACTTGAATGAAGACAACCCTCGCGATCCGTGGCGGTTGACCGAGCTCGTGTAGATCTGCTGGAAACCTTCGGGGGCTTTGCTGTAACTGTCGATGGTTCCGGCAGGGAAGTAGGGCTGCTTTGTGGAGTAGTACGTCGCGGTGTCGGCGCCGGCAGCCGCAACGTTGCTGACAGCTACAGACGCAGCTGCGACTACACATACAGCACGACGGGAAAATATGGACATGGGAAGCGGGCTCCTTACAGGGGGGACAAGGCCACTGCCGACGCTAAACCTCCGAGATGAAATTAAAATGAACACACGCTAGGGGATCCTTGCCCGGCGGGTTCGCGCAGGCGCTAGAGTAAGGGGGCGATTACGGGTATGAAAATTGCCCCCGATTCCCACATGCTGAAGGAGCGACGTTGACCGAAACGATGAACCCCCGCGATGAATGGAACCACAAGCTCACCCTGGCGCAGGAGATGCTGCCGCTGATCAGCCGCCTGCACCGCGAGCACAACGCGGTGACCTCGGTCTACGGCCGCCTGCTGGTGGGCGTGACCGACATCGACATCATTAAGGCGCACCGCTACGCCCGCCGCATCGACGAAAAGGAGCTCGCCCTCGACGAGACGCTGCCGATTCTCAAGGAGCTCGTCGAGATGGACCTGGGCACCGCGTCCATCGACCTGGGCCGCCTGGCCAAGGAGTACAAGCACTCCGACGAAAAGGATCTGCGCGCCTTCCTCGACCGCGAGCTCGCCGACGTCATCGGCACCTCCTCCGAGCTGGAGGCCCGCGACGTCGTCCTCTACGGCTTCGGCCGCATCGGCCGCCTGCTCGCCCGCATCCTCATCGCCCGCGAGGCGATGTACGGCGGCGTGCGCCTGCGCGCGGTGGTCGTGCGCAAGAAGGGCGACATCGACATCATCAAGCGCGCCTCGCTGCTGCGCCGCGACTCCGTGCACGGCGCCTTCAACGGCACCATCACCGTGGACGAGGAAAAGGAGATCATCTGGGCCAACGGCACCCCGATCCAGATGATCTACGCCAACGACCCGGCCGAGATCGACTACACCGCATACGGCATCGACAACGCCATCGTGGTGGACAACACCGGTGCGTGGCGCGACCGCGATGGCCTGTCCAAGCACCTCGAGTCCAAGGGCGTCGACCGCGTCTTGCTCACCGCGCCGGGCAAGGGCGACATCCCGAACATCGTCTACGGCATCAACGAGGACATGATCGGCGACGAGCGCGTCCTGTCCGCGGCGTCGTGCACCACCAACGGCATCACCCCGGTGCTTAAGGTCATCAACGACCGATACGGCGTCAAGCACGGCCACGTGGAGACCGTCCACTCCTACACCAACGACCAGAACCTGGCGGATAACTTCCACAAGGGCAACCGCCGCGGCCGTGCGGCCGGCCTGAACATGGTGCTCACCGAGACCGGTGCCGCCAAGGCCGTGTCCAAGGCGCTTCCGGAGTTCGAGGGCAAGCTCACCGGCAACGCCATCCGCGTGCCCACCCCGGACGTGTCCATGGCTGTGCTGAACCTGGACCTGGACAAGGAAGTGGAAAAGGACGAGGTGAACAACTTCCTGCGCCGCGTGTCCACCAACTCCAACCTGCGCCAGCAGATCGACTACATCAACTCGCCCGAGGTCGTCTCCACCGACCTGCTCGGCACCACCCACGCCTCCGTGGTGGACGGTTTGGCCACCATCGCCTCTGGCAACCACCTCGTGCTCTACGTCTGGTACGACAACGAGTACGGCTACTCCCACCAGGTGGTCCGTGTTGTCGAGGACATCGCGGGCGTGCGCCCGCGCGTCTTCCCGGAGCGCAAGGAGCCGGCTGAGATCCAGTAGCCATGGTCATGCGCCGTAAGCTCGCCGCCGCAGTCAGCGTGTTCGCGCTGGCCGGCTGCGGCGCGCACGGAACCGAAATGGGGCTGCAGGATGCCGCGCTGGCCGGGGACTTCACCGTCGCGGACGTGGCGGGGCCGGGGGTGGAGCGGGCTTACGTGTTTTGCCCGTACACGGACAAAGCCGAAGCGCAGCGCCTCGGCTTCGACCCGGGCGACGTGCCCGGCATTGACGGCAACTCCAAGGCCTGGGAGACGGCCTCCGGCATCGGGGTGATAGCTGACGGCCGTGCTGAGATTGAGTGGTTCGACCCACGCAAAGTCGACGCCTGCGGGCCGGGGGTGGAGCCGTACCAGGAGATCGACCCGGCAGCGACGGTGCGCGGAACCGCCGAGACCCGCGAGTACGCGGGCGGGGAGACCGCCGAGGTCACCGTCTTGCGCTTCGGATGACCTCGTCGTAGTAGCCCAGCACTGTCTCAGTGGAGGCGCGCCACGTCCAACGCAGCGCCTCCGCGCGCGCCGCGTTGGACATGCGTGAGCGGGTGTCCGCGTCGGTGAGCAGGCACTCGATCGGCTCCGCCCAGGCAGCGTCGGGCGCAGCGGGGTCGACCAGGAATCCGGTGGTGTCGTCGACGACGAACGGCAGCCCGCCCGCGTTCGCCGCCACCACTGGCACGCCCGAGGCGAAGGCTTCGAGCGCGGCGAACCCGAGCGTTTCGGTGGTGGAGGGAAACAGCAGCGCATCGCCGCAGGCGTACGCCGCGTACAGGTCTGCACCGGACAGGTAGCCGGTAAACGTCGCCCAGGCGGGCGGGTCGGCGCGTAGCTCGTCGTAGAGTGGGCCCTCGCCGACCAGCGCCAGGCGCGCATTGGGCACGCGGCGGCGCACCTCGCGCATGATCGGGATGCAGCGCTCGACGGACTTCTCCGCGGAGATGCGGCCGACGAAGATGACGAGGGGGTCGTCCGGATGACCGTCGCTAAGCAAGCTGCGCATCTCGCGCGTGCGGGCGGCCGGGGTGAAGTGCTCGGTGTCGACCGCCTTCGGCCACAAGCGCACGTTGTCGATGCCGTACTCGGCCGCCTTGTCCATCATCGGCCCCGAGGTGACCATGTTGATGCCCGCGCGACCGTGGAAGGTGCGCAGGCCCCACTTGGCAATCGGGCTGACCCACGGAATGCCAAGTTTGTGGCAGTACTCGGGCACGTCCGTGTGGAAGGAGGCGATGACGGGATAGCGCCGTGCGACGACGAGGGTGGACCAGCCGGCCGTCCAAATCGGGTTGACCGAGTGCACGATGTCCGGGTCGAACTCGCGCAGACGGCGATACGTGTGCGGGCCGAGCATGCCGTGCTTGACCTCGGGGTAGACCTTCAAGCTTCGCGACGCAATGGGCACCACCTCGAACCCCGCGTACTCAGCAGGCGGGTTGCCGGGAGCGAAGATGAGCACCTCGTGGCCCAGCTCCGCCAGCTGGTCCAGGTGGCGGGTGATGCGGGTGACCACGCCGTCGATTTTGGGCAGGAAGACTTCCGTGAGCAGCGCGATGCGCATGTGGCGGTTACTTCTCGCCCTGGGGCACACCAGCGGACTGCGCGGCGGTCCACAGGGAGCGCGCCGGGATTTTCGAGCGGTCGGCGCGCTCGGCGTACTTCTTCGCCACCTCCTCGACCTCGACGAGCAGGCCCTCCTCTAGCTTCGTCGGCTCGAGGCCCAAATCCAGAAAGGCGTCGTTGACTACGTGCAGTTCGTTTTCCGCGGACTCCTTGCGCGGGTTGGGCACCATCTGCACCTCCGCGTCCGCGATCTTTGCGACGAGCTCCGCCAAATCCCGCACGCGGTGCGTTTCCGTCATCTGGTTAAAAATCTTCACGCGCTCGCCGCGCGCCGGCGGGTTCTCCACCGCCAGCTGGATGCAGCGGGCCATGTCGCGGATGTGGATGAACGCGCGGGTCTGCCCGCCGGTGCCGTGCACGGTCAGCGGGTAGCCGATCGCGGCCTGCATGAGGAAGCGGTTGAGTACCGTGCCGTAGTCGCCGTCGTAGTCGAAGCGGTTAATCAACCGCTCGTCGCGAAGCGTCTGCGGGGTGTGGGTGCCCCAGATGATGCCCTGGTGCAGATCCGTGATGCGCAGCTCGTCGTTCTTGGCGTAGTACGCGAACAAGTGCTGGTCCAGCACCTTCGTCATGTGGTAGACCGACCCCGGGTTGGTGGGGTAGAGGATCTGCTGCTCGACGATGCCGTTGTCGCCCGCGTCGACCTGCACATCCAGGTAGCCCTCCGGGATCTTCATGCCGGCGGT
Source organism: Corynebacterium fournieri (assembly GCF_030408775.1). Lineage (NCBI taxonomy): Bacteria > Bacillati > Actinomycetota > Actinomycetes > Mycobacteriales > Corynebacteriaceae > Corynebacterium > Corynebacterium fournieri. Next base: position 733,007 of record NZ_CP047210.1, read on the forward strand.
GCCGTAGCCGTACACGCCCATCGTGCCCAGGTGCACGACATGGATGTCCTGGCCGGACTCCACAATCGCGGCGAGCAGGTTGTGGGTGGCGTTGACGTTGTTGTCGACCGTGTAGCGCTTGTGGCGCGACGACTTCATCGAGTACGGCGCGGCGCGCTGCTCCGCAAAGTGGATCACCGTGTCCGGCTGGAAGTCCTTGAGGAACGCCAGGAGGGCGTCGTAGTCCTGGGCCACGTCGATGTGCGCAAAACCAATCTCCTTGCCGGAGACCTCGTGCCATGCCGCGAGGCGCTCGTCGATGGACGCAATCGGCGTCAGGGACTCCGCGTCGAGCTCCGCGTCGATGTGGCGCCGCGACAGGTTATCCACGATGGTGACGTCGTGGCCCAAGTCCGAAAGGTGCAGGGATGCAGGCCAGCCGCAAAAGCCGTCGCCGCCGAGAACCGCAATTTTCACTAATTTTCGCCTTTCATTACGCACATTTCCGCATAGGTTACCGGCCTCTGCGAGGCTGTGCTTGCCGAAAAGGATGGGACACCCCCGCCGAATTCAAATATATTTGGGCATACAACTAAGTGGTAGCGTTTCCTGTGTTTTAGCGGCGTTCGAGCGTTGAAGAAGTTGGGAGTCCTCTATGTCCCGTATGCCCGGAAGGAACCGCACGCCCGTCATGCGGATGACGGCGGCGGCCACGGTATTGGCCCTGGCGGGCGGTGCTGCGGCCGTGCCACTCGGACCCGTTGGCGGGGTCGCGCAGGCGCAGGTCGCGCCCATTCCGCAGGATGGCGTGCGCTTTGGCCAGATCCGCGACGACCGCGGAGACTGGCGTGCGGAAATCTTCTTCGACAAAACTATGGTGGTCAGCACCGTCGCCCACGATTTCGTGCCGCAGGAATCCAACACGCCCTTCGGCCAGCTCGCGCAAGAGGCGGAACTCGGCGACCCGGTCTTCGACATCATCCCGGCGTCGTCGACGTTTACTCTCGAGCACTACGAACTTGCAGGCAGAACACCGGTGTTGAAGGACACTTACGACGTCGTGGTGCGCACCAGCACCTCCACCACCCCGTCCGGCCTCAACGCGATCCGCCTCGAGTACGAGCTGCCCGACGTCACCGTCAACCAGAACGACCGACTCGCCTTGGTTGCTCCAGGCAAGGGCACTGAATACCCCAAACCCCTGCGAGGCGGAAGCTCCCGCTTTTCCATGCCGTACATCAACACCGTCTACCGCGGCCACGTGCGCGTGCACAATCCGGACTCCGACCCGGTGGGCACCCCGCGAGTCGTTGTGACGAAAGACGGCAACGTCACCGAACCGGAGCTCGCAGAGGATTACTCGTTCCTGATCGAGCTCGGCGCCACCTCAGGCACCTACACCGTCGAGGTAGTGCCGCCGGAGGGCTTTGCCACGCCGCCAGCGAAGACGGTCGACATCACCTCGGGCGCTGCGGATCGCGACTTCGACGTCTATCCGATCACCGTGAGCGGCACGCTTGTCGACGACTCCGGTACCCCCGTAACGGGCGCGAGCGTCACCGTGGCCGGCCGCCCCGCCACCTCGGGCGCGGACGGCACATTCACCGTCAACAAAGTTCCGGTCGGCACCCACGACGTAGTTGTCGGGGCAACAGCGGCGACCCTTGGCACCAAGCAGTCAGGCGTGAGCGTGCGCGACCGAAAGGACAATCAGGCAGGCACTATTACCGTGCCTGCCAAACCCCAGGTGGGTACCGTCGCTGGCCAAGTGAGGGACCCCTCCGGCAACGGTGTGGCCGGTGTGAAGGTCAGAGCTGGTGGAAAGACCGGCACAACCGGTGCGGACGGGAGATATTCAGTCGCCGACGTGCCGACGGGCCAGACCACCGTCGAAGTGCTCGCGGCACCCACCGCCTACGTCCTCCCGTCACCTGAGCAAGCGAATGTTTCGGCCGGCAAGGTCAGCGCCGTGAACTTCAAGATGGAACTAAAGCCGACGCCGAAAACAACGACACCAAGAACTTCCACGTCCACACCGAAGCCGACGCCGAAAACAACGACGCCAAGAACTTCCACGTCCACACCGAAGCCGACGCCGACGACAACGACGCCAAGAACTTCCACGTCCACACCGAAGCCGACGCCGAAAACAACGACGCCAAGAACTTCCACGACCACACCGAAGCCGACGCCGAAAACAACCACCACGACGGCGCCGCGCGTCGGAGACGTGTCCGGCTCCGTGGTAGACGCGACCGGCCAGCCGGTGCCGGGCGCCACGGTGACAGCTCACGACACCAACGGCAAGGCGTTCACCGTCGCTGTCGACGCGGACGGGCAGTTCGAGCTAACCGACCTGCCCCCGGGGCAGTACGTGGTCAGCATCGGTGTGCCTCGAGGCCTCCTCGCCCCGGAACCGGTAGAGGTGAACGTGAAAGCTGGCAAGACGGTCAGCCTTCCCACGTTCGTCGTGCACCCTGAAAAGGCCCAGTTCGCTTGGGGCCGGGTGCAGGTCGCGCCGGGCGAGACCAAGGTGACGGTCCCGACCCGCTCCGGCAACACCACCACAGAGCCAAACTTCCGCACCTCCACCGTCACGCAGGCGCGCACTGACGGCACCACTGCGGAGATCCCGGCGGAGGAAAGCTGGATTTCGGTGGAGAGGGACGGAACGGTCGTCGCTAGGCCTCCGCGCGATGCCGCGCCGGGGGAGTACCGCGTCGAGGTTGCTGATGCCGCGGGAGATGCGCACGTGATCACCGTGGAGGTCACCGAACCTGCGCCCATGAGCAGTCTGTACGCGGTGCGCTTCCCGGTCATCCCGGTGCCCGCGGGTACGTCGCGTCAGGCTGGCCGTCCCCGCGCCACCGTTAAGGAAGGCCCCTTCACCTACGCCGATCGCCGCTTGCCGGAGGGCACGCGCTTCGCCGTCGACCCGAAGCACCGCGGCTGGGTGCGCGTTGACGCTACCGGCCGGTTGACCTTCAGTCCTCCGCTGGGCACTGCCCCCGGGCCCCGGAAGGTTGCGGTGGATATGACCTTCCCGGACGGCTCCTCGCGCACGTACAACGCCGAGGTGGAGATCGGCGATCCGTTGCTGGCGAGCACCACTGCACTCGGATTCGAGGACGGTTTGTCGGTGCGCCCCGGCAAGGCAGTGACCGTGATGCGCACCGGCGCGACGGCGCTGCCGGAAGGCACCACCTTCGAAGTCGACCGCACCGAGCCGCTGGGCGGCTGGGTGGCAGTGGTGGACGAGCGCAACGGCAACCTGCGCGTCTACGCTCCGCAGCAAGGTGAGGCGGTGGAGGTGCCGGTGGTCGCCTACTTTTCCGACGGGTCATCCACCCGGTTGACCGCGGGCGTGCGCTTGTCCACGAGCTCCGCTCTCTCCGCGGCCCACAACCCCTCCTACCCGGGTGTGAAAGCCGAGCCGGGCAGCACCGCGACGGTGCCGCTGTCTGGAACGGTGCCTGAAGGAACCGCGTTTGATGTCGTCGATGGTGGGGGTCTGCGTGAGGTGGGCGTCGACAGGCACAGTGGCACCTTGGCAGTCGAGCTGCCCGCCGACGCTCAGCTGGATTCGCCCTACACCGTCACCGTGCGCGTGCGCTACGGCGACGGCAGCACCGAGGAGATCACCGCGAAGATCACCGCCGTGTCCGAGGCTGTGCGCTTCAGCCCGCGTGTAAGCGGGTCGCTCGCGGAAATCGGCGACAGCGTCGTGGTGCGCACTGGGCTGCCGTCCGGCGCAAAGCTGGTCGGTTTCAACCATGACGGCTGGAACGTGGATTACAACTCCGACACCGGAGAACTGACCGTGGCACCGAGCACCGACGTGCCCCATGGCAGCGTGATCAAGGTGCCCCTGGAAGTGCGATTCTCAGACGGATCCACGACAGTTGTGGAGTACCCGGTCACCGCCACGGGCAAGGGTGCGCCGGCGAAAACTGGCGGCTCGAGCGAAAACGGCGGCTGGATCGCAGTCGTGCTCGGGGCGCTGGCTGCGCTTGCGGGCCTCGGGTTCGCGGTATATCTCAATCAAGACGCCATCAATGCGCTGCTGAAGCAGTACGGATTCTAAGGGGAGAACGGGCATGAGAATTTCGGCGAAAGCACTCGCAGTCACCCTGTGCGCGGCGCTGGCGGCAACGGCAGTGCCGGCGCAAGCCAAGGTCGAACTTGGCGCGACGCAACCGGACGCGACAGTGGTCCGTTCCGACAAAACTCAGCCGTTTGTCAACGGCTACATCAGTCCGCGCGGGGAGGGGCGTTTCAACTACTCCCACCCGGCATCCGTAGCGGAAATTCACCATTTCAACACCTCCATGGCAGTGCGTGCCAACGGTGAGGCGGTGACGCCGGACGCGTTTGCTCAACCAAACGTGAGCACCGATGGCACTGCCGACGTGCTCACCTACACCCACCGGCAGGCAGACGTTCTCGTCACCAGGACCTACCGCATCGACGGCGGGCGTGTGGAGGCGAGCGTCACCGTGCGAAACACCGGCCGGACCGCGGGGACAGTTGGCATCGACCTGGTCAACGCGCTGCCCGCGGCCGCAGACGTCAAGGCTGACACGCAGGGCGATCACATCGTCGTGCAGCCAAAGGCCGGAGGTTACGTCACCGACGTGAGCTTCAGCGCCCCGGATGCCGTCGGCGCAGGCGCCACCGCGGCCTCCGCGCTCGCGTCAGCTGGCGACGGTGCCATGCACCAGGCCGCGCGGTGGGAGCGCACGGTGGACCCTGGGGCGTCGATAAGCGCACGCATGCGCGTGGAGATCACGACCCAAGACTCCGCGCTGGACTCCGACGGCGACGGGCTGCGCGACTCCTGGGAAGCCCACGGCATCGCGCTTGAGGACGGCACCCGCCTGCCCATCCACCGCTGGGGCGCAGACCCCGACCGCAAGGACCTGTTCCTGCAGGTCAACTGGATGGAATCCGAGTGGCAGACACTCGGCTGCAACCGCACAGAGCGCTTCGCCGCCACGCTGAAGGACTTCACCGAGTTTGCCAAGTGCGCCACCGCGAACACCAAGAGCTATGCGCCGAACCCGTCGGTGCTCAAAGAGCTGGAAGAGCTTTTTGACGCCCACGGCATCAACCTCCATATCGACGCCGGCAAAACCTACGTCTCAGAATCCATGGCCAGCATGACCGCCGCCGAACGCAACGGCGGGGAGACGGAGAAATACACCGCCGAGTACTTCGGCGGGCTCGACGACGACGGCCGCGTGCTCAAACTGGAAGAGCAAGCGCAACGACTGCTTGGCTCGCGTCGGGCAGTGTTTCGCTCCGCGCTGATCGGGACCCGCTTCGACGAAGAGGACAAAAAGGCCGTCACCGGCCTTGGCCAAGTCAACGGCTCCACCTTCTTCATCGCCGGCGACGTCACCAACAGCGATGAGTTGCTGCGCAACACCATTCTCCACGAGTTCGGCCACACGCTCGGCCTGCAGCACTGGGGCCGCGAAACGGCCGACAACACCGCAGGACGCACCGTCCGCTTCGTGGACACGAAGGACCCGAGCTTCACGTTCGACCGCCCTGGCTACGACTGGCTGGGCAAATACGAATCGGCGATGAGCTACGCCCACCAGTTTTCCGAATTCAACTTTTCCGAAACACCGCTGCGTACCTCCGAGCGAATCCCGCACAAGAACGACAGATCGCGCTACCAGCCACAGGCTGGGGACTTCGACTATGTCATCCCCGCCGACTGGGACAACCTGCTGTTTAAAACCGAATACATCGGCAAGGGCGCGCGCGACCTCGATGCCGCCTCCGACACCCCCGAAGTCACCGCCGACGAGGAGCGCGCCATCGTCGACGAACTAATCGCCGCCTCTGCCCACAACAACGACGGCAAGGTCGGCTTCAGCCTGGCGCGAAATCTGGCCAACGACAACGGCATCGTCACTCAGGCAGAGCACAACGTGATCAAGGGTGAGCTGCGCAACCTCGGCTCGAAGGACGACACGTTCGAGGTGGTCGCAGACTACGGTGTCGGCGAGTTCAAGGACAAGTACTTCGCCAAGGGCGACTCCAACTACGTCACCCCGGTCGACATCGACGTCTCCCCGGCAGTGTTCATCGACAACCCCGTCGTGCCCATCCGTGTCACCGTGTCCAACTCCGAGGGCGCGCAAGTCTTCGCTGAGACCTTCAACGTCTCCGCTCTCGAATACTCGCGCGGGGAGATGGATAAGGTACTCGACGAGGTACTGGCCTCCGACGCGGATCCGGAGCTGAAATCCTTCGCCCGCGAGCGCCTGAAGGCGGCGCCCGAGCAGGCTCCGACGGCGACGGCGAAACCGGCGCCTGCGAAGCCGTCGCAGAGCCAGCAGCCGTCGGGCAGCTCCGCCTCGCCGGTAGCGATCGTGGTCGGCGTGCTGCTCGGCCTGGTCGGGCTCGGTGCCGCGGCGTTCGGTTGGGCGCAAAGTCAGGGGCTTATCTAGCTGCTGTTTTAGCAGCCGGGCGTTCTAGCTCGCCCGCTGCGCGTAGTACCGCTGCAGGTATTCAATCGCTTGGTCGATGGCGTGGTGCGTATCCACGGCCTCCATCGACGGCAGCGCCTCGGACCGGAACTGCGGGCCGAGGTTCTTAAACGGGCTGATCGTGCGATCTTCGTGCATGGCCGCGTGGATGGATTCCAAAATGTCGTTGATCCTGCGCGCCACGATTTTCTTTTGTGCGCGGTTGAAGGTGGGCGGGGCGAACGGGCTGTCGTCGATAAGCATGTGCCCCGAAAGCTTTCCTACGCGTGGGTCGAACGCGAACACCGCGACCGGGAACGTGAAATCGGAGTTCATGTTCGGGCGGAACTCGATGCAGAACGTGGTGTAGAGCGCGTTGTCCTGCGAGTTCTGCAGCATCGCCAGCGTGGCGGTGGACATGTCCTCCGCCTGGAACGACGCGCGGCGCTTCAACGCGAACGCGGGGTCCTGCGGGTCAACGATTTTCACGGTTTTTTCGTCGAGCGCCACGAGAATGCGGCCGAGCTCGGCGACCACGTTCGCGGCGTCCTCCGGTGTGTACCACTCGGGCGCTTGCGGGCTGCCAGGCTGCAGCATCGCGAGTTCGACCTCGTGGGTGTCGATGTCGTGCACGATCACGGCGACTTTCAGGCCGGTGTCGATGACGTAGTCGGCGTCTAAGTGGCGGGCGATGTCTTCGTCAAAGTACGGATCGTCGTCTTCGATCCCGAGATCGTCCGCGAGGTCTGCCACTTCCTCGTCGTACGTGTCTAGGTAGTACAACTCGTAAGTGTCGAATCGCATGGGTCCCCCCTAGGTGTCGTGCGGCAGCCCCCTGCTGCCGCCTATCGACGACACTAAAGCCACCCAGTTTCAGCGCACAAGAGCCCACGAGTCCATGAAAATGCGCAACGGCGAGGGAACCACGATGGGGGATATGGTTGCGGGCATGGATGAACAGGCGAAGTTGGAGCGGGTCTACGCGTACCCGTTCGGCGACATTTACAACAACTACCTGGCAAAAGTGCAGCGCAAGGGACACAGTCGCGACGACCTGGACGACGTCCTTGGCTGGTTTACCGGGCTGGGCCCAACCGAGCTGGCCGCGGCTGCGGATTCGGACAAGACGCTGCGGGAGTTCTTCGACGGGATAGATCTCAACCCGAACGCGGATTTGATCACCGGCAAAGTGTGCGGCGTCCGAGTTGAGGAGGTCGAGGACGAGCTGATGCGCAAGATCCGCCAGATGGACCTCATCGTCGACGAGTTTGCCCGCGGCAAGAAGATCTCCAGCATCAAGCGCGGGTAACCCGATCGGCGCGTGCGACTCAGCGTGGTTCGTGGCTTACCGCTAGCGCACGTCGCGAAGCACCTCGAAGGCACGGCGCACGAGCGCGCGGCCGTCGGAGGCGTCCCGGGGCTCAGGGAGCGCCAGGTACTCCTTGATGGCAGTGCCGCCTGCGATGCCGTAGGCGTTGAGCAGCACTTGGGCATCGAAGCGCGTGGCACCTGGCACTCGTCCGCGCATACTGCTCACAAGCGGATCCGTCAGCTCGCGCACCTTTTCCTCAGCAGGAGGAATCCTGGCTGCGGTTTTGGCCTGCTCGCCAAGCAACACCAGCGTGGCGGCGGAGTAGAGGTCGAAGCCGTCTTCGTTCAGTGACTCAGTGATGGCGCGTTCCATCGCTTCCGCGGCGGACAGCTCGGCCGGCAGTGCAGCAAGCTGCTCCGCAATCTCGAGGAAGACTGCCCTGAGAAACTCGAGCAGAGCTTCATCAATGTCGGCGAAGTAGTTGTGGAACGTGCGAGGCGACACTCCCGCGAGCTCGGAGACCCGCGCGACAGTCAAAGCCCCGATGCCGCCTTCGAGTACAAGCCCCGCTGCAGCTTCCGAGATCGCGCGGCGAGTGGCCGCCTTTTTCTCTTCGCGAAGACTCATGGCTGCACCGGCACCGGTTGCGATTCCGGCACCTGCTCTCGGTGGAGTTTCTCACCCTCGATGTCGAGGTTGGGCAGTGCCTTGTCCAGCCAGCCCGGGAGCTTCCAGGCTCGGTCGCCGAGCAGGTACATGGTCGCAGGGATCAGCGTCATGCGGACGACGAAGGCGTCGATGAGCACGCCTGCTGCGAGCGCGAAGCCCATCGCCTTAATGAACGGCTCGTCGATGAGCATGAACGCCGCGAAGACGGAAATCATGATCAGTGCGGCGGCAGTGACCACTCGCGCGCCGTGCTTGAAACCGTTAGACACGGCATTGCCCGCCGTCTTGTTGCGGGAGACGTAGCCCTCGCGCATTCGGGTGACAAGGAAGACCTGGTAGTCCATGGCCAAGCCGAACGTCAGGCCGATCAGCATGATCGGCAGGAAGGACAGCAGCGGCTGCGGGTCCTCGATGATGCCGAGCTTTCCTTCCTGGAAGATGGCGACGGTCACGCCAAAGGTCGCCGCCATCGACAGCGCGAAACCGAGCGCTGCGATGAGCGGAACCCACAGGGAACGGAACACGAGCATCAGCACGATGAAGGCCAGTCCCAGGACGATGGCGATGTACGGGACGAGCACATTCGACAGCATCTCGGAGATGTCGTCGAAGATGGGGGTGATGCCGGTGATGCCGAACGTGGCGCCGGTTTCGCTTTCGAACGGACCCTTGAAGTCGCGCAGGCGCTCCAGCGTGGCCGTGGTGGCCTCGTCGGTGGCGCCGGAATCCGGTGTGATCAGGATCTGGGCGGCGTCCAAGTTCTCCGTCGTTCGCACAATCTGCGCGTTGACCACGCCCTCGGTGCTGGAGAAGTCCTGCAGGAGGGTCTGGTACGCGCCCATGCGGTCCTGTTCTGCCACGTTGGCGGTGTCCACGTAGGCGATCATGGGGGCGTTGCGGCCGGGGCCGAAGGCGTCGTTAGTCAGCTCGTACGCCTCGCGCTGCGGGGAGCCGAGCTTGGCCGTGCCGTCGGTGGGCATGGCGAGGCGGAGGTTGGCGGCGGGGATAGCCAAGATCCCCAGCAGCACCACGCCTGCGATGAGGTTGACCCACGGCCGTGCGCGGATCTGGCGTGCCCAGAGCAGGCCCATGGTCGGCTTTTCGTCCTCCGGGTCCGGCACTTTCGGTCCCGGGATGCGGATGGCGAACGCGCGAGTGCCCAGCAAGCCGAGCAACGAAGGCAGGAAGGTCAGCGCCACCAGGACCGCGATGAACACAGTGGCTGCGGCGGCGAGCGCCATGGTGGTCAAAAATGGGATGCGGATGATGGAGAGTGCAGCCAGCGCGATGAGCACGGTCGTGCCGGCGAACACCACGGAGCCGCCGGCGGTGCCCAGCGCCATGCCCATCGCGTTCGCGCGGGTGGTCTTGTCCATCTTCTTCAGCGCGCTTGCGAGCTCCTTCGGAGACAGGTCGTTCAAGCCGGAGGAGGAAATCAGCTCGTTGCGGAAGCGGGCGACGATGAAAAGCGAGTAGTCGATGCCCACGGCCAAGCCGATCATGGAGGCGAGCATCGGGGTCATGTCGGAGATTGAATCCGTAAACAGCGTGCCAAGCTGCACGCCGAGGATGCCGACGCCGACGCCGACGACGGCAGCGATCAGCGGCAGGCCTGCTGCGACGAGAGAGCCAAAGGTGACGAGCAGCACGAGCGCGGCGACGGCCATGCCGATCAGCTCCGAGGTGCCGTCCATTTCGCCGGCGCCCGAAAATGCGTTGCCGTTGTATTTGACGGTGAGGTCGGTGCCGTCGTAGCGGTCCAAAATGTCTTGCACCTCGGCCAGCGTTTCGGCAGGGATGTCCATCACGGTGTCCTGGTTAAACGTGATGGACACGGTGCCGGTTCGCTGGTCTGGGCTGAGCGGGGACAAAGCGGCGATGTCTGCGTCGATCTGCTCCTGGGGCATGCCTTGGGCCGTCTTCGCATCGCCCAATTGCTTGGCCATGCCGCTGGCCGCCAGAACCGGATTGACAATGCTTTCGGAGTCTCGCAGGTCGCCGGTATTTTTCAGCTCGTCGAGCATGTCGTCAACCTGCCCCATGACATCAGGGTCGGCGAGAGTTTTGCCTTCCGGCGCTTGGATGACGATGGAGGCGGAAGGGACGCTCATGGCGTCTTCGTCGGTGCCGAAGCGCTGGTTCATCTCCTCCTGGGTGACGGTGGAGTCCATGTCCGGCATGGAAAACGTCGGGCTGGGGGATTTTGCGTAGTTGGCGGCGCCGAAGCCGAGGGCGCCGAGGAGGATGAGCCAAATGGCAAGAAACGGCCACACTTTTCGGTATGACCAACTGCCGAGGCGGTAGAGGAATTCAGACATGTTGCACATCGTATGCAAGATTGCACACGGTGCGCAAAATTTAGGTGAGTACGGAGATGCCGCGGATCACGGAGTCCCACAGTCCGATCACGGAAATGCTCAGGTCACGCAGGGAGTCCTGCCAGGACTGGGGGAGGAAGTTGTTGGTGATGTCGGTCATCAGCAGGATGCGCAAGTCTTCTGCGCCGTGGTGCATGTTGTATGTCAGCTGCGAGCTCAGATTCATGCGGATGATGCTACGCCCGCTTGCCGACGCACCTCCGGTAACCGTACGTTCATCCCATTTTGCAGGCGTTATAGGTGCGACTAGCGTCAGAAGTAGTACAACCGAATCGAGGAGGCGCACCGTGACCACGGCAGTCACACCCGCAGCAAAACCAACCGAGCAACCCGTTGAAAAGGAACGCAAGACAGGCAAGGTTGTCGCGTTCATTTTGTCGTTTGCCGCACTCGCCGCAGTGCTGCTTATCCCGATTGCGGGGCTGGCCATGCCTGCGAAGATCGCTCTGGGGATGTTGGCTTTCGCGGTGATCATGTGGGTGACCGAGGCGGTGTCGTACCCGGTCAGTGCGGTGATGATCGTCGGCCTGATCGCGATCATGCTCACCTTCGCCACGGATCCTGAAACAGGCCAGACCATCGGCGCCTCGAAGGGCTTGAGCATTGCGATGAGCGGGTTCTCCTCGTCCGCTGTGGCGCTGGTCGGCGCGGCGCTCGCGCTGGCAACCGCCATGCAGGCGACGGGGCTGCACCGCAGGCTCGCACTCTACGTGCTCAAGTTTGCAGGTGAGAAGGTCTCCCACATTGTTGTCGGTGCCATTGTCATCTCCATCATCCTGGCGTTTTTCGTCCCGTCCGCGACCGCTCGCGCGGGTGCTGTTGTGCCGATCCTGATGGGCATGGTTGCCGCGTTCGGTCTGGCGAAAGAATCGAAGCTGGCTGCCCTGCTGGTGATCACCGCAACACAGGCGGTGTCCATCTGGAACGTGGGTATCAAGACCGCTGCCGCGCAAAACCTGGTGGCCGTCGGCTTCATCGAGGACCAAATGGGGCAGTCTGTCTCCTGGGGTCAGTGGTTTGTCTGGGCCGCCCCGTGGTCGGTGTTGATGTCGATTGCGCTGTACTTCATCATGCGTTGGACCGTCAAGCCGGAGGCTGAGGCCATTGAGGGCGGGCGGGAGCTCGTCGAAAAGCAGCTGGCTGAAATGGGGCCCATGACCGCCGCGGAAAAGCGGCTCACCGCAATTGCTGTCACGTTGTTGCTGTTCTGGGCGACGGAGGGCATCGTGCACCCGATCAGTTCCGCCACCATCACCATCGTGGCAGTGGGCATCATGCTCACGCCGGTCATTGGCGTGATGGATTGGAAATACGCCCAGGAGCACATCAACTGGGGCACGCTGGTCGTCTTCGCTGCCGGTATTTCGCTGGGTAAGTTCTTGCTGGACACCGGCGCAGCCACCTGGCTTTCCGAGTCCACCTTCGGTGCCATCGGCCTGGCATCCATGCCGATTTTGGCCACGATCGCGCTGGTGAGCCTGTTTAACATCCTTATCCACCTGGGCTTCGCATCCGCGACCTCGTTGGCCTCCGCGCTCATCCCGGTGTTCATCGCGCTGGCGTCGACGCTGGATGTGCCGAGCGGCGGCATCGGCTTCGTCATCATCCAGCAGTTCGTGATCTGCTTCGGCTTCCTGCTGCCGGTCTCGGCGCCGCAGAACATGCTCGCCTACGGCACGGGCGCGTTCACCTCGAAGCAGTTCCTGCGCACGGGTGTCCCGCTGACCATCGTGGGCTACATGCTCATCCTGCTGTTGTCGGCGACGTACTGGAACTGGATCGGTCTGGTCTAGTCACTGCAGAACAAGGCCCAGGTGCAGCGAGCTCAGCTCGTGCTCGCCTGGGCCTTTTGGCAAGGCGGCCAGTTCGGCGGCGGTCTCTGCGGTGACGGGGATGATCCAGCCCAGATTTGGATCGAGCACAGGCACCGCTTCTCGGTGCACGGGCACGAAAGTGACGTCTCGCTCGCCCGGGTGGTTGAGTTGCACCGCGCCGCCTGCCGCAATGCGCTCCAACGCGGATGAGGAGGTGGTCACAATCACCATCTTCTCCTCGGTCTCGGGGGACAGTTTCGCGGTGTGCACATGCAGCCTATCGACGTCCACAGGCTCAAACCGCTCCGGAAAATCCACCAGCGGTGTTGGCCCGAGGCCCAGAAGTTGACGTGCGCGGCTGAGAAGTCCCATGCCAGCCGAGTGTAAGTGGCGAGCTGAAAGGCAGCCTCATCGCCCCGAACTGGCGGCACGGGTTGGGCACACCGCAATGCATTGCAAACGAAATCTGAGGATAACCCTGCGGCCCGCGGCGAGTTGTCCACAGATTTGCGGCACCAGGGAACCGGACCGCCACCCCCGCCGATTACAGTGGCCTTATGACAGAAAAGGGCACCACGTACCGCGCTGAGCTGGTCATGCCGTACGGCACCGGCGACGTGGTGGTCTCCCCGCACGACTACGAATCGCCCTTGGGGCGGGGGAACCGGCTGACCCGCGCCGGCTGGCGTTCGGTGCTGCGCCGCATTGTCACGGACTTCTCCAACGACGCTGTGGTCGATCGGGCCGCGGCGATGACGTACTACACGATGCTTTCCGTCGCACCGATGCTGTTGGCGGCCTATTCCATCTTCAGCCTGCTCATGCCGCGCGAAGAAGACGCGCCCGATTCATTGCTCGCGGAACTGATCGAAAGCTACGTGCCGGCGGAATTGCAGGAAGACGCGCTGAATGTGCTGCTCACGATTGTCGGGACGCCGTCGCAAAGCACAATTGCGTTGGTGGTCTCGGTGGTGATCTCGCTGCTGTCGGCATCCGGGTACGTGCGGTCGTTCTCCCGCAACGCCAACCTCATGTACGGGCGAACCGAGGGACGCCCCATCGCCGTGACGTGGACGACGATGTGGCTGGTCACCCTGGTTCTCGTGGTCGGTGCGGTGGTGATCATCCTGGGCGCGCTGCTTACCGACGGCATCGTCACCGCTGTCCTCGGCCCGGTGGCGCGACCGTTGCAGCTCAACGACGAGTTGGAGTACCTCACCTCGATCTTTTTGCCGGTGTGGGACTACCTGCGCGGGCCTGTGATCGCGGTGGTCGCAGTGGCGCTCGTCAGCGTGCTGTACCACTTCACGCCGAATGTACGGCCGGGAAGGTTCCGCGTGCTCACGTTAGGCTCGGCGCTTGCGCTCGCGGTGGTCAGCGGACTGTGGGTCGGCTTTGGCTGGTACGTGCGCATTGTGGGGGTGCGCACCACCTACGGGGCGTTCGGGACGGTGCTGGCGGTGCTGGTACTGGTCTGGACAATGAATGTGGTGCTGCTGATGGGGGTGAAAATCGACGCGGAGATGCTGCGGGCTAAAGAACTGCAGGCGGGCATGGATTCACGTCGCTGTATTCAGGCCCCGCCCCGCTCGTCGGACGGTGCAGCGTGGCGCCTGCAGCTGCGCCGCTGGAACGACCGCGCCGCCGAAGAAATTCTAAACGGCTGATTACAACTGTTCCGCTAGTGTGTCGCCATGGCACTCATTGATCCCCGCACGAAATACCAGTCCGAATTTCCCTCCGAGCCGCGCCAGGATAATCCCGGCCTGGACACGGAGATGACCACCGAGCCGGATCTTGGTCAGGATTCCTACGTCGGCTCCGGCAAGCTTGAGGGACGTCGCGCCCTTATTACCGGAGGCGATTCCGGCATCGGCGCAGCGACCGCCATCGCCTTTGCCCGCGAGGGCGCAGACGTCGCTATTGCCTACCTGCCGGCGGAGCAGAAGGACGCGGACCGCATTGTGAAGCTCATTGAGGACGCCGGGCGAAACGCCGTTGCCATCCCGGGCGATCTGCGGGAGCGTGAAAACTGCGTCGCGGCAGTGCAGAAAACCGTCGACGGCCTCGGTGGCATTGACATTTTGGTCAACAACGCTTCGCGGCAGGTGTGGAACGACGGCCTGCTGAACATCTCCGATGAGGACTTCGACGCCACGATGAAGACCAACATCTACTCCGCGTTCCGCGTGACCAAAGAGGCGGTCAAGCACATGGAACCAGGGTCTTCCATCATCTTCTCCACGTCTGTCCAGGCCTACAGCCCGTCCAAAGAACTGCTGGATTACGCCATGACCAAGGCCGCCTTCAACAACCTTGCCAAGGGCCTTTCCCGCGAACTGCTGCCGTCTCAGGGCATTCGTGTCAACGCTGTCGCGCCGGGCCCGATCTGGACAGTGATCCAGCCAGCGGAGGGCCAGCCCAAAGAGGTGGTGGACAACTTCGCGCAGGATTCCGACATCGGCCGCCCGGGCCAGCCAGCGGAGCTCGCCGGCGCGTACGTGTTCCTCGCTTCCGAGGCCGCGTCCTACATCTCGGGCGAGACTCTCGCGGTGACTGGAGGTGCACTCACCCCGTAAGCTTGAACACCGTTCAAAAGGTGGCGTGAGCTGCTAACGTCCATAAACTATGGACCAACGCGAGATCGCCGCAATCGACGCCGCCCACATCTGGCACCCGTACGCGGAACCCGGCCAGTTCACGTACCCCGTCGCTAGCGCTTCTGGGCCGCGCATCACGCTTCACGACGGGCGCGTGCTGATCGATGCCATGTCATCCTGGTGGGCGGCCATCCACGGGCACTCCAACCCTCGGTTGGTCGCGGCCGCTGAAACACAGATCGCCACAATGAGCCACGTCATGTTCGGCGGGCTCACCCACGAGCCCGCGGCACAGCTCACGCAACGCCTCCTCGATCTCACCGGCGGGGCGTTTTCCCAGGTGTTCTACTCCGACTCCGGATCAGTGTCGGTGGAGGTGGCGATGAAGATGGCGCTGCAGTACGCCATCGGCCAAGGCCACCCTGAGCGCACCACGTTTTTGACCTGGCGTTCCGGGTACCACGGCGACACATTCGCCACCATGAGCGTGTGCGACCCTGACGGCGGCATGCACGCCATGTGGGGCGACGCTCTCAAACCGCAGGTGTTTGCGCCAGCCCCGCCGATCCGCGGCGCGTCGGAGAGCGAGCGGGCCGCCTACCTCGAGCAATTCGCCCGCCTGATCACCCCCGACATCGCCGGCGTGATTGTCGAACCGGTTGTCCAAGGCGCGGGCGGAATGCGCTTTCACGACGCCGAGCTACTTTCCGGCCTTCGCACGCTTTGCGACGCCTCCGGTATCCCCCTCATCGCCGACGAAATCGCCACCGGATTTGGCCGCACCGGCCAGTTGTTCACCACCCTCGACAACAGCGTCGTACCGGACATCATGTGCGTGGGCAAGGCGATGACCGGCGGGTTCATGACGCTGGCGGCGACTTTGGCCACCGAGAAGATCGCCTCCGGGATGCAGCCACGAGCGCTCATGCACGGGCCGACGTTCATGGCGAACCCGCTGGCCTGCGCCGTCGCTGCAGAGTCTGTCGCGATGGTGGCGGAGGGAGACTGGCGTGACCAAGTCGCCCGGATTGAAACGGAACTCGAGCGCGGCCTATCCCCGCTGGCGGATCTACCGGGCGTAGCCGATGTGCGCGTGCTCGGCGCCATCGGAGTGGTGGAGATGGAAGCTGACGTGCCGATGCGTGAAGCCACCGAGGCCGCCATGGCCGAAGGCGTGTGGATCCGCCCATTCGGCCGGTTGATCTACACCATGCCGCCCTACATCTGCTCGGATGAGGACACCGCCCAGATCTGCCGGGGCATTGCGGCAGCAGTCAAGGAGGCCACGAAATGATCATCGCCATAACCGGCACCAACACCGACGTGGGCAAGACGGTGGCCACCGCTGCCATCGCCGCCGTGCTCAAGCGGCGCGGCTTCGACGTGGTGGCCGCCAAGCCGATTCAGACGGGGGAGGCGCCGGGGCAGGGGGATGCGTCAGCCGTCGAGAAGCTTGCTGGCATCGAGACGTTCGAGCGGTGGCGCTACCCGGAACCCCTCGCACCGAACCTCGCCGCGCGGCGGGCCGGGATCCAGATGCCGAGCCTGGACGAAGTCACCGAGTGGATCCGCAGCCTCGACGCCCCCGAGCGCGTGGTGCTGGTGGAAGGCGCCGGCGGGCTTTTGGTGCGGCTGGCGGACGACTACACAGTCGCCGACATCGCGAGCGCTCTCGGTGCGCCACTGGTGGTGGTTACCTCGCTGGGGTTGGGCAGCCTGAACCTTGCCGAGCTCACCTGCGAGCAAGCCCGCGCGAGGGGCCTGGACGTGCTCGGGATCATCGGCGGCGCCATGCCTGAGGTCCCCGACCTGCCCACCCGCTTAAACGTCGAGGAGCTGCCCGAGGTCACCGGCGCCGAGTACTGGGGGCACATGCCCGAGGGCTGCGGGAGCCTCGACGCGGCCGATTTTGCGGAGGTCGCCTGGAACGCGATTGGAGAGGCTGTGCGCGTAGGCTCGCACGCATGATTGACGCCCGCGACACCGCCCTCATCTTCGAAGGCGGAGGTACCCGCAACTCCTACACCGCCCCCGTGGTGGAAAAGCTCATCGCGGAAGAGGTCCAGTTCGGCTGGGTCGGCGGCATTTCCGCAGGTTCTGTCCACGCGCTTAACTTCGCCTCCCGCGACACGTGGCGCTCTGAGAACGCGTTCACGGAGTTCGTGGGCAACCCCAAGTTCGGCGGCTGGCGCTCTGTGGTGCGTGGAAAGGGCCTGATCAACGGCGAGTGGGCCTACGAACAATCCGAGGATGTTCTGCCGTTCGACTTCGACGCGTTTGCCCGGACCACCGAGGAGGTCCACGTCGAGGCGGTGCGCGCCGACACGGGGGAGACGGTGGCGTTCAACCGCGACGACCTGCGCACCTTGGAGGACGTCGCCCTTGCAGCCCGAACGTCGTCGACGCTGCCAATCCTGATGAAAATGCGCGAAATCGACGGCGTGCCCTACGTCGACGGCGCGCTGGGAACCTCGGGCGGTTTGCTCATCGACGCCGCCCGCGCCGCAGGCTACACCCGTTTCCTCGCGGTGCTCACCCGACCGCGCGACTACGTCAAGGGGCCGCAGAAACGCGAGCGCGCCGTGCGCCGCATCCTGCGCAATACGCCCAAGGTCGCCGACGCGATGGTTGCCCGGCCGGGCATTTATAACGCCGCGAAACAGTCGCTTATCGAAGAAGCCGACGCCGGCAACGCCTACATCTTCTTTCCCGACGCGATGGGAGTGGAGTCCACCGAGCTCAACGCGGAGAAACTGTGGGCGAACTACGCGGCCGGCCAGGCGCAGGTGGAGCGCGACTGGCCCGCGATGCACGAGTTCCTCACCGCGAAGCGCTAGTCCGCGATCATCGGCTCGATGGTCAGCTCCGGGTGCTCCTTCTCCACGAAGGCGAGCTTCCACTTGTCTCCGAACAGTGCGATGAGTTCGCCGTCGGTGCGGGTGAAGATCTCCACGCCGCGCTGCCGGCCCAGCTCCGGGGCGGAATCGGCATCGGTGCGCCGCGCCACGGAGTAAGGGATTGGCTCGGTGACGGTCTCCACGTTGTACTCGTTTTCCATGCGGGCTTGCATGACCTCGAACTGCATCGGGCCAACCGCGGCCATCACCGGGGCGGCGTCGCCGCGCAGGTCGTTGCGCAGAATCTGCACGACGCCTTCGGCATCGAGCTGGTCGAGCGCCTTGCGGAACTGCTTGTACTTGCCCAGCGACTTCGCGCGCAGCGTACGGAAGTGCTCGGGCGCGAACTGCGGCATGGGCGGGAACTGGACCTTCTTGCCGGCGTAGATCGTGTCGCCGGGCGCGAGCGAACCTGCGTTGACCAGGCCGATGATGTCGCCCGGGTAAGCCGTCTCCACCGTGTCGCGGGTGCGGCCGAACACTGTCAGAGCGTACTTCGTGGAGAAGGAACGGCCGGACTGGGCGTGCGTGACCTGCATGCCGCGGTCGAACTCGCCGGAGACCACGCGCATGAACGCGAGGGTGTCCCGGTGATTTTTGTCCATGCCCGCCTGCACCTTGAACACGACGCCGGAAAAGTCGTCGCCCACCTCGCGCTTTTCATCCATTGCGGTGGTGGACGCCTCGATCGCCTTCGGATCGGACTCGCGGCCCTCAGGCGCCGGAGCGATCGCGCACAGGGTGTCCAGAATTTGGTGCACGCCGAAGTTCAGCATCGCGGAGGCGAAGATGATGGGGGAGGTGATGCACTGCTCGAACAACTGCTGGTCGTGCACCGCTCCATCTTCGAGCAGCAGGGAAGCTTCTTCGATGGCGGTGTCCCACACGTCGCCCTCTTTCACCGCGGCCTCGTCCACGCTGTAGTGCTCTTCCGGCGCGATGGTGGAACCGCCGGCGGTGCGGGTGAAGTGGACGTAGCCGTCAACCTCTCCGTCGCGGGAGACGTGCGCCAGGCCGCGGAAGTCGCCCGCTTCGCCCACCGGCCAGTACAGCGGGGTGGGCTGCAGGTCGATTTCGGAGACGATCTCGTCGACAAGCTCGAGCGGCTCGCGGCCCACGCGGTCCCACTTGTTAATCACCGTGACGATGGGCAAGCCTCGGGCCTTGCACACGCGGAACAGCTTCAGGGTTTGCGGCTCCAAGCCTTTCGCAGCGTCGATAAGCATGACCGCGGCATCGACGGCGGACAGCACGCGGTAGGTGTCCTCGGAGAAGTCCGCGTGGCCCGGCGTGTCCACCAGGTTGACCACATAGGGCTCGCCTGTGTGCTCGTCGGGGGCGTACTCGAACTGCAGCGCCGAGGACGCGACGGAAATACCGCGGTCCTTTTCCATCTCCATCCAGTCCGACACGGTGGACTTGCGGTTGCCCTTGCCGTGCACCGCTCCGGCCTCCGAAATCACGTGCGCGTGCAGCGCAAGCGCCTCCGTGATCGTCGATTTACCGGCGTCCGGGTGGGCGATGACGGCGAATGTGCGGCGGCGCGCGGCCTCGGAAACGGTACTCATAAGCAGCTAGCTTATCGACGCACCTTCGGCCAAGTACAGTCGTGCCCATGACAACAATCGGAGTGTTTCTTGGATCTGTACGCTCTGGCCGCATCGGCGAGCATATCGGCGCCTGGGTGATGGACGCCGCCGCCGAGCGCGACGCCGAGTACCGCCTGCTCGACTTGGCCGATTTCGACGTGCCGCACATGGTTGCGGAGGTCGTGCCTGGTGCGGCGAACAAGCAGTACGACGACCCGGTGGTAACCCGCTGGTCTAAGGCGGTGGACGCCTGCGACGGGTTCGTCTTTGTCACGCCCGAGTACAACCACTCGGTGCCGGGCACGATGAAAAACGCCTTTGACTCGCTGTTCGGCGAATGGTCAGGCAAGCCGGTGGCGTTCGTCGGCTACGGCGCGGACGGCGGCGTGCGCGCGGTGGAGCATTGGCGCCAGATCGTGGCGAACCTGTCCATGCGCGGCATCCGCAACCAGGTGGCGCTGCACATCTTCGGCGAGGACGTCGAAGACGGCGAACTCGCCCCGCGCGAGCAAAAGCAGGCGGCGCTCACGCGCGCGCTGGATGACCTGGAGGCCGAGCTGGGCTAGTCCGCCAGCGGGAGCTCGAACTTCAGGCCCTCGCATGTGATGCGGCCGGTCTGTTTGCCGTTCCACTCAGGCGTGAAGCCGACCTCCTCGAGTGCCTCGACGACCGCCTGGCCGATTTCGGCGTCGGACTCGTCGCCGGGATTGTCCAGGGAACTGAAGCCGAAATAGATCAGCCCGGTGTGGATCACGCAGTCCACGTCCTGCATGGTGCAGTAGGCGTAGCCCTTGCGGCCTTCTTCGCGGGCGAGGTCGGCGCCGTCTTCGGCGGCCTCGCCCTTGTCGTAGCCCTCGTCGAAGGAGAAGGCGAGATCGCGCTTCGCCAGCGCCCCGCGCAGCGCGTCGATGCGTTTGGCGTCCTCGGACGCTTCGGGGACGAGGCGGGCGTATTCGTCCCGGACCTCCTCGAAGACGGACACGGGGATGTCATCGTCCTCGAGTCCGCTGATGATCATGGCTGAGCCCCAGCCGTGGCAAAGCTGGAGGGAGATTTCGCTGGTGGTTTCGTCGGGTTCGTAAAGGCCCTCTGCGGGCGGGTATTTACTGTTGAGCATGGCGTGGTGTGTCATACCCCCACAACCTACCGTGTCGCATGGATCACATTCTGAGCTTTTGCTAGTCCTTCGCTGGTAATCAACTGCACGGCTTGCGCGGCGAGGGCGACCTGGTCAGCGACGTCGACCTCGATTGGGGAGAGCACCCAGTCCGGCACCGTCGTACCCGCCGGCGGCCGCCCGATGCCCATGCGCACGCGCAGGTAGTCGCGTGTGCCCAGGTGCTCGGTGATCGACTTCAGCCCGTTGTGGCCGTTTTCGTTGCCGCCGAGTTTCACGCGCACTTTCCCGGCGGGTAGGTCCAGCTCGTCGTGCATCACGATCACGTGCTCCGGTGCCACCCCCAGCGCCGCCGCCAGCGGGCCGACTGCCTCGCCGGTTGTGTTCATATAAGTCGTCGACCTCGCGTACGCCACCCCGTTTCGCACCTGTACCAGCGCCTTGATCCCGGGTACCGGCTGTAAGTCGCCCGCCAGCTCATCGAGCGCCATGTAGCCCACATTGTGGCGCGTTGCGGCATACTCCGCGCCTGGGTTGCCCAGCCCCACCACCAGCCACTCCGCTTCAAGGTCGGGGGTGCGTTTGCGCCTGAAGAATCCGAACATGCGCCATACTCTAGCTATGGACTTTCCACGCGTGATCGCTGCACCTATGGCGGGCGGGCCGTCCACACCCGCGCTCGTCAACGCTGTCGAGTTCGGCTTCATCGCGCTCGGCACCTGCTCCGTGGACCAGGCTCGCGAATGGCTCGCCGAGTGCGAGCCGCCGTTCGGAGCCAATCTTTTTGTGCCGCAGCCGAAGCCTTTGCCTGACGACGTCCTCACGGTCGCGGGCCACCTCGGCAAGGAGGTTCCGGACGTCGCATCCGACTATGCCGAAAAGTTCGCCCTCGTCTTAGACGCGGCACCTGCCGTGGTGTCGTCCACGTTCGGATGCTTTACCGAGGAAGAGATCGCGCAACTGCACGCCGCTGGCTCGGAAGCCTGGGCGACGGTGACCAACCCGGCAGAGATCGCCGAAGCCGAGCGCAGGGGAGTCGACGGCGTGATCGTCCAGGGGCCGCGTGCGGGTGGCCACCGCGGCAGCTGGAGCCAGCACGATGAGCCGGATCAGCGTGCGTTGGAAGAACTGCTTGCGCTCGTGGACGGGCCTGCGATCGCGGCGGGAGGAGTGCGGGGACCGGAGGACGTCGCCAAGCTAGGCGTCCCCGTCGCCTGCGGTACCGCGTTTTTGCTCGCGGACGAGGCCGGCACCAGCGAGCACAACCGCGAACTGCTGCGCTCCGACGCGCCCGCGGTGGTCTCCCGGGCCTTTTCTGGACGGTGGGCGAGCGGTGTCGAAACCGCATTCACTCGCGCTCACCCGGACCTGCCGCCGACCTACCCGTATTTGCGACCGATGACCAAGGACAACGACTACTGCCTCGTCGGTGCAGACCGCGGCGAGCTCATGGCTGCTCCGGCACGCGAAATTGAACAGATGTTAACGTCCTCGCCGAGCGAGGCGATGTTTGAGGCGTGAAGGTTTCCAGGATCGTCATTGCCACTGCAACCACCGGCGCGCTTGCGGTGGGCGCGCTCGCCCCAGCCGCGCCCGCTGCGCCAGCTGAAAGCAACCGCGCGTACAGCGGCAGCTCGTGGGGGTTGTACAGCTTCCTCATGACCAACATCATGAACGGGCTCGACCAGCTCAACGGGGGCGCGAACAAGCACCCGTCCGAAAAGTTCCCCGCCGTGATGCTCAGCGCAGCGCCCTTCGCGATCCTGCTGTTCCCGCTGCAGCTGATCGCCGAGGCAGAGGTCCGCGTGCTGGACCAGCTTGGCGTCTAGTACACGCGCGTGGTGTTCTCGATCGCGCCGAGGCCCTCGATTTCAACGCGTACGGTGTCGCCGTCACCCAGGTAACGCTTCGGCTCGCGCGCATGCCCCACGCCGGCAGGCGTTCCGGTGGCGATCACATCGCCCGGCTCGAGCGGGTAGAGGTGCGAGATGAACTCCACCAGCTTCGCTGGCGTAAAGACCAGGTCGTCGGTGGCGGCTTGCTGCATCACCTCGCCGTTGAGCGTGGTGGTGATTGTCGGGCCAGGCTGCCACTCGGTGTCCAGCCACGGGCCGAAGCCTGCGGTCTTCTCCAACGATTTGCCCTGGTGCCACTGCTGCGTGCGCTTTTGAAAATGACGCTGCGTGTAATCGTTGATGACGGCATAGCCCGCGATGTGCGCAACCCCGTCGGTGGCGTGGCGGGCGCGCGATCCGATAATCACGGCCAGCTCGCCTTCAAAGTCCAAGGTCTCTGCGTTGAAGCTCGGCACCTCGGCGTCGTCGTAGGCGCCGATGAGCGCCTCGGGGTACTTGATAAACAAGGTGGGCACGTCCGGCTGCTCGTGGCCCATCTCCGCGATGTGCTTCGCGTAATTCAACCCGACGCAGATGATCTTGCCGGGGCGCGGGATCACCGGCGCGAGATCGGCAGGGGAGTAGTTGAACTCCTCGCCTTCGTCGAAAGAGCCGCCGCGCAACAGTTCCCCGACGTCGGGTGCTCCGAGCGCGACCGCCCTGTGGTCGTCGATAATGCGGGCTGCGGTAGTGGTCTTTCCGGTCCTGATCGTTGCAAGCTTCATGGGCGTGAGCTTATCGCGCGCAGGATCTCATCCGCCGCGTCCGCCGCAGCGATAGCCAGATCCACCTGCTCCTTCGCGCTGAATGGTTTGAGCACGTAGTCCGCCGGCGCCATCCTCCCGGGCGGGCGGCCAATGCCCATCGCCACCTTGTTGTACGGCTTGCCGCCTAAGGATTTCGTGACGGACTTCAACCCGTTGTGCCCGTGGTCGCCTCCGCCGAGGCGCAGCTTGACCTCGCCGAGCTCCAAATCCAACTCGTCGTGCACCACATACAGGTCTTCCGGCTTCACGCTGAAGTAGTCCATCAGCGCCTTAACCGGACCGCCGGAGACGTTCATGAACGACCGGGTGCGGGCGAGGACCGCTTGGTCGTCGTCAAGCAAACGCCCCTTCGCAAGCTCCGCGATCTCGGTGTTCGTGCGCTTGTGCACAGCCAGCTGTGCGGGCATGGGCGTCGCGCGGCCCAAAAGCTCCTCGACGACAAACACACCCGCGTTATGCCGCGTGGCTGCGTACTGCGGGCCGGGGTTGCCCAGGCCGACGATCAAGATAGTCACGCAATGAGGATAGCCCACCCCAAAATGCGGAAAACCCGCTACCGCGACGATGCGGTAGCGGGCAGGGAAGCGACGATTACTCGCTGTCTTCCTCCTCAGCCGGAGCCTCGGACTCGGCGCCAGCCTCAGCGCCGCCTTCCTCAGCAGCCTCGGCCTCAGCCTCGAGGTCCTCGTCAACCTGCTCGTAGGTGACGTTGACCAGCAGGGTCTCCGGATCGGAGATGAGCTCTGCGCCCTCCGGCAGCTTCACGTCGGAAGCGTACAGGGCGTCGCCGATCTCCTTGCCCTCGATGGAGACGGTCAGCTCGTCCGGGATGGACAGCGCGTCGATCTCGATCTCCACAACGTCGGTTTCCTGCAGCACAACTGCGCCCGGAGCGGCCTCGCCCTCGGTGACGACCGGGACCTCGACGGTGACCTTCTCGCCGCGCTTGATGCCGAACAGGTCGATGTGGTCGATGTCCAGGGTGAGCACGTTCTGGTCGACGTGCTTGACCATGGCCAGCAGCTTCTCACCGTCGAGCTCGAGCTCGACGATGGCGTTGACGCCGTCGTTACGCACGATTGCGGTCATCTCGAGCAGGTCGACTGCGAAGTGGATGTTGTCGATGCCCTTTTCGTACAGGACACCCGGGATCTTGCCCTCGCGGCGCAGGCGGCGAGCGGAGCCCTTGCCGAACTCCTCGCGGCGCTCACCCTTGATAACGGTGGGGGTAATAGCCATGTTGTACTCCTTCTGGTGTGAAGGGCCACAGGCCTTGCCTGCGACCACTGAACGGAAATGTGCTCGTCGAGTGATCGCAAAAGGATCTCAAAATCGCGTCGATAACGGCCCGTAGGCCCTCGCCGAGACTGCTATAGGGTAGCAGTCTGTTTTTGCCACACAAAATGTCCGCTCGCCTGGAGTTGTTCGTGCTCGTGGCCGAGGGGGATGCCGCGTCGATCGCGCATGAGCAGCGTGACGACGAGACCGACAAGCGTCGCAGCCATCAAGTAGGCGGTAATCGCCGCCGTGCCGTCTGTGGCCTCGCGCAAAGCCGCAGCGATGGTGGGAGCGAAGGCGCCGCCCAAGATCGCGCCGATGGCGTAGGAAATCGACGCGCCGGATGCGCGCACCGAGGCGGGGAACAGTTCGGCGTAAAACGCGCCGATTTCGCCGTAGGTCAACCCGAGGCCGACGGTGAGGAAGATCAGCGCCACGGTGATCTTCGCCAGCGACCCGGTGTTGACCAGCGGGAAGAGTGTCGCCACTCCCGCAGCCTGCACCACGAAGCCGATCGCGAGCGTGCGTTGGCGCCCGATGTAGTCCGACACCCAGCCCGCGAACGCGGTGGTGCACAGCCACATGGCGGCGGATGCTGTGACCGCCCAGAGGATGTCCTCGCGCTCGAGCGCGAGACCGGCCGGGTCGGTGACATAGTTTTGGATGTAACCGCCGGTGGTCATATAGCCCACCGTTCCGTTCGCGGCGAAGATCAGCGCGGCTGCGAGCACAAGGCCGGCGTGGCGCGCGAAGAGCGAACCGATCGGGTTGCGCGCGCCCACTTCGCGCATTTCCTCGACCACCGGGGATTCTTCGACGCCGTTGCGGATCCACCAGCCCAGGAAGGTCAGCGCGACGGAGAGCAGAAATGGCACGCGCCACCCCCACTGCAAAAACGCCTCGCCCGGGGCAATCATGCTCATCAGCGCCAGCACGCCCGAGGACAGTAATAGACCTGCCGGTACACCCACCTGCGGACCTGCGCCGTACAGGCCGCGCTTGTCGGTCGGGGCGTGCTCGACGGCCAACAGCACCGCGGAGCCCCATTCGCCGCCGGCGGATGTGCCCTGCAGGATGCGCAGGATTACCAGCGCGGCGGGCGCGAGCCAGCCAGCGGTGTCGTAGGTGGGCAGCAGACCGATCAATGCGGTGGCGGTGCCCATCGTGAACAGAGTGACCATGAGCACGCCGCGCCGGCCCAGCCGGTCGCCGAAATGGCCGGCCAGCACCGCACCGAGCGGCCTGAACAGGAAGGACAGTCCGACGGTGAGGAAGCTTGCGATCGTCGCCGCGGCGGGCCCCAGCGGGCCGAACATCACCTTGTTAAACACCAAGCCCGCGACGGCGGCGTAGAGGAAGTAGTCGTACCACTCGATGGCGGTGCCGATGGTGGTTGCCGCGATGACGCGGCGTCGCTCATTGCGCACGATCCCATGCCTCCAGCAGCGCGTCGGTCTCGTCGGCGTTGGTCACCGTCACGCGGATGCCTTCCGGGAAGGCGCGCACGAGCACGCCTTCTGCCGCCAACCGTTCCGCCAGCTCTGGTCCGGCCCCGGGCAGCCACACGAAGTTTGCTTGGGACTCTGCGAGCCCCAGCTTTGCCACGACACGTGCCCGCTCAGCCACCGTGACGTCGATACGCTCGCGCAACTCGTCTTGCGCGGCGAGGGAGGCGCACGCCGCAACCTGCGCCAACGAGCTGACGGAAAACGGCACCGCGACCTTGTTCAGCGCCTCGATCACGGCTTGGGGGCCGAACGCGTAGCCCACGCGGGCCCCGGCGAGACCGTACGCCTTGGAAAACGTGCGCAGCACCACCACGTTGGGGTAGCGGGCGATGACTTCGGTGGCGATCGGGGAGTCGGCGGCGCGGTTGTATTCGAAGTAAGCCTCGTCGAGTGCCACCAGCACGTCCTCCGGGACCGATTCCATGAACGCAGCGAATTCGGCATCGGTGACCGTCGTGGCCGTCGGGTTGTTCGGGTTGCACACGAAAACGAGCTTGGTGCGCTCCGTGACAGCGGCCGCGAGCGCCGACAGGTCCACGCGTTGATCCGCGGTCAGCGGCACCGGCACCGGGGTGGCGCCGGCGACCTGGGCGAAGATGGGGTAGGCCTCGAAGCTGCGCCAGGGAAAGGCGACCTCGTCGCCTGGGCCGGCCGTGGCGGTAACCAGCTGCTGGCACAAGGCGGAGGAACCGGTGCCCACTGCAATCTGCTCCGGGGCAACTCCGAGGTGTTCCGCCAGCGCTGCACGCAGCTGCACAGCGCCCATGTCCGGGTAGCGGTTCACGCCGCTGAGCGCCTCGCGCATGGCATCGATCACGCTCGGCAACGGTGCTTCGGCGCACTCGTTGGAGGACAGCTTGATGGCGCGTTCATCGCGCACACCCGGTACGTAGGCGGGCAGCGATGCGAGGTCCGGGCGGATCATGCGCGGCTCCTGCGTTGCGTGGTCAAAGAGATGAGGCCGAGGGCAATGATCCAGCCTGTGAGGGTGGCAAGTCCCATGCGGTATTCCGGAAGAATACCCATCAGGACAAGCACGAGGACGAAAAATCCGATGCAAATCCAGTTGGCCAGCGGGTACAGCGGGGCGGGGAAGGACTTGCTGGTTTCGTGCTTGCGAAAGTTCAGGTGGGAAACGCAAATGCCGGCCCAGGTGATCAACTCCGTGCCCACGATGATGGCGAGCAGGACCGCGAAGATTTTGCCCTCGAAAAAGAAGTTGAGAATCACCACGACGCCCATGAGCGTGGCGTCGAACAACAGGGCCTTGGTGGGCAGTCCGTTGGAACTCGTTGCTGCGAATATGCGCGGCGCCTGGCCGTTTCGTGCGAGGTCGCGCAGCATGCGCGCACCGGAGTAGGTCATGGTGTTGAGCACGGAGAACACCGCCACCACGATGACGATGTTGAGCACGGTGGCCGCGGGCCCAAAACCGACGCCACTGAGCACGCGGATGAACGGGCTTTCATTGGCTTCCTGCTCATTCCACGGTGCGAGCAGCAAGATTGTGCCAATGCCACCGAGGTAGAACACGAGGATGCGCCACACCACCGAGTTCACGGCGCGTGGGATAGCGGTCTCCGGGTCGTCTGCCTCGCCGGCTGCGGTGCCGATGGACATGATCCCGCCGAAGGTGAATGTCACCGCCACCAGCGCGAAGAGCACGCCGGAGATACCGTTGGGCATGAACCCGCCGTGGTCTGTGATGTGCTGCAGCCCGATTGCAGGCTCTGGCCCAATGCCCACCACCAGCGCAATGCCGAGAAGGATCATGAGCACCAGCGCGGAGACCTTGATCAACGACAGCCAGTATTCCGTCGCCGCGAACACCCGCACGTTGAGCAGATTCAGCGCGGCGACCACCAAAAGCGTCACCAGCGCGGTGACCCAGTGCGGCAAGCCGGGGAACCAGTAATCCAGGAACGTGCCCATTGCGGTCAGCTCCAGCATGCCCACCACGACGGTGGTGAACCACCAGTTCCAGCCAGTGATAAAGCCCGCGGCCGGCCCGATGTAGGCGCGAGAGTACGCGGCGAAGGAGCCGGAGACGGGGTGTTTGACCGCCATTTCGCCGAGCATGCGCATGAGGAAGTACACGATCACCCCGACGAGGGCGAAGGAGATGAGTACCG
Organism: Corynebacterium fournieri; assembly: GCF_030408775.1. NCBI lineage: Bacteria > Bacillati > Actinomycetota > Actinomycetes > Mycobacteriales > Corynebacteriaceae > Corynebacterium > Corynebacterium fournieri. Next base: position 761,424 of record NZ_CP047210.1, read on the forward strand.
CCGGTCCCGCGTACTGGATCGATCCGGCGGAGCCCAAAAACAGGCCCGTGCCTATCGACGAGCCAAAGGCAATCATCATCAACTGCCGGCTTTTGACGCTTCTGTTGAGGCCTTGTTCTTGCAGGCCCTGGTGTTGAGGGCTCACGTTAATTTCCTGTCGGTGGTCGTTTGGTGGTGCGGGACATGCCGCGGAACTCGGCGACGACGGTATCGCCGTCGTAAAGCGTGACGTCCGAAAGGCCGTTGCGGCCCCACGTGTGGCGCTCGCGAGCGACGCCGCGAATGGTGCGGCCCATCTTCGCTGGCGCCAAGTAGATCATCTCGGACTGGGCACTGACCGTCGGCTCGCTGCGGCGCGAGTTGCAGGCACCGCCGAAAAGCGCGTCGGCAAAGGTGAACAACACGCCGCCCTGACACACGCCGAAGCCGTTGGCGTGGCGCGACTCTACGGTGAACTCGCCTTCGGCAAGCCCGGGCTCCAGACGCGTAATCGTGGCGCCGAGATACTCCAGTGTGGCGTCGTTGTCGAACATGGATTTCGCGTGCTCGAGGTCTGGGGTGAAATCCACCGACGGGGCGTAGCGGTCGTACATGCGTTTCCTTCCCTTAAGCGTGAAGCCGGGGCAGCGTGCGCTGCCCCGGCTATTGCAGTCCGGCTGATTACGCCTGGCCCTCGAAGAGGGTGGTCACGGAGCCGTTTTCGAAGATCTCGTGGATCGTCTTGGCCAGCAACGGCGCGATGGAAAGCACCGTGAGGTTGTTCCAGCCCTCGGTGTCCTGCGGCAGGGTGTCGGTGGTGATGACTTCCTCCGCGCCGCATGCGTTGAGACGCTCGCGAGCTGGGTCGGAGAACACGCCGTGGGTGCAGGCGATGACCACGGACTTCGCGCCGGCTGCCTTGAGCACACCGACCGCGCCGGCGATGGTGCCGCCGGTGTCGATCATGTCGTCCATCAGGATGCAGTCCTTGCCGTCGACCTCACCGACGACGCGGTTGGACACGACCTTGTTGGCGGCGTCGATGTCGCGGGTCTTGTGCACGAACGCCATCGGGGCGTCGCCGAGCATGTTCGCCCACTTCTCGGCCGTCTTCACACGGCCGGCGTCGGGGGAGACCACCACAAGGTTATCCATGGGGTACTTGGACTTGATGTAGTCCACCAGGATCGGCTGGGCGTGCATGTGGTCGACCGGGCCGTCGAAGAAGCCCTGGATCTGGTCGGTGTGCAGGTCCACGGAGACGATGCGGTCCGCGCCGGCGGCGGTGAGCAGGTCCGCGATCAGACGCGCGGAGATCGGCTCGCGGCCGCGGTGCTTCTTGTCCTGGCGCGCGTACGGGTAGAACGGCAGGATCGCGGTGATGCGCTTGGCGGAGCCGCGCTTGAGCGCGTCGATCATGATCAGCTGCTCAACCAGCCACTTGTTCAGTGGCTGGGCGTGGGACTGCATGACAAAGCAGTCGGCGCCGCGGACGGATTCCTCGAAGCGGATGAAGATCTCGCCGTTGGCGAAGTCGCGGGCGGTGGTGGGCACGAGCTCGATGCCGAGCTCCTTGGCCACTGCCTCCGCGAGTTCCGGGTGGGCGCGTCCGGTAAAGACCTTGAGGTCTTTGTGGTTTTCGGTGGAGTAACCAGTCATGTACTAACCCTCTCGCTTCGCGTTCTTCGCGGCCTTTGCTGCTTCAGCCGCCTCGGTGCCAGGGCGGCGATTCTCCACCCAGCCTTCAATGTTGCGCTGGCGGCCTTCCTTGATGGCGAGTGCACCAGCGGGCACATCTTCTGTGACCACTGTACCCGCGCCGGTGTAAGCGCCATCACCGATGTTGACCGGGGCGACAAACATGGTGTCGGAGCCGGTGCGGCAGTAGTCGCCGATGGTGGTGTGGTGCTTGTTAATGCCGTCGTAGTTGGCGAACACCGAGCTTGCGCCGATGTTGGAGTGCTTGCCCACGGTCGCATCACCGATGTAGGTCAGGTGCGGCACCTTGGAGCCCTCACCGATCTTGGCGTTCTTGGATTCGACGAAGCCGCCGAGCTTGCCACGCGCGCCGAGCTCGGTGCCCGGGCGGATGTAGGTGAACGGGCCGACGGTGGCTTCCTCGCCGATGACACCGAGTTCGCCCTGGGTGCGCACGACCTTGGCGCGCGCACCGACTTCCATGTCGGTCAGGGTGGTGTCGGGGCCGATCTCGGCGCCGTCGCCGATGACGGTGGAGCCCCACAGCTGCGTGTTCGGGTAAATAACCACGTCGCGGCCGATTTCGACCTCCACGCCGATCCAGGTGGTGGCGGGGTCGATCACGGTGGCGCCGGCGCGCATCGCCTTCTCGACGAGCCTGCGGTTGAGCTCCTTGCCGGCCTCCGCCAGCTGCACCCGGTCGTTGACGCCGGCCAGCTCGCGGGCGTCGGGGGCGGTAAACGCGGTGACGCGGAGGCCGTCGTTACGCGCGATGCCGAGCACATCGGTGATGTAGAACTCGCCCTGGGCGTTGTCGGGGGTGACGCGCTCGAGCGCATCACGCAGCACGGCGCCGTCGAAAGCGAACACGCCCGAGTTGACCTCGCGCACCTTGCGCTGCTCGTCGGTGGCGTCCTTTTCCTCCACGATCTCGAGGACGTCGCCAGCTTCGCCACGGATGATGCGGCCGTAGCCGGTGGGGTTGTCGAACTCGAGGGAGAGCACCGTCACCGCGGCACGCTCAGCTTCGTGCTTTTCCACGAGTGCCTGCAGGGTCTCGGGGGTCAGCAGCGGGACGTCGCCGTTGGTGACCACGACGGTGCCGTCGAAGTCCGGGATCGCGGACAGGCCCACCTGGACGGCGTGGCCGGTGCCGTTTTGCTCCTCCTGGACGGCTTGGCGGATCTCCACATGCATCTGCTCGGCGATCTGCTCGACCGCTGGGGCGACCTGGTCGCGCTGGTGGCCGACCACGGCAACCAGATGCTCCGGGTGCACACCGGCTGCTGCGTGCAGGGAGTGGGACAGCAGGCTGCGCCCGCCGATCTCGTGCAGCGTCTTCTGGCGGTCAGACTTCATGCGGGTTCCCGCGCCGGCCGCAAGCACGACAACGGCACGTTCGAAGTGGTTAGGCACTCGAATGCTCCTTGGTTATAGCGGGTTTGTCGGCCATAAGCATAACGCCTAGGCGGCGCCTGCCGAGACTTCTTTCAGGTTGCGCGCGCCGATCACACCGGCGTAGCCCACCACGGCGAGGAAGAGCAGCGCCGCCTGCGGCCCGAGCACCGAAACCGCCGAGGAGATCGCGCCGACAACCAGCAGCACAACTCCCATAACGGTGTTGGAGGCGCCGGTGATCATGGTGCGCTTATCGCCGTCGGCCATATCCACCAGGTAGGTCTTGCGGCTCACGCGCACCGCGGTGTGGGCGAGATTGACCAGGAAAAAGCCCAGCGGCATCACCCACGCGTTCACACCGGCAGGCGTCAGGCGCGCGCTGAGCACCAGCAACACGATGACCGTGGAGGCGATGCCCGCCGCCCACGCCATCGTGCTTTTCGACGACCTATCGGACAACCTGCCCGAAATCCGCCCACCCAGCAACGACGCTCCTCCGGAGGCGATGATGAACGCGCCCAGCCCGGTCAGGTTCGCCCCCTCATCGCCTGCCATGACCACGATGAACGGGGTAGACAGGGCGGTGACCAACATCAGCGAGCGCACGACGAGGAAGCGTTGCAGGTCGCGGTCGCCCTTGATCAGCGCCCACATCTGGCCCAGACTCTGCCCGTCTTTCGCTTCCGGTTCCGCCTCCGGCTCGTCGATGCCGCGGAACACCAGTGCTGCCAGCGCCCACGTGGTGGCACCCACTGCGAGCAGCGTGACGAGCGCCCATTGCGGCAAGTCGTTGGGCAGCACCGAGAGAATCAGGCCAATCGCCAGGGTAAACGCGCCGGCGAGAGCGGTGGCGCGGCCGGTGATGTCGCCGCGGCGTCCCTTTGAAATGGTGCGGCCCTGCACGTCCTTACCCGCCAACGAGCACAGGGAGCGAAACAGCGCATGCGCGGCCAAGAGCATGAGGACGGCGGCGCCGAGCGGAGCTCCGTCGAGAAGCAAGGCGCTGAGCGCAATAAGCCCCGCGGCGAGGGCTTGGCCCCACGAGCCGATGAGCCACACGCGCTTGCGGGAGCGTTGCGAGGTCACCCACGGGCTGAGAAAGGCCTGCGGCAACATCGACCCGGACTCGCGGATGGGCACCAGAAAGGACGTGAGCACCGCGGGCACTCCAGCGGCGTGAAACAGCCACGGCAGCACCGTCTTCGGGGCGACGACTTGATCGCCGATGTTTTGCAGGCCGTTCGACCACACGAAGCGGCGGGCGTTGAGTTCCTCGCGTTGCTGGGTATGCATAGTGGGGATAGTAGGATCATTGGCGCAAAACCGGCGAACTAGGAGGCGCAATATGGCACTGAGTAGGCGGACATTTTTCAAGGGCGTGGTGCTGGCAACAGCGGCGGCAGCCTCCGCCTCCGTGGTTGCGGGGTGTTCCACCTCCTCGCAACCCGAGCCTGCCGGCGCCGACTTCGACGCCCGCCCGCTGCCCATCCCGCCGTTGTACGAAGGCGAACTCGACGGCAACACGCGCCGCTTCGAGCTGACCGCGCAGGAGGGCGAATACGAGATCGTCCCCGGTACAAAGACCAAGACCTGGGGATTCAACGGCCCGTGGCTCGGCCCCACCCTGTATATGCGCCGCGGCGAGAACATCGACATGACCGTGCGCAACGAACTGCCGGAGCCGACCGTCGTGCACTGGCACGGTCTGCACTTGCCGGCCACCGCCGACGGCGGCCCAGCGCTCATGTTCGACCCGGGCGAGTCCTGGTCGCCGTCGTGGACCGTCGACCAGGCCGCCGCGACCTGCTGGTACCACCCGCACCCGCACGAAAAATCCGCACTGCACGCCTACCGCGGCCTCGCCGGTGCGCTCGTGCTTGACGACGACGATTCCGTCTTCCCCGGCCTGCCCAACGACTACGGCGTGGACGACATCCCCGTCATCATCGGCGACGCGAACTTCACCGAGGACGGCCAGCTCGACGAGGACAGCGGTTGGGTCGGAGACACCCCGCTGATCAACGGCATCACCAAACCCCGCTTCCAGGCCACCACCCGTCGTGTGCGCCTGCGTGTGCTCAACGGTGCGGTGTTGCGTTTCCGCTACATCACCCTCGGCGTGCCGTTCAAGGTTGTGGCCACCGACCAGGGCTTCCTAGACGCCCCGGTCGAAGTCGACGGCGTGATGCTCAGCCCCGGCGAACGCGTGGAGATCGTGGTCGACCTCGAGCCGGGCAAGAACCTCAAGCTGCGCGATGAGAAGCTGCCCGACTGGGGCGGCCTGCCCGACAAAGAGACCGCCGAGATGTTCGGCGCCACCGACGTGTTCGACCTGCTCGAGATCGTCGGCCCGCCGGAAGACGCCCCGGCCTCGCCCGCGTTGGCGAGCGAACTCGTGCCGATTGAGCTGCCCGAGCCGTCTGGCGTGGAGCGCGAATTCCGCATGAAGAACATGGAGATCAACGGCAAAACCATGGACATGACGCGCGTGGACTTCGCCGTCGACCACCGGGGACCGGAGGTCTGGCACGTGACCAACGAGAACGAGGACATGCTGCACAACTTCCACGTCCACAACGCCCGCTTTGCGGTGCAAGGCGTGGACAACGGTGAGGTCGAATTCACCACCGGCTGGCACGACACCATCGAGGTGCCGCCACTTGCGACGGTGACCCTGTTGGTGGATATCGGCTACTACCCGGACCCGACACTGGCGTACATGTACCACTGCCACATGCTCAACCACGAGGACTCGGGCATGATGGGCCAGTTCGTGGTGGTCGAGCCGGGCCAGGAACCCAACCTGAAGGTGCCGCACGGCCGCGAGCACTAGACGCATGAATCGACGCCTCGGAGGAGTTCACCTCCGAGGCGTCGATCTTTTTGAGGGGCGCTAGCGGCGCACGTTGTGGCCGATGATGTCGGGCAGGAGCAGAGGGGCGTCGCCGAGCAAGGCCTTCAGGTTGCCGTCGCGTTCGACCGCGCTGGTGACCGTGCCGATCTTCCCGCCCGATTTCTCCCGTCCGCGCCCGCGGTTAGCCCCGGCTGCGCCCATTGGGCCGGCGGCGAACGCTGCGCCGCGGGCAGCGTGCGCGCCGTTGGCATGCTGCGCGCCTGCCCCAGTGGCACCGGTGGCCGTGGAAGAACCGCCGGCACCGTGGGCGCCCGAGCTGTTGCCGAGACCGTGCCCGGAACCAGGTCCAGTGCCGTGCCCAGCGCCCGGGGAAGCAGTAGTGCTGTAGTTCGCGCCCGATCCTGCGCCGAAACCCGCACCGCCTGCGCCTGGGCGCATCGCGTGCATTCCTGCCCCGGCGAGCGCGCCACGGTGCCCGCCGAGACCTGTGCCTGCTCCACCCGCGCGTGAGGTACCTGCCGCTCCTGCCGCTCCGCCGGGTCCCGCAACTGGGCCCAGCCCGTTGTTTCCGACTGCACCGGCGCGGGCCGACCTGTTTGCCCCTGTGCTAGTGCCTTGACCGGCTGCTGCACCTGCGCCAGGGCCACCGAGGAAAGCGCTGGCTGGTCCGGCGCTGTGCGTGGAGGCAGTGCCGGTGCCTCCAACGCTGTGGCCAGCGCCGCCGATGGCAACAGGGGCCGGGGAGAGGTTGGGGGAGGCGGTACCGTTCGTCGTCAAGCTTCCTGCAGATGAGGGCGCTGGCGGCGCCATGACTGCGGACGCGGACTGCGTGGGCGCGGCTCCCGCGGCGATGCGCTCGAAGGTCTCCGGGGTGGGGCGGCCGTACTGCTCAATGATTTCCGTCGGAGTGCTCGCGTGAGCCAGGTCAGTGAGGCCGCGCTGCGAAAACGCCTCGCGCAGTCCCTGCGGCAGCGGCGTCGGCTCGAACGAAGTATCCGCGGGGGCAGGGATATCGGTACTGCTGTACGGCGCGCTGGGAAGCGCCCCCGCCTCTGGAAGCAAACGGTTGAAGCTCGGGATGACGGTGCTGAGACCGCTCGTCATGCGGGTTTCGTAAGAGCTGAGGTAGTCCGACTCAATGAGCGCCTTCATCTTCGGGTCTTCGGCGGCAAGGTACGCCGACACTGCGGCGGACGAAATCATGCTTTCCGCATCCGCCGCCTCTGCAAGCGCCTGAGTGTGGTTTGCCAACGAGCGCGAGTTGGACACGTACTCCAGGCCAGCGTTTTGAATCTGCGTGACCTTTTTCATCGCTTCCGCGATCCAAACGGTATCCGCCGACGAACTCAGCGCATGGTGCACCCCGTTGAGTTCTTCCACCGCATCCTCGATGAGTGTGGCGTTGGCAGTCCAAAAATCAGAGGCTGCGTAAGCCAAATCTGTGTTTGTGAAAGTGAGCTTTTGGTCTGCGAACATCAGCGACGATTCCGACGCGCCGGATACCGCAGCGTTGTCGAAGGTATTGGTTTTCGGGTCCGCCGCCTTGAGCTGCTGGAACGCCTCGGAGTACATCTGTGGGACCTCCGCCGAGGAATTGCGGAGCGGCGCAAGCATCGACCCCAAAAGCCCAGAAAAGGACTCGTCCGTCTGCATCGTGTTTGTCAGCGCGAGCCAGAGATTATCCGCCGTGTGCTTGAGATAAAGCGCGATCGCCTGGTTCGCTTCCGGTGCCCGCTCGTCGCCGATCGGGCTGAGCCGCTCACCCGCTTCGTCCAGGCCGCTGGCGGTGGAGAAGGAAGCGAGTGATGCAATGCTGCTGAAGTGGCGTTGTGTTTTCAGCGCAAGTGCTTGTTTCCTTAGCTGTTCGATTGCGCTCTCAACTCCGTCTACATCGAGTTGGATCAGCATGTATACCCCCTGTTTCTGTTACATAAACACTGAGAATGCTAAGAGGGGGAAAGCCATTCGTAAATGGGTTGTCCATTGAAATGGACAACCCATTTAATCAGCATTTTCGAACAACGATTCAAGGGAAGCTATTGCCACATTGCACGATTCCTCAAAACTGCCTAGCCCAGGCGGCTGAGTGACCGAGACAGTCAAGCCACCTCGTTTCGTATCGACTTGTGCGTAGCAATCTGAATCGTCGGGTAAGCCTGTGCCGTAGACGAATAATGGTGGCAGAGACTGTGAGTGGAATCGCGCGGGAATCTTCCGCTTCGATTCGACGATTTTGCGATTGGCATTGGTGCTAGAAAGGCTCATTACATAATTCTTTAGCTCAGAGTCGAAAAAGCAGGCTTTGATCTCGCTATTTAAGTTGCGGTACTCCTCCGGGATCGGCTCCACGTTGTCGAAGCCGGCGGCTGCGAACTCTTCGGGGGAGATCTCGGTGCAGGGGTCGAAGATGTCGTCGCCGAGGGTGTAGGGGTCGAAGTCGCCGATCTCCAGGGTGCCGCTTTTGAAGTGGAAGGCGGCAGGCGATGGCTGTTCGCTTGTGTTGGGGGTGGTGGGGAGGGCCGAAGGTTCGTCGATAGGCGGGGGCGATGTGGCGCACCCCGCTAGCAGTCCGCACGACAGAAGCGAAACGACGTGGCGTTTCATGTACCCCTCCAATAAAAAGCTTCCCCACCAGGACTCGAACCTAGAATGACGGTACCAAAAACCGTAGTGTTGCCGATTACACCATGGGGAATAGCAACGATGATTGTAGACCAGACCCGCCAACTGCCAAAGACGGGGGCCTGGGGGTGACGCTCTAAGCTAGGGCGCATGGCTCGAAGGCGTATGACAGCACCCCAGCGCAGGGATCAACTGATCGGTGTTGGGCGTAAGGCATTCGCCGAGCGCGGGCTCGACGGCATTTCCATGGAGGAGATCGCGGCGCGCGCCGGAGTGTCCAAGCCTGTCGTGTACGAGCATTTCGGCAGCAAAGAGGGCCTGTACCAGGAAGTCGTCAGGCTGGAGATGGCGCGGCTGGAACAGACTATTACCTCCTCAATCCAGGCGGGGCGATGGCGCGAGCGCATTGAGCGTGGCGTGTTGGCGCTGCTCACGTACGTTGAGGACGAGACGGATGGTTTTGTCATCCTCGCCCACGGGCAGTTGCCGGGGGAGGGGCGGACGTATTCGACCATCCTCAACCGTGTCACCGCTGAGGTGAGCCACTTGTTGGCGGAGGCGTTCCAGCACCGCGGGCTCGACGAGGCCATGGCCGGGCTGTACGGTCAGGCGCTTGTGGGCACTGTCTCCAACTCGGCGTTGTGGTGGCTGGACGAGCGCACGCCGGACAAGGAAACGGTGGCGGCGCACATTTCCAACCTGTGCTGGAACGGGCTGCGGGGGATGGAAGCGCAGCCGCGGGTGTACGGGGCAGGAAGCGATACGGCGGCAGTTGCAGCGGCGGAAACCGCAGAAAAGGAAGTGTAAGACATGACTGATACCACCCCTGCAGTGCTCGGCGGGTTGCTGACGGCAGCGTTGACAGACCCGAAACTGAAGGGCCTTGTCACGCACGTCGGCGAGGATTCGCTGCACGTAACGGGCATTGACCAGGCTCGTTCCTGGGCTGCTGGCGCGATTGCCCGGGAGATACCGCTGCTGTTGGTCACGGCTACGGGCCACGAGGCTGAGGATCTCGCGGCTGAGCTCAAGGCGATCTTGGGCGAGGAAGAGGTGGCGCAGTTCCCGGCGTATGAGACGTTGCCGCACGAGCGACTCTCGCCGGCGGCGGATATCGTGGGCCGCCGCTCGAAGGTGCTGTGGGACATGCCGCGCGTGATTGTCGCGGCGGCGCGTGCGGTGTGCCAGCCGGTGCTGCCGGCCGTGGAGCCGATCCGCATCGCGGTGGACCAGGAGTGCGATTTTGAGGAGCTGACTCAACAGCTGGTGCACTTCGCGTACGACCATGTGGACATGGTGGCCTCCAGGGGCGAGTTCGCCACCCGCGGCGGCATTATCGACGTGTTTCCGACCACCGCTCAAAACCCCGTGCGCATCGAGTTCTGGGGCGATGAAGTCACCGACATCCGCTCCTTCGCCGTCGCCGACCAGCGCACCATCGAGGAGGTGCGTTCGGTGGAGCTGCACCCCGCGAGGCAGTTGCTTATCGACGACTCCGTGGCCGCCAAAGCCGATGAGCTGGCGCGGAAATTCCCCTCGAACCCCACGCTTTCCTCACTGCTTTCCCGCATCTCCGAAAAGCAGCCGGCGGACGGCATGGAGGCGCTGATCCCGGCGTTGACGGACGAGCAGTACGCGGTGCTGCCAGAGCTCATGCCCGCCGGTTCTCTGGTGCTGGTGACCAACCCGGAGAAGGTCCGCGCCCGCATCGCCGATTTGGAGGCGACGGACCGCGAGTTCCTCGAAGCGGGCTGGGAGGCCGCCGCCATGGGCGCCGAAGGCCCCGTGGTGGTGGAGGGTCTGGACGTCTCCGCGTCGTCCTACCGCTCGTACGAATCCCTGGAGATCTCTGCGCGCAAGGCGGGCAACGCCTGGTGGACGTTCGCCCCGCCGGGCATGTTCGCCGCGGACGACGCGGAAACGCTGCCGCTGGAATTCGAGCCCGCCCCCGCGCCGAAAGGCGACCCGAAGGCGATTGAGCAGCTTTACGCCACCTTGAAGCTGCACGTCGGGAACAACCACGGCAAGGCGGCGTATGTCGCGCCGGCGAAGGGCTCGATCGACCGCATGGCGGAGCGCCTGCGCGAGCACGGGATTTCCGCCCGGGTAGCCACGCCGGGCCTGGAGCCTGTGGAGGGCGCTGTAACCCTCTACCAGGCCCTGTCCCATGCCGGCCTGGTGTTTTCCGGGCCAAACCTTGTGGTGGTCACCGAAACGGATGTCACCGGCAACCGCGTCGGCGACATCGCAGGCGCTAAACGGCGGGCCCCGCGCCGCCGCAACCGCGTTGATCCGCTGGCCCTGCAGCCGGGCGATTTCGTGGTGCACGACACCCACGGCATCGGCAAGTTCGTGAAGATGGCGGAGCGCACCGTCAAAGCCGGCGACGAGGATTCTCGCCGCGAATACATCGTGTTGGAGTACCAGCCCGCCAAGCGCGGCCAGCCCGGCGACCAGCTGTGGGTGCCCATGGAGTCGTTGGACCTGCTGAGTAAGTACACCGGGGGCGAGAAGCCGTCGCTTAGCAAAATGGGCGGCTCCGACTGGAAATCCACCAAGCGCAAGGCGCGCGCGGCGGTGCGCGAGATCGCCGGCGAGCTGGTGGAGCTCTACGCCAAGCGCCAAGCCGCGCCGGGGCACGCGTTCGCGCCGGACACGCCGTGGCAGCACGAGATGGAAGACGCCTTCCCGTTTATGGAGACCGAAGACCAGCTCACCGCCATCGAGGCCGTGAAGGCGGACATGGAAAAGCCCACCCCGATGGACCGCGTGATCGTCGGCGACGTCGGCTTCGGCAAAACCGAGGTGGCTGTACGTGCCGCGTTCAAGGCGGTGCAGGACGGCAAGCAGGTCGCGGTGCTGGTACCGACCACGCTTTTGGCGCAGCAGCACTTCTCCACGTTCAACCAGCGCATGGACGGCTTCGGCGTGACGGTGCGGGAGCTGTCGCGCTTTACTACCGCCGCGGATTCGAAGAAGATCATCTCGGGGCTTGCGGATGGCTCGGTGGACATCGTCATCGGTACCCACCGCCTGCTGCAGACGGGCGTGCAGTGGAAGAACCTCGGTTTGATCATCGTGGACGAGGAGCAACGCTTCGGCGTGGAGCACAAGGAACACATCAAGGCCTTGAAGTCGCATGTGGACGTGCTGACCATGACCGCAACGCCGATCCCGCGCACCCTGGAGATGTCGCTGACCGGCATCCGCGAGATGACCTCCATTACCACCGCGCCCGAGGACCGCCACCCGGTGCTGACCTATGTGGGACCGCAGGAAGACAAGCAGGTCGCCGCAGCGATCCGGCGCGAGCTGCTGCGCGACGGCCAGGTCTTCTACATCCACAACAAGGTCTCCGACATTGAAAAGACCGCCCGCCAGCTGCGCGAGCTGGTCCCGGAGGCGCGCATCGTGGTCGCGCACGGCCAGATGAGCGAGCAGGTGCTCGAGCAGACCGTGCAAGGATTCTGGAACCGTGATTATGACGTCATGGTCTGCACCACGATTGTGGAAACCGGCCTGGACATCGCCAACGCCAACACCCTGATCGTGGAAAACGCCCAGAACATGGGCCTCAGCCAGCTGCACCAGCTGCGCGGGCGCGTGGGGCGCTCCCGCGAGCGCGCATACGCGTACTTTTTGTACCCGAAGGACAAGACGCTCACGGAGACCTCCTACGACCGGCTTGCCACCATCGCCCAGAACAACGACTTGGGCTCCGGCATCGCAGTGGCGCAAAAGGACTTGGAGATGCGCGGCGCCGGTAACGTGTTGGGGGCGGAGCAATCCGGCCACATCGCTGGCGTGGGCTTTGACATGTACGTGCGCCTGGTCAGCGAGGCGGTGGAGACGTTCAAGGGGCTGATGAGCGGCGAGCCGGTCGACGCGACAGACAAAGGCCCGAAGGAAATCCGCGTGGACCTGCCGGTGGACGCCCACATCCCGGAGACCTACATCAACTCCGAACGCCTGCGCTTGGAGGTCTACCGCAAGCTCGCGGAGGCGCGTGACGACGACGCGCTGCGTGCCGCCGCCGACGACATGATCGACCGCTTCGGTGCCCTGCCCGCGGAGGTCGAGCACCTCATGGCTGTGGCGCGGCTGCGCAACCAGGCCCGCGAGGTGGGGGTTTCCGACATCCTCACCCAGGGCAGCCGCATCAAGCTGCACCCGGTGGAGCTGCCGGACTCCAAGCAGGTGCGCCTGAAGCGCCTGTACCCGGGCGCGAACTTCCGCGCCGCGGCCAAGGCGCTGCAGGTGCCGATGCCGCGCGAAGGTGGAGCGAAGCGCGCCCTGAACGCGCCGAACTTGCGCGATACGGAGCTGCTGCAGTGGGTGGCCGACTTCATGACGGAGATGCTGGACGCGCCGAAGATCTCGGTCGCCGGGGCCGCCAAGACGGAGGAGAAGCCGAAGAAGAAGGTGTTCTCCGTCAGCGAGTAGGCAGGTCAAGACCTGCCTAGAAGAACTGGGGCAGGATCAAAAGCATCCCGATGCTCCAGGTCAGGTGCGCTGCAATCGGAGAGTAGAGCCGGCCGGTTTTCGCCGCTTCGAAGTAGGCCACCGCTCCCAGCACGCCGGCGGCGAAGACCAACAGCGGCACGCCCATCACGCACGTGACCAGGCAGTAGGCGAGGGTGGACCACACGCCGGCCTGCGCCAACGACTGGCCCATCGCGCGCAGCTGCCGCGGTACCACGTCGCGGAAGACCAACTCCTCGCCAGCTCCGTTAACCACCAGCACCAGCAGCGTCAGGGCGTAGCCGCCCTTGTCAGGCGTGTCCAGCAGCTCCGCCGCGGGGCCAGCGAGGAACGGGATGTGCTGCACCACCAGCGCCCCGAGGACGAACACGAGCGCCAGTGCGGCGCCGATGAGGGCGCCCCGGAGGACGTCGAAAAGCTTGCGCGGCCCCGCGAACGCCGTGCGGCTGCCCCACAGCCACCACGCGGCCGCGTACACCACGGCGGTAAAGGCGGTGGCCCAGTAGAAGCCCGCGGTGCCGTCGCCGGCGCGGCGTGCGAGAAACAGGCCGAGTGCGCCGAGGGAGCAGGGGACGACAAACAGCCACTGCCTGGTCACGTGTGCCTCCGTCTAAATATCTGCGGCGATTCTGGTCCAAGATTACGGCATGGCTGGCGCGCGAAAATCCTCGCCCGTTCGAGGGGAGCGGACTTGCGTGGTAGCTGCTGCACTACATGGACGACGGCGCCCGTTCGCCCAATAGGAAACCGACATGGCGTTCGGTAGATTCTGCCGAAGCTGAAAAGGATGCTTACCGTTATGGGAGCAAACTCGGGGATGCGCACAAGAGGCATTGTTACCCTCAAAAGAAATACCGGCCTTCAGGAGCCATTGACACGGATTGGAACCCTAAATGAAACCCGGTGAAATCACGCTGACTCGAACCTACTTTCTAGCCAAGGAGGACGAGCTACCCCGGTGTTATCAGCGCTATCTTGAACGGGTCGAGCGCGTCAAACAGTTCACGACCGTCTACCTGGTCGCTGATATGGAGTTTTACGAGACTAATCCTGTTGTGAAGGAAAATCTGCTCGTGAAACTTGGTTATCAGAGTGCTGAACCGCCAAATGAAGATGAATGGAATCTCTATAGTTATTCCACCGCTCTTGGGACTCTCGAGGAGCCGATCGAACCCGGCGCATCAGTATCCCGGTTATGGGAAGATATGCTTCTCGCTGACGAAGATGAGTTTCCCCGGTCTTTTATCAGCTCAGTCAGTTTCTCGTCTTTGATGTCACGACCAACATAGTGAGCCCGAAGCGGTTTGGCCTGAAGCCGGAATTTTAGATTCGGCGGGGTTAGTACCTACTGTTTCTGTTCATCAGGTTGCCCCGGGCTAAAGCGGGTCGGCTGGCTCCGCACGGTGAAAAAGCTGACCGATTCCCGCCCGGAGGCGCCGGGAACTACGATGTTTCCCGTCGCCCCTATAGCCCGATTGGCAGAGGCAGCGGACTAAAATCCGCCCAGTGTCGGTTCGAGCCCGACTGGGGGCACTGTCACCAATTGGGGCCTCGTCTGATTCGGATGGGGCCCTTCACCGTTTCCAGATCCACGGTGTCGGACCCCTGAGTAACAATCACGGTCCCGGAGTGTGCAAGATCCTGTGTTGCGTCGCGCACGGGCTGAATGAGCTTGCGCCAGTCGTCGCCCCCGAGGTCGCACGCGACCTCGGACGGACAAATGGAAGAGGAAGCATCGCGGGCAGCGAACTTCCCGCCGGTAGCCCGCGCTTTCGGGTTTGCCAGCAGAGCAGCGGCGGCGAGCTCGGCCGCGCCGGAGACGTACGTGTAGGCGCGTGCGGAGCCGGGGTGGGCCGGATCGTGTACCTGGGCGGGCTGCACCCGCAGGGCGAGGAAATGTCCGTGCATCTCGCCTCGCGCGTCAGGGGCGGGGAGATCCTAATGGATTCGGGCGTGCCCACTGCGGTGCTGCAGGCGGGCGTGGTCATCGGTGACGGCTCGCTGTCGTTCCAGCTGCTGCGGCACGTCACCGAACGCGTGCCCGCGTTCGTCGCACCGGAGTGGATCACCAACGAGATCACCCCGATCGGCGCCCGCGACATCGCCTTCTACCTAGTAGCGGCGGCCGATCTCCCGGCGGAGATGAACCGCACCTTCGACGTGGGCGGGCTGGACTCGATGCCGTACGTGGAGATGATGCAGCGCTACGCCGAGGCGGTGGGGTTGCACCGCCGCCCGTACTTCACCGCGCCGATCATGACCCGCGGGTTAGCCGCGTGGGGGTTGGGCGTGCTCACCCCGCTGGGCCACAAGCAGATCCTGCCGATCTTCGAATCGGTCAGCGTGGACACCGTGGTCGAGGAACACGACCTCGAAGCGCTGGTGGGAACGCCACGGGGCGGCAACCAGAAATTCGAGGACGCGGTGCGGGCGGCCGCCGAGGGCACCGAACCGGGCTGGTATGGCGGGTTGGCCACCATGTTGCATTTGGCGGCGGTGGCTGCGGGCGCGTTAAGTCGGCGGCCGTTGGTGCAGGTTCCGCTCAACCTCGCCGCGGCGGTGGCGGGCACCATCGCCGCGGGTAACGCACGAGAGGCTGGGCGCTCGCCGTGGCCCGCGGTTGTGGCGAGCGGGCTCGGCGTCGCCGCGATGTCGGAAGTTACTTCACCGAGAAGGTGATCATCTCGGTGTCGTCCGGCTTGCCGCGGTAGCGGCCATCGTCGCCGGGGAAGTTGTTGTCCAGCGCGGTGAGGTAGCGGCCGTCTTCCAGCTGGATGATGGTTTCGACACTGAGCAGCGCGAATTGGAACGGATCGCCGACGCCGTAAGCGCGGGCGTCGGAGACCATGCCGATTTTGCCCGGGTTGGCAATGCTAAGCAGGTCCGCCATCAGGTCCTTCTTCAGCGTGGAGCCAGCCTTGGCGTCCGCGAAGTCCTTCACCTCGAAGACCTTCTTAAGCTGGGCCTCCGAGCCGCGGAAATCGTCGCGCTCGAGCATGAGCAGGCGGCCGTCCTTGGTCAAGAATGCGTCGCCAATCAGCGCGTCTTCGTCTTCTGCAAGGTAATCCCAGGTCTTTCCGGTGTACTTTCCGGTTTCGGTGTCGAACTGGGAGATCACGCGCACGCGCTTGTCGGTGGCTTCGTCGAGGTAGCCCTCGAAGATCGGGTAGAGGTAGCGGCCGTCGGTGGCCATGGCTTCGAAGCCCTTGGAGTTGCGCAGGTTCGGCTTTTCTTCAGCGCCCAGCGTCGGGTTGGACGGGCTCTTGACATCCGGGTAGGCAAACGGGGCGTCGAGAAGTGTGCCGTCCTTGTCCACGTGGAGGATGTAGGGGCCGAACTCTTCGCCAACCCAAAAGGTGCCGTCCGCGGCCTGCACGAAGGACTCAGGGTCGAAATCCGCGCCGGTGAGCAGGCGGTCCTCGGTGTCGTTGTTGACGATGTCCCAGGAAATTTTGTTGTTCGGGTCCTTCAGCGAAACGTAGTCCAGCACTTCGATGCCGCCGGTGTCCTTCGGGTCCTTCGCGGTGCCCGCGGTCTCCCAGTTCGGCTTCACCGTGTAGATGCGCAGTAGGAAGTCGGAGGAGTTCTTCTTCGAGCCGAAGCCGTTGTCGGGAAGCGCGTAGAACTGGCCATCGCCCTTCTCAACAATTCCGGAAAAGCCTGGGATGACCTGGCCCTTGAACGGGTGGGTCTGCCCGTTGCCGTCGAAGGCATCCTTGCCGGAATCCGGGCCAGGCGCCTGGTAGAGCGCCGAGAGCTTCGCGCGACCGTCCAGGACGGGGCCTTGTGCCGTGGACGGGGCAGCTGCCTGGTTGCTTGATCCTGTCCCCTCGGAGCTTCCGCCCGCAGCGGCTCCGATGGCGCCGCCGACGAGACCGCCGACGACGAAGGCGCCTGCGACGGCGGCGATGATCTGCTCGAAGTTCAGGTCCTTGATCAGCTGGTCAAGCGGGGGAGGGAGCTGGATGTTCACGTGCTTCTACCTTTGCAGTGTCCGGGAACCTGAGCGTCAGCTCAGGTAGAATTTAGTATTTGCACGGAGAGTGTAAGGCGGGTCGGTCGGCTCCGCACGGCGAAAACGAGCCGACCGATTCCCGCCCGGAGGCGCCGGGGAAGTACGATGTTTCCCGTCGCCCCTATAGCCCAATTGGCAGAGGCAGCGGACTTAAAATCCGCCCAGTGTCGGTTCGAGCCCGACTGGGGGCACGTTTATCAGGCGAAACGAGTGCCGAAGCTGTCGATCGCCGGTTGAGGTGTCCGAAAAATGTCCATTTAAAAACGGGCCGCCATCGCGCGCGCGTGTTGTCGGCCGTGCACGTCAATTCGGCCGAAAGGCCTGATACCTCTATAACGCGCGCGACCCCCCCTTTGACCGGGGAGAGAGAAACCTGACTCGGGTCGCGCGGTGCTCAGTCAGGGGCGGGATGTGCCGATGAATATGGCCACCGGGGTAATCTCCGGCACTATGCCCACCTGACTGAGCACCGCGCCCCCCGAGTCAGGGATTTTTTACGCGGGGTCAAAAAGTTTGCCGTAGCTTGGCTTATCGCACCCAGTTACCGCCCTTATTTTCCTTCGCGTCATCTTCGTTTCCGATGCGGCCGACTTCATTGAGGTTGACGGCACCGGCCGAGAGTGCCAGTAGTTCGCGTTTGGTCTTGTCGTAGTCTTCGGTCGCGGCGTCGACCCACTTTTCTCGCTGCCAGCCGAGCAAGCGACCGGCCTTGATGCCTTCGCGCTCTACGAGCTCGGCAGCGCGTTTGCGGCCTTCGGCCCGGTCAACCTCGTCGACGCGGTTCGCCCGTGTGAGCAGATCATCGTAGACGTCTTTGTCGAGCACGACGGTTGAGTCGGCCGCTGCTGCCGCTACGTCGTCGGCTTCTTCGCGGGCGGCGACTACTGCGGCGACGAGCTCGTCGAAGGTGACGATCTCTTCCGGGTCGAGACCGAGTGATTCGACGAGCAGCGCAAGCTGTTCCGCTGTGATAGTCATGGTTTCCGGCGCTTCGGCGGCGAAGGTGACGGCCTGGTTACGGCCACGGTTGAGGAATTCGAACATCGTCTCTCCTACTGGTTCAGGCTGACGAGCACGTCGCTGTCGGCGTCAGCGTTGTCGACGGCGTAGCCAACTGCGATGCCGTCGCTGGTGTTGGTTGCTTTGCCGTCGTTGCCGACGTAGATCGTCTCGCCGGCGGTGATCTTGACTTCTGCGGTGACGGTGAGGATGCGGGATGCGCCGCGTGCGACTCCGACGAGCTCGTCGGCTGCTGCGTCGTACTTGAATACGCCGGCGGCGAGTGCGCCGGGCTTAGCAGTGGTGGTGGATAGCAGGTTACGTGTACGCGGGCCTGCTATCGCGGCGAAGGTCTTGCCCCTTACTGGCGTGGTTGCCACGGTGGTGAGGTCGGTGCCCGGGTTGTAGTAGTCGCGGGCCTGGTTGATGAAGCTCACTTTGTTCTCCTATTCGTTTGTGCCTGTGATCACTGCGATGGCGGAGGGCTTCGTCACGCCCATGACTGGCATGCAGAAGCCTTGCACCCAGGTCTGGCGGTGGTGTTCGTCGCGCCATGTAGTCACGGTGAGCGATTCTTCGTAGTTGACAAAGCCGATTTCGCCGGCGTCGACGAGGTAGGCGTGCCCCGCCGGTACGTGGTTGGAGACCACGGCGGTGAGGTTGTAATCGTCGAGCATGGGCTTGAGGTCGGTGCCGTACATGATTCTCAGCGCCGAGTAGTCCTTCGGGGTCACGATTAGGTGGTCGAATTCGACGCCGAGGTCTTGTTCGGCGGCGTTCGCAAAGATGTCAGCGAAGTTTGCAGACGGCAGCGCGAAGGGGTCGGTGAGGTTCGCAGGGTTGCCTTGTGCCTGCATCTGTGTCCACGGTTCGGAGGATGCGATCTCGAAGACGTCTTCGGAACCTTGAACTGCGGCGGTGATGGTCTCGACGGCTCGCTGGTTGATCTTGCGGGTGATCGTGTTTGTCAAGGCGGTGACGTCGTTGTCGAAGTCGACGGTGAGGTTGCGACGGCGGGCTTCGTCGGTGACGGCGAACTTGCCGCCGAAGTCCTGGACACGGGCGACCTGCATTTCTGGACGTGTCGAGTAGAGCACCGGGTACTCGTCGCCGGGGTTGCGGTCGGCGACGTCTTCGGCGGTGTAGAGGTGCGCCTTCGTTACCGGCGAATAGAACACTGCGCCGCCGTTGACCGGTGCGGAGTGCTGGGTGAATAATGTGTCGAGAAGCTTGCTGCCACTTGCGATTTCGGCGATGCGCTGCTCGATGGTCTCGGGCTGGTCGAGTGCCTGGTCGATGGTGATCTTACCGTCTTGATAGTCGACGGCTCCGGGATAGAACGACATGTGAAATCTCCCTTCGTGGTTTATCGTGCGGCGCGTTTGCCGGCGTAGTAGCCCTTGAGCCAAGCGCCGAGGTTTTCGGGGTTTTCGTATTCGGGTACGTGGTCGACGCCGAGGGCATCTTCGTCGAGGGTCACGCCGATGACTGCGGGGCGCTGCGGTTGCATCTTGAGGTCGACCGGCTCAAAGACACATGCGTCGATCTTGTCGAGGGTGAGCGCGATTCCGGCGTTCGACTGGAATCGGGTTACCGTTGTTGGCTCGAAAATGCGGTCGCGTTTCTGCTGCGGGTGAATGGCCATGTGTAGCTCCTTTTACGTGTAGAGGTCTCGAAGGTCGGCGAGCGTTGATACTGCGGGCCATTGAGCGCCGAGTAGTGCTACGGCGGTAAGCGCCATGCGGTAGGTGCGGCCGTTGTCTTCGAGGTTGAACGTTGCTTCGATGCTGCGCTGTGGGTAGCTGTCGGGCAGCATCTTGTAGACCCAATCGGGCATGTCTACGAAGTCGCCGAGCAGTGTGTGGCCGGCGTCTGCGAGACGAAGATTTTTCACTCGGCCGACACTGGGGTCTGCGTCGAAACGCGGGTCAGTGTGGCCGAGTTTTAAAGGAGGAAACGGAAGCATCCGGGCCGATGCAACGGCCGATGCAAGGTCGGCGCGTGTCAGTGTCACGGTGCCGGTGGATGCGTTCCACGTGCCGGTGCGAACGAGGGGCACACCGATGTATGAGTTATCTGCCGCCGAAGTCGCGAAGCTGCTCGACTTCGGCGCGAAGGAATTGCCAGCGGCCGGCGAGTTTGCGGCCTGGCAGTCTCCCCCGTGTAGCGAGGTCACGCACGTTGCGCGGTGAGCAGCTGAGGATGTGCGCTGCTTCTTCGACGTCGATGAACTCATGCCGCACACATTCGTCGGTGGCCTGCTCGATGTGTGCCGAGTTGCCGAAGTTGGCAGCGATCTCTTCCATAATCTCCCGTAGCGCGGGCGCGAGAGCGCCGCCGGCGCGTCGTTGTGTGCGGTCGAGGTATGCAAGAGCGCGGCCAACGTTGATGGCGTCTTCCTGGTCGAGGATGAGTGCGCTTCGGATTACTCGGCTGGACATCATGCCGCCTTCGGCTTCGGTGGACGGCCGAAGTAGCGGGCTTCGCCGGCCCATACCCCATCGGCGTTTCGGGGTATGCGTATGCCGCACTTGGCGAGAATCGGGCAAGTGTTGCATTGCCGCTGTGCCCACTCGATGCGCTCTTTGTAGTCTTCGTGCGTTTCGCCTTCGAGTCGGTCGGTATCGAAGCGTGGCGCTTGCCCAACACACCGGCCTTTGCGTAGGTCGTAGGCCGGTTGAATGTTCTTGACGAATCGCAGTAGCGCGGGCCCAGGCAGTCGCACCGGGGCGGCGGCGACTTCGGCGCGTGTTGGTAGCGGCGGGCGTGCCGGCTCGTCTTTCATGCTGCACCGCTTTCCATCGTGTCGACGATGCGGTTAGCGAGCTCAAAGGCGTGACGAGCTTCGAGTTCTAGCGTGATGTAGAGCCCATTTGTCATGTGGGCTCGAATGGAGACTCGTCGTTTTCTTTTGCTGTTTAGGTGCCTGGCGACGGTGATTTCGGTCGTTTTCCAGCCGTGGACGGGTTGACTAAGGCGGGCGCGGATGGGTTCGGCGGCAGGCTGGTTGTTTTCTGTGGGGAGTTTTGTGCTCGGAACATGTTCCGGGCGTTCCTGCTGGTCAAGGGTGTTTTGGGTTGTGTTCCGAACATTCATGGTTTTGTTCCTATTCTGTTCTGCGTGTTCCTTTGTTCCTGGGAACAAGGCGAAAAGTTGGGTTGAGCTGGTGGAACATTTGGAACATGTTCCTAGGCGGTTTTCTGTGCGAATTGCCATGCGTGGGGGTTTTTGACGTGTTTGACGCCGAAGATGCGGCGCGCCTTCGGGTGGCCGTCGACTGCGGTGTTCTTGTATTCGATGCGCGGGTCGGTGGCCTTGAGCGCTTGGGCGAATGAGGATTGTTTGACAGCTCCGACTCCGACTTCTTCGCACCACGTCTTGTAATCGCCGTGAATGTCGCGGAGTAGAACGTGATCGTCTGGGTTGCCGGTGAGGGTGTAGTTGTCGTGATCGTCGAGGAAGGTTGCGACGGGTTGTGAGACGTCGGCGAGCATCTCGGTTAGTCCGGCCATCGTGCGCGGGGTGGTGAACGTGCCGGCGGCTTCGAGGTCGCGAAGGCCTTCGAGTGCCCAAAGGAAGATGCCGGGGAGTTCTGCGGCGAGTTTGGCTCCGAGCTCCGGGTCGGGGTTGTCGGCGTGGGAGCGTTTGAGCTCGATGGAGACGAAGCGGTTGACCAGCGCGCCGGATGCGTCGGTGAGTCGAGGTATCTCGTTGGAAACGAGCATGAAACGGGTGTCGAGCCGGCCGTTCCACGCTTCGTGGTACTTGCGGTCGATGGTCTGTGCGTCGCCGCCGGTGATGCCGATAATGCGTTCGACGGTTTGGCCGATGTTGCGGTCGCGGTCGTTGCGGGTGTCTTCGAACACTGCGAAGGTCTTGCCGATAAGGACTTGTGCGCCGAAGTTGGTGTCGAGCGTGCCGAAGCTTGGGGATACGGAGTTTTGCGTTCCAACGAGCTGTTGGAGCACTCGCGAGATGGTGCCTTTACCCGAGCGGGGCGGGCCGATAAGCATGAGTGCCTTATGCAGGTCGGTGCGGCCGCTAATGAGGTAGCCGGCCCACTGTTGGAGTGCGCGGGCGGCGTCCGGGTCGTGAGCGAAGGTCTGTTTGAGAAACGCCTTCCACTGCGAGCATGTCGCCTTCGGGTCGTATGGGAACGGCAGGTGCCACAACGTGAACAGAGCTGGGGTGTGTCCTTCGGTGAAGGTGCCGGTGCGGAAGTTGAGCACTCCGTTGTCGAGGGCGATAAGTGCTTTCGGGTTGTCGTTGGTGCGGCCGTCGAGCCAGATCGGCGGTTCGGCGGTGTCTGCGAGACGGTTGAGCCACTGTAACGGCTCGATCGTGTTGGCAACCTTCGCTGGTGTCGGCGAGAAGTCGACCATTCCCTTGTCGGTTTCGAACTGCGTTTGCTCTAAGCGTTCCCAGATCGGGCCTTTGATTTCGAGCTCGTCGGCCGGCGACCAAGACCGGCCGTTGTAGCGATACCAGCCGTGTTTGAGCCAGTAACGAAGCGTAGGAATACCGTTGCGGCTGAACACGTCGGCATTGAGTGCGTGGGCGACAGCGAACGGCTTCGAGGGCGGCGGATAGATCGAGTCCAAACCTTATGCACCTTCTTTCGATACGACGTGCAGGTGCGGTGTGTGGCCGGTGCGGGCGTGAATGTTGAGCATGATTTGGCGGTCGCGGGACATGCGATCGATTAGCTCGTCGAGGGGTGCGGTGTCGTGGTCGCCGTAGGTGTAGACGTCTCCGATTTTCTGGCGAAGGTGGTCTTCGGCGATTCGGCGAGCAAGTGCTTTCAGCCGGTGCTTCGCGGGGGTGTGGGCGACGGCCGGGGCGACGAGGTCGTGCCAGTAGCGGCGCATCGGTTCTTCGTCGAGGTGGCCTTCGTCGCGAAGGTGGTCGTGTACGTCGGTTGGGGCGATTGGTTTGAGGGCAAAACCGGAGTCGATGCCGGCGCGGGCGACGGTGGTGATCGCGGCGAGTACGGTTCGGGCTTGCCAGTGGGGGAGATCGTCGGAGTGGATGAAGCGGGTGCCGTCGTAGGCTTCGCGGTTGGTTGATTCGAAGAGAAGCGCGGCGAGGTATTCGAGTGTGTGCGCTTCGCGGGGGTGAAGGTGTTTCAACTGACTGTTCCTAACGTGAGGTAGGTGTCTGCGGCATATTGCGTTGTGTGGGTGACGGCTACCCGGTGGCCGCCGGGGACTTGCACTCCCGGTGTCTGCTAGTCGGCCTGTTTTACGTCACTTGACGTTTGTGAGTAGGTGGTTGAGGTCGAGAGCTTCGAGCAGTAACGCGGCTTCGGCTTCGAGAATCTGGTCTGCCTGGTCGAGAAGGTCATTCATCGTCGTTCACCTCGCCCCATGACGAGATGCCGAGTTTGGCGAGTGCGGCATCGTCTTCGGCGAGAAGTGCGTCGAGCAACTTCGTCACTGTTTCGGTGTCGCCTGCGCGGTGAGCTTCGATAAGTTCGTAGTGCATATCTGCTTCGCGCATGCGACGTTGTTGAGCTTCTTCGTTGGCCTGTTGTCGGCGAAGCTGCTCTTCTTTCTTTCGTCGCTCTTCTTCGGCGTGGGCGACTGCGGCGTCAACGCAAACCGGGCAAAGGTGCGCGGGGCGAATGTTGTCGGCGAGGTCGAGGTAGTCGGCGGCGTTGACAAACACCGTTCGACGGCGCTCGTCGGGAATGTCGCACTCTCCCCAGGTGCCTAAGCGCCCGTTCGTGCGGTGCGGTAGGTGGAGTTCAACCGACCGTGAGGTATTGTTCTGGTTGAGGTTCGGCATATCTACTTGCTCCTTTGCCCCGGTAGTCGTTGGCGCGGTTGCCGGGGTTTTCTCGTTGATTGGGGACATTTAGGACACCAGCCCTTCAAGGTGGAACGGGCTTCCAGCGCGGGGGCATCCGAGCAATCGTTCGGCGATTACGGCGGCGACATTGACGGTGCGTGTCTTGTCGAAGACTTCGGGGGACTTCTCAAACATCATGTTGAGCCCGTCGAGAAGTTTCTGTGAGTAATCGCAGAAGCGTTTGCGCACACTGCCTTCCGGGTCTTGACCAGTTCCGAGCGCTAGGGCTTCTTCCAAGTCTTCAATTGCCGACTGAACACCGGCTGCGAAAGTCACGTTTTCCTCTGTCTTGGTGCGTTCGATCGCGTGCGCTGCTTCATACATGGCCGCGGCGTGAGTTATAGCTGCGGACTTCAGGAAGTACTCGAGCTGCTTCTGGTTGAGCATGTTTTCCTCTCTAGGGAATTACGCGACGTAGCCGTCTTCTAGGCCGTCGAAGTAGCGGTCGGCATCCGCCGAGCGGGTCAAAAGTCGGAAGCCTTCGCCGGGGTGGTTGATGTGCTGCGCAGGCGAGACGAAGGCCTGCTTGCCGTCGTTGGCGATGTGCGGCACGACGGTCGACACTGGCATGCCGTTCGAGTAGGCGGCCGGGTCTTCGTTCGCTTCGCGGTGGTGCATGTATTCGCGGCGAATCTGTGCGATCGCTTGCTCGATTACGGCACGAACTTCGCCGAGCTCGTCGGTTTCAGGGCGCTCGGCGAGCACGTTGAGAGCAACGTCGAGCGGGTTGCCGTGATGGAGGAATCGCAGGGAATCAACCGGCGAGTAGTCCATACGTGGCGAGTGCGCGGTGCCGAAGGGGCCGGAGGGTTCCCGTTCGTGTGAGTGGGAATCTTCGGCACCTTCGAGGGAATCTTCCGGGGCGAGATCGGCCGAGCGTTGAGCTACGGCATCGAGGGCGTCGGTCCACGATTCGACCTTCACGGTCTCGATGCACTCTTCGTTGGCGTAGATCATGACGATGTAGCCGGCGTTGTCCTTGATCGCGTAGATCTCGAA
This sequence comes from Corynebacterium fournieri, assembly GCF_030408775.1. NCBI lineage: Bacteria > Bacillati > Actinomycetota > Actinomycetes > Mycobacteriales > Corynebacteriaceae > Corynebacterium > Corynebacterium fournieri. The sequence goes on from NZ_CP047210.1 coordinate 786,320, forward strand.
GCGGTCGGAGAGCGCGTTTGCGATTTCGCGCGCGGCGTCCAGGTCGAGACCTTCGGCGAAGGTGCGGGGCTCGTCGAGAAGGACTGCGGCAGTGTTGCCGCGCTTCTCGACCGTAGGGATAAACAACATGAGGGTTCCTTTCGGTTAGGCGGTCGCGGGCAGCTCGTCCAGACCGAGCGCGTCGAGAAGCGGCTTCGTCGGTACGACGTAGCGGCCGTTGATCTTTAGGACTGGCGACGGAAAATTGCCGGTGCGGGCCGCTTCATATGCGCTGCTCCGGCTGATTCCGAGCAGGGCTGCGGCGACTGGGATGGAAACTGTGGGGGTGGTCATCACCCCTCCTTTCGACTGAAAGAAGGACAAGTTCTCACTTGAATCGAGGTTTTATGACTCGATAACAGTCAAACTAGTTGTAATTGACTGGACTGTCAAGACATACCCGTATCCGATGGCATAAACTGACTGGCATGGAGTCAATTGAATGGGTGGAAAACTTCACTCGCCAAATGGGACGTGCTATCGACATTGCCCGCGAGAAACATTCCGACCAGTGGATATCCGACAAAACCCAGTTGCATGGGCATCCAATCTCTCGGACGGCCATCTCCGAATACCGTCGCGGAGTTCGCAAGACGATGCCGGTGACTGACTGGCTCGTCATCGCCGCAGCACTTGAGGTGCCGCCCGTCTCGCTTTTGTTCCCGGAGGTGCCTAACGGGCTCGTTACACTTCTCCCCAATCATCTGGAGGTCGCCGCGTTCGATGCGGTCGAATGGGTTAGCGGCGAGCGACAAACTGTGCCTGTTGGAGCCGACGTGCTCATTGGCATGGAGGATGGCGACCTGTTGGCGATGCATACGAAGATTGAATATCTCCAGGGGAGAGTTGAATACCCTGATCCCCAATTCGACTTAAGCGAAAACGATCCGTCGAAGCAGGTCAAGATTCTTAAACTCGCGCGCGAGGCGGCGGCACTGTCGGATCGCCTGTCCGGACAACTTTCAGAATTGTGGGCAGCGTTGACTCAAGGACAAAACCGGATTGATGACCTAACTCCGCTGATAGAAACGCTCCAACGACAAATTGACAACTGCATGAGCCAAATCGCCGAATTAGGTGGGAACGTTGAAAAGCCCGATCCTGTTGAACTGAGCGATGGCGATGGCGAGGGGTAGGCCGGCGACGCCGCTCGGAACGTGGGGCGAGATCCACGTTAAGGAGTTAGCGAGCGGCAAGTTAGAAGCATCTACACGCCTTCGCCTATGGAACGGCGAAACGGTACGCCTTCGAGCGCGGGGGAAGTCCGCTACCGCCGCTCAAAACAACCTCAAAGCACGATGCACTGAACGCTTAGGCACAACTGACACGCAAGACCTCACCACTACGAGCACTGTGGGGCAATTGCTCGAATTCTGGCTCGACGGCAAAACCGATATCCGGCCGCAGTCACGCGACCGCTACCGCCGGATAATCGACCTCCACCTTGAGCCGGCCTTCGGGAAACTGCGCATCCGAGAAGTCTCACCCGCGCTTCTCGATGCTTGGCTAAGGGGTCAAACGAGCGGTGTCGCAGCTACCTCACGGACAGTTCTTTCCGGTGCTTTCAGTATGGCCGCCCGCTTCGGCCTGGTCGTGAGTAACCCGATGCTTGCAGTCGAGCCGGTGAATAGGCCGCGAAAAGAAGTTCGAGCTCTAACGCGGGACGAGATTCCACGTTTCCGGGCGGCGATCGCGAAGTCGGAAAACGAGACGCTTATCGACGTTGTCGATGTAGCGCTGGCGACCGGCCTACGGGCGGGGGAGCTGCTTGCACTCCGTTGGGAAGACCTTCACCTCGACGAAGCGAGTCCACGATTGGAAGTATCCGGCACGCTCGTTTACTCGAAAGAGCTCGGGCACCGGCGGCAAGAAGAAGGCAAAACATCACAAGCGCGCCGGCCGGTGCAACTCTCCGAATCGTGCGCAACAACCCTCCGGCGACGTCGCGAAAAATACGGGACGCTACCGATGGTGTTCCCGAGTGGCGCTGGAAGTTACGTATGGGAGAACAACTTCAACCGCTGGTTAAGAGAGTGGCGCGGCGAAGAATTCAAGTGGGTAACGATTCACTCTTTACGTAAAACGCTCGGGTCGCTGGTCTACGAAGAGCTCGGGCCACACCGGGCAGCCGAAGTGCTCGGACACTCGAATTCGACCCTCACTGAAACGGTCTACGTTCAGCGCAATAGCGCGGGCGTAGCGATCGGCGACCTGGTCGACAACATGCTCGACGGTGTCCAAAAAATGTCCGAAAAATAAGCGTCATAGCCCGGAATGAGTGGCACTGGTCGCAGTCGGTGGAGCTGGCGACCAGCGTAAACGGAACTAATCGGACTCCCTGCTATGGAACACTTGTTTCAATCAACAACCGCCCAGTGTCGGTTCGAGCCCGACTGGGGGCACCACTACACGGCGGTGTAACCGCCGTCGACGAGGTGGTAGGAGCCGTTGACAAACGACGCGTCGCTTGAAAGCAAGAAGCTCACCATCGCCGCGACCTCTTCCGGCTCGCCCAGGCGGCCAGCAGGATGCTTATCGACGAGCGCCTGACGGACCTCACCCTGCGCCCTTTGAATCAGCGGCGTGTCGATGTATGCCGGACCCACGGAGTTGACCCGGATGCCGGTGGCGGCGTAGTCCGCGGCCAGCGACTTAGTCAGCCCCACCACGCCGTGCTTCGCGGCGGTATAGGCCTCGATGCCGCCGGCGCGTCCCACGGAGCCGTGGATGGAAGACATGTTCACAATCGCGCACTGCTCCGCGTCGCCCTGCGCGAGGAATTGCTTGAGCTGGTAGTGGCAGCCGTAGGCCACGCCGGAGAGGTTGATAGAGATGACCTTGTCCCAATCGGCAAGATCCTTATCTGCCAGCGGGGTGTGATCGCCTACGCCCGCGTTGTTGACGGCGAGGTGGAGGGCACCGTAGGTGTCCACGGCGAACTTCACGGCCGCCTCGTTGTCCTCTTTGCTCGCCACGTCCTGGCGGAACGCGGCCGCCACACCACCATTCGCCTCGATCGCGGCCGCGACCTCTTTGGCGGCGTCCTCGTTGAGGTCGGCGACGACGACTTTCGCGCCTTCGCCGGCGAGACGCTCCGCGATAGCCTTGCCGATGCCGGAGGCGCCGCCGGTGACCAGCGCAACCTTGTTGTCGAACTTGCCCATGACTGCTTCATGTCCTTCCGTCGGGGAATAGGTGCAGCCAAAGTGTAAGCAGCCATCAACCGGCGCAGGGCCGGAATTGGGCAACTACTTCTTCGCCGCGCCGAGCGCCGCTTTGATCAGCGGGATCTGCAGCGGCAGGCGCCCGATAGAGATGATCTGCTTCTGCCACGGTTCGTCGCGCCATTGCCACGCCATGTTGAAGTTGGCCGGCCACACTGCCGTCAAAAGGGCCGCGGCGAACTTGCCGCCAGCAGCCCGCGTTTTCGGGTTGGCCAGCAGGCCCGCGGCGGCGAGCTCCGCCACGCCGGAGACGTACGTGTAGGTGCGAGCGTCGCCGGGCAGGGCGTCGGGCACGATGCCGTCGAAAGGCTCGGGCTTTGCAAAGTGGAGCACGCCCGCGCCAGCGAACAGGGGGATGAGAAATTTCTGAAACTTGGTCACCCCGCCGAGGGTACGCCTCACACTGCCAGCGACACCTGGTCGGCGACGAAGTCGGAGCCGCCGCGCGAGGGGTGGAAGACCATGTTGTAGTTGGCGGTTGTGGTGTCGATCAGCCCCGCCACCCAGCGCTCGCCGTCCTTGGCGCAGGTGCTGTGGCCGGTGGACTTTGCGTTGACGTCTAAAAATGACGCACCGATCTGCCCGGCCGCCTCCCGTTGGTTGTCGCGGTGATGCCGCTCCCATCCGTTGATCGTGGGCGCAGGCATGCCGAGGGGGAGGTTGGGCACCACGTTGATCGCGCAGAGTCTCGCGTCGCCGCCGGTGATCGAGAGCATGCCGGGGACGACGATTGTCGCGCCCGGCGCGACAGCGCGCACCTTCGCGGCGGCGGCGCGCATGTTGGAGAGGTACTGCTCGCGCACGCGGGCGGCGTCGTAGCGTGTGCCGGGCGCATCCAGTAGCGGCCGCCAGTGGTCGTTGAACCCCGCGTCGAGCGTGACTGCGCGCGTGCCGCGGTTGAGCGCGCCGGTGCGGATCGCCTCGTCGATGCGGCCCAGCTGCTCTGCGGAGGTGATGCCTGCGCAGGACCAGTCTTCAACCGCCGCGCCGGTGCGGGCGCGTAGTTGGCTGGGCCAGTTGTCCGGGCCTTGCAGGCAGCCGGATTGGCTGGGGTAGGCGTCGAGGACCCGCGCCGACGACGTGCTTGAGCCGTGAGTCAGTCGCAGCACGGTGTTGAGGTATTGGTCCGGGTTGGCGGCGAAGGAATCTCCGAAGACCACGACGTTGCCCGCGGGGTTCGCGGCGGCGGGAGACGCGACTGCGCCAAGGGCAACCGCGGCGGCCAGAATGACGTTACGGATCTGCGCTTTCACAGCGCCGAGCCTACTTGTCGTTTTTGATGTCGTCGTAGGCGAGAAGCGCAGTTTTGCGTGACGCTTTGATATCCACCATCGGCTCCGGGTAGCCGGGAAGCAGCGCCTGCGGCGCCCACCGCGAAACATACGCGCCGGAGGGGTCGAACTTCTCCTGCTGGGTTAGCGGGTTGAAGACGCGGAAGTACGGTGCGGCATCGTCACCCGAGCCTGCCACCCACTGCCAGTTGAACGGGTTGGAGGCGGCGTCCGCGTCCACCAGGGTGTCCCAGAACCACTCCTCGCCGTGGCGCCAGTGGATGCCCAGGTTCTTTGTCAGCCAGGATCCGGCGACCATGCGCACCCGGTTATGCATGGTGCCGGTTTCCCAAAGCTCGCGCATGCCGGCGTCCACCAGCGGCACGCCGGTCTCGCCGCGTTGCCATTGCGCCAGCTGGCTCAGGTGTTGCGCGGCTTCGGGGTCCGGTTCCATAGCGGGATCCGCAAACGCCTGCGCGTGCTTCCACGGTGCTGCGTTGCCGCTCCACGCCCACTCGAACCGGTCGAATTGGCTGCGCACGTTGTGCACCGCCAGGTCTGGCAGGTGGTAGAAGCGGTGCCAGGCGAACTCCCGCCACGCCACCTGGCGCAGAAACGCCCACGCATGAGGCGCGGCCGCCGGGTGCTCGTCGGCAAAGGCGGCCGTTTCCGCCCACACGTAGCCGGGGGAGAGCTCGCCGAACCGCAGGTGGGCGCTAAGCCGGGAGGTCGCGCCGGGACGCAAGTCGTTGTTGTCGTAGCCGTGGCCGTCGGCCAGCCCCTCCAAAAACGCGTGGAAACGGGCGAGCGCGGCGTCTTCTCCCGGTATGTTGTGCTGTGCCAGACCGTTCGCCCAGACGGGGGAGTCCGGGACCGCAAGCGGCGTGCCGCCGGGCAGGGTGGGTGCTGCCGTCGGTTGTGGCGGGTGCGCGATCAGGTGCTGCTGCAGCGCCTTGTAAAAGGGGGTGAACACCCGGTAGGGCGTGCCAGCGCCGGAGTTGATTTCCCACGGCTCCGCGAGTAAGAAACCGGGAAATGTCCGCGCCCCTGTCGCAGACTTGACCTCCGCGTCGAGCTCGGGCGCGTCGTAGCGGCGGTTCCACGCCACCTCCGCGCCGAGTTCGCGGGCCAGGCGGGGGACAATCTCGCGCGGATCGCCGGTTTTGCGGATCAACGGCACCTTCGTGCTCAGCTCGGCTGCGCTGCGGTCGCGCCACCAGGCGGCAGCGCGTCCGAGGGGGCGGGGGCCGGAGGTGTCGTCGATAAGCAGCCCTGTGACTTCGCCGCGCGATGCGGCCCATGAAAGCGCGGGGTTGTCAGCGACGCGAAGATCGTCACGGAACCAAACAAGGGTGGTGGGCACTTCAGCCTCCCTTCAGTACAGTCGAGACCATGACTGATCGCATGAATGTGGAATCTTTCAACCTCGACCACACCAAGGTAGCCGCCCCCTTCATCCGCCTCGCAGACCGCAAGGAGCTGCCGGCCGGGGACACGCTGGTCAAGTACGACATCCGCTTCAAGCAGCCCAACGTCGAGCACCTGGAAATGCCCGCGGTGCACTCCTTGGAGCACATGTTTGCCGAGCACGCCCGCAACCACGCCGACAACGTGATCGACTTCGGCCCGATGGGCTGCCAGACCGGCTTCTACCTCATGCTCTCCGGCGACCCTGCTGAGGCCGAGGTGGCGGAGCTGGTGGAAAAGACGCTCACCGACATCACCACTGCGGATGAAGTGCCTGCTGCCAACGAGAAGCAGTGCGGGTGGGGCGCAAGCCACGACCTGGAGGCCGCCAAGCGCGAGGCCCAGGCGTTTTTGGACAAGCGCGACGAGTGGGGCGTCGTCTACAAGTAGGCAGTGTTACGTGGACGGGTCCAACACCCGCAGCTTGAGCGGCGCGCTCTGCAGGCGGTAGGCGCCCGGCGCCGCGTCGAACACTGCGAGCAGTTCGTGCGCGAGCGCCTCGGGGGAGGCGACGACGATGTGGTCGTCCGCCAGATCTGTTGTGGGGGACTCGGGATCGAACAGCAGCCACGTGTCACCGTTGAGCAGGGCGAACGTCCGCCCGTGCAAGAGACGGTGGCGCGCCGCGCGGATGACTGCGCGCGCCGCAGCGGGGTCGAGGTCTACTCTCCCCGAAGCATCAACGTCGAGGTAGCGGGCGTGCATCGCGCCTATCGACGCACCTTCGGCCCCCACCACCCGGTCCAAATACGCCCGATCCCGCGGGTCGGCGCTCAAGGGTTCGCGCCGGGTTGAGGTGATGCCCAGCGGCACCCGGTTGCAGGCCAGCTCCGCAAACTTTGCGGGGTCCCAGGACAGCATCCGCTCCAGGTCGTCGCCCGCGAGACCAACCGCGTAAGTGAAGCGAATCAGGCCGGTCGGCCCATCGACCACGCCGAGCACCGGGTCGGTGACAAAGACAAAGCCGGTCAGTGTTCCGCGGGGAGTGTCCAGGCACAAGTAGTGGCCGGGCTCGATCTCCTCGCGCGCGGCCCTGGCCAGCAGGTCGGCGGGCCACTGCTCCGGCAGCGCAGGAGAGCCCGGCAGGCGCAGCGTGAGCTCGGTCTGCGTGCCGGCGGAAGGCTGCGAGGAGTCCACCCTGGATTTGCCGTACGTGCAGTACAACACGTGGTGCACAGGCTGCGAGAGCACGTAGGCGTGGACCTCTACATGCCGGTAGGAAAACACGTACGGGTCCGTGCCGCCGGCCGTGCTGGCGATGCGGCTGCGCACCACGTCCCCGCCGGTGCGGGGGCCGCGCCGGGCGTTGTTGAACACTCCCATGCAGACCACACTATCGCCCGGTGCCGGGCAGCAACTCTGGCGCGGGAACCTTTTTGGTATGTGTGGCGTTGTACACAATGAACACCATGAACACTGTGGACCTTGGTCCGAGATCAGGTCCGAAATGAAACTACGAAACTTTGTGGAAAGGAGTCGTGCGACGTGAGAAGCACTAACCCCGTTCTGCGCAACCTTCCTGAGAAGGTGGCCAACAACGGTTACGAGGGCGGCCAGACCGCCACGCTGCCGGGGCGCGCGCCCGAGATCGATCGAAACCGCCCGATGACGGTGGACGATGTGGTGACCAAGACCAGCATCACCCTGGGCGTCATCGTTGCGTTTGCGGCGGTGAACTTCGTTATCTTCCTGTCCGGCAACGTGGGCCTGGGCAGCATCCTCACCTTTGTCGGCGCCATCGGCGGATTCATCACCACCTTGGTGCACGCCTTCCGCCGCGAGTTCGGCTCCAAGACGGTGACGCTGATCTACGCCGCGTTCGAGGGCTTGTTCCTCGGCGGCTTTTCCCTCGTGGTCTCCGGCTGGTTCACGGCAGGCGGTGCGGACGCGGGGCTGATGATTTTCCAGGCGATCCTGGGCACCATCGGCGTGTTCATTGGCATGCTCGTGATATACCGCCGCGGCGCAATCCGCGTGACACCGCGGTTTAACCGCATCCTGACCGGCCTCATTTTCGGCGTGGCCATCATGGCGCTCGGAAACCTGCTGCTGGCCGTGTTCACCGGCGTTTCCCCGCTGCGCGACGGTGGCACGATGTCCATCATCTTCGGCGTGGTCTGCATCGTGCTGGCAGCTCTGTCCTTCCTGCAGGACTTCGACTTGGCTGACAAGCTCGTGCGCACCGGCGCACCGGAGAATGCGGCCTGGGGCGTCGCCCTCGGCCTGGCTGTGACCCTGGTGTGGCTCTACACCGAGATTCTGCGCCTGCTGTCGTACTTCTCCGACGACCGCTAGAGAAGCTACAACGACGACAAAAGCGCCGCCCCCGAACCGTCAGGGGCGGCGCTTTTGGCGTGTGCCGTTTAGTAGTTGTTGTCCGGCACGACCGGCTGGCCGTTGACGCTCACCGTGGTGAAGACGAGCTGGCCGTCGATGTTCTCCGGGTTGCCGAGCACAACCTTGACGTCCTCCTCGCGGTTGTCCGGGGAAACCACGACGCGGGTGGCGGTGCCCTCTGCAATATCCTCGTTCCACTGATCCCAGACGATGTTCTCGAGGTAATCGTCCTGGTTCTGGCAGTCCACCGTCAGACGGTCCGGGCGCACCAGGCCGGTGGCACCGCAGTTGTTGAAGACCGGGGCGCCGGCTGCCGCCGGAGACGAGGTTGCCTGCTCCTGAGCCTGGCGCGCCTCGGTGACGTTGGTTGCCTTCGCGGAGGTGGTCGCGCCGGCGCCCTTCAGGGAGGTCGGATCCTGGCTGGTGGCGGTGTCGATCTTCTCAGCGGAGTCGTTCTGGTGCGGCGGGGTGCAGCCTGCCAGTGCAAGGGCCGCCAGGGCGGCGACGCCGGCTACAGCTTTGCGGGAAGAGGTGGCAATCACAGGAATGGTCCTTCTGTTTGAGAAAAGAAAAGGGGGGTATTGGCTACTTCGCGCGGGGCGTGGAGGCCTTGACTGAATCATACGGCTCAGCGGAGACGATCGTGACGGAAATCTCCCGGCCGTTCGGGGCGGTGTACTTGCGGGTCTCGCCCTCTGCGGCGCCGACTACCGCGGCACCGAGCGGGGAGTGCTCCGAGTAGGTCTCCAGGTCTGCGTTGTCGGTGGAGGCGGCGCGGGTGCCGATGAGGAAGGTCTCGCGGTCGTCCTTGTCGTCGTTGTAGTAGACGTGGACGACGGAGCCGATGTGGGCGACGCCCTCGACGATGTTGTTGCGCTCGGTGGTGGAGTTGGACAGGATCTCGGAGATCTGCTTGATGCGCGCCTCCTCCTGGTCCTGCTGCTCACGGGCGGCGTCGTAGCCGGCGTTCTCCTTGAGGTCGCCCTCTTCGCGTCGCTCGTTGATCTCCGCCGCGATGACCGGGCGGTTGTCGATGAGCTGCTGCAGCTCGGCCTCGAGCTTGGCCTTCATTTCCGGGGTGATGTACTGCTGCTGGGATTCAGCCATAGGGGTCTAAACCTTCCCTGATACGTGAAATCGGCCCGCCGCTCGCGGGCCAATGTGTGCAGATATACGGGCGAAAGATTACCACACGCGGCGGTGCCGCTTTTGCCTACCGTGCTGCGTAGAAGCTGCTCTGCGGGTCCATGTAGAAGGGCAGATTCTCCGAGCAGCCGTAGATGCGGCCGGACACGAGCGGCTCGCGCACCGGCACATCGACGGCAATGCGGGAATGCTCCTCGCCGCCGGCGGGCAGGATCACCTCGCGGCGGCCGACCTCGGCGTGCGAGTAGTCCACGGCGGTGACGATGCAGTACGCAGGCGTGTCCGGGTGCTTGCGGGTCACGTCGATCCAGAGTCGGCCCGTGGAGTCGTCGATGTGCTCCTGCGAAATGAACTCGGCGCGCACCGGCTCATTGAAGCGGTTCATGATCGTGCGCGCACCGAAAAACAGCAGCGCGCCAATGAGCAGTACCGCGATGACGGCCACGACCTTGCCGCCGACAGTGCCGCCGGAGCCGTTGGCGCGGCCGTAACGGTCGGCGGGGCGGGTGGTGGTAGTGCTCACGGAAACAGCTCCTTGCAGGTGGTAAGGACTTCTGTGCTGATGGTACTAAGATGGCGCGGAGGTAGAGAACTGGCCCTACGAAAGTTGGAGTGATCGAGTGACCGGGTTGCGCCTCATGGCAATTCACGCCCACCCTGACGACGAATCGTCCAAGGGCGCGGCCACCATGGCCAAGTACGCCGCAGAAGGCAATCGCGTCCGCGTTGTCACGTGCACCGACGGCAGGCGCGGCGACGTGCTCAACCCGGCCATGGACCGCCCCGGAGTGTTGGACAACATCCTGGAGGTGCGCCGTGAAGAGATGGCGCGAGCCGCGGCGGCGCTGGGCGTCGAGCACGTCTGGCTCGGCTACGAAGACTCCGGCTTGCCGGAAGGTGACCCGCTGCCGCCGCTGCCGGAAGGGTCGTTCGCGGTGAAGGATCCGGAGGACGTCGCGGTGAAGATCGTGGAGCAGATCCGCGAGCTCCGCCCCCACGTGATCATCACCTACGACGAAAATGGTGGCTACCCCCACCCGGACCACCTGATGGTGCACGCGGTGTCCATGATCGCTTGGGAACGCGCAGGGGACGCTGAATTCGCCCCTGAGACGGGTGAGCCGTGGACTCCGTTGAAGCTGTACTACAGCCACGGGTTTATCCTGCAGCGCATGAAGCTGCTGCAGGAGCGACTCATTCAGCGCGGCGAGCAGAGCCCCTACGAGCTGATGATCAAGCGCTGGGAAGAAAACGAAGGCGACGTCTTCGGCCGCGTGACCACCCAGGTGGAGTGCGCTGACTACTTCCAGCACCGCGCAGACGCGCTCACCGCGCACGCCACCCAGATCGACCCCGCCGGCGCGTTTTTGGCCAGCCCCGTCGAAGACCAGCAGGACGTGTGGCCCACGGAGGAATTCGAGCTGGCCGCATCCCGAGTGGACACGACGCTGCCGGAGACAGACCTGTTTGCCGGCATCGAGGAGGAGCACTAAATGTCAACGTTTACAATCGCCGCCGCCAACGCGACCAGCTTTGTCCTCGCCCAGGCGCCGGGCGACACCCCGGTCGGACCGGACTTCGGCAAAGCGTCGCCGATCGGCCTGCTGCTGCTCGTGGTTTTGGTGTTGGTGGTGGCGTTCATCGGCTGGTCCTTCCACCGCCGCTTCTCCCGCTTCAAGCGCCGCCAGGCCTTCGCGGAGGCGCACGGCATCGACCCGTTCGATGAGAAGGCCGTGGATGAGGCCATGGAGAAAGCTGGGTTGAAGGACCAGCGCAAGAAAACCGCGTTCTAGCTGTATAGAATTTTCACCGTGTCTGTCCTTTCCAAGCTGCGTTACCCGCTCTACCCGCTCTACGAGGCGCGCCTGAAGCGCGAGCTGCGCGGCAAAAAGCGCCCGAAGCACATCGCCGTGATGGCCGACGGCAATCGCCGCTGGGCGCGCGAATCCGGCTTCGAGGACATCTCGCACGGCCACCGCGTCGGCGGCGCGAAGATCGGCGAGCTTGTGCGCTGGTCCGCGGAGATGGACGTGGACGTGCTCACCATTTACTTGCTGTCCACGGAGAATCTGCGGCGCACCTCCGAAGAGGTGGAGCTGCTGTTCGACATCATCTCCGAGGTGATCGAAGACCTCGCCACGGAGCACTACACCTGCCGTGTGCGGTTGGTGGGGCATTTGGATTTGCTGCCGGAGGACGTCGCTAAGCGAATGCGCGAGGGGGCGGCCGCCACCGACGAAAAACCCGGCCTAACCGTGAACATCGCCGTGGGCTACGGCGGTCGGCAGGAGATCGTGGACGCGGTGCGATCGCTTATCGACGACAAAGCTCACGCAGGAGTCACCGCCACGGACATGGCCGGCGAAATTACCGTCGACTCCATCTCGGAGCACCTCTACACCTCGGGCCAGCCAGACCCGGACTTGGTCATCCGCACCTCCGGCGAGCAGCGGCTGTCCGGCTTTCTGCTCTGGCAGGCGGCGTACTCGGAGATCTGGTTTACAGACACCTACTGGCCGGCGTTTCGGAAGATCGACTTTTTGCGGGCGCTGCGCGACTACTCGCAGCGCTCCCGCCGCTTTGGCAAGTAGCTAAATCTTGCGCATGCGCACGCGCTGGACGGTGTGGTCGTAGTCCTTGCGCAGCACCAGCGACGCGCGCACACGGGTGGGCAGGATGTTTTCCACCAGGTTGGGCAGGTTGATGGTCTGCCAAATCTCGCGGGCCTCGTAGGCGGCTTGCCTGTCGTCGATGCCGGCGAAGTGCTCGAAGTGGTTGCCTGGCTCCTGGAACGCCGTGTCGCGCAGCTTGAGAAAGCGCTCGATGTACCAGCGCTCAATGTCCTCGGTTTTCGCGTCCACGTAGATGGAAAAGTCGAACAGGTCGGACACCATCAGCGTCGGGCCGGTCTGCAGCACGTTCAACCCCTCCAGGATGAGGATGTCGGGCTGGCGGACCTCAACCCACTCGTCCGGCAGGATGTCGTACGCCTGGTGCGAGTAAATCGGCGCCTTGACCAGTGGTTGGCCGGACTTTACCTCGGTGACGAAGCGCATGAGGTTGCGGCGGTTGTAGGACTCCGGGAAGCCCTTGCGCTGCATGATCCCGCGCTCTTCCAAAACAGCCTTGGGGTGGAGGAACCCGTCCGTGGTGACCAAATCCACCCGCGGGTGCGAATCCCACCGCTGCAAAAGCACCTGCAGCACGCGGGCGGTGGTGGACTTTCCCACAGCCACCGAGCCGGCCAGGCCGATGATGAAGGGCACGTGGCCCGGGTCGCCGCCGATGAAGGTCTCGGTGGCGTTGGTCAGTTTCTGCCGCGCGCGCACCTGCAGATGGATCAGGCGCGACAAGGGCAGGTAAATGTCCTCGACCTCCTGCAGGTCCAGGTTCTCGCCGATGCCGGAGAGCTTTTCCAGCTCCGCCTCGGTGAGCACCTGGGGCATCTTGGCGCGGCGTTTGCGCCAGTCCTCGCGATGGAAGTCGAGGTAGGGCGAGGAATCGGCTCGTGACATAGCCACCATTGTGGCACTCGAGCAAACAAGAGAATGAATCCGCCTTCTGCGCGCGCGGACTTTCCTATACTTCGAGGAGCCGTAACCAACGTAAAACAGAAAGGACCCGGTCGACGTGTCTGAAGACCTCCGTTACCAGGATCTGGCCACCTACGACCCAGAGGTGCACGCCGCCATCGTGGACGAGCTGGCGCGCCAACGAGACACCCTGGAGATGATCGCCTCCGAGAACTTCGTGCCGCGCTCCGTGCTGCAGGCGCAGGGCTCGGTGCTGACCAACAAGTACGCCGAGGGCTACCCGGGTCGGCGCTACTACGGCGGTTGCGAGCATGTCGACGTCATCGAGGACCTCGCCCGCGACCGCGCCAAGGCCGTGTTCGGTGCGCAGTACGCCAACGTGCAGCCGCACTCCGGTGCGCAGGCGAATGCCGCAGTGCTCATGGCGCTGGCCGAGCCGGGCGACACCATCTTGGGCCTGGATCTGGCGCACGGCGGCCACCTCACCCATGGCATGAAGATCAACTTCTCCGGCCGTCTGTACAACGTGGCGGCCTACCAGGTGGAAGAAGACACCCACCTGATTGACATGGAGAAGCTGCGCGAGCAGGCACGCGAGGTCAAGCCGAAGGTGATCATCGCTGGCTGGTCCGCGTACCCGCGCCAGGAGGACTTTGCGGAGTTCCGCTCCATCGCCGACGAGGTCGGGGCCTACCTGTGGGTGGACATGGCTCACTTCGCCGGCCTGGTTGCAGCTGGCCTGCACCCGAACCCGGTGCCGCACGCGCACGTGGTGTCCTCCACGGTGCACAAGACGCTCGGCGGGCCGCGCTCCGGTTTCATCCTCACCAACGATCTGGAGCTGCACAAGAAGCTCAACTCTGCGGTCTTCCCGGGCCAGCAGGGCGGCCCGCTGATGCACGTCGTCGCTGCGAAGGCCACCGCGTTCAAGATCGCGGGTACGCCGGAGTTCAAGGACCGTCAGCAGCGCACCCTCGGCGGCGCGAAGGTGCTGGCGGAGCGTTTGCTTAGCGACGACGCACGCGACGCCGGCATCTCGGTCGTCTCCGGCGGCACGGATGTCCACCTGGTGCTGGTGGACCTGCGTAACTCGCCGATGGACGGCCAGCAGGCGGAGGACCTGCTGCACTCCGTGGGCATCACCGTCAACCGCAACGCCGTGCCGTTCGACCCGCGCCCGCCGAAGGTGACCTCCGGCCTGCGCATCGGCACCTCCGCGCTGGCCACCCGCGGCTTCGGCGAGGAGGATTTCCGCGAGGTCGCCGAGATCATCGCCGAGACCCTGATCAAGGGCGAAGGCGCGGACATCGAGGCGCTGCGCGGCCGCGTTGAGGCCCTGGCGCGGAAGTTCCCGCTGTACCCGGACCTCGAGGATTGGAAGATGCTTTAAGCGTTTTCAGCTTCCGCATCCCCGTCGGCGGCGGTTGCGCCGTCGACAGTGTGCCCGCGCTGCTCCGCGAGAGTGGCGCGGGCTTTTTGCAGCCATTCGGGCTGGTCGTCCAACAGGGCGCGGATCTCGTCGGTGGTCATCGCCTGGTCCACGCCGGCGTCTTTCAGCGCGGTCACGGAAATGCCCAGCTTGCGCGCGACCTCGGGGCGCGGGTGCGGGCCGTTGAGGCGCAACTCCTGCAGCCACTGCGGCGGGTTGTCTTGCAGTTCGCGCAGCTCGGCGTGGGTGACAGCGCCGTCTTGGAACTCCTGCGGGGTGGCGGGAAGGTAGATGCCCAGCTTCTTTGCAGCGGTCACCGGCTTCATTGCGGTGCCGGAAGGGGTCTGTTCAGTCATGGCCAAGACGGTAGCATTACGAGCCATGCTCACCATTGCTTTCGCCACCGGCACGGAGCCGGGGAAGTGGTTTCGCCGGTACGAGGAACTCACCGGAACACGCCTGGAGACCGTGCCAGCGGATGACCCGTTTGCGCTCGTCGGCACGCAGGCGACCGCCGCGCTCGTGCGCCTGCCCGATCCGCGTGTGACCGAGGATTTCCACGTGGTGCGCCTCTACGAGGAGGCCGCGGGGGTCGCGGTGCCGAAAGATTCCGTCTACGCAGAGGTCGGGGAGGTCACCCGCGAGGATCTCGCGGAGGAGATCGTGAACTTCTCCGGGCAGCTGCCTATCGACGACCTCCGGTCCGCCCTCCAAGTCGTCGCCGCGAACGTCGGCATCGCGTACGCGCCATTGCCACTTTTGAAGAACCTGGCAAGGAAACAGGTGAAGGCGCTGCCGCTCGTGGGGGAGGAATCGACGTCTGAGATTGCTTTGGTATGGCGCAAGGTTGACGATTCTGACGCTGTGCAGGACTTTGTCGGCGTAACCAAGGGGCGCACGGTGCGTTCATCACGCGGAAGATCCCACCCCCGATCGGGTGGGAAGAAGGCTCGACGTTAACGCCAAGTTCATAATGGACGATGGACTTACTCCAACAATGAAAGGTATTGACTATGTTTTCCCGTAAAATTATCGCTTCCGCAGCTGCTCTGACCCTTGGTGCTACCGGCCTCGTTGCTTGCTCCAACGACGGCGACGGCGAGCCGACCTCCACCGAGGTTGTCTCCGAGACCGCTACCTCCACCGAGGTTGTTACCGAGGGCGCTGGCGCTGGTTCCAAAACCGCTGGCGCCGACGCTGCTGGTTCCGGCGCAGAGGCGACCGAGGAGATCACGACCGCTGACGGTGCTACCGCGATGGTTCCGGCTGGCGTTGTTGCCGCCATGGACAAGTTCGCTCAGCCGGAGTGGGGCGAGCCGATGGCCGTTGAGGAGGTCGACGGCGGCTGGATCGTCACCTACGACGACGAGCACTACATCACCTGGAACGAGAACACCGGCGGCGCTCCGACCTGGGGCCAGATCGCTAACGAGTGGATCACCGACGTCCACCTGGACAAGAAGATGGGCTTCCCGCTGGCTCCGGAGACCGAGAACGCTGACAAGTCCGGCTGGACTCAGGAGTTCGAGAACGGCACCATCGAGTGGACCCGCGGCGGCACCGAGGATGCCTTCACCGCAATCGTGACCGAGAAGTAAATCGGGCCTAAGCTCTAGCGCCACCTCGCGGAAGTGGGTGGCGCTTTTGCGTTGCTTGCGCGCCCGGCCAACGTTCTGGACAATGGGGCGCATGCAAAAATCGGACTTTGCCATCCGGCCCATCCGACCGGAAGACTATCCGCAGGTAAGAGCCATTTATGAGATGGGACTGCAGACCGGTAACGCCACTTGGGAAACCAAGGGGCAAACCTGGGAGCAGTTCTCCCGCAAAAAGATCATGGAAACGGTCTTCGTCGCCGTGGATGCTCAGGACGATGACAAGGTCCTCGGCTGGGTGGGCGCCGCGAAGGCCTCGAGCCGTATCGTGTTCCACGGTGTCGTCGAAGACTCGATCTACACCCACCCCGACGCGCGCGGCCGCGGAATCGCCGGCGCGCTGCTCGACCATCTGATCCAGACCTGCATTTCGTTGCACAAGTGGTCCATCCACTCCTGGATCTTCCCCGAAAATGAGGGATCCGCGGGGCTGCATCGCTCCCGCGGATTTGAAAAGGTGGGCACCTTCCACAACATGGCGAAGATGGCGTACGGCGAGCGCCAGGGTGAGTGGCGCGACTGCGACATCTACGAGTTGATCTTGCCTATGTCGCGTAGCTCCTAGCTCAAGTCTTCCTTCAGCTTCTCCTCGCGCACGGGCAGAAGCAGCAGGAAGGCGAGGATAGCCAGGGGGACCATCAGCAAGAACACCGGCGTCAAACCGTCGTTGTAGCTGGTCAGCACCGCCTCGCGGAGGGAATCCGGCAGCTGGGCCACCAGCTCGGGGGTGAGCCGGTTTGCCGCGCCTTCCTGGAATTTCTGCGCGTACTCCTGGCCCTCCGGTCCGAGCTTGGCCAGGGCCTCCGGCAGTCGCTGCTCCAGGTTGTCGCGCATGTTGTGGATGAACAGGGAGCCGGACAGGGATGCGCCGATGGCCGAGCCGATCTGGCGGAAGAAGTTGTTCGTCGAGGTAGCGGTGCCCACGTGCTTGAGCGGGAACGAGTTCTGCACGATGAGCACCAGCACCTGCATGACCAGGCCGAGGCCGAAGCCGAAGATGAACATGTAGATGCCCAGCGTGGTCAGGGACGTGGTGACGTCGAGGCGGGAGAACAAGAACAGGCCCAGGGTGGTCACCAGCATGCCCACCAGCGGGTAAATCTTGTAGCGGCCGGTTTTGGAGATGATGAAGCCAACGGTCATGCCGGTGGCGAGCATGCCCAGCACCATCGGCAGCATCATCAGGCCTGCCTCGGTCGGGGTGAGCTGGTGGACCATCTGCAGGTAGGTGGGCAGGTACGCCAGGCCACTGGTCATAGCCAAGCCCAGCACAGTGCCGGCGAGGGTGGTCAGTACCATGTTGCGGTTGCGGAACAGGTCCATCGGGATCAGCGGGTTGGTGACGCGCAACTCGACGATGACGAAGACCACCGCGGCCACGAGCGCGATCGCGCTGGTGGTCAAGATGGTGGGGGAGAACCAGTCGTACTGCGTGCCGCCCCAGGTGGTGGTCAGGATCAGTGAGGTGGTGGCCACCACCATCAGCGTGGTGCCCAGGTAGTCGAAGTTCATGCCCTTCGCGGAGCCGCGGCGCAGCTTCAGCACGGAGGCGCACACCGACATCGCGAGCAGGCCCAGCGGGATGTTCATCCACAGCGCCCAGCGCCAGCCGGGCCCGTCCGTGAACCAGCCGCCGAGCACCGGGCCCAGCACGGAGGAAACACCGAAGACGGCGCCCATGACGCCCATGTACTTGCCGCGCTCGCGGGCGGGCACGACCTCGGCGATGATGGACTGGGAGTTAACCATCATGCCGCCGGCGCCGAGACCCTGGATGGCGCGGCCGACAATGAGCAGCTCCATGGTGTGGGCGAAGCCGCCGATGGTCGAGCCGACCACGAACAGGGCGATGCCGGTGATGTAGAGCCACTTGCGGCCGAGGATGTCGCCGAGTTTGCCGTTGATCGGCATGGCGATGGTCATGGTGACCAGGAAGGCCGAGATGACCCAGCTCATGTGGTTGACGCCGCCGAGCTCGCCCACGATGGTGGGCAGGGCGGTGGCGAAGATCATTTGGCCCAGGGAGCTCATCAGCATGGTCAGCAGCAGCGCTGAGAACACGATGCCGACGTTGGGCGCGGTTGCGACGAGCTTCTGGGAGTCTTCCCCCGCGTCGTGCGCCTCGCGGATTTCTACCATGTCATGTCCTTTGCGTAGTTGGAGAGTTCGTGCGCGTTTGCAAGAAGGTGGGCGACGGGGTCGCCGTCGTCCGGAGGATGCCATAAGTAGCGGCTTACCGCGCCGTGGAACAGGACCATGGTGAAGTGTGTCTCGTCTTCGATCGATCCTGGGTGCTTGCGGTCCTGCGGGAAGCGCTCGAAGTGGGCGTAGACTGCGCGTCCGACTTCGGTGAGAAAGCCGCGTTTGCGTGCGGCTTCCGCGTGCATGAGGCCGGGGTTGTTTTCCAGCAGTCCGCGACGGCATTGTGCCGCCGGCCCGTCGAAGCGGCCGGGTGCGACCTCGACGGAGCGAATGACCAGCTCCAGGACGTTGTCACTCGGGGTTTGCTGGATCGCGGCGAGTGCTGCGTCGCTGAATGCGAACGGGAAAGAGCCCAGGATAGCTTCGTCTTTGGAGTCGACGTAGTTGAAAAATGTGCGCCGCGAGATGCTTGCGGCGCGGCAGATGTCGTCGACGGTGACGTTGTCGTAGCCGTGTTCCTGGACGAGGAGTGCCGCTTCGTCGCGGATGCGTTGCAGCGTCTCGCGGCGTTTCTGCTCCCGGATACCTTCATTTTGCACGGGGTGCAATATTACACCCGGTGCAAGTTAAGGCAAACCGGCCGATAATTCGCCCTCTACCAGCGCAATGTCGTCTTCGAGGTACGTCAGTTTCAGCACGCCGGGCGCTTGCTTTGCGACGTCCCAACGGCCCTGCCCGCCATCGCACGCCTTCGTCAGCGGAATGGATTCGCCGCCCTGGCCAATCACGGCGGTGCAGCCGGTGAGGGGATAGGTCACGGATGCGGTGCCGCCGCCGAACGTGGCCACCGCAGGCCACGCCTTGACCTTCGCGTCGTCGGCGAGGCTGTTGAGGGTGCCGGTGTAGGTGCCGGTGGGGGCCGAAGGATCGTCGTCAGGCAGCTGCGGCTGCGCAGTGACCGTGACAGTTTCCGGGACCTCGTTGACGGGCTCCGGGCGCGGATTGGCGTACCAGTAGGCCGCAGCGAGCGCGACGCCGATGATGGCGACGATGAGCGCGAGCACCCCGCCGACCACCCACGGCTTGTTCGGCCCGCCAGCGGTGCGCAGTTCGGAGAAAGAATCAGGCATGAAAAAGCCCCCAGCTCGATGTGCAAGTGCTGGGGGCAGATTCTAGCGAGGCGCCAGCTACGGCCTAGTTTCGGTCGGTGTTGGCCATGGACAGCACGTTGAGGCGCTTGTCCAGCTCCTCCTCGGTGAGCTTCTCGCCGTCGACAAAGCCCAGGTCGATGGTGGCCTGGCGGATGGTGATGCCCTCCTTGACCGCGTGCTTGGCAATCTTCGCGGCGTTTTCGTAGCCGATTGCGGAGTTCAGCGGGGTCACGATCGACGGGGAAGACTCGGCCAGGGTGCGCATGCGCTCCTCGTTCGGCTCGATGCCGTCGACGAGCTTGGTTGCGAACTGACGAGCCGTGTTGGCCAGCAGGCGGGAAGACTCGAGCACGTTGCGCGCCATCATCGGGATGAACACGTTGAGCTCGAACTGGCCCTGGGTGCCGCCGAATGCGACAGCGGCGTCGTTGCCGATGACCTGAGCGGAGACCTGGGTGGCGGTTTCGCACAGCACCGGGTTGACCTTGCCCGGCATGATGGAAGAACCCGGCTGCAGGTCCGGCAGATGGATCTCGCCGAAGCCGGCGAGCGGGCCGGAGCCCATCAGGCGGATGTCGTTGGCGATCTTGTACAGCGAAACTGCGACGTTGCGCATCGCGCCGGAGAACTCGACCAGGCTGTCGCGGTTGGCCTGAGCCTCGAAGTGGTTCTTCGCCTCGGACAGCTGCTCGACACCGGTGAGCTTCTTCAGCTCCTCGGTGACCTTGCCGCCGAACTCTGCCGGGGTGTTGATGCCGGTGCCCACGGCGGTGCCGCCGATGGCCAGCTCTCCCAGGCGGTTCAGGGTCGCCTCGACGCGCTCGACGCCGAGCTCGATCTGGCGGGCGTAGCCGGAAAACTCCTGGCCCAGGGTGACCGGGGTGGCGTCCATGAGGTGGGTGCGGCCGGACTTGACCACCTCGTGCCACTCCTGCGCCTTCGTCTCCAGCGACTCCTGCAGCACCTTCAGCGCCGGAATGAGGTCGTTGGCGGCGGCCTCCGTCGCTGCGACGTGGGTGGCGGTGGGGAAGGTGTCGTTGGAGGACTGGCCCATGTTCACGTGGTCGTTCGGGTGGACCTCAACGCCGTTTTGCTTCGCGATGGAGGCGATGACCTCGTTGGTGTTCATGTTCGAGGAGGTGCCGGAGCCGGTCTGGAACACATCGATGGGGAACTGGTCGTCGTGCTGGCCGTCGGCGATCTCCTTCGCGGCGGCAATGATTGCGTCGGCCTTCTCAGCGTCCAGGTTGCCCAGGTCCTTGTTTACCTGTGCGCAGGCTGCCTTGAGCAGGCCGAGGGCGCGGATCTGCTGGGCTTCCAGGCCGCGGCCGGAAATGGGGAAGTTCTCCACGGCACGCTGCGTCTGGGCGCGCCAGAGAGCGTCGACGGGCACTTTGACCTCGCCCATCGTGTCATGTTCGATGCGGTATTCCTGATCAGCCATGATTGTCCTTTACTACTGTCGCGTGCACGTCGCGCACGGTAAGGTGCACGCGTGCCTGTCCACTGGACGATTATGCATCAACCGGACATTTGGAGGAGCGGATATGCCCGAACTTGACACCACGAAAGCCCCCACTTTGAGGGACGCGCTAGTGGCGGCGGCCGCGATGGTGTCCGTGGACGTCCTGCTTCTCGGTCAGGGTCTGCTTCTGCTGCGCGCTGACCTGCCCCGCTCGGTGGCGCTGACGGTGCTGCCGGTTGCTGTGGTTGTGGCGCTTGCGGTGCCCACGGTGATGCTCGTGCGCCACATGCGCCGCCGGGGGCTGGAGCTCGGATTCTCGCGGCTCGGGCGCCGGGGCTGGCACCTGCTGTGGCAGGCTCCAGTGGTGGTGCTCGGCTCTGCGTCAGCGACCGCTCTGGTTGCGCCGCTGTTCGGCATCGAGTCTGGCGGCGGTTCCACGGGGGAAGTCTTGGCCAGAGATTTAGATAGCGCCACACCGGTGCTGATGCTGTTGGCTGGCTACCTGCTCATCGGGCCGTGTATTGAGGAGATCGTGTTTCGCCGCGTGCTCATGAGGTACTTCGACACGCTCATGCCGCCGGCTGCGAGCGTGGTGGCCACCTCAGCGATTTTCGGGGCGGCCCATATTGCGCCACCAGCGATCGTGTTCACCTTCTTCTCCGGCATTGGCCTGGCGCTTGTGGCGCGCTTCCACGGCAACATCACGTCCAGTTTCATTGTGCACGTGGTGAATAATCTGCTGGCCAGCGCGGCCGTCATTGGCGCGCTGTTTTAGCTGCAGGAGAAGTTCCGGTTCGTCGATTTCGCCGTCGCGCTCGCTGTGGTGTCGGGATTTTCTGCCGTCCAGAGGGGCACCGCCCAGCTTCTCGGTATCTCCTCGCGCCGCCGGGCTCGAGAGCCGGCCGAGGCGCTGTTCGCCGCGCCTCACATCGAGCCCGCCCAAGTCGTGCACGCATTCTTCGGCGGGATCGCGTTCGCGCTGGTGGCGCGGCGGCATAAGTCGCTGTGGGCTTCGATCGTCGCCCACCTAGCCAACAACCTGCTGGTGGGGATCATCGTGATCGCGGGGCTGTTGGCGTAGCGGCTAGTTCTTCGGGTCGGAGTAGTCCACCACGGAGTAGTCCTGCAGCTTGGACAGCTGGTGCTGGGACTCCACGTAGCGCACGGTGCCGGACTTCGAACGCATGACCAGCGAACGCGTGGTTGCGCCGGACTTGCGGTACGTCACCCCGCGCAGCATGTCGCCGTTGGTCACGCCGGTGGCGGCGAAGTAGCAGTTGTCGGAGGTGACCAGGTCGTTGATGCCCAGCACGCGGTCCAGGTCGTGGCCGGCCGCGAGCACCCTTTCGCGCTCGACGTCGTCCTGCGGGGCGAGCATGCCCTGGATCTCGCCGCCGAGGCACTTCAGGGCGCACGCCGTGACGACGCCTTCCGGGGTGCCGCCGACACCCATGGCGATGTCGATGGAGCTGGCGTCCTGCGCCGCTGCGATAGCGCCGGCGACGTCGCCGTCCATGATGAAGCGGACCTTGGCGCCGGCGGCACGGATGTCGTCGACAAGCTGTGCGTGGCGCGGACGGTCCAGCACGACGACCGTGACATCGGAGGTGCGCAGGCCCTTCGCCTTCGCCACAGCCTCGATGTTTGCCTTGACCGGTGCAGTGATGTCGATAACGCCGGTGGCCTCCGGGCCAACGGCGATCTTGTTCATGTAGAACGCATCCTGCGGGTTGAACATGGACCCGCGGTCAGCGGCGGCGATCACGGAGATCGCATTCGGGCGGCCCTCTGCCATCAGGCGGGTGCCGTCAACCGGGTCCACGGCCAGGTCCACGGCGGCGCCGCGGCCGGTGCCGACCTGCTCGCCGTTGAACAGCATCGGGGCCTCGTCCTTTTCTCCCTCGCCGATGACGATCACGCCGTCCATCTCCACGGAGTTGATCATCTTGCGCATGGCGTTGACCGCGGCACCGTCGCCCTCGTTTTTCTGCCCGCGGCCCACCCAGCGGCCGGATGCCAGTGCGGCGGCCTCGGTGACGCGCACCAGCTCCATTGCGAGATTACGGTCGGGGAAAAGATCGGACTGTTCGGTCATTGGGGAGGCCTTCCTAAAAGCGATGCAAAAAAGACCCCTCTATTGTGGCACTACCGACTGCAAATGTGTCCGATCTTCCCACCTTTAAGGGGGAAAGTGGGGCGCATGACATACTGAAGCGCGTGGCAAACAACAAAAAACCGCGGATTTTCCAGGACGGACGCGACATCGCGATCAACGCTGTGCTCATCGTGGTGCTGATGGTTGTGGCAGTCGGCGCAACCGGGCTGTGCACCTTCAACCCGGGAGCGCCCGAACAGGGGCCGGTGCAGGAGGTGGATGCGAAGACCTTCCTCGATCTGGAGGCCCGCGCCGTGGATTTTCCGGTGCGCTACCCTGAGATGCCGGAAGGTTGGATCACCAACTCCGCGCGCCGCACCATGCTCGGCGGCCAGCCCGCACCCGTTGTCGGCTGGGTCACGCCCGACCGCGGATTTATCCAGCTCACGCAAACCGGCGTCGACGCAAACGCCGCCGCCGAGCAGGCGGACGGGAAGCCGCGCACGTTGAACCGCACCGTCGACATCGACGGCCGCAGCGCCGAGGTCTACACCTCCGAAGAAGAAGACGTGCGAGACCTGTGGGTCGTCGACGCCGGCGACGCCCGCTTCGTCCTCACCGGCGCGGGCGAGGACGGCGAGTACGAGCAGCTGATCTCAACCGCGCTGGCTACTGCTCCGATTGCGCAGACTGCGGGCTAGCCTCCCCGCCTTGGCGTGAGTTGATGGCTTCTTCGACGCGCTGCGAAGCTCCGTCGAGAAGCACCTCGCACCGCTTCGCCAGCGCCTCGCCGCGCTCCCAGTACTTCAGCGACTCGTCGAGGCTCATCTGGCCCAGCTCGAGGATCTTGACGGTTTCTACCAGCTCGTCGCGGGCTTGCTCGTAGCTCAAAGTGGACGGGTCTGGCAGTGCGTTGTCGTTTGCCTGGCCGGAGCCGAAGGTGTTCTCGGTCATTGGTGCGTTCCTTAATCTGCTTGCGTGGTGGACATGGCGGCGGCGGTGATGGAACCGTCGCCGACGCGGATGCGCAGTTGCGATCCGGGCGGGGATTGGTCGATGGAGGTGACAACCTCCGGCTCTGAGCCGTCGCGCGGCAGTACCTGCACCACGGCGTAGCCGCGGGCGAGCGTGGCCGACGGGCCCAGCGCCGAGACTTGGGCGCGCAGTGCGCGCACGTGCTGCGATTCGCGTTGCACAAGGTGGGAGATGTCGCGCCGGATCAGCGCGGAGGCGCGCTCTACCTCGTCGCGGCGGCGGGTGATGGCCATCATCGGGTCTGCGAGCGCGGGGCGCGTGCGTACCGACGCCAACCCGTCGCGCTCCCGGCGCACCCAGCCGCGCAGGGCAGCGGCCATGCGGGCCTGCGCCTCTTCAATCAGCGCGCGCTCCTGCGCCACGTCGGGCACGGCGCGCTTCGCCGCGTCGGTCGGGGTAGCGGCGCGCACGTCGGCGACGTTGTCCAAGACCGGGTTATCCGGTTCGTGGCCGATCGCGGAAATGACAGGCGTGTGCGCGTTGGCCACCGCGCGCTGCAGGGCTTCCTCCGAAAACGGCAGGAGGTCTTCGACCGACCCGCCGCCGCGGGCGATGATGATCACGTCCACGTCCGGGTCGGCATCGAGCACCCCGAGCGCCTCGATCACCGCCGGCACCGTCGTCGGGCCCTGCACGGGGGTGTTGATGATCTCGAAGCGCACCTGCGGCCAGCGATCCTGCGCGACCGAGACCACGTCGCGCTCCGCGGCGGACCCGCGGCCGGTGATGAGACCGACCTTCGTGGGCAGGTAGGGAAGCGGCTTCTTTCGGGCCGGATCGAACAGGCCTTCTGCGGCGAGCTGTTTGCGCAGCGCCTCGATGCGCGCCAGCAGTTCGCCGGCGCCCACGTGCCTGATTTCGCTCACCCGCATGGAGAAGGTGCCGCGGCCCGGGTAGAAGGACGGTTTGCCGAAGACGACGACGCGGTCGCCGTCCTTCAGCGGCACCTGCATCCCGGTCAACAGCGACGTCTCCGCGGTGAGCTGTACGCTGGCCTGCTCTTGGGTGTCGCGCAGCGTGAGGTAGGAAAACCGCCACGACGGCTTGGTGTTGACCTGGGTGAGCTGACCTTCGATCCACAACCACCCGAGGCGCTCGATCCATCCCTTGACCGACGTGTTCAGCTTCGACACCGACCACGGCGACTCAGGCGAGCTTTTCGACGGCGCACGCTGGCCGTCCGATGTGTCTGCCACCGCTTGCTCCTTTCCGTTTGACACAGGCAACGTTACCCGGCGGACTGACGTTGCCCGCCTATTGTTTTTGACGTTGATTAGTTAGGGTTGGTTCCATGACAAATCAGGGTAAGAAAGTCCTCCTCGCATCCCCCCGCGGCTACTGCGCCGGCGTCGACCGCGCCGTGGAGACCGTGGAGAAGGCCCTGGAGAAATACGGTGCGCCCGTCTACGTGCGCAAGGAAATCGTCCACAACAAGTACGTCGTGGAAACGCTGCAGGAGCGCGGCGTGATCTTCGTCGACGAGACCGACGAGGTGCCCGAAGGTGCCCACCTGGTGTTCTCCGCCCACGGCGTGTCCCCGGCGGTGCGCGACTCCGCCAAGGACCGCAACCTGCTCACCCTCGACGCTTCCTGTCCGCTGGTGACCAAGGTGCACAACGAGGCGAAGCGCTTCGCCCGCGACGGCTACCACATCCTCCTGGTCGGCCACGAGGGCCACGAAGAGGTTGAAGGCACCGCAGGCGAAGCTCCCGAGATCACGCACCTTGTCGACGGCGTGGACGGCGTCGACCGCCTGCCGGACTTCCCGGAAGACCAGAAGCTGGTGTGGCTGTCGCAGACCACGCTGTCCGTGGACGAAACCATGGTGATCGTGGACAAGCTGCACGAGCGCTACCCCAACCTGGAAAACCCGCCGAGCGACGACATCTGCTACGCCACCCAGAACCGCCAGGCCGCCGTCAAGGAGATCGCATCGCGCTGCGACCTGGTCATCGTGGTCGGATCGCAGAACTCCTCCAACTCCCGCCGCCTGGTCGAGGTGGCGCTGGAGGCCGGAGCGCAGGCCTCCTACCTGGTGGACTACGCCTCCCAGATCCAGGACGAGTGGTTCGAGGGCGTGGATACCGTCGGCGTGACCTCGGGTGCGTCGGTACCGGAGATCTTGGTCAAGGAACTGGTGGAGGAGCTCGCCCGCCGCGGCTACGAGGACGCGGAGGAAGTGACCACCACCGTGGAGACCATCACCTTCGCGCTGCCGCGCGATCTGCGCTTGCCGCGCCGCGAGGATCCGGCGGTGGCACAGGGCTAGGCCTGCGGGTTAGCCCTTGTACAGGTCCTCGCCGAGCCGGTCCGTAATTTTGGAGGAACCGGTTCGCGGGGACTTTTTCGTTGCCCGCTTCGCGCTGCGCTCCGTGTCCGCGCGACGCAGCAGTTCCTGCACCGGCACGGCCTGCGCGCGCTCGCGGGCTCTCCTGCCCGCGGAGTTGGTGCGGCGGTTGCTCTGGTTGAGCCGGGTGCGCTCCGCGGTCTCGCGGCGTCGCAGCTGCTGGTTATGGCGCTTAATCAGCTGGATGCGCACCACCGCGATGATGATGGAGCCGAGCGTGACGGTAAACAGCGCCGGAAACAGTTCGGTGACCGGGTAGAACACCAGCAGGAGGGCGGCCTTGCCGGAGGTGCCACCGGCGGAGATTTCGGCGCGCGACATCACCCAGCCCGCAACCAGCACAGCCGCGACGAACATGATCGGCGCGCTGGCCACGTTGATGAACAAGCCCCGCGGGTTGACCAGGGTGGCCACCGCTAACACCGCGATGGCGTACAGGGCTAGAAACGGCCAGCCGATGGCCCCGGCAGAAAGCGACAGCAACACGCCGGTAAACAATGCGGCGAAGATGATGCCGATGCCGGAGCCCGTAGGCAACCCTAGAAACGTTGCGGACGGGGACGCGGATTTCCGGCTCGAGACATGCGACACGGGAAGCTAGCTTACTCGGTGGAATCTTCTGCAGCGTGGCGGGCTCGCGAGGACACCGGCTTGAGTGCCGGAGCCGCCCCGCGCCGCGACGGCACTTTCACCTCTTCCAGCTTGCGGGCTGTGACCATCACGCGCGAGTCCATGGACGCCAACGTGGCGTTGTAGGCCTCCACCGCCTTGTCCAGGGAAGCACCGACGCGGTTGTAGTGCTCCGCCATGGTGGACAGACGCTGGTGCAGCTGCGCGCCGAGGCGCTGGATCTCCTTCGCGGCGTCGTTGAGCGACTCCTGGCGCCACCCCAAGGCCACGGTGCGCAACAGCGCGAACAAGGTGGTGGGGGTGGCGATGACAACATCGCGGGCGAACGCGTAATCCAACAGCTCAGGGTCGATGGTCAGCGCCGCATCCAAGAATGGGTCCGCCGGGACGAACAGGACTACAAACTCCGGGGTGGGTTGGAATGCGTCGATGTAGGCCTTCGCGGACAGCGTGTCCACGTGCGCGCGCACCAGGTGCGCGTGGCGTCGCATGAACGCCTGTCGCTCTTCCGGGTCTTCGGTGCCCAGCGCGTCCAAGTACGCCTGGAAGGGAACCTTCGCGTCCACGACAATGTTGCGGCCCTGGGTGAGGCGGACGATCATGTCGGGGCGCACGCGTGAGCCGTCGATAAGCATGTGTTCTTGGGTGTCGAAGTCGACGTGTTCGAGCATGCCGCCGAGTTCCACCACACGCTCGAGCTGCATTTCGCCCCAGCGGCCGCGGGTCTGCGGGGAGCGCAGCGCGGTGATGAGTTGGTCGGTGCGGTCGCCCAGGCGCGCCGAGGTGCGCCCGATCGCCTGCACCTGGCCCGCGAGCGAGGACGCGGAGACAGCCTGCTGCTTGTCCATAGCGTCGAGCTGGTCGCGCATGTCCTTCAACGCCCGGGCGACGGGACGCAGGTCCTGCGCCGGTTGCGGGGTGGCGCGGCGCATCCACGCGGCGCCGACGAAGATGCCGACGACGAACCCGGCGAGCACGCCGGTGGCGAGAATTAAAAGCACGGTGGCGGTGGACATGCCTGGCAGTAAACCACACCGCCGCGACACGCTACCGCTCGGGTTCGCTCGTGTGTTCGCCTGGGGTCCCGGCGGGCCCATTGTCTGAGCCGTCGTCGGAACGCCGGCCGCGCAAACGGTTGAGGCCGCTGACCCGCAGCTTTTTCAGGCTGGTGGTGCCGAAGCGCTCACGGGGATCCTGCTCCGGGGTGTCCTCGGCGACAGGGGCGTTGACCCACTCGCGCTCGCCGCGCCACTCCTGGCGCTTGTGCACCGACTCTTCCTCCACGATCTCCGCGATAACGCGGCCTTCGTCGGTGGCGAAATCGATCTCGGCCGCGCCGATCTCGCCGGCGTTGATGCGCAGCACCTCCAGGGCGTAGCGGTACACCACCGCGATCATGGCCGCCGCCGGCACCGCGAGGAAGCCGCCCATGAGCCCGAACAGGGCGCCGCCGACGGTCACGGAGACCAGCACAATCACCGGGTGCAGATCCATCGCGCGCGACTGCAGCATGGGCGACAAGATGTTGCCCTCGAGCTGCTGGGTGGCCAGCACGATGCCCAGCACGATCAGGGCCTTGGTGAACCCGAGGGTCACCAGCGCGATGAGCACGGCAAAAGCGCCTGCAGCAACCGCGCCGACGATGGGGATGAAACCGGCGACGAACGTGATCAGCGCCAGGGTGAACGCCATGGGCACGCCCACAATGGCGATGCCGGTGCCGATCACGATCGCGTCCACCAGCGAGCACACCGCCTGCGCCCGGATGAAACCGGACAGGGTGTTCCAGGCGCGGGTGAGCAGCTCGGTGAGGTAAAGGCCGGTGCGGCCCCCGGTCGCGCCGCGCAGCCACGGCAGGAAGCGGTGGCCGTCCTTGAGGAAGAAGAAGGTGAGCACGAACAGCACCATCAGGGTCACCGACAGCCCGGCTGCGGTGTTGATGCCGGAGAACACGCCGCCGGCGATCGCGCCCGCCTGGTTTTGCACCCACTGCTGGATCTCGTCGACGCCCTCGTTGAGGTTTTCCGGGTCCATGTTCAGCGGCGGGCCCTGCGCCCACAGCTGCAGGCGCTGCACGCCCTCGAACGCCTGGATGTACAGCAGGCGGGATTGGCCCACAAGGTCCGGGGCGATGATCATGCCCAGCGCCGCCAGTACCCCGAAGAACAGCAGCATGGTCAGCAGGGCGGCCAGGCCGGCGGGGACCCTTTGGCGTCGTAAAGCAGCTGCCACAGGCGCGAGCACAGTGCACACGATCAGGGCGAGCACGACGGGCAAAATGCCGGCCCAAAAAGCGCCGATGAGCTCGCCGACCGCGTACAAAAACACCGCGATGACGAGGATGCGCAGCGTGAACTTCGCGCCGGAGGAGATCCAGTGGTTGAACACGACGTTGCGGTCGACGCGGTCTTCGCGCTGCTGGGGTAACTGGATCGGTTTGCTCACGCGCACCATTGTGCACCATCGCACATTGCCTTGCGACGGCCACCTGACGGCCCCCGCCGGGCACAGGTAAAGCGTCCGCTAGGATATGTCGCCGTGAGCCTTACACTTGGAATTGTCGGTCTGCCCAACGTAGGCAAGTCCACCCTGTTCAACGCGCTGACGCGCAACGAGGTGCTTGCCGCGAACTACCCGTTCGCCACCATCGAGCCCAACGTGGGCCTGGTGGAGCTGCCGGATCCGCGCCTGTACCGCCTGGCGGAAATCTTCGACTCCGAGCGCGTGCTGCCCGCGACCGTGTCCTTCGTGGACATCGCCGGCATTGTCAAGGGCGCCTCCGAGGGTGAAGGCATGGGCAACGCCTTTTTGGCCAACATCCGCGAAGCGGACGCGATCTGCCAGGTCGTGCGCGCATTCAGCGACGACAACGTCATCCACGTCGACGGCAAGGTCGACCCGTCTGCGGACATCGAGGTCATCAACACCGAGCTGATCCTCGCCGACCTGCAGACCATTGAGAAGGCCCTGCCGCGCCTGGAAAAGGACGGCCGCAAGGACAAAGACGTCGCAGCGCAGGCGGAGGAGGCGAAGAAGGCCCAGGCGGTCCTCGAAGACGGCCGCACCCTGTTTGCCGCCTCGAAGAGCGGGGAGGTGGACCTGGCGCTGCTGCACCACCTGCACCTGATGACCGCGAAGCCGTTCCTCTACGTGTTCAACTCAGACGAGGACGTGCTCACCGACGACGCGAGAAAGCAGGAGCTGCGCGAGCTGGTCGCGCCCGCCGGGGCTGTGTTCCTGGACGCGCAGACCGAAACCGAGCTGCTCGAGCTTGACGACGAAGACGCCGCCGAACTGCTCGCCGCCGTCGGACAGGATGAGCCGGGGCTGCAGACCCTGGCCAAGGCCGGCTTCGACACCCTCGGCCTGCAGACTTACCTCACCGCGGGCCCGAAGGAGGCGCGCGCCTGGACGATCCGCAAGGGCGACACCGCCCCGAAGGCCGCCGGCGTGATCCACTCCGACTTTGAGAAGGGCTTTATTAAGGCCGAGATCGTCGGCTTCGACGACTTGAACGAGGCCGGCTCCATGGCCGAGGCCCGCGCCAACGGCAAGGTGCGCCAGGAGGGCAAGGACTACGTCATGGCCGACGGCGACGTCGTTGAATTTAAGTTCAATGTGTAGGTTAGCCGAATAAGAAGCTCTGGCAGATGGTGGGGTAATCCTGCTCTGACATCTTATTCCAGCTTGGATGCGCTGGGATTAGGACTGGTCACGTGTGAGAAAGTTTCGTGTACAACTAGTGACATGAACTTTTTATTGCTCGGTGGTACCGGTTTCCTTGGAGGACACATTGCGGCTGCAGCAATCGACCGAGGACATCAAGTTACCTGCCTCGCGCGGGGTAACGGGAAGGTTCCCAACGGAGCCGAATTTGTGAGTTCAGACCGTGACCGTGACGGTGCGTACGATGAGGTTGCGGGGAAAACTTGGGACACCATTGTGGATCTGACGAGTCAGCCGAAGCATGCGCGGGATGCGGCGGCGAAACTCCAGGCCAAGCATCGTATATTTGTGTCTTCGAGCAGCGTATATGAGGACCAAGGAAGTATTTCTTCCGAGTCTGATTCCATAGTCACTCCGCTTGAAATTGACTACATGGAGAACATGGGGCAGTACCCAGCTGCAAAGTCTGCTTGCGAAACGATTTATCGCAACATAAATAGGTCGGTAATGGTAGTTCGACCCGGTCTGATCGCCGGCTACGGCGACGAAACAGGGCGCAGTGGTTACTATCCGTGGCGCTTCGCGCATCCCACGGGTGAGAACGTGATCGTCCCAGACCCGGCGTTTCCCGTCGCTATGATTGATGTGAAAGACCTTGCAGACTGGATAGTTGAGTCTGCAGAAGTTGGAACTTTCGGAACCTTTAACGCCACGGGGTTTGCTACTTCCTTGTCCGATGTGTTCAAGATTTCGCGTGAGTTAACCGCATCGGAGGCTACGGAGCGACCTTGCTCTGATGAACTGCTTCTCGCTAATGATGTAACCCCGTGGATGGGCCCAAAATCGTTGCCGTTGTGGGTGCCAGGTGAACAGTTTCGCAACATCGCGCTACTCGATTGCGCCACAGCCTACGAAGCTGGCCTGCAGATTCGCCCGTTGAAAGAAACATTGGCGGATGCGCTGCGATTCGAAGAAGAACAGCAGGGGGAAAGACTCGCTGGGCTCAGCGATGAGGAGGAAGTCGTGTTTCGCCAGCGGTTAGAAGATGGTATTTAGTTTCGGCAGGAACAGTTTTAGTTGCAGTCGGGACCGTACTAAGTTGGTTTTCGTTCCGCGACTGACTGTGAGAATGAGTCCGAATCTGACTTGAGGGGAACTTCGGCGGTGCTAGCTCTTCATGACGTGGAACGATCTAGCCTGCGGAGGTTGCCTTTCCGAGCAGGAAACGCCTTGCGGCACACTTTTCAGCTTCTCGAATCGCTTGCAACTGAGTGAGGTAGCCTTCTTTCGCCACTCCGTCGAGTTCAAGTTCAACGTGTAGTTACGCTTCGGGGCTGCCCACGCAAAACTCGTTGCCTTCCGGATCTTGCATAACGGTCCAAACGAGTCCCGGAGCCTCATGGCTGCCGAGTTCAGTGGCGCCCAACGTCTTGAGGCGCTCTACTAGGGGTTCGCGTTCAGTGCCGACGCCGTCGATATGAACGCGGTTCTTGCCGGGGGTGGGGTCGGCGACACGCTGAAAACCTAGTGCCGGGGTGGAACCGACCATGACAAAGTCTCCGTAGTCGGCGACGATCTCGCATCCTGTCGCGGAGGACCAGAATTCGGCGAGCCGAGAGGGATCGTTGCAGTCGAGGGTTATCTGGCGGATAGCGAAAGTTGAGTCACGCATAGTCCGCACCGTACCCGTGCTTCGCACTCCACGTCTCGCTTCGCCTTCTTCAAGGATTCGCAGGACGCCCCGAGTCGCCGAAGCGGTTTTACGGCAGCCGGGGCCGGCGCCTCGTCGACTTCAGCTCCGAGCGTCGCTTCTTTGCCTCGAGCCGGCGCCGCACCGAGCCGCGAGTCGGTTTCGTCGTGCGCCGCGGGGGAGGTGGCGGGGCGAGTGCCTCGCGCAACAGGGCGGCTATGCGTTCCCGGGCCTCGGCGCGGTTGCGGACCTGTGAGCGCTGCGTCGACGCGCTGACGGTGAGCACCGTGCCGTCCAGGCGGTGCTCGAGGTTGCGCAGGGCGCGGCGGCGTTGGGCGTCGGAAAGTGATGCGCACGCCGCGATGTCGATGGAGAGCTGGACCTTGCTGTCCGTCGTGTTGACGCCCTGGCCGCCTGGGCCCGAAGACTTTGCGAAACGCTCGGTAAGATCCCCAGCGGCGACGACAACGCCGTCGGGGATCCCCGGTCCGGGCGCAATGGTTAAGTCGTGCATGCCGCCCACCTTACGTTTGCAGGTGGTGGGCGCTGAACCTGCGGGGGCGAGGAAACGGAGCTCGTCGTCAAGCAAACCGCTCTAGCGCTGCGGCAGCACAACCTCCGGATACTTGCGCACGTATCCCACCGCGATGATCACGAGCGCCGCCGCGGCGCCGATGACGGTCTCCGCGGTGCGGGCGAGCAGCATCGGCCAGACGGGGGCGGTGTCGACTACCTGGATCATCAACAGGGCCGTGGGTGTGATGAAGCTGGCGGCGATGGTGTAGTTGCGTGTCACGTACATCTCGGTGAGGTACTGCAAGATGACAATCCAGACGACGATCTGCCAGCCCTGCATCGGGTGGGACAGCAGGAAGCCGGCCACTGCGATGCCGGTGAGGGTGCCGAGTACGCGCTCGATCGCCCGGTAGTACTGCACCTTAAACCGCGAGTTCACCAGCGGGGCGACGGAGGCGACCATTGCCCAATAGGAATGCGACAACGGGTCGAACACCGTCACAGAAATCAGCCCTAAAACACCGGCGAGCAGCGGGGCGAAGAAGAACCGGCGGGCCTCCACCCGCAGGCGCCGCCACGGCACACGCCCCGCACCCGGGTCGCGCGTGGGGTGCTCGGTGTCCTTCGCGTCGCCGCCGGGACCTTCGCCGATGGGGTGCGAAAGCTGGCCCAGCCCCAGGCAGAGCAACGCCGCGCTGCCGGCGATGGCGAAGGCGAGCAGCGGATGGACCGGATTATTCAGCGAACCGACCGCCGCCACCGAAAAGATGACGAAAACCGACCCTGTCGGCTTCATGTCAGCGGCCAACGCGGTGGTGGCCCATGTGGAAGAAACTAGGGAGGTCACCACAATGAGCACCCACGGGCTGACATCCAGCCACGCCATGGTCGCGCCCAACGTCACCGACAATGTGAGCGCGATACCCGCCAGGATCTGGTGCTTCAGGCGGGTCACGCGCGTGGTGTGCCTGCCATAGACGCCGGTGAACGCGCCGAAGTTAGCGTAGATGGCCAAATCGAGCCGCCCGATCGCAAGGAGAGCGAACATGGGGAGGGCCACGCCGAGCGCGGTGCGGAAGGCGGGGATGTGGTCGCGCCGGGCAGGACCCATCTGA
Source organism: Corynebacterium fournieri (assembly GCF_030408775.1). Lineage (NCBI taxonomy): Bacteria > Bacillati > Actinomycetota > Actinomycetes > Mycobacteriales > Corynebacteriaceae > Corynebacterium > Corynebacterium fournieri. Next base: position 820,273 of record NZ_CP047210.1, read on the forward strand.
AACAGCGGGCTGAAGTGGTGCAACCTAGTCCTCCTTTGTTCGCTCTGTTCGCTCGGCGCTGCTGGGCCGTGCAAGTCTATCGCGGGGGCGGCGGAGGCGAGGCGGGGGAAGCGGCACTCGAGCTTTGGCTCTATGATGGCGCGGTCATCGCAGTTAGAAGAAGGAGTTTTCGTCGCAGTGTCTCACCCAGGACAGTATTTTTTCGCGTCCAGGAACCAGCCCAACTACGCGTGGTGGAGGCCGCTTGCGGAAATCGTCGTCGCCGCCGTGCTCACCGTCGCGTTCGTAGCGGTCATCGGCTTGTCGCTGCAGGCGGCGGGGGTGGATCCCACCGGCGGCGCCGCCGATAAGTACTTCGGCTACGGGTCCGTCGTGGTGGAGATTCTGGCGGTGATCCTTGCGGTGCGGTTCGTCGGACGCAGGCCGGTGGCGTCGGTGTGCGCGGGTCGCCCGGGCACCAAAGCATGGGTGCCATTTGCCGCCTACGCGCTGGCGTTCGTGGTCATCGCGGCAGTCTTAAGTGTGGTCGGCGTGTTCGGCTACGGCGCGTCATGGGGCCAGGTCTTCGGCGGGATCGGCAGTGATTTCCCGGTGGAGCTGGTTGCGATTGTGCTGGCCGCGCTCGCAGAAGAGATGGCGTTTCGCGGCCTCTTTCTTCAGGCGTTCACGGCGTGGACAAAGCACCCGGTTGCCGGTGCGCTGCTCGCGGCGCTGCCGTTCGTTGCGATGCACCCGCAGGCGTACAACTCCCCGGTCGCATTCGCGCACTACTTCCTCGACGCGTTGTTGTACGCGCTGCTGGTGTGGGCGTTTAACAGCATTTGGGTCGCGGTGGCGGTGCACGCGGCGTGGAACACCTTTGGTTCGATCGAGGCGCTCGGGATGCCTAACTCGGCCGCAGTCCTGGTGGCGACATTTGCGGCGTCGGCGCTGGCCACGGCAGTGGTCATCGCGGTGTTGCGCCGCGTGGCTACGCCGCAGTCGCCCTCGCCAGCCTCGGCCTGACCTCGTTGTACTGTTGCTTTGCGACGCCCCTTCGGCCCACACCCGAAACAATTCCGCACCGCCGAGGGCGCCCGGCGCGGCGGGGCTGAATGGGGCGGTCCTGTGATTCGGAAGGCAACGGTGGGAGACGCGGAGCTCGTCGCAAAGCTATTGCACGACTTCAACACCGAATTCGACACCCCGGTCCCCGACAACCTGGAGCGCAGATTTTCCTCGCTGCTCGCGCGCGAAGACGTGGTGGTCGTGCTGGCGGGCAAGGTTGGGTTCGCGTACCTGACGCTGCGGCCGAGCCCGTACTACGACGGCCCGGTGGCCATGCTGGAAGAGCTTTACGTCGCACCCGCGCAGCGCAATCAGGGGATTGGCACCGCCCTCATGCGCCGCGTGCTGGAGGAAATCGCAGGCGCCGGGGAGATGCAGATCAACGTCGACGAGGTCGACGCCGATGCCCGGCGGTTCTACGAACGCCACGGGTTCACCAACATCGAACAGGGCTCGCGCATGCTGCTCTACATCCGCGAACTGCAGCAGCTTGAGTGACAGGGAATACTATTGCCCTATGACGAGTAGAAACCAGGCAGAAGTGACGCAAACCGTGATCCTCCCGCAGTCGAAGGACGCGCTGTTTATCACCCTCGGCTTCAAAGAAGGCGGGGAGCAGGCGGCGCTGGAGGTGCTCTCCAGCCTGTCCAGCCTGACCGGCGGCGTGGGCTTCCGCTACCCGGAGGCGCACCTGACCGCGGTGGCCGGCGTCGGCGCGAAGATGTGGGACCGCCTCTTCGCGCTGGACAAGCCGGAGCACCTGCACGAGTTCGTGGAGCTGCAGGGCGCAAAGCACCACGCGCCGTCCACCTCGGGCGACCTGTTCTTCCACATCCGCGCCGACGAGTACGACGTGGCCTTCGAGCTGGCGCGGCGCATCAACGCGATCGTGGAGGACGACATCGACTACTACGACGAGGTCCACGCCTTCCAGTACCAGGACTTCCGTGACCCGCTCGGCTTCGTCGACGGCACGGAAAGCCCGCGCGGCCAGGAGGGCGTCGAGGTGGCGATCATCCGCGACGGCATCTGGAAGGGCGGCAGCTACATCGTCGAGCAGAAGTACGTGCACAACCTCAAGTCCTGGAACGAGATGACCGTGGAGGAACAGCAGGAGGTCATCGGCCGCACCAAGCACACCGACGAGGAGCTGGACAACAAGGCTGCCAACAGCCACGTCGCCGTCAACCAGGTAGAAGACGAGGACGGCAACGGCCTAGAGATCGTGCGCAACAACCTCTCCTTCGGCGACGCGCTGGGCAAGCAGGGCACCTTCTTCATGAGCTACGCCCGCGACCCGCGCGTGACCGAGGTGATGCTGCGACGGATGTTCATCGGCGAGCCGGAGGGCAACTACGACCGCATCCTGGACTTCTCCGAGGCGCTGACCGGCTGCAACTTCTTCGCTCCGCCGCGGGTGTTCTTGGATCACTGCGCCGACTACGCCCACGAGCACCTGCGCCCCGAGGCAGGCGAGGAGCCGAACCAACCGGCGATCAACTTGCCGCAGGGCAAGGCCGTCTTCCCGGACCGCGCCGATGTGCCCACCTCCCACAACGCCGAGGACGTCGCCGCGGCGAAGGCCCGCTACGACGAGGCGCTACGCGGGCAGCAGTAGCCTGACCACAAGCCCGCCTTCGGCCCGCGGCGAGAGTTCCACGGAACCGCCGTGGGCCTTTGCTATTGCCTTGACCAGGGCCAGGCCCAGCCCGTGGCCTTCGCCGGAGGTGCGCCGCGCGCGGGCAAACGGCTCGGTCCAGGTGGCCACCTCTTCTGGGGCGAGCACATCGCCGCCGGAGACGACGGTGATTTCGGCGGCGCCAGGGGTGCCGGGGTCGCCGGGGATGCGCCGCAACGAGAGCCTGGCGGTGCCGGGCGCGCCGTGGACGACGGCGTTGCGCACGAGGTTGTCCACCGCCTGGCGCACCAGGGCGGGGGAGGCCTGAACCGAAACCTCCGCGGCGTCCACCAGCACGCCGCGCTCGGCGCCGACCTCGCGGCACACGGCGGCGAGGTCGACGGTGGTGCGGTCGCGAACCTGCACGTTGGCCAGCTGCAACAGCGACGAGACGGTCGTGGCGCTTCTGGCGTTGACCTCCCGGATGCGTGACAGGGCGGGGCGCAGGTCGGCATCCTCGCCGCTGAGGGCCACGTCGGCGACGGTCTGGATGGTCGCGATCGGGGTCTTGAGCTCGTGGGAGGCGTTGGCGGCGAAACGGCGCTGGCGCTCCACCGCGTCCGCGAGCTCGTCGAGCATGGCGTTGAGCGCCTCCGAAAGCTCGCCGACCTCGTCGCGGGGCCCGTCGTAATCGATGCGGGCGGCGAGGTTGCCGCGGGTGACCTCGCGGGCGTCGTCGGCGATGGCGCGCAGCGGGGTGATCACCAGCCCGGCCACGAACCAGCCCACCACCCCGGCGAGCGCGGTCAGCAGCGCCAACGCGCCCAGGGAGGCGGTGAGGATCCTGTGCAAGATCTCGTCGGTCACGGGCACCGCGCCGTCGATGACCACCCCGTCCGGCCCGGCCGGAAACTCCGCCATCACCGGCACAGGGGTGAGCTTCAAATACGCGTACACCAGCCCGATCAGCGCGCAGCCGACGCCGAGCACGGTGGCCACGAACATCACGGTGATGCGGGCGCGCAGGCTGAGTTTGCGCATCAGCGCTCCTTTTCGGCGACGTAGTAGCCAGCGCCGGTGACGGTGTGCACGATGCGCGGCTCGCCGAGCTTTTTGCGCAGGTGAGACACCGTCACGCGCGGGGAGTTAGTGAAGGGGTCGGCGTTTTCGTCCCACGCCTCGGCCAGCAGGTCCTCGGCGGAGATCACCCCGCCGTCGGCCTCCATGAGCACTTGCAGCACCGCGAACTCCTTCGGGCTGAGGCTTACCGGTTCGTCGCCGCGGGTGACCTCGCGCCGGAAGGTGTCCAGGCGCACGTCCCCGCAGCGGTACACCTCGCCGCGCGCCGGGGCGTTGCGCTTGGTCAGGGCCCGAACGCGCGCCACCAGTTCCGGCAGTTCGAAGGGTTTGGCCAGGTAGTCGTCGGCGCCGAGGTCGAAGCCCTCCAACCTGTCGTCCAGCGTGCCGGAGGCGGTCAGCATGATCACGCGCGTCATCGGCTGCGTGTCCACGATCCGGCGGCACACCGCGTCGCCGTGCACCCCGGGCAGGTCGCGGTCTAGGACGACGACGTCGGGCGGGAGCGCGTCGATAAGCTCGAGCGCCTCGAAGCCGTCGTAGGCGACGCGAGTTTGCATGCCGGCGCGTGCCAGCCCGGTGGCGATGGCGTCGGCTAAAAAGGCCTCGTCGTCCACGATCAACACCCTGATTGTCATGGTGGAGATGGTAAACGCCGCGATGTTGCGGCGGCATAAACACGCGCGTTAATGCTGGTGCAACACCGGGGTTTCTAGCTTGAGCTGACATGCAGACCAGAATCGTAGGCATTGACGCGGCGCGAGCCGTGGCGCTGGCCGCCATGATCGTCGCCCACCTCACCGCGCCCACAGGGGTCGCGGCGCAGCTGCTTTTCGGCTTCCCGGCGGGACTGTTCGCGTTGCTGGCCGGGGTGTCCATGGAGCTCATGCGCGCCCGCCCGGTGCAGTTCGCTGTGCGGGGTGCGTGCCTGATCGCGCTGCACGTCGCGCTCGTGCCGTTCGCCGGCACCATTGAGGTGGTGCTGGGCACGATCGGGGTCTGCATGATCGCGCTCGCCTGGGCGCCCCGGCTGGATTCGGCCTGGCTGGCCTGGCTCGCCGCGGCGCTCACGCTCGGTTCGGCGGCGCTTGCCCCGTCCGCTTCCCCGTACCCGCCGCTGATGTGGGCGGCGCTCATGGTCTCCGGGATGCTGTTTGCCCGGCACATGCCGTGCGTGCCGGGGCTTGTGGTCGGCGGGGTGCTGTTCGCGGCCGATGTGGCGTTGCGGTGGTGGGTGGCGCTGCCCCCGCTTCTCGACGCCTCCGGTCACACCGGCGGGCTTGCCGATGTGGTGGGCACCGTTGGGGCGTCGCTAAGCATCTGCTCCCTGTGCTGTTTAGCCGGGCGCTGGCTGGGGTGGCTCGCGCCGCTGGGGCGGATGACGCTGACGCTGTACTGCCTGCACGTGCTGAGCGCGCAGTGGGTGGGGGTGTGGCCGAGTCTGCTGGGTGCCGCGCTGCTCGCGTACGGCTGGCTGGCGGTGTTCGAGCGCGGTCCTTTGGAAAGTATTGTTCGCCGCCTGGTGGCGGTGGTTGGAAAGGTGAAAAATGAAAAAGTTGGCGTTTAGCGTTGCAGTTGGTCTCACTTTGGCGGCGCAGCCCGCGTGGGCGATGGAATCCGAGCAGTTCGCCGGAGATGTCGCGGAAGCGGAACCGGTGGTCTCGGTGCGCGTGGACGACTCCGACCCCGACGACGGCGTGTGCACCGGCACCGCTATCGACCCGCACTGGGTGATCACCGCGCGCCACTGCGTGGAGGCGGCAGCCAAGGCGGGCGGCTCGGTGCGCACCGGGCAAGGCGACAACCAGAAGGTGTACAAAGTAGACCGCCACGAGGTGGCTCCGCGCGGCGACATCGCGCTGCTGCACACCGAAGAAGACATGGGCCTGAACAAGTACGCTTCGGTGGCGGATTCGGTGCCGGACGGGGACGTGAACATCTACGGCTGGTCCTCCGACGGCTCCGGCGGCTCCACCCGCCTGCCTTCCGCCGAGGCCACGGTGCGCGGGGAATCGCCGATGGCGCTTTTCGACGCCCCCACCGCCCTCGACGTCGCCCTGAACCACGGCGCGCGCATCCAGCCGGGCGACTCCGGCGGCGCCATCTTCGCCGACGGCAAGGTCGCAGGTGTCATGTCGGCCGGACTGTTCGAGGACCCCAACAACCCCACCGAGGAGGAGATGACCTCCAACGCCGCGGTGGCGGTGGCGCCGGTGGCGGAGCAGGCCGAGTGGATCCGCGGCGTGGTCGCTGGTGAAGCTGGTACTGCTGGTGCTGGTGCTGCTTCGGATTCGGCGTCGAGCGAATCTGCGCAGCCCTCCGCCTCCCTGCGCTACGTGGTCCTCGGCCTCGGCGCGCTGGCGCTGGTGGCGGCCGGCCTGTTCATGGCCACCCGCCGCAAGGGGGCTAGCGCTTAGCGATCGGCCCAAGCACCCTGTCCACCGCAAACGGGAACAGCAGGGCCACCAGGTTCGCGAGCCCGAAGGCGCCCGCGATGGCAACCGGGATGATCCAGCCGAGGTCCTGCGAGCTCGAGCCGTTTTCGGCAGCGGGTGCAGCCGGGGCGGGCTTGTTCGGTTCCGGTTTGTTCGGTTCCGGCTTGCTCGGTTCGCGTTTGTCCGGCTGAGCCTGATCCGTAGCGGGCGCGACCTCGACGGGCACGGCCACCTCGGTGCCGGCGTCGGTGGTGATGCGCAGCTCCTGGGCGCCCGACAGGCCTGCGGGGACGGTCAGCTTCACGGTGGCGGTGCCGTACTCGTTGGCCGTCAGGCCCTCGTTGTCGGGGGAGATGGGGGCGCTGGCTTTAGCGTCGCCAAGCATCGCGGTGGCGGTGGTGGCGGTCTCGCCCTGGTCGAACAGCAGCGAGCTCAGCTCGATGGTCGCCTCCTCGCCGGCCTTGAGCGGGGCGGGCAGGTGGACGCCGACGTTGGACTGGCTACGGCGCTGCGCCTGGCCGCCGCCGAGCGCCTCCACGAACGCGTTGAGGTCCACGTACCCCAGGTTCGCCGGGGCGGTGCCGCGGGTGAAGGCCTTGAAGTTGTCGCCGCCGCCCAAAAGGAACGTGGAGCCGGCCACCACGTAGGTCCTCTCCGGGTCGATCGGGGCGCCGTCGACGGTCACTGACGTGATCTTCGAGCCGACCGGCGCCTCCGGATCGTAGGTGTAGGAGACGTTATCGGAGATGCCCAGGGGGAACATGGGGCGCTCGGGGTCGTCGCGCCACTGCTCTTCCAACGCGGCCACGACGTCGGAGCCCTTCAGCTCCACGTAGGTGTTTTCGCCGCCGAAGGGCTGCACGGAAAAGGCCTGTTCGTAGGTGACGTCGCCGGCTTCGATCTCGGCGCGCACACCACCGGCGTTCATCACACCGATGTCTGCGGTGACCGACGAGTTTTTGGACACGCCCTGGCGGGTGGCTTCGGCGATGTAGTTGTTCAGCTGGGACTCCTTGTCGCCGGCCTTGTACATGTCCGCGTCCGCGCGGCCGATGACCTTCTTGCCCTCGGCGCCAGCCTTCTCCAACGCGTCCTTGACCACCGCGTCGATCTCCGGCTGCGGGGTGTCGCAGGCGCGGATGGCGTCGGCGTCTAAGAACTCGGCGTTTTTCACCGTCAGCTTTTTGGAGGTGCGGTCGAAGCTGAAGTCCACGTTGGCCAGGTTGTTGCCGTAGAAACCGGCCTGGATGAGCAGCGGCTTTTCGCCGGCGGGGGCGATGACCTGGTGGGAGTGGCCCAGAAATGCCACGTCGACCGCGTCGGAGAACTCGTTGGCCTTGATGCCGCCTTCGTGTACGAGGGCAACCACCACGTCCGCCTCGCCGTCCTTTTTCAGCTTCTCCGCGAGCGTGTTCGTGGTTTCTACCGGGTTGTTCCAGGTGATGCCTTCGATGGACTTCGGGTTGACCAGGTTCGGCATGTCGTCGGTGACGGTGCCGACGAAGGCGACCTTCGCGCCGTCCAAGTCCTTGACCACGTAGTCCTTCGTGTTTTTGACGGTCTCGGCGTTGGCGGCGAGGTAGTCGAAATTCGCTGCCTTGGTCACGTTGGTGGAAAACTCCTCGGCGCCTTCATCCAGTTCGTGGTTGCCCAGCGCGGAGACCTGCAGGTTCATCAGGTTTAGGATTTCTAGGGTGGGTGCGTCGTTGAGCAGCTTGGAGGCGAAGGGGGAGGCGCCGATGTTGTCGCCGGCGGAGGTGAAGATGTGGGTCTTGCCCGCGGCGGCTTCGTCCACGGCGCACTTGAGGTGGGCCGCGCCCGGGACGCGCTTCGTTTCCTCCCAGTAGCCGTGGAAGTCGGTGATGTTGGAGATGGTGAACTCGGAGGTCTCCGCCGCCATCGACGCGGGGGCGAGGACGGCCGCCAGCGCGGCGGTGGTGGTGGCGGAGATCAGGCGGATGCGGGCGGACACGGCGGGCCTTTCTGTTGTGGGGTATGTGAGAGCAACCTTAGAAAGGCCGTTTTGCGGTGAGGTTTCGCGCAGGTGAATTTTTGGTGTTTTACGTCGCGGGGCAGCGCACGAGGAGGTCGCCGCCGGGTGCGAGCAGGAGGGCGCCCAGGCAGCGTTGACTAGTGCCACAAACTATTCGAACTCGAGGCAGGAATGCCCCACGGCGAAAATGCGCATGCTTACACACCTAGCCTGCAGGGAGGTCACACCTGCAGGGGCGTGAACGTGTCCTTTGTTGGCGGGTGGTCTGGAGGGTAAAACGCTGGGTCGTGTCCCGGGCCGTGCGCGCAGTTGCACCGGCCTTTCGCGGCATAGATCCTGCTCACCGCCGAATGTTTCGCGGGGACCGACTGGTTGAATTTCAACGGGTCACCGGGGCGCCGTCGGAACCCTGACCTGCCCGTATTCGGGTCGAAATCCATGTACCCCTTGTTAAAGGAGCCGTCTCTGTGGTCGTTGTTACACCTGTGGTGCTCGCGACACAGCCCGGTGAGGTTTTCGATGTCGGTGTTTCCGCCCTTGATCCACGCGAGGATGTGGTGCGCCTCGCACTCGGTCATCGCGGCGGTGCAGCCGAGCCAGGAGCAGACCCCTTGCACCGCGAACATGGCGATGCGCTGCGCCACCGACGCGAGACGGCTGGTGCGCCCCATCCACAGCGGCACGGAGCTGACCCCGTCGACCTGCAGCAGGAAGTCGGTTGTGCCGTCCATGCCGAGGCGCACGAGGTCGAAGCAGTCCACCTCGATGCCGGTGTTGGTGTCGAAGAGCATGGCGGCGTCGCCGTCCGCGAGGTCGTCGAGGGTCAGCGCAAGCACCACGGACGCGGCCCCGTCATTGGATTTCTGACACTGCTCCTCATACTGCCCGAAGATGGCGAAGAACTGGTCGAACCGGCGTTGCTGCGGTGTGCGCGAATCCGCCTCGCCCTGCTGTTCCTCCGGCAGGTTCGAGTTCGGCGCCAGCCCCTTGTCCATGTGCGCTTTCATCAGCGCCGCGTGGCCAGCGGTGGCGTTGATGTGGATGTCCACGGTGCCGTCTGCCTTGCGACGGCCAAAGGAGACACTCCTCTTTTCAAACCCAGCGTTCGGGTTGGAGTGCGGCGCGTGCTTCCGGTTTGCCGCGTCTACCGCCTTGCGCACGAAAAGACGCAGGTCCTCGGGGCTGCGGTGCAGCGCTTCCTCCATCGCTTCGGCGTGGATGCGGGTGCGCTCGCAGGATGCAGCCTTGAGTAGCTTGTCCAGCTCGCGCCGGATGATGTCTTGCTTTTCCGCGCTGACCTTCGACGAGTTTTCGCGCGCTTTCTTCTGGCGGGCGCGTTCTTCCTCGGCTGCAGCCTCCGCGGCGGCGTGGGCTTCGGCCTCGGCGTCCTCCTCGGACATGTCGAACAGGTCCTCTGCGTCATCGGGCAGGGGAGGGGTGGGCTCCGGCGGGGCGCCGTACAGCAACCGGCCGCGCTCGAGGCGGTTATATGCCTCACTCTTGGATAGGTCCAGGCACTGCTGCAGGTACGCGTTTGGGTAGTTGGCTCCAACGATGCGTCCGGCATCGTCCCGGTCGGCGATAAAGGCGAATGCTGCGTCGATAGTCGCCTTCTTTTTAAACTGCTCCTCTAGGCGCTCCAAGTCGTGCCGGACGTCCTCAAATGCGAGGGCGGAGGGGTCCTCGAACAGTGTGCTAAGTGTGCACAGCGCTGAAGCAATCTCGTTGACGCACCGGGTGATCTCGCTGGTCATGGCCCCTCCTTCCCGTCAAAAACGCAGTTTGTTGAAAGTAATGAACTCAATCTAACAACGCGTCCGACACGGCCATCGAAAAATAGAACAGACGTTCGAAAGGGGGTTAACGCAGCACTTCAATGCCCGCGTTGTCGTTGAGTATGAGCTGGCTGCCGAAGGGCAGGCTACCTCGGACGAGTACGAGAACTACTCAATGAGAACCCGCAGCCGCACCCGCTTTCCTGCGTATTCGTCCCAGCCGTGGGTGTTGTCGAAAGTCCCGTACTTGTTGCCTCGGTTTCAACCCCATCAGGCTCCGCAACCTCCTCGGACTCCACCAGCTCGCCCGAATCCGGATCCACCCACTGCGTGGACGTGACCACCACGGTTTCGCGCTCGCCACCCCCGGCGCAACCCGAAACCACGCCGACAGAACCGATTACAGCAAGCGCGAGCGCGCGAGGAATACGCACACAGGAAACTCGGGACTATTTTCCAAGCTCTCTGCGGCGCTCGGCGGCGAGTTTCAACCGCTCGGCGCGATCAGAACGTTCCTTCTCTAACAGTTCCTCGAGGATCTCGTCCTCCTCGTCGGAGATGTCGAAGACGGTGTACCAAGCGACCGCGAGAATGCCCACCACCGGCCACACCACCCAGGCGTAGTCCAAGTCAAGCCCGATCTGCAGTACGAAAAAGATCGCCAAGCCGCCAATGAGCGTGGCGTAGATCGCGGTGTCCAGCTTCCGCTTCGCCGCGAGTTTCTCATCTAGCTCGACCTCGGACGGCGTCCGCTTCTCCAATGCGACCGGTTCGGCCGGGAGGTCGTCGAAAAGCGCTGAGAGCTCCCCGCGCGTGCGCGCCACCGCGGCCTGACCTGTGCGTTCCTCGAACTCGCTGACATCCAGGTAACCGTCCGTGAACAGGGTGCCCAGCCGGTCCAACGCTGCCGAACGTTCGTTGTCGCCGACGCGAATCTCGCTCATTTTCTCTCCCAACTTGTGCTTGCCCCTGCGGCAACCTGTTCAATCGCACTCATGGCAGATGGTAACGAGTACACGATCGGCGAGGCGGCCGAGGCACTCGGCGTGTCCACGAAGGCCTTGCGCCACTGGGAGACGCTGGGGCTTCTTGAGCCAGCCCGCACCTGGGCGGATCACCGCATCTACACGGAAGCGGACCTTGAGCGGGGCGCGACGATTGCGCTCTACCGCGGCGTTGGCGTGCCGCTTGCGCAGATCGCCACGCTTATCGACGCCTCCGGTGCCACCCTCACCCGCGCACTCAAGCACCACCAGGAAGCCCTGGCCACGCAGAAGCGCGCGCTGGACGCGCAACTCGCATCTGTCCAGACCCTCATCCAACAAGCAACGAAAGGATCCATCGACATGGACGCAATGAAGAAGTACCTCGGCGAAGACATGCCCGCTTACCAGGCTGAAGCCGAGCAGCGCTGGGGCGATACCCCGGAGTGGGCAGCATCTCAGGAGAAACTCGCGCAGATGGGCGAGTCCGACTTCGCCCGCCTGCAGCAGGAGCAGGACGCGCTCGCCGCGGACCTGGTCGCTGCTCGCGACGCCGGTGTCGAGCCGGGGTCAGATGAGGCCGCAGCGCTGGTGGAGCGCCACCGCGAAAGCATCGCGCAGTGGTACGACGTGACCCCGGCCCGCCAGCTCATCCTGGCGCGCATGTACGTCGGCGACCCGCGGTTCCACGAGGCGTACGACGGCGCGCAGGATTACCTGCTCGAGCTGGTCACCGCCCACGCGAAAGCCGAGGGCGTGGACGTGGACGACCCACAGTGGGACTAGACGCTAGACGGGGCAGACGACGGGTACGCCGCCATCGTCGAGCACACGTGCGCGGATGCCGTAGACCTCTTCCAGCAAGTCCGGTTGCAGCACCTGGTGGGGAGTGTCGTGGGCAATGACGTGCCCCGCTTTGACCACCAGCAGCTCGTCGCAGTACCGGGCAGCCAGGTTGAGGTCGTGGAGAGCGACCAGCGCGATCTTGTCCGACTCGTGGACCTCGTCGCGGACGATTTGCAGCAGCTCGACTTGGTGACGGAGATCGAGGGCGGACGTGGGCTCGTCGAGAAGCATGACGCTCGGCTCACGCACAAGCATCTGGGCCATGGCGACGAGCTGCCGCTGACCGCCGGACATGTCCGACACCAAGCGGTCGGCCAGGTGGGTGATACCCAGCCGCTGCATCACGTCTGCGCTGCGCTCGAGCGGATCCCACGACGCGTCGCCGCGGCGGCGGGCGGAGACCATCACCGACTCGAACGCGGTGAGTGAGGCGCTGCTCAGCAAATCCTGCGGCACATAGCCGACGGCTCGCACACGCTGCTTGCCGACGAGCTCCGCATCACCCACGCTGACGGAAACCGAGCCTTCAGTTGGCTGCTTGATCCCCGCGATGGTCTTGACCAGAGTCGACTTGCCCGCCGCGTTCGGGCCAATCAACCCGACCACGCTGCCAGGTGTCAGGGGGCCGAACGACAGCGAATGGAGAATGGTGGTGCGGCCGTAGGCGACCGTGAGATTTTCCGCGCGAATCGACATGACTTACGCCCCCTTCCGGCGGGCACGGGTGAAAATGAGGAACACGAAAAACGGAACGCCGACCAGCGAGGTGATGATGCCTATCGGGATGGCCACGCCCGGGATGATGGAAATAGACACCGCGTAGGCCAAGCTCAAAAGCATCGCGCCGGCGGCAGCCGCGCCGGGGAGGAAGAACTTCTGGTCCTCGCCGACAAGCATGCGTGCCACGTGGGGGCCGACCAGGCCGATGAACCCGATGATGCCGGTAAACGCCACCGACGCGGCGGCGAGCACCGAAGCGACAAGCAGGGTGGTGATGCGCAACCGCTTGACGTCGATGCCGAGGGCGGCGGCGCGGTCGTCGCCAAGCCGCAGCGCGGTCAGCCGCCAGGCGTTGGCCAAGCAGAAGGGGATTGCCCCCGCCAAAATGACCGCCAAGATGATGTTTGCGGTCCAGTTTGCGCGCTGCATCGAACCCATCGTCCAGAACACAATCTGCTGCAGCGCCTCGACGTTCGCACCGTACTGCAGCAGGGAAAGCAGGGCTTGGAAGAAAAAGGACAGCGCAATGCCCAACAAAATCATGGACTCGGCAGTGGCGCCGCGCCACACCGACGCCACAGCGACGACCGCCACCGCGACAAGCGCCGCCAACGCGGCGATGAGCGCCAAGTTGAACTGCGGATTCGCAATGAGCGTCCAGCCCATGACAATGGACAGCGCGGCACCGAACGCCGCCGCAGCGGAAATGCCCAACGTGAACGGCTCCGCGAGTGGATTGTCCAAGATGGTCTGCATCTGCCCGCCCGCCAAGCCGAGGGCTGCGCCGCACAGCACCGCCATCACGGCTGCAGGCAGGCGCAACGTCTGGATCACCACACGAGTTTGCTGGTCCACCTGATCCGGCCGGAACACTGCGTTGAACACGTCGGAGACCGAAAGATCGAGCGGCCCGACGATGACGGCGAAAAGAAAGCTCGCAGCAACGGCGACCGTCAGCCCCGCAATCGCGAGCGCCTTAGTGCGCCCGCGCTTGCGGTAGCTGTCAATCGCGGCTCGACGAGCATCCGCGGCCAATTCCGATCCTGCAGATACGTGCGTGGTCATCTACTGATTGTCCCCCGGGTTGGCTGGATCCATGAAAAATGCGCCGGTGTACTCGAACGGCATCCACTCCTTGTGGAACTGCTCGAAGTCTCGCTCAGGATCGAGGTCGCCGAACTCCTCCGGGTGGATCCACTTCGCAAACGCCTCGAGAGCGAAGACGTTGAACGGGTTGTCGTAGAACTGGTGGTAGACCGCGTAGTAGTTGCCGGTCTTCGGGGCGTCGAGAAGCTCCATGCCTGCCTGGCTCAACGGGCCGTCGCACGTCTCCAGCGCGAGCTCCGGGTTGGACTGGTAGCCAAGCTCCACGTGGCGGAAAGCTTCCGCCTTATCCGGATCGCGCGCCCACTCGCCGCCGGTGACAATGAGCTTTTCTGGGTTGAGCTCAACGAGCTTCTCCGGTGTGAGAGTCGTCGTGTCCGTCCCCAGCACCTCTGGGCCGAGGTTGTGCCCGCCCGCCGCGGTGACGAGCGTGCCGAGGTGGACATCGCCCGCGACCGGGCAGCAGTCGCTGAACCCGGCTGCAGTCCAAATCAGCACATCCGGTTTCTCCGTCGTCTTCGCCGCGCGCTCAGTGATGTTCTTGACCTTCTCGGTGTAGAACTCGTTGTACTTCGCGGCGCGTTCGCTCTGCCCCAGCAAATCGCCGAGGAGCTGCATGGAGACCGGGGTGTTTTCCAGCGGCTTCTGGCGGAAGTCGATGAAGGCGTAAGTCATGCCCGCCGCGTCCATGTCGGCGAGCAAACCGCTTTCCTCCACGGACTTCTTCTGATCCAGCGTCATGATCACCACGTCCGGATTCTGTGCGAGCAGGTTCTCCACGGTCACGTCGCCCTTTTGAATCGCGCCGATTGCAGGCATGTCCTTCGCCTCGGGCTGCAGCTCGAACAGTTTGTCGCGGAACGCCCCTGCGGCCTTTTCCAGGTCCTGCCCGTACGCGACGACGTTGTCGAGGGGCTTGTCCTGCAAAAGGGCAGTGGCGTAGGCGGCGCGGCCTTCTGCCAGCACGATGCGTTCCGGCAGCTCTTCGAAGTCGATTTTCCGTCCGGCCGCGTCGGTGACCGTGATGCTGCCGGCGGTAGCTCCCGGCTGGGAGGCGTTGTCGGTCGACGCGGTCGAGGCCACCTCAGGCGCAGTGTTTACCGGTGACTCTGCGTCCTGGCCGTTTTCGCTGCCCGCGCAGGCAGCAAGTCCGAGTGCGGTTGCCAGGGCGACAGAAACGGCGCCGATTCGGTGTGACAGCTTCACCACTTTCCCCTTTGTGTTTTTAAGTAAGCCTAGGCTAATTAATAGGAACGTGAGTGAATGTAAGGTAAGCCTTACATGCTGTCAAATACGCGGCCCCAGCGTGGGGGGATGGCGGCCAGGCGAGCGGCCGCCGCACGAAACGCGACGCGGGGGCGGGACTAGAACCGAGTGAGCAGGTTCTCCAGTTCTTGCTGCAGCTTCGGCCACGGCTGGGCGAGGTTGAGCGTCGTCGCGCCGAGCCGATGTCCGGCAATCATGGCGTCCAGCTCCGGCTGCACGTGACCGTCAGTTTTGGCGTAGAGCAACAAACCCGCCACGTGGGGGCGCGTCGCGGCGGCATGCTGGACGTACGTGCTCAGCTGGTAGAGGTTCCCAGAGTGGAACGTTGCTTTGCCGAACCGGCCGTCCTGCATCGAATCGCTGTAGAACTTCGTGTCCACAATGAGTGTGTCTGTCCCGCGCTGAAGCGTGATGTCGGTTCGCATCCTGGGCAAGTAGCTGGTGCCGACGGGAGAGAGCCCACCCGGATCCGCCACATTCCAGGGAATGTGCGCGGCGCTTACCCCAAGTTCCGGGTGGTGAAAGCGGAAATACTCCCTGACGAACCGCTCGAACAGTGAGCTCATCGCGTCCTCGTCGAGCCAGGGCAACAGTGACTCGCCTGCGCCGTCTTTCGGCAGCAGACCTTTCACCGCGAGTTCGCACGCGTTCAAGAGAAACCGATACGAGGAGTTCTGACGGTGCAGCCCAATATCGGCCCAACGGATCATTCGAGGTGAAACTGCAGCAACGCCGTCGAAGAAGGGCAGCAAACGGGAAAGCGCTTGCTGTCTCGGTTCCGTCACTGAGTCGCATCGTGCAAGCATCAGTATCGTCGCCCTGACCGCCTGGTTGACGGGGGTGTCGGCCACGTACTCGTCGTATCGGCAGACAAGTTTGCCGCGCACGAACGACTGGGAGCGCAGAGAAGATTGCATGTCGATTCGTCCGCGAACCGTGGCCAATTCCTCCGACTGCTGCACGTAACAGTGATCGAGCCCGCGCTTCACCTGCTTCGCTGTCTCTTGGGCAATGATCTCGGCGAGGAGGTCGTGGACATGTTCGAACTCGGTGGTGGCTTGCGGGACGCCGTCGACAAGCGAAAGCGCTCTAAACGCGTACGCCATCATGACGTACACATTGCCCACAAGCACTGAAGACTTAGACATCGAGCGCACCGCGAAGGGTCAGGCTCCACTGCTGGGCACGCTCAGGCTGGTCGAACCAATACTCCTCCAACAGAGGAACCAGCTCATCTTCAACCACGGAAAGCAACCAGAGGTCATCGCTTCGGCTCGCTTCATTGGCGGAGAGGTAGCTGTGGCCGATCGCGAAGCCGTGGCCGAGCCCCGGATCCTGAGAGATTTCGTGGTTG
The DNA here is from genome assembly GCF_030408775.1 of Corynebacterium fournieri. Classification (NCBI taxonomy): domain Bacteria; kingdom Bacillati; phylum Actinomycetota; class Actinomycetes; order Mycobacteriales; family Corynebacteriaceae; genus Corynebacterium; species Corynebacterium fournieri. Next base: position 836,491 of record NZ_CP047210.1, read on the forward strand.
AGCGCTTGCAGGGCCTCCACCAGCGCGGTGAAAGCGGAGCTGTCCTCTGCTTCAATGAAACGGCGAAATTGTGCGGTGTCGAACCCGGGGGCCATCTCGAAGAACCCGAAGCGACGCCGCAGTGCGTAGTCGAGCACCGCGAGGCTGCGGTCTGCAGTGTTCATCATCCCGATGATGTGCACGTTCGCCGGCACCGAGAAGACCTCGTTGTTGTACACCATCCGCAGACCCTGGCCGTCGCGCTTGTCTGCCTCGATGAGCATGAGCAGCTCGCCGAAGATCTTCGAAATGTTGCCTCGGTTGATCTCGTCGATGATGAAGAAGTAGTCGCGTTCGGAGTCTTCTCTCGCACGTTCGCAGAACGAGTAGAACGGGCCCTCGACGAGGTCGAACCCTCCCTCGGCGTTCGGGCGGTAGCCCATGACAAAGTCCTCGTAAGAGTAGCTCTGGTGGAACTGCACCGACTGGATACGCGAGGTGTCCTTTTCCCCCATGACGGAAAACGCCAGCCGTCTCGCCGCGTAGGTCTTGCCCACACCTGGAGGGCCAGCCAAAATCACATTTTTCTTGCGCAAGAGCAGTGAACGCAGCCTGTCGTAGCGCTCGGCGGACATGTACACGTCGTGCAGAAAGTCTTCCTTTGCGTACCCGTCGACCTCTTTCGGGGCGGGCGTGAGCTTCGGGGTCTCGTCGAACAGCGCCTCGAGTCGTTCCACATACCCGGTCTTGCCGGTGATGTCGGTCAGCGTCTTCACAATAGCGCCGCCCGGATTCGGCCAGCGTCCCGTGTGCGTCCATTCGACCGAGCGGACATTGCGGTAGATTTCGCGCTCCGGCTCGTAGCGCGGCTGCGAGATGACGCGTCCTCTGCCCACAATGTGTTTGCCTCCGCGTTTGGCAAACACGATGTCACCCGGCTGCATGTCATGCTGGAACTGCCAGATCGCCAGTTTGTCGTGCATGTAGGACAAACCGGCCGCGTCAGTGTCGAGTGCGTCGCGGATCGCCTCCTTGCTCGTGTACTGCGCGAAGTCGCCGATCTCATCCCACCCCAACGCCATCAGGCCGCTTTCTTGGTGGTCCTGCCAGTAGATCGCGTCGGGGCCCGGCGCGAATAGCCAGTAGTGCACTCCGCGAGGTTCGAGCTCCTCATCGGGGCGCGTCGGCGGCGAGTCCCACATCTCATTCACCCCGGGCGACCAGAAGTGGAAGGGCGCGCGGCCTTCACGTGCAAGTGAGGTGCGGATAGCGAGCAGTTGCTTGTCGACGTCCTCCGGTTCCTGCCCAACCGCTCCTTCCAGCTGGTCTGCAAGCCCGCTGCAAATCGCCACTTTCATCTTTTGGGAGGAAATCGGTTCGAACACATCCGGGCGGATCAGGAACTGTACGGCGTTGCGGATGTCAGAACGGTCCTCTCCGGATTCCAGCATCACGCGTTGCATCGTCCACGGGTCCTGCAGCGCTTCAGTGCGAACGTCCGGGGCGACCTGGTGCCAGTGCTCGATGAACTGCGCGAACCAGATAAGGTGGCGCCACAGTGCACCGTTGTAGCCTTGGTTGGGCTTGAAACCGGCAGGGCTTTGCGTGCTCATCCAATTAGCTACGGCCTCCGGGATCGCTGGCGGGTCCGGAGATATTGCCAGCACCTGTTCCACGTGGCCACGCCGGGTTTGAGGTCTTGCCATGTGGATGGGATGCTCGCGCAGCAAGACCATCTCCGCGGCAAGCAAGACAACCTGGCGGGGTGCGCCCTGAAGTTGTTGCTCCAACTTGGACCACTGCGTTTCATTGCCCTGGATGGGGTTGTCGGCGATCCGGTGCCTTAGTTCGTGCGCGGCTTCGGCGGTCCAGATTGTTGCGGCGGGGTCGAGGACCGATTGGCCGCCGCCAAGCATCTGCTCGATGATGGGCCGAACCTGCCGAGCCATTTCCATGTCATCGGCTGGGCGGGAGAGGGCGACAAAATCGTTCATGCTGGCCAGTGTGCCACGGCGGTCCCAGTGTGTGGGCCCCGGCGGAAAGCGTGTTGGTAGGCTCGCCCCAATGTCGCCCGAAAACATCTTGCTGCGCCTGCCAGAGGAGGAAGAGCAGACCATCAGGGCGATTTACGCGCAACTGGCCGAGCGGGGCCTGCCCGAGCAGCACCAGCGCCCGCACATCTCCGTCACCTTCGCGCCGAAGATGCACCGCCGCGCGATCGGCGAAGCGACGGCGTTGCTGCCGCCGCATCTGCCGGCAGCTTTGCGACGGTCCGGCTTCGCCATCTTCGGCACCAAGTCAAAGCAAACTGTGGCTTGGTTGCTGGAAGCGCCGGAGGGGCTCGAACGCGCCGCCAGAGAAGTCAGCGCAGCAAACCCGGAGGGGCGCGGCGAGCGCTGGATCCCGCACCTGACCATGGGGCTGCGCCTGCCCAAGCGGGTCGTGCCGGACTACATTGCCGCGCTGCAGGAGGTCACCTCGCCGCACCTCAAGGAGATTACTGCGCAGCGCGCGGCGTTTTACCAGCCGAGCCTTGGCGCCGAGCTGGAGCTTTGAGTCAGTCGTGGAGGGGCGAAGCGCCGTCGATAGGCAGCTGTTCGCCGGGCAGAGCAGCATTCGAAGCTGCGACGACCACGTTGCCGTAACCGCGGCCGACGCGCCGGACGGCGGTGTGCGCGAAGACCTGCTGCAGCCCGGCGAGCTCCGCACGGGTGCGCGGCAGCCCATCGCTATCGCCGACATTGGCTACGAACAGTCCATCGGGGGACAGGGCGCGACGCGCAGCGTGGAAGAACTCGACGGTGGTCAGCGGCCGTGGCGTGTCTGGGCCGGAGAAGACGTCGCGCACAATCACGTCCACTGACCCCGGCGCGAGCGCGTGGGTGAACGCGCGGGCCTCGGCGACCACGATCTCCACGGGTGGGTCGAACGTGTCGCGCACCAGTGTTGCCAAACCGCGGTCCAGCTCCACGGCAATGTTGCGGCTCGGCCACCGGTGCTGCACGTAACTTGGCAGCGCGCAGCCGGCGGCGCCGAGGTGCACCGCCGTAAACGGCTCCGGAAGCTTGCAGGAGCCGATGAACTCTGCGATCCACTGCATGTAGTCGTACTCGAGCACCTCGGGCGCGCCGGGCACGACGTATGAGGAGGGCACCCGGTTGACCTCTAGGACGTATGCGCCGTCGCGCTGCGGATCGGCGACGATGCAGGCAGTGCCCGTGTCAATGGGGTAGGAACCCTCGATGCGCTTCTTCGCCGCGCGGGGCTTGCGGGTGCGGTCTGCCATGGGACCATACATACCTGCTGTGTGACTGTTATCGCATGTGGTTTCGGCGCCTGCGGGGGGTTTCGTTGATACGATCGCGCCATGATCTACCTGTCGCAGGACTATGTCGCGGGGCTGGAGAAGACGCAGACCTCGCGGATTGAGGTCGACTTCGCCTCGCTGCCTCGCGACCCCAACGTGTTATTCGCCGAGTGGTTCGAGCACGCCGTGGACGAGGGGCTTCGCGACGTCTCCGCCGTCTCCCTCGCGACCGTGGACGAGCTCGGGCTTCCCGAGGTTAAAATCGTCGACATTCTCCACCTGGATTCCGACGGGTTCCACTTCGGCACCGGGAAGCGAACCGCCACCGTCAAGCAGTTGGAGATGTCCGGAGCCGCGGCGCTGAACTTCTGGTGGCAGCCGCTGCGCCGCTCCGTGCGCGTGAAGGGCACCGCGCATAGGAAATTCGACGGCGAACGTCTCAACGTGTGGTGCATCCAGCCGGAGCACTTCGAGTTCTTCCAGCTCTGGGGCAGCCGAGAAAACGCCGACAAGCTGATCTACCGCCGCGACGAGTTGGGGGACTGGGAACGCATCCCGCTGCCCGGCGGCGTGTAGTCAGTCGTTCCAGGATTTCGTCCGGGCGAAGCAGCACGCCGCGACCGCACCTGCCGCGATGACGGCGCACGGCAGCCACATCGAGTTGCCCATTGCCTGGGCGAACGGGACGTGCAGTGCCTCCGGCAGAGGGCCGGTTTGCTGGCCCGCGGCCGTCTCGCCCGCGCCGCCGCCCAGCTTGGCTGCCAGCTGGGAGGACATCATTGCGGCGATGGCGGCGGAGCCGATCACCGCCCCGATCTGGCGGGTGGTGTTGTACACGCTGGAGCCAGCTCCGGCCAGGCGCGGATCCAGGTTGCGGGTGGCGATCATGGAAAGCGGGCCCCACATCATCGAATTGGCCACGCCGTAGACCACCGCGATGGCGTACATCCAGCGCGGATCCACCTCCGGGGTGGTAATCAGCGCGGAAAGCGCCATCGACACGGCAGCCAAGGACAAGCCCGCGATCGCGTACGGCTTCGGATCGTGGGTGTTGGTCAACTTGCCGATAAACGGCGAGAGCACACCCGAGACCAGACCCGAGGGCAGCACAAGCAGCGCGGCCTGGGTGGGAGTAAAGCCCTGCACCGTCTGCACGTAGATCATCCACGGGATGATGTAGGTGGAAATGGCGAAACCGACAGTGGAAATGGTCACCCCGGCGAGGGAGAAGTTGCGGTCCTGGAACAGTGCCAGCGGCACCAGAGCGCGCTCGCCCTGCGTGGACTGCCACCGCAAAAACACCGCCATGGCTGCGGCGCCGACCGCAAGCAACGCCCACACGCGCCAGTCCCAGTCGAAGGTCTCCGCCTCCTGGATACCGAAGACCAAACAGAACATGCCGACAGAGCTCAACGCCACGCCCACCCAGTCGAAGTGGCGGTTCGTCTTCTCCAACCGGGGGACGTGGATCCAGGCCAGAATCAAACCGAGCACGCCGACCGGGACGTTGACGAAGAAGATCCAGGGCCAACCGGAGGCGTCGACAAGCACACCGCCCAACAACGGCCCGACGACGGTGGCGAGGCCCGCAGTCGCGCCCCACACACCCATCGCCCCACCGCGCTCCTTCGGAGAGAACGTGCGGATCATCACCGACATCGTCTGCGGAGTCACCATCGCCCCGCCGAGGCCCTGGAACGCGCGGGCGGCGATGAGCGCCGCTGGCGACGCCGCCAGCCCGCAGGCCAACGAAGACGCAGTAAACAGCGCCAGGCCCGCAAGGTAAATCGTGCGGGGGCCGAAGCGATCGCCCAAACGCCCAGTGATCAGCAACGGCACCGCGTACGCGAGCAGGTAGGCGGAGTTGACCCAGATGACCTCGTTGTACGACGCCCCCAAGCCCTCCGAGATCGCGGGGATAGCCACGGAAACGATGGTGGAATCCACCAAAATCATGAAAAAGCCCAGCATCATCGACCACAAGGCCGGCCACGGCGAACGAGTTACGTTTTGCTGCACCGGGGCGATGATACTGGGCTTGGCTGACAGGACCTACTGGGGCAGCATCGCCTGCACCGATTCCGGCAGCATGTCCTTGTACAGCGGCAACGTGGCCGCGCCGATGGCGCCGACACCCGCGAGCACACCCAGGATGATTGCCAAGGTGCGCACGGTGGAGGAGGAGCCGGACGCTTCCGACTGGTCTTCAGCCTGGTTGCCTTCAGCCTCCGCATCGGGCGTTGCCTCGGCGCCGGGCTCCAGGACCTCCACCACGGGTTCCTCGCGCACGGCGTCGGCGTCGATGCCGTACAGCTTGTCCAGGCCCTTCACGTTGAACTGGGTGGCGGTGTAGCGGTCGCCGGTCTTGGTGTTCCACTGGGACACGACGATGTCCATGTCGTCCAGGTGCGACCCCGGCACGATGTAGCCGCCGTAGGGCTGGGACCAGTTCAGCGGGGTCTGATCGCGCTCCCACGGTCCGTTGTGGGCCACAGTGGCCACGCGCACATCATTCCAGTTGCGCTCGAGCGTGTCGGAAATGCGAACCTCCACATCCTCCGTTTCCTCGTTGAACATCACCAGGACCCAGTGCCCGTCGATGTAGCGCAGGTTCATCTCGCCTGCGCGCACGTCGCGGTCCAGGATCGGCTCGGCCTCCTTGCCCCACTCGCCCGAAGATTTGCTGTACACCTCCCAGTTGGCCGGCTTGCCAATGTCTTCCGGCTCGAAGCGGAACAGGAAGACGGGCGATTCGCGGCCGAACTTCGTGCCCGTGGCGTAGATGTAGCCGTCCGGTCCCTTCTCCCAGCTGATCAGCTGCGACAAACCGCTCAAGTAGTCGCCGGGGGTGGAGGCGACGGAGGACCAGGATTTGCCCTGGTCGGTGGACTTCCACACCTGGGAGGAAAGCACGGTGCCGAGCGGGGCGTGCCACGTGCCCTGCATGTACAACACGCCGCCGATGTTGATCACGTCGGAGGGGATCAGCGTTTTCTCACCGACGCGGTGGTAATCGATCATGTCGGTGACTTCGGAGGTGTTGTCGATGGGGCGGACGATCTTGATAAAGCCGTCCTCGTCCTTCGTCGCCACCACGCCCACCGGGCTCATCCAGCCGTTGCCGAAATCGCCGCGGAAGGAATCGCCGAAGATCATGGCGAACTCGTCGTCGCTGATCGGGGCCATCGTGCCCAGATCGCCGGTGCGGAAGCCGGTGTGCTCGGAGTACTTGCCCAGTACGTCGTCCATGATTTGGATGGTGGTGCCGTTGGGCATCCGCATCGGTGAGGAGGCGGTCTTCTTCGGTGGTTCCACGTTCACCCACGGTTTCTTCTCGGTCCGCTTCTTCGCGGGGGTGCCGGAGGAGCTGCTCAGGCTCGATTGCGCGTGCGCCGCAGGCAGGGGCACGGCAGCCAATGCAAGTGCGCCGGCCACGCCAGCACTGATCAGGGACAGGGGCTTCGACGAGGTGCGCATCAAGTTAGCCTTTTCAACAAATGTTACTCAAAGTGTGCAAAGAGACAGAGAGCACTGTAGCACCTGGCGCCGACTCGGGTGTGGGCTAGAAAAGCCCGGATGCGAGCGTGTCGCATCCGGGCTTTCACCTGCGTAGTAGAGGCTAGACCGCGTCGGTTTCGTTCGGGTCGTTGTCGGCGTCCGCCTTGGTTTCGTGGCGGGTGCCCGGCTTGTGCTCCGCCGGGGCGTAGATGGAGTAGAGCTTCGCCGGCGCGTCGGACTCGTTGACGAAATTGTGCCACTTGCCGGCGGGCACGAACGCCGCCCAGTCAGCCTTGATCACTTCGTCGATCTCGAGGTCGTCCTCGGACGGGCCGATCTTCGCGCGCAGCTCGCCTTCCTCGAGGCGGAGGAACTGGTCGTGGTCGTCGTGGATCTCGGCGCCGATCTCGCCGCCGACCGGGATGGTCATGACGGTCAGCTGCAGGTTCTTGCCGGTCCACAGCGTGTCGCGGAACGCCCCGTTGTCCAGCGTCGCCTTCTCAATGTCCACCACGTACGGGTTCGGTCCCTTATCAGCCATCGTTGCTCCTTTGTTGTTGGAATCACTCCAATTCCGACTGTAGGAGCATTTGCTTAGCGACGGTGCCTCCCGCCCCGCCTGCGACGCCGGTTCTTGCGTCTGAGCTGGACTTTCTCCACCTCCGTGAGGTAGCCGTCCCCCTTATTTTGCGCGGCCACGGCCGTCGGCTCGGGGCGTTGCGGTTCCTCGGCGGGCTCGTCGATGCGCCCGAACATCTCCGTCGGTGCACCGAGTTCCTGGGGCCGCGCGCCGCCGCCGAGGGAGACGTAGCGCGCAGTGTGCCGCGGTTTTACCTCGTCGTCGGGGTCGGTGGCGAAGTCCCGGTCCACCGTGACAGCCCACCCGCCGCCGGGGAAATCGATGAGCTGCCACGGTTCGGTCCGCCGCTGCGGCGCGCCCGAGAGTGCGGGCACCTGCTCGGTGCCCTCCTCCGGAGCGGCGGCGTCCACACCGGCCATCCCGTCCAGCAGCAAAACGCGCGCCCACAGCTCACCGTGCTCGAATCCTTGAAGCCAACGCAGCGCAGCTTCACTGTCGGGTTCGGTGAGGGCGCCGAGGACTCGACCGTCGAGGGTGGCAAGCGTTGCGCCGTCCATAGGCAAAAGCCCCACGAACCACTGGCCGGGGGAGCGCTGTTCGAGCTCGGCGGCGCCAAACTCGCCGACGGACGTATCCACCACCAGCATGTCGCCGGGCCGCAGCACCGCCGCGTCCTCCGGAGCGTTGTTGCGCGGCACCGCAAGTTGCGGCTCCGGCAGGACCACGTGCACGTCGAACCGGCCCGTCTGCCCGTTGAGGCTAACCGCGGCCACGGTCGCCGGCTGCAAGAAAGAGGAGTGGATGCGCTCGATCTCAGGAAAGTGGGCGCGCCACTCGGGCGCGACCTCGCCAAGCACAGGGCCGGGAAGATCACCGGTGCTGCGCCGGCGGACCCGCCACGACCGGTTGAGCGGGTTAGCTTCCAGCACCACGTCCACATACGTAGTGCCTCGCCGCCCCGCGAAATCCGAAAAGAGGGCGGCCTGCGAGACGTGGTCCACGGGCACTTCCACGCCCGCGCCCCACGTGGACGGGGCGAGGGGGTACTGCTTGGCTGCCATAGGGCGAATTGTAGGCAGGCGCTAGCGCAGCTTCTTCACCAGCTGCACCACGCCGAGCACGATGAAGCCGACGATCAAGCCCGCGACCATGGAAATGCCGGTCTCCACGAACCAGCCGAGCGCGCCGCCGCCGACGGCTTCCTGGCCCAGGGCGATGATGTGGTGCGGCCAGTGCCAGCCCACCACTTCGTCCAAACCGCGGATAATCAGGTGGCCGCCCACCCACAGCATCGCGACGGTGCCGATGACGCCGATGGCATTGAGCACGTGCGGCATCGCCTTGACCAGCGCACGGCCGAGCTTCGGTGTGTTGCCACGCTCGATCATGCCGCGGCCGATGTCGTCGATCTTGACCAACAGCCCAACTGCCCCGTAGACGGCAAGCGTGATGAAGATGCCCACGGCCACCAGCACGGCCGCCTCCATCCACACCGGCTGGTCCTTCACCTCGTCGAGGGAGATGATCATGATTTCCGCCGACAGGATCAGGTCGGTGCGGATGGCGCTGTTGGCCAGATGGTCTTCGTCTTCTTCGGACTTGTTCGCGGCCTTCTCCGCTTCCTCATCCGCGTTGGAACTGAACTTGTGCGCGATCTTCTCCGCGCCCTCGAAGACGAGGTACGTGCCGCCGAGCATGAGAATCGGGGTCAGCGCCCACGGGGCGAAGGCGTTGAGCAACAGCGCGATCGGCAGGATGATCAGCAGCTTGTTGCGCAGCGAGCCTTTGGTGATGCGCCAGATCATCGGCAGCTCACGCGCCGGGGTGACACCGGAGACGTACTGCGGGGTCACCGCCGCGTCGTCGATGACTACGCCAGCGGCTTTGGCGGATGTTTTCGCGGTCATGCCGGCCACGTCGTCCGCGCTCGCGGCGGCGGTGCGGGCGATCAGGGCGACGTCGTCGAGCAGGGCAAGTAGGCCACCGGCCATGTGGGATCCTTCCGGTCGGAGCTGGGAACTCGACCAGCATACGGTGTAAACCGTGGTTGATGTAGCATCATTCGTGCATAACTGAACCGCACACGGGTGCCGCCGCAGAGCACGCGGCGGCTGAGATGCCGAACACTCCTCGGCGAACCGTCGAACCTGATCCGGGTAATTCCGGCGATAGGAAGGAAGCACATGACTGCACCCGCCAATCCCGCGGCGCCGAAAAACAATTCCTGGCGCGTCATCGACATCGTCACTGCAGCCGTCCTGGGCGTTGCCTGCGGCCTGTTGTTTTGGGTGTGGAACAGCGTCGGCTACGCCGGATTCAAGGCGCTCGACGCACTGACACCGGGGCTGGGCGGGCTGGTCACCGGCATCTGGTTTACCGGTGGTGTGCTCGGCGGGCTGATCATCCGTAAGCCAGGCGCGGCCGTCTTCGTCGAGGTGCTCGCTGCGTCCGTGTCGGCAGTGCTCGGCAGCCAGTGGGGCCCTGAAACCGTGTACTCCGGTCTTGCGCAGGGTCTCGGCGCGGAGCTTGTGTTCCTGGTGTTCGCCTACCGCCGCTTCGGGCTTCCGACCGCGGTGCTTTCCGGCATCGGCGCTGGCGTCGGCGCGTTCATCCTGGAGCTCTTCCTCACGCCGAACCTGGCCATGAGCCTGCAGTTCAACCTCATCTACCTGACGTGCCTGATCATCTCCGGTGCGGTGCTCGCCGGCGTGCTCAGCTACTACCTGGTCAAGGCGCTGGCCCAGACTGGCGCGCTGGACCGCTTCGGTGCGGGCCGCGAGCGTTTCAACACCGCCGCGTAGATGTCGCTGGCCATTCGAGCGCAGGGGCTGAGCTACCAGCACGCCACCCGCCCGGCTCCCGCGTTTACCGGCGTGGACCTCGACGTCGAGCGCGGGGAGCGCGTCCTCATCACCGGCGACTCGGGCTCCGGGAAATCCACGTTGCTCGCAGTGATTGCGAAGCTTATCGACGACTCAGAGGACGGCAGCCGCTCCGGCACCATCGACGTGGACGGAACCGTCGGCATGGTCATGCAGGACCCGGAAGCGCAGACCATCTTGTCCCGCGTGGGCGACGATGTCGCCTTCGGGGCCGAAAACCTCGGCGTGCCCCGCCATGAGATCTGGCCGCGGGTGGAACGCGCGCTTGATGCGGTGGGCCTGGATGTGCCTTTGGAGCACAGCACCGCGCACCTGTCCGGCGGGCAGAAGCAGCGCCTTGCACTGGCGGGCGTTATCGCGATGGGAGCGGACATCCTCGTCCTGGACGAGCCCACCGCCAACCTGGATCCGCGCGGCCGCGACGAGGTCATCGCCGCGGTGGACCGGGTCTGCCAGCGCACCGGCGCCACCTTGATCGTGGTGGAGCACCGCCCGAAGCACTGGGCGGATGTGGTGGAAACCTACTACCGCCTAGACAATTCGGGCCTGGTGCGCATCAGCGCCGCCGAGCTACCGGACGCGCCGGCGCTGCCCCCGGCGAAGAAGGTGGCAGCGGGGGTGCCTGCGGCCGTCGCAACGCACGACCTGCTCACACGCTTCGGGCCGCCGCGCACAGTGCGCGCGCCGGAGGGTTACTCCACCGTCATCACAGGGGAAAACGGCTCGGGCAAAACCACGCTCGTCGAGGTGCTGGCGGGGCTGACTGCTCCGAAGCAGGGGCGGGTGGAGTACTCGGACGCCGTCGCGCAGGGGCTGGAAAAGCCGTCCATTCAGTGGTCGTCGAAGGACCTTGCACACCGCATCGGTTACGTGTTCCAGGAACCGGAGCACCAATTCGTCACCGCCACCGTGCGCGAGGAGATGGCGCTTTCGGGCGCGCCGCAGACACGCATAGACGACCTTCTGCACCGGCTGCGCCTCGAGCACCTGGTCAACGCGAACCCGTTCACCCTCTCCGGCGGGGAGAAGCGGCGCCTGTCCGTGGCCACCGCCCTGGTCAACGCACCCCAGCTGCTGATCTTGGACGAGCCGACGTTCGGCCAAGACGACCGCACCTTTGTGGAGCTCGTCGGGCTGATCCGCGAGCTGACCGAACAGGGCGTGACCGTCATTTCCATCACTCACGACGAAGCATTCATCGCCTCCTTGGGCGACCACGTCGAGCACATCACGGCGGGTGAGCGGTAAATGAATCTCCTTCGCGGCATCAACCCCGTCACGCGCATCCTCGGCCTGGCGCTTTTGACCACGCCGCTGATGTTCACCATCGACTGGGTCTCCGCCACCGTCGTGCTCGCCTTCACACTGTCGATGGTGCCGCTGTGCGGCTTGAGCTTCGGCCGTTTTCTCAAACGCGCGGCGCCGATTCTGCTTGTCGCACCGCTCGCGGGCATCCCCATGGCCCTCTACGGCCAGGCGGGAGGGCAGACGTATTTCGAGTGGGGGCTGGTGCACGTCACTGAACTGTCGGTCTCGCTCGCGTGGGCTGTGATCCTGCGCGTGTTGGCGATCGCGCTGCCTGTCGTGCTGCTTTCGGCAGACGTGGACCCCACGGACCTCGGCGACGGACTGGCGCAGGTGCTGCACCTGCCTGAGCGCTTCGTCATCGGCACCGTCGCGGCGCTGCGCATGCTCACGCTTCTTCGCAGCGACCTCGACGCCATGCGCCGCTCCCGCCGGGCGCGTGGCATCGCCGACCAGGGCAAGATCAAGTACTGGTTTTCCCTCTCGTTCGGCCTTTTGGTGATGTCGCTGCGCCGCGCCGGCAAGCTGGCCTCCGCCATGGAAGCGCGCGGTTTCGGCGGGCCGCACACGCGCATGTGGGCCCGCGAATCCAAACTCCGCACCCGCGATTGGGCAGTCATGGCCGCGTGCGTTGCCGTCGCCGCCGCCGCGCTCGCGCTCGCGTGGGCGACGGGCTATCTGCGCCCGGTGTGGGCTGTGCGATGACGTACACCTTGCTTATCGACGGGCCTTCGGGCGCCGGCAAAACCACCCTGGCCAACCAAATCGGCCACGCCTTGGGCATCCGGGTGGTGCACCTGGACGATTTCTACCCCGGCTGGAACGGCCTGGCCGCGGGCGCCCGGATGGTAGCCGAGGACGTGCTCGATCCGCGGCACCCGGGGTTTTGGCGCTGGGACTGGCAGCGAAACCGGCGCGCCGAGTGGGTCCCGCTCGAACCGGGGGCGGATGTGATTGTTGAGGGGGTGGGGGCGGTCACGGAGGCGTCGATAGGCGCTGCGAAAGCGCGCGGGGACGTGGACACGCTGCGGGTGAGCGCGGCCGCGGTAACGAGGAAAGCCCGGGCCCTTGAGCGTGACCCGGGCTACGCGCCGTGGTGGGACATGTGGGCGCAGCAGGAAAAGCTGCTGCCCAAAGTGGACGTGGACGTGGAGGTTAAGAGGGTGTGACCTCCTCGGGCGTGTACACCGTGCGCACACGGGAGCGCTCCGCGTCCGGGTCCGGAATCGGAATCGCCGACAGTAACGCCTTGGTGTACGGGTGCTCAGGGGTATCGAAGACATCGTCCGTGTCGCCGAACTCCACGAAGTTGCCCTTGTACATCACAGCCACGCGGTCCGACAGGTGGCGCACCACGGACAGATCGTGTGCGACAAACAAATAGGACAGACCCAATTTGCGCTTCAAAGAATCCAGCAAGTTGATCACGCCAGCTTGGATGGACACGTCGAGCGCGGAGACCGGCTCGTCCAGCACAATCACGGACGGGTTGGTGGCCAGCGCGCGGGCGAGGCCGATGCGCTGGCGCTGCCCGCCGGAGAAGTGGCCGGGGAAGCGGTCCAGCTGCTTCGCATCCAAGCCCACGGTGCGCATCAGCTCTGATATGCGGGCATCTTTGTCACCTTCGTACCCGAGCGCGTCGAGCGGCTCCTGGATGATTTCCTTGACGGTCATGCGCGGGTTCAGCGAGCTCATCGGATCCTGGAACACCATCTGGATGTTCTTGCGCGCCTCGCGCCGCTGGGACGCGTTCATCTTCGCGGCGTCCTGGCCGCAAATGACAATTCGGGAGTCGCCCTCCGGCTCCAGGTTCATAATCTCCAGCAGGGTAGTGGTCTTGCCAGAGCCGGACTCGCCCACGATCGCCATGCACTCGCCGGCGCGCACGTCGAAAGAGATGTGGTTGACGGCGGTGACGGTGCCGATGCGGCGCTTCACCAGCGCGCCCTTGGTCAGGGGGAACTCGCGGTGCAGGTTCTCCACCTCGAGCGTGACCTCGCGCTGATCGCGCGGGATGCCGGCGAACTTGTTCTCCGGCAGGACCGGGGCGGGAAACAGCGGCTTGCCGTTGATCTTGCCTTCGACGATTTCCTCGCGCCGGATGCAGGCAACCAGGTGGTCGTCGTTGTCGCCCTTGTCGGGGATGAGCGCCGGTTCTTTGGCCAGGCACTCGTCCACGGCGATGGGGCAGCGGGGCGCGAACTGGCAGCGGTCCGCGACGTCGATGAGCATCGGCGGGTTGCCGTCGATGTAGGTCAGCGGCTCAGAGGACGGCTGGTCCACGCGCGGCGTTGAGCCGAGCAAACCGACCGAATACGGCATCTTCGGGCTGCCGAACAGCTCGTGCACCTCGGCGCGCTCGACCGGGCGGCCGCCGTACATCACCAGCACATCGTCGGCAGTGCCAGCGACGACACCCATGTCGTGAGTGATCATGATGCAGGCCGCGCCGGTTTCGCGCTGCGCCTTCTTAATCACCTCGAGAATCTGCGCCTGGATGGTCACGTCCAACGCCGTGGTCGGCTCGTCTGCGATCAGCACCTTGGGGTTGTTGGCGATCGCGATGGCAATGACCACGCGCTGGCGCATGCCGCCGGAAAACTCGTGAGGGAACGACCGCAGGCGCTTTTTCGGCTCGGGGATGCCCACCAAGTCCAGCAGCTCCGCTGCGCGGTCCATCGCCTTCGACTTGGAGATGGTGTTGTGCGCCTGGATGGCTTCCACCAGCTGGGTACCGATGTCGTAGACCGGGGTCAGGGCGGAGAGCGGGTCCTGGAAGATCATGCCGATGCCGTTGCCGCGGATCTTGGACATCGCGGCGTCGGACTTGCCCAACAGCTCGTCGCCCGCGAACTTCACCGAGCCGGTGACCTTGGCGTACTCGGGCAAAAGGCCCATCACCGCCAACGACGTCACGGACTTGCCGGAGCCGGACTCGCCCACGATGCTGAGGGTGCGGCCGGGGTAGAGGTCGAAGTCGACGCCGCGCACCGCGCGCACCACGCCCGCTTCCGAGGGGAAGGAGACGTGCAGGTCGCGCACGGCGAGCACCGGGTCGCCCGTCGGGGCGGGAGCGGCACCGTTGAAGCGTGCGCCGCCGGGATTGTGGATGCTGGTTGTCATGCTGCGGAGCCTCCGGAGTTCGAGTTCGGATCCAGCGCGTCACGCAGGCCGTCTGCGATAAACGCCATGGACACGGTGAGCAGGGTCAGGATCAGGGCGGGGAAGTAGAACTGCCACGGTGCGGTAATCAGCGTCGATGTACCGGTTTGCAGCAGGGTGCCGAGCGAGACGTCCGGCAGCTTCACACCGAGGCCCAGGAAGGACAGTGCGGTCTCCGACATGATGGTGGAGACGATGCCCAGCATCAGTTGGATGATCAACAGCGAAGCGACGTTCGGCACCACGTGGCGCACGATGGTCTTTGGGCGGGAAACACCCATGAACTTCGCCGCGCGCACATAGTCGTTTTCGCGGATGGACAGCGACAGCGACCAGATCACACGCGCTGAGTACATCCAGCCGAAGGCGATGAGCACCACGGTGAGCACCTTCCAATCGCCGCCTGAGCCGGAAACCAGCAGGGCGATGATGAGGAAGGTGGGCACGGCAAGCAGGAAGTGGATGATGGCCAGGACGACCTTTTCCACGCTGCCGCCGTAAAGCGCCGCGCCTGCACCCACGATGGCGGAGATGATCGTGGTGGCGATCGACGCTGGGATCGCGATGGTCAGCGAGCGCCCGAGGCCGTGGACCACTTGGGCGAACAGGTCGTTGCCGGAGTCGGTGGTGCCGAACCAGTGCTCGGATGACGGGCCGACCGACAGGTTCAAAAAGTCGGGGTCTTGGTAGTTCCACGGGGTGAGGAACTTGCCAAAGACGGCGAGGAGGACAAGCAGGAAGAAGATGATCAGGCCGATGACTGCCGCCTTGTTGCGCATGAAGCGACGGTAGTAGATCTTCGCCTTGCGGGTGGCCTTCATCGTCTGCTGGTCGTCGATGCTGTTGCCCTGTTTCGGGATGGGGCGGGGAGTGTTTTCCTCCTTGCTCATCACGCCGTCGGCTTGGCGGCCGGTCTCGGAGATGGCGGTGAGGTCGTTGAGCGGCATGTTCGCGTGCATGCCCAGGCTGGTGGAGCTGTGCGCGCGGGGGTCTTTGAGTTTGCGGGATGCGCCGCGTGAAGTGTTCGGTGCCATGTTCGGTGCTCCTTAGCTCACGCGCACGCGCGGGTCGAGGGCGACGACGATGAGGTCGGCCAGGATGGCGGAGACGGCGGTCATGGCGGCGCCGAACGCAGCCACGACGACAACCCCGTGGACGTCGTTACGCGAAATTGTCTGGATGAAGTACTGGCCCATGCCCTGCCAGGCGAAGATGCGCTCGGTCATCACCGCGCCGGTGAAAATGCCGGGCACGGAGAACGCCACCGAGGTCGCCACGGGGATCAGCGAGGTGCGCAGTGCGTGACGACGAACGGCCTGCGCCTTGGTCAGACCCTTCGCCCGGGCCGTGCGCACGTAGTCGGCGTTTAAGTTGTCCAGTAGCAGCGTGCGCTGCATGAAGTGGTAGCCGGCGTAGGAGATGATCAGCAGCGACAACGTGGGCAGCACCAGGTGCTGGGCGTAGTCCAGCATTTTTGGGCCGAAGCCCTCGATGCCCGGGGTGGACGCGCCGGTGACGTAGAAGATGCGCTTGCCGGTCCATTCGTTGATTTTCAGTCCGAGCCACACCACGGCGATGGACGCGACCACCACGTGGATGTTCATGGTGATGATGGAGATGCCCTGCCACATGCGGTCGGCGCGCTTGTACTGGCGCGACGCGGTGTACACGCCCAGGGCGACACCGATGATGATGGACAGCAAGGTCGCACCAAGCGTCAGCTGGGCGGAGACCCAAATGCGGTAGGAGACCTGTTCGTTCACAGAGTCGCCGAGAGGGGATTTTCCCCAGTCCCAGCGGGTGACTACGCCGGTCAGCCACGTCCACCAGCGCTCGATGAGTGGGGTGTTCGGGCTCAAGTTCAGCGGCTCGAGCAGTCGGTCGATCTGGTCGTCGGGCAGGGGAGGGCGCCGGCCGAAGTAGTTGGCGCGCGGGTCGAGGAAAAAACTGGCGAGGAAGTACGTCAGGTTGGTGGCCAGGAAAACGATCAGGCCCCAGCTCAGCGTTTTTCGGAGCAGGTATCGAAACATGTGGGTTCTCGGTTCCGGTGTCGACGGGTATGCAGGTTAAGGGCGGTAAACCAAGTGCCGAAGCCCGCCCAGCGTGTCGGCTGGGCGGGCTCGCACTCACTGCGGCTGTTTCACCAGGTTGTGAGCGGGGCTACTTGGCCCAGCCCACGTTTTCGATCGGCAGGACAGCAAAGGAGTTGGCGCCGTAGTTGGCCAGGCCCTTCTTCACAGCCACGATCTGGGGGCCGTTGGCGTAGGGCATGATGCCGTACTGGGCCAGAGCTTCCTTTTCCAGTTCGTTGGCGCGCTTGATCTGCTCGTCGGCGTCCGGGATCTGCTGCAGCTCCTCGATCTTCTTGTCCATCTCCGGGGTGCCGGTGCTGGACTTGTTCAGGTCGGAGTCGGAGGCGTAGGTCTGGCCGAAGTACGCCACACCGTACGGGTCGGAGGAGCTGAAGCCGGACATGAACAGGTCGAAGTCGCGCTCTGCGGTGACCTTGGAGAAGTCGGAGCTGGGGCGCTCTTCCACCTGCACGTCGACGCCGATGTTGCGCAGCATCGCCTGCAGTGCGGAGGTGGTTGCCTGCACCATCGGGGAGTCGCCGAGGGTGACGTAGCGCACCGAGAGCGGGTTGGACTCGTCGTACCCCGCTTCCTTGAGCAGCTCCTTGGCCTTCTCCGGGTCGTACTGTACAACCGCGCCGAAGTTGTCCTCGTAGCCTTCCTGAGTCTGGTACAGGGTGAACGAACCCGGCAGCTCCTCCGTGTAGCCGAGGCCCTGGAAGCGGATGGCGGCGAGCTGCTCGCGGTCAATGCCGCGCATGATCGCCTCGCGCACCCTGATGTCGTCCAGGCCGGGAGCGGTGGAGTTGATGGTCATCAGGTAGTTCGACGGCTGCAGCGCGGTGCGGATTTCCACTGCGTCGCCCATCTCCTTGGCGGTGGCCAAACGGTCGCGGGTGCCGGCGCCGGTGGCGTCGACCTCGCCTGCGCGGAAGGCGTTGAGGGACGCCTGGTCCTCCATCTGGCGGTAGCTGATCTTGTCCAGCTTCGGCTTTTCGCCCCACCAGTTTTCGTTGGGCACGAACGAGGCGGTGCCGGATTCGAAGTCGACGTTTTCCACCTTGAACGGGCCTGCGCCCCACTCGGGGTGGACCTGCTTGAGGTAGGCGTTCATGAACGTGTCGGCGTCTTTGACCTGCGGGGGCACGAGGGTGTCGAAGAGACCTTCCCACCAAGGATAGGCCTGCTTGAAGGTCACCACTGCCTGCTTTGCGTCCGCACCCTGGGTGACGGATTCGATCAGCTCGTAGCCGTCGGTGGAGTTGACCTGCACTTCCGGATTGGTGCCGTTGTTGAACTTCCAGGTGTTTTCGTAGGCGGTCCAGTCGAGCGGAGTCCCGTCGTTGTACTTGGCCTCCGGGTTGATCGTGTAGGTGACTACGGTCTTACCGTCGACGTCCTCGCTTTTCACGTCGGTCAGGTACGCCGGGTTCGGGTGGTAGGTGCCGTCGCCGTCGGAGAGGGACATCTGCGGGTTGTATTTGCTCCACAGCGTGCGGGTGTAGAGGTTCATGTTCGCGTGGAAGACGTTTTGCTGTTCTGCGATCTCGGTGATCGCGAGTGTGAGCTCGCCACCGTCTTGGATCTGGTCGCGCTCGAGCGGGTTGTAGTCGCCAGCGGCGTTGACCTGGAGCTGCTCGCCGTCGCCGGATTTCTCCGACTTGCTGTTGGCGGTTTCTTGGCCGCTCCCTGCCCCTGTGCTTTCAGAGTTGCCGTCCGAGGAGCAGGAGGCGAGTACGAGGGAGAGGGAGGACAAGCCGGCGAGAGCCGCGACGCGGAGGCGTTTGCTCATGGTCAGGTTCCTTTCGTAGGTCGTCCGTCCGCAGATGCTTTGCGACGGTTGCCCAAGGCGGGCACTGGTGCCGGCGGAATGTTCCGGCGTCTCCTGCACACTGCTCGGTTAACGCGATTCGGTAAACACGACGTGAATCAGGTTGAGCACAACTTACCGCACGTGTCATGTAGTTCACATTGCTTTGGCAAAGTATTTTGCGTTTTATGCGAAGAATTTTTCAACCGAAGTGGCGCAGATTGGAAAGTCTGCATGTAGTGGTGGGTGAACGACCACAACCGCTATAGCTATCAAACTATAGGTAAAAATGAATTTTATTCTTGCAAAGTAAAAACCCCACCCGACGGAAGTGCGGGTGGGGTTAACGCGAGGTGAATTAGCCGACGGGGGTGAGCTCCACTTCGTCCGCCCATGTCAGTTCGATGCCCTGAGCGCGCAGCCATTCCATCGCGTCGTCGCCGTGGCGGGTGATGCCCTCGACGGCGGCCAGCGTGACGTCGATAGTCATTTCTGCTTCTTCGGCCGAGATGTAGCCCGCTGAGGTGGCGGCGGCGAGCTCGTCGATGTCCAGCACGTCGATCGGGTTGCCGGTCAGCGAGACGAGGTCGACGTAGAGGTCGCGGGTGTGCCAGACCTCCCCGTCGACGTCGATGTCCGCGACGTCGAAGTAGAAGTCCTGTTTGCGCTCCGATCCCTCCCGGAAGTGGAAGATGTTGGCGCGCAGTCCCAGCTGGGGTAGCAGCCAGCTTTCCAAGTATCCGAACTCGGGGTGGTCTGCGCCGCGGCCCATGTACAGGCCGAAGTCGGTGACGCGGAAGGTGTCCACCTCGCGCAAGAATCCTTTGGGGTCGGTGTTGATGCGGGCTGCGGTGTCGAACGTCTCCTGCTTGACGGGGTGCAGATCGGCGGCCATGGGTTACCTCACGTCTATAGATGCGGCGGTCGGTGCGAACGGGCAGACCTTGTCCACGGTGCGCACGCTGCCGTCGACAACTGCCAGGACCCGCCCGGAGCCTGTGTCTGCGGTGGCGGACAAGGTGGCCGGTCCTGTGGGGTTTATCCCGTTGTTGCCCAATGGTGTTACGCCGGTTTGCAGGTTGGTCAGGTTGATCCAGTAAACCTTCATCTCTCCCTGGTCCTGTGCGGCGGCTGGGGTGCCCAAGGCGGTGAAGACGAACGTGGTTTGCCCCGCGCCCGCACCCGGGGCGGGCGCTTGCGCAGGTCCTGGCACTGCAATGGCGGAGGCGGTTGAGTGCAGCCCCTCGCCGATGCAGTTGCCGGAGACGGTGGGCCAATAAAACTGTGTGAACTGGGGTGCGTTTTCCGGCAGGGGAGGCCCGCCGAGTTCTCCGGTGCCGGCGAAGAACTGCACGGCGGTGCGCAGCGCGTTGCCCACCTGCTGCGGCACATAGGGCTGGTCGGCGAACGCGTTGACGCGCGCAACGGCCTGCGGCGTGGGGCGGCCGAGCGGGTCTACTAGAGACGACTGGGCGTGGGCAGTTTGCTTTGCGACGCCTCCGGCCACCACCAAACCGGCAGCGCAGACCGCCGCAACGGTGGCGCGAGCGAAAGATCGATAGTTGTGCACTTGCGCCACATTAGTCACATCCATAACAACGTCAAGCGGAACTGGCGTTTTGCTGTGTGAATTTTGGCTGAATTGGCAGCCGAACTTCGTTGACGCCGTCGTCGAGCCACGCGCCACGCTCAGCGGGTGACGAGATAGTGCGAACTGGCTGGGCGGGGAGTATCGTTTAGGCGTTCTTTCCGCCAACCCTCAAAGGATCTGTCGAGTGTCGCACCCTGAATTTCGCAACGTAGCCATCGTCGCCCACGTCGACCACGGTAAAACCACCCTGGTCAACGCCATGCTGGAACAGTCCGGTGTGTTCGGCGACCACGGCGAGCACGGCGACCGCGTGATGGACTCCGGCGAGCTCGAGTCCGAGCGCGGCATCACCATTTTGGCCAAGAACACGGCCATTCGCCGTGCCGGCAAGGGCAAGGACGGCACCGACCTTGTCATCAACGTCATCGACACCCCGGGCCACGCCGACTTCGGCGGCGAGGTCGAGCGCGGCCTGTCCATGGTCGACGGCGTCGTGCTGCTTATCGACGCTTCCGAAGGTCCGCTGCCGCAGACCCGCTTCGTGCTCGGCAAGGCGCTCGAGGCGAAAAAGCCTGTCATCATTTGCGTGAATAAGACCGACCGCCCCGATGCCCGCATCGACGAGGTCGTGGAGGAAGCGCAGGACCTGCTTCTCGAGCTCGGCGCCAGCCTGGAGGACCCCGAA
Source organism: Corynebacterium fournieri (assembly GCF_030408775.1). Lineage (NCBI taxonomy): Bacteria > Bacillati > Actinomycetota > Actinomycetes > Mycobacteriales > Corynebacteriaceae > Corynebacterium > Corynebacterium fournieri. Next base: position 857,362 of record NZ_CP047210.1, read on the forward strand.
GCCGCCGAGGCCGCCGAGAACCTGCTCGAGCTGCCGGTGCTCTACACCTCCGGCCGCGCAGGCCGTGCCTCCCTGGAGAACCCGGGCAACGGCGAGCTGCCGGAAAACGAGGACCTGCAGCCGCTGTTCGACGTCATCTACGACGTGCTGCCGGAGCCATCCGCAGAGATCGACGCGCCGTTCCAGGCGCAGGTGACCAACCTCGACTCCTCGTCCTTCCTTGGACGTATTGCGCTCATCCGCGTGTACAAGGGTTCCGTGAAGAAGGGCCAAAACGTCGCGTGGGTCCACTACGACGCTGAAGGTAACCAGCAGGTCAAAAACGTCAAGATCGCGGAGCTGCTGGTCACCGAAGGCCTGGACCGCGTCCCCGCCACCGGCGAGGTTGTCGCCGGCGACATCGCCGCCATTTCCGGCGTCGAAGACATCATGATCGGCGACACCATCTGCGACCCGGAGCACGTTGAACCGTTGCCGCGCATCAAGGTCGACGACCCGGCGATTTCCATGACCATCGGTGTCAACACCTCTCCGATGGCAGGGCGCAACGGCGGCGACAAGCTCACCGCCCGCATGGTCAAGGCCCGCCTGGAGCAGGAGCTGATCGGTAACGTCTCCATCAAGGTGCTGCCGACGGATCGTCCGGACGCCTGGGAAGTCCAGGGCCGCGGCGAAATGGCGCTGACGGTGCTTATTGAGACGATGCGCCGCGAGGGCTTCGAGCTGACCGTGGGTAAGCCGCAGGTGGTGACCAAGGAGGTCGACGGCAAGACCTACGAGCCGTACGACCACATGATCATCGACGTCCCGTCCGAACACCAGGGTGCCGTCACCCAGCTGATGGCTAACCGCAAGGGTCAGATGACCTCCATGTCCAACGCTGGCTCCGGCGACTGGGTGCGCATGGAGTTCGACGTGCCGTCGCGCGGCCTGATCGGTTTCCGCACCACGTTCCTCACCGAGACCCGCGGTGCCGGCATTGCCAACTCGTACTCCATCGAGCACCGTCCGTGGGCAGGCGAGATCAAGGGCCGCCCCACCGGCTCGCTGGTCGCCGACCGTGCCGGCCAGGTCACCGCTTACGCGCTGCAGCAGCTGGCAGACCGCGGCGACTTCTTCGTCGAGCCGGGTGCAGAGACCTACGAGGGCATGGTCGTGGGCGCGAACTCCCGCGACGAGGACATGGACATCAACATCACCAAGGAAAAGAAGCTGACCAACATGCGTTCCGCCACCGCGGACGCCACGGTCACTCTGCAGAAGGCTCGCACCCTGTCGCTGGACGAGGCCATCGAGTTCTGTGACGATGACGAGTGCGTCGAGGTCGCCCCTGAGGCGATGCGTGTGCGCAAGATCATCCTCAACGCCACCGAGCGTGGCCGCGCCCGCTCCCGCGCGAAGCAGAAGAACAGCTAGCCTGTTCTTTCATGCACCAGAGGAGAACGCGTCGCCCAGTTATGCATGCTGCGGCGGCGCTTTCTGCGCTGTGCCTCGTTTCCTCGTGCGCGGCCGACCCCGGCCCGCCGCCGCTGGTGGAGCCGGAAGATCGGCCTGCAGAAGCGTCGCAGGAGACGGAAACCACCTCCTCCAGCGCCGAGGAACCAGACCAGCAGTCGGACAGACCCCAAGCGCAGGTGGGCATCGACCCAATCCGTGCCGGTTTTAACCCGCATTTGATCGGCGACGAGTCCGCCGCTGTCCGCGGCATCGCCGATCTTGTGCTGCCCAGCGCATTTACCCCCGACGGCGTAAAGGATCCCAACTTGCTTGACGGTGCGTCTGTGCTGGCGACTTCGCCAGACGCGTTCACCGTGCGTTACGTGATTGCGAACAACGCGCAGTGGTCCGACGGCACCCCGATCACCGGCGCCGATTTCGCCTATTTGTGGCGCGGCATGACCCAGACGCCCGGTGTTGTGGACCCGGCTGCCTACCGTGCGGTGTCCGACGTGCGCGTCAGCGGGCCCGGCGGCAAAGTCGTAGACGTTGATTTCGCGCAGCCGGTGGGGGATTGGCGCGTGTTGTTCCGGCACCTGTTGCCGTCGCATCTTCTCGCGGCGGACGCGGCTGATTTCGCTTATGCGCTGCGCAACACGGTGCCAGCGTCTGCGGGACGGTACTTGGTGCGCACTGTGGACCGTGCGCACGGAACGGTCACGCTGAACCGCAATGACAGGTTTTGGGGGCCGGATCCGGCGCCGATCGACATCCTCACCCTTGCTGCGACCCGCGAGACGACGCAGGTGGCGGATCAATTGCGCAGCGGCCAGCTCGCTTTCGTGGATATGGCGCCGCAGGACACTACCGCGGATGTGCTCGGTCTCATTCCGGGGGCGCAAACGCGCGTGTTTCCAGGCGCTCGCACGCTCGGCGTCACGATGTCGGCCACGAGCGGGTTGAACGCGCAGGCGCGCGCAGAGGTGCGTTCGCTTGTCGACGTCCCCCTGCTCGCCCACATCGCTGCCCGCCGCAGCACCCACGTGGACGCTGCCTCGCCGACCGCCCCCGGTTCGTTGGCGCTGCTGCACGCGCTCGCCGCGGAGGGCAGGGTGCTGCGGGTCGCTGCGGATGCCGCCGATCCGTCGGCGTCTGCTGCCGCGCGTTCCCTTGTGGATTTGCTCGACGCGGCTGGCGTGCCTGCCAAAGTGGTGGCCAATGAGTTGCCGGCCGTCGCCGGTGGTGGGCTGCCGGCGGGGGAGGTGGACCTTGTGGTGCATTGGCGTGACGACGGCGATTCCGCCGCCACCTTGGCCAGCCGCATCGCGTGCCCGCCTGAGAAGGCGCTCGCCGGCAATCTTTCCGGCTTGTGCTCTGTCGCGGGCGACGACATCGCGCGGCGCATACTTTCCGGCGAAATACCGCCGGCACTCGCCGCCGAGCGCGTCGCGGAGATCGAGGACCGCGAGGTGCTGTGGGTGCCGATTTTGCGCGAGACCCGTCTCGCGGCGACCGCAGGCGGCGTGCGCGGCCCGGGCGCGCCGGTTGACGCGTGGCCCGGCGGGCTGTCGTCGGCTGGCGGGTGGAAGCTGGCCGATACAGTGGGGCGTCGATCAACGATTCAGGAGGTTCAATGACCGCTCGAGACCTTTCCGGCTACCGCGTGGTGGCCGTGCACGCACACCCGGACGACGAGGCGATAACCACCGGTGGCGCCATCGCGGACCTTGCCGCCCGTGGCGCCGACGTGCTGGTGGTCACCTGCACCCTCGGCGAAGAAGGTGAGGTCATCGGCGAGCCGTATCAGCACCTCGTGGTGGACGAGGCTGACCAGCTGGGCGGTTTCCGCATCCAGGAGTTGCAGCGCTCCTTGGCGGCGTTGGGCGCGCGAGGGCAGTTCCTCGGCGGCGCCGGCTGCTACCGCGATTCCGGCATGGCGGGCTCGCCCGCGAGCCGTAACCCACGGGCGTTTGTGAATTCGGGTGAGGGGGCCGTCGAAAAGCTTGCCGCGATCTTTGCACAGGAACGGCCGCACCTCGTGCTCACCTACGGCCCTGACGGCGGTTACGGCCACCCAGACCACATCCGCGCGCACGAGATCACGCATGCCGCGGCACAGCGGGTGGAGATTCCGCGCGTCCTGTGGGCGGTGCGTCTCGCCGAGGAGACAGCGGCGCTCATGCCCGAACAGGTACCGGACAGCTGGCGTTTGCCCGAAGACGGCGAGCTCGACGGTGTGGAGTCGTCTGACGCCGCCATTGCACTCGACGAGCGCGCCTACAGTGCCAAGGTCGAGGCCATGCGCGCGCACGCCACCCAGTTGTGGATCGCGGACGGGCGCACCACCGACGTCAATCCGCACGCCGCGCTCGCTGCCGGGCCGGTGGTCTACTACGCACTGTCCAACCTCATCGTCCAGCCCATCCAACGCGTGGAGCACTACCAGCTTGGCGCGGGGCTTCCGCTTGACGACGCAGCTTCGCTCTTAAGCGGGATCGCGCGATGAGCCACCCCGTCGTGCGCGACGACTTCTCCCGCGGCGAGGCCGTCGCCGGACTGGTCTGGCTCAGCATCGGTGCCGCCGTATCCCTGTTGCTGGAGGTGGTCTACCTCAACTGGTTCTGGGTTGTCGCGGCGCTGCTGTTTAACGCCGTGCTGACGAAAACCGCGCGGCTATGGTCCCAACGCCACGCACTTCTCCCGCTGGGGGTGTGGGCGGTAGCGTTTTTGGTTTCACTTGCGGTGCTGCCGCCAACCGGCTGGTCACTCGCGTTGTTGTTTGCCGGTGTAGCGGGTGGCGTTTGGCCCCTTATCCGCGCGAAGTGACATACTGTGTGCCATGACTTACGTGATTGCTCAACCGTGCGTCGATGTCATGGACCGCGGCTGCGTTGAAGAGTGCCCCGTCGACTGCATCTACGAGGGCAAGCGCATGCTCTACATCCACCCCGACGAGTGCGTCGACTGCGGCGCCTGCGAACCGGCTTGCCCGGTCGAGGCTATCTTCTACGAGGACGACACTCCCGACGAGTGGAGCGAGTACTACGACGCCAATGTCGGCTTCTTCGACGAGCTCGGCTCCCCGGGCGGCGCCGCCAAGACCGGCCCGCAGGACTTCGACCACCCGTTTGTGGCCGCTTTGCCGCCGCAGAACCAGGACTAGGCCGTTGGCTCGCACCCCCCTCGGCTCCCGGCTACCTGATTTTCCGTGGGACACCATCGCCGATGTGCGCGAGCGCGCTGCGGCGCACGAAGGCGGGTTGATCGACCTGTCGGTCGGCGGACCTGTGGACCCGGTTGCGCCGTCGATCCAGCTCGCGCTGACTGAAGCCGCCGCTGCCCCCGGCTACCCGCAAACAGCGGGCACGCCCGAGCTTCGCCGCGCCATCGTGTCCGCACTCGCGCGCCGCTTCGACATCGCCGGGCTGACGGAAAAGTCGGTCTTACCGGTCATCGGGTTGAAGGAAGCTGTGGCCTGGTTGCCCACGTTGCTGGGGCTGCGCGGGGCCACCGTGGTGATCCCGGAGGTTGCCTACCCCACCTACGAGGTCGGCGCGCTCATGGCCGAGTGCACTGTCGTGCGTTGCGACGACCCTTCGGCCGCCCCCCGCGACGCCTCCCTCGTCTTCATCAATTCCCCGTCGAACCCGACCGGGGCAGTGCTGTCGGTCGAGCAGATGCGCGCCTGGGTCGCCTTCGCCCGCGAAACGGGAGCGATCATCGCCTCCGACGAGTGCTACCTGTCGCTGGCGTGGTCCGCGCAGCCGGTGTCCATCCTGCACCCGAAAGTCACCGACGGCGACAACACTGGGTTGCTGGCGCTGCATTCACTGTCGAAGACGTCCAACCTGGCGTCCTACCGCGCCGGCACCATTTCCGGCGACGAAGATCTCGTGCAGGAGCTGCTGCTTGTGCGCAAGCACGCGGGGCTTATCGTGCCTGGTCCGATTCAGGCCGCGATGGTCGCCGCGCTTTCCGACGATGTCCACGAAAAGCTGCAGCAGTCCATCTACGCCACGCGCCGCGTCACGTTGCTCAAGGCACTCACTGAAGCGGGCCTTGCCGTCGACGACTCCGATGCCGGTTTGTACCTGTGGTGCCGTCGAGAAGCGATGAGCTCCCGCGAGCTGCTGGACTGGCTGGCGGAGCGCGGCATCTTGGCCGCCCCCGGCCACTTTTACGGCCCCGCCGGTGCCGACCACGTCCGCATCTCGCTGACCGCCACGGACGAGCGCATCGCGGACGCGGCGAAACGCCTGGTTTCGTAACAACAACCACGCGGGACTACACTTACGAAAGTTTTGTGTAGTTTTCCAAGGAGGTTGGCAGTGACGTTGGAACAGTCCACCGCGCCCACCGCGACACGCGGCAGCACCGCGGTGAGGCTCGCTGCCGGGCTGCGCCAATTCATCAAATTCGGCATCGTCGGCGGCTCGGGCGTGCTGGTCAACTTCGTCGTGTTCTACCTGGCCAACAAGGCCCTCGAAAACGGCCTGCACCTCCACGCCAACGACGTGGTCTCCCAACTCGGCTCCACCCGCTGGAACGTGCGCTGGTACCACGTCATGTCCACACTGGCATTCCTGCTGGCCAACACCTGGAACTACCAGCTCAACCGCTCCTGGACCTTCCGGGGCGTGCACGCGCGTTCGTGGCTGCGCGGATTTTTCCCCTTCTTGGCCACCGGCGCATTGGCATTCGTGGTGTCACTGACCTGCATGACGCTGCTGATGAACCCCACCACCCCCATCGGCCTGCCGGACAGCGTCTTCGACGACTCGTCGGGCCTGCGCACCAAGTCGTACTGGGCGCAAGCTATTTCCACCTTCATCGCGATGCCGGTGAACTTCATCATCAATAAATTCTGGACCTTCGGAAAACCAAAAGGTGCCTCCTAGCTGCGGATTGTGAAATTCTCAGGTTAAGTTATCCACATTTCGGCCACGGTCTTTCGCCGGGGCTTGCGGTGATTTAGCTTCTGGGGCATGACACCATTCCAGCAATTCCTCGACACCCAACCGACCATCGAAGTACTCGTCGGTTTTGAAAAACGCGACGCCATCGCCGCCGGCATCATCCCGAATCTCGCGAGCAAATGGGCCGCACTCCACGCGGTCTATTACGGGGCCACGCGATGGGCCAAACAACAACGCCGCGGACTCGAAGCAGCCCGCGCATTCTCCCTGAGCCAACTCGTCTACATCGAAGACCGCCTCAAAGCCATCCCCAACGAGGCAGAACGCTGGCGCGTGCGCCACAAACTCCTGGAAAAGCGCACCACGCATCACGCATTGAAAGCGAAAGCGGACAAACTCATCCTCAAACCTGCCCGCACGAAGCCGAAACTTAAGGTCACCATCACAAAATCGGTCCACGGAACACGCACCATCCGCGCGACCGTGGACGAGCACGACGCCGCCGACATCGAGCACTACCTGCGCGACGGGCTCGACCCCTCCAAACCACCGGGGCCTCAAATGCTGCGCAGATTCCTCGACCTCATACAAGGCAGCGGGAGCATACCGACGAGCGTTCGTCGCCCCATCGTCGTAGTGGGGCTGGACCAGCATGTGGAGATCCTGCGCGGCGAGGGCGACGAAGTGATCCTCGGGCTGACCGACGGCACCACAATCACCGGGGCCGAATACCTAGCGATGCAACCCGAACTCGACGAGGTGGCGCTGTTTCACCCGGCAGAAGGGCCCGTTAACCTCTACCGCGGCCAGCGCCACGCCAACGATAAGCAGCGCGATCTCGCACGCACGACGCTGACGGTGTGCCCCTGGCCGGGGTGCCGCCACGGCTCCGACTACTGCGAGATTCACCACATGCTGGCGTGGTCGCAAGGTGGCGAGACGAACATGGAAAACCTCGCCCCAGTTTGTCCGTACCACAACCAGATCAACCACGACGATCCTTCGCACACCAACACACGCGGCGGGGTACAGCGCAGGAGCGGCACGCCGACATGGGTCTCGCCCAACGGGTGGCCAGCGGTCAACGGCTACCACCCCTACGGGGCGATGGCAGTGCTGTTCGGCGACGAATGCGCGTGGGCGAGCGCGACGTAGCGGACGATGCGGTCCTCGTGTCCGCGCAGGCGCACAGTCTCGGGGAGGAGGCCGTCGGCGATGAAACCCGCTTTCTCAGCGACTCGGCGCGACGCGGCGTTGCCCTCGGCGACGTGAATCTCCACCCGCGGCAGACCTTGTGCAAAAGCGTGGCCGGTGACGAGTTTGGCCGCCTGCGTGGTCAGTCCGCCTCCGCGGGCCCACGGGGCGGTGTTATAGCCCAGGGTGCCGTCCGGTAGGCGCAGCTCGATGTTGCCGCAGTAGCGACCGTCGACCACGTACGCCCAGCGCTGCACGTGCGGTGGCGGGGCAGCAAGGAATTCCTCTGCATGACGGCTGGTGTAGGGGTGGGGCACGGTTGTCCAGCGCACCGTGTGCGGGTCGTTGCACGACGCCACGATGTCGCCGCGCACCCCTGGCAGCGCCGCCACGTCGCGCCAGGGCAAAAGTTGTAGTTGGCCGTTAGTTGGCATGTAGGGCTTCGTTGAGCTCGATGCCCTTCGCGGGCACCGCCTCGACGGCGCCGGTGACGGAGTTGCGGCGGAACTGCAAACCGTTCGCCCCAGAAAGCTCGAGCGCCTTGATTTCGGCGCCGGCTTCTTTGCCCAGTGCTTCGGCGACCGGGGCGGTCAACACCACCTTGGTGCCCGCAGTGACGTAGAGGCCGGCTTCGACGATGCAGTCGTCGCCAAGCGAAATGCCCACACCGGCGTTCGCACCGAGGAGGCAGCGCTCGCCCAGCGAGATGACTTCCTTGCCGCCGCCGGACAGGGTGCCCATGATGGAGGCGCCGCCGCCGATGTCGGTGCCGTCGCCGACCACAACACCTGCGGAGATACGGCCCTCCACCATGGAGGCACCAAGAGTGCCGGCGTTGAAGTTAACGAATCCTTCGTGCATGACGGTTGTGCCCTCGGCGAGGTGCGCGCCCAATCGGATGCGGTCGGCGTCGCCGATGCGCACGCCGGAAGGCACGACGTAGTCGACCATGCGCGGGAACTTGTCCACTGAGAACACCACGACGGGACCCTGCGCGGCGAGGCGGCCGCGGGTCATTTGGAAGTCGTTGACAGCGCAGGGGCCGTAGTTGGTCCACACCACGTTCGACAACAGACCGAAGATGCCGTCCATGTTCGCGCCGTGCGGGCGGATCAGGCGGTGCGACAGCAGATGCAGACGCAGGTAGACGTCGTACGCGTCCACGGCAGGCTCGGTGAGGTCTTTGATGGCCGTTTCTACTGCCACGCGGGCGACACCTCGCGCATCGTCCGGCCCGACGAGGTCGGCGAAGCGTGCGTCGGGCTCTGCTAAGCGACGCGTCCCGGTTTCCTCAACCGGTTCATCTACCTTGGGGGCGGGGTACCAAACGTCGAGGACGGTGCCGTCGTGGGTGATGGTGGCGACACCGCGGGCAATCGCGGAAGTAGGGGAAACCATGCCCGCTACCTTACGACACCTCGGTTGCGGGTGAGGAACGAGCACGCCACAAGTACGACGGACAAAATGCTCACGCTGATGACTTGGGAGCGTGAAGCGTCGTCGAAAAGCATGAGCACCGCCAGCCCCACAAGCGCCGCCAGCGTCACCCACGGCACCCACGACGCGCCTCGCACTCGCACGGCGGAGGAGCGGATGCGCGGGTGGAGCTTGATAAAGCTCAGCGTGATCATGATCCAGGTGACGATGAGGCAGCCGCCGGTAGCGGACATGATGAAGTCGATCATCCCCGGCGGGTTCCACCACTGCAGGCCCACGGCCAAAAACGCGAACAGCACGGAAACCAGCACCGAGTTGCGCGGCACGCCCGCTGAATTGGTGCGCGCCATCCACGCCGGTGCGTCACCTTCGAGCGCTTGCTGGTAGCCCAGACGGGAGGTGCCGTAGATCTGCGCGTTGAATGCGGACAGCAGCGCAAGCACGATGACGACCTCCATCAAGCCCGCGGCACCCGGGATGTTGGCTATTTCCAGCACTGCGGTGAACGGCGAGTCTGCCGCGGAGTCGGCGCCGTCGATGGCGGCGTAGGGCAGAAGCAGGATGATCACGGCCACGGAGCCGATGTAAAACAGTGCGATGCGCCAGATGATGGAGTTGACGGCGCGCTTGACGTTATCCGAGGGGTTTTCGCTTTCCGCGGCGGCGATGGTGACCACTTCGATGCCGCCGAAGGCGAACGCCACTGCGAGCAGGCCAGCGGCGATGCCGGCGATGCCGTTGGGGGCGAAGCCAGATTCGCGTACGTGCTCGAAGCCGACGAAGCCGCTGGCGGGCAGTACCCCGGCCCACAGCAGCACCCCGATGACCAAAAAGCCGAGGATCACGGCGATTTTGATCATGGCGAACCAGTACTCGAATTCGCCGAATCCTTTCACCTGAGAGAGGTTCACGGCGGTCAGCACGGCGACGACGATCAGTCCGGGCACCCACTGCGGCACTGAGAACCAGCCGGCCATCATGGCGGATGCGCCTGTGAGCTCAGCGCCGCAGGCCATGATGAGCAGGAAGTAGTAGATCCAGCCGAGGAGGAATCCGGCCCAGTGCCCGAACGCCATGCGTCCGTAGGTGGCGAAGGAGCCGGAGGACGGGTGAGCGGCGGCCATCTCGCCGAGCATGCGCATCACGGCGATGACGATTAGGCCGGCGATCGCGTATGCGATGAGGATTGCTGGCCCGGCGGCGCGGATGCCAACGCCGACACCGAGGAACAGGCCTGCTCCGACAGCGGTGCCGAGGCCCATGAGGGTTAGGTGGCGCGATTTCAGGCCGGAGCCGAGGTCGCCTTGGCTTGTCGACGTTCCTTCGGTCGCCATCAGCCTTCCTTCCTCTGCAGGTTCTGGTGGATGGCTCCCGCGATGGCGATGATGCCGACGACGACGGTGACGGCGAGCATTTGGTAGCGGCCGTCCGGATCAGACAGCATGAGTGCGATGACGCCGCCGGCGAGTGCGATCATCACCCACGGCAGCACACCCGGCGCCCACATGCGCACCTCTGTGATCTCACCGGTAGCGACGAGCTTGGGGTGGATGCGCACGAACGACAGCGCGACGACGATCCACAGCACGATCAGGCAGCCGCCGACCGCGTTGAGCAAAAAGGCAAGCAGGCCGGGCGGGTTCCAGTACTGCAGGGCGACCGCCGCGAAGCCGAAGGCGACGGAGACCACGACGGCGCGCACGGGGACGCCGCGTGCGTCGGTGCGGGCGAAGGACTGGGGGGCGTCGCCGCGCGCGGCGAGGTTTTGCATGAAGCGCGAGGAACCGTAGATCTGCGTGTTGCAGGCGGACAGCAGCGCGATGACGATGACGGCTTCCATGATGCCCACTGCGCCTGGAATGTTGGCCATCTCCAGCACGGCGGTAAATGGCGAGTCCGCGGCGGAGTCGGCGCCGCCGATCTGGTCGAACGGCAACAGCAGCACGATCAGTAGCACGGAGCCGATGTAAAACACGGAGATGCGCCAGATGATCGAGCGGATGGCGGAGTGGACGCCGGCTTGCGGGTCCTCGGACTCCGCCGCGGCGACGGTGACCAGCTCGATGCCGCCGAACGCGAACGCGACTGCGAGCAGGGCGGTGGCGACGCCGGACCAGCCGTTGGGCATGAACCCGATTTCGCTGACGTTGGTCAGGCCCACGAAACCGCCGGCAGGCAGCAGGCCGAGCCAAAGTGCGATGCCGATGATGAGGAACGCCACGATCACGGCGACCTTGATCAGGGCGAACCAGAACTCGAATTCGCCGAAGTTTTTCACCGCGGAGAAGTTGATCACGGTAAACATCAGGATCGCAGCCAGGGCGGGAATCCACGGGGAGATGCCGAACCACGCGGCCACGATGGCGGATGCGCCGGTGATTTCCACGGCCATGATCATGATCATCATGAACCAGTACAGCCACCCGATGGTGTAGCCGGCCCACGGTCCGAACGCTTGCTCGGCGTAGGTGGAAAACGTGCCGGAGGAGGGGCGAGCGGCCACCATCTCGGCGAGCATCTGCATAAAGCAGACGGTGATGAACCCGGCGATGACGTACGCGATGAGTACCGCGGGCCCGGCGGCGGCGATGCCCACGCCGGTGCCCAGAAACAGTCCGGCGCCGATGGCGGAGCCGAGGCCCATCATGGTGAGGTGGCGTGTCTTCAGCCCGCGGGCGAGCGCGGTGGAGTCCGCGACGGGGGAAACAGGTGTCGACATGTCGAACACCTTAAACGCAACCTTTTACGTCGAGGGCAATATATTCCGCCTCAGGCGCGTCGCCGCACCACAGGAGAGGTGGAAAACGGCTCGTGTTCGATGCGGATGTCGTCGCGCCCGGCGATTGTGCGCGCGGGCACCTGGGTGCCCGAATCCACGTCGAAGACCATCGTTTCCGGCTCGAGCATGACGCCGACGCCGATTTCGCAGCGGTCGCCGAGGTCGACGCCGATGATGCCCGACGACGGGTGCAAACGGCAGTCCCGGCCCACCCGCATGGGTGCGCGTTCGTGCTCGCTGATCCGCGAAGCCATCAGCGCCGACGACAGTGACAAGTCCGTGCCACCGCCGACGACCACCGCCGAGGACAGCCGCCCCTCGATCCGCGCCGGTCCCAGTGCTCCCGCGTTGTAGGAGACGTAGCCTTCGCGCAGCACCGAGGACCCTTCCGCAAGGTAGGCGCCGAGCCGCACGCGTTCGGCCTCGGCGATGGTCACCCCGGAGGGCACGACGTAGTCGACCATGCGCGGCAGCCGGTCGATTCCGTAGACGTGGATCAGCCCGCGCGCCCGCAGGTTGGTGCGCACGGTTTCGAAGTTGTCGGCCAAACACGGGCCTTTGTTGGTCCACACCACCGGTTCCAGCAGGTCGAGCGCGCCGGACATGTTGATGGTCAGCGGCTCGACCATACGGTGCGACAGCAGGTGCAGGCGCAAGAACACGTCGTGGGCGTCGACCGGCGCTGCGTCGAGGTCCGCGATCTCGGTGCGCACCGGCACGAGTTCGACCAACCGGTCGTGGTCCGCGCCAATTAGTTTCAAAAACTTCGGCGACAGCTCATGGGCGGAGACGCGGTGGGTGCCGGAGGTGGCGTCGATAGGCAAAAGCTCTGGGGATGGAAACCAGGTATCGAGCACTGTGCCATCCATGGCAATGTTGGCGATTCCGACGGCGCGCGCTCCTACAGGCATGGCTGCGAGTGTAAACGTAGGATCGCCGTGTGACTTCCTTAGATCTCTTCGCCGACCCCATCGCACTTACCGCGGCGCTCGTGGACATCGAGTCGCCCTCGCACCACGAGGAGGCGATCGCCGACGCCGTCGAGGAGGCGCTGCGCGGCCTCGCACACGCCGAGGTGTCCCGCTTCGGCAACACCGTGGTCGCGCGCACGAACTTCGGTCTCGGGTCTCGCGTGGTGCTCGCGGGCCACATCGACACCGTGCCTCTCGCCGACAACACACCGCATCGGCTCACAGGTTCGCCGACGGGCGAGCGGATTTTGCACGGCTGCGGCTCTGTCGACATGAAGTCGGGCATGGCCTGTTACCTCAACGCGTTTGCGCGCCTGGCCGAGCCGGGCAAAGCAGCACACGATCTCACGGTGATCGCCTACGAAGGCGAAGAGGTGGCCCAGGAATATAACGGCCTGTTCCATTTGGAGCGCGACCACCCGGAGCTGCTCGAAGGCGACATCGCGCTGCTCGGCGAGCCGTCCGGCGGCATCATCGAGGCCGGCTGCCAGGGCTCCATCCGCGTCTTCGTAGACGCGCACGGCACCCGCGCTCACTCGGCGCGCAGCTGGCTCGGCCACAACGCGGCGCACGATTTGGCCGGGGTGCTCACCCGCATCGCCGCCTACGAGCCGCGCACCGTGGAGATCGACGGTTGCGAGTACCGCGAGGGCCTCAACGTGGTGGGCATGGAAGGATTCGTGGCAACCAACACCATCCCGGACCACGCACGGTTGATCGTGAACTTCCGCTACGCGCCGGACCGCTCGGTGGACGACGCGAAGGCGCACTTGGAGGACACGCTCGCGCTGGAAGACGGCCTGGAGCTGATCTACGACGATGTCGCCCCGGGCGCGCTGCCCGGCCTGGGTGACCCGGTCGCCGCCGGGCTGGTCAAGGCTGTGGGCGGGAATTTCCGCGCGAAGTTCGGATGGACGGATGTGTCGCGCTTTTCTGGCCTTGGCGTGCCGGCGGTCAATTTCGGCCCCGGCGACCCGGGCTTTGCCCACAAGAAAGACGAGCAGTGCCCGGTGGACCAGATCACGCAGGTATCCGGGCAACTGATGGACTACCTGAGCGCGAAGGAAGGCGAGTAAACAATGGCACCGCTGAACATTCCCCGCCCGGACCGCGACCGGAAGCTGCGCGGCCCGATTGCGCTGCGCGGCGCGGACCAGCAGGCCTCCACGCACGATCAGCGTTTGTTGGAGTCGTTGGGCCACGGCGACGGCCAGTGGCGCCATGAGGACCCGTGGCGCGTGATGCGCATTCAAAGTGAGTTCGTCGCCGGTTTCGACGCGTTGAGCGAGATGCCGAAGGCGGTGACGGTGTTCGGCTCTGCGCGTTTGGGGGAGGGCACTGAGGAGTACCAGTTGTCCTACGACGTAGGCCAGGCGCTGGTGGCGGCCGGGTACGCCGTGATTACCGGCGGCGGGCCGGGGTTGATGGAGGGGCCGAACCGCGGCGCGCACGATGCCGGTGGGTTGTCGGTGGGCTTGGGCATCGAGCTGCCGTTCGAGCAGGGGTTGAACGACTGGGTGGATCTGGGCCTGAACTTCCGTTACTTCTTCGCCCGCAAGACGATGTTTTTGAAGTACTCGCAGGCATTTATTGCGCTGCCGGGCGGTTTCGGCACGATGGATGAGGTCTTCGAGGTGGTGTGCATGGTGCAAACGGGCAAGGTGACCAACTTCCCGATTGTGCTGATGGGCTCCGAGTTCTGGTCGGGTCTGGTGGGCTGGATCGAGGACCAGTTGCTTGGGCGCGGGTTGATCTCGGAGGGAGATGAGAAGTTGTTCCTGGTGACGGATTCGGTGGAGGAGGCGGTCTCGCACATCGTGAACGCGCACAAGGTGATGACGGATCAACGGCTCAGGGATGTCTAGGCCGCTCGCGGAGGTGATGGCGATTGTCAACCGCACGCCAGACTCCTTCTACGACAAGGGTGCGACCTTCGCCGAGGAGAAGGCGATGGTGCGTATCGACGACGCGGTGTCCGCCGGCGCGAGCATCATCGACATTGGCGGGGTGAAAGCTGGGCCTGGCGACGACGTATCCGTCGCCGCCGAGATCGAGCGGGTCGTGCCGTTGGTCGCGGCTGCCCGCCAGCGCCACCCGGACGTGACTCTGAGCGTGGACACGTGGCGCGCGCCGGTGGCGGGGGCCGCGATCGCTGCGGGCGCGGACCTGATCAACGACACGTGGGCTGGCTTCGACCCGGAGTTGGTGGAGGTCGCCGGCGCGCACCGTGTGGGGTATGTGTGTTCGCACACCGGCGGGGTGACCCCGCGCACCCGTCCGCACCGCGTGCATTTCGACGACGTGGTCGCCGACGTGATCGCGGAGACCACCGCGTTGGCGGAGCGGGCCGTGAGCGTGGGTGTGCCTGAAAAACGCGTCTTCATCGACCCGACGCACGACTTCGGCAAGAACACCTATCACGGCTTGGAGTTGCTGCGCCGCGTCGACGAGTTGGTGGCGACAGGCTGGCCGGTGCTGATGGCGCTGTCGAACAAGGACTTTGTCGGCGAAACGGTCAACCGCGGTCTCGGCGGCGCGGATATCGCTGAGCGGGTGCCCGGCACGCTTGCTGCCACGGCGTGGGCGGCTGCGCGTGGGGTGGCGGCGTTTCGCGCGCACGAGGTGCAGGCCACGCTGGACGTGATCCGCATGACCGCGGCCATCCAGGGCCAAATGGGGCCCATCCATACTGTTCGGGGGCTCGCGTGAGGGTCAGTGTGGTGATTCCGGCGCTGAATGAGCAGGACACGGTTGCCGGCGTCGTGGAGAAGTGCCGCGCTTCCGTGGCCGAGGAGGTGCTGGTGATCGACCCGGATTCCACCGACCGCACCGCGCAGCGCGCCGCGGGGGCGGGGGCGACGGTGGTGCCGTGGCGCGAGGTGGATCCGCGTGCGCCTTGGCAGGGCAAAGGCGAGGCGCTGTGGCGCGGGGTGAAAGCGGCCGCAGGCGATGTGGTGGTGTTTATCGACGCGGACGTGACGTCGCTCGAGCCGTGGTGGGTCGACGCGCTGGCCGCGCCGTTCGACGACGCCGCCATCCACCTGGTCAAGGCGGACTACGAGCGCACCCGCGCCGGCGGCCGCGTTACCGAGCTGACGGCCAAGCCGCTGTTGCGCGCACTGTTTCCTGAGCTGGCGCACATCCGCCAGCCGCTGGCCGGCGAGTACGCGATCCGCCGCTCGACCGCACTGCGGTTGCCGTTTGTCGCAGGCTACGGCGTTGAAGCGGGGCTGCTTATCGACGTCGCACGCGCCCACAGCCCCGCCGCCATCGCAGAAGCGCGCCTCAGCCCCCGCACGCACCGCAACCGGCCGCTGACGCAGCTGGGCCCGATGGCCGACGTGGTCGCCGCCACGATCCTTTCGCGCGCCGGGGTGGCCGACTGTAAGGTCAGCGAGCGGCCGGCGTGGGTGGACGGTTAAACTAGCCGTCATGCTTTCCTGGATCCTGCTCATCCTCATCCTCGCGCTGCTGAGCATCCTCGGCGTGCGCGTGTTCGCCTCCGTCTTCGGCCGCGGCGAGGCGCTTCCGCCCATGCCTCCATCCGCCGAGGTGAAGGAGGCCAACCGCCGTGCCGTGGAGGAGGGCAACTTCGGCGACATCCAGCTCGAGGTGGTGCACCGCGGCTATCGCATGGACCAGGTGGATGCGCTGCTTCAGCAGTTGGCGGGTGGCAACCTTGGGCCCGTCGATAGGCGGGATGCTCAGGTAGAATCGTCGACAACCCCCATCACGAAGTAAAAGGAGCGTAGACGAATGGCAGCAATGAAGCCGCGTACCGGCAGTGGTCCCATGGAAGCGGTGGAGGAATCCCGCAAGATCGTGATGCGAATCCCGTCCGACGGCGGCGGCCGCCTCGTGGTTGAGCTGTCCAAGGAGGAGGCCGGCGAGCTCGGCCGCCTGCTCACGGAGGCCGCCGAAGCCTAACGCGGTAGTATCGCCACATGCTCAACGACATTGTGGACGTGCTCGCCGATCCGGCAGATCTCACCCCGCTTCGGGGCGAAGACGATTTCACCCGTCTCGTCTCCGAATCGGGGCATTCTTATGACGTGGCCAAGCAGGGCTACGTCACACTCGCCGCGGGCAAGGGGATCGGGCACGAGGGCGACTCGCTGGAGATGGTCAACTCCCGCGAGACGTTTTTGTCCAACGGCTATTTCGCCCCGTTCGTCGAAGCCGTCTCCGACGCGCTCGCCGACGTGGTCGAGCGCGCCGCCGGCGACGCGGACCACCCCGTGATCATGGAGGCAGGCGCAGGTACCGGCTACTACCTCGCGCACACCCTCGACCTGATCGCCGGCGCCCGCGGCGTGGGCCTGGACGTGTCCGTGCCGGCCGCGAAGCACCTGGCCAAGGCCCATCCGCGTGTGGGCGCGGTGGTGGCGGACGTGTGGGAGCAGCTGCCCATCCGCACCGGCTCCGTCCACGCGCTCGCGGTGGTGTTCGCGCCGCGCAACCCCGCCGAGTTCGCGCGTGTGCTTGTCGACGGCGGCGAGGCCGTCATGCTCGTCGCCGATAAAGGCCACCTTGACGAGTTGCGCGACCCGCTCGGCATCCTCGGCGTGGAAGACGGCAAGATCGAGCGCCTCGTGGCGCAGTCCGAGGGCCACCTCGTGCCCGCCGCGGACCCGCAGCTCATCGAGTTCCCCATGCACCTCGAGCGCGATGCGATCGCAGCGCAGGTGGGTATGAGCCCGTCCGCGCGACACCTGGATCCCGGCGTGCTCAGCGCGCGCCTGGCGGAGCTGCCGGAGCAGATGGAAGTCACCGCACGCGCGCAGCTGATCCGTATGCGCAAGGCCTAGACCGAGGCGTTAAAAAACTGCCGCTCCTCCAACGCTGGGAGGGGCGGCAGCGGCGTTTTAGGGGGTTAGCGCACGTAGCCGCGGCGCCACTCGCTGTGGATCTCCGCGCCGTCGTGGGCGCGGGTGCGGATTCCAGAGCAGTCGCCGTCGAGCCACACGCGCGAGGACATGACGACGCTTCCGCCGCCGGCGTAGACCTCCACAGTGGAGCCGTCGACGATGACGGTGATGTTGTCCTCGTCCTCGTCGTGCAGGTCGGCGGTGGCGGGGGAGCCGTCCTTGCGGTCCAGGGTGATGGAGTCGCCGGCGTGGGTGATCACCACGGCCGCCTCGCCGTTTCCGTCGAGGATTTCCACGGTGACCGAGGAGCCGGGTGTGACCTCGCACAGTCCGGCCCACATGCGGGCGCGGTCGGTGCTGTCCACGGCGTCCGGCAGGCCCGGCGCGGGCACCTGGTAGAGGCGCCCGCCCTGCAGGGTGACGCGGCGCGGCAGGGTGAGCGCGTTGGCCCACCCTTCGGCGTCCCAGTTGGGTTCGGCGGTGGGGTCGCCGTTGCGGTCGGTGTTGGTCATGAACCCGTAGAGGTAGGTGCGCTCGTACAGCTTGGCGGTCTCGACCAGGTTGTAGGTGGTGTTGCGCGGGCGGGTGAAGTCGTGGCCGTAGTCGACGATGGTAAACGGCGTGTCCACGCGGAAGACGTTGCCGGCGAGCTCGCCCACGGCGTAGACGGCGGTGTCTTTACCGTCGCGCTCGAGGGTGACAAACAGTACGTCACGGATTGCGCCATCGACCTCGTCGCGGAGGCGGACGATGCGCGGGGCGACCAGCGAGGAGTCGAGGTCGATGCCGGTGTCGCCTTCGAATTCGAGTACGCCTTCGAGCTTCCATTCGCGGCCGTCTTCGGAGGTGAGCACGACCGGCTTCGGCGCGGTTTCGGGCCCGGAGACGGCGAGCATGAGCCAGCCGTCGTGGGCGTCGTCGCGGTCGGTGCCGGCGTCCCAGTCGGGCACGACGCAGGGGGAGCGGAAGTTGCTGACGCCGCCGGCGTCTTCGACTACGGCGCCGAGGCGGGCTGCGGCGGCGGAGACGTCGAGGTCTTCTTCCTCGTCGAGGTCGTCGCCGAGGTGGTCCACGTGGGGTACGTGCGCGACCTGGACGGTGTTTCCGGCTGCGGTGGCGGAGGTGAAGTACAGGTCCACGCCGTCGCCGGCGGGGGCGACTCCGCCAGCGCGCACTGCGATTTCGCCGCCGACGGGCACGATGACGTCGTTGCAGTCGAGCCAGCTAAACGGGTCGTCTTCGCTGATTTGGTGGCCCCAGCGGCTGGGTGCGTCGGGGGTGGGGCGGTATTGGTAGAACATGTTCCACACGCGCTCGTCGCGCCCGCCGGTGCGGTAGATGCCTGCGGGGCCTTCGAGGATGCCGCGCTCGGCGGTTACGTGCAGTTCCGGACGGTATACGGTCATCACATCAGCCCCTTGTAGATATCGACGGTTTGTTGCGCAATAGTTGCCCAGGAGAATTGGGTTTTGGCTCGTTCGAGTCCGGCGGCGCCCATCGCGGCGGCGCGCTGCGTATCGCCTGCGATGGCGTTGACGGCGTCGGCTATGCCGCGTTCGAACCCCTCAGCGTCGTCCGCATCGTAGTCGACGAGGACGCCTGTCTCACCGTCGACGACGACTTCGGGGATGCCGCCGACGCGCGAGGCGACGACGGCGGTTTCACACGCCATGGCTTCGAGGTTGACGATGCCGAGCGGCTCATAGATGGACGGGCACACGAACACGTCGGCAAGCGAGTAGACCTCGCGCACCTTCTCGGCGGGCATCATTTCTTTGACCCAGAAGATGCCGTCGCGCTGGGCTTTCAGCTTGTCGACGAGCCCTTCGGTCTCCGCCGCAATCTCCTCGGTGTCCGGCGCGCCGGCGCACAAGATCAGCTGGATGTCCTCGTCAAAGTGCTGGGCGGCCTTCAACAGGTGCGGCACGCCCTTTTGCCGGGTGATGCGCCCGACGAAGGCGGCGACGGGCTTGTCCGGATCCACGCCGAGCTCTGTGGCGATGGTGCCGGTGTCCGGGTACCACTTCTGCGGGTCGATGCCGTTGAGAACGGTGTGGACTTTAGCGTCGTCGATACGCGGGTACGCGCGCAGGACAGCCTCGCGCATGCCAGCAGAGACCGCGATGACCGCATCGGCGTATTCGAAGGCGTTCTTCTCGGACCAGGAGGACACGTTGTAGCCGCCGCCGAGCTGCTCGCGCTTCCACGGGCGGTCCGGCTCAAGCGAGTGGGCGGTGACCACGTGGGGGATTTCGTGCAGCAGGCCAGACAGGTGGCCGCCGAGGCCCGCGTACCAGGTGTGCGAGTGCACCACGTCCAACCCGGCGGCGGCGTCGGCCATGCGCAGACCGGTGGACAGGGTTTTGATCGCCCCGTTGGCATTGTCCAAAGCTGGGTCGACGCCGTGGGCATAAACGCCTTCCGCATCGCGCGGGGCGCCCATGCAGTGCACGTCCACGTCGACGATCTCGCGCATGAAGCGCGTCAGTTCGGTGACGTGGACACCGGCGCCGCCGTAGACCTCCGGCGGGTACTCGCGGGTGAACATTCCGACTTTCATGACCGCCGAGCCTACTTACGCGCGCGAAAACCTGCAGGGACCTGAAATTCTCATTAGCCTGGCGGTTATGAAAAGCCAGCCACGCGTTCTCGCCATCGTCCTGGCCGGCGGTGAGGGCAAGCGCCTGTTCCCCCTCACAGCCGACCGCGCCAAGCCCGCCGTCCCCTTCGGCGGCAACTACCGTCTGATCGACTTCGTCCTGTCCAACCTGGTCAACGCCGGTTACATGCGCATCGCGGTGCTTACCCAGTACAAGTCGCACTCGCTGGACCGCCATGTGGCTACCGCCTGGAACGTCTCTGGCCCGACGCAGCAGTACATCGCTTCGGTGCCGGCGCAGCAGCGCCGCGGCAAACGCTGGTACTCGGGTTCGGCGGACGCGATTGTGCAGTCGTTGAACCTGATTTACGACGACGCGCCGGACTACGTTTTGGTCTTCGGTGCGGACCACGTCTACCGCATGGATCCGTCGCAGATGGTGGAGGATCACATCACCTCCGGCAAGGCCGCCACCGTCGCGGGTATTCGGGTGCCGCGCTCGGAGGCGCACGCGTTCGGCTGCATCCAGGCTGACGACGACGGAACGATCACCGAGTTTTTGGAAAAGCCCGCGGACCCGCCCGGCACCCCGGACGACCCGGAGACGACGTTCGCGTCCATGGGCAACTACTGCTTTTCCACCGAAGCGCTCATCCAGGCGCTGCTGGAGGACGAGCAGAACGAGGACTCCGACCACGACATGGGCGGCGACATCATCCCGTACTTCGTGGCTCAGGGCGAGGCGAACGTGTACGACTTTTCCCGCAACGAAGTCCCCGGCGCCACCGAGCGCGACCGCGGCTACTGGCGTGACGTCGGCACCGTCGATTCCTTCTACGAGGCCCACATGGACCTCATTTCCTCCCACCCGGTGTTCAACCTCTACAACAAGGCGTGGCCCATCCACGCCACGGAGGACGGCAACCTGCCGCCGGCGAAGTTTGTCATGGGCGGGATCGCGCAGGAGTCCATAGTTGCCTCCGGTTCCATCATCTCGGGCGCGACGGTGCGCAACTCCGTGCTGTCCACGGACGTGCGGGTAGAAGAAGGCGCCACCGTGGAAGGCTCGGTGCTGATGCCGGGCGTGCGCGTGGGCAAGGGCGCGGTGGTGCGCCACTGCATCCTGGACAAGAACGTCTACGTCTCCGACGGCGAGATCATCGGCGTGGACACGCAGCGCGACCGCGAGCGCTTCACCGTCTCCGACAACGGAGTCGTGTGCGTGGGCAAAAGCGAAGTGATTTAGGCGCGCTTGGTCAGAAGCGTCAGCCCGCCGTCGAGGGGCAGGCGCGCCACGGCGGCGCCGTCGAGCGCGAGCGTGTCCACGTAGGCGTCCGCGTCGCGGGCCGCTTCGGTGTCGCGGTCGCGGCGGGTGGTGTCGGCCACGGTGCCGTCGAGAAGCGAACCTGCGATCACGAGCGTGCCGCTGGGGGCGAGCAGCGGCCACGCGGCGTCGATGAGCGGGCGCAGCTCCACCGCCGAAACGTCGGCGTAGATGAGCTGGTAAGCGCCCGTGGCAAGCCGCCCCATGACATCGAGGGGGCGGGAGGTGAGAAAACGCACCCGCGACGGGGCGAAGCCCGCGGCCCGGAAGCTCTCCTTCGCGCCTGCCTGCAGCGCCGCTTCCGGCTCAATGCAGGTCAAGGTCGCTTTGTCGCGCAGGCCGGCGAGGATGTGCAGGCCCGCAACCCCGGCGGCGGGGGTGACCGCGACCGCGCCTTGGGTGCCGCCGGTGCCACCGGTGCCGTCAGCGCCACCGGCGGCCAGGACGGAAAGCAGGTCGCCTACCACGTGGCTCGGGGTGGGCACACCGTTTTCTGCGGCGTCCTCGCGGGCGCGTTGCAACGCCTCGTTCAACGCCTCCGGCAGGTGGTCCCGGCGTGCGTCGATGTAGGTGCTCAGTTGGGTAAACGCTGTCTCACTCACACGGCCAGCATAGCGGGGCGGCGGCGCCCAGTGAGTTCACAGTATCCGCGCTGGCATTTGGAAGGGGGCTCTGCCAGAATGCTTGCTATGACCGTCGAGGATGTTCCGCTGTCCGGTACTGCTGCGTTCGATGCAGGTGAGGGCGCTATGCCGACCTGGTCGGAGCTGGTGCAGGAGCACGCGGACAGTGTGTACCGCCTCGCGTTTCGCCTCTCCGGCAACCAGCACGACGCGGAGGATCTCACGCAGGAGACGTTCATGCGCGTGTTCCGCAGTCTGAAGAACTACCAACCGGGCACGTTTGAGGGGTGGCTGCACCGCATCACCACCAACCTGTTTCTGGACATGGTGCGCCGCCGCGCGAAGATCCGCATGGAGGCGCTGCCGGAGGATTACGAGCGCGTTCCCGGCACCGACATGACGCCGGAGGAGGCCTACAACGTGGCCAACCTGGATCCGGCGCTGCAGCGCGCGCTGGATGATTTGGCGCCGGACTTCCGCGTCGCCGTCGTGTTGTGTGACGTCGTCGGCATGACCTACGAGGAAATCGCCGACACGCTCGGAGTGAAGATGGGTACGGTGCGCTCGCGCATCCACCGCGGCCGCGCGCAGCTGCGGGAGTCGCTGGAGGCGCAGGCGCTTGACGACGCGCAAGCGAAAGAACTCATCCGCGCCCGCTAACACGCGATGTGATGCTGCATGGCCAAACACGAATTCAACTCCACCGACCACCTCAACCCGGAAGCAGTAGCCGCCTTCGTGGACGGGGAACTTTCTGACGCGGCCTTTCACCGCGCCGTGCGCCACTTGGACGTCTGCGAGGAGTGCATGGCGGAGGTGGATTGCCAGCGCCGGGCGGCGAACCGCCTGCGGGTGGTGGACGATTCGGCGGTGCACGCGCCCGCGTCGCTGGTGGAGCGGCTTGCGGGGCTGCGCCTGGAAGACGTGGCCCACGGCGCGTGCGGTGAGGAACAGAAGGGGACGCTGCGCGAGCACCTGGACACCGTCAGCTCTGCGTTGAAGTCCTCACTGGGCGCGCTGCGTCGTCGGGGGGAGTAGGGTGGTCTAAGTGTTTTCCAACATCGGCTGGGGCGAAATCTTTTTCATCCTGATCATCGGGCTCATCGTGATCGGGCCGGAGCGCCTGCCGTCCGTCGTGGAAGATGTCCGAGCCGCGATCTACGCCGCGAAGAAGGCCATCAACAACGCGAAGGCCGAGCTCAACGGGGAGCTGGAGGGCTTCGAGGAGTTTAGGCAGCCGATCAACACCGTCTCGCAGTACGCGGCCATGGGTCCGCGGCGCGCGATGGCGAAGGTGCTGTTCGAAGACGACGCCGCCGGACCGGACCCCGCCAACGGGCAGCCCCCCGAGCCCGGCAAGTCCGGCCCGCGTCCCGCACCGAAGCCGGCGCAGGAGCCGCGGCGGGAGTCGGCGGAACGCCCGTCGCAAAGCAAGGGCTTTTCCTGGGAGGATATTACTTAACGCGCGGGTTGAGGCTCTTGCCCGCGAGCGAGTCGCGGCGCACTTTCAGCTTGTCCGCCACCGCAGAGATCGCCTGCGCGGCGGGGGAGTCCGGCTCGGAGATGACCACCGGGGTGCCGGTGTCGCCGTGCTCGCGAAGCTTGGGGTCGAGGGGGATGGAGCCCAGCAGCGACACGTCCGAATCCGTCAGCTGGGTCAGGCGCTCGGCCACCTGTTCGCCGCCGCCCTCGCCGAAGATGTTCATCACCGTGCCGTCTGGCATGGTCATGCCCGCCATGTTCTCGATCACGCCGGCGATCTTCTGGTCCGTCTGCTGCGCGATCGTGCCGGCGCGCTCCGCCACCTCGGCCGCAGCGGCCTGCGGGGTGGTCACGATGAGCAGCTCCGCGTTGGGCACGAGCTGGGCGACGGTGATGGCCACATCGCCGGTGCCGGGCGGCAAATCCATGAACAGCACGTCCAAATCGCCCCAGTACACGTCGGCGAGGAACTGCTGGATCGCGCGGGTAAGCATGGGCCCGCGCCACACGATCGGGGCGTTGCCCTCCACGAACTGGCCCACAGAGATGTGGCGCACGCCGTGGGCGATCGGGGGCATGATCATTTCGTCGACCACGGTCGGGCCCTGGTCCTCAGAACCCATCAGCCCCGGCACCGAGTGGCCGTAGATGTCCGCGTCGACCACGCCCACGCTCAACCCCTGCGCCGCCAGGGCGGTGGCCAGGTTCACGGTCATGGACGACTTGCCCACGCCGCCCTTGCCGGATGCCACCGCGTAGATGCGCGTGCGGGTGTCCGGGTCCGCGAAGGGGATCGCTGGCCCGGTCTGCTCGCCGCGCAGTTTCAGTGCGAGCGCGCGGCGCTGCTCGTCGCTCATGGTGTGCAGGGTGACGCTGACGTCGCCGACGCCGTCGAGCTCTTCGAGTACCGCGCGGGTGTTGGACTCGATGGTCTCGCGCATCGGGCAGCCGGCGATGGTCAGGTAGATGCCCACCGCCACGTCCGGGCCGGTGATGCGCACGGATTCGACCATGTCCAGCTCGGTGATGGGCTTGCCAATCTCCGGATCCTCCACCCGCTCGAGCGCGGCGAGGACGTCTGCTTCTGTGATTGTGTGTTCAGTAGCCATCTTGCCAAGCAGTATAACGGGGTAGCGGCCGGTTACAGATACACTGGTGGGCATGACAAATCCCATGAGCAATCCTGGACGTATGCCCGCGCGTGAGGTTCCCACGGGCTGGCCTGTCGGCAGCTTTCGCACCTACGCCGAGGCGCAGCAGGCGGTGGATGCCCTCTCCGACCAGGAATTCCCGGTGGAGAAGCTGTCCATCGTGGGTGTGGATCTGATGCAGGTGGAAAAGATCACCGGCCGGTTGACGTGGGGCAAGGTGCTGGGCACCGGCGCGCTGTCCGGTTTGTGGATGGGCCTGTTTCTGGGCCTGATCATGTCCGTGTTCACGGAGCCTGGCTCCGGCTGGGTGACGTTTACCTCCACGTTGCTCGTGGGCGCTGTCTTCGGCGCGGTTTTCGCCGCCGTGGCCTACGCGTTGACCGGCGGCAAACGCGATTTCTCCTCCGCCACCACGATTGTGGCGGGCCGCTACGACGTGCTGTGCGATCCGGATGCGGCGCCTCGCGCACGCGACCTCATCGCGGGGCAGCTGCCTATCGACGACGCTTCGCACCCCAACCCCAATGCGTAAGCCGAGACGCGCCCTGGCGGCGCTTACCGTTTCCGCGCTGGCACTCGCCGGGTGCGCGCCGGCGGGCATGCAAAGCACCAGCAAGACCCCGGTCGCCATCGGCGTCGACGCCGACAACCCGGAGCAGCTGGTGCTGGGCGAGATCTACAGCCGCGTGCTGCAGCAGCTGGGCCGGCCCACCAGCGTCACGGCGACGGACTTCTCCGCCGGCGACACGCTGCGCGTGCTGAAGGAGACGCCGATCGACTTCGTGGTGACGTGCACCGGCCGCCTGGTCGAAGAAACCGACGCCGCGGCCGCCGAGCGCCTCACTAAAGAGGCGAAGGCGGACACCGAGGGGATCTCCGACATGGTCTACGACGCGGCCGTGGCCGCCCTGCCGGGGACCGTGCGCACCGTGGACCCCTCGCCGGCGCAAGGCTGCGGGGCAAGCGGCGAGCTGCCGCAGAACGTGGTGCCACTGTTTTCCACCGCAGAGTTCGACCGCGGGGAAATCAACCGCCTGAACTTCATCACCCGTGTCCTGTCCACCAAGGCGCTCGGGGAGATGACTGAAGAGATCGAGTCTGGGGCAGACATGGAAGATACCCTTGCCGCCTGGATGATGGAGTACGCCCACATCGACGTCTACGCCGACGAGCTGGCCGACCCGGACGAGGACGCCGCCGAGGGCGATTCCGCCGACAGCGACGGCGCGCACTAGCCAGGCAGTAGCCGAACACGAGGAAGGGCCCCGGGGGTGAACCCCGGGGCCCTGGTGCTTGGGGGGCCGTGAGGCCCGTCGTCAAGCTACTTTGCGAATGCTTCCTCCAGGAGCTGCTTCTCCTCCTGCTGGTGCACCTTCGCCACACCGGTTGCGGTGGTGGACTGGGCGCGGCGGGACACGCGGACCATCTCCGGCATGTCCGGGATCAGGGTGCGCAGGTGCTCGTTGTAGAACGGCCATGCGCCCTGGTTTGCCGGCTCGTCCTGGACCCAGCGGATCTGCTTCGCGTTCGGGTAGTTCTTGAACGCGTCGGCGAGGCGGTTGAAGGGGATCGGGTGGAGCATCTCCACGCGGATGATCGCGATGTCGTCGCGGCCGTCCTCTTCCTTCTTCTTGGCCAGCTCCCAGTAGATCTTGCCGGAGCACAGCATGATGGTCTGCACCTTGTCCGTGTCGCCGACAACCTTGTTGCCGCGCTCGACGAAGTTCGGGTCGTCGATGACGGACTGGAAGCGATCCACCTCAATGAAGTCCGCCGGCTGGGACACAGCCGCCTTGTTGCGCAGCATGGACTTCGGGGTGAACACGACCAGCGGACGCTTCATCTCGCCGAGAGCCTGGCGGCGCAGCAGGTGGAAGTGGTTTGCCGGGGTGGACGGCTGGGCGATGGTCATCGAGCCCTCAGCGACGAGCTGCAGGTAGCGCTCGATGCGGGCGGAGGAGTGGTCCGGGCCCTGGCCTTCGTAGCCGTGCGGCAGCAGCGCGACCAGCGAAGACAGCTCGCCCCACTTGGTCTCGGAGGAGGACAGGTACTCGTCGATGATGGTCTGGGCACCGTTGGCGAAGTCGCCGAACTGCGCCTCCCAGGCCACCACGGCGTCCTTGTTACCCAGGGTGTAGCCGTACTCGAAGCCCATGCCCGCGTACTCGGTCAGGGCGGAGTTGAACACCTGGAAGTGGCCGCCGTTGCCGGACTCCTGCGCGTTGTGGTCCAGCGGGTTGTACGGCTCGGCGTTGTCCGGGTTGTACAGCACCGCGTGGCGCTGGGTGAAGGTGCCGCGCTGGGAGTCCTCGCCGGCGAGGCGGACGAACTTGCCCTGCTCGGCCAGGGAACCGAAGGCGAGCAGCTCGCCCCAGCCCCAGTCGATGTCGCCGTCGGTGAAGGAGCCGCCGCGCTTCTTCAGCACGGACTTCAGGCGCTTGTTCGGCGCGAAGTCCTCCGGCAGGGTGGCGTACGCGTCCGCCAGGCGCTTGAACTGCTCCTCGGGGATGTTGGTGTCCAGGCCGCGGGTGAGCTCCTGCGAGTCCGTGATGCCGGTCTGCTCGCTGGGCTTGCCCTTTTCCGCCTTGACGTCGGAGAAGACGGAATCCAGCTGGTCGTGGAAGTCCTGCGCAGCCTTCTCCGCGTCTTCCTCGGTGATGTCGCCGCGGCCGATGAGGTCCTGGGTGTAGCGGGTGCGCACGGACGGGTGGGACTGGATGCGCTCGTACATGACCGGCTGGGTCACGGTCGGGTCATCCGCCTCGTTGTGGCCGCGCAGGCGGTAGCAGATGAGGTCGATGAAGACGTCCTTGCCAAACTCGCGGCGGTACTCGGTGGCGAGTTGGGCAACCCACGCTGCAGCCTCCGGGTCGTCGCCGTTGACGTGGAACACCGGGCAGTCGAAGCCCTTGGCCAGGTCGGTGGCGTAGTAGGAGGAACGGCCGGAGTCCGGGGTGGTGGTGAAGCCGATCTGGTTGTTCACCACGATGTGGATGGTGCCGCCGACGGTGTAGCCCGGCAGGCGGGACAGGTTCAGCGTCTCCTGGACAATGCCCAGGCCGGTGAAGGAGGCGTCGCCGTGCAGCATCAGCGGAACGACCGGGTGATCCTCGCGGCCCTTGGTCAGCTTGATCTGGTCGGCCTTCGCGCGCGCCATGCCCACGAGCACCGGGTCGACGGCCTCGAGGTGGGACGGGTTGGCGGCCAGGGAGACCTTGATCTCGCCGTCGCCGAACATCTGGATGTGCTCGCCCTCGAAGCCGAGGTGGTACTTCACGTCGCCGGAGCCGCCGGGCTGGGCTGCGCGAACGTTGCCCTCGAACTCGTTGAAGATGGTGGCGACCGGCTTGCCCACGATGTTGAACAGCACGTTGAGGCGGCCGCGGTGCGGCATGCCGATGACGACCTCTTCCAGGCCCTGGCCCGCGGCGGTGTCGATGATGGCGTCCATCAGCGGGATCAGGGTCTCAGCGCCCTCGAGGGAGAAGCGCTTCTGGCCCAGGTACTTCGTCTGCAGGAAGTTCTCGAAGGCCTCGGCGGCGTTGAGCTTTTGCAGGATGTACTTTTGCTCGGCGCCGGTCGGCTTCGGCATGCCGGCCTCGACGCGGTCGCGCAGCCATTCGCGCTCGTCGCGGTCCATGATGTGGGAGAACTCGGAGCCGACCTTGAGGGTGTAGGCGGCGCGCAGGCGGGACATGACCTCGCGCAGCGTCATCTGCTCCTTGCCGCCGAAGCCGCCGACGTGGAAGACGCGGTCCAGGTCCCACAGGGTCAGGCCGTGGGTCTCCATGAGCAGGTCGCGGGAATCCGGCTTGGGCAGGCCCGGCTGGTGCCAGTGCAGCGGGTTGGTGTCCGCGATGAGGTGGCCGCGGGAGCGGTACGCCTCGATCAGCTGCATGACGCGGGTGTCCTTGTTGATGCCGGTGTTCGGCTCGTCCTGTGCCCAACGCAGCGGGGAGAAGGGGATCTCCAGGGAGCGGAAGACCTCGTCCCAGAACTTGTCGTCAATGAGCAGCTGGGAGATGTCGCGCAGGAACTCGCCGGACTCCGCGCCCTGGATGACGCGGTGGTCGTAGGTGGAGGTCAGGGTGACCAGCTTGCCCACGCCGAGCTCCGCCAGGCGGTCCTCGGAGGCGCCGGCGAACTCTGCCGGGTAGTCCATGGCGCCCACGCCGACGATGGTGCCCTGGCCCTTGGTCAGGCGCGGGATGGAGTGGCGGGTGCCGATGCCGCCCGGGTTGGTCAGCTGGATGGTCACGCCCGAGAAGTCATCCATGGTCAGCTTGCCGTCGCGGGCGCGCGCCACGATGTCCTCGTAGGCGTCGACGAACTCGGAGAAGGTCTTGTTTTCGCACTCCTTGATGGCGGCGACGACCAGGGAGCGGGAGCCGTTCTTGCCCGGCAGGTCGATGGCCAGGCCGAGGTTGATGTGCTCCGGCTGCACGGCGAAGGACTTGGAGCCGTCCTCCTTGTAGTTCTTGTTCATGTCCGGGTGCAGCTTGGTAGCCAGGACAATCGCGTAGCCCAGGATGTGGGTGAAGGAGACCTTGCCGCCGCGGGTGCGCTTGAGGTGGTCGTTGATCAGCGCGCGGTTTTCAAACATGAGCTTGACCGGCATGTCGCGCACGGTGGTGGCGGTGGGCACCTCGAGCGATTCGTTCATGTTCTTGGCAATTGCCTTGAACGCGCCCTTGAGCTGGAACTCGCCAGCTTCGGCCTCGACTTGGTTGACCTTGTCAAGCGGGGAGGACTTTGCAGGTGCGGTGTTGCGTTTGGGCTTGGCCGCCACCTTCGCGGCTGCCTCGTCCACCTTGGTTGCGCGGCCGTCCTGGCTCGGCGCGCCGGTGGAGCGGGCGACCTTGGGGTCGGTCTTCGGAGTGCTTGCGCCCTCGGCGGAAGGGGTGACGGTAGGGGTGCCCTTCGCGGTCTTCGGAGCGCCCTGGTTCTCGAAGAGTTCGCGCCATTCGGCGTCCACCGAGTTCGGGTCGTCCTTGTACTGCTGGAACATCTCGTCAACCAGCCAGCTGTTCTGGCCGAACGTGTTTTCGCTGCTCACGGCAGGTTCTCGCCTTCCTTCTTTTTTGATGTCGCGGAACGTTTCTTTGACTGTAATCGTCGGCGCTGGTAACGCGCTAACTTGGATTGTTCCTATCCACGGGGTCCCCGGGTTTCACCCCCGTTAGCGGTTGACAGCCCACATATGGGCATACCTACCGCCGGAGTTTCGGAGGGCCTCGTGGCAGCCGTCTTCAATGATACGTCCTTCATCGATAACGAGTATTCGGTCGGCGCGCGCGGCCGTGGCGAGGCGGTGGGCGACGACGACGGAGGTGCGGCCCTCCATCGCGCGGTCGGAGGCGTCGAGTACCGCGCGCTCGGTTGCTGGGTCGAGGGTGGCGGTGGCCTCGTCGAGCAGCAGCACGGCCGGCTGCAGCATCTCCGCGCGTGCGAGGGCGATGATCTGGCGCTGGCCGGAACTTAACCCCCGGCCGCGTTCGCCCACCCGTGCGTTGAATCCGCCGGGGATGGTGGCGATCACGCCGAGCGCGCCGATGCGCTCAACCGCCGCCTGGATCTCCTCGCGGCTGGCCCCCGGTGCGCCGTAGGCGATGTTGTCGGCGACGGTGCCAGGAAACAGGTAGGACTCCTGCGGGACCTGCGCGAGGGCGCGGCGCCACTGCGCAAGCGGGTACTCGGCGATGTTCGTGCCCGAGGCGCGCACTTCGCCGCCAGTCGGGTCGTAGAAGCGGGCGAGGAGCTTGACGACGGTCGACTTGCCCGCCCCGGTCGGCCCCACCAAAGCGACGGTGGTGCCCGGCTCGAGTGTGAGGTCCATGTGGTCGATGACGGCGGAGTCGGGGGAGTCGGGGGTGTATCCGAAGGTGACGTCGTCAAGCAAAAGCTCCCCGCGGGCGGCTTCGGCCGTGCCTGTTCGGGTGCCGGTGGCGGGCACGGTGGTGCGTTCGGCGAGCAGCTCGCGGATGCGGTCGAAGCTGACGGTGGCTTGCTGCCACGAGTCGAAGATTTGGCCGAGCTGCTGGATCGGGCCGTAGAGCTGGCTTAAGTACATGATGAAGGCGACGAGCACGCCGACGGACAGCGTGCCGTCCGCCACGCGCGCGGCGCCGACGCCGATGATCACCGCGGTCATGACCTGGGAGACGAACTGCATGCCAGGGAAGTACAGCCCCACTAAGCGCGCCGAGCGCATGCGCAGGCGGCGGTACTCGTCGCTCATGGCGGCGAAGCGGGACTCGAAATGGTGTTGGGCGCGGTGGGTCTGGGTCACACGAATGCCGCCGATAAGCTCCGCGAACTCGCCGTTGACCGCTGAGATCTGCGCGCGAGCCTGCGCGTAGAAGCGCTTGGAAAAGTGCCGGAACACCCAGGTGGCCACCACGATCACGGGCACGGCCGCAAACGCGACGAGCGCGAGCTCACCGTCGGTGGCCACCAGCATGACGGTGACGCCGGCCAGGGAGCCGACGGCCACAATGGCCTGGGCGAGCCCGGTTTGCAGGAAGCTGGACAGGGTATCGATGTCCGTGGTCATGCGCGTCATGATCTTGCCGGACAGGCGCGACTCGAAAAAGCTTAAGCCCAACTGCTGCAGGTGCGCGTAGGAGCGCAGGCGCAGCCCGTAGAGCAGTCGCTCGCCAGAGCGCGAGGACAACACGGTCATCGCGGCCATGGACGCCCACGCCACCACCACGACGGCCAGCGCAATAAGCCCGGTGCGGATCAGGCTGGCTTGGTCGGATTGGGCGATGCCGCGGTCCACGGCCGCGCGCACGAGGGTGGGAAACGCCAGGTCCGCCAGCACCCCCACCACCAACAGCGCGACGGTGCCGGCGATGAGCCAGCGCACCGCGCGGAACAGCTCGCGCACGTGGAAATCGCTCGACGGGGTGCGCAGCTGCGTCAACCGTTGCTCGCTCAAGTCCGGCTGCTCTGCTGCGGCGGGGAGTGTGTCCACCCGCGCCAAAAGCTCCGGGGTGGCGTTGACGGTGGACGCGCGCCCCGAGGCAGGCACGATCACGCGCTCCTGCTCGGGTTGGGTCTGCTCGGGCCACAGCTCGGCGTGCTCCGGCGCGGCGGGCAGCTCGGCTGGCGCATCCGGCGACATGGTGGCGCGGTACTCGGCGCTTTGGACCACCTCGTCGCGGGGGCCTTGCCTGACCACGACTCCGCGATCGACCACCGCCACCGTATCCGCGTGGTCCACGGTGGACTGGCGGTGCGCGACGGTGAGCACGGCGACATCGGACAGGTGCTCGCGCAGGTTGGCCAGGATGGCGGCTTCGGTGATGGCGTCGATGGCGCTTGTCGCGTCGTCAAGCACGAGCACCTCGGGCCGCGCCATGAGGGCACGGGCAAGGGCGATGCGCTGGCGTTGGCCGCCGGATAGGGTCAGGCCGCGCTCGCCGACTTCGGTGTCGTAGCCGTTTGGCAGGCGCTCGATGAACTCGTCCGCGCACGCCAGGCGGGCCGCCTCGCGCACGGCGCGGTCCAGCTGGGCGGGCGGCAAGGCAGCACCCATGGCGATGTTCTCGCGCACCGAGGAGGAGAACAAGAAGGCGTCGTCGAACACGCACACCACGTGCCGCGCGCTGCTTACCCGGCCCGCATCCGGGGCGTAGAAACCGCCCGCGAGCTGGACCGCCATGGTTTTACCCGCGCCGGGCGGGCCGACCAGTGCCACCGTCTCGCCCGGGTGCACGGCCAGATCGAAGCCGCGCAGCACGGCGTTGCCGCCGGTGGAGAAGCTGACGTTGTCGAAGCGCAGCCCCTGTGCCGCCGGCGCCTCGTCGGCGGCTGCGTGTTCGCCGGTGCCGGGGGCGAGTGTGAGCACGTCGTCGAGGCGATCGAAGGAGCTCATGCCCATCTGCAGGCGCACGTACTGGTTGGTCAGCATGGACATCGTCGACGTCATGGACGTCAGGTACGCGGTAAACGCCACGAACTGGCCGATGGTGATCTGCCCGCGAATGGCCAGCATGCCGCCGGCGACGATGGTGACCACCAGCGCCACCTTGGGCAGCTGCGAGAGCACCGGCTGGAACCGCGCAGTGAGCTTTGCCGCGCGCATCTTCACCGCGTACAGGTTCCGGCCCAGCTGATCCAACTGGTCGATTTCGCGCTCTTCCTGGCCGAACGCCTTGACCACGCGCACGCCTGAGACGGTCTGCTCGACGTGCTCTGCAAGCTCCGCCGCGGCGTGCTGGTTGACCCACGTTGCGGCGTAGAGCGTCTTGCGCGAGCGGTTGGCCTCCCACAAGATCAGCGGCAACAGTGCTAGCGACATCACCGTCAGCGGGATGTCCATGTACAGCATCACCGCGAGGGTGACCACAAGCTGCACCACGCGCGTGAGCAGCATGGGCAGGTTGGACAGCACCATGTGGTACTGGTTCAGATCCGAAATGGAGCGCGAGACAATCTGGCCGGTGACAATCTCGTCCTGGCCCGGCCCGTCTAATCGGTGCAGCGTGCGCAAGATCTCCGTGCGCAGCCAGTGCTGGGAGCTCGAGCCCAGCCGGCCCGCGGTGACGCGGCGGACGTAGCTGAGTGCGTAGGTGGCGGCGGTGACGGCCACCATCGCCCACGCGATGTGGCTCACTGACCCCTCGGCTGCGCCGGTGGCGATGTCCACCGCCTGGCCGGTCAGCGCCGGCACCGCCACCTGGAACACCGCGGCGAGCGCGGCGGCGGCAAACGCGGCAGCGGCGGGGACGCGGTTGGCCTGGAGGGATCTGGTGAGTAGGGGATTAATTGCTGTCGCCGTCCTTCACGTCTTCTTTCACACCGTCGTCCTTCACGTCGACCTTGTTGTCGTCCTTGAACTGGCGCAGCACCCACTGTGCGAAGGTCTTCGGGTTCAGGCTCAGGCCCTTGGTGTCGGTGTCGGTATCGGCGTCGTCAAGCGGTTGCGCAAAACCGGCGGGCATCGCGCCGAGGCCGGCCTGGACGTTGTCGATCACGCCGTCGGCGAGCTTGCGGTTGGCGGTGGTGCCGGCGATCGCGCCGATGCCCAGCGGCATGAGCTTGCCAATCCAGGCGCGGCGCAACGACTTCTTCAGCGAGCGCATGGCGATGCGCTGCAGCACGTTGTTGGTGTTAGCCAGCGTCGGGCCGGAGAACTTCGCAATAGTGGATTTGCCGGGGATCTTTCCCGCGTCGTCGCCGAGCATCGCGTCCACGATGGCCAGGCCCTTCGTGCCCATCAGCAGCGACAGCACGAGCGCGCGGCGGCGCTCCGGGTCGGAGATGTCTTCGCCGCGCAGGTAGGCGGAGGCGACGGCGTAAAACGCGGCGAGGTCCAAAAACAGCACGGACTCGCCGGCCACGGCGGCCGCGCCGGTAACCAGGCCGATACCGGGAACGGCAGCGGTCGCGCCCACGCCGGCACCGGTGCCGGTGACGGTATTTTTCAGGTGCTTGTCCATCAGCGCCTGAATCTGCGCCGGGGAGGCGTCCGGGTTCTGCCGGCGCAGCCAGTTGACGTAACCGCGGATGGTGGAGGTTTGCAGCTGCACCGCCTTATCCACCGCGCCGATAAACGCCCGCCCCAGCGGGCCGGCGTCCTTTTCCAGCTGCGCGGGGTCTTCTTTCAGTGCCTGCTCGATCTCCTGGCGTACGGCCAGGTCCTCGGACTGCTTCTTGTTGCCAAACATCGTTTTGCTCTTTCGTTAATGGTCTGATTTACGTCGGTCCAGCATAGTTGGACTTTGCGCACATCCGTCTACCCTGGGGCGCATGACTGCCGCCGAGCATCCAGTCGCAGACACCACCGCGGGCAAGGTCCGCGGCGTGGTGGATGAGCGCTCAGGTATGCGCACTTGGCGCGGGGTGCCGTTCGGCGCGTCGACCGCGAGCACCGGCCGGTTCCGCGCCCCGCAGCCAGCGCAGCGTTGGCAGGGGCTTTACGACGCTTCCAGTTTCGCCCCGCCCGCCATGCAAGGCACGTTCGGTTGGCGCGACATGGTCATCGGCACCGAGGACTGCCTGACTCTGGACATCGTGCGCCCGGACACCGACGAGGAGCTGCCCGTGGTGGTCTACTTCCACGGCGGCACCTTCGTCACCGGCGCAAGCCACGAAAAGGTACTGCAGGGGCATTCGCTTGCCGACGCCACCAAGGTCGTCTACGTCTCGGTCAACTTCCGCCTGGGCGTGCTGGGGTATTTGGACTTCCGCGCGCTCGGGCACGACTGCGTGGCCACGCCCGCGCTGCTGGATCAGATTTTGGCGTTGGAGTGGGTGCGCGAAAACATCGCCAACTTCGGCGGCAACCCGAACCGGGTGACCATCATGGGCGAATCCGCCGGCGGCGCGGCCGTGGTGCACCTGATGTGCGCGCCCGGCGCCCGGGGGCTGTTCCACGGCGCGGTGGCACAGTCGCCGCCGCCGGCGAGCGTGCACTCGCGGCTGCAGGCGGCGATGTGGGTGCGCGAACTGGTCAACCGGATGGGCTTGCCGCGCACCACCACGCTTGCAGACCTGCGCGAGGCGCGCGCCGAGGAACTTGTCCGTGCGGGGCAGTCGATGCTGCTCAACACCAGGGAGCTGGTGCAGCTCAACACCAGCTTTATGCCCACCGTGGACGGCGACACCCTCACCGCGCACCCCATCGACATCTTCGAGGCAGGCGAGCAGGCCGCCGTGCCGCTGATCGTGGGCACGAACTCGGACGAGGCCAGCTTTGCCAAGGCCATCTACCAAACCGCCAAGTCCCGCCAGCGTGCGGCGCGCCGGGCACTCGAGGCGTTCGACCCCGACAATGCCCAGGCGGTACTGCGCGCGTACGGGTACGCCGGCGAGCGTGGCGACTACGCCGACCTCATCGCTGACGCGGTGTTTTGGGCGCCCACCGTCATCCTGGCCACCGCGCATCGGCGCATGGCGCAAACGTGGATGTACCGCTTCGACTACGCGTCGGTGGCGATGCGCATGCTCGGCTTGGGAGCGATGCACACCGCGGATCTGGGTGCCGTGTTCGGCGAGCCGAACTCCACGAAGGCGTCGCGCTGGGACGTCTTCGGCGGCACAGAAGGCTTCGTCGAGGTCAGCCGGGTCATGCAGTACCACTGGGGACAGTTTTTCCACACCGGCGCGCCGGGCGAACAGTGGCCGGTCTACGGGTTCCGCTCCGACGACAAGCCGGGCCGGGCGACCGCCGTGTTCGACAACGGGATGCACGTGGAGTGGGACCCGAAGGCGTCGCAGCGCCGGGCTTGGGAGAGCTTTGACATGCGCGAGTGGGGCACGCACCGCCAGGACCTGATGGATTCGGCCGCCTCGCTGCTGGGTGCCGCACATCCGGCGTGGGGTGACAGCTAAATGCCACACGCTGGACAGGATTGGTAGCTAGGCTTGGGCGCGTTGCGGCAAGCCAGCCCGACGGCGCGACGTGGAAGGAACCACCGACATGAGCTTTTTCGAGGACATCGCAGCGGCGCTCGACCGCGAAGGCATTGAGTCGCGCGTGGGCGGGGACACCATGTTCGTGCCCATGACCGCAGCACTTGAGATCCAGTTCGTGGAAATTGATCCGCATTTGCCCGCCGCGAACGTCTACATCGCGGCGGCGGACGTGGACGAGGATGATGAGGACTTCGAGTCTGTCCTGGTGGCCGTGGTGTTCTCCGTCGAGGACGCTGTGGCGGCTGTGGCGGAGCACATGGCCACCGACCAGGTCATCACGGTGCTGCGCGACCTGCTCGAGGGCACCGACGAGCGCATCGGGGATTTGGAGTTTTTCCAGGACCACCTCAACCCACAGCAGGTGCGTGCAGAGGTGGGCGACAACGCCGAGCTGCAGGTGACCATCGAGACTGTCGACGGCACGCCGAACGCGAAGGTGACGTTCATCGCGCTGCCGGACGATTACGACGACGTGCTCGACGATGCCGAGGGCGAACTGTGGGAGTCCGACGGCGACGCGGAGCTGACCGAGGAAGACCGTGCGCGCCTCTTCGACGCCATCCACGACGAGGCGCTGATCGACGCCGAGCGCTTAGAGCTGGGTAACTTCACGGACTTCGACCGGCTTTTCGACGTGCTCTCGCTCGCCGCCGACCAGGCTGAGGACTGGGAATCGCAGCTTTTGCCCGTCGACGACGATTTCGACGAGCCCGAGGTCTACGACATCTTCGGCCAGGACGACGAGGACGAGGACGACGACATCGACGGCGACGCGCTGGTCGACGATGATGACTTCGCCGGCGAGGACGATGAGGACGACGAGGACGAAGGCAGCGCTACGCCGCGCTAAGCCCTTCGAACATGGACGGCGGCGACGCGATCGGGTGAAAGGCGCCGTCGACGAGCCACACGTAGTTCGCCGTGCGTGTGCCGGCCAGTTCGTGCACCGCATGCGCGCAGTCGTTGGGGATGATCGCGCGGACCCAGGCCTCGGTGAGCACTGTGTCCACCAGCGCGCCGGTGGTATCGGCGATGCGGACCTCAATGAGGTAGGCAGGTATCTGCTCTCCGCCGTAGCCCTGTATCCGCGCCCGTGCCCGCGGGCCGACTCTGCGCCGCGTTACGGCGAGGGTGAGCTGCGGGCCGTTGGCCACCCGGGGCAGGGTCACAACCGGCGGGCGCCACGCGGCAGTGGGGCGCGACAGCGAGCGCGGGTGGTGCATGACAGCTTGGGCGGACTGGATCATTTCGGGGTGTTGCTCGCGGATGGCTTCGGCAAGCGCTTCCGGGGTGTAGGCGGGGGAGTAGTCGGTCTCGTTGCGGCTGACGCTGTGCAGCGGATTCTTCGTGTTGAACTTCATGGCGCACACACTACGAAGCGTGCCGACGTCCCCAATCGCCAGATAGAACACGTGTTCGACCCGTGTGGGTGGACTAGGGTTGTGCGGCATGAGGACAATTGCGATTTACGCGACAGAAACTATGGCTGACTGGGAATTTGCATATCTCACTACTCAAATTGCCGAGGCTGAGGCTGCCGTTCCCGGGCGATTTCGCGTTGCTTTTGTCGGCGAGAGAAAGGCCCCAGTGCATTCGAAAGGTGGGATGGTAATCACGCCTTCAATCACGCTTGATGACCTTGAGGGGAAAACGGACATCGCGGTGTTCGTTGTGCCGGGCGCAGACACGTACTTTCATGGCCACGAGGCGCTTATCCAAGCAATGGTGTCGATGCGAGGACGAGGGGTGCCTATCGCGGGAATCTGCGGTGGCACTGTCGCGCTTGCACGCGCAGGAATGCTCGACGAGGTGCAGCACACCTCAAACGCTGTGTCGTTTCTCGCATACACCGGCTATAAGGGGCAGGCACGCTACTGCGAAACGGAAGCGGTGTCAGATTCCGGCGTTGTCACTGCAAGTGGTTTGGCGCCTGTGGACTTCACTGCCGAGGTCTTGCGTGTCGCGGAAGTGTTTCCCGAGTCTGTGATCGACGCGTGGGTGTCCATGCACCAAGAGAAAAGCGAAGTTGCTTTCCTGCGCCACCTGGAATCCATCAAGGCGTGGAGGGATTCGCAGTAGACAATGAGTAGCGGCACAGAGATCTCTAGCACTCCCGGACGTGCTATTCCGCGCACGATCTGGGTCCTTGTCGGGGCCGCGTTCATCATCGCCTTGGGCTACGGCCTGATCGCGCCGATCCTGCCGCAGTTCGCCGGCAGCTTCGGCGTGTCCATGGCGGCGGCGGGCGCAGTGATTTCGATCTTCTCGTTGGCCAGATTGCTGGGGGCGCCGGGGGCCGGAAGGCTCGTGGATAAGCTTGGCTCCCGCCCGATCTACCTCACGGGTCTGACCATCGTGGCCGCGTCCACCTTCTTCGTGGCGTTTGCGCAGGCCTATTGGCAGATCCTCGCGCTGCGGTTCGTCGCGGGCTTCGGCTCGACCATGTTCACGTTGTCTGCCCAGGCGCTGATCGTGCGGGTGACGCACCCGAGCATCCGCGGACGCGCGAGCGCGCTGTACGCCTCGGCGTTTCTGGTGGGCAACGTCGTCGGCCCGGTTCTCGGCGCGGCGCTGTCGTTTTTGGGCTTCCGCGCGCCGTTTGCCATCTATGGCATCGCGGTGGCGGCCGCGGCGCTGGCTGTCGGGGTGCTCACGCAGCACAAGCCCGGCTCCGCGCCGTTGCCGCCGGCGAAACCGAAGATGCAGGTGCGCCACGTGTGGCGCGTTCCCACCTACAAGGCGCTGTTGGCCGCGGGTTTCACCAACGGTTTTGTCAACCTCGGCGCGCGCGTGTCCGTGCTGCCGTTGTTCGCCGCGGCCGTGTTCGAGCGTGGGGGAGCGGCGGCCGGTTTCGCGCTCACGGCCTTCGCGCTCGGTATGGCTGTGACCCTGCAGTTTTCCGGTCGCCTCGCCGATAACCTGGGGCGCCGCCCGTTGGTTGCCGCGGGCCTGGCCACCTCCGGCGTGTTTGCCGTGTTGCTGGGTAGTGCGACCAGCTTCTGGCCGTTGGTGATCCTTTCGGCGGCAGCGGGTATCGGCTCCGGGTTGATGAGTCCCGCCACCCAGGCCACCTTGGCGGACATCATCGGCAACGAGCGCTCGGGCGGTACAGTGCTGTCCACGTATCAGATGACGCAGGACGCGGGCGCCATCCTGGCCCCGATTGTGCTTGGCGCGGTGGCTCAGGCCGCTGGCTTTCAGGCGGCGTTCGCCGTCAGCGGCGCGGTGTGTGCCGTCGCGTTGATTATCTGGCTTGTCGCTGGGAAGGAGACGAAACCGTGAGAGTGATTTTGGATTGCGATCCGGGCATCGACGACACGTACGCCATCATTTTTCTCACCGCTGCGGCCCAAGCGGGCCTCATCGAGCTCGATTGCTTGACGACGACCTCCGGTAACGTCCCCGCCGATCAATGCGCCAAAAACGCCGCATGGATCCTGGGGCTGTGCGGCCTGCCCATCATCTCCTTAGCCGCCGGCCTGCCCGAACCGCTCGAGGTGGAGCTGACCACCACCCCGGAAACGCACGGGGAGACGGGCCTGGGCTACGCCACTGCGCCCGAGCGCCACGTGGAGCACGACTGGGACACACTGTGGATCGACTCCATCGAGCGTGGCACCGACGACCTGCACCTGATCGTAACCGGGCCCGCCACCAACCTGGCCGCCTTCGCGCACACCCACCCGGAGCACTTTGCCAAGCTCAAGCACATCACCGTGATGGGCGGGGCAGTGAACTACCCGGGCAACACCACCCCCAGCGCGGAGTGGAACTTCTGGGTGGACCCCCACGCCGCCGCGGATGTGTTCGCCATGACACCGACCCCGATCACGCTGTGCTCGCTCGGCGTGACCGAGAAGATGGTGCTTTCTCCGGATGCGTTGGCGGAGTTCGTCGATAAGCTTGGCGGCTCCCCGCTCGCCGAACACCTGGAGGCGATCACCCGCTTCTACTTCGAATTCCACGAGGACGTAGGCGAGGGCTACCAGGCCCAGATCCACGACTTGCTCACCGTGCTGATCGCGCTGGGGCACGTGGAATACTCGTGGAAGGACGCGACCGTCGACGTGGAGGCGGACTCGCAGCTTATGCGTGGCACGTCCGTGGCGGACCTGCGCGGGATTTGGGAGCGCGAGCCCAACGCGCGCCTAATCACCGGGGCTGACATCGCGATGGCCTGGGGCTGGTTCACGTGGGCCTGCGAGGTGCACGCCAAGGTCGCCGCCGGCGACGCCGAGATTGTGGAGCTGCGCCACCTGCGCGCGGATGACTAGGTGGTTCTGCTTAAGCCGGCAACAGCCCAAAAAGACAACTCCCTAGCCACAATGGTTAGGGAGTTTATGCTGAACCGTTAGAACGGGAGGTTAGCGAGTAACTGAGGATTTCCAGCCACAGCAGCGCCGACGCCACCGATCAAAGCGAGAAGTCCGAGCACTAACGCGACAATGGATCCAGTCGAGCTGCCGGATTGTCCATCATTAGACGCTTTCACAACGGTTGTCGGGACCGTCTTTGTAACCTCGACAGTCGCCGGGGCAGCGGTTGCAGTTACTGTCTCTGTTGCGGTTACGGGAGCCTGCTGAACAGTGGTCGTGACGGTCTCTGCTTCGGCGGTTTTGGTTACAGTAGCGGTTTCGGCCGGTGCCGGAACCGAAATCGTCTCAGTCACGGTGGCGGTTGCTGCTTCCACAGTCTCGGTCACGGTGGCGGTGACTGGTGCAGCCTTCTTGGTGACTGTGGTCGTGGTAGTTGCTGCTTCCGCAGTCTCCGTCACGGTCGTCGGCGCGTTGATCTTCTGGGTGACGGTAGTCGTTACCGGTGCGGAAGCTTCTGCTGTCACTGTCGTGGTCTTAACCACGGTCTTCGTAGCAACCGGGCTGGTTGATTGCTTCGTAGTAGCAGACGGCTTCGGATTGCCCGAGACCAAAGCAGGCAGCGGGTGAACTGGGAAGCTCCCCTCAACCTCTTCGGAAGAACCATCGTTGTAGTGCACCAGCAGCTTGACGGCGATTTCGAACTCTTCAGGGTAGATCATCTTCTGCTCAAGCCGCAGATAGATTTTGTCGTTGAAGTTCACGATTGGGTTTCGAATGCGCTCGTACGTGACCGGGTACGGCGATTCAAACTCAAGGATGTCCAGGTCTGCAAACTCTGGCCCCTCATTAACGATCAAGGTCACGAGATTGTCCGACGGACCGGCGGACAGCGAACCGATCGAGTAGACCCTCGGTTCGTAGAGGTCCGCGTGGCTCAACTCTTGGCCATCTGAAGCAGGCGCGGTTACGGCGGTGAAAGATACGGCGATGGCCGCAAGAAGCGCTGAGGTCTTCTTCATAGCGTCTCCATTTCTCTAACAGGAACCGTTTAAGTTAACCACAGCTTGAAATAAAGTCGCTTTAATATTCATGATTGGTGACAGGGTGAAACTCCCGCAGTAGTTGCTGGGATCAAACAGCGGGTTGTCCCACGGTCAAGATCCCTAGGTAGATAGGGCGTGAGCAGGCGTGTTATCGCCATAATCTGCTGGGTGGAAACGAGTAAGAACAAGACCGCCTGCTAGACTCCCGAACCGACAGCCCTGCCGAGGTGACATAGGCGATTAGGGCTGTAATTCCCGTTCCTCCCCGCACACCACTCGGAGATTCCATGTCACACACCGTTTCCACTCAGGCCGCGCCCACGGAGAACACCGCGCAGAAGGCCGAATGGACCCCCGCCCGCCGCGCGCTCGTCATCGCAGGCGCCGTCCTCATCGCCGCCACCTGGCTGTACTTCGTTCTGGTTCACCCGGCGGACTGGGACCAGGTCACCGGCTCCGGCCCGGGCATCGCGCTGCTCGCCGGCTATGGCATCGGCACCGCGCTGCTGCTCGCAGCCGTGATTCCGGTGCTGCCCGCGCGCACGCTGGGGCTGATCCCGATCGCGATCATCATCAACTCCGTCGTCGGCGAGATCGTCGGCTCCATCGGCCTGCCGCTGTACCTGGACTCCATGGGCACCGTGCTGGTCGCGGCGCTCGCCGGCCCGGTTGCAGGCATGGCCACCGGCGCGCTGAACAACGTCGTGTGGGGCCTGCTCAACCCGGCAGCGCTGCCGTTCGCGGCCGGCGCGGCGCTTGTCGGCTGGCTCGCAGGCGTGTTCATCCACCGCTTCAACGCGTTCCGCCACCTCTTTACCGTGATCGGCTTCGGCATCGTGTTGGGCATTGTCGGCGGCATGGTCGCAGCCCCCGTCGCCGCCTACGTCTACGGCGGCACCGCTGGCGTGGGCACCGGTGCGCTGGTCAGCCTGTTCCGCGAGATGGGCGGCTCGCTCATCGCCTCTGTGACCACCCAGGCGTTCATCTCGGACCCGGTGGACAAGGTCATTGTCTTGCTCGTTTCCTACTTCACGGTCAAGGCGTTGCCGAAGCGCACCGTCGCCGCCTTCGCCCCGCAGGCCAAGTAGTTCCCGTGCCCCGAACCCAGTCCCGCCTGAACCCGCTGACCGCCTTGGCCATCGGGGCGTCGGGCTGGATCCTTGCGCTGGGGCTGAACACTCCTCGGGCCTCGCTCGCTGTCATCGCCGTAGCACTTTTCGCGGGCACGTGGCGCACCCGCAACCCGTCCGTCGCGGCGGCCACCGCAATCCTCGCCGCGCCCGTCGCCGCGTCGATGGTGCTCATCCACGCCCCCTACGGCGAGCACCGCATCGCTCCACTGCTCACCTCCGACGGGCTCGCCGACGCCGCTCACCTCACCGCCCGCTTCACCGCGCTCGTCGCGTGCCTGCTCGCCGCCGTGGCCTGGACGCGAACCCCGGATCTGGCCAAGGCCCTGCAGAGCACAAAAGGCGGCAACCGCATTGGCTACATCGCCGGCACCACGATGCAGCTCGGCCCCCAGGGCGCCAACCGGGCGCGCATCACCCGCGACGCCAACCGCCTCAAAAAGCGCCCAATCACAACCAAAACGGTCGTCCCGCACCTAATCATGCCCGTGCTCACGGAGCTGCTCACCCAGGCCGGCGCCCGCGGCCAGGCGCTGGAAACTGCAGGCTACGACCTCACCGGCCCCCGCACCGTCCTGCGCCCGGTGCACGACAGCACCCTCCAGCGCGCCGCCCGCATCCTTGTCCCGCTGACCTGCGTGGCGGTGGTCCTATGGATCTAACCCCGCTGACCCAAGCACTCGACCGGCACCGCGCCGTCGAGGTCATCGGCAATTCGGGCGCGGGCCTGACCACACTCGCCGCCCAGGCGCACAACGAGTGGGCGGGCGCGGCCGTGGTCCAGCAGGACGCCACCGCGCACGTGTCCTACCTGCGCGACACGGTCATCGAGGAAGTCGCGCTCGGCCTGGAGCAGCGCGGCACACTCATCCTGGAGATGCAGCGCCGCTGCGAGCGCATCCTCAGCGCCGCGGGCCTGACCGAGCTCGCCGAGCGCCACCCCGCACAACTCTCCGGCGGCCAAACACGCCGTCTTGCTATCGCGGCGGTCGCGGTCCTCGAGCCGGAGCTTTTGCTTCTCGATGACCCCTTCGCCGGCCTCGACCCCACCTCCGCCACCCACATCATCCGCCTACTCGAAGCCTTGCCGTCGCGCATCGTGGTCCTCGGCAACCGCCCCCGCCTCAACACAGCCAAGCTCTCGCTTATCGACGGCATCCTGTCTCCCACATCTCTTCCCACCCACGAGCCCAGCTTGCCCCCACGCGTGGAGCCCACCGGTAATCCGATCGACCTCGGCGAGATCACCGCCACCCGCGGCGGAAAACCCCGCAAGTGGTGGCAGTTCCGTGCCACCGGGCAGCCCGCCTTCACCGCCGGTCCTGTCCATCTGACCGTGCGCCCGGGCCAGGCGCTGTGGCTGCACGGCGACAACGGCGCCGGCAAGACCACGCTGCTGCGCGCGATGGCCGGCCTCGACGGCAACCCGGGGCTGTCTCTCGGCGTCTCACTCGCGCTGCAGCGCGCCGCAGACCAG
Source organism: Corynebacterium fournieri (assembly GCF_030408775.1). Lineage (NCBI taxonomy): Bacteria > Bacillati > Actinomycetota > Actinomycetes > Mycobacteriales > Corynebacteriaceae > Corynebacterium > Corynebacterium fournieri. The sequence goes on from NZ_CP047210.1 coordinate 901,533, forward strand.
CTCGCCGAATCCACGGTGGGGGAGTTCGTCGGCGACCCGGTCGCCGTCGCTGCACTCGGCCTCGACCCGGAAGCCCACCCGCTCGACTTGCCTGCCGCGCACCTGCGTCTGGCTCAGCTCGCCCAGGTCTTCGTCCAGAATCGTCCGCTCGTGCTTCTCGACGAACCCGACGTCGGCCTCGACGCCCCCTCCCGCGACCGCGCCCACGCCCTCATCGCCGACGGCCTCCGATCCGGCCAGGCCGTGATCTTCACCTGCCACGACGAGAGCTTCGCCGCGGAGGTAAGGGAGTACGCGGCGGTGGACAAGCTTGTTCTCCCGAGAAGCACGGACTAACCGCTGTTACACTGCTGTCCAAGATCGTCAGTGACGCCAGAAGGACCGCGATATGGCCAGACTCTCCAAGGAAAAATTCGCTTTGCGGGGATCCATCGTCATCCTGGGCGCCTGGGTGCTGTTTTTACTGGCCGGCCCCATCGCAGACGCTATCGGCGAGGATGCGGAGCTCATTTTCGGGATACTCTGGATCCTTATCTTCTATGGTCTCGCCTTAGCGACGCTCATTCTCGTTCCCATCTTTGCCGGTCAGGCGATCAGGTCGCTTAGGTCCGACGACCCCGAGCGCAAGAGGACTGCAGCCATCGCGCTGTCTCTGTCAGTGTTGTCCTTAGCGCCCCCAATCTTGCATTTCAGTCGAATGTTCTTCTGATGCTCTTTGAGAGATCGCCATTTTATCGCTGCTTTAGCTGTAGATTTCAAGTATGCGTTCCCGTGCCATATTCCCTGTCATCGCCAGTGTGCTGCTGATTGCTGGATGCAGTTCCGAATCGGGCGATACTCAGACGTCAAGCAGTGAGACAACTACTACTTCCAGTACGCAGGTCTCGAGCTCCGCTTCAACGAGTACACAGACATCGACTGTGACCCCAGAGGAATCGTTCGAACAGGTGCCTCCAGCAGCTAGCCCCGAGCCGAATCCCGTGGTAGTGGAAAGCGAGGCTGCTGCTCAACCTACTTTTGTTCGGTGCTACGAAAACAACGCTGCGATGTTGTCGGACGGCAGCGTGGTCACCGATGTGGAACGATGTGGAGACTTTGCCGTGCCTGAGGCTGAAGTTGCTCCCGGTGAGGAGGAATGCGTGGGCCCGGCTGCAGTGTGCGGCTACGGCTATGACGAGTCGGGGAAGCGCAATCCCACCTCGGGCGAGATCCAGACCCATCACGGGTGCCAGGAGGGGTACATAAACGACCCCGAGCTTTGCGCCGCTGCTGCAGCCATCGTCGAAGGGTCCTAGATCGCCGCGCGTCCCAGTTCGTAGAGTTGTGCTGGCATCGGACGGTTCAGTCGCCACTCAAACCGAATGGGCTTTTCCCCAGAGTGGCGAACATGGGTGACGTCCCCGAGAAGAGTGAATGCCGATGCCACACCGGCGGCGTTCACTCTGGTGTTTCTCACGCAGAGATAGATTGAGTGGCCGTTTTCTTCATGGTGGATGTAGCGCTGCCCGTCTTTCGACGAGAGCTTTGTGGTGGATTGAGATTCCCACTGGAACAACTCGCGTGAGATTGGGTAATCGGCGTACCGGGTTGATTCGGAAAAGTCGGACTCCTTCTTCACAAGCGTGACGAAGAACAAATCGACGCCCGCTTCCTTAACGTAGTAAACCCCCTCTCGGGGCAGATGAAGAAGCTTTTGTAACGGGGCAGATCGCAGCGCCGCTGTGAGCTCGGCTGTGGAATAGTCGGCGTGAGTAAACAAAACCTCTTCGCCGGGGCCCGAAATACGAACTGGGGTCACTCGGGATTGGTCCAACCGGTAGGAAAATACCTGGTGCAACTCGGAAATGAAGCTGGGACAACTACGTAAATCCTTGAGAGCCTCGTCGTATGTTGACGGGGGTTGGGTTCCACTCTGATTCGCCCAGATCAGGGTGACCAACATTTGCGTGAAGGTTTGGTCAGCTGTCGACATTTCGTGATAGCACTGCCCGTTGGCATCGAGAATCGCAAGGTAGCGGTCTACGCGTACGGGATCATTCACGTGCAGTAGGGAGCGAACGCGTCCAAGGAGGAAATCCTCGAACTCAGAAGGGGACGCAGGCTTCGGAATAAGATCCTGACTCCGCAGGAGGCGAGTCCATCCACCATCAGTTTTATTGCGGTAGAGATCTTCCAATATCAGACCGGTATTAAAGAGGAACTCGGAGAGATCGGTGGTCGCCTCTTGTTGCACTAGAGATCGGATTTTCACGATCGAATTACGAGAGACTCTCTTAACGTTGCGTAGCACTCGCTCCTGGGTCACACGATCCAGCTCAATGTGAGTACCGCCAGGGAGCGAAGGAAAACCCTCCTCGGCGGCGTCGGCAAGACGTTTCCCGCGTTTGCCGGTTAAGGCACCGTAGCGACGCTCGAAATTGAAGTCCTCGTGCTGTTCTCCGATGAAGTCGAACACGGTACAGACTTTTCCGGGCAATTTGCGCAGGCCTCGACCAAGCTGTTGCAAGAAAATTATTGGGCTTTCCGTGGGGCGCAGTAGCAGGAGCGTGTTGAGCTCGGGGATGTCAACGCCTTCATTGAACAGGTCAACGGTGAATAGCACTTTGAGCTCACCGGTGCGCAGCCGCTGGATTGCTCGGTCGCGATCAGCTGGGGTTGTTTTGGAGGTGACAGCCTCAGCTTGAATGCCAAAGTGGCTAAACCGGTCAGCCATGAATTGGGCATGGTCAATGCTGACACAGAAGCCAAGCGCTTTGAGCTCCGAAAGATCAAAGACTCGCTTTTGAAGCTCATTGAGGACAAGTTTGACGCGCGAGTCGCCTTGGTGCACGTAGAACTCGGACAATGACTTCTGGTCGTAGGCTCGGCTCGAACGGGACCATTTCAATCCGGAAAGATCGGTCTCGTCGTTGATTCCGTAGTAGTGCATTGGGGCTACAAGGCCGAGCTGAAGCGCGTCCCACAGTCGCAGTTCGTATGCGACTCGATAGTCGAAGAAGCGTTGAACGTTGACGCCGTCGCCGCGTTCTGGTGTTGCGGTTAACCCCAGAAGTTCCTTCGGGGCGAGATAATCAAGCACCTTTTTGTAGGTAGATGCTTCCGCGTGGTGAAACTCGTCGATGACAACGACATGGAAGTGATCAGTTGCAAACTCATCGAGATGCTTATGCAGTGTTTGAACGGTGGCGAAGATGTGCGTACCCGTGCGTGGCGTGTTCAAGCCATCAAAAAGCTCACCGAAATTGGGATCCCGTAGTACCTCTCGGTATGTACGCATCGCTTGTTTCAGTAGCTCACGCTGGTGTGCCACAAAGAGCAGTGGTGGTTTGTTCTGGGACTGCTCGGCTAAACCTTTGTAATCGAGCGCAGCGACCACGGTCTTACCAGTCCCGGTTGCCGCGATGATGAGGTTGCGGTGGCGGTTATGTAGTTCGCGCTCTGCCTGCAACGCTTCAAGCATCGCTTGCTGATATGGCCGCGGCTCGACGTCAAGGCCGGAAAGTTCAATCCGGACGTCGCGACCTCCCCCAGATCGCTCGCGCGAGAGAGCCTCGATGAGTCGTTCTTGGTCTTCGGATGGAGTGTAGGTGGCGTAGTGAGGATCGTTCCAATACGTGTCAAAGACGGCTTCGAACTTGTCCAGGACCGCGGGCGTCGTCGTCCTTGATGCGCGAACGTTCCATTCGACGCCGTCAATCAGCGCTGAGTTTGAGAGGTTTGAGCTGCCAATGTAAGCAGTGTCGAAGCCGGAATTGCGGCGGAACAACCAGGCTTTAGCATGGAGCCGGGTACTTCCAGATTCGTATCCGATCTTCACCTCAGCGCCGTACTCGTTGACCAGCCTGTCGATCGCTTGGACCTGAGAGGCGCCACAATACGTGGACGTGATCACGCGAAGCGGGATTCCGTGCTCGCGTAGGTATTCGAGCTGCTTACCAATGACAGCAATGCCAGTGTTCTTGATGAAAGCGCAGAGAAGGTCGACGCTGTCGGCTGTAAGGATTTCTCTCTTGATCTCCGCAGACATGCTGAGATCGGTCCTTGCGTTGGTCAAGAGTGAGGCGCCAGTGAGCGGCGTGGGGGAGAACTTCGGTGGTTCCGCAAGCGAAGCTTCGAATACGGCATGGAGGAGCTCTTCCGAATCAATCACGTCATCTGGGTCGATGAGTTCGGCAAGGGCGTTGATAAGTTCAATACGCTCAGCAGGCGAGTCCGTCCGCATGAGCTTCTGAGTCAGGTGCTCGCTGATCAGTTGTGAGATGGCATCTGCGTAGCGATCTCGGTGAGCAGAATCCGTAGTTTCGCGAGCGGCGTGGATGAGTTCATTTTGTGCCTGCGTGACTTCCAGGCGCTCGAGCACGCGTCTGGTGACAGGGAGTTCGTAAACACCTAACGGGAAGGAGGAATCTTCAACAGTCATGGCTTACGCGAATCTTTCTCGTAAAAGCTCGACGGTGGGGATATCTGCTGGGGCCCATTCGACATCAGACAACTCGGAAACCGGTAGCCAACGGAATTCTTCGTGTTCGGTGAGTACCGGAACGCCTTCGATGATCGTGCAAAGGTAGGTCGAAAGCTCAATGACTGCGGTGCCCGCTTCGTGGGTTGCCGTCACGATGAACTCACCCACAGTGACGTCGATCTTCAACTCTTCGCGGAGTTCACGAGCGAGGGCTTCTTCGGGCGTCTCATCTGTCTCGACCTTTCCACCCGGGAATTCCCAGTAGCCCGCCATCGACTTGCCCGGGCCGCGCTTGGCAGCGAACACCCTGCCGTCGTGCACGAGAACAGCCCCGACGACCTTAATCCGTTTCAGCATGTAGCCATACTAAACGGCAGCCCAGCGAAGCTGCCGTCGATAAGCGAAAGCCCCTAGAACTCGGCGCGGTCGATGACCTCGCGCAAGGCCTTGGCGGAGTGGCGGAACTTCTCCAGCTCGTCGGAGTCGAGGCGCAGCTGGACGACGTTGCGTACGCCGCTGCGGTTGAGGACGGTGGGGGTGCCGATGTAGAGGTCGTCGAGCCCGTACTCGCCTTCGAGTAGCGCGGAGACGGGCAGGACCACGTCCTCGTTGCGCAGGATTGCACGGGTGATGCGGGCGAGCGCATTGCCGACGCCGAAGGAGGTGTTGCCCTTGCGCTTGATGATGTCGTAGGCCGCGTCGCGGGTGCGCACGAACATCTCGTCGATCTGGGAGTAGATCTCCGGGTTGGTCTCGGCCTCCGTTGCCAGCATCGCGCGCAGCGGCACGCCGCCGACGGAACCGGAAGAAAGCACAGGCAGCTCAGTGTCGCCGTGCTCGCCGATGATGTGGGTGTGCACGGCAGACGGGGCGATGTCGAAGTGCAGGCCCAGGTTGTGGCGCCAGCGGGCGGTATCCAGCACGGTGCCGGAGCCGATGACCTGGTTCGACGGCAGGCCGGTCTGCTTCCAAGTGATGTAGGACAGCACGTCCACCGGGTTGGTGGCCACAACGTAAATGCCGTTGAAGCCGTTAGCCATGACCTGGGAGTTGATGGACTGGAAGATCTTGGCGTTGCGGGCGATCAGATCGATGCGCGTTTCGCCGTCGCGCTGGGCCACACCCGCGCAGTTGACCACGAGCGCTGCGTCGCGGCAGTCCTCGTAGGTGCCCACTGTGACGTCCATGTGCTGGCCGGAAAAGGGGATGGCGTGGTTGAGGTCTTCCACCTGGGCCCACACGACGTCCTCGTTGAGGTCGATGATGGCCAGGTGGTCCGTCAATCCCTGGTTGAGAATGGCGTAGGCGTAGGCGGTGCCGACAGCGCCGGCGCCGATGAGAACGATCTTGTTACCTTGAGTCACGGTCATGGGTACAAGTGTGACAGAGAAGCGAAGATCGTGCGCGCGGAAGGTTTGCTAGAAATTCAGCTTCGACAGCGAAGCAGCACCGATACCATGCAATAAAGGTTCCGTAGGAGACTAAGGGGAGCAACATGCTGTCTGTGACAGATCTCAGAGGCCGGTCTTTGTCGGTGCGCGAACTTCGAGGGGTGCTGCCACGCGCGGGCGCGGATGTGCATTCCGTAGTGCCGCAGGTCGTTCCCATCGTGGAAGGAGTCCGAGAGCGGGGCTCGCGAGCAGCAGTCGAGTACGGAGAGCGCTTCGATGGAGTCCGCCCCGCTGAGATTCGAGTGCCAGCGGAAGTAATTGCAGATGCAGTGGGCGGATTGAACGCAGAGGTTCGTGCTGCGTTGGAGACCTCAATCGCGCGCATTCGTGCTGTACACGCAGACCAGAAACCCGCAGAGCACACTACAGAGCTTGCGCCTGGCGCCACTGTGACCGAAGTGTTTCGTCCCGTTCAGCGTGTGGGCCTTTATGTACCCGGCGGGAAAGCCGTGTACCCCTCCAGCGTGCTCATGAATGCGATTCCTGCGCAGGAAGCTGGAGTGGAATCGATGGTTGTGTGTTCGCCACCGCAGGCAGACTTTGGAGGTTGGCCGCACCCGACGATTCTCGCAGCGTGCGCCCTAGCGGGGATTGACGAGGTGTGGGCGGTCGGTGGCGCTCAAGCAGTCGCGCTGCTGGCGTACGGGGACGACGGATTGGAACCGGTGGATATGGTCACTGGTCCTGGAAACGTCTTTGTCGCGGCGGCGAAGCGGGTCGTGAACGGGGTGGTGGGAATTGATGCGGAAGCAGGCCCCAGTGAGATTGCCGTGATCGCTGATGACACCGCTGATCCCGTCTACCTCGCGTACGACCTGATCTCACAGGCCGAACACGATGAACAAGCAGCGTCGATCCTGGTTACTGACTCGGTTGCTCTCGCTGATTCCGTTAACCGAGAAATCGCGGAGCGTTATCGCGTCACTCGCAACGCGACGCGCGTTCGCGAAGCATTGCAAGGACCCCAGTCGGGCATTTTGCTTGTCGACGACCTCCGGTCCGCCGAAGCCGTCGTCAACGCCTATGCGCCGGAGCACCTGGAGATCCACACCAGAAACGCGCGTGAGGTTGCCGCTCGGATCGCAAACGCTGGCGCAATTTTCGTCGGTTCGCACACGCCGGTGCCGCTTGGCGACTATTCCGCAGGCTCCAATCACGTGCTGCCGACATCGGGAACTGCCCGTTTCGCGTCGGGATTGAGCACCCACACGTTCCTCAAACCTGTCAACGTGGTCGAGTACACCTCGGGTGCGCTGGCAGAGGTTGCAGATGCTGTGATCACACTTGCGGAGGCCGAGCGCCTGCCTGCGCACGGCGAAGCCATCAACGCAAGGCGGGACAAATAAGAACACCCAGCGCTGAGGTCTAGCGCTGGATTTTACTCGGTGGGAGTGCTATTTCGCTTCGTATTCAACCTCGTCTTCCGCAATCGCCTGCGGGCGTCCGGTAACGAAGTAGAGAATCGTCATCAGAATCAGGAATGCGACGCCGACGATGAGCGCGGTGTGGAACTCTTCCATCCACACCATCGTGCCGAAGGTGAACAGGATGAATGCGACCGCGAACCACTGCCCATACGGCCAGAAAGGCACCGGAAACTTCAGGCTCTGCTCCTCTGCAGGGGAGATATTGCGTCTGGAAGCAATGTGCGCGAGGAGAATCATCAACCACACAAAGATGGTGGCGAAGGTGGCCAACGCCGCGACAGTTTCAAAAATATCGGGGTAGCGCTGGTTGAGGAACACGCCGACGATCAAGGCGATGATCAACATGACAACGGTCATCACAGGCACATCGCGGTACGTTCTTGCCATGGCCCGCGGTGCCAGCTTTTCCTTGGCGAGGCCAGCGAGCACACGGCCAGTGCCGAAGAGGTCCGCGTTGATGGCGGACAGAGATGCGCTTAGCACAACGACGTTGAGCAAGGCGGCCGCCCAGCTGACACCGAGCGTGTCAAAGATCTGGACGAAGGGGGAGTCCTCGCCTTCGATAGTGCGCCACGGGTTGATCATCAAAATGATCGTGATGGACAAGACATAGAAGATCAGGATTCGCGCCGGGACAGTATTTACGGCCTTGGGAATGGAACGGTCCGGGTCTTCCGCTTCAGCACCGGCGACACCGATGATCTCGGTACCACCGAATGCGAACAGGACGAGGATGAAGGACGCTGCCATGCCCGACAGACCGTTTGCAAAGAACCCGCCGTCGTTCCAGAGATTGCTCACGCCCATGGTTTCGGGTTCTGGGCCGAGGTTGAAGGCGAGAATGGCTGCGCCCCCGACGATCATCGCCACAACAGCTCCGACCTTGATCAATGTGAGTAGGAACTCCAGCTCGCCAAAGAGACGGACCGCAGCCAAGTTCGCCGCGCTGATAATCAGAAGCGTCACAGAGATCCACACCCAGGCTGGGGTTGTGGGGAACCAGAACTTCATATAGATCGTGATGGCGGTCAGGTCCGCCAAACACACGATCATCATCTCGAAGGCGAACATCCAGCCGGTGATGTAGCCGCCCCAGCCGCCGAGGTACTTGCGGCAGTACACCGCAAACGAGCCACGAACCGGGTTTCGCACGCTCATCTCACCGAGAGCGCGGAGGAGGAAGTACACCACTGCGCCGCCGAGCAGGTACACCAACAACACGGATGGGCCCGCAGCCTGGATGGCGCCGGCGGAGCCGTAGAACAGGCCGGTGCCGATGGCAGAGCCGAGCGCGATGAAGTGGATGTGGCGGGCGTTGAGGCCGCTGCGCTTCGGCTTGGGCTTTGATGCGGATTCTGAGGGAGCAGTCATAACAGACATCACTGTGCCTTTTCGTTTATGTTTGCGCGAATTAGGACGCGGACGGGGTGGGAGAGAAAACGTCTTCCCGCTTTGCACGGCTCGCAGTTCTTCGGCGCAATGACAAACGCCCGCGAACCTGTGGTGCGGGTGCGCGGGCGGTAACTGGGTCTGGCGCTAAGTCGCCGGTTGGTGCTTGTGCGATGGTGTCGCAGACACTGTCTCGGCGCTTAGCGCAGCGACAGCAGTTGGCCGACACCGCGCAGCAGATGCTGATGGCGGTGGGCCAGATGGTTTGCCTGCTTGGCGCTCGCAGGCAGCGCAGACGGGCCGAACGCCGTCGGTCCCTGGGATGCGTTGCCTAAAGTCATGTCAGCGAATGTATCACGGTTTCCCGGACAGCCGCGTCGTATTTTGCAACCGTTTTTCCGCGATGGCGGATTGTCGCCGTGGACGAGCAGCTATTGCTCGACCTCGTCTTCCGGGAACAACAGGGCCAAGGCGGCTGACCCGGAGCCCTCGCGCTGGCAGATCGGGTCACCCAGGTCATCCGTCGCTTCAGGGAATTTGAATCCGGCGGTGCACGCCCAGCCGTCGGGGGAAGTCCAGTCCAAGGTGCCCGTCTCAGTTTGAAGCTGCTCGAGGTAGAGCTTTGCAGTTTCCATCACCCCGACGCAGTCGGTGGCGTCGGCCACCGCGATCCCGACGATGGCGCCGTCCTGGCCTTCCTGCGAGTGGGGGTAGCTTCCGCAAATCGCGCCCTCTTGGGCCGCGGTCTCTTCTGCCGGTTGTTCCTTGTCCAGTGAGTTGCCGCCTTCTTCGAGGAGCTTCTGATACGGGCTTGTGATCGTTGTTTTCCCGCCACCTGCAGTAGCGGAGTGCTCGCCGCGCACCACCAGCAAAGTGTTGTCTTCCGGACGGGCGATGGTGAAACCGTTGAGGGTGACTTTCTCCCCGGTGTTGAGGCCGGTGGGCTCTGCAGTGGCCAGATCTGGGCGAGGAATAATTGTCTTTTTCGTGAGGAAGCCGGCGGCAGGGTGGTACTTGAAACCAGCGTGCAAGAGGTCTGCCTGGTCGCGCAGTGCTTCAGGCCTGTCTTCCTCGTTCATCGTGCCGGTGTCACAGAGGAAACTCGAATCCTTGTCCTCTGCGAGTTCCATCGGCGTGGACATTGCCTCAGCTGTGGGGACGAAACAATTTCCAAAATCGGACCCGGGGAAGGCCACCTTGTAAACCGAATCAGAGGGAGTGAAGTTTTCAGCCGGAACCTCCTCCAGCGTGTCCAAGTCTGCGGCGGTGAATTCGTTCTTGAAAGGATTCTTGCCGCGCTTCGGCTTGTCATTCTCGGCGCTCGATTCGGCGCCGGTAGCAGTGGTCTGCTCCTGGGCTTCTTCCGATGAGGAGCACGCGGTGAGCGCGAGGGCAGAAGCGGCGAGGACGGCAAGGACGTGGCGGTGGTGCGTGCGGATCATGTCGAGCATTCCTTCGTGTCAGATGGGGCTATTGGGGCGGGGCGGGCTGCGTGTTCGGTTTGACCGGAATTGCGACCACGCCGCCGGCGTTTTCATGCCGGCAATACGGGTAGGTGTCTTCGGAAAAGCCCCTTAGGGGCATGGGGAAGTAGTCGATGTCGCAGTGCCAGCCGTCGGGGGAGGTCCAGGCGACGGGCGAGGAGTCGTCGCCAAGCATGGCACGGTCCTGCTGGAAGTATTCGTTCAACTTCTGCATGGCCGCGTCGCAAGTGGTGTTCTCGGCGAGTGCCACTGGCACTGACACGCTGCCGTCCGGCTTGTCACCGAACCCGCAGAGTGCACCTTCAGGCGCGGCGGCGTAGTCGATTCGGTCGGGGGTGCGCCCGCGCACGATGGTGTCTGCGCGTGGTTCGCCGCGCTGTTGGAAGCTGTCGATTGGGCTGAAGGAGAAGGCTTCTCCGCCTGCAATCGCAGAGGAATGAGCACCGCGCGTGACTACGACCACGTCTTGGTCCGGACGGGCAACGGTGAAGTCGTTGACGGAAACCTTTTCTCCCGGCTGCAATTCAGTGTTGCCGTTTTCGTTGTCTTTGCCGAGCTCCAGTGTTCGTGTCTCGTTGCTGTTGAATCCCACAACCGGGTCGTACTCCAGGGTGAAGCGGGCGCCGTCGGAAAAAGTTGCGTCGCAGCCGAAGGGGAACATCGCATTCTCGGTCTCGGGGATAGCGCATCCGCCACTGCCAGTGTTGGGAAAGGCGAACGTGTACATCTGCTCGCTCAAAAACGGCTCTGGGGAAACCTCTTTGAGCGCATCGAGGTCGACATCGTGCGCCTTTTCAGCCGCCGCGGGATCGGGGCTGGCGGGTGATTGCGGGGACTGTCCCAGCTGCGTGTCGGTTCCCTCAGTCTGGCTGGTCTCCTCAGACTGCGAGGTGGTCTGCTCCTCACCCTGATCTGTCGAGCTGCAAGATGACAGTGCAAGCGCGGACGCGGCGAGGACGGCAAAGACGTGGCGGCGATGTGTGCGGGTCATGCTGGGCATTCCTTGCACAGGTCAGCCGCGGGTACGGGGCGGCAGGTCGATCACAACGGCACCGCCCGAGCCCGGACGGTAGCTGTAGGCGTAGGTGCCTGCAGCGAACTCGTGGTGCGGCATGGGGAAGAAGTCGTAGTCGCAGCGCCAGCCGTCGGAGGAGGTCCAGGCGACGGGCGAGGAGTCGTCGCCAAGCGTTGCGCGGTCTTGCTGGAAGTACTGCGCGAGTGCCTGCAGCGCGGCGGCGGAGTCCGTGTTGTTCGCCAGTGCCACCGGCACTGACATACCGCCGTCGCGCAGGGGCTTGAACCCGCATAGGAACCCTTCCGGCGCCGCGTTGTAGTCGTACCGGTCCGGGGTACGCCCGCGGATAATGGTGTTGGGGCGCTGTTCGCCGTAGCGCTGGAAGCTGACTATCGGACTGAAGTTGAACACTGCTCCGGCGACGATCGCTGCGGCGTGCGCTCCGCGCTCGATCACCGCGACGTCGTGGTCCGGCCGGCCGACAGTGAAACCGCCGGCGGAGACTTTCTGCCCTGGTAGAAGCTCCGCGTAATTGTCGCCGAACTGCAGCATTCGTGTCGCGTTGGCCTTAAATCCGACAATCGGGTCGTACTCCAGGGTGAAGTGTTCACCGTCGGAGTAGGCGGCGTCGATGCCGAACGGGAACGGTGCGTCAGCGGCTGCGGGGATTGCGCACCCGTTGCTTCCCGTGCCGGGGAGCGCGATCGCGAGTGTCTTCCTCTGGAGGAACGTTTCTGCGGGGACTGCCTGTAAGGAATCGATGTCGATGTCGTGGGCCTTGTGTGCTGCGGAGTTGGGGTCCATCGTCGGGGCTCCTTAGAGGGGTGGGGCAGAGGTGGCGTCGATAGGCGATGTGACTTGCATTACGCATCATAGAACGCTGTCAAACAGATCGCAGTGCGAAAACGGCAAATCACTGCAACGGCGAGTTATGGCGTACGCTGGGCCAACGATGAGCATTTCCGAAAACGCCACCGGCGGCGAGAATGAGCCGGACACGAATTTGTCGGAAAACCAGAAAGACCCGCAGGATGTCGCGGCCGAAATCGTTGAGGCCGTAGCAAATGACACCAGGGATGCGGGGGTTTCTGAGGAGACCGGCGCCACGGATGCCGTGGCCATTGAAAACGACGATGATGTGCTGAAGCTTAACGACGAGCCTTCGGCCGAACCCTCCAAGCCGGAAAATGGCTTTGAAAAGCTGGGCCTGCCCGATGCTGTGGTCGAGGCCGTCAAGCGCGTCGGCTTCGAGCAGCCCTCGCCGATTCAGGAGCAGACCATCCCGCTGCTGATGAAAGGCCGCGACGTCGTCGGCCTGGCGCAAACGGGCACGGGCAAGACCGCGGCGTTCGCGCTGCCGGTGCTCTCCCAAATCGACCCGGCGAAGCGCTACCCGCAAGCGCTCGTGCTCGCCCCGACGCGTGAGCTGGCGCTGCAGGTGTCCGACTCCTTCCAGTCCTTCGCCGACCACATCGGCGGCGTGAGCATTCTGCCGATCTACGGCGGCCAGGCGTACGGCATCCAGCTCTCCGGTCTGCGCCGCGGCGCGCAGGTCATCGTGGGTACCCCGGGCCGTGTGATCGACCACCTGGAAAAGGGCTCCCTGGACATCTCCAACCTGGAGTTCCTCGTCCTGGACGAGGCGGACGAGATGCTCAACATGGGCTTCCAGGAAGACGTCGAGCGCATCTTGGAGGACACCCCGGATTCCAAGCAGGTGGCGCTGTTCTCGGCGACGATGCCGAACGCGATCCGCCGCATCTCCCGCGACTACCTCAACGACCCGGAAGAGGTCACCGTCAAGTCGGAGACGCGCACCAACACCAACATCACGCAGCGCTACCTGTTCACGGCGCACCGCAACAAGCTCGACGCGATCACGCGCATCCTCGAGGTGACCGAGTTCGAGGCGATGATCGTGTTCGTGCGCACGAAGAACGAAACGGAAGAGATCGCCGAAAAGCTGCGCGCCCGCGGGTTCTCCGCGGCGGCCATTAACGGCGACATCGCCCAGCAGCAGCGCGAGCGCACCGTGGACCAGCTGCGCGACGGCCGCCTGGACATCCTCGTGGCCACGGACGTCGCCGCCCGCGGCCTGGACGTCGAGCGCATCTCGCACGTGCTCAACTACGACATCCCCAACGACACGGAGTCCTACGTCCACCGCATCGGCCGCACCGGCCGCGCGGGCCGCTCCGGCGAGGCAATCCTGTTTGTCACCCCGCGTGAGCGCCGCATGCTGCGCTCCATCGAGCGCGTGACCAACGCGACCATCGAAGAGATGGACCTGCCCACCGTCGATGAGGTCAACGAGTCCCGCAAGGCCAAGTTCATGGACTCGATCACCGAGTCTCTGGAAGCGACCGACCTGCAGATTTTCAAGACCATGGTGCGCGAGTACTCCGCGGCCAACAACGTGCCCATGGACGACATCGCCGCGGCGCTTGCAACCCAGGCGCTGGCTGGCGATGAGTTCCTGATGAAGGAGCCGCCGCGCGACAAGCGTGACCGCCGCGACCGCTTCGACCGCGACGACCGCCGCGGCCGCGGCCGCGACCGTTTCGACCGCGACGACCGCGGAGACCGCCGTGGCCGCCGCTTCGACGACTCCGGCAACTTCGACACCTACCGCCTGGACGTGGGCAAGCGCCAGCACGTGCGCCCCGGCGCCATCGTCGGCGCGCTGGCCAACGAGGGCGGGCTGAACTCTAAGGACTTCGGCCGCATCACCATCGGCGGCGACTTCACCCTCGTGGAGCTGCCGAAGAACCTGGATCAGGCCGTGCTGGACCGCCTGGTGGACACCCGCATCTCCGGTCAGCTGATCAACATCCAGCGCGACCACGGAGCGCCCCCGCGCGACCGCGGCGGCCGTGGCGGACGCGGCGGCGGTGGTTACCGCGGTGGTCGCGGCGGTTACCGCGGCGGCAAGGGCGGCCGCAACGACCGCGGCGATCGCGGGGGCCGTGGCGGCTACCGCGGCGGACGCGACCGCTACGACCGCGACTAGTTTCCGGCAAGGGCTGGGAAGCGAAGCCCCGTCGTCAAGCATGTGCTTGCGACGGGGTATTTTGTTTGCCATGTCTTCCCAGCGCACGCACGCAATCACACGCACCCTTCTGGCCGCGGCCGTCGCACTGGGCATGCAGGCCGCGCCAACCCAGGCTCAGACGCGCGCGGTGGAGCAAGGAGCCGCGGTGGTGGTGCAGGGGACAGGCCTGTGCACGGTGGGGTTCAACGACCCCGCCCGCCACCGCAGCCTCATCGCCGCCCACTGCGGCGGCGAAGAGGCACGGGTGGAGCTTGCCGGCGGCGGCGCGGCGGGCACGCTGTACCGCTCGAAGGCCTACGACGGCCACCTGAGCAACGACTGGGCCGCCATCCAATGGGACCCAGGCGTGGCTGTGGGCGGCAACCGCTTTTCCGGCAACGCCTGGGTCCACCCCAACGACGTCCGTGTCGGCGAAAGCGTCTGCTACTTCTCCCGCAGCCGCGGCGCGCAGACCTGCGGGCGGTTCTCCGGCTCGGCCGACGGCACCTTCTTCGTCGACGCCCAGCTGAGCCAGCCTGGAGACTCGGGCGGGCCGATGTGGGTGCCGGGCCGCGGGTTCATCGGCGTGGTCTCCAGCATGTGGACGTCCAACCCGCTGCCATTTCTGCGCGGCGGAAACTTTGTCATCGGCGTCGTGCCCCACGACGGCCCCGCCGTGCCCGAATCCCGCCTCATCGGCGTGTGGGGGCAAAGCGCCCTGTTCCCGGGGCTGACCGGGCCGGTGGCCGAGGGACTGCGCGGTGCGGTGGACGCGGTGTTCCGGGCGCTGTCCGCGTTTGGCTTCCGCGGCCCGTCGGCGCTGCGCTACAAGTAGGGGGCTGCTAGGCGCGCCCCCTTGATGTGGCGCTGGTTCCAGCTACTAAGGCCCAGCTTTCCGCCGTTAAAGGGGCGGAGAGCTGGGCCTTAGTAGCTGGATCTGGCTCGTTTTACGGAGCCGGTGACGTCCTACGCCGGGGTGGGCAGGAACATCAGGATCAGGGTGAGCATCCACAGCAGGTTGAAGATGCCGGCGCCCGCGGTGGCCTTTGCCTTGGACTTTTCAAAGTCATTGGTCGCATCGGCCGGGTCCGCGTCCGCGGCCGGCAGGGCGCCGAGGCTGCCCATCATCTTGCGCTGCTGCGGGATGACCATGGCCAGCAGGATCGCCCACGCGATCACGGAAAGAACGATGGCGGTGTGGAACCAGTAGTTGGACTTGTACGCCTCAAAGTCGAACGCCAGCACGGCACCGCCGAGCAGCGGGACCAGAAGCGAGAGCATGCCGTAGGTCTTGGTGATGCGGTAGAGCACGGACGCGCGGCCGGTGGCCTCCTCGCCACCTGCGCGGGACTCCGCAGCCTGGCGCGGGAACATGGAGGTGGACACAACGACGGGGCCGAGCAGCAGGATGGCTGCGGCCACGTGCAGGAAGATAAGGAACGTAGTCATGTGCCCACACCTTACGGCATGGTGGGAAAATCCTCACAGCACACGGCGAGACATCAGGCCCGCAACACCCGAGCAGGACCGTTTGATGGCCCGCACGTCAGAGCGGGGAAGCGGCAGAGCATACTGCTTGGCCACGTGGGCCATCTGGCGCCCGTACGCACAGCGCGACCGTCTCGCCGCCGGCATCCACTCGGACGGCATCTTGTCGCCCTTGGCCTGGTTCGCCGTGGAGGACACGGCAACGAGGTTGCGCGGGTCGTTGTAGAAGCGCATCCGTTGCGCGGAATCCCACCGGTGGGCGCCTAAGTCCCAGGCGGCGGAGACGGGCAGGATGTGGTCGATTTCCACTTCGTGGGGCACAAGAAAATCCCCGGTGTAGGGGTCTACAACTCGGGGATTGCCCCACTGTGGCCAGGGCTGGGCGCAATCGGCATGAAAGGCGGCGGCCATCACCGCGGCGCGGGTGTCGCAGCCGTCCGGGCCGTCGGCCCAGCCGGGGCCGAACTCGGCTCTGTCGTAGCCGAGGATGGTGGTGCGGTGGGGCACCGTTGGGACGTCGCTAGGCAATCGCCCCGTCGGAAACGGCACCACCAAAACAGTGAGGGCGGACAGAATAAGAAGGTATCGGCGCATACCTTCTTAGACTGCGGTAGAGCCTCCGCGGTTCCGCAGCGCTGCGGCGAAGTCCTCGTCCGGGTGAGTGAGCGCGTAGTCGGTGGCTGCCGCGGCGGTGTCGAACTCTTCTGCCACACCCTCCTTCGGGCGAGTGGCAAGGGAGACGACGACCATGGCCAGGGTGGCGAGGATGACGCCCGGCACGATCTCGTAGATGATGCCGGACAGCGCGTCCACGGACCCCCAGACAAACGAGGTCACGGCACCGACGATCATGCCGGCGATCGCGCCCTGAGACGTGAGGCGCTTCCAGTACAGCGACGCGACAACCACGGGGCCGAACGCGGCGCCGAAGCCGGCCCAGGCGAAGCCGACCAGGCCGAGGATGGTGTCGGACGGGTTCAGCGCCAGCAGCATGCCAATCAGGGCCACGCCGATGACCATCGCGCGGGAGAGCACGAGCAGGGTGGTGTTGTTCGGGTTCTTCTTAAAGATGCGGTAGATGTCCTCGATGAGCGCCGACGAGGTGACCAGCAGCTGGGAGGACATGGTGGACATGATCGCGGCGAGCACGGCGGTGAGCACGATGCCAGCGATCAGCGGGTGGAACATGATGCGCGCCAGGTCCAGGAAGACGGTCTCGTAACCGGACTGGTCGGTTACGGACGCGGACTTCTGGCCGAAGTAGACCGTTGCCACCAGTGCGGTGAAGATGCCGCCGAGGTAGCAGATGGCCACCCAGATGGAGCCGGTACGGCGGGCGGCCTTCGCCTCGGACGGGGAGCGCAGCGCCATGAAGCGGGTGATGATGTGCGGCTGGCCGAAGTAGCCCAGGCCCCACGCGATGTTGCCCACGATGGTGGCCAGGGACACCCCGGCGACCATGTTGAAGTAGTTGGGGTTGCCGTCTTCCCACGGGCCGTAGGGGTTGGAGGTGGCCCAGCTGAAGATGTCGGACGGGTTGTCCAGAGCCATGAGCGCCATGATGGGCACGGTGATCAGGGCGAGGAACATCAGGCCGCCCTGCACCACGTCGGTGTAGCTCACGGCCAAAAAGCCGCCGATGAAGGTGTAGAGCACCGTGATGGAGCCGACGATGAGCACGCCGTGAATGTATTCGCCGCCGAAGGTGGATTCGTAGTAGCGGCCGCCGGAGACCATGCCGGAGGAGACGTAGAAGGTGAAGAAGAAGATGATGATCACGGCGGAGGTGAAGCGCAGCACGCGCGAGGTGTCGTGCGTGCGGTTCTCGAAGAAGCTGGGCAGCGTGATCGAGTTCTTGGCCACTTCGGTGTAGGCGCGCAGGCGCGGTGCGATCCACTTCCAGTTGGCCCAAGTGCCGATGAACAGGCCGATGACGATCCACAGCTCACTGAAGCCGGCCACGAACAGTGCACCGGGCAGGCCCATGAGCAGCCAGCCGGACATGTCCGATGCGCCTGCGGAGATGCCGGCGACGAGCGGGCCGAGGCCGCGGTCGCCGAGGACGTAGTCGTCGTATTTTGTTGTTTTGCGCCACGAGTAGAACCCGATGGCGACCATCACCCCGAAATACAGGACGATGGCAAGCACTAGCCAGAAAC
This sequence comes from Corynebacterium fournieri, assembly GCF_030408775.1. Lineage (NCBI taxonomy): Bacteria > Bacillati > Actinomycetota > Actinomycetes > Mycobacteriales > Corynebacteriaceae > Corynebacterium > Corynebacterium fournieri. The sequence goes on from NZ_CP047210.1 coordinate 919,439, forward strand.
TGTCGGACATGTGCACTCCCTTGCATCTATGTAGATGTCGGTCACAGTTCGCCACACTGTAACGCATCCTTTCGGGGCGCTGTATTGCTCTGCAGAAATTCCTGGGTGAACGCTGAAGAAATGTGTTCGGACGCTCAACGCGCGCGTTGTCGGGGTCGCGGAGACGGTGTCGGCGTGGGTGGTATAAGGGTGGGTATGCCTGAATACCTTCTCCATGGCCTGTGGCTCGACGAGTCCGGGCTTTCGGTGTGGGTTGAGCGCGTGCAAGGCCACCGGATTGTGACCATGGATGACGTGCCGCCCGGTACGTTCCCGCCGATTGTGCACTCGCTTATCGACGGCCAAAGGTTCCGCCACCGCCACGAACTGCTGCTGCAAACCCCGAAGGGCAGGCAGGTCCGGCTCAAGGCGCCGGTGGCCAAGTTCGCCCCGGAAGACGCGGTGCGTTTTTTGGACAACCTGGCGCACCTGGACGGGGACTCGCCCGCGGCCACGCCCGCGCAGCGGCAGGCGATCGCGCCGGACATGTACTGGATTTTGCGCATGTACAACGGCCTGACCCGTTTCGTGCGCGCCGGGCGCGTGAGCATCACCGTGCCGTACAAAGACAACCAGTGGTACGCGCAGTGGCAGTTGGGCACCGGGGTGGAAGAGCGCAGCTGGCTCGCGGAGATGGTCGCCGCCTCCCCAGGCGTGCTCACCATCAACAACCCGAACTTGAGCGAGGACTGCGCCCAAACGTTCACGCACTGGATCGCGTCTTCGCGCTTGCAGGGCGCGGTAGCCAAATCGGTTTCTCGCCCGTACCCGTGGCACGATTTTGTGAAGTCGCTGCTGCACAGCCTGCCGCTACGCCGGGGCGGGGCGAGCCTGGCGCGCCAGATCGGAGATTGGAACGGCACGATTACGGCGGTGAACCTGCAGCTGGTGTTCATCGCGGAGGCTCCGGACGCGGCGGACGAGTCGGGGGAGGACACTCAGTGGCCGGTGCGCGTGCAGGTGCGCTCGAACGCGGACTCGCCGCGGCCGGTGCGGCTGGGGGAGTTCGATTCCGCCACGGCGGACGCCCTGCGCGAGCAGCTGTCCGAGGCGGTGGAGCTGACCCCGCTCGTCGATCCCGCGCAGCACGGCCGCTTCATCACCGCTGTGGACTACGGCACGGACCCGAGCGCCGGCGACTGGGACGTGTACTTGCGCGGCGAGGAGATCGTGCAGTTTGTCCGCGAGGCCGCGCCGCGGCTGCGGGCGAACGGTTTTGTGGTGATGCTGCCGCGCGCGTGGGCGACCGCGGAGACGGCTTCGAAGTTGAACGTCAGCGAGCACACGGACCCGCACGATTCCTCCACCGTGACCATGATGGGCTTCGACACCCTGGTCAAGTACGACTGGCGCCTGTCCATCGGCGGGGTGGAGCTGACGGACGCGGAGATGTCGGAGCTGGTCAAATCCAAATCCGGCCTGGTCAAGCTGCGCGGAGAGTGGGTGCTGGCAGATACGCGCGAGGTGGCCAAAACCGCCAAGTACCTAGAAAAGCTGCACGACACGTCCCTGGAGGACGCCAAGCTGGCGGCAGAGGCGGCCATCAAACGCGCCCGCATCGCCCAGGCGGCGGGCTCCACGGACGCTGAGGAGCTGGAGCAGATCGCCGCCGCCGCGCAGGCGGAGTACGAACGCCTTAAAACGGCCGAGGGCGAAGGCGTCGTCTCGGCGGCGGAGCTGCGCCAGCTCGCCTTGGAAGCGGGCGCGGACAGCCCCATCGAGTTCACCGGCTCGCCTTGGTTTACATCCTTGGTCGGCGGCACGGACCGCCCGGCGCCGGAGCGTGTGGAGATACCGGACACGGTGACCGCGGAGCTTCGCGAGTACCAGCGCCGCGGCGTGGACTGGCTCTACTTCATGTCCCGCAACAACCTCGGCGCCGTGCTGGCGGACGATATGGGGCTGGGCAAGACCCTGCAGCTGCTCAGCCTGTTGGCGGTGGAACGAGCCAACGGCACCAAGCGCGGGCCCAGCTTGATCGTCGCGCCGACGTCGGTGGTGGGCAACTGGGCGCGCGAGGCCGCCCGTTTCGTGCCGGATATGCAGGTGCGCGTCCACCACGGCACGGGCAGGCCCAAAGGCGACGAACTGTTCGCGGCCGCGGAAAGCGCAGATATCGTGATCACTTCCTACGGCACGGTCGCGCGCGACGCCAAGGACTTGGCGGCGGTGCAGTGGGACCACGTGGTGTTGGATGAGGCGCAGGCGATTAAGAATGCGGGCACGCAGTCGTCGAAAAGCGTTCGCGCGATACCCGCCCGCCACCGCATTGCGTTGACCGGCACGCCCATCGAGAACAAGCTTTCAGAGCTGCGCAGCATCCTCGACTTTGTCAATCCCGGCATGCTCGGCTCGCAGTCGTTTTTCCGCAACCACTTCGCCAAAACGATCGAGTCGCGCCGGGATGAGGCGCGTGCCGACGAGATGGGCGAGCGGCTCCAGCGGCTGACCGCACCGTTTATTCTGCGCAGGCTGAAAACGGACACGGCGATCATCTCGGACCTGCCGGAAAAGGCGGAGCACGTCGTCGCGGTGGGCATGACCCCGGAGCAGGCCGCGCTGTACAAGGCGCTGGTGGACGGCATGCAGGCGGAGCTGGAAAATCGCAAGGGGATCGCGCGCAAGGGCTTGGTGCTGTCCACGCTCACGCGCATCAAGCAGATCTGCAACCACCCCGCGCACTTCCTCGGCGACGGCTCGGCGGTCACGGTGAAGGGCCGGCACCGCTCCGGCAAGGTGGAAAAGCTCATGGAGCTGCTCGAAGAGGCGGCTCGCACAGATCAGCGCGTGCTCATCTTCACCCAGTACAAGGCTTTCGGCGACATTTTGAAGCCGTACCTGTCGGACCGCCTCGGCGAGGAGGTGCCATTCCTCCACGGCGGGGTGGGCAAATCCGCGCGCGATGCGATGGTGGAGCGGTTCCAGCAGCCCGGCGGCCCGCGCGCGATGCTGCTGAGCCTCAAAGCCGGTGGCACGGGCCTGAACCTCACGGCCGCCTCAATGGTGATCCACCTGGATCGCTGGTGGAACCCGGCGGTGGAAAACCAGGCGACGGACCGCGCCTTCCGCATCGGCCAGGACAAAAATGTCACCGTGTACAAAATCATCACCCGCGGCACGATGGAGGAGTCCATCCAGGACATTTTGGACGGCAAGACCCAGCTCGCCGGTGCCGTGGTGGGCCAGGGCGAGGGCTGGATCACTGAGCTTGGCACCGAGGAACTCGCGCAATTGATCAGCTACAGGGGGCAGCATGACTGAGCGGCCGAAAGAAGACAACGTCATCTACGCCAACTTCGGCGCGCGCAAGCGGGTCTCCAGCGCGGAGGAGACGGGCGCGCCCACCCGGAGTTTCCAGCAGCGTTCCCTCTCGCCGGCGGCGCTGCGCATCGCGAATGCGGCGGTGCGCCAAACCGACGTGGGCCGGGTCAAGCGCGGGACGGAGTACGCCGCCCGCGGCCACGTGGTGGAGCTGCGCGTCGTGCACGGCGGCGTGCGTGCGGCGGTGGTGGGCAGCCAGAACGAGCCGTTTCAGGTGGGCATGCACCTGCCGTACCGCTCGTACGAGGACATCCGTCGGGCGGTCGGCGACATCGTGCGCGCGCCAGGGTCCATCGCCGCGGCCAAAGCGGGCACGTTGGATGAACATGTGCTGGACATTTTGCTTTGCGACGCACCACAGGAAGTCACCTTCTCCTGCGATTGCCCCGACGGGGCGAACGTGTGCAAGCACGCTATCGCCGTGGCGCAGCGCGCCGCCGAGTTGGTGGACGACGACCCCACCTTGATTTTCACCATGCGCGGGCTGAGCCTTGAGGATCTGGAAAGCCGCAAGCGCAACCAGGCGGAGGACCTCGCGCGGGAAAACGCGGAGCCGGGCTCCGAGTTTTTCTGGTCTGGCCGTCCCTTGCCGGAGCTGCCCCGCCCGAAGGTGGCGCCGATGATCGAGGACTCGGACATCGACCTGCTCCACCGCGCGATGCAGACGGTCTCCTTCACCAATATCGACCAGTTGCGGGCAGTGGCGGATATAGAGGACCTCTACGACGAACTCACACGTTAGATCGTGTGTTCGAATGTTCATGCTGCCGTGTCGGGCGCGGTGGTAGGTGTATAGGCATGACGCACACCACCTTCATCCACACCTCCGACCTGCAGTTGGGCATGCGCAGAAAGTTCCTGTCGCCTGAAGCGCAGTCGCGTTTCGACGACGCTCGGCTGCGCGCCGTCACCCGGTTGGGGGAGATTGCCCTCGAGCGGGACGCGGAATTCATCGTCGTCGCTGGAGACGTATTCGAGCACAACTCCCTGGAGCCCACCACGCTGGGCCGCGCCCTGGAAGCGCTGCGAAAGCTGCCGGTGCCGGTGTACTTGTTGCCCGGCAACCACGATCCCTTGGTCGCGGACAGTATCTTCCACCGCACCGAAGGCATCGAGGGAGTGACCGTGCTGGCGGATTCCACTCCGGTGCAGGTGCGCGAGGGCGTTGAGGTGGTCGGCGCACCGCTGCTGACCAAGCACGCCTCTGAGGATTTGTGCGCGAAGGCGATCAGGGATCTTGAGCCCACCGAGGCCGTGCGCATTCTGGTCGGCCACGGTGCGGTCGAGGGGTTCGGGGACGAGGAAGCGTATGCGCTTATCGACGTCGCCTCGCTCGACACCGCCATCGCCGAGGGAGTGATCGACTACGTCGCATTGGGCGATACCCATTCCACCACCGCGCTGTCTGCGTCGGAGCGCGTGTGGTTTTCCGGCGCGCCCGAAACCACCGACTACTTCGACCGCACCCCGGGGGTGGCAGGCGGAGAGGTGGATTCCGGCAACGCGCTCGTGGTCACGGTGGCGAAGGAAGACGGCCGCTCTGCGGTCGAGGTGGAAAAGGTCCCGGTGGGCACCTGGACCTTCGAGGCGCGTTTTTGGGAGGTGGCCGGCGCCGAGGACGTGGCCGAGGTCATCGAGGCGCTCAAGGCTTACCCGGAAAAGGATCGCACCGTGGTCAAATACGCGCTGACCGGCACGCTCGGCCTAGAGGACACGCGCATGCTCGAGCGCGAGCTCGCAGAGCTGGAGCCGGTCTTTGCTGCGCTGTATCCGCGGGAGCGGTTGATGAGCTTGCACCTCGAACCGGGCGACGAGGAGATGGAAAACCTCCCGCTCACCGGCTTTGCTAAGGAGGCGATGCGTGAGCTGGTGGGGCAGGCATCGTCAGACAGTGCTGTGGCTGACGGGCAGCGGGCCACAGCGCGCGATGCCGTCAATCTGCTGTTTCGTCTTTCCAAGGAGGTGGACTAGGCCATGCGCATCCACGACATCGTCATCGATAACTTCCGGGCCATCGAACACCTTGAACTGCGCGATTTACCCGATACGGGCGTCGTTGTCATCCACGGCCACAACGAAGCGGGCAAGTCCACAATTTTGGACGCCATCAACACCGTGCTGCAGGAGCGCCACTCCGCCAGCGGCAAGAAGATCAAGGTCTTCGCGCCTGTCGGCCGCGACGCATCCCCCGAGGTGACGTTGACCGCGACGGTGGGGGAGACCACCTTTTCTATCCACAAACGCTGGTTGAAGGGCAAACTGTCCGAGCTGGAGATTCTCTCCCCGGTGCACAAGAACTTCACCGGCCGCCAGGCGGACGACGAGCTTGCCCGCATCCTCTCCGAGCAGATGGACACCAGCCTGGCCAAGACGCTGTTCCTGCGCCAAGGCGACCTGGAGCCGGGCATCGCCGCCGCTGGCATCCCGTCGATTTCCCAGGCGCTGGACGCGCAATCCGGCTCCGAGCACTCTGGCGAGGAAGACGCGGAGCTCATGCAGGCCATCGAAACGGAGTACGCCCGCTACTGGACGGCTGCGTCCCCGCCCAAGAAGAAAGCCTCCTACGTCGCACAGTCCGAAGCTGTGGACGCGGCCCGTGAGGCGCTGCGCGCAGCTGAGACGGAGGTGGAGCATCTTTCCGCCTACGTGGACGAGGTCGCCCGCCGCGAAGAGGAGATCCGTGCGGTGGATGCGGACCTGCCGCAGGCGAACGAGGAGTTGGTCGAGCGCGAGGCCGCTTACGCCGAGGCCAGCCAGCTGCTCGACAAAACCCAGGCGGCCGGCGACCAGCTCGAGCGCGCCACTGTCGCCCGCGAGCGAGCCGAGCAGGACCTCACCGAGCGCACGGCTTTGGCGGCACGCGTGAAAAAGCTGCGCGAGGAGGAGCAGGCGCTGCGCGACAAACTCGCGCCGGCACGTCAGGCGCGCGACGCGGAGCGGGCTAAGATCACCGAGCTCACCGAGCACGTCGAGCAGGCAAAGCAACGCGTTGGGGAGGTCCGTACGCAACTTCGCCGGGCCGAGCACGTCCGCGATCTTGCCCGTGCTTCTCGACGCCTCACGGTCGTCCACGACCAACTCGAACTCATCGGCAAAGCTGAAGCTGCCTACACGGAGCTGCTGAAATCAGCCCCGTCGCCGGTTGTCACGGACAAGGACGTCCGCAAGCTGGAGAAAGCGGAAAGCGAACTGACCCTGCAGCGCCGCCTGCGCGATGCCGCCTCCGCCAAGCTGGAAATCACTGCGAAGGACAACAGCGTCGAGGTGGACGGTGAGACCGTAAAAGTGGACGGCACCGAGACTGTGGCCGTGTTCGAGGGCACGCAGATCACCCTCGGCGAGTTCGACGTCGTCTTCCGAGCGGCCCAGGGGGCTGAGGATCCCCGCCGCGCGGTGGAGAAAGCGGAAAACGCATTAGCGCGAGCGCTGGAGAAGGTCGGTTGCGCCGACGTGGAGGAGGCGCGTGCCGCCCGCGACGCGTGCAAGGCGCACGACGCCGAGCTGAAGTCCGCCCGCCAGCGCCGCGATGATGCGCTGGCTGGCACCGACGCCGACGAGCTTTCCGCCGAGCACGACCGTCTCACCGCCCAGGTGGAGGAGCTGACCAACGCACTCGACGGGGAGGCACCCGCAGAAAGCGAGCAGGAGGCAGAGCGCGCAGTCAAGGACGCGCAAAAGGCGATGGATGCCGCCGAGAAGGACGTCGACGCGGCCGATGCGGCGCTCAAGCCCTACGCCGACCGCACCGCCGCGAGCGAGCTGACTGTCGTGCAGACGAAGCTCGAATCCAAGGAGGCAGAGGCGGGCCACGCCGCCGCCGACCTGGAAAAGGCGGAGCAGGCGTCTTCCATAGCGGCGCTCGAGGAGGCGCTCGAGGCCGCAGGGACGCAGGAGCGCGCCGCCGAGCACGCACACGCCGAGCTCAAGGGGCAGCTTGCACAGGCTGACCCGGAGCTGGCCCAGCAGATGCTCGAGGGCGCGAAGGCGCGCCTGACAAACCTGGAGAAGCGCCAGGCCGAGGCGCGCAACCGCATTACGGAGTTGACCGGCCGCATTGAGATTGCGGCTGGCGCTGCGGAGAAGGCGGACCGCGCCGCCGCGGAGCTCGACGCCGCAGAGACCGAACTGGCGCGCACCACCCGCCGCGCCGAAGCGGTGCGGCTGTTGCGCGAGACCATGCACGCCCACCGCGACGCAGCCCGCGCCCGCTACACCGCGCCTTTCAACGACGCGATCCGCAACCGCGCACGAACGCTGTTCGGCCCGACGGTGGACTTCAACTTCGGCGAGGATCTCACCGTCAGCGAGCGCACCGTCGACGGCGTGAGCGTGCCGCTGGAGCAGCTCTCTGGCGGCACGAAGGAGCAGTTGGCCATCCTGACCCGCTTCGCCATCGCGGACCTGGTCACTGCCAGTGGATCCACCACGCCTGTTCCGGTGGTGGTGGACGACGCGTTGGGCGCCACCGACCCGGAGCGCTTGGCGCGCATGAACACGCTGTTTACTCAGGTGGGCAATTCCTCGCAGGTCATCGTGCTGACCTGCTTCCCAGACCGCTTTGATCGCGTGACAGCGGCGCGTTCCTATTCCATGGACCAATTGAAAACGGTTTCCACCAGAATGGGCTAAAGTACTCGTCTATGGCGACACAACCGCGATGGCTGGACGAGGACGAGCAAGAACTGTGGCGTTCCATCGTGTCGGGGTTTACCAAAATCTCCCGAACGATTGATGAACGCCTGCAGACGGGCGGCGACATCTCGTCGTCGGAGTACGCCGTGCTTGTCACACTGTCCGAAGCGGAGGAGCGAACGCTGCGCCTGCGCCAGCTTTGCGACGAGCTCGGCTGGGATCGCTCCCGCGCCTCCCACCAAGTCACCCGGATGGCAAAACGCGGTCTGCTTACGAAGAGGAAGTGCCCCGGCGATGCACGTGGCGTGCTGGTGGAGCTGACTGAAGAGGGCATGGCCCGGCTCGAAGACGCAGTTCCGGACCACGTGGAAACGGTGCGCCGCTTGATTTTCGACCACCTCGACTCGGCTCGCGCCGAAACAATCCGGGGTTTCTTCGCCGACGTGAATAAGGCGGAGAACCTGCCTCCTCGCTTGACTTAGCCGCACAATCTCGCGGAGATCCTTGAAGCGCAACCGCCGTAGGGGTTGGATGGGGTCAAATGCACCCGCAAGGAAAGGATGACGAGACCATGTCGAGCCCGTACTACCCGAATAACTACACCCCGGATCACTCCCCGAAGCGCCTGGAGCGCTCGATGTCCGACAAGTACCTCGCAGGCGTGTGCGGCGGCTTGGCAAAGTACTTCGGCGTGGACGCTACTATCGTGCGCGTCGTGTTCGTGCTGCTGGCCCTCGCGGGTGTCCTGCCGGGCCTTTTGGCCTACATCATCGCATGGCTGATCATGCCGGCGGAGTACTAAGAGACCCGTCGAGGAACGTGAACCTTACGGCGTGTGCTTGCAGCTGCTCAAGCGCGGCGCGCACGCCGGGGCCCGTGCCGGAGGTGGGGTGGTTCATGTGCCCGAGCACAATCGCTCCGTCCGGGGCGTGCACAATCGCGGACGCCACGTGGGTGGCGGTCGCTGTGGCGCCGAAGTCGGCGTTGACGGTGTAGCCGGCGATGGCGATGCCGCGGTCGTCGGCGATGTCGACTGAGACGTCGTCGTAGTGGGCGGTGCCGGATCGAAACCAGTTGGATTCCACGCCGTAGCCCGCAAGTACTTCCCTGTTGCCGTCGATCTCCGCGATCGCCTCGGCGGGGCTTGCCGTTCCGGCGATGCCGTACGCGGCGGCGCCGCTGACACTCAGCGGCAGGTGGCGCGTGCCGTGGTTTTCCAGGCGGAAAAGGGGGTCTGCGGCCAGGCTGCGCATCGCTTGCGGGTTGGCCTCGATCCAGGTTGCGCTCAAAAACAGTGTTGCGGGTACCGAGTACTCGCGCAGCGCGTCGATGAGCCCCTGGTCCACCGCGGAGCCGTGCGGTCCGCCGCAGGCGTCAAACGTCAACGCGATGGTGCGCTGGCCCGGCGTGGTGGGGACGGTGTCGACGATGCCGGGCATCGACGTGCCGAACGCAGCGGGGGAGCGGTCCGCGTAGCGCTGCGGGCCGGGCGGGGCGGTTGTCACCGTGGTGCGCGCGGTCGACGTCGCCGTGGCCGTCACCACCTCTTGCCGGGGCGTCGCGCAGCCCGTAAGCGCAGAAATGCCCGCCACCGCAGTGACGGACATGAAAGATCGCCGACTCAACACAGTCAGGCATTGTAGTGGGCGGGGCGGCGGAACGCGCGTCGATAAGCTACTGCTTGATCGCGCTGCCCTCGATCTCGATGGCGACCTTCTCGCTGACCAGCATGCCGCCGGAATTCAGCGGTGCCTGGAAATCGATACCGAACTCGCTGCGGTTGATCGAGGTGCGTGCCTCGAAGCCGATGCGGGTGTTGCCGAACGGGCCTCCTCGACGCCGAAGGTCTCCACCTCGAAGGTGACCGGCTTGGTGGTTGCCTTGATGGTCAGATCGCCGGTGACGGTGCCGTTGCCCGTCGAGTCCACGTCGAAAGAGCTCGCCTGAAACGCCATTTCCGGGTACTGCTCCACGGCGAAGAAGTCCTCGCCGCGCACGTGGGCGTCGCGGTCGGCGTTGCGGGTGTCCACGCTGGCCGTGCGCACCGTGCCGGATGCCGTGCTGGCGGCGGGATCCTCGGCGATGGTCAGGGTTGCGTCGAAGTCGGTGAACTCGCCGCGCACCTTGGTCACCATCGCGTGGCGGACGGTGAAACCGACGGAGGAGTGGGCGGGGTCGAGGTTGTACGTGCCGGTCATGGATGCCATGGTTGCTCCTAAAACTGTTTGTTGATATGTCACTCAAATGACGAGGACGACGTTATTGCAAGGTGGGTGACGCGTCAACAGTGTGCAGGTGCAGTTGCTTATCGACGCACTAAAGTCCCCGCCAGCCCCCAGAAAAACAAAATCTCGAGACACCGCTGCGACGATGTCTCGAGACGAAAGGGGCTTTCACGAAACCTCCTGACCAGTTATATCAGGTCCACGGCTACATTCCGGTTACACCGGGTTCCGCCTCCGGTTACACGACAGGAGTCAATTACATATCGTGAGCAGGAGCACTCCTTAGAACGGGAAGTCAGGAAATTCCGTTTCCGACTCTTCTTGTCTCTCGGCAAGTTCCACATTCCAGCGTGCCCGCTCGACAAGTTCGTCAAAGGTAAGCACCTCCGGTGACTTAAGGTTCGAGCGGAAACTTTCAAAGCTACGGAACTTCGCGTCAATTCGGTTTCCTTGCGAGCTGCACAAGTCGCTCATGGAGCCGATCACCAGAAACGAGCGCGGCTCGACCAAGTAGGCACCGTCGCCGGTGTCGCCTCCCTCGCTGTCCCTCTCGGCAATCCATCCGGTAAGGCTCTCCTTTGCGGCGCGAACCGTCGTCGAACCCCGAGGTGTCCCCGCTTGCAAACGGGAATCGAGTCGAGGCTGCGGATGAGATAGATAAGTTTGTTTGAGCCTTCCCGGTTCAAGGCGATGAGGCCATCGGTTTTTGTCCCGTTCGGGTCATTGATTGGGGCCTGAAAACCGATCTCGCGAACTACGCCAGGCTCGTGCGCAACTCGAATCTCGAGCTGGCGACGCTGTTTTCGCAACTTTGCCGGAATCTCTGCCATCTCTGCTACTTCCACTGTCTCTTGAGCAGCACACGCAGCTCCACCACTACCCGGAACTTGATCAGTTCAGTACTTGCTGTATAGTTCAGTGCATGCTGACTATTGCTTCGCGCCTCGACGTGATGAACCGCCTGGGTCGTGCACTGGCCGACCCCACTCGATCCCGGATCATCCTAACCCTGCTCGACCATCCCGCTTACCCGGCGGAACTGTCCCGAGATCTGGACCTGACACGCTCGAACGTGTCCAACCACCTGGCATGCTTGCGCGATTGCGGGATTGTCGTCTCCGAGCCCGAGGGGCGTCGGACGCGATACGAGATCGCCGATCCGCACCTGGCGCAGGCGCTGACTACATTGGTCGATGCCACCTTGGCAGTAGACGTAGATGCCCCGTGCATCGATCCCGCCTGCTCGCTTCCCGGATGCTACGCAGCTGGGGAGGACGCATGATCCTCACCTCGGTCTTGCAGGCGATAGGCCTGTTCGCAGCTACCAACATCGACGACATCATCGTGCTCTCCCTCTTCTTCGCGCGAGGGGCAGGCCAGAGCGGCACCACCGCCCGTATTCTGGCCGGCCAGTACCTCGGATTTGCCGGCATCCTCGTCGCCGCGATCCTTGTGACCGCCGGCGCCGGAGCATTTCTGCCCCCGGCAGCCATCCCATACTTTGGTCTCATCCCGCTGGGCATCGGCCTCTGGGCCGCATGGCAGGCCTGGCGCGGAGACGATGACGACGATGACGACGAGGCCAAGATATCCGGCAAGAAGGTCGGCGTAGGGACAGTCGCAGGCGTCACTTTTGCCAATGGCGGCGACAACATCGGTGTCTACACCCCTGTATTCCTTAGCGTGGAACCTCTCGCAGTGGTCGCCTACTGCGTTATCTTCCTCGCGCTCGTTGCGGTCCTGGTGGCCCTGGCAAAGTTCGTCGCCACCCGCCCCCCCAATCGCGGAAGTGCTCGAACGCTGGGAGGACATCCTCTTTCCCATCGTTCTCATCGGCCTCGGCATCGTGATCCTCGTCAGCGGCGGAGCCTTCGGGCTCTGACGTAGCGGCAGTGTTCCAAACGGCCCCGACCGGGCGCACCCCTCTCGGTTCAGACCCCAACAACTACCCGCAGCCAGTCCTGCGTGATCGCAGCAACAAGACCGCCATGGAGCGCTGCAAAAACCGCGCCACCAGTTGAACGAAGCCACAGCCTTTGAGTGCAAGCGCCTCTACCGTTCATCTACTACAGCTGCGACGAAGAAAAATGACCCCTCCGAACGAGCGGAGTGGGTCATTTTTTCGTTCGCGGCCGTTTTCCTTCGGCCAGCAGGAGGTTTCGTGAAAAGATTGGAACAGTTTCGTGAAAACCCCTGCACAAGTGGTGTCCCCGACAGTGTCTGGTTCGGTGACATCGTTCCGCATGTCTCATGAGATCGTTCCGGTTTGTCCTGCGGGGATGTCTCACCACATCGTTCCGGTGGGCAAGCAATGCGCCGGAAGTGCCCCACGACGGCAAAAAGCCATGTCGTGAGACATCGTTCCGCTCCTCGTACGCACCGGCTCTGAGCGGCGACGGAACGCTCGTCGATAAGCAAAGGCTCCTGCCTGTGCTTCCCTGAAGCCACAATGCAGCTCCACAACGGGCTCATGCCGCATCAACCCACCTTGGAGGTAATCCCAAAGCGTCTGGGGCACACGACGGTCCGCCAAATCCAGCAGGAATCAAGCACCCACAAACCCTCAAAACACCACCAGACACCCCACCCCGGGGCACGCCAGAAACAAAAAATCTCGAGACACCGTAGGAACGATGTCTCGAGACTTCACATGGTGTCCCCGACAGGATTCGAACCTGCGACCTTCGGTACCGGAAACCGATGCTCTAATCCACTGAGCTACGAAGACAATGCCGTTAAGGCTAGCACTCGGCTGCCCGCGCGATGAAATTGGTTGGGTCGGGAGAGTGGGTGAGGAAAAACCGAACGAACCCTAGGGCGACTCCCAGCCTCACCCCATGGATTCTCAACACCGGTGCTCCATAATCATTGGTGCGCGCCGCGGGAACGGCGTGACACGGGAAACAATGACAGCGAAACGGCCGGCCCCGAAAGGGACCGGCCGTTTCGTTATGCCAGGAAAGCGGCTACTTCACAACCATCACGATGAGGTCGCGCGGGCCGTGCACGCCCTCGACGCGCACGAGCTCGATGTCGGAGGTCGCGGACGGACCGGAGATCATGGTCGCCGGGCGCTCCGGGTCGATACGGGAGATCATCTCCGGCACGCCGAAGACCACGGTGTCCGGGCGCACGATGCAGATGTGGCGGTCCGGAACCAGGGACAGGGCGCGACGGCCGCACACGTCGCCGGACTCGAGCACGATGGTGCCGGTCTGCGCGGAGGAGACGTGGGAGTCGGTGATCACGGCATCGACGTCGGAAAGCTCGCGCGGATCGGTGTCGTTGGAATCCGGGCGCGCGGTGCCAGCGAAGCCGTCGAAAAGCGAGGCATCGAGGCCGGGGGCGTAGACGATCTCGTTGCACTTGCGGTCTGCAAGCACCTTGAGGATGTCGTCCTTCAGCGTCGCCTCCGTGGTCTCCACAACGTCGGCCTTGTAGTCCACCAGGCGGTCGATGAGGATCTCGCGCAGCTCGTCGCCCTTGATGTCGGAGGAGGTGTTGTAGTTGCGCACCACCTCGACGTGCTCGGGGACGTTGGAGAGCTTGTGCGCGTCGCGGATGCGCTTGAGAATCTCGCGCTTAGCGTCCTCGTTGCGGGTGTCGCGGGAAGCGGAGTTACCAGTAACTCGAGTGGTCATTTACTTCTTCTCCTCTTCGAAACGCTTGCCGGTGACCTCCTGATCACGCGGGACGCCTTGCTCGCGGGCCTCTGCCAGCAGGCGCTCGGCCTCCTCGGAGCCCCACCACTGGCGGAAGGACTTCTTCGGCGGCACCGCAACGTCGCGGTACTCGGTCCAGCCGGAGATCGGCGGCGGCATGGTCTCGATCTTGCCGTTGAAGCCGCCGAGCACGCGGCCCATGGCCACCATGCGCACCAGCTTGTCCCACACCGGGCCGCGGCCCCAGACCTGGGCCAGGGAAGCGAACGCGGCGCGCTCCACGTGGTTCGGCTCGTTCTTCGCCTTCTGGTAGCGCAGCTCCAGCAGGATGTCCGTGATCGGGATCTTCACCGGGCAGACCTCGTTGCAGCGGCCACACAGGGAAGACGCGTACGGCAGGGAGCCGTTCGGGTCGTCCGAGGAGTCGATGCCGGTCAGCTGCGGCGTCAAGATGGCGCCGATCGGACCCGGGTAGGTGGAGCCGTAGGAGTGGCCACCAGCACGCTCGTAGACCGGGCAGACGTTCAGGCAGGCGGAGCAGCGGATGCACTTGAGCGCCTCGCGGCCGATCTCGTTGGACATGGCTGCGGTGCGGCCGTTGTCCAGCAGGACGATGTGGAAGTTCTGCGGGCCGTCGCCCTCGGTCACGCCGGACCACAGGGAGGTGTACGGGTTCATGCGCTCACCGGTGGAGGAGCGCGGCAGCAGCTGCAGGAACACGCCGAGGTCCTCGAAGTTCGGCAGCAGCTTCTCAATGCCCATGACGGTGATCAGGGTCTCCGGCAGGGTCAGGCACATACGGCCGTTGCCCTCGGACTCCACAATGGAGACGGTGCCGGTATCTGCGCAACCGAAGTTGGCGCCGGAGATGGCCACCTTGGCCTCCATGAACTGCTGGCGCAGGTACTTGCGGGCAGCCTCAGCCAGCTCCGCCGGGTCCTGGGTCAAAGTCTCGTCCGTGTTCGGCATCTTCGCGGCGAAGATGTCGCGGATCTCTGCGCGGTTGCGGTGGATCGCCGGGACCAGGATGTGGGAGGGGAAGTCCTCGCCGAGCTGCACGATGAGCTCTGCCAGGTCGGTCTCCTGCGCGAAGATGCCGGCCTTGTCCAGCTCCTCATTCAGCGCGATTTCCTGGGTGGCCATGGACTTGATCTTGACAACCTTGTCCTCGCCGGTGGCCTTGACCAGGTCCTGGATGATCTCGTTGGCTTCCTTGGAGTCGCGCGCCCAGTGGACGTGGCCGCCGCGCTTGGTCACGTTCCCCTCGAACTGCTCCAGCAGCTCCGGCATGCGGGCGGCGACGTCGCGCTTGATGGTGGAGCCAGCCTCGCGCAGGTCCTGCCAGTCCGGCACCTCGTCGACCACAGCCTGGCGCTTCACGCGGATGGTGGTGGTGGCGTACTGGTAGTTGCGGCGCTTGGTTACGTCGTTGAGCTCGTGGTGCGCAGCCTTCTGGAACTTTTCCTTGCCGCGCAGGTGGGACGGGCCGTTCGCGTACGGCGGCATGGTGGGTTGACCGAGTGCGACCTTCACAGCATCTTCTCCTTCTTGTATGCCGCGGACGTCGGGGTCAGCGGGTGCTCCTTGGTGGAGGCGAGGATCTCCGCCATGTGCACCGCGCGGATGCCCTGGTGCTGGCGGGAGAGCGCGCCACCGATGTTCATCAGGCAGGAGGAGTCACCGGCGGTGACGTACTCGGCCTGGGTGTCCTTGATGTGGCGGACCTTGTCGGAGACCATGGCGGAGGAAACCTCCGGCATCTTCACGGAGAAGGTGCCGCCGAAACCGCAGCACTCTTCCGAGTTGGGCAGGTCCACAAGCTCCAGGCCCTCGACGTGGCGCAGCAACTCGGTCGGGCGGTCGCCCACCTTGAGGAAGCGCAGGGAGTGGCAGGAGGAGTGGTAGGTCACACGGTGCGGGAAGAAAGCGCCCACGTCGTAGGTGCCAGCGACGTCCACGATGAACTCGGAGAGGTCGTAGGTCTTCTTCGATGCGGTCTTCGCGCCGTCGACCAGGGCCTTGGAGCCGAAGCGCTCGGCGAGCTCGACGTGCTGCTCGCGCACGGCGCCGGCGCAGGAACCGGAGGGGGCGACCACGTAGTCGATGGAAGGATCCGAGAATGCGTCGACGTAGGTTTCGATGATCGGGATGGCCTGCTCTTTATAACCAGTGTTCACGTGCATCTGGCCGCAACAGGTCTGTTGGTCGGGGAAGACAACGTCGTAGCCCAAGCGGGAAAGCACAAGGGCAGATGCCTTGTGCGCGTCGGGGAAGAGGGCGTCGCCGATACAAGTAGAAAACAGCGCTACTCGCATGTTCGGACTCCTAAACAATATGTGATCACAGGGAAAGTGAAAAGCCCTCGAAGGCTGTGATTGACCTCGAGGGCTCCGATATTCGGTTTTCAGTTACGAAACGACCGGCGCAAGGGCGCTCAGGACGTTCGACTGAAGGAAGACTATCACGCACACTGCAATCAGGAAGCCGAAGCTCCAACCGACGACCTTCTTGAAGATGTCGGACTCCTTGCCCTCCATGTTCACTGCGGTCGCGGCGATGGCGAGCGACTGCGGGGAGATCATCTTGCCCACAACACCGCCGGTGGTGTTCGCGGCGAGCATGAGGTCCGGGTTCAGACCCAGGTTGTTCGCGGCGGTGACCTGCAGGTTGGCGAACAGGGCGTTGGCGGAGGTGTCGGAGCCGGTGACCGCAACGCCGACCCAGCCGAGCACCGGGGAGAAGAAGGCGAACGCCGGGCCGAGGTTGGCGAAGAACTCACCGATGGTCACGGTCTGGCCGGAGTAGTTCATCACATACGCCAGGGCCAGCACCAGCACGATGGTCAGCGCGGACCAGCGCATCTTCCACACCGTGTCCGTGAACTCCTTGCCCACCTGGCCCCAGGTGAGGCTGTAGCGGCCGTTCTCGTTGAACACCATGTAGGCGACGGACACGATCAGAGCGGAAAGGACCAGCAGGGTGCCCGGGTTGTTGATCCAGGCGAAGCTGTAGTCGCTGGTGACAGGATCCCCGGCGGCGTCGAGAAGCTTGCCGTCCAGGCCCGGCCATGCGAAGGAGATCTTGAACTTGTTCAGCCACTCCGGGATGGTGCTGCCGAGGTTGGCCAGACCGAAGATGACCACCACAACCGCGTACGGCATGAGCGCCATCCACACACGGTGGCCGGGCAGCTCCGCATCCTCGGTGCGCTCCGGCAGCTCAAGGCGCTGGCGCATCTCTTCGATGCCCTTCGGCTGCCAGAAACGCAGCAGCAAAAACGCCGCGCCCAGCGCGACGATGCAGGCGACGACGTCGGTGAGCTGGTAGGCGAAGTAGTGGGAGGTCCACCACTTGGCCACCGCGAAGGTCAGGCCGATGGTGAACGCCGCCGGGGCGGTCTCGCGCACGCCGCGCTTGCCGTCGATGATCATGGCGATGATGAACGGCACGAAGAACGCCAGAAGCGGGGTCTGGTTACCAATGATTGCGGCGATGTTCTCGGTCTGCTCGACCGTGCGGCCGCCGACCTCGCCGGCGGTGGTGATCGGGATGCCCACAGCGCCGAAGGCCACAGGTGCGGTGTTGGCGAGCAGGACCACAGTTGCTGCCTTCAGCGGCGGGATGCCCAGCGCCAGGATCATGGTGGCGGTGATGGCCACCGGTGCGCCGAAGCCGGCGAGCGCCTCGAGCAGGCCACCGAAGCAGAATGCGATGAGCATCGCCTGAATGCGCACGTCGCCGTTGCCCATCTTGTCAAAGACCAGACGCAGGTCCTCGAAGCGGCCGGAGGCGACGGTGATCTGGTAGAACCAGATGGCCGTCAGGATGACAAAGACGATGGGGAACAGGCCGAACAGGCCGCCGCGGAGTGCGGAGGAGATGGCCATGGCGGTGGGCATGTGGAAGCCGAGGATGGCTACGAGCAGTGCCACAACCAGCGCGACCGCGCCGGAGGTGTGCGCGCGGGCCTTGAAGCCGAGCAGCATGATGAAGAAGGTGAGCAGCGGCAGGGTAGATACCAGTGCCGAGAGACCCACGCTGCCGCCGATTGCGTCGGTGAAGACTTGGAATTGGTCCATGGGAAGGCTCTTTCGAGTCAGGGATGGGCAATGACAGGGAAACAATATGCCACTTGGGGCCCGCAAGTGACTAATAATGGGGTGGCGCTTTGGTGTGACCTATTGCACCGCGCTGGCGGTGGGCACGCTGCGTGCGGTGTCGGAGGGTGCTTTAGACTTGTGCCCCATGACGCCAGCTGAACTCGCTATCACCGTGAAAGAGGCCGCGACGCGCGTGCTCGCCGCCCATGAACTCGACGCCTCCGTCGTCCCCGAGACCGTAACCGTTGAGCGCCCGCGCAACCCGGAGCACGGCGATTACGCCACCAACATCGCGCTGCAGGTGGCCAAGAAGGCTGGCACCAACCCGCGCGAGCTCGCAGGGTGGCTTGCCGACGACCTCGCGGATAACCCCGCCATCGATTCCGCCGAGATTGCCGGCCCCGGCTTTATCAACCTGCGCCTCGCTGCAGACGCGCAGGGCCAGCTGGTGGCGAAGGTACTTGAAGAAGGCGAGGCTTTCGGCCGCTCCGACCTGTATGCAGGGGAGAAGATCAACCTCGAGTTCGTCTCTGCAAACCCGACCGGGCCGATCCACCTGGGCGGCACCCGCTGGGCAGCGGTGGGCGATTCGCTGGGGCGCGTGCTCGAGGCGTCGGGCGCGCAGGTGACCCGCGAGTACTACTTCAACGACCACGGCGGGCAGATCGACCGCTTCTCCCGCTCCCTGGTGGCCGCCGCGAAGGGTGAGCCGACCCCGGAGGACGGCTACGGCGGCGATTACATTCGCGAGATTGCCCAGGTGGTCGTGGACCAGCACCCGCACGCCCTGGAAGGCACCGACGCCGAAGTGCAGGAGACCTTTCGCGCGGCTGGCGTGGAGATGATGTTCGCGCAGATCAAGTCCTCCCTGCACGAATTCGGCGTGGACTTCGACGTCTACTTCCACGAAAACTCGCTGTTCGAGTCGGGGGCCGTGGACAAGGCGATTGCCACCTTGAAGGACAACCACAACCTGTACGAGGCGGATGGCGCCTGGTGGCTGCGCTCCACCGATTTCGGCGACGACAAAGACCGTGTGGTGCTCAAGTCCGACGGCGACGCCGCCTACATTGCCGGCGACATCGCGTACGTGGCCGACAAGTTCGACCGCGGCCACACGCTGGCCATCTACATGCTGGGCGCGGACCACCACGGCTACATCGCGCGCCTGAAGGCCGCGGCGCAGGCCCTGGGCTACGACGCGGATGCGGTCGAGGTGCTCATCGGCCAGATGGTCAACCTCGTGCGCGACGGTGAAGCCGTGAAGATGTCCAAGCGCGCCGGCACCGTGATCACCCTCGAGGACCTCGTGGACGCCATCGGCGTGGACGGCGCGCGCTACTCGCTCGTGCGCTCGTCGGTGGATTCCACCTTGGATATCGACCTGGATCTGTGGACGAAGCAGTCTTCGGACAACCCCGTTTACTACGTCCAGTACGCCCACGCTCGCCTGTGCTCCCTCGAGCGCAAGGCCGCCGACGCTGGAGTCGGCCTCCCGAGCTCGACCGGGGAACTGGACCTGTCGCTGCTCTCCCACGACAAGGAGGGCGATTTGATCCGCACCCTCGGCGAGTTCCCGGCTGTGGTGCGCGCCGCCGCCGAGCTGCGCGAGCCGCACCGCATCGCCCGCTACACCGAGGAGCTGGCCAGCGCCTTCCACAAGTTCTACGACGCCTGCCAGATCCTGCCGAAGGCGGGGGAGGCGCCGGAGCCGATCCACACCTCGCGGCTCGCGCTCGCCCTGGCCTCTCGCCAGGTCGTCGCCAACGCGCTCGGCCTGATCGGTGTGAGCGCGCCGGAGCGGATGTAAATGACCGTTTTCATCTCCACGCCGTACGAGGAAGATAACGGCGACTTCAACGAGCTGCCCGCCCACGTGTGGCCGCGTTGCGCCAAGCGTGAAGAGGACGGCGTTGTCACCATCGCCGGCGTGCCCCTGACGGAGATCGCCGCGGAATACGGCACGCCGGTCGTGGTCATCGACGAGGACGACTTCCGTTCCCGCTGCCGCGACATGGCACAGGCGTTCGTGGCACCCGGCAACGTGCACTACGCCTCGAAGGCCTTTCTCACCCGCCGCGTGGCCCGCTGGGTGGACGAGGAGGGCCTGGCCCTCGACGTCGCCAGCGAAAACGAGCTGCGTATCGCGCTGGCGGCCGATTTCCCGCCGGAGCGCATCACCGTGCACGGCAACAACAAGTCCGATGCCTTTTTGCGCCTGTGCGTGGAGTCCAAGGTCGGCCACGTGGTCATTGACTCGCACCAGGAGCTGGCGCAGCTGGAAGACGTCGCAAAGCAAGCAGGCGTGAAGCAGGACGTGTTCGTCCGCGTGAAGCCGGGCGTGGACGCGCACACGCACGAATTTATCGCCACCAGCCACGAGGACCAGAAGTTCGGCATTTCGCTGGCTACCGGCGACGCGCTCGCAGCCGCAAACGCCGCCATCGCGTCCGACTGGCTCGAGTTGACCGGTCTGCACTGCCACGTCGGTTCCCAGGTGTTCGACGCCGAGGGCTTCAAGCTGGCGGCCGAGCGAGTGCTCAGCCTCTACGCCGAAATTTGGAGGACCCAGGGCGTGGCGCTGGGCTACCTCGACCTCGGCGGCGGCTACGGCATCGCGTACATGCCGGGGGAGTCGCCGCTCGACGTTGCGGCGGTCGCGCGCGATCTGCTCGAGGCCGTGCAGGAGGTCGCGGACGAGCTGGGCATCGCCGCGCCGACCGTGGTGGTCGAGCCGGGGCGCGCCATCGCGGGCCCGTCCGCGGTCACCGTGTACACGGCCGGCGTGATCAAGGACGTGGACACCTCGTTCACCACCTCGCGCCGCTACATCGCCGTCGACGGCGGCATGAGCGACAACATCCGCCCCTCGCTGTACGGCGCGCTTTACGACGCTCGCGTGGTCAACCGCTTCACCGACGGTGCCCCCACCGACACGCGCCTCGTCGGCTCGCACTGCGAATCCGGCGACATCCTCGTCGAGGACGCGAAATGGCCCGACGACATCGCCCCGGGCGACCTGGTCGCGCTGGCGGCCACGGGTGCGTACTGCTACTCCATGGCCTCGAACTACAACGCGTTCGGGCGTCCCGCCGTGGTGTCCGTGCGCGGCGGCGAGGTCACGCCGATGGTGCGGCGCGAAACGGTTGAAGACCTGATTGCGCGCGAATATTAATTGACCCGTGGTGCGCGTTTGCGCGATAGTAGACCAAGCGGTTCACCGCAGATCCCCGCCAAGCACGACGAAGGAGCAACACGCATCATGACTTCCGCCACCGCCGAGGGGTACAACGGCAACTACCCGGGCAAGGGCATCGGCACCCCCGTAGGCGTCGCGGTGCTGGGCAAAGGCACCGTGGGCACTGAGGTGCTGCGCCTGCTCTCCGAGTTCTCTTCGAGCTTGGAGCAGCGCATCGGCAGCCCTATCGAGGTGAAGGGGGTGGCGGTATCGGACGTCGACAAGCACAAAGATGCCCCCGAGGTCCAGGGCCTGTACTTGACCGGCGATGCACGTGAGCTGGTCACCCGCGACGACGTGGACATCGTGGTCGAGCTTATCGGCGGCATCGACTACCCGCGCGAGCTCGTGCTCGAGGCGCTCAACGCCGGCAAGTCCGTGGTCACCGCGAACAAGGCGCTGGTGGCCGCGCACAGCGCCGAACTCGCAGATGCCGCCAACGCCGCCGGCGTGGACCTGTACTACGAGGCAGCCGTCGCCGCCGCCATCCCTGTGGTGGGCATGCTGCGCCGCTCGCTCGCCGGCGACCAGGTGCAGCGCATCTCCGGCATCGTCAACGGCACCACCAACTTCATCCTCGACGCGATGGCGTCCACCGGAGCCAGCTACGAGGAAGCACTCGCAGAAGCCACCCGCCTCGGCTACGCGGAAGCCGACCCGACCGCGGACGTGGAGGGCCACGACGCCGCCTCCAAGGCCGCCATCCTCGCGTCCATGGGCTTCCACACTCGCGTGACCTTCGACGACGTGTACTGCGAAGGCATCACAAAGGTCACCGCTGACGACATCGAGGCCGCCAAGCAGTCCAACCAGACCATCAAGCTGCTGGCGATCTGCGAGCGCCTCGTCGACGACGCCGGCAACACCACCGGCGTCAACGCCCGCGTCCACCCCACGCTGGTGCCCAACGAGCACCCGCTGTCCACCGTGGACAAGTCCTACAACGCCATCTTCGTCGAGGCAGAAGCAGCAGGTCGTCTCATGTTCTACGGCAATGGCGCCGGTGGCGCCCCCACCGCGTCCGCAGTCCTCGGCGACCTTGTCGGCGCCGCCCGCAACAAGGTGCACGGCGGGCGCGCACCGGCGGAAAACCCGTATGCGGACTACCCGGTCGTCCCCTTCGAGCAGGTGACCACGCGCTACCACATCAACATGACGGTCAACGACCGTGTGGGCGTGCTCGCGGACCTCACCGCGCGTTTTGCCACGGCAGGCATCTCCCTGTCGGCGGTGCGCCAGGAGGAGTCTGGCGACGAGGCCCACCTGATCGTGGTTACCCACGCCGCCCGCGAGGAGGACCTCCACGCGATCGTGGACCAGCTCACCGGCCACGACGAGGTGCTGGCCGTCAACTCCGTTATCCGCCTGGATTCCTAGAAGGGGGCGCACCATGGCCATTGATCTGCAGCCCGGCCTCAAGGTCAAAGTCACCGTCCCCGGTTCTTCTGCGAACCTGGGCCCGGGATTTGACACCCTCGGACTCGCGCTGAGCATCTACGACACTGTCGAGGTCGAGGTCACCGAGTCCGGCCTCGAGGTGGAGATTTTCGGCGAGGGCGCCGACGACCTGCCCCGCGACAGCTCCCACCTGGTGGTCAAGGCCATCCAATCCGGTCTCACCGCCGCCGACGTGTCCGCACCTGGCCTGCGCGTGGTGTGCCACAACTCCATCCCGCAGTCCCGCGGCCTGGGGTCTTCCGCCGCCGCGGCCGTCGCCGGCGTCGTCGCAGCGAACGCGCTTGCAGGCTCGCCGCTGGACCACGACGCGATCGTCCAGCTGTCCTCAGAGTTTGAGGGCCACCCCGACAACGCGGGTGCCTCCGCCCTCGGCGGCGCTGTGGTGTCCTGGACCGACATTCCCGTCGACGGGCAGTCCAAGCCGTCCTACCGTGCTGTGCGCATCCCGGTGGACGATTCCATCAAGGCTGTCGCTCTCGTGCCTGACTTCCACGCCTCCACAAATGCCGTGCGAAAGGTGCTGCCGAGCCACGTCACCCACACCGACGCGCGCTTCAACGTCTCGCGCACCGCAGTGATGACGGCGGCCATCCAGCACCACCCGGAGCTGCTGTTCGAGGGCACCCGCGACCGCCTGCACCAGCCGTACCGCGCCGACGTGCTGCCGATTACCGCCGAGTGGGTCAATCGCTTGCGCAACCGCGGCCACGCCGCCTACCTGTCCGGTGCCGGCCCGACCGCGCTCGTGCTGACCACTTCCGAGGTGGAGCCCTCGCTTCTCGACGAAGCACGCTCCGCCGGCCTACGCATCATCGAACTCGATGTCGCCGGGCCCGCCACCGCGGAGTTGGTGCGAGACTAGTCGTCGTAGCTGGTGCCCGTGCGGTATTCCGGCCGCAGGGGCCCGGTGAAGTTGCGCGTTCGGGTTGGCAGCGAGCGGTTCCTGGAGATGTACTGCGTGCCGTCCTTGAGCCGGAAGTAGAGATCCGGCCCGAACGCCTCTATATGCGCAAGCCTGTGGCTGATCTTTGAATGGCAGCTGGAGCACAGCGGGATGAGGTTGTCTATGTCCGTCTTGCCTCCCTCGTCCCACTCTCTGATGTGGTGAATCTCGATGAAACGGGTGTGGCTGCAGCCGGGCATCGCGCACTGGTGGTTCCAGGCGGTGAGAAGTGCCAGGACCTGGGCGTCGGTGGCGAAGCGCTGGGCACGGCCCACGTTGATGGTCAGGCCCTTCTTGTCCAACAGGTGCATGCGAACCGTGGCGTTCGCGATGTAGCTGCGTACTTCCGCCGAGCGGGCGGAGATATTCTGTGGCATCCACGCGCCCCCGCCTTCAGTAAGCACGATGTTGACGTGCGCGCCCGGTGCGCGGAGGGGACTGGCCGGTTTAGTGCGGACCATGTCCATCATGGCGATGAACGCGGGGTAGAGGTCCTTCTTCTCCGGTGGGCCGTAGCGAGACGGCGGGCGGAGAAGGGAATCTAGGTCGATTTTTGTGCGGGGCCGCGAAGGCTCTTCGGTGTGGTCGGGTGGGCAGGCCTCGGGGAGGTGCTCGGCTTGCTGGATAATCTCGTCGAGTTTGTCTGGGTCTGCCAGGACGTCCGCGTCCGGGAGTTCGGCGCAGTAGTTGGCCAGTTGCGCGATTTTCAGTGCCGCAAGAAGTGCCTGGCCTTGCATTGCAGGAAGGAGTGCTCGGAAGTCCAGCATGCCGTCATCTCTGACATTGGCGGTGACGAAGGGGGCGTCGGGCTCGGTCTCATCTACCGGGTCGGCCCCCGCGAAGATCTGCTGAAGCTCCGAATAGCCGTGGACGAGCGCGAGCTCGACGAGCTCCTGTTCATTCTGTTCGGTCATGTATTTCAGCAGCAGGCGCACGGTGGAGTAGGGCATGACGCCGGAACGGAACGTCTCAAAAAGATGCCGAAATCTGCGTAAACCCCGTGCGATGTGGACGTATTCGTATGCGGTTGCGGTGGGGAGGTTGAGTTCGCGTCTGATCCAGGTCGCGGTGGAATTTTCGCTGTACTGGGCTGCTATGTCGGCCTCGTCAAGCTGGCCGAGGAGATCGAGCATGTCGGCGCGGTGGGTGTGGGATTGGCGGTGGTGGTTCTTTAGATCGTCGACAAGCTGAGGCGTGTCGCGGGTGATTGGAACAGTGGCTGTAGTCATCGGCTGACCCCTGTGCGATGGCTGGGCGGGAACTGTGTGACGCCGAGTGTATGCGAAAAGGTGTTCGATGTAAAGGGTTTGTGTGTCCACTTCATTCAACATGTGAGCCAGGGTTCTGCAGCTGCAGAACTCTCTCAACCTTTGGTTGAGACTCTCTCCCCGGAAAATTGAGCTGATTCTGCAACTGCGGAACCTTCTCAACTAATGGGTGAGAGTTTCGAAAATTGTGCGGGAAGCATTCTGCAGCTGCAGAACCTTCTCAACCACCGCTTGAGAGTCCCGCGCAGCAAAGAAGGGCCGCACGAAAACGATCGTGCGGCCCCTTTGGGCGAAGGCTAGTGCTTGGTCTCGTACTTGTTCGGAGACGGCAAACCGCGTTCCTCGCGGACACGGCGGGAGGTGAACTCGAGGGTGACCAGCGCCTCAACTACCTGCTCCGGGGTGACCGGGAACGGCATGTTGTGGATGGTCTCGTCCTTGCTGGTCGCGGCCTGCGCAACGGCTTCAAGGGCCTCGGTGTCCTCGGGGGAGAGGCCCACCTCGGTCAGGGTGGTGGGCAGGCCGACGCGAGTGGAGAACTCGATGAAGTCCTCCAGCTCTTCGGTGTCAGCGCCCTCCATGATCAGCTGGGCGATGGTGCCGATGTTGACCTTCTCGCCGTGGGTCAGGCCGTGGGTTTGCTCGGCGGCGGAGAGGCCGTCGTGAATTGCGTGCGCCGCAGCGAGGCCGCCAGACTCGAAGCCGAGGCCGGACAACAGCGTGTTGGCCTCGACAACTGCGTCGAGTGCCGGGGTGACCACGCCTGCGCGCACCGCGTCGAGGGCGGCGAAAGCGTCGTTCCAGAGGATGTCCCAGCACAGTTCCGCAAGCGCGGCGCCGGCGCGGGTGGGGCGGCCGCCGTTCATGGTCGTGCCGTTGCCCTTCGCCGTCGCGCGGGCCTCAACCCAGGTGGCAAGGGCGTCGCCGATGCCGGCGACGAGGAACCTCTCTGGCGCACTGGCAACCAGCTGGGTGTCAATGAGCACGAGGTCAGGGTTGCGCGGGAAGAAGCGGTACTCGTCGAAGGCGCCGTCTTCCGTGTAAATCACGGACAGGGTGGACGTCGGGGCGTCGGAGGACGCGGCGGTGGGGACGGAGACCCAGCTGATGCCCGCCTCAAAGCCGGCTGCCTTGGCGGAGTCGATGGCGGAGCCGCCGCCGAGACCGACGACGACATCGTAGTTGTTGTCCTTGATCAGCTTCACGGTGTCGTCGACACGCTTCGCGGTGGCGAAGCCCTCGAACTGAACGCGGTTGACCGGCAGGCCAACCTCTTCAAAACCGTCGGTGAGTTGCTTTTCAACGAGGCCCCACACGGTGTCGTCCGAAAGCAGCAGCGGGTTCTCACCCAGCTGCTTGAGGTATTTGCCCAGCTCGTGGATGGCGTTTTGGCCCTGCACGTAGCGGGACGGGCTGGAAAAGATGCTTGGTTTCGCTGTCATGCCCCTCAATCGTACCGTGACTTTTTGCTTGACGACGTCGCCTGCGGCCGGCTGCCCGGGCCGGACAGGACAGATTGTTTTCCTTGCGAAGCTATAACAAAACGTGCAGGTGCGGTGGAGTTCTTTTATTCTCCTAAGTGATTCTGCACACACGTAAGGGAAGGGTGCGTTGGGATGAATCTGTTGGTTTCGAGGAAGGGTGCGGGGGCTATTGGCGCGCTGCTTTTGGTGGTGGCGTGTTGTTGCGCGTGGGTGCCTGTGGCGTGGGGTCAATCCTCGTCGACAGCGGTGTCTACGGTGACACAGACTTCGTCGTCCTCGACGACGTCGACGAAAGCGTCTTCGTCGGCTTCCGGTAGCGGCTCGGATGACAGCAAGGCGATGCTGATTCTGGATGCGTCGTCGTCGATGGTTGAAGCCGACACCGAGGGCACCCGAATGGATTCGGCGAGGAAGGCGGCGAACGAGCTGGTGGAATCGCTGCCAGAGACGGCGAATATGGGGCTGACGGTATACGGCGCGAATGAGTCGGATGCGCCGGATAATCGGGAGCGGGGGTGCAAAGATATCGAGACGCTCGTCCCGGTGGGCAAGGTTGACAAGGCGAAATTCTCTTCGGCCATTAACGGCTTAAAGCCGAAGGGGTACACGCCAATGGGAAATTCGCTGCGCAAGGCCGCAGAAGAACTAGGCAACGAAGGTCAGCGCTCGATCATTCTGGTTTCCGACGGTATCGATTCCTGTGCGCCGCCGCCGGTGTGCGAGGTGGCGAAGGAGCTGGCCGAAGATGGTGTTGACCTGGCGATCCACACGGTGGGGTTCCAAGTTGATGATGCCGCCCGCAAGGAGTTGCAGTGCATCGCGGAGGCTGGCAATGGTCAGTTTTTGGAGGCGAAGGATGCGGCGAGTCTGTCGCAGTCGTTGAAGTTCCTCGCTCAGCGTGACATCGGAAAATACAAGGTTGAAGGCACGCCGTTCGAGTTTGCGGATTCGCCGGAGGATGCCAAGTGGCTTGGTCAGGGCCAGTACCAGACGAAGGTGACACCGGATTCGAACTCGAAGACCGACCGCTACTTCCGCGTCTCCGTGCCGGAGGGGCATAAGGCGCTGATCACGATGACGCCAATCTGGCAGCCTGACGGGCAATTTCAAGATGCCGAGGTTACTCTCGAGTCCACCGCGCAAACCAACGAGAGCGACCCGAACTGCGGTAAAGCTCGCACGAAGCTCTCCGGCGCAAACATCGCAGGCAGCGCACAATTCGCGATGGAACCCTACTGGGTTTCGTTGTCGCGCGAGGACCAGGCCGATGACTGCGATATGGGCGACTGGCTGATAGCCACGCAGGTGTACAAGACAGGCGCAGAGCTTGTCGACGGCGTCAACGTCGAAGTCAACGTGTTCTACGAGCCGATCCCAGAAAAAGAACAAGCCAAGGAATGGTCGGACAAGGCTATCTCCTCCGGAAAGTACGACGGTGAGGTCCCGTTCGGTACTGGCCAGGAAATCGCTGGCGGCACCAGTTTCAACGATGCGGTGGAGATCAGCGAGGGCACCTATTCCGACAAGATCGTTCCTGGCGAGTACCGCTTCTACAAGATCCCGGTGACCTGGGGCCAGCGTCCGGTGCTGAATATGAAGGTCAAGGAGTCAGTCACAAACGACGCAGACTCGGTGAAGATCAAGATCTTTGACCCGACACGCCTTGAAGTTGGAACAAGAGACTTCAGCTTCTACGACAAGGAAGAGGAAAGCGGCCCAGTCTCGCCAGCGCAGCACACGATGTACGGCGGGGATAATCCGCACCAGGGATACTACTTCCTGCACGTCGGCATGGGAGCGAAGAGCGAAGATGAAGCCACAGGCGTGGAGCAGCCGTACGAGTTTGTGGTGATGCTCGATGGCGAGCCGGTGGACGGTGGCCCGGATTGGACGGCCACGTACGAAAACGGTCCGGAGCCGTCGGATGAGCCGATCAAGTTTGAAGGTGCGAGCACCTCGGGTGAGCAGCGGACGGTGGAGGCAACCACCGAAGCTGCAGAGCAAAGTGAGCAGGTCGCATCTGACCAGGACAAGTCGGGCGGGTTGTCCCTGCCGTTGCTGGGCGGTCTCGGTGTGCTGCTGCTGGCCGTGATCGGTGCAGTGGTGCTCCTGCTCAACCGCAACCGCGCATAAGCACACGTTGCGCTACGACGTCGCCTGCGGCCGGCTGCCCGGGCCGGGCAAGGCAATGATGTCGAACTCGTCGCGGGCCAGGTGCTTGCGCAGGTCCTTCTTGTCGAATTTGCCCACGGAGGTTTTGTCGATGGAATCGACGAAGGTCCAATACTCGGGCGCCATCCACTTGGGCAGCACGTCGGCCAAGCCGGCCCGCAGGCGGGCGGCGGTCTCCTCGGTCGGCGGTACCTCCGCGGTCAGCTTGGTCACGGCCAGTGGACGCTCGCCCCACTTCTGGTCGGGGATGCCGATCACGGCGCACTCGATGACGTCGTCGGACTCCATGATCAGGTTTTCCACCTGGGCGGAGTAGATCCACTCGCCGCCGGAGCGAATCACGTCGCGGGCGCGGTCGTAGAGAGTGAGGAAGCCGGCGTTGGTCACGGTGCCCACGTCGCCGGTGCGAAGCCAGCCGTCGGCGGTGAAGTGCTTGCGCTCGTCGCTGACCTCCTCGCCGCGGAAGGTGGAGGCGACCTCGCCGGGCTCCTGGGTGGGCGAGTGGTAGTAGCTGGCGGCGACCATGTTGCCGCGCACCTGAATCTCGCCCTGGGTGAGGTCGTTGGGGGCCATGACCTGCCCGTCGTTGACCACGCGGTACTGCAGCGTCGGGGCGAAGCGGCCCTGGGAGATGCGGTACGCCCAGCGTGCCTCGCCCGATGCGCCGGACGGCGGCCTTGCGACGGTACCTACGGTGGAAGTCTCCGTCATGCCCCACACGTGCACCACGTCGACGCCGTATCGCTCCTCCCACACCTTGATCAGGGCAGGCGGGGCCGGCGATCCGCCGACGAAAATCTCCTGCAAGCTCATCCGCTCCGGAGGGTTGTGCAGGTAATGCACCATCAACTGGATCCACAGGGTGGGCACGCCGTGTGCCACGCGGGGGTGGGTGCCCGCGATGAGTTTGGCCAGGGTGGGCGCGGACATGTCCGAATCTGGCAGCACCAGCGGCGTGCCGGCCAGAAACGCCGCGAGTGGCACGCCCCAGCTGAGCACGTGGTAGATCGGGATGCAGCACAGGAAGGTCTCGCCGTGGGCGACAGCCAGCGAATCGGTGGCGCGCAGGCTGGTCGCCTCCAGCCACAGCGAGCGGTGCGAGTAGGCCACGCCCTTCGGCGCGCCGGTGGTGGCGGTGGAGTACACCAGTGCCGCAGCGGTGTTTTCGGGCAGTTCCGGCCAGGGGTATGACGTGGGTCGTCCGTCGAGAAGCTGCTCGTAGCTGTACACCTCAACGGAGGCGGGCAGGTGCGACGCCGCGCCGTCGAGCGGGCCGATGCCGGTAAACGCCACAGCGCGCACCGTGGGGCACGACTGCAAGATGGCGCCCAGCTTTTCCGCCAGGCGGGGGTCCGCAACGATGACCTCGGACTCGGCGTGGTTGACCACATAGGCGATCTGGTCCGTCATGAGCTGCACGTTCAGCGGGTTGAACACCGCGCCCTTGGCCGCCACGGCGAACATGACCTCGATGTGCTCGGCGCAGTTGTACAGCAGCGTGGACACGCGCTGATCTCCGTCGATGCCCAGATCGTCGTGCAGCGCGTTCGCGAACGCCGCGGCGCGAGCGCTGATCTCCGCGAACGTGGTCTCCTCCGCGCCGGATGCGCGCCACGTCGTGCACTTGGTGTTGGCGTGGGCGGTGGCGCCGAATTCCAAGATTCTGGCGACGGAGAACGGCACCTCCTGCATCGTTGAAAGCATGCAGGCCATGTTAGCGCGACCCGGATTATCCACGGTGCTGATATGCGCTACACTTCTGCGTGGATCGTGCGAAATGCACCCGCCCGGACTTTTCCGGTTGAGGGTGCTGGCGGTGTAGCCGGGAGGAAAGATTCCCCGGCTCCGCGAGATCCGGCCGGGCGAATAACGCCCACCCCGAAATACCGCACACGACCGCTACCGGTGAATGCAAACGCGAATACGCGCGCGAATAAGCAGCTGGCTTAGCGACGAAAGGACACACGTGACCGATACCGGCACCGCGGCAGAGCTCGCCGCAAAGAAGCTTCCGGAGCTGCGCAAGATCGCTGCGGAGAAGGGACTCAAGGGGACCTCCGGGCTGCGCAAGGGGGAACTCATCCAGGCCATCACGACCGGGCAGGTGCCGCGCAAGGCTGCGGCCGCAGCGGCGGAGGCCCCGACTGAGCAGAAGGCCGAGCAGAAGTCAGGGCAGAAGGCGGAGAAACCTGAAAGCAAGCCTGAAGAGAAGAAGGCGGAGAAGCAGGGCGATGAGGAGGACTCGCGCGGGGGCTCGCGTTCTGCTGCCCGCCGTGCCCGCCGCAACCGCGCGCGCTCGCAGCACGAGGAGCACAACGACGCGCAGCGTGACGACGAGCGTTCCGAGCACAAGCGCGACGGGCAGCGCGACAACAACAACGGCGACGAACAGCGCGGCGACGAGCAGCGCGGTGGACGCAACCGCAACCGGGACAACAACCACAACGAGGACGGCCACGGTGGGGGCCGCCGCGGCCGTCGCGGGCGCCGCAACCGTAACCGCAACCGGGACAACAACCACAACAACGGCGGCAACCACAACGAGCAGCACTTCGATCCGGAGGACCTGCAGGAAGTCGCCGGTATCGCGGACGTGCAGCCCAACGGCTCCGCGTTCATCCGCACGACCGGCTACCGCCAGTCCAACGCGGACGTCTACGTCCCGCAGAAGCTTGTGCGCCAGTCCGGCCTGCGCTCCGGCGACGCGGTGACAGGCCAGGTCCGCGCGAACGGCCAGTCCCACTCGCAGGGCAACGGCCGCAACCGCCGCAACTACAACCAGGTGGTCCGCGTGGACACCATCAACGGCCAGACGCCGGAGGCGGCGAAGGGCCGCAAGGAGTTCCACAAGCTCACCCCGCTGTACCCGAACCGCCGCCTGCGCCTGGAAACAGAGCCGAAGATCCTGACCACCCGCGTGATCGACCTGGTCATGCCGATCGGTAAGGGCCAGCGCGCGCTGATCGTCTCCCCGCCGAAGGCCGGTAAGACGACGATTCTGCAAAACATCGCCAACGCGATCGCCACCAACAACCCAGAGTGCTACCTCATGGTCGTGCTGGTGGACGAGCGTCCGGAGGAAGTCACGGACATGCAGCGCAGCGTCAACGGCGAGGTCATCGCCTCCACGTTCGACCGCCCGCCGTCAGAGCACACCGCCGTGGCGGAGCTGGCCATCGAGCGCGCGAAGCGTCTGGTGGAGATGGGCCAGGACGTGGTGGTTCTGCTGGACTCCATCACCCGTTTGGGTCGCGCGTACAACAACTCCTCGCCGGCGTCCGGCCGCATCCTGTCAGGCGGCGTGGACTCCAACGCGCTCTACCCGCCGAAGCGTTTCCTGGGTGCTGCCCGCAACATCGAGGAGGGCGGCTCGCTGACCATCATCGCAACCGCCATGGTGGAGACCGGTTCCGCCGGCGACACCGTCATCTTCGAGGAGTTCAAGGGCACCGGCAACGCCGAGCTGAAGCTGGACCGCAAGATCGCTGAGCGCCGCGTGTTCCCGGCTGTGGACGTCAACCCGTCCGGCACCCGCAAGGACGAGCTGCTGATGAGCCCGGAGGAAGCCCGCGTGATGCACAAGCTGCGCCGCATCCTCTCCGCGCTTGACCCGCAGCAGTCCATCGACATGCTGATCAAGCAGCTGAAGAAGACCAAGTCCAACGGCGAGTTCCTCATGGGTGTGGCCAACTCCGCGCCGATGGCGCAGGCCGAGACGGAGGAGGAGTACTCCTAATGGCAGAGAAATCGCAGGTTTCGCTTGTCGACGACTACGTCGCCGAATACCAGGGCATCCAGGCCCAGATGGGCGACCCGGAAGTCGCCGGAGACCAGGACCAGTTCCGCAAACTGTCCAAGCGTTACGCCGAGCTGCAGCCGATCATCAACGTCTACAACGCGCTGACCGAGGCGCAGGAGGACCACGAGGCGGCGGCCGAGATGGCCAACGAGGACAAGGAGTTCGCCGAGGAGGCCAAGCGCCTCGAGGGCGAGATTGTCCGGTTGGAAGAAGAGCTGGCTGACCTTCTGGCGCCGCGCGACGAGCACGACGGCGACGACGTGATCATGGAGCTCAAGGCCGGCGCCGGCGGCGAAGAGGCCGCCCTGTTCGCTGGCGACCTCGCCCGCATGTACCAGAAGTACTGCGAAAAGCACGCTCTGACCTGGGAGGTGCTGGACGTGGCGGAGTCCGACCTCGGCGGTGTCAAGGACATGACGGTTGCGGTGAAGTCCAAGAACCCGTCGCGCGACGGCGCCTGGTCCAAGCTGAAGTTCGAGGGCGGCGTGCACCGCGTGCAGCGCGTTCCCGTCACCGAATCCCAGGGCCGCATCCAGACCTCCGCGGCCGGCGTGTACGTCTTCCCGGAAGCCGACGAGGTGGAAAGCGTGCAGATTGACGAGAAGGATCTGCGCGTGGACGTCTACCGTTCCTCGGGCAAGGGCGGCCAGGGCGTGAACACGACCGACTCGGCCGTGCGCATCACGCACCTGCCCACCGGCATTGTGGTGACCTGCCAGAACGAGCGCTCTCAGATTCAAAACCGCGCCCGCGCCATGCAGGTGCTGCAGGCCCGGTTGGACCAGCTGGAGCGCGAGAAGGCGGAGGCTGAAGAGGCGGAAGGTCGCGCGTCCCAGGTGCGCACGATGGACCGTTCCGAGCGCATCCGCACCTACAACTGGCCGGAGAACCGCATCTCGGACCACCGCATCAACTTCAAGGCCAACAACCTCGATTCGGTGCTGGACGGCAACATGGACGACCTGATCACAGCGCTGCAGACGCACGAGCGTCAGGAACGCCTTGAAGCCGAGTAACCTCCGCGAGACCATCGCCCGCGCTGCGCAGACCCTTGCCGGCGCGGGCGTTTCCGCGCCTGAGGTGGACGCCCGCCTGCTCGCGGCGCACCTGCTCGGCGTTGCTCCGACGCAGCTCCTCTTCGCAGAACCGACCGCGGACTTCGACGAGCGCTACGCCGAGCTGATCGCACGCCGCGCCGCTCGCGAGCCGCTGCAGCACATCGTCGGAACCGCGCCGTTTTTCGGCATCGACCTTCAGGTCGGCCCCGGGGTGTTCATTCCGCGGCCGGAAACTGAAGTGCTCGCCGAGTGGGCGCTGGCGCAGCGCGGCAGCACTGTCGTCGATCTCGGCTCCGGCACGGGCGCGCTCGCCATCACCATCGCCCGCGCACGCCCCGAGGCGAAGGTTTACGCGGTCGAGCGTTCTGAAAAAGCGCGCGGGTATTTGCGGAGCAACGTCGAAAAGTTCGCGCCTCAGGTGGCAGTGGTCGCCGGCGACATGACGGACCCGGACCTTTTGCGCGAACTCGACGGGGCAGTGGACCTGGTGGTGACCAACCCGCCGTACGTGCCCGAAACGCCGCAGCTGCAGCAGGAGGTCTACGCAGACCCGCGCGAGGCTGTCTTTTCGGGCGACGACGGGATGGCGGCGATTAACGGGCTCGTACCCGTCGCCAAGCGATTGCTGCGCGACGGGGGAGTAATCGGCATCGAGCACGACGACACGACATCACTCGCGGTGCAGGAGGTGCTGCGCGACGGCGGTTTCGCCGACCCGAAAGTGCTGCACGACCTCACCGGGCGGGCCCGGTTTGTCACTGCGAGTAAGCTGGCCCGGTAACTGCCAGACGCCCAAGGAGCAAACATTGAGGGAAACGTACGACTGCCTCGACCCGCACAAGCGCGCTGAGGGAGTGCGCGCGGCCGCAGACGCCGTACGTGCCGGCCGCTGCGTGGTGCTGCCCACGGACACCGTTTACGGCATCGGTTGCGACGCTTTCAACAACGCGGCCGTGGAGACGCTGCTGGCAACCAAGCACCGCGGGCCGGATATGCCGGTGCCGGTGCTCGTGGGCTCCTGGGTGACTATCCAAGGCCTGGTCCGCGAGTTCACCGAAACGGCGAAGGCGCTCGTGGAGGCGTTCTGGCCGGGCGGGCTATCCATCGTCGTGCCCGAGGCGCCGAGCTTGCCGTGGAACCTGGGCGACACCCGAGGCACCGTGCTGCTGCGTATGCCGAACCAGCCGCTCGCGCTCGAGCTGTTGCAGGAAACTGGACCGATGGCTGTCTCCTCCGCGAACATCTCTGGCAACCCGCCGGCGACCACGGTGACGGAGGCGCGCCAGCAGTTCGGCGACGCGGTGGGAATCTACCTCGACGGCGGCTCGGCGGAGATCGGGGAACCCTCCACGATCATCGACATCTCCGGGCCCGCGCCGAAGATCCTGCGCGAGGGGGCGATCACCGCCGAGCGCATCGGTCAAGTCCTTGGGCTTGAACCGGAGAGTCTGCGGAGGAAGTAGCCGCCGATGAACGCCTCCGGTGTTCCGCTGCGGGAGCTTGGTCTGGTCCTGCTCGTAGCGGCAGCAGTGACCTACCTCGCCACGGGGCCCGTGCGCTCCCTGCTCGTGCGCACAGGCAGGGTGGCAGAGATCCGCACCCGCGACGTGCACACCCAGCCGACACCCTCGCTGGGCGGTCTCGCCATGTTCACCGGATTCTTGGCCGCCTACGCGCTGGCGCAGCAGCTGCCAGCCCTGACACGCGGCTTCGCCCCGCTCACACCCGAAATGACCGCAGTGCTGGTGGGTGGGCTGGCCATCGTGCTGGTGGGCGTGGTCGACGACTTGTACGAGCTGCGCGCCCTGACAAAGCTCATCGGCCAATTCGCGGCGGCGATTGTGATGACTGCGCTGGGCATCGTCTTCACCGTGTTCTACGTGCCGTTCGGCGAGGGCGGCACCACACTCATCCTGGATCAAGCCCAGGGCATGGTCTTCAGCGCAATATTTACGGTCCTGCTGATTAACGCGGTCAACTTCGTCGACGGCATCGACGGCCTCGCCGCCGGGCTGGGCATGATCGCCGGATCCGCGATCCTGCTGTACTCGCTGGCGGTGCTGCACGACCAAGGCGGGGCAGTCTCCGCCTACCCGCCGGCGATCATCTGCGCCATCTTGGTGGGCATCTGCGCCGGCTTTTTGCCCCACAACTTCGAGCCCGCACGCATCTTCATGGGCGACTCCGGCGCCATGCTGATCGGCCTTTTGCTGGCGGCGGCGTCTATCTCCGCGTCCGGCAAGATCAACATGTCGCTCTACGGGGCGGCGGATGTAGTGGCACTGGTGAGCCCGATCATCGTGGTGCTCGCGGCCATCGCGCTGCCGGTGCTGGATCTCGTGTGGGCCGTTGTCAGGCGCACGGCGAGGGGGCAGAGCCCCTTTGCCGCGGATGCCGGCCACATTCACCACCGGCTGCTCCGACTCGGCCACACGCACCGCCGCACGGTGCTGGTGCTGTACATGTGGGTCTCCGCAGTCGCGCTCGGTGCCGTGAGTTTTTCCATCGTCCCCACGAAGGTGGCGCTGGCGCTGAGTCTCACGGCGCTGCTGGTGGCGTTTCTGCTCACGCTGGTGCCGCTTGCGAAGGGCAAAATCGGCCCTGCAGGTAGGATGACCCAGCGTGAAACCGCTTGAAGTAAAAGACGCGAATGCCATGACCGACCACCGCCGCCCACTCGTGCGAGCGTTGAAGGTGGCGGGTTGGGCGCTGGTGGCGCTGACCGTCGTCTCGCTGATGGCGTGGGGCGCGACCCGCGACTTGCCCGGCATCTGGGCGACACTGATGGGCGTGGCCGTCGGGGGCGGCTTTGTACTGTCGACAGCGCTGACCGTGCTGGCCACGTCGAACTCCACGCCGAACACGACGATGGCGGTGGTCCTCGGCGGCTGGCTGCTCAAAATCGGACTGCTCGTGCTGTTCATGCTGTGGATCAAGGGATTCGACTTCTATGACCACCAAGCGTTCGGCATTACGACGGTCGCCGCGTTGGTGGTCGCCCTGGGCGCCGAGACGTGGGGAACCATCACCACCCGCACCACCTACCTGGATTAGCCCCCACACACTGGGCCTGTGACAGACCTAACAGCTGCCCGAAACCACCTCAGAGCAGGGCAGTTGTGGTTTAGCTGTGACTGGGGTGGCGCGTCGGGGGGACGACTACACAGGTAAAACCTACTTTCTCCGGACGGCCTGTTAGGATAACCGCTGGGTTTGTTCTGAGTCGATATTAACCCTCGTAAGCAGGGGAAACCGGCGCAAGAACGACATCCCCTGTCACCGCGGAAGCAGATGTGCGACGGAGTCCGCCGCGGAGGCAGTCTTTGTTGAAGACGTCCATCGCACCGCGCGCCGATTTTTCGGAGCGCGGCCCGAGAACGGGAGAGAACGCTGAGCGTTACAACTTTGGCCATGAAGGGTGAATTCCACGCACCTTCACTTGGTCCAGAATTTTTCCCGGGGCAGACGTACGGCCAGCTCATTGGCGAAGACTTCGCTAATGGGTGGTTCGCACTCGATCGCATCATGCTCGTCCGCCTGTTTATGGCGGCGATCTTGGTGCTCCTCTTTGTTATTGCCTTCCGGAACCCGAAGCTGGTTCCTAAGGGCTTGCAGAATGTCGCCGAAATCGGTGTCGATTTCGTCCGCGTCCAGATCGCGGAGGACACGCTGGGGAAGAAGGACGGCAAGCGGTTCCTGCCGCTGCTGTGCACCATCTTCTTCACCACGCTGTTCATGAACGTGGCAACGATCATCCCGGGCCTGAACATCTCGCCTAACGCACGTATCGGCATGCCGATCGTCATGGCGGTGGCGGCCTACATCGCGATGATCTACGCCGGTGTGAAGCGTTACGGCATCGCATACTTCAAGCACTCGACGGTTATCCCCGGCCTTCCGCCGCTGCTCCACCTTCTGGTGGTGCCGATCGAGTTCTTCTCGACGTTCATCCTGCGTCCGGTCACCCTGGCTCTTCGTCTTATGGCGAACTTCCTGGCTGGCCACATCATTCTCGTCCTGCTGTACTCCGCCACGAACTTCTTCTTCTGGCAGCTGAACGCATGGACGGCAGTGAGTGGCTTGACCCTTATTGCAGCGCTGCTGTTTACCGCATACGAGTTGATCATCATCTTCCTGCAGGCGTACATCTTCGCCCTGCTGACTGCGGTGTACATCGAGCTGTCGCTGCACGCGGATGCGCACTAACAAAGCGCGACCACACGGCCAACTGAATAACCCCACAATCTGTCACTCGCTCACCCGCACCCCGCGGGAGGGCACCTAGAAAGGGAACGACTTTCACATGAACGACATCATTCTTGCTCAGGCAGCGGAGACCGTGAACCGCTACGAGGGTCTCGGCACCATCGGCTACGGCCTCGCAACCATCGGCCCGGGCATCGGCATCGGCATGCTCGTCGGCAAGACCGTTGAGGGCATGGCACGTCAGCCGGAGATGGCTGGCCAGCTGCGCACCACCATGTTCCTGGGTATCGCCTTCGTTGAGGCGCTCGCCCTGATCGGCCTCGTCGCCGGCTTCCTGTTCTAAAAAACAAGAACGAGTAACCCCGTACATTTTTTAGATCAGGAGCAACCAATGACTGACGTCACTGCATTCCTCATGGCCGCAGAGGGCCATGAGACGCTGCCGGGCGAGGGTGAACCTTCCATTCTCTTGCCGGCCGCGTACGACGTGGTTTGGTCTCTTGTCGTTTTCATCATCGTCGGCCTACTTTTTGCGAAGTACGTCATTCCGAAGTTCCAGGAAGTGCTGGCGGAGCGCGA
The DNA here is from genome assembly GCF_030408775.1 of Corynebacterium fournieri. Classification (NCBI taxonomy): domain Bacteria; kingdom Bacillati; phylum Actinomycetota; class Actinomycetes; order Mycobacteriales; family Corynebacteriaceae; genus Corynebacterium; species Corynebacterium fournieri. The sequence goes on from NZ_CP047210.1 coordinate 957,623, forward strand.
AGACCGAATCAAGGGTGGCATCGAGCGTGCTGAGGTCGCCCAAAAGGAAGCCAAGGCTGCCCTGGAGAAGAACAACGCCGAGCTCGCGGAGGCGCGCCACGAGGCCGCCGAGATCCGTGAAGCCGCCCGCACCCGCGGCAAGGAGATCGAGGCTGAGTCTCGCGCCCGTGCCGAGGACGAGGCCCGCCGCATCATCGAGTCCGGTGAAAAGCAGCTGCAGGCTTCCCGCGAGCAGGTTGTCGCTGAGCTGCGCAACGAGATGGGCCAGAACTCCATCTCGCTGGCTGAGCGTCTGCTGGGCACCGAGCTGTCGGATTCGACCCGCCGCTCGAACACGATCGACGAGTTCCTGAACGAACTCGACCACGTGTCGACGAGGAAGTAGGCGAGATGAAGGCAGCTAGTCGCGAAGCACAGTCGCACGTTACGGACAAGCTCGAGGAGCTGATCCGGAACGCCGACAATTCCGTCGCCGTGGCTGCGCAGATCGGCACCGAGCTGTTCCTCACCGTGGATCAGCTCGACACCGAGCGCGCACTGCGTGTCGCCGTCGCCGATACGTCGCTCGAGTCCTCCCAGCGGGAGGGCATCGTCCGCGACATCTTCGGCAACAAGGTTGCGGAGCCCACCCTGAACATCCTGACCGCTGCAGCGCAGCAGGAGTGGTCGACCCCGCGCGAGTTCCGCGCTGGCTTGGTCAACCTCGGCCGTCGCGCGTTGGAGCTGGGCGCAAAGGAACAGGGTCAGCTGGAGCAGGTGGAAAACGAGCTGTACCAGCTCTCCGTCCTGCTCGAGGGGGAGAAGGAGCTGACGCAGCTGCTCTCCGACCGCACCGCGACCCCGGCGCAGAAGCGCGGACTGTTGGCTAGCGTGATTTACGGCAAGGTGACGATGTTCACCGAGGCGCTGGCATTGCAGGTCATCGGCCGTCCGCAGCACAACCCCGTCGACGACTTGGCCGAACTGGCCTCCGACGTCGCGGAGCTGCGTGGCAAGGCTGTCGCACGCGTGAAGTCCGCTGAGGCACTCAGCGACACCCAGCGCGATGCACTGGCCCGCAAGCTGGAGCAGATTTACGGTCGCGAGATGGCCATCCACTCTGAGGTTGACCCCAGCCTCCTCGGCGGAATGGTTGTCCGTGTGGGCGATGAGGTTATCGACGGTTCGACGCGCGGCAAGATTAGCCGCCTTCGCACCGACATGGCGGCCCAGGCGACCAAATAGAAAACAACATGCTGGAAGAAACTACCGAGAGCAGGAAGAACATGGCGGAGCTGACGATCTCCTCCGATGAGATCCGTAGCGCGATAGCGAACTACACCTCGAGCTACTCCGCGGAGGCCTCCCGTGAGGAGGTCGGCGTGGTGACTTCGGCTGCAGATGGTATTGCCCAGGTTTCCGGGCTGCCAGGCTGCATGACGAACGAGCTGCTCGAGTTCCCGAACGGCGTCATCGGCGTCGCACAGAACCTCGAGACCGATTCCATCGGTGTTGTGGTGCTGGGTAATTTTGAGACCCTTTCCGAGGGCGACGAAGTCAAGCGGACGGGCGAGGTTCTCTCGATCCCGGTCGGCGAGAACTTCCTCGGCCGCGTGATCAACCCCCTGGGCCAGCCGATCGACGGCCTCGGCCCCATCGAAACCAACGAAGAGCGCGCCCTGGAGCTCCAGGCCGCAGGCGTCCTCGACCGCCAGCCGGTCGAGGAGCCGCTGCAGACGGGCATGAAGGCGATCGACGCCATGACGCCGATCGGCCGCGGCCAGCGCCAGCTCATCATTGGCGACCGCAAGACCGGCAAGACCGCGGTCTGCATCGACACCATCCTCAACCAGAAGGAATTCTGGGAGACTGGTGACCCGTCGAAGCAGGTCCGCTGCATCTACGTCGCCGTCGGCCAGAAGGGCTCCACCATTGCTGGTGTGCGCCAGACTCTGGAGGAGAACGGCGCGCTGGAGTACACCACCATCGTGGCAGCTCCGGCATCCGACTCCGCTGGCTTCAAGTGGCTCGCTCCGTTCTCCGGTGCGGCCCTGGGCCAGCACTGGATGTACCAGGGCAAGCACGTCCTGGTGATCTACGATGATCTGACCAAGCAGGCTGAGGCATACCGCGCCATCTCCCTGCTGCTGCGCCGCCCGCCGGGCCGCGAGGCATACCCGGGCGACGTGTTCTACCTGCACTCCCGCCTGCTGGAGCGTGCCGCCAAGCTCAACGACGAGCTCGGCGCCGGCTCCCTGACCGCACTGCCGATCATTGAGACGAAGGCGAACGACGTGGGCGCCTTCATTCCGACCAACGTCATCTCGATTACCGACGGCCAGGTCTTCCTCCAGTCCGACCTGTTCAACCAGGGCGTGCGTCCGGCTATCGACGTGGGCATCTCCGTGTCCCGTGTCGGTGGCGCTGCGCAGACCAAGGGTATGAAGAAGGTTGCCGGTAACCTCCGTCTGGACCTCGCCGCATACCGCGACCTGGAGGCGTTCGCCGCCTTCGCGTCCGACCTCGACGCCGCTTCGAAGAAGCAGCTCGAGCGCGGCCAGCGTCTGGTGGAGCTGCTGAAGCAGTCCGAGCACGCACCGCAGCCGGTCGAGTACCAGATCATCTCGATCTGGGCAGCGAACCAGGGCGTTTTCGACGTCGTTCCCGTCGAGGACGTTCGCCGCTACGAGGGCGAGCTGCACGAGGCGATTCGTGCCAACGCTCCGCAGGTCTACGACCAGATTGCGGGCGGCAAGCAGCTTGACGACGACTCCCAGTCCGCGATCAAGCGCATCAACGAGGACCTGGCACGCAACTTCCAGGCCACCTCCGGCGAGCGCATTGTCCGCGAGGCAGAGGCGGAGCCGCTCGAGGCCAAGCAGGTCGGCAAGAACCAGCTCAACGTCAGCCGCTCCTAATGCGCGCGAGCGCATTAGGACTACTACATAAAGGAAGGGAGGAAACACCATGGCAACGCTTCGCGAATTGCGCGACCGCATCAGGTCCGTCAACTCTACGAAGAAAATCACGAAGGCCCAGGAGCTGATCGCCACCGCGCAGATCACCAAGGCCCAGCAGCGAGTCGAGGCGGCTAAGCCGTACGCCGACGAGCTGAAAGACGTCATGGAACGCCTCGCGTCCGCGAGCTCCCTGGCCCACCCCATGCTCCACGAGCGTGAGAACGGCCGGGTCGCGGCAATCCTCGTGGTCACCTCAGACCGCGGTATGGCCGGCGGTTACAACCACAACGTCCTGAAGAAGGCGGCGCAGCTGGAGCGCATGCTCACCGATGCCGGGTACGAGGTAGTTCGCTACGTCACCGGCAACAAGGGTGTCACGCACTTCAGGTTCCGCGACATGGACGTGGCTGGTTCTTGGACCGGGTTCTCGCAGCAGCCGTCGTGGGAGGACACCCACAACGTGCGCCACCAGATCATCGACGGCTACATGGCCGGCTCCGAGTCCTCGGTGCCGCTGCGTGTCGACGGTGCCGAGGGCGCCGAAACTGGCTCCGTGCGTGGCTTCGATGTCGTGCATGTCGTCTACACCGAGTTCGTCTCCATGCTGTCGCAGGAGGCGCGGGTCACCCAGCTTCTGCCGATCGAGCCGGTGCTGGAGGAGTTCAAGTACGAACAGCAGGACATGCTGACCACCTCCGGCGAGGTGGCTCCGGACATGAACTTCGAGCCCGACCCTGACACGCTGATGGACGAGCTTTTGCCGGTGTACGTTTCCAGGTTGCTCTACTCGATCTTCTTGGAAGCAGCCGCCGCAGAGTCGGCCTCGCGCCGCACGGCTATGAAGAACGCGACGGATAACGCTACGGATCTGGCTAACAACCTGTCCCGTGAAGCTAACCAAGCCCGTCAGGCAAAGATCACCCAGGAAATCACCGAGATTATCGGCGGCGCTGGCGCGCTGTCCGGTAGTGGAGAAAGTGACTAAATCATGACAACTGCTCACTCTTTTGATGAGCGCAACGACGAGCTGGCGGGCGCGGCGCTGAACGATTCCGACGCCCAGGCCCCGGCTCAGGTCGAGAACACTCAGAACCCGCGCGGTTCCGAGAACGGCCGTGTCGTGCGCGTCATCGGCGCAGTCGTCGACGTGGAGTTCCCGCGTGGCGAGCTGCCCGCTCTGTACAACGCGCTCGAGGTCGACATCGACCTCGGCGAAATGTCCCGCACCATCGTGCTCGAGGTTGCCCAGTTCCTGGGCGATAACCTCGTGCGCACCATCGCCATGGCTCCGACCGACGGCCTCGTCCGCGGCGCCAAGGTGGCAGACTCCGGTAACCCGATCTCGGTGCCGGTGGGCGACCAGGTCAAGGGCCACGTGTTCAACGCGCTGGGCCAGTGCCTGGACGACCCGTCGGTAGGCGAGACCGGCGAGCGCTGGGGCATCCACCGCGAGCCGCCGGCCTTCAAGGACCTCGAGGGTAAGACCGAGATCCTGGAAACCGGCATTAAGGTCATCGACCTGCTCACCCCGTACGTCAAGGGCGGCAAGATCGGCCTGTTCGGCGGCGCTGGCGTGGGCAAGACCGTGCTGATCCAGGAGATGATTACGCGTATCGCGCGCGAGTTCTCCGGTACCTCGGTCTTCGCCGGCGTGGGCGAGCGCACCCGTGAGGGCACCGACCTGTTCCTCGAGATGGAGGACATGGGCGTGCTTCCGGATACCGCGCTTGTCTTCGGCCAGATGGATGAGCCGCCGGGGGTCCGTATGCGCGTGGCCCTGTCCGGTCTGACCATGGCGGAGTACTTCCGCGATGTGCAGAACCAGGACGTGCTGCTGTTCATCGACAACATCTTCCGTTTCACCCAGGCGGGCTCCGAGGTGTCGACCCTTCTGGGCCGTATGCCTTCTGCCGTGGGTTACCAGCCGACCCTGGCCGACGAGATGGGTGTGCTCCAGGAGCGCATTACCTCGACCAAGGGCCGCTCGATCACGTCGCTGCAGGCCGTGTACGTGCCGGCGGACGACTACACCGACCCGGCTCCGGCCACCACCTTCGCCCACCTCGATGCGACCACCGAGCTTTCCCGTTCGATCGCGTCGAAGGGCATCTACCCGGCCGTGGACCCGCTGACCTCCACGTCTCGTATCCTCGAGCCGGGCATCGTGGGCGAGCGCCACTACAACGTCGCCCAGAAGGTCATCGGTATTCTGCAGAAGAACAAGGAGCTGCAGGACATCATCGCCATCCTGGGTATGGACGAGCTGTCCGAGGAAGACAAGATCACCGTGCAGCGCGCACGTAAGATCCAGCGCTTCCTGGGCCAGAACTTCTTCGTGGCGAAGAAGTTCACCGGCGACGAGGGCTCTTACGTCCCGCTCGAGGACACGATCGACGCGTTCGACCGTATCTGCGAGGGTGAGTTCGACCACTACCCGGAGCAGGCCTTTAACGGTCTCGGCGGTCTGGACGACGTCGAGGCTGCGTACAAGAAGCTGCAGGCGTAGGAGGGTAGAACATGGCTGAACTTACCGCTCAACTGGTCGCGGTTGACCGCATGCTCTGGAAAGGCCAGGCAAGCATCGTCACCGCCCAGACCACGGAGGGTGAGATCGGCATCCTTCCTGGCCACGAGCCGCTCCTTGGCCAGCTCAAGGACAACGGTGTGGTGACCATCCGCCCGGTGGACGGTGACCGCATTGTCGCTGCCGTCCAGGGTGGCTTCCTGTCCGTTGTGGGCGAGAAGGTGACCATCCTGGCCGACTTCGCCGTCTTCGCCTCCGAGGTCGACACCGCCGACGCGGAGTCGCACCTCAACGACGAGGACAGCGTTGTCAAGGCTCGTTCCGAGGCGGAGCTCGCCGCGGTGCGCCGCTTGAACCAGTAACTGGTCTGGAAGGCATAGACGCCGACCGCCACGCATCCACCCCCTCCCGGGAAACCGGGAGGGGGTGTTTCGCATTTGTGCGATATGATCAAGACAATGTTTATCCAGCGTGGTCGAGGAGGTTGGGCCGGGATGCTCGTCGTCGCAATTGTTGCAGCGATTGTCCTGGTCGTCCTCGCTGCCGCGGCCGCGTGGCGGTTTGCCATGGTGCGCAATTCCGGCGCGCGGGCGATGATGCGCGAGCTGCCTGCCGACGGCGTCCACGGCTGGCGGCACGGAGTGCTGCGCTACGACGGTGAGCGGCTGCTGTTTTTCAAGCTTCGGTCGTTGACCTTCCACCACGATGTGGAGCTGGATCGCCGCGGAGTGGAGTTTGAGGGCTTCAGGGACGTGACTGCGGGCGAACGCGAGTTCATGCCCGAGATCGGTCACGTCCTTTGTTTTTCCGGCCCCACCGGCGATTTCGAGTTCGCCGCGGACATCCACACCGAGATGGGGCTCATTTCCTGGGTGGAGGCGGCACCAGACGCGCGCAAGGAGCGTATCGACGTGCATTCGCTTGCCCAGCGCGCCCACCGCGATTCCAAGCCGGCGTGATCGCGGCTGTACCCTGATCCGCATGCGTCTTGTCATTGCACGTTGCTCTGTGGATTACGTCGGCCGCTTAGATGCGCACCTGCCGGAGGCGACCCGCCTGATCTTGGTCAAGGCTGACGGATCCGTGTCCGTCCACGCCGACGACCGCGCGTACAAACCGCTGAACTGGATGACGCCGCCGTGCACCACGCGAGTGGAGCAGGTGGTGGACTTGGACGGCGAGGACACAGGCGAAGAGCTCTGGATTGTGGAGAACCCCAAGGGCGAGCAGCTGCGCATCACCGTCTCAGAGGTGATGATGGACGAGACAAAGGAGCTCGGCGTGGACCCGGGCTTGGTCAAAGACGGCGTGGAGTCCCACCTGCAGGAGCTTCTGGCGGAGCACATCACCACGCTGGGCGAGGGGGTGACCCTGGTGCGCCGCGAGTATCCCACCGCGATCGGGCCCGTGGACATCCTCGCTCGCGACCCAGAGGGCGGCACGCTTGCGGTGGAGGTGAAGCGCCGCGGAGGTATCGACGGCGTGGAGCAGCTATCGCGCTACGTGGAGCTGCTCAACCGCGACGAGCTGCTGCGTCCGGTGCGCGGGGTATTCGCGGCCCAGGAGATCAAGCCGCAGGCTCGCACGCTGGCCGGCGACCGTGGCTTCGAGTGCGTGACGCTGGACTACGACGAGCTGCGCGGCATCGAGTCCGCGGAGCTGCGGCTGTTCTAATGCCGCGCAGGAACCGCCGCCAGCGCCACTCGCCGCGCTACGTGCTGCCGCGCGATGGCTCCACCTTCATCGGCACCCAGGAGGTCGAGGGGCCGAGCTGGACTAACGGCGAGGTGTTCAAGGTGCGCCAGATCGGCTCGGCGGCCGCGACGAAGTACTACGTGTGCCCGGGCTGCAACCAAAACATTCCGCCGGGGGTGGCGCACGTGGTGGCCTGGCCGCGCGATACGGGCCGGGGTGCGGACGACCGACGGCACTGGCACAAGCACTGCTGGCAGCGGCGCTAGACTTGGCCGCATGATTGCAGCGTTTTCTGTGGCTCCGACCATGACTGAAAACTCCAATGCGGAGATGTCCGACGTTGTCGCCAGGGCGGTGAGGGTGGTCCGGGAGTCCGGACTGCCGCACGAGACCACGGCGATGTTTACCACCGTTGAGGGGGAGTGGGACGAGGTGATGGACGTGATCAAACGTGCCACGCAGGCGGTGGAGGAAGTCTCGCCGCGTGTCTCATTGGTGGTCAAGGCGGACATCCGGCCGGGGTACACGGACATGCTGCACCAGAAGGTGGAGTCGTTGAACAAGCATTTGGAGGCATAAGATGACCAACCCGCAGTTCACCGGGGGCGCTATCGATCTTGGGGCGCTCGCGGACCGGAAAGAACAGACCGGCGGCTTCGAGCCGTTCATCACCGTCGATGAGGCAGGCATTGAGCAGCAGGTGATCCAGCGCTCCATGCAGATCCCGGTTGTGCTGCTCATCGGCACGCCGCGCAGCCCCGATTCGGAGAGCTTGAAGGCGCAGTTTGAGAAGCTGGCGGCCGGGCAGCGCGCCTTCATGGTCGGCTACGTCGACGCGGATGCCACCCCGCAGATCGCGCAGGCGATGGGCGTGCGCGTGCTACCCACCGTGCTCGCGCTCGCGGGCGGGCGCCCGGTGGCGAACTTCGAGGGCAACCAGCCCGCGGACGAGCTGGAACAGTGGGTCGGTGCGCTAGTGAGCCAGGTCGGGCCGCAGTTGCAGGGGCTGTCCGAGGAAGCCGATGCGCCAGAACCCGCCGAGGACCCCCGTCTGGACCAGGCCACCGAGGCGCTGAACGCGGGCGACTTCGACCGCGCCACGGCGGTCTACGACGAGATCCTCGCCGACGATCCTTCCAACGCTGAGATCAAGCAGGCGAAGGCCACCGTCGCTGTGTTGAAGCGGGTCCAGGGGCAGGGGGAGCCGGAGGATGACGTCGAAAAGCAGCTGTTCGCCGCGGACCAAGAGTTCGTCGCAGGCGACCCGGAAGCAGCGTTCGACCGGCTGCTGGCGCTGGTCAAGGCCGAGCCGCGCGCGAAGGAGCGCCTGCTGGAGCTGCTCACGCTGCTCGAGCCGGGCGACCCGCGCGTGATTGCGGCGCGCACCCGGCTGGCCAGCGCACTGTTCTAGCGGCGCAGGATGTAGTACTGCGCGCTCATCGCCGGCACGTGCACCTCGACGGACTGCTCGAAGCGGTCCCACTCGGTAGGCTGCGTGTGCACGATGCGCGGCAGGTCGTTGCCGGCGCCGCCGTAGACGGCGTCGTCGGTGTTGACCAACAGCTCCCACTCGCCGGCCTCAGGCAGGCCTAGGCGGTAGTTGGGCTGGGAGACCCCGGAGAGGTTGACCACCGCGAGCACCGGGGTGGCGTCCACACCCCAGCGGACGTAGGCAAGGATGTTGTTCGCCGAATCGTCGCCCTTGACCCACTGGAAGCCCATGGGGGTGTTGTCCTGGGAGTACAGCGCCGGGGTGTCCCGGTAGACCAGGTTCAAATCCCGCACGAGGCGCTGCACGCCGCGGTGGTAGCCGTGGCCCCAACTATCGGCGATGTTGTCCCAGTTCACCGAGTGCGCTTCGTCCCACTCGGTGGTCTGGCCCCACTCGCACCCCATGAACAGCAGCTGCTTGCCGGGGTGGGAGAACATGTAGCCGTACAGGGCGCGAAGGCCGGCGGCTTTGTTCCAATCGTCGCCAGGCATGCGCTGCCACAGCGAGCCTTTGCCGTGGACCACCTCGTCGTGGCTAAACGGCAGGACGTAGCGCTCGGAGAACGCGTACACAAGCGAGAACGTGATCTCGTTGTGGTGGTGGGAGCGGTGGATGGGATCGAGGGAGAAGTACTCCAACGTGTCGTTCATCCAGCCCATGTTCCACTTCAGAGAAAAGCCCAGCCCGTCCGCGTCGGTCTGCGCGGTCACGCCCGGCCAGGCGGTGGATTCCTCCGCGATGGTGAGCACACCGGGGTGCTCGCGGTGCACGGTGGCGTTCATCTCCTGGAGGAACTGCACGGCCTCCCAGTGCTCGCGGCCGCCGTACTGGTTGGGTAGCCACTCGCCGGGCTCGCGGGAGTAGTCCAGGTAGAGCATGGAGGCCACCGCATCCACGCGCAGGCCGTCGAGGTGGAACTCCTCGCACCAGTACAGCGCGTTGGCCACCAGGAAGTTGCGCACCTCGCGGCGGCCGTAGTCGAAGACGTAGGTGCCCCAGTCCTTCTGCTCGCCGCGGCGCCAGTCGGGGTGCTCGTACAAGGCGGTGCCGTCGAAGCGCGCCAGTGCGAAGTCGTCTTTGGGGAAGTGGGCGGGCACCCAGTCCACGATGACGCCGATGCCGTTGGCGTGCAAGGTGTCCACGAGTGCGCGGAACTCGTCCGGAGTACCCCAGCGCGCGGTCGGTGCGTAGTAGCCGGTGACCTGGTAGCCCCAGGAGCCGCCGAAGGGGTGCTCCGCGACGGGGAGGAACTCCACGTGGGTGAAGCCGTTTTCCACCAGGTAGGGCACGAGTTCCTCGGTCAGCGACGCGTAGTTGGAGCCCTGCTTCCAGGAGCCGATGTGGCACTCGTAGACGCTCATGGCGGAGTTGGTCGCATCGCTGCCGGCGCGCGCGTGCATCCATTCGCTGTCGGTCCACTCGAACTGGCTGGGCGCCGCCACCACGGAGGTGGTCTCCGGCGGCGTGAGCGTGCGCTTGGCCAGCGGGTCAGCCTTGTCTATGCGGGTGCCCTCGGCGGTTTGGATGGCGTACTTGTAGGTCGTGCCGTCGTCGATGCCGGGGATGAAAATCTCCCACACGCCGGACACGCCGAGAGAGCGCATGGGGTACTGATTCGGGTTCCACTCGCAGAAGTCGCCGATGACGGCCACGCCCTGCGCGTTGGGCGCCCACACGGCAAACGAGGTGCCGCGGACCTCACCGAGGGAGGTTTCGTAGGAGCGCACGTTCGCGCCCAGGACCTCCCAGAGGCGCTCGTGGCGGCCCTCGCCGATGAGGTGCAGGTCCAGCGAGCCCAAGGTGGGCAGGAAGTGGTAAGCATCGGCGAGGATGCGCGGCTCGGCGCCGGGGTAGGTCACGCGGAAGCGGTAGTCGGGCGAATGCTCGTCGTCAAGCGCGACTGCCCACATGTCGTCGCCGATCGGCTCCATGGGCTTAGAGGAGTTGTGGATGAGCAGCTCCACGTTTTCCGCGCCGAGGAAGCGGGTGCGCACGACGGAGCCTGCGCCTGTGCGGTGCCAGCCGTAGAAGTCGTGCGGTGCGTGGTGCTTGCACGCGGTGAGGCGCTGGCGGTCGCCTTCGGGGATGAGCAGGTCGGTGTTCATGGCTTTCCTTAGGGGCGGTAGTCGTGGTCTGAGATCTGACGGTACGCAAGTGCTTCTCGACGAGCCGAAGGCACCTCCGGCAACCGGAAAATGTGCGCGACATTCTTCTCCGGGGCGAGCCGGACGAAGTTGCCGGTCTCAGCGGTGGTCCAGGTGTAGCTCTCGCCGGTGATCTGGTCGGCCACCTCGAAGGTGGCGCCGTCGTTGAGCCCGACGGCGGAGGCGTCGACGCGCAGCATGCCCTCCTGGGTGGAAGTCGGGTCCAAGTTGACCACCACCAGCACCGCGTTGCCCGTTTCGGCATCGACCTTGGAGTAGGCGATGATGTTGTCGTTGCCGATGTCGTGGAAGTGGATCTGGCGCAGCTGCTGCAGCGCCGGGTTGTCCCGGCGGATGGCGTTGAGCAGCGTCAGGTAGGGCTCGAGCGACTCACCGCTTTCCAGCTTCGCGGCGAAGTCGCGGTGGCGCAGCTGGTACTTTTCGCTGTCGTGGTACTCCTCGCTGCCCTCGGCAACGGGCCGGTCCTCGTAGAGCTCGTAGCCGGAGTAGACGCCCCACAGCGGGCTCATCGTGGCAGCCAAGGTGGCGCGCAGCGCGAACGCTGCCGGGCCGCCCTGCTGCAGGGTGGCGTGCAGGATGTCGGGGGTGTTGACGAAGAGGTTCGGGCGGGAGACGTCTGCGACGTCGACAAGCAACTGCGCGAAATCGGTCAGCTCCGCCTTCGTGGTCTTCCACGTGAAGTGGGTGTAGGACTGCGAAAAGCCAGCCTTGGACAGGCCGTACATGCGCGGCGGGCGGGTAAACGCCTCCGCCAAAAAGATCACGTCCGGATCTGTCTCGTGCACCTTGGAAATCAGCCAGTGCCAAAAATTCACCGGTTTGGTGTGCGGATTGTCCACGCGGAAGGTGGTCACGCCCAGGTCCACCCAGTACATGAGCACGCGGTAGATCTCCGCGTAGAGCTTCTCAGGCGCGTTGTCGAAGTTCAGCGGGTAGATGTCCTGGTACTTCTTCGGCGGGTTCTCCGCGTACGCGATGGTGCCGTCCGCCAGCACGGTGAAAAACTCCGGGTGCTCGCGCGCCCACGGGTGGTCCGGGGCAGCCTGGAGGGCGAAATCGAGCGCAACTTCCAGGCCCAGCTCGTTGGCGTGGTCCATCATGTCCAAAAACTCGTCCTCGCCGCCCAGGTTGGGGTCGAAGGCGTCGTGGCCGCCGTGCTTGGAGCCGATCGCCCACGGCGAGCCCACATCGCCGTCTTCCGGCGTGAGCGTGTTGTTGCGGCCTTTACGGTTGACTTCGCCGATGGGGTGGATGGGCGGGAAGTAGACGGTGTCGAAGCCCATGTCCGCCACGCGCTGCAGCTGCGCCGCGGTGGTGGCCCAGGTGCCGTGCACCGGGTTGCCCTTCTCATCCAGGCCGCCGGTGGACCGGGGAAACAGCTCGTACCAGGAATTCACCAGCGCCTCGCGGCGCTCCACCAGAATGTCGGCCACCGGCCCGCGAGTGACCAGCTCGCGCAGCGGGGAGGCGGCCAACACGTCGCGTACTTCGGGGGAGACGCACGCCGCGATGCGCTCGGCCAGCGGCAACGAGGCGTCGAGAAGCGTCGCACGCGCCTTTTCGAGCACCTTCGGCTCCGGCGTCTGGGCGATGGTGGCGGCGAACAGATCCGCGCCGTGGGCGATGTCGTTGGCCATCTCCGCCTCGGTCTGGCCCGCGGCGAGTTTCTTTTCCACCGCGTTGCGCCACGTTGCCATCACGTCGCTCCACGCGTCCACGCGGTAGCGCCACAGGCCCTGTTCACGGGGGATGAAAATGCCGTGGACGTAGTCCGGGCGGTAGACCTCCTGATGCATGGGCACCTGGTACTGTGCGCCCGATGGTGCGACGAGTACCAGCGTCGCCGCGATCGCGTCGTGGCCCTCGCGCCAGACCAGCGCCGAGACCGGCACCACCTCGCCGACCACGGCCTTTGCGGGCAACGTGCGCCCGGAGACCTGCGGGCGCACATCGTCGATGCCAAAGCGAGCAACCATAAAATCGGACCCTCTCAACCTGCCTGCATTCCATCTGACAGGGTAGCGCGGGCCTCCCACACACGCGGGCCGAAATAGGTAAAGATGGGAGCGTGAATGCGAACGAGGAAAGCACCGAGGAATTGACCACAGACCCGGACCTGCTGGTGGACATGCGCGACGCGGAATTCATCCGCGGAGGCAACGTTCTCGTCGGCCCCGTGACGTGGCAGGTGGAGCTGGACGAGCGCTGGGTCGTCATCGGCCCGAACGGCGCTGGCAAGACCACGCTGATCCGTATGGCCTCGGCGCAGGAGTTCCCCTCCAAAGGCACCGTGTTCATCCTCGGCGAGCGAGTCGGCGCGACCGACATGCGCGATCTGCGCGCGGCGATCGGCCTGACCTCGTCCGCGGTGGCGCAGCGCGTGCCCGACAACGAAAAGGTGGGCGACCTGGTGGTGTCCGCCGGCTACGCCATTTTGGGCCGCTGGCGCGAGGACTACGACGAGATGGATTACGAGCAGGCCCTCGAAGTGCTCGAGCAGGTCGGCGCGATCCACCTGATCGACCGGCGCTGGGGCACGCTTTCCGACGGCGAGAAGAAGCGCGTGCTGGTGGCGCGCGCGGTGATGACCAACCCGGAGCTGCTTATCCTGGACGAGCCGGCCGCGGGCATGGACCTGGGCGGGCGCGAGGACCTGCTGGCCTACCTGGGGGATTTGGCCCTGGACCCGGACGCCCCGGCGATTGTGATGATCACCCACCACCTGGAGGAGATCCCGGCCGGGTTCACCCACGCAATGCTGCTGGACGAGGGCGAAGTGGTCGCCCAAGGGCTCATCGACGACGTGCTCACCTCCGAGAACGTCTCGCGGGCCTACCACCAGCCCATCGAGGTCACCTACGACGACGGCCGCTACACGGCGCGCCGGGCGCGCTCGAAGCGCGGAGGTGCGCACCGGGCGTAGGCCCGGGGCAGCGGTCATGCCCACGCAAAGGAATCGCACACAGGGCGTGCAAACGCACGACGTCGCCGACACCATCGACGTCCACGAGCGCAGCGGGTTTCACGGGGCCCGGCTCTCTGCGACGGTGATGCTGCTTCGCGACGGCGCATCCGGCCTGGAGGTCTGGATGCAAGAGCGCGTGTTATCCATGCCCAATTACCCCGGCATCACCGTCTTTCCCGGCGGCGGGGTGGATTCGCGCGATTTCCCTCCGCGCGCGTGGAACGACGGCGAGCTGTGGCTGGGCCGTTCCGCCATCTCACTTGGGCGCCAGCTGGGTGTGACCAAGTACAAGGCGTACGCCCTGTTGTTTGCGGCGGTGCGCGAGTTGTTCGAGGAAACCGGCACGCTGCTCGCGGTCGACGACGACGGCGTGCTGCTCGACGACGCCCGCCCGTTCCACGACCGACGCCTGAAGCTGGAGTCACACGAGCTGTCCCTGACCGACGTGTTGCGCGAGTCCAACCTCAACGTCTGCGCCGACCTGCTCAAGCCCCAAGCGCGCTGGGTGGGACGCTCTGAATCCGGCAACTGGTTCGACACCTTCACCTTTGTCGCCGCGCAGCCCGGGGGCCAGGAACCGGACGGTGACACCGAGGAGGCGGACGACGCGAACTGGTTTCCGCCGCAGCTGCTCCTCGACGGCTGGCGCCACGGGCTTGTGCGCCTCGCGCCTTCGACCTGGGCGCAGCTGAAGGACGTAGCCAAGTTCTCCACCACGCAAGAAGCGCTCGCGGCGGTGGGCACTTCCTTCCTGTCGCCCGTGGTGGGGGACCCGGTAGACGACGAGCGCTACCTCGACTTCTTCTCGTTCACCCCCGTGGACCGGATTGGACGCCGCGGTGGGATTTAGCGTTGAAGAAGCCCGCTACCTGGCGGCTAACGCGGCAGAGCTTGCCGCGGTGGCGTCGCAGGTGGCGCTGACGAAGAAATCCGTGTTCGCGGACCGCGGGGTGCTCGAGCGCCACTTCGGCGACTACGCACGCGCGGCGAGCGTGTGCATCGCCTCCCAGCGCGCGGCGGCGGGGAAGTTCCCCGGGAGTTGGCTCACGGACGCAGACGCCGCGCAGCAAGCCACCCCCGCGCGGGTCTCGCGGGTGCGCGCCGAGCGCATCGCGGCGGCAGGCGCGCAGTTCGTCCACGACGTGACCTGCTCCGTCGGCTCCGAAGCGCCCGCATTCGCCGGTCTCGGCGCGGCCTGGCTCGGCTCGGACCTCGACGCCGCGCGGCTGGTCATGGCGCGCCACAACCTCGGGCCCGATGCCTGGCTCGCCCGCGCGGACGCGCTCGCGCCCGTCAGCCGCGGCGGGGTGGTCGTAGCCGACCCGGCGCGGCGCGCAGACGGCAAGCGCATCACCGACCCCGCCAAGCTCTTGCCGCCCCTGCCGGACCTTTTGGCAGCCCACGCGGGACGCGAGCTGGCGGTGAAGTGCGCGCCGGGCATCGACTACTCGGGGTGGGAGGGCTTAGTCAGTGTCGTCTCCGTCGATGGCGGCGTGAAGGAGGCGTGCCTGTACACGCCGGGGCTCGCAGGCGGCGCGGGCAGGGAAGCGGTCGTGCTGCGGGCGTTTGAAGAGCGCGTATACGACACCGAACCCGACGAAGTGGAGGTCACCGCGCCACGGCGCTGGATAGTCGAGCCGGACGGCGCGGTGGTGCGCGCGGGTCTGGTGCGCCAGTGGGCGGCGCGCCACGGGTTGAGCATGCTGGACGAGCACATCGCCTTCACCACGGGCGAGCAGCTTCCGGCGGGCTACAGCGGCTTCGAGTTCATCGAAGCCGTGCCGCTGCGGGCGCTGAAGAAGACCTTGGCCGGCCACGGCGCCGGGTCCGCGGAGATTCTCGTGCGTGGGGTGGACGTGGACCCGGACCAGCTGCGCAAGAAGTTGAAGCTGCGCGGGGACAGGCAGATGGGTGTGGTGATCGCGCGCATCGGCGACGACGCGGTGGCGCACGTGTGCGGCCCGCGCGTGCACGCCTAATCTGTGGGGCATGGTCTATCTCGATCACGCAGCTACCACCCCCATGCGCCAGTGCGCCATCGACGCGTGGGTGGAACACGCCGGGGCGCTCAACGCGGGCAGCCAGCACAGTGCGGGGCGGCGGGCGAATGCGGTGCTCGCCGACGCCCGCGAGCGCGTCGCCGCGGTGCTCGGCGCGGACCCGGTGGAGGTGGTCTTCACCGGCTCCGGCACCGAGGCGAACAACATCGGGGTGCGCGGGCTGCACGGTGCCTCCGGCGGCGGCCGGGTTGTTTCCACGCCGATCGAGCACCCGGCGGTGCTGGAGGTGGTCAAGTCTCTGGGCCAGACTGAGTTGCTGCCGGTTGGGCGCGACGGTGTCGTGGAGGATCTGAGCGTCTTGGATAGCCCGGCCGCGGTGGCGGCGGTGATGTGGGCGAACAACGAGACCGGCGCGATCCAACCCGTGCAGGAGGTGGTGCGGCGCGCGGGCGCTGCGGGCACCCCAGTGCACGTGGACGCGGTGCAGGCGGTGGGGCATATTCCGGTGGACTTTCACGCACTCGGCGCGGCCACGCTCGCGGCCAGCGCGCACAAGTTCGGCGGGCCGCGTGGGACGGGGATCCTGCTGGCCCGGCGCTCGCCTGCGCCCAAGCCGGTGATCCTCGGCGGCGGGCAGGAGCGCGGCATCCGCTCCGGCACGGTGGACGTCGCCTCAGCCGCGGCGACGGCGGCAGCGCTGGAGGAGGCGGTCGCCGAGATGGAGCGCGAGCAGACCCGGGTCCGTGAACTGCGCGACGCGGTGATCGCGGGGGTGGAAGCGGCGGTGCCGGAGGTGATCGTCGCAAAGCACGAGCCCTGCCTGCCGGGTCACGCGCACTTCATGTTCCCCGGCGCGAACGCGGATGCGCTGATCATGCTGCTGGATACCCAGGGCGTCCAGGTTTCGGCTGGCTCGGCGTGCGCCAGCGGGGTGGTGCGTATGAGCCACGTGCTTGAGGCGATGGGGTTTTCCCAGCGCCAAGCGATGGGGGCGCTGCGCGTGACGGTGGGGCGAACGAACACGCGCGAGGACGTCGACGCGTTTTTGGCTGCTATCCCGGATGTGGTGGAGCGGGCCCGCGCGGCCGGCGCACTGTAATGGGCGTGTCGTATGTGGCGTGTGTGATTTGAGTGGTTTAGGGTGTCTGCCATGCAGATCTCTCGCCGCATCCGTACCGCAGCCGCCGCCGTGACCGCGCTCGCCGTCGGGCTCAGCATGGTCAACCCGGCCTCCGGCCCCGCCGACGCGCAGTCCATCCCAGGCATGGTCTCCGGCGTGGATGTCGCGGGCCACCAACGTCCGGGCGGCGCCGCCATCGACTGGCACTCCGTTCGCACCGCCGGCGGCCAGGACTTCGCCTTTGTCAAGGCCTCCGAGGGCGACGGCTGGAAAAACGACTACTACGACGAGGACGCCAAAGCCGCCGCCGATGCGGGGCTGAAGGTGGGCGCCTACCACTACGCCCGTCCCGCGGAAGACCCGGTCGCCCAGGCGCGCTACTTCGCCTCGGTGATCAATGAGGGCCCGGCTACCCAGCTGCCGCCGGTGCTGGACCTCGAGGTCGATGAGGGTCTCGGCCCGGTGCAGCTGGCCGGCTGGACGCAGGCCTTCCTCTCCGAGGTGGAGGCGCGCACCGGCAAGCGCCCGATGATCTACACTTACCGCTACTTCTGGTACGAGCGGATGAACAACACCAACGCGTTCACCTCCTACCCGCTGTGGCTGGCGGCGTTCCAGAACCGCCCACCGGGACCTGTCGGCGGCTGGGACAAGATCAGCATCTGGCAGCGCAGCGAGTCCGGCCGCGTCGTGGGGATTAACACCCCGGTAGACATGAACGTCTTCAACGGCAACGAAGGCCAGCTGGGGCAGTTCGCGGCCGGCGACCTACGCGCAGGCGGCGGTGTGCTCGAGGCGTTCCAGGCCCCCGACTCGGGCGAGCTGGAGGTGCTGGAGCAAGACAGCACCGCACTCGTGGTGGCCATCCTCGCCCTCGCGGCGGGTGGCCTGGGTGCGCAGCAGCTTATCGACGCCGCCCGCGCCGCCGGCTTCGATCCCACCGACGCGGACAACATCGCCAACCTGGTTCGCACCCTGTCCGGCCAGGGCGAGCTGCCCATTGAGGACCTGCGCAAAATGATGGCCGGCGACTACCAGATCGGCGACCTGCTCATCCTGCTGGACAACGCCGCGAAGGCTGCTTAGTCGCGGCGTGGGGCCGTGGCAAAGCGGCGCGCCCACGACTCGCCCTTGAACTGCGCCGGCACCGCGCCCTTGAGCAGGTTGCGGGTAAGCGTATCGCTCGCCTCAAGCGGGCGGTTCGCCCCGATGAGCACGATGTTGCCGTAGCGGCGGCCCTTAAACATCGGCGGATCCGCAATCGCCGCGACGTGCGGGAAGACCTCGCACATGCCCGCGAGCTCCTCTTTGGCCTCCTTCAGATCCGAGTGCGAGCCGCAGTTGGCCACGTAGAAGCCACTCTCGCTTAACGACGTCCACGCCGCGGTGTAGAACTCCACCGTGGTCAGGCTGCGCGGCGTGGTGGCGGAGGAAAACACGTCGCGGATGATCACGTCGCGGGTCGCCGGTTTGAACGCGTCGGTGACCTCGCGGGCGTCGCCGATGCGGATTTTCACGGTGGGGGACCGGGGGACGTCGAAAAGCTCGCGTGCAAGCACTGCAAGCTCCGAATCGATCTCCACCACCGTGCTGCGGGAGCCGGGCCACGCGGCGGCGAAGTAGCGGGCGAGTGTGCACGCGCCGCCGCCGAGGTGCGTCAGACGTGACTTTGCCCGGTGTGATTCCGGGTAGGCGGAGTCGAGAAAATCTGCCATCCAGCGCATGTACTCGAAATCCAGCCGGGTCGGCTCGCCCGGCACGATGTGCGAGCTGGGCACGCCGTTGACAAGCAGCACCATGGAGCCGTCCGGCTCGTGCAGGACCTCGGCGACGCCGGTGTCGATCTCGTAAAACTCGCTTTTTGCGACCATGGCAGGTGAGAGTACTAGAGGCGCGCGTCGGTCCCTCGCAGGTAGGCCACAGAGGCGGCCCACGCGGCTGCCGCGAGCGCGGCCGAGGCGAGGATCACGCTCAGGACAGTCCCGACGTCGAGTGCGCCGGCATCGGCGACGGCGGTGCTGCCCAGCCACAGCGTTTCCGACAACAGAGCCGGCGCCGAGACGAACCGCACGCCGGGCATGCCGGATGCGAGCGCGCCGAAGGAGATGAGACTGGCCACCACGGCGATGCCGATGGGGGCCGCGAAGCTGCGGATGACCATAGAGAGAAGCGACTGCCAGGCAGCCACCGCCACTATCGGCGCCAACGACAGCGCAGCGGCGGCGAGGAGGTGGACGGGTAACGCGCCCGGTACGCCCAGGGCGAAACCGGCAACGAGCGCGAGGATCACCAGCACCGCGTGCATCGTCGCGGCCGCGATGCTGATCGCCGCAATCTTTGCGGCCACCAGGCTGCCGGTGCCGCGGGTGGAAGTGAGCATGGTCAACCAGTTGTGTCCCCGGTGCTCCACGCGCCAGGCGTAGGCGGCCAGCACCGCGATGCCGGCGGTGCAGAACAGCATGCCGTAGAAGAGCATGATCTGGGAGAAGTAGCTGTCCCAGCCCGCGGACAGTGTCTCGGCATTGGCGGAGTAGTTGCCGACGCCGACGCCGACGGCGATAAGCGGCACGAGGACCACCACCGCCCACATGTGGGAGCGCTTGAACTTCAGCAGGTCGTTTGTGATCAGGTGCATGGTTTAGATTTCCTTCCGGTCCAGGGCCCTCGAACCTGCGATGAACACTGCGGCGGCGAGGACAAGGTATGCGGCCCACAGCCACCAGCCGGGCTGGGTTGGAGCGACGCCCGACTCGGTGAATCCGAACGGCAGCAGCACGGCGTAGTAGCCGAAGGGGTTCAGCGCTGCGAGCCAGGCGGGGGACAGCAGTGCGGCGACGCCCAAGAACCCGCCGACGATGCCAACGCCCAACACGACGATCTGTGAATCGACCACCGCCGCGAGCAGCAGCATCACAGCCAGCAGGGCGATGCTGGCGCCCAAGGCCCCGAGCCCGAAGCGCAGCCATGTGGAAACCATTGCCCCGCTAGGCGCGGGCGCGCCCAAAGCGACGGGCAGGGCGAGTGCTGCGGCGAATTCGAGCGCGGTGAACACGACCACGATCAGGCTGGCCACGGCGAACTTCCGGAAAAGCAGCGTCCCCGGCCTCGTGCCGGCAATGGCGTTGAGCCGCCACCCGCCGCTTGCGTGTTCCGCGTCGACGATGCGGCTGGCCACCAGCGCCAGCTGCAGGGGAGTAAGAAACGCCAGGGCCATGCCCAGTCCGACGAGGTGGCTGGCCCACTGGGTGTGCGGGTCGGCCTGGAAATCTGCGATGGGATCGCCCGCGAACAGGTTCATGTTGGAAAACAGCACGATGCCGGCGCACATGAGCAGGCACAGCCAGACAATCTTGGTGCGCTTGAGCTTGGCAAACTCGACCATCATGCGCCCATCGCCTCCTTGCTCGTCAGGCCGATGAAGACGTCTTCCAGGGTGCGTCGCTTGCGCACCACCTGGTGCAGCGGAACGCCGTGGGAGACGAGGTGGGCGCAAGTCTCGGCGACCTGGGCGTCGCTAAGCCCGGAAAGCTGCAGGCCGCCCTCGACGAAGGTGGGGTGAAGTGCCCGCAGCACCTCGGCGGCCGCATCCGGGTGAGGAGTTTGGATGAACACGTCCGGCAGCTGCGCGCTGTAGAGCTCGTCCTGCGAGCCCTGAAACACCAGCTCGCCGTGGTTGATGATGGTCAGATCCGAGGCCATCTTCTCAATCTCGGACAACAGGTGGCTGGACACCAGCACGGTGCGGCCGTGGTCGCGGGCGAGGCTGATGATCAGCTCGCGGATCTCCTCGATGCCGGCAGGGTCGAGGCCGTTGGTGGGCTCGTCCAGGATCAGAAGCTGCGGGTCACGTGCCAGCGCCATCGCGATGCCGAGACGCTGCTTCATGCCCAGCGAGTAGTTCTTCACCAGCTTGTCCATGTGGTTTTCAAGGCGCACAAGCCGTACCGCGCGGCGCGCCCGTTCTTTGTCGGCGCCGAGCAGGCGGGTGACGATGCGCATGTTCTCCCCGCCGGTCAGGTGCGGGTAGGCGGCCGGCGCCTCAATGAGCGAACCGACGCCGGAGAGCACCTTCGCCCGGTTGGCGCGGGTGATCGGCTGGCCCAGCATCGTGATCTCGCCGCCGGTCGGCGCGATCAGCCCGAGCAGCATCTTCATGGTGGTGGACTTGCCGGAGCCGTTCGGCCCGAGCAACCCGTGCACCACGCCCGGCTGGACTTCGAGGTTGAGGTCGTGGACAGCGTCCGTGTTTCCGTAGGTCTTGGTCAGACCCCGGGTGTGAATGATCGGTGTTTCCATGCGTTCAAGGTTCGCGCATGGCACGGGCCTTCCGCGTCGGCGCGGGGCACGATTTTGGGCGTGATACCCAGGTATGACGCGGCTTAGGAATCCAGCAGGTCCGCGCGCGAGACCAACCCGGTCCGGTACGCGAAAAGTGCCGCGTGCACCCGGTCGCGCGACTGCGTCTTCGCCAGCACCCGGCCCACGTGGGTCTTCACCGTGGGCATGGAGATGAACATCCGCTCGGCGATCTCACCGTTGCTCCAGCCCCGGGCAATCGCGATGAGTACTTCGCGCTCGCGCTCGGTGAGCTCACCCAGCGCGAGGCGGTCCGCGGGGGACAGGGCCACAGCCTCCTCTGTCGGAGCAGCAAGCTTTGCGACGATCCGGTTCGTCGCCCTCGGCGAAATCACCGCGTCACCGCCTGCAACCGTGCGGATCGCGTCCAGCAGCGCCTCCGGTTCCGCGTCCTTGAGCAGGAACCCGCTCGCGCCCGCGCCAATCCCGCCGAGCACGTAGTCCTCGTCGTCGAACGTGGTCAGCACGATCACCTTGGTGTCCGGATGGTGCTGGGTGATACGCCGGGTGGCGGCGATGCCGTCGAGGACGGGCATTTGCACGTCCATAAGCACAATGCCCACCGGATCGCTGTCGCACGCCTGCACTGCCTCTTCGCCGTTCGCGGCGAGCCAGTGGACCTCCATGTCCGGCTGGGAGTCCAGCACGTTGCGGATGCCGTGGAGAAACAACGCTTGGTCGTCTGTGAGTCCGAGAGTGATCATGAGTTCAGCGGGATCCTTGCCGTTGTGGTCCAGGTGCCGGCGGGGGTGGCGGATGCGGTCACCGTGCCGCCGGAAAGCGCCGCGCGCTGCCGCATGCCCTCCACTCCGTGGCCCGGACGAGTGGTCGCGCCGGGAGCGACCGGGTTCGTCGTTTCTACCACGACGTTATCTGCGTCCCAGCGCACCGCGAGCTCGGCGCGGCCGGTGCCGTGCTTCATGGCGTTGGTCAGGGACTCCTGCACGATGCGCTGGACGGTAAGCGCGGTGGCCGGGGCCAGGTGCTCGGGAGGGGTGCCCTCGGCGGTGTATTCGACGTTAAGCCCGCCCGCGCGGCTGGTGGCGACCAGGCCGTCGATGTCCAGTTGCGTTGCTGGTTCAAGGGGGCGCTGTTCAGCGTCGCGGAGCAGCTGCACCACGCCGCGCATCTGGCGCAGCGAGTCGCGGCCGACGTTGCCGATGGTGCGCAGCGCCTCGTCCTTCGCCTCCGGGGTGGCGGCAAAGCGCGCGCCGTCGGCCTGCGCGACGATGACGGTCAGCGAGTGGGTGACAATGTCGTGGATCTCTCGCGCGAGGTGGGCGCGCTGCTCCTGGGCATCGCGCTCGAACTGCTCACGCTGTCGGGCCAGATCCTTCTCCGCGGTCTCTTTGGCACGGCGGCGCAGCTCGCCGAACAGCAGCGCCACGGTCAGCAGAATGATGCTCCAGAAGACGTAGGGGAGTCGCTCGGCAGGCTCGAGCGCGGTGAGCGCGGGGATGACGAACGCGGTGGCTGCGGCGTCGCCAAGCAACAGTGCTCCCGTGGCGATGTCGCGGTGCGGGGCGGGTAGGTGGCGCCTGGCGATGTAGGCGGCGAACGGCGCCACGGCGATTGCGCCGACGGGGAGCGTGTTGCAGAACGCCGCGGGAATGAGCACCGTAAGGATCGCAGCGAACGTTTCCAGCGGCCAGCGCCAGCGGGTAAACGGGGCTGCAACGGCGCAGGCCAGCAGTGCGAGCCCGACGACCAACTGCCGCGAATCCGGCAGTAGCCCAACTAGGCAGGCGACCAGCATGAACGCTGCCATGCCCGCATTGCGGATCCGCACTGCACGGGTAGTGGAAAAGTTCATGGCCGTCCACGCTACTTGCCGCCGCGGGCAGCCGCGTCGTACTGCGGTATGACGATTAGGACTTCACCAGCCGCGCGATTGCGGCGGACGCCTCTTCGATCTTGGCGTCGGCTTCCTGCCCGTCGCTGATCGCATCGGCAACACAGTGCTTCAAGTGGTCGTCCAGCAAACCCAGTGCTACGCCCTTCAGCGCCGCGTTGACCGCACTGATCTGGGTGAGGATGTCAATGCAGTAGGCGTTTTCGTCGATCATGCGGTGAATACCGCGGGTCTGCCCCTCGATACGTTTGAGCCGAGCGAGGTAACGGTCTTTCTCGCTGATGTAGCCGTGGGTGGGGGTGTTCATCATTGGTCTCCTGGATGGTGTGGACGGTGTCGGGTCACTTGGACCGGTTAAACATCCGGTCGGTGCTGCTCTGTGGGGTGAGGTCGAGGCGGCGGAGCAGCTGCGCATTGAGGGCGACGACGACGGTCGAAGCCGACATCAGGATTGCGCCGACGCTCATTGGCATCACGAACCCGATTGGGGCGAGGATACCGGCAGCCAGCGGAACGGACAGCAGGTTGTAGCCGGCCGCCCACCACAGGTTCTGCTTCATCTTCCGGTAGGTCGCACGGGAGAGCTCGATGACCGAAAGCACCGATCGCGGGTCGGAGCTTGCCAGGACGACACCCGCCGAGCCGATCGCCACGTCTGTGCCGGCACCGATCGCGATGCCGACATCGGCCTGGGCCAGCGCGGGGGCGTCGTTGACGCCATCGCCGACCATGGCGACCTTGTGGCCCTCGCCTTGCAGTTCCTTGACTTTCGCGGCCTTGTGCTCGGGACGCACACCCGCGAAGACCCGGTCAATGCCCAGGTCCTTGGCTACGGTGTCCGCGACGGCCTGCGCATCGCCGGTGATCATGACGACCTGGGCGCCCGCAGAGTGCAGTGCGTCGACGGCGTCGCGGGACTCGGGACGGATCTCGTCGGCAAGCCGGAGTGCTCCGATCACTTCGCCGTCGGCGAGGACGTGGAGAATGATCGCGCCCTCCTTTCGCCACTTGTCTGCGATGGGGAGCTCTTCGGCGGAATGCTGCTCAAGCAGGTAGGGGCCGCCGACCTCGATTACCTCACCGCCAACAGTTGCCTTCACGCCCACTGCTGGGGACGAAGAAAAGTCGATTGCCTGCGGGACGGCTACGCTACGGGCCTGAGCAGCCCCGGTGATGGCGCGTGCGAGCGGGTGCTCGCTGTCTGCCTCGGCGGCCGCCGCTAGGGCAAGCACGTCTTCTTTATCACGCCCACCGGCGGGGTCGATCGCGGTGACGGTGGGCTCACCTTTGGTGAGGGTGCCGGTCTTGTCGAAGAGTACTGCGTCGACGGTGCGCATGGATTCGAGTGCGAGCCGATCCTTGATCAGCACCCCGCCGCGGGCGGCGCGCTCGGTCGCGATGGAGACGACCAACGGGATTGCGAGGCCTAGGGCGTGAGGGCAGGCGATGACCAGCACCGTGATGGTGCGGACAACCGCCTCGTTGGGCAGGCCGATCGTCGTCCAGACGGCAGCGGTGATGATGGCCGCGCCGAGGGTGAACCAGAACAACCACGCGGCGGCCTTGTCTGCGAGGCGCTGTGCCCGCGATGACGATTCTTGCGCATCGGTGACGAGCTTTTGAATGCCGGCCAACGCGGTGTCGCCACCCGTGGCCGTGACCTTGATGCGCAGACCCGAGTCGGTCGCGATGGTGCCAGCAACCACGTGCTCTCCTTCACCGCGGCGCACCGTTTTCGATTCGCCGGTGACCATCGACTCGTCCATGCTGGCGCTGCCGTCGACGATTGTGCCGTCGGCAGGTACAGACGCGCCGGGCCGCACGATCACGATATCGCCGACCTCAAGATCCGCCGGGGTGACCTTTACCACTTCGTCGCCGTCGATCTTTTCGGCCTCGTCGGGCAGAAGTGCGGCGAGGGAGTCCAGGGCCGAGGTGGTCTGGGCGAGTGAGCGCATCTCGATCCAGTGCCCCAGCAGCATGATGACCACCAGCAGCGCCAGTTCCCACCAGAAATTCAGGTCGCGGTCCAGCAAGTTCAGGCTCGCACCCCAAGAGGAGACGAAGGCGACCGTGATCGCGAGCGCGATCAGCAGCATCATGCCGGGTTTGCGGGAGCGGATCTCGGAGACAGCACCCGTCAAGAACGGGCGACCTCCCCAGAAGTAAATGACCGTGCCCAAAAGCGGCGAGATCCACCGGGCCCATTCCGCGTCAGGCAGCTGGTAGCCGATGAGATGGGCGAAGGTTTCGTTAAATCCGACGACCGGGATCGCGAGAACCAGCATGATCCAGAAGAGCCTGCGGAACTGGGCAACGTGGTCTCCGTGGCCTGCGTGGCCATGGCCTCCGTGGCCTCCGTGGCCCGTGTGCTCTGTGTGGTGGCGGCCGGCATGGCCTTCGTGGTTGCTGTGTTCGTGATGGCTGGCGTGCCCACCGGGTCGGGTGCCGGAATGGGCGTGTCTGTCGTTCATGGTTCTGTCCTCTCGTTGCAGTTCATCGTTGTGGTCGGTTCGGCCGTGCCGGGGGCCTAGCACGACGGCCGTCTCCCACGTTAATACCCCATGGGGGTATATGTCTAGTGGGTGTTTCCATGCATTCAGCCGGACGTTTCACCTTTCGCCTTCACGGGACTACACTGCGCCGACATGCGAGTATTGGCGGCCATGAGTGGGGGAGTCGACTCCTCTGTCGCTGCTGCGCGCCTGGTGGAGGCGGGCCACGACGTCGTCGGTGTCCATCTCGCGCTGAGCAAGGACGCGCAGCAGACGCGCGAATCCGCCCGCGGGTGCTGCTCCCTGGAGGACTCTGCGGACGCGCGACGCGTGTGCGACCACTTGGGCATCCCGTTTTACGTGTGGGATTTTTCGGACAAGTTCAAAGAAGAGGTCATCGACAACTTCGTCTGGTCCTACGAGCACGGCGAGACCCCGAACCCGTGCCTGCGCTGCAACGAGAAGATCAAGTTCGCGGCGCTGCTTGACCGGGCGGTGACCCTGGGCTTCGACGCGATCGCCACCGGGCACTACGCGATCATCGACGACGAAGGCAACCTGCGCCGCTCCACCGACCCGTTGAAGGACCAGTCCTACGTCCTCGGCGTGCTCACCCGAGACGAGCTGGACCGCTGCCTCTTCCCGGTGGGCGACACCGAAAAGCCGCAAATCCGCGAGGAGGCGGCCCGCCACGGGTTCGCCACCGCCTCGAAGCCGGATTCCTACGACATCTGCTTTATCCCGGACGGCAACACGCAGGCGTTTTTAGGCCGCTCCATCGGCATGCGCCCCGGCATGATCAAGGACTCCGAGGGCCGTGAGCTGAAAGAGCACGACGGCGCGTTTCAGTACACGATCGGCCAGCGCAAGGGGTTAAACATCCGTGTGCCAGCAGCCGACGGCAAGCCGCGTTACGTCACGGACGTGGACTCCGCCACCGGCACGGTGACCGTCGGACCGCGCGAGGCGTTGAAGGTCCACGAGATCACCGCCGACCGGCTCAAGGTGCTGCACCCGGCGATGCAGGGCGAACTCGCCGCCAACGTGCAAATCCGCGCCCACGGCGGGGTCGTGCCGTGCACCGCCCGCATCGAGGGCGATCAGATGACGCTTGCCCTGCACGAGCCGCTCGAAGGCGTGGCCCGCGGCCAGGCGGCGGTGCTCTACTTGCCGGACCCGGACGGTTTGGGCGACATCGTGCTCGGCTCCGGCACCATCTGCGCGACGGCATGATCGCGCCAACCGCGTTCGGCCTCGGACCGCTTCCCGGCACCGACCTCGCTGACGCCGCCGACGTGGTGCTCTCAGAGTCGCCCTTGCCGCACATCCCGCAGCTGCCGGACCGCGGTGTTGGCTCGGACTTGATCGGCCGCACCGCCGCCATGCTGGAAATCCCAGTCGCGCGCGGGCCCCGCGGCTGGCGCGTGGCTGCCCGCAAACGCGCAGATGCGGACCGGATGGAGCGCGACCTCGACCAGCTGGAGGAACTCTGGCACGGCAAGACAGATGCGGTGAAGGTGCAGCTGGCCGGCCCGTTCACGCTGGCAGCCGAGATCGAGATGGCCAACGGCCACCGCATGATCACCGATCCCGGCGCGCTTCGCGACCTCACAGACGCGCTGCTTCAGGTGTGCGAGGTCCACCGGAGGGACGTCGAGAAGCGATTTGGCAAAAGTGTGCTGCAGCTGGACGAGCCGCGCCTGCCCGAGGTGATCGCCGGAACGCTGCAGGGCGCCACCGACTTCGAGACTATCCGCGCGATCCCCGAGCCCGAGGAGACGCTCGCGCGCTTCGGCGAGCATCTGCTGCACACGCCGAAGCTTATCGACGTCCCGTGGCTGACCTGCGACCCGCGTCGCGCCGACAAAGATGCGCTGGTGAGGCTGCTGGACGCCGGCGCCCGCATCGCTATTCCCACCATGGCCCCGCGCGAGCTGTTCAACCTGTTCGACGAGTTGCAGATCGACCCCGCCGAAACGACCGTGGACGTCTACGCGGAGCCGGCGGCGACGCTAGTGGGAATCGCGGCGAACTACCGTGGGGCTCGGGAGATGGCCGAGGCGCTTACAATGGAGGTATGACTAAACCGCTGCATTGGGACAAGAAGAAGGTCGATTTCTCGATGGGAATCGTCTTTGGTGTGATGCTCTTCGTAGCCTTCGGCCTCATGATGGACGACATGCTGGTGGGCGCCGGAATCGGCGCTGTGTTCTTCGTCGCGTTTGGGCTCTTGGCGGACAAGCGCGAGGCCGATTTTGACGGGCAGACGCTGCGTCTAGTGGACAAGAAGGAAACCACAGAGCTCGACGCCGCCAGTATCGACGATGTGATCATCAGTGAGTCGGGGCGATGGTGGTGAAGACGAAGGCAGGGGAGACGTACTCGGTCGAATCCGAGGGCGACAACCGGGGGCTGCACGACTTCGCGGAGAAGCTGCGCGCGGAGCTGGCGCTGAGCTAGCCTGCAACTAGCCCAGCATCGGCCAGCCGGGCAGCACGTTCGAAGCGTCGCGGCCCTGGGACTCGAAATACTTCTTCCGGTCCTCCTGCAGCGTGAAGTACTCCACCGCTTGGTACTCCATGAGCTCGCCTGCGTCCATCTGCGCTAGCTCCGGGTAGTGCTTGCGCACCTGCATCCACGCCACGCGGGCGGCGGCGAACGCGTCCGCGGTGGCCTCATGCGCGTTGTCCAGCCGCACACCGTAGTGCTCGCACATGGAGGTCAAGTTGCGCGGGCCTTTGCGGTAGCGGTCCTTCGCTCGGTCGATGAGCAGGGGGTCGAACACCGGCCCGGTCACCGTGAAATCGCCGGTGAGCTGGCGCAGCACCGTCAGGTCGTAGGGGGCGTTGAACACGATCAGGGGCAGACCGTCCTCCCAGCCCTGCTTGATCGCCTCGACGGTCTCGCGCACCACCTCGTCGTGGTCGCGGCCCTCCGCGCGCGCCTTTTCGGTAGTGATGCCGTGCACCTTCGCCGCCTCCTCGGGGATTTCCACTCCCGGGTCGGCGAGGGTCTCGGTGGCGTCGACCTCGGAGCCGTCGATACGCACGAGCGCGGAGGTGACTACGCGGGCCTTGCGCGGGTTGGCAGAGGTGGTCTCTAGGTCGAACGAGAGCATGCGGGAGGCGTCGAAAGTGGCCATGAGCGACATTGTAATGAGCGCGCCGACGCGCACCCGCTGAACGCTGAACGCGGCGCTAGACTCGTGCCCCGTGAGTGAAATTTCCGCTGATCTGCACCGCGAATGGGACGAGCTGGCCGCTAAGGTCCGCAAGCACCGGGACCTGTACTACAACGGCCAGCCGGTGATCACCGACGGCGAGTTCGACGAGCTGTTCCGCAGCCTTCAGAAGCTGGAGGAGGACCACCCAGAGCTGGCTGTGCCGGACTCGCCCACCAAGGAGGTCGGCGCACCCGCCACCGACACCGCGTTCGCGGACGTCACCCATCCAGAGCGCATGATGAGCCTGGACAACGTCTTTAACGAAGACGAGATGCGCGAGTGGCTCGCCAAAGCCCCCGGCCCGTACTTGACGGAGCTGAAGATCGACGGGCTGTCCATCGACCTCGTCTACGAAAACGGCGAGTTGACCCGCGCTGCCACCCGCGGCGACGGCACCACCGGCGAGGACATCACCGCCAACGCGCGGGTGATCGAGGACATCCCGCAGAAGCTCACCGGCGACGCTCCGGCGTTTTTAGAGGTCCGCGGCGAGGTGTTCATCCGACCAGAGGACTTCCCGGAGCTTAACGAGCTGCGCCAAAAGGAGGGCGGCAAGCCGTTTGCCAACCCGCGCAACACCGCCGCTGGCGGCCTGAGGCAGAAGAATCCGGAGGACGTGAAGAAGCGCAAGCTGCACATGATCTGCCACGGCATCGGCGCGCGCGAGGGTTTCACCCCTGAAACCCAGCACGAGGCCTACGAGGCGTTGGCGAAGTGGGGACTGCCGGTGAGCGAGTACACGCGCCGGGCGGAAACGGCCGACGAGGTGATCGAGTCCGTGCAGTACTGGGGCGAGCATCGCAACGACGCAGTCCACGAGATGGATGGCCTGGTGGTCAAGGTCGACTCCGTGGCCGAGCAGCGCGCGCTGGGCGCAACCTCGCGCGCACCGCGCTGGGCTATCGCCTACAAGTACCCGCCGCAGGAGGTGACCACGAAGCTGAAGGACATTGAGGTCTCGGTGGGGCGCACCGGCCGCGCCACCCCGTTCGCGGTGCTGGAACCGGTGTTCGTCTCCGGCTCGACGGTGTCCATGGCAACGCTGCACAACCAGCACGAGGTCAAGCGCAAGGGGGTGATGATCGGCGACACGGTGGTGGTGCGCAAAGCAGGCGAGATCATCCCGGAGGTGCTCGGGCCTGTCGCGGATCTTCGCGACGGCACCGAGCGCGAGTTCGTCTACCCCGAAAACTGCCCGGTGTGCGGCACGAAGCTCGCCCCCGCGAAGGAAGGCGACGCGGATTGGCGTTGCCCGAACACCCGCTCGTGCCCGGCGCAGCTGTCGGCACGGTTGGAGTACATCGCCTCGCGCGGCGTGTTCGACATTGAGGCGCTCGGGGAGAAGGGCGCGCAGGACCTCATCGCCTCGGGCGTGCTGGAGGACGAGGCCCGCCTGTTCGACCTCACCGAGGAGGACCTGAAAAAGTCCAGCGTGTACACCCGCAAGGACGGCGAGGTCAACGCCTCCGGCAAGAAGCTTTTGGCCAACCTTGAAACCGCCCGTCACGCGGATTTGTGGCGCGTGATCACCGCGCTGTCCATCCGCCGCGTCGGTCCCACCGCGGCGCGCGCGCTCGCCTCGCGCTTCCACTCGATGCAGGCGCTTATCGACGCACCTACGGCCACCCTCGCCGAAACCGACGGCGTCGGCGCAGTGATCGCCGAAAGCTTCAAGGAGTGGTTCACCGTGGACTGGCACCAAAACATCGTGGATAGCTGGGCCGCGGCCGGTGTGACCATGGAGTCGGCGGAAGAGGACCGCGCCCCGCAAACCCTGGAGGGGCTGACCATTGTCGCCACCGGCACGCTGGAGGGCTTCACCCGCGATGAGATCAAAGAAGCGATCCTCTCGCGCGGCGGCAAGGCGGCCGGTTCCGTGTCGAAGAAGACCGACTACGTCGTCGTCGGAGAAAACGCCGGCTCCAAGGCCACGAAGGCGGAGGAGCTGGGCCGGCCGATCCTTAACGAGGAGCAGTTTGTGCAGCTACTCGAGGGCGGGCCGGACGCGCTCGCATAAGCCGAGCGGCGCTCAGCCCCACCAGGGCCGCCGCCCACACGACGATGGCCCACCACAGCCAGATAGGGAACTGGCCGTTCCAGTTCACGCCAAATGAGAGCATCCACACCACCGCTGCGGAGATGACCGCGTTGACGAGGGCGTAGATGGGGCCTTTGGTGTTCCGAACGGCGCTGAAGGTCGCGGACACGAGCAACAGCAGAATCATGGCGAGGGCAATCATCGGGTCTCCTTCAACAGATCGATGCCGAGCGCGTCCACCCAGGCTTCGGTGTCGCCCGCGACGAACGCGGCGTGGCTGTCATCTTCGGGGTCCCAGACCAGCATGGTCCTGAAACCGCCGGTGCCGCCGTTGTGGAACGTGATCTCTTCGCCGTTTTCCTCGAGGCTGGCCCACCCATAGTCGGGAACGCCGTGTGAAGAAACCCATGCCACGTATTTCGCCATGTCGGCCGCGGTGGAGCGGATCGCGCCGGCCGGGGCCCAGCCGTCCATATCCCACGGGCCGGCGGGGTGTCCATTGGCGGCCAGGCCTGGTGGTGCGTCGTCGACGGTGCCGGGCAGTGCCACATAGGTCGAGGTCATGCCGGCGGGCTCGAAGATGCGGGTGCGTAGCAGCTCGTGGTAGGGCACGCCGGCATGCTTGGCAAGCAGTTGGCCGAGCAGCGCGTGGCCGTAGTTGGAGTACTGTTCCTGGCCGCGGTTGTTCAGCTCGGCGGCACCGGCGGCGTCGAGAATGTCCTGCGGAGTGTCGCGCCGGTAGGGGTTGCCGCCGTCTCGGATGTTCGCCGCGAACATGTCCGCGAGGCTGAGGCCTTCGGTGGCGGCGAGCCCGGAGGTGTGGTTGAGCAGCTCCTCGATGGTCACATCGGCAACGGGGACGGAGGGGACGTCGATAAGCTCCTGCACCTGAGTGTCCAGGCTGAGCTCGCCGGCGTCGATGAACTGGCGGACCAGCTCTGCGTTGAAGGTTTTGGTGATCGAGCCGATCTCGAATTCGGTGTGTTCGTCAGCGCCGAGACCGCCGAAACGTGCCTCGCCATCCTCGAAGGTAAACGCGGCGAGGTTGTGGTGACCGTCCTCTGCGAGGTACTCGAGGGCAGCGGATATCTCAGCATCGCCGGTGTGCTCGGAGGCCACGGAAATGTCGCGGGGTCCAGTGGAGAGCATCAACGCGGCGGCGATGGCGGCGGCGATTCCGCCGGCGGCAATGGCGGGTGCGCGCATCAGTGGTCCTCCCCGGCGATCACGATCGCCATGAGCGGAATGACGCGGGCCGGGGGGATCTCGAACACCCCGCCCTGCTTGCGCACCCAGCCGGCGGCCTGCAGTTCTTTCAGGTGGTGGTACGCGGTGCCGGTGGAGGAGACCAGCTCAATTTCGACCAGCTCCGTCACACTTGCCGGTGCGGCTAAAAGGTGGCGCAGAATGGCCCCGCGTACCGGGTGCGCGAGTGCGGCGATGCGCTCCATGGCATCGCCCCACGGTTGATCCGTAATCCAGGTTGCTGGGCGAATCCACTCGTACGAGTAGGCGCCGGTTGGCAAAGAGACATCGCCCCCGAAAGACACCGTGCCTTCTCCACCGCTGTCTGAGGTGGTGGTTGGTGGCTGGGATGCCTGTTCAAGTGCGACGACGCGTGCTTCGAGGTCAGTGAGGCGTGCTTCAACGGATTGCATAGTTTCTAGAATTTCAGAATTCTAGAAACTATGCAAGGGGAATTACTCTGGAGCGCTAACGCAGCATCGCGCCGACGATGCAGCCGAGGTCGCCGATCTCGCGCACCTCGGAGGCCAGGAAGTCCGGCCCGCCCACGCGGCCGACCACCAGCACCATGTCGGTGCCGTGCAGCGGCGTCATGGTCAGCGCGGTGCCGAGCTGGAACCACGAATCGGGAGCCCAATCGTCGAAGTCCGGCTGGAGGATGCGTGCGGCCTCGACGGGCGGCATCTGCGGGGTTGATCCGTCGTCTTCCGGCGCGGCGGGGGAGGCGGCGACACGGGTGAGCCCGTCCTCAGAGACGTGCAGGACCACGGCCCAAGAGGAGGTCACGGCGCTCGGCATGACGTCGACTAGCTCGTCGAGGGTTTCGGTCTCCTTGCCGGTGTGCTCGGCGATCTTTGCCAGCATTTCAATCTGTCCGCGACGGTCCACACGGCCGGTGAACGGGCGGATGGAGTCCACCTCGGCGCCGTCGACGGAGGCGACGGCGGTGATCAGGGTGTCCACCATGACGCCGGTGGGAAGGGTGACCACGATGTCGTCGGTGACCGTGCCGTCGTGAGACGTCTCGACGATGTCGACGGAATTGATGTCGGCGTCTGCCAAGCCGAAAGCGTCGGCGAGCTGTCCGAGGCTGCCCGGGACGTCCGGAAGGGAAACGCGGATGAGGTACGACATGGCCCTATTTATAGCAATTCAGCACATCGTGAGCGGGTGTACGGTCGAAAACGCAACAACTTTCGAGCTGGGGAGAATCACCATGGATCGCACTGAAATTCAGCAGACCACGCTCGCAGGAGCCGAACCGCGCGCCGTTGGAGACGCGTTGCTTCGCGACGAAGCGAGGCTGGCTCGTGACGGTGAAGAGATCGTCGTTACGAGCAACGTTCTCGCCCGCGAGGTGGCGGAAAAGCCGGAACAGTTCTCGTCCGGTGTGTCGCGCTTCTTGCAGCTGCCGAACGGTCTCGACGGTGAGAAGCACACGGAGATGCGCGCGTTGATTGACCGTTACCTCAGTACGGAAGAGGTCGGGCAGCTCGATCCGATGTTCCGGAAGATTGCACGTGACCTAGTGGGCAACGCTCTCACAGCCGGCGAAGTTGACGCGGTGATGGATCTTGGGGCGCAGTACGCGGTTCGGGCGATGACCGCGTGGCTCGGATGGCCAAGCGGGCTCAACGACACCCTTGTGGAATGGGTGGCGGACAACAACGCGGCCACCCGTTCCGGTGAGCTCGAGCGCACCGCGGCGGTCGCGGAGCGTTTCGACGCCATCATCCGCTCTGTGGTCGAACCGCTGCGAGACAACCCGGACGGCTCTGTCACCTCGCGGCTCGTCCACGACGACAGCCTCGGACGCCGTCTGGAGTTCGAAGAAATCGTGTCCGTGCTGCGCAACTGGACCGCGGGTGACCTGAGCTCAATGGCGTACTGCATTGGCGTGGTGCTTGACGCCCTCATCGAGCACCCGGAGCTGCAAGACCGTCTCGCTGGCGGCGTGGCGCAGAGGGAGTTCACCGCGATTGCCGACGAGGTTCTCCGCGCCGATTCGCCGTTTGTGAGCAACCGGCGCGTGACCACGTGCCCCGTCTCGCTCGGCGGGCACGATTTGCCGGAAGGGCAGCGCGTGCGCATCCATTGGACCGCAGCGAACCGGGATCCAGATGTGTTCGCAGATGTGGATGGATTCAAGCCGGACGCTCACGCGGACGACAACCTGGTCTGGGGCGCGGGCCCTCACGCGTGTCCCGGCAAGGCCCTGTCGATCGTCGAGCTGCAGGCGTTCTTCGAGGAGCTGCTGGCTGCCGCGACGGTCAGCAGGGCAGGCGAGGGCGAGCGGGAGATCCACCCGGTCGGTGGGTGGGCATCGTTGCCGGTGCGTCTTACCGCCCGCGGGTAAGCGAATTGCCGTGACGTAAGATTAGGCGCGTTAATCGCAACCCACGTGATGGACGAAGGGACGGGACTGTGGCTGAGATTTCACGCGACGAGGTGTCGCGCATCGCACGCTTGGCGCGCATTGCGCTCAAAGACGAGGAGCTGGACGACATTGCCCAGCAGCTGGACACGATCGTGGACGCGGTCTCGAAGGTGCAAAGCGTGGACACCGAGGGCGTGACCCCGATGAGCCACCCGCACTCCATCGACGCAGGCATGCGCGAGGACGTGGAGAAGAAGACGCTGACGCAGGCTGAGGCGCTGGACCAGGCACCGGCGGTGGAGGAAGACCGTTTCGTGGTGCCCCAGATTCTGGGAGAGGGAGACTAAGCAGACATGACGCAGTACACGATTCCGGCCGAAGGTATCGTCGCAAAGCCAGCGCACGAGCTCGCAGCAATGATCCAGTCCGGTGAGGTCACCTCCCGCGAAGTCACGCAAGCCTTCCTCGACCGCATCGCTGAGGTCGACGGGGAGCTCGGCGCCTTCCTGCACGTCGGTGCCGACGAGGCGCTGGCGGCCGCGGACAAGGTGGACGAGCAGGTCAAGAACGGTGAAGAGCCGGCCTCCGCGCTCGCGGGCGTGCCGCTGGCGCTGAAGGACCTGCTGGTCACCACCGACGCGCCGACCACCGCGGCGTCGAAGATGCTCGAGGGCTACATGAGCCCCTACGACGCCACCGTGGTGTCCAAGCTGCACGCGGCCGGCATCCCGATTCTGGGCAAGACCAACCTGGACGAGTTCGCCATGGGGTCTTCGACGGAAAATTCGGCGTACAAGCAGACGAAGAACCCGCACGACCTCAAGCGCGTGCCGGGTGGCTCCGGCGGCGGCACTGCGGCGGCGCTCGCATCCGGCGAAGCCCCGCTGGGCATCGGCACCGACACGGGCGGCTCCATCCGCCAGCCGGCGTCGCTGACCGGCACCGTGGGCGTGAAGCCGACCTACGGTGGGGTGTCCCGCTACGGCGTGATCGCGTGCGCGTCTTCCCTGGACCAGGTCGGCCCGTGCGCGAACAACGTGCTCGATACCGCGCTGTTGCACGAGATCATCGGCGGCCACGACGAGTTCGACGCCACCTCCGTGGACCGCGATGTGCCGGCGTGCGCCGAAGCCGCACGCGAAGGCGCGAAGGGCGACCTCAGCGACGTGAAGATCGGTCGCGTGAAGCAGTTCGAGCGCCCCGGCACGCAGGAGGGCGTGAAGGAAGCCGTCGACGCCGCCTACGCGCAGCTGGAGCGCCAAGGTGCGGAGATCGTCGAGGTGGATTGCCCCAGCTTCGAAGACGTCATGGGCGCCTACTACCTCATCCAGACCTCCGAGGTGAGCTCGAACCTCGCGCGCTTCGACGGCATGCGCTACGGACAGCGCGTCGGTGATGACGGCACGCACTCCGCCGAGGAAGTCATGGCCGCCACCCGCGGCGCGGGCTTCGGCGCCGAGGTCAAGCGCCGCATCATCCTGGGCACCTACGCACTGTCCGTGGGCTACTACGACGCGTACTACCTGCAGGCGCAGCGCGTGCGCACCTTGGTGGCGCAGGACTTTGCCAAGGCGTTCGAGGCGTGCGACGTCATCGCAGCGCCGTCCACCCCGACCACCGCCTTCAAGCTCGGCGATAAGGTGGACGACCCGCTGGCGATGTACAACTTCGACCTGTTCACCCTGCCGCTGAACCTGGCTGGCCTGCCCGGCATGTCGGTTCCGGCGGGCGAGGCATCCGACACCAACCTGCCGGTGGGCCTGCAGCTGATCGCCCCCGCGTTTGAGGACGCGCGTCTGTACCGCGTGGGTGCCGCTTTTGAAGCCGGCCGTTAACCCCTGGAATACCCTCGCAGCCTTGGCTGCGGGGTATTTTCTTGTGCTGATCGACCAGGGCTTCATGCCCGTGATCACCCCGCTTCTGCCCTTCGAGGTCTCCGGCGCGGTGTGGTTGACTAGCATTTACCTGCTGTGCACGGTCGCACCGATGCCGGCCACAGGCAAGCTTGGCGACGCCTTCGGCCAACGCCGCATCTTCCTCATCGGCTTGGCCGTCTACGTGGCGGCGCTGGTGTTCGCTGGGGCGTCGTGGTCGTTCGGTTCACTGATGGTTGCGCGCGGGCTGCAAGGTCTGGGCGCGGCGGTGTTCCTGCCGCAGGCGTTCGGGCTGATCCCGCGCGTGTTCGCCCACGACAAGCAAGGCCGTGCTTTCGCCGTGTGGGGCGTGATCGGTTCTGTCGCCTCGCTGATCGGGCCTGTGGCCGGTGGGGCAGTGGCTCAGCAATTCGGCTGGCGCGCCGCATTTTTGTCCCAGGCCTTGCTCGGCGCAGTCGCCCTCATCGCCGGATTTGCCGCCCTGCCGCGTCTGCCGCGCAGCGGCGAGCGGGTGACTCTGCTGTCGGCGCTGCTGTCCTTCGGCGGGCTGGGGCTGCTCGTCTACGGCATTCAGTTCGGCCGGTGGCCCGCCATCCTGTTCGGAGCGGTCTTGCTCGGCATTTTGGTGCTGTCGGCCCGCAACGGCACTGACGACGGCTTTTTGCCCGTGGACCTGTTGGCGGACCGCTCGTTCGCCCTCGGAGCGCTCGGGGTGGCGGCGATGGGGTTCACCGTCGCGTCCATGTTCATCCCGCTGATGTACTGGCTGCAAACCGTGGCTGGCGCCTCGCCGACGGCATCCGGGGCCATCACCGCGCCGATGTCCGTGTTCGCGCTCGTGCTCACCCCGGTGGCGGGATACCTGACCGACCGGCGCGACCCGGGCAAGCTCTGCGCGGCCGGGTTTGCTGTTTCCGCTGCCGGGCTGGCGCTCGCCATCGCGCTCATCCACTCCGGTGCCGGGGTGTGGTGGTTTACGGCGGTGACATCACTGCTGGGTATCGGCGGGGCGTTTGTGTGGGCACCCAACGCGGCAGTGACTATGCGCGGGATCGCCGAGCATGAGACGGGGGCGGCCTCCGGGCTCTACAACACGGCGCGCCAGGTGGGCAGCGTGCTCGGTGTCGCGCTGGTGGGCATGGTGCTCGCCTCCGGCGAGGTCGCTTCCACCGCAGGTTGGGCGCTGGCCCTGCCGCTGGTGGCCATGGCTGTCGGGGCAGTGTCGTCGCTGGGGCTTCGCGGGTAGCCTGGCGGGTATGCGACTTGCCACCTTGACCTCCGGCGGCGACTGCCCCGGCCTCAACGCTGTTATCCGCGGCATCGTCCGTACCGCCAACACGGAATACGGCTCCACCGTCGTGGGCTACCGCGACGGTTGGGTGGGCCTGATGGAAGACCGCCGCGTCGACCTGTACGACGACGCCTACATGGACTCCCTGCTCCTGCGCGGTGGCACTGTGCTTGGCACCGGCCGCCTGCACCCGGACAAGTTCAAGGCGGGGCTGGACCAGATTAAGGCCAACTTGGACGATGCCGGTGTGGACGCGCTTATCGCCATCGGCGGCGAAGGCACGCTCAAGGGCGCGAAGTGGCTCTCCGACAACGGCGTTCCTGTCGTGGGCGTGCCCAAGACCATCGACAACGACGTCGCCGCGACCGACTACACCTTCGGCTTCGACACGGCTGTCTCGGTCGCCACCGACGCGATCGACCGGCTGCACACCACTGCAGAGTCCCACAACCGCATCCTCATCGTGGAGGTGATGGGACGCCACGTGGGATGGATTGCCTTGCACGCAGGCATGGCCGGCGGCGCGCACTATACCGTGATCCCCGAGGAACCCTTTGACATCGCGGAGATCTGCAAGGCCATGGAGCGCCGCTTCCAGATGGGGGAGAAGTACGGCATCATCGTCGTCGCCGAGGGCGCAACACCCAAGGAAGGCACGATGGATGCCGGGCTGGGCAAAGAAGACGAGTTCGGCCACATCACCTTTAACGGCATGGGCCAGATCATCGGCGACGAGGTGAAAAAGCGCCTCGGCTACGACGTGCGCACCACCGTGCTCGGCCACACCCAGCGCGGTGGCACGCCGACCGCCTACGACCGCGTGCTGGCCACCCGCTACGGTGTGCACGCTACCCGCGCGGCGCACGAGGGCAACTTCGGCAGCTGTGTTGCCCTGCACGGCGAGGACATCGAACTGGTCGCCCTCGAGGACGCGGTTGCGCACCTGAAGACGGTGCCGGAACACCGCTACGCCACCGCGCGCGCGATGTTTACATAGCGCACGCACGCTCACGCTATGAGAGATAGAGTTCCGGATCCTTGCCGCCTGCTCGTCGTCGGCATCAACCCCGGCCGCCTGACCGAGGAAGTCGACGCGCCGTTCGCCTACCCCGGCAACCGCTTCTGGCCCGCGCTCGAGGCTGCCGGCATCACGCCGTACCGCGTCCACGCCAACGAGGGGCTGTCCGACAAGGATGCCGCCATGCTTGCCGAGCTCGGCATCGGATTTACCAACCTGGTGAACCGCATGACGCCGCGCGCCTCCGAACTGACCAAGGCGGAGTTGGTCAAGGGAGGTGAGGTGGTGCGGGACGTCGTCGCAAAGCATGAGCCAAAGGCCGTGATGTTCGCGGGAGTTGGGGCCTATCGCGATGCCTATCGACGACCAAAGGCCACCCGCGGCCTCCAACCCGAAACGTTCGCCGGGGTGCCGGTGTGGGTGGTGGGCAACCCCAGCGGGCTCAACGCCCACGAGACGCTGGCGTCCCTCGCGGAGAGCTACCGCGAGGTGTGGGAAGCGACCGGCTCCTGACGGCCGATGCGGCAGGAGCGGCGATAGAGCCAGATGAGCAGCACCCAGAGCAGGACAGAGACTGCCAACATAGCCACAATTCCGAAAGTGCCGGGAAGCTCACGGGAGCCGTTGAAGGCACCGTGGAGCGCGGCGGCCAGCACAAACCAGCCCGCGAGCCGGGAGAGACGCCAGCCGAGGGGCTGGTCGGTGCGACACAGGAATACACCGAGGCCCCACGCAGCCACCCCGGTATAGACCGCGTGAGCAAATGGTCCCAAAACAACCAACGCAAGCATGGCAACCACACCGTCGCGGTACTCCGAGTGCAGATCAAGCACCGCCGCGACTGCGGAATTACTCAGCGTCTCGCCGACCGTGAAGCCTGCTCCGACCGCCATGCCGACCACAGCCGCCTCGACGGGTCGGCGCACCGGTGCGAAGGCGGAGATGACGAGCAACGCAGCCAGCAACTTGGCGGTCTCCTCAGGAATCGAAGAAAACAGGTACGTCACAGCGTCGGGCAGCTGCTGCGTCGCGGTGAGGTAGGCGGAGTTGACGCGTGGGACTACGCCGCTCACGCCCACTCCGGCGATCACGCCAACTGGCAGCCACCACGAAGCTTCTGGCCGCCCAGGGTGCCGGCGCAACAGGAGCCACAGCGCCGCCACGGCGATGAGGACGAACGCGGCCGCCACTGCACCGAACACGGGCGTCCATAGCACTTGGGTGAGCGCGAAGATGTAGCGTGCCGCACACGCAAAAATAGCGAGTCCGCCGAGGGCTTGGAGTACGACGTTCGTTCGCATCAACGGGCCTCCTCAGCGACGAAGCGGTCGACGATCTCGTGGCCGTCGGTGTCCGAAGCCGCGACGTACACCGTCAGGTTGTCGCGTTCGGTGGCGGCGATAGACACGCCGTCGTGGTGCACCGCATAGACACCGGAGGCAGGGTGATCGAGCTCGTCCGGGGTGATTCGTTCGCCATTCGAGGCTAGCCAATACAAGCGCGTGACGGCGTTGGCGAGCTCGGCTTCATCGCCTAAAGAGTCTTCGGTGCGCAGCTGGATCCGCGTGTCGCCGCAATCCCATTTCGCCGTGTCGGAGCCACCGTCAGTTTGGGGGCACTGCAGCACCGAGCCGTCTGCGTTGCGCAGTGTGACGCCACCCGCAGTCACCTCCGTGACTTCGGGGACTTCGGGCTCGTCGCTTTGCGTTGCCGCCTGGGCCATGAACGGGGCCGCCAGGAGCAAAGCGCCGGCCGCCACAAGCCCTACGGTTCCGGTGCGGGTATTTCTGTCAGAGAAGTCCGGGTAAAACACTTCGGGCATTATAGGGAAAATCGCTCCTTACCGCAGCGGCCACCTATATGTACTTTTGGCATTAGCGTGTCTCCCATGACTTTGCTCAACCAGATGGCGGCTGCCTACGAGGCGTGGATGCCGCGCCAACTGCACGAGTGGTACATCGCAGACCAGCGCCGCGAGCTAGCGGTGGCAGAGATGCGCCCGCAGGCGCAGCATGTGGCAAACGAGGAGTTCGGCGCGGGCTTTCGCGACCATCTGAAACCTCTCGGCGGCCCGGACGTGCCCGACCCGCTGGCGTGGGCAAACCGGCGTGTCGAGTTCGCCGACGGGCAGTGGTGCGTCGCCGGGATCCGCTTTCTGGGCCTGGACCCCGACAAGGCGTTCGTGCACGTCGTCGCGACATCCGTGCCCCCGGAGCACGACGGACTGCGCTTTTACGCGGAGCAGCTCCACCGCGAGTTCGCGGAGTTCAGCCCGCTGGCCATCCGCTTCGAGCTGCCGAACCCGCCCGAGGACGCGGACGTCGACCAGTGGATTCTGGCCGGCTTAGTCTCCGAGCTGCGCGAGCGGCCCCGTCGGCCGCAATACGAGCGCGTCCGGCTCACCCCAGCAGATCCCGCGGAGATGGCGGCCTACGCCGACGAGGTGCTGACCAACGTAGCCAAGCAAAACCCCGAAGTCCGCACCTGGACGGAGAACGCGACCCTGGAGCAGCTGCAAAGCTGCGCGGAGACCGGTGCGCTGTGCACGGTCGAGGTGGACGGCCAGCGCGCCGGGGTCATCGCCGCGGCCCGCGACGACGCCAACGGCATGCGCGGGTTCCAGGTCTACGAATTCTTGCTCGACGACCATGCGCGCGGGCGCGGTTTCGCACCAGCGGTGATGCAGTTGCTTTGCGACGTCCTGCCGGCCAATGCCACCGACACGTTGTGGGGGACGATTCACGCGGGCAATGGGCCGTCGATAGGCAATGCGCTCGCTGTGGGACGCGAGAAAATCGCCGCGTTTGTGTGGGTCGCGCGACGCGGCGAGCTGTAGCGCGGGCGCGCGGGGCGGGGCAGTAGACTGGGGCGCATGACTGCGTACGACCTGATGGAATACGACGAGGTACTGGAAAAGTACGACCCGGTAATGGGCCTTGAGGTGCACGTCGAGCTCGCCACCGAGACGAAGATGTTCTCCACCTCCTCCGCCCACTTCGGCGCAGAGCCGAACACGAACATCGACCCGGTTTCCCTCGGCCTGCCGGGTGCGCTGCCGGTGGTCAACGCCAAGGGCGTGGAGTGGGCCATCAAGATCGGGCTTGCGCTCAACTGCAAGATCGCCGAGAGCTCCCGCTTCGCGCGCAAGAACTACTTCTACCCGGACCAGCCGAAGAACTACCAGATTTCCCAGTACGACGAGCCGATCGCCTACGACGGCTACCTCGACGTCGTGCTCGAAGACGGCACCGAGTGGCGCGTGGAAATCGAGCGCGCGCACATGGAGGAAGACACCGGCAAGCTCACCCACCTCGGTTCCGCCTCCGGCCGCATCACCGGCGCGACCGCGTCGCTGGTGGACTGCAACCGCGCGGGCATTCCGCTGATCGAGATCGTGACCAAGCCGATCATCGGCGCCGGCGAGCGCGCCCCCGAGGTGGCAAAGGCCTACGTCGGCGCGCTGCGTGAGCTGGTCAAGGCCCTCGGCGTCTCCGACGCGCGCATGGACCAGGGCAGCATGCGTTGCGACGCGAACGTGTCCCTGCGCCCGGTCGGCCAGGAAAAGTTCGGCACCCGCACCGAGACGAAGAACATCAACTCGCTGAAGTCCGTCGAGCAGGCCGTGCGCTTTGAGATGCAGCGCCAAGCCGCCGTTTTGGACGACGGCGGGGAAGTGGTCCAGGAAACCCGCCACTACCAGGAAAAGGACGGCACAACCTCCAAGGGCCGCCCGAAGGAAGAGGCGTCTGACTACCGCTACTTCAACGACCCGGACCTGCCGCCGGTGATTGCGAAGCCGGAATGGGTCGAGGAGATCCGCGCGACCCTGCCGGAGCTGCCCTGGGTGCGCCGCGCCCGCATCCAGGAGGAGTGGCAGCTGCCGGAGAAGGAGTTCCGCGACCTTGTCAACGCCGGTGCTCTCGACCTGATCGTGGACACCGTCGAGGCCGGCGCCACTCCGGACGAGGCGCGCGCCTGGTGGGTCTCCTACATCAACGGCAAGGCCAACGAGGCGGGCAAGGACCTCGACGCGATCGGCGTCACCCCGGCGGACGTCGCCCGCGTGGTCGAGCTGGTCAAGGAAGGCAAGCTGACCACCAAGCTGGGCCGCCAGGCCATCGACGGCGTCATCGCCGGCGAAGGCAACGTCGACGAGGTTGTCGCCGCCCGCGGCCTGGAGGTCGTGCGCGACGACGGGGCCATCGAGAAGGCTGTGGACGAGGCACTGGCCGCCAACCCGGACATCGTGGAGAAGTACCGCGCGGGTAACAAGAAGGTCACCGGCGCCATCGTCGGTGCCGTGATGAAGGCGACGCAGGGCAAGGCTGACCCGGGCCAGGTCAACCAGCTCATCGCGAAGAAGCTCGCGGAGTAGCAACCACCCCGAAACCGGCTACCTAGAGCCGGCTACCAGGCGAAAATCGTGCTGGTAGCCGGGAGTGGGTAGCCGGTTTTCCATTTCCCCGCCGCAGTCGCCGACGAGGCCGGGGGCCGCCGCGGTCGCCGACGAAGCCGGGGCGGGGACTGGGCCCGCAACGCAAAACCCCGGCCAGCGCGGGGCTGGCCGGGGCGGGGAGGCGTCGTAAAGCTACTGCTTACTTCGTCTCAGGCTTCTTCACGGCGGGGAACTCGCCGGTCTTGTACATCTCCTCGTACGCGTCCCACTGGATGTTGTCGCCCGGAGTGTCGGGCGCGGCGCCGTAACCCTTGGATTCCGGGTCGAGCGCCGGGACATCCTTGAGGCTGAAGTCGTTGGAAGAGTCCGCGTCCATGTCGGCGGCGACCTCCTCCTGCACGGACTGCCACAGCTCCTGGTCGCCGACGTGGGAGTCGGAGGTCAGCGAATCGATCTCGTGGCGCTCCTCCGGAGTCAGGTCATCGGTGCCCGGGGTGAGCTGCGTTTCCGCCAGCGCCGCCAGACGTTCGCGGCGGCCAGTCTCTTCCTGGATGTTCTTGCGGTCGCGGAACCAGGCGACACCCATGACCACGCCGAGCACGAGGCCCAGGTAGCCCAGCAGCGGGTAGACCCAGCCGACCAGGTCCGCGAAGCCGATGAAGGACAGCGCGAAGCCGATGAGCACCACGATGGCGTAGTAAGGGAAGAACTTTTTCGGCTTGTCGTGGCTCAGGCGGCGGCCCAGCGCGTAGAACAGGCCCACTGCGGTGTTGTAGATCATCAGGTAGATGACGATGGAGACGAATACGCCCACGGTCGGGTGCATGTTGTCGAACACCTTGAGCAGCGGCAGGTCCGCGTTCATGACGTTTTCCATGTTCATGAACAGCACGAAGGTCAAGATCAGGAGCAGGACGGCGAACATGATGCCGCCGAGCAGGCCACCCTTGCCGGCCAGCGCCGGGTTCATGTGGGAACCGGCGAACACGAGCATCATGGAGGTGTCCATGATCATCACCAGCGTGGCGTAGTTCAACGCGGTGATCAGCCAGTTATCGAAGGTGCCGGAGGCGTGCGGATTCGTCTGTGCGATCTCGTTGATCTGGCCGACGTTGTCCGGCATGTTGGTCAGCGTGATCACGAACGCACCCAGCAGGCAGATGATCAGCAGCGGGGTGATGAAAGAGATGACGCTGGTCAGCTTGTCCACGTCGAGCAGGCCGGACAGCAACAGCAGCACGACCATGATGACGGAGCCCACCCAAGTGGGGAAGCCGAACTGCTGCTCCAGGTTCGCGCCGGCGCCTGCGACCATGACGAAGCCGATGCAAAACAGCGTGAACATGGTGGTGATGTCCATGTACCTGGCCATCCACGGGTGCGAGACGCTCTTGAACACAGCACTGTGGTCGTCGG
Source organism: Corynebacterium fournieri (assembly GCF_030408775.1). Taxonomy (NCBI): domain Bacteria; kingdom Bacillati; phylum Actinomycetota; class Actinomycetes; order Mycobacteriales; family Corynebacteriaceae; genus Corynebacterium; species Corynebacterium fournieri. Next base: position 1,002,104 of record NZ_CP047210.1, read on the forward strand.
CCATGTAGTAGGAGCCGAGCTGGTAGACCCAGCCGCTGAAGACGGCGATGCTCAGGCCTGCGACTGCGGCGCCGAGGATGCCCCAGTAACCGAAGGACAGGAAGTACTGGATCACCTCCTGGCCCGAGGCAAAGCCCGCGCCGACGGTGAGTCCCACCAGCGCAAGGGCAACTTTGAATGTTTTACCCATAACAATCCTCAATAGAAGTGAATTAAAAATGAACGGGATCGACGGTAACACCATTGGAGGGCCTTTGCTAAACGACGTCCACAGGTTTCCCGCCTCAACGGTGCAGCGCACAGGCTTGCTTTTCCTGTTTCAACGGCGCGTTACCAAGGAATAGGCAGCGTTTTCGCATACATTGTTGGACATGGCAAACAACCCACGTGATCTGACTCCCAATGAGCAACATGATCTGACCGACCTGAACGGCCCGGACGTTCCGGCCTACACCGGAGAGACCACGTCCGGCGGCATGTACACCCGCACCGGAAAGGCGGCGCCGACGGAGATCGTCCCGCGCGGCGAGCAGGACTCCGGCCCGCTGATCCCGCAGGCGCAGGCTCCGGAGACCACCGCGTTCGAGACCGCTTCCGTCGAGCGTGAGCCTGCTTACGCGGCGCCGGCTGCGTCGACCGCCGTGGCGGAGAGCACTGAGCCGACCTACGCAGAGACCGCCGAGCCGGTCGTGGTGGAGGACGACACGCGCCGCGGCACCACGGATTTCGGCCTGTTCCTGCTGCGCCTGGCGCTGGGCGCGTTTTTCATCATCGGCTCGGTGGGCACGTTCTTCCGACTCGGCGGCAACGAGGGCATCTCCGGGCTGGAAAGCGCTTTTGCCGACTACCCGTACGGTGACGGTCTCGCCGTTGTCGTGCCGACCTTGGAGCTGGCGGCTGGCGTATTCCTGGTCCTCGGCCTGCTCACCCCGGTGGCTGCGCTGGTGGCGATCACGGTTTCCGGGTTCATGGCGCTGCACGCGTTCACGCAGCAGTCGGACGGCTTCAACGTCTTCGCGTGGAGCCCGGAGACCTGGGTGCCGGTCATGCTCCTGGCCGCGTCCCTGGCGGTGCAGTTCACCGGTCCGGGCCGCTACGGCATCGACGCCTCGCGCGGCTGGGCCAAGCGCCCGCTGGCCTCCAGCTGGATCTGCGCGGTGCTCGGCCTGGCGGCGGCCGGGCTGATCTGGTGGTTCGGCACCGAGGTCAACCCGTTCTCCTAGCTAGTCCACCTGGCGCACAGCGCCCTTATCGGCGCTGGTGGCCATGGATGCGTACGCGCGCAACGCCTTCGACACCTCACGGACGCGGTTCGGCGTCCAGGGGTTGTCGGAGGCTTCCATTGTTTCGCGGCGGGCGCGAAGCTCGTCGTCAGGCACGTCGAGCGTGAGCTCGCGGTTGGACACCGAGATCGAGATGGTGTCGCCGTTTTCGATCAAGCCGATCAGCCCGCCCGCGGCAGCCTCGGGGGAGATGTGCCCGATGGACAGCCCGGACGTGCCGCCGGAGAATCGGCCGTCGGTGATCAGGGCGCACTTCTTGCCCAATCCGGCGCCTTTGAGGAACGATGTCGGGTGCAGCATCTCCTGCATGCCCGGCCCGCCCGCGGGGCCCTCGTAGCGGATCACCACAACCTCACCCTCGAGCACTTCGCGGTTGAGAATCATGGAAACCGCCTGCTCCTGCGAGTCCACCACGCGGGCCGGACCGGAAAACTCCCACAGGCCTTCCTCCACGCCGGCGGTCTTCAAGATCGCGCCGTCGGGGGCGAGGTTGCCGCGCAGGACAACGAGGCCGCCGTCGGAGGTGAACGGGTGTTCCGCGTCGTGGATGACGCCGGTGTGCGCGTCGGTGTCCAGCTCCGCCCACCGCGCGCTTTGCGAAAACGCCTTGGTGGTGCGCTCGCCGCCGGGCGCCGCGTGGTAGAGCTCCAGCGCTTCCTCGGTTGCGCTGCCGCCGCGGATGTCCCAGTCCGCGAGCCATGTGCTTAGCGACGGATACGCGATGGAATGCACGTCATCGTGCAGTAGTCCCGCGCGGTTGAGTTCGCCCAGGATGGCCGGGATGCCGCCGGCCCGGTGGACGTCTTCCACGTGCGCCTCGCCGTTCGGAGCCACCTTGGACAGGCAGGGGATCTGGTGGGACAGATCGTCAATGTCGTGCAGGTCGAAGTCGATCTCGCCCTCTTGCGCCGCAGCGAGGATGTGCAGGATCGTGTTGGTGGACCCGCCCATCGCCATGTCCAGCGCCATCGCGTTGCGGAAGGCGTGGACGCCTGCCACGCTGCGCGGCAGGACGGACTCGTCGCCCTGGCCGTAGTAGCGCTCGCACAGCTCCATGATGGTGCGGCCGGCCTTTTCAAACAGCTCCCAGCGTGCGGTGTGGGTGGCCAAAGTAGTGCCGTTGCCCGGCAGGGACAGGCCGAGCGCTTCGGTGAGGCAGTTCATGGAGTTTGCGGTGAACATGCCGGAGCACGAGCCGCAGGTGGGGCAGGCGCTGTTGGCGATGTCGTCCAGCTCGGAGTCGGTGACGTCGTCGTTGGCGGACAGTGCGATGGCGTCGATGAGGTCGGACTTCGGCTTGGTCACGCCGCCGACGGAAAAGGCTTTGCCGGCCTCCATCGGCCCGCCGGAGACGAACACTGCGGGGATGTTCAAGCGCATCGCGGCGTTGAGCATGCCCGGGGTGATCTTGTCGCAGTTCGAGATGCACACCATCGCGTCCACGGTGTGGGCGTTGACCATGTATTCCACCGAGTCGGTGATGATCTCGCGCGACGGCAGCGAGTAGAGCATGCCGGCGTGGCCCATGGCGATGCCGTCGTCGACGGCGATGGTGTTGAACTCCTTGGGCACGCCGCCAGCTGCGCGCACGGCGTCTGCGACGATGTCGCCGACCTCCTTCAGGTGCACGTGGCCTGGCACGAACTGGGTGTAGGAGTTCACAATGGCCACGATCGGCTTGCCAAACTCGTTTTCGCCGGTGCCTGTGGCGCGCCAGAGCGCGCGGGCACCTGCGGCCTGGCGGCCGACGGTGGTGACGCGAGAGCGAAGCGGAATCACGGTATTACTCCTTCGAGTCGGAAGCGGCGGGCCTGGGGCCCGGCAGGTCGGGGTGCTCGGCCACGTAAGCGTCGTACTCCTCGCGGGAAAGCAAGACCTTGTGGCCGCCCTTGTCGATGATTTCGTACTTGCCGTCCGCGGCCTCGGCAGCGGCGGTGATGACGTCGGTGATGCGCCCGTTGGACGCCTCGGCGAGCTCCGGCAGGGAGTTAAACGTCACGCCAGGCAGCGGGTGCTCCGCGCCGGCGACGGTCACGGCGTTGACGCGCGAGCCTTTGAAGGCGAGGCCTTGGAGGTCGCGCCACGGCAGGGTGACGTTCTTGCGCACCAAGTACTTAACGGTGATGCCGCGCTCGTCCACGGTGGTGGAGGACGACAGTACCCAGGCCAGCCACAGCGCCGGGAAGATGAGCAGCCAGGCCAGGTATTTCGGGGCCCAGAGGATGCCCATGAGCGCGATGCCAGTTGCGATCACGATGGCGAGGATGTGTTCGCGGGTGGGTTTGAAAACGTGCTGGGTGCGCTCCGGCGTGTCAGTCATAGTTGGCGATGGTAGTCACCTTTGGAACGTCGATAGGCAATAGCCCGCAATTTAAATACCTGAATAAAAACTCGAATCAAGTTACGTGGGCCACTAAAGTTCGAAACCGTGATCAACGAGCGACTTGTAATTCTCGTAGCCCGACGGCGCTGGCCGTAGCGGGTGCGTTTTACACGCCGCTCACACACCAAGCGCCCTCGAGAGCACGACGCTCGTCGGGGGCTTTTGTTGTAGGGGATCGCAACGTAGGAAAGAGTCGAGCCAACCGAGCTAACAAGGAGCCTTCACATGGGAGCTTCAAAAGAACGTACGCCCGAGCGCATGACGGGTGCGGACGCCGTCGTGCGCAGCCTCGAAGAACTTGGCACCGAGATTGTCTTCGGCCTGCCTGGCGGCGCCGTGCTCCCGCTTTACGACGCGCTGTTTCGCGCCACGAAACTCCGCCACGTGCTGGTGCGCCACGAACAGGGCGCTGGCCACGCCGCGGAGGGCTACGCCGTGGCGTCCGGCAAGGTCGGCGTGTGCATGGCCACCTCCGGGCCGGGCGCGACCAACCTGGTCACCCCAATCGCGGACGCCTACCTGGATTCGGTGCCGTTGGTGGCGATTACCGGGCAAGTCGGATCACCGTTGCTGGGCACCGACGCGTTCCAGGAGGCGGACATCCGCGGCATCACTATGCCGATAACCAAGCACAACCTCATGGTGTCGAAGGCGGAAGAGATACCCAGCGCAATCGCCACGGCCTTCCACATCGCCTCCACCGGCCGTCCGGGCCCGGTGCTGGTGGACATTCCGAAGGACGTGCAGAACACGGAGGTCGAGTTCCGCTGGCCAGCGAAGGTTGATTTGCCTGGCTACAAGCCGAACACGAAGCCGCACAACCGCCAGATTGCGCAGGCGGCGAAGATGATCGCCAAGGCGAAGCGCCCTGTCCTTTATATTGGCGGCGGTGTGGTGAAGGCCAACGCGCACAAGAAGCTCGCCGAGTTCGTGGAGGCGACCGGCATCCCCGTGGTGACCACTTTGATGGCGCTCGGCGCGTTCCCGCAGGACCACCCGCTTTACCTGGGTATGCCTGGTATGCACGGCACCGTGCCGGCGGTGGGCGCGTTCCAGGAGTCCGATCTGCTTATCGCCATCGGCGCGCGTTTCGACGACCGCGTCACCGGCGACACCGACACCTTTGCCCCGCTGGCGAAGGTCATTCACGCCGACATCGACCCGGCCGAGGTGGGCAAGATCCGCGCCGCCGACGTGCCGATCGTCGGCGACGCCAAGAAGGTGCTTTCGGAGCTGAGCGACTATTTCGGCCACAAGGGCAAGTACAAGGCCCCGAGCATCGAGCCGTGGATTGCGCGCCTGCAGGACTTGAAGGAGCGCTTCCCGCGCGGCTACGAAGAGCACGCCGACGGGTCTCTCGCGCCCCAGTTCGTGCTGGAGACGTTGTCCAAGACCGCGGGCCAGGATGCCATCTACGTATCCGGCGTGGGCCAGCACCAGATGTGGTCCGCCCAGTTCATCGACTACAACAAGCCGCGGCACTGGATCAACTCCGGCGGCGCAGGCACGATGGGCTTTGCCATCCCCGCCGCGATGGGCGCGAAAGCGGCCATGCCGGACAAAGAAGTGTGGGCGATCGACGGCGACGGCTGTTTCCAGATGACTAACCAGGAAATCACCACCGCGGCCCTCGAGGGCTTTCCCATCAAGGTGTGCCTGATCAACAACGGCAACCTGGGCATGGTGCGCCAGTGGCAGAACCTGTTTTACGAGGGTAACTACTCCCACACCAAGCTCGGTGGCGAGGTCTACGTGCCGGATTTTGTGAAGCTGTCCGAGGCGCTCGGCGCGGTCGCGTTCCGCGTCACGTCCGCCGACGAGGTGGAGGAGGCGATCCGGCGCGCCCGCGAGATCAACGACCGCCCGGTGGTGGTGGAGTTCGTCGTCGGCGAGGACGCGCAGGTCTGGCCGATGATCGCGGCCGGGACGTCCAACTCCGACATCGAGTACGCGCGCGGGATGCGCCCGTTCTTCGGTGAGGAAGAGTCTGCGGCGGAGACGCCGGAGGCGATCAACGGCACCATTGAAGCGCTCGAGCAGGAGGGAAACTAACCATGGCGCAGCAAGACACCATCACTCGACACACCCTGTCGGTGCTCGTCGAGGACGTCGACGGCATTATCACCCGCGTCACCGCGCTGTTTACGCGCCGTGGCTACAACCTGGTCTCTCTGGTCTCCGCGAAGACTGCGACGGAGGGCATCAACCGCCTCACCGTTGTCGTGGATGCGTCGGAGCACGCCGTCGAGCAGATCACGAAACAGCTGTACAAGCTCATTCAGGTGCACAAGGTGCTCGAGCTGGACAGCGATACCTCCGTCGGTCGCCAACTCCTCCTGGTCAAAGTCAACGCGGACAACCTCACCCGCCCGCAGGTGGTGGACGCGGCGAACCTGTTCCGCGCCCGCGTGATAGACGTGGCTGTGGACTCCGTGATCATCGAGGCCACCGGAAACTCCGCGAAGCTCAAGGCGTTTTTGGAGGTGATGGAGACCTTCGGCATCCGCGAGCTGGCGCGCTCCGGTGCGGTGGCGCTGTCGCGCGGATCCAAGACAATGGCAAAGCCTGAGTAGAACCCCAAACCCAGAGACGGGTATGTCATAATGTGAAATGACCGTCTCACATAATGAAGGAAGTGACGAACACATGGCAATCGACGTGCTGTACGACAACGACGCAGATCTGTCCCTGATCCAGGGCAAGAAGGTCGCCATCATCGGCTACGGCTCCCAGGGCCACGCCCACGCACAGAACCTGCGCGAGTCCGGTGTCCAGGTGGTCATCGGCCTGCGCGATGGCTCGAAGTCCGCGGACAAGGCCCGCGAGACAGGCTTTGAGGTGAAGACGAACGCGGAGGCCGCGAAGTGGGCCGACGTGATCATGCTGCTGGCGCCGGACACCTCGCAGGCCCAGATTTTCACTGACGACATCGAGCCGAACCTCAACGACGGCGACGCCCTGTTCTTCGGCCACGGTCTGAACATCCACTTCGACCTGATCAAGCCGGCCGACAACATCACTGTTGCGATGGTCGCGCCAAAGGGGCCGGGCCACCTGGTCCGCCGCACCTTCGTCGACGGGAAGGGCGTGCCGGCGCTGATCGCCGTGGAGCAGGACCCGCAGGGCAACGGCAAGGAGTTGGCGCTGTCTTACGCCGCCGCGATCGGCGGCGCCCGCGCCGGCGTCATCCCCACCACCTTCGAAGCGGAGACCGTCACCGACCTCTTCGGTGAGCAGGCAGTGCTGTGCGGCGGCCTGGAAGACCTGATCATGAAGGGCTTCGAGGTGCTGACTGAGGCCGGCTACGAGCCGGAGATGGCCTACTTCGAGTGCCTGCACGAGATGAAGCTGATCGTGGACCTGATCTACGAAGGCGGACTGGCCAACATGAACTACTCCATCTCCGACACCGCGGAGTTCGGCGGCTACCTCTCCGGCCCGCGCGTGATCGACGACGGCGCGAAGGACCGCATGCGCGAGATCCTGAAGGATATCCAGGACGGCTCCTTTACCAAGCAGCTTGTCGCCAACGTCGAAGGCGGCAACAAGGAGCTGGAGGATCTGCGCGAGAAGGTCTCCCAGCACCCGATCGAAAAGACCGGCACTGAGCTGCGCGAAATGATGAGCTGGGTGAAATCGCCACTCAGCGACACCGCGCGCTAACCCCGGCGAACAAACGCGGCGGAGGCCATCTCGGCTCCGCCGCGTTTTTGTGTCTGCGCATCAGCGCAGCAAAAACCCCGCGCTCCCGAAAGGGGAGACGCGGGGTGGTGCTTTATCGCGAGCGACTAGTTGGTCGCCGGTGCGCCCTCCGGTGCGAGGGTCTCGGTGATCTCGTCGACAACCTCGGTCTGGGTGACGGTGTCGTCTGCGGCCTCGCCGGCAGCGGACTCGTTCGCAGCACCGGTAGCTGCGGACTCCTCTGCGCCGTCGAGGGTGGTGGTCTCGGAGACAACCTCGGTTGCGGCAGTGGTGGTGGAGGTAACGGTGCCGCCCTCATCGTCGTTGCCGGAGAACAGCGACCACAGCAGCCACAGCAGCAGCAGAGCGACCAGGAGGCCGAGCAGCCACTTCCACCAGCCGCCGCCGTTGCTCTCCTCGGTCACAGCGGTGGAGCCGCCGGTGGTGCGAGCCGGGGTAGAGGTGGTGCGCTCGGTAGTGGTGCGCTCAACGCGGACATCCTTGTTCGGATCGACGTTGGCGTCCTTGACGTTCTTAACTTCCTTCACGTCATCCGCGTGCTTGTGGCCGCGCAGATCGTTCAGTTTGTCCTCGCCGAAGTGCTTAGCATCCTGAATCTTATCCTCGCCAAGGTTCTTTGCGTCCTTGGCAAAATCCTTCGGGTTACGCTTCGGGTCGATGGGGTTGTTCATTGTAAATTCCTTTCGTGCTAACACAAGTGCTGGCAAACGTTCGCGAGGGACGCGTGGACGTGCCAGCATCCTCGGTGAACGACCGCCCACTGTAACAAACCTTCCCCGAGCGTAGCCGCAGATCGTGTGTTAGGAAGGCGACGTAACTCAGCATTTCCCCAGCACGGGCGGGTGGCCGTGGGGAGGGGAAACTATTTTCAATTAATTGTCATTAAGCGTTTTGGCGCATACCGTTGGTCGTCGAGAAGCATTGCGAAGGGAGCTTGAGATGCACGATCACGCGCACCACGACCACGCGCAGCCTGGCACTCCGCTGCGGGCGCTCGCGATCGCGCTCGCGATCACCGGCACAGTCTTCGTCGCAGAGGTGGTCGGCGGATTGCTCTCCGGATCCATGGCGCTGCTGGCGGATGCGATGCACATGCTTTCTGACGCCGCGGGGCTGATCATCTCTCTCGTGGCCATCCTCGTGGGCAAAAAGGCGGCCTCTGCAACCGCAACGTACGGCTACCGGCGAGCGGAAGTGCTCGCGGCGCTGCTCAACGCGGTCGGGGTGCTGTGCATCTCCGTGTGGATCGTGGTGGAGGCCGTGCGCAGGGTGCGCGACCCGCAACCGGTGGACGTGGGCCCGATGATGGTGATCGCCGTGATCGGCCTGGTGGCCAACGCGCTGTCTGCCTGGGTGCTCGCGCGGCACCGCGGTGGCTCCATCAACGTCCAAGGTGCCTACCTGCACGTCTTGGTGGACATGTTCGGTTCGGTGGCGGTGCTCGTCGCAGGCGCAGTGATTGCGACGACGGGATTTACCGGCGCGGACGTCCTCGCCTCGCTGATCATCGCCGCGCTCGTGCTGCCGCGGGCGTGGCAGCTGATGATCCGCTCGACCCGGGTCATGCTGGAACACGTTCCGGCCGGTTTCGACACCGCAGAGGTGGAGCGCGCGTTGCGCAGAGTGGAAGGCGCCGCCGGCACGCACGACCTGCACCTGTGGTCCCTCGACGGGGTGAACGTGCTCGCTACCGTCCACGTTGTTGCCGCCCCCGGCGTGGACCGCGACCAGCTCCTCGACCGCGTGCAGGCTGCGCTCGCGGAGCTTGGGGTGGAGCACGCCACGGTGCAGGTCGAGCCGCCGGAGCACATCTCCCACGAGAAGGTGTGCTGAAACTGAACTACCCTTGAGGGCCATGGGCTTCACCACACCGAGTTATTCGCTCAAGGACCTATTTTCCCGCGCGGAGCGTGCAGAATTGCAGCTGCCCGACTTCCAGCGGGCGTACCTGTGGGACGTCGATAGAATCCGCACCCTGGTGGCCTCGGTGCTGCGCGGATACCCGGTTGGTGCGTTTCTCGCGCTCGACACCCGCAACACCGGGCAACGGTTTAAGCCGCGCCCGATTGAAGGGGTGCGCGCAGACGGCGTGGAGCCAGGGCTGTTGCTTCTCGACGGTCAACAGCGCCTCACCTCCCTCTACCAGGCCTTCAAGGGGGACGGTGAACTCAAGGGTGAAATCAAGACCGTGGACTTCCTCGGCCGCCCCATCCGGCGTCGATTCATGGTGGACGTGCGCACAGCGGTAGCTGCAGACCCGATGCCGGTGGAAGCTCTGTTCGCCGTGGACGAGACTGGGCGGGTGCGCTCGCACTTCGGTCCCGCCGTCGACGGTGAGCTGGATACGCGCGAGGCCTATATCGAACACGGTGTCATCCCGGTGAGCATGCTGCTGTGGAAAGAAGGCAACGAGCTGCTGGTGGACATGGCTGCGCAAACCCAGGACGAATCGCTGCGCGATGCCGCCAAGCGCTTTATCAACCAGGTCACCCAGGAGCTGCCTGCGTACGACATCCCCGTTATCCGTGTGGACCGGGAAACCACCCAGGCCGGTGTGGGCCAGATTTTCGCCTTTGCCAATTCCGCCGGCGTGCAGATGGACGTATTCGAGCTGTTGACTGCGGTGTTCGCGGCGGAAAACGAGGAGTTCGTGCTGGCCGAGCACTGGGCGGGGGTCGAGCGGCAGCTGCGCGAGCACCCCGTGCTGGACAGCGTGGGGCGCGTGGGATTCCTGCGCGCGTTGTCGCTGCTGCTGACCAGCCGCCGCGGGCCTGCGCTGGGGCACCGCGGCGACATCTTGAACATCACGCTCGAGGAGTACCTCGGCCACGCCGACGAGATGGTGGAGGGGTTCTGTGCGGCAGCGGCCTTCTTGGAGGAGCGGCGTGTGGTCTCCGCCGGCCAAGTGCCGTACCCGGAGCAGCTCATTCCGCTGGCCGTCATCCTGGCGCGCCTGGCCGAAGATGCGGACGCGTTGGCCCGCCCGGATGCTGCTGACCGCCTCAACCGCTGGTTCTGGTGCGGAGTGTTCGGCGAGCTGTACGGTTCGCACGCCCCGACCATCCGCATCGGATTAGACGTAACTGAGGTCACCCCGTGGGTGCGCGGCGACACCGACGAGCTGCCGCGGACAGTGGCGGACGCGCGATTTCACGAATCCCGCCTGCGCAGCGCCAGTCCGGACAGCGGTGTCTATCGCGGCCTGTACTCCCTGCTCATGGCACGAGGTGCCCGCGACTGGCGCACCGCAGAGCCGTTTACCGCCGAAAGCGTGTCGCAGCTGCAACCGCGCTTCCGCCAGGTGTTCCCGCCCGAATTCCTTGCCGCCACCGGCGCGTTGGAGGCGGACCCGCAGTTGGCGTTGTCGGTGCTCAACCGCACACCCATGGGCAGGCGCACCGACGTGGTCATCGAGCACAACGAGCCGAAGCGGTACCTGCCGCGGCTGCAGTCGAAGTCCCTGCTGGAAGACGACGAATTCGACGCGATGCTGGAAGGCCACGAGATAGATCCGGATCTACTGCTCGCCTCCGACTGGGAGGGCTTCATCGCAGACCGCCGGCAGCGTTTCGTGGGCATGATCGAATACGCCATGGACCGCGCAGCCGTGCGGGACTGGGCACCGGGTGAGGCCTAGTGCGCTCACGCAAGGTTGCCGCAGGTGCTGCTGCGGTGGCGCTTTCCGTCCTGCTTTCCGCCTGCGCTCCCGAAGCGCAGCTCAGCCCGCTCGAGCGTGCTCGCGGCGTGAACCAGTCCAGGCACGTGGCAAAGCTGTTTGCGCCCGAGCCGGAAGTGGTCGACGACGTGCTGGGGATCAAAACCACCAAGCTGTTTTTCCCGTCCTCTGAAACGCTCGTGTTGAGTGACACCTCCGTTGAGGCGCAGCTGCGGGCAGCGTCCATCGCGGTGACCACCAACGCTCCGATGATGGTGTACGACCCCAGCCGCCACGCCGAATACATGCGGATGATCGCGGACATGCACACCGTCACAGTGCTCACGGTCGGGGACGTGACCATCGCGCCGTCCTCGGGAGCGGTGCGGGTGCGCCGCGATCCGGGGGGCCTGCGCTCGCTGGAGGAAATGACCGCGCTGCGCTACAAAGAGCGCACGGTGAATACCCCCGAAGACGCGGTGCGTGAGGTTTCCAACCTGTACCAGCTCGAGCCAACCTGGCTGCGCGCCTCGTGGGACGACCCGGTAGTGCTGCCGGCGGCCACCCCGGAACCGTTTCCCATCCAATCGCGCCGCGACGCCAACATGGCCCCTCGGGTGGTGGCCACCTGGGAAACTTCCATAGCGGCGGTGGCAAACGCCCGCAGCTACGGCGCGAATGTGACCGTGGTGCCGCTGGCAGACCCCCGGCGCAGTGAGGAGACCCTGTTCGCCATGGCCGGATTGGCGCAGCGGCCGCTCGTTGCCCTGGGGAGCCAATTCGGCACTTCCGAGGAACTGGCGCAGCGTATCCGCGAGGCCGAAGCGGCCTACTAGCGCAATAGAATAAGCGGCGATTTATCTATCAGTCGTTGAGGAGATCCTGTGCATTCCAACGCACCCATTGTGCTCATCGCGGACCCGCTTGCCCCCGAAGCCGAACAGGCGCTCGGCAATGAGACGGAGATCCGCCGCGTCGCCGGAAGTCGCCGGGCCGAACTACTCAAAGCGGTGCGCGACGCTGACGCGCTGATCGTGCGTTCCTCCACCGAAGTGGATGCGCAGGTCATCGACGCTGCGCCGAAGCTGAAGGTGATAGGCCGCGCCGGGGTGGGGGTGGACAACATCGACGTGGAGGCTGCCGGGCGCCGCGGCATCGTGGTGGCCAACACGCCAACCGCCAACATCCATTCCGCTTGCGAGCACACCATCGCGTTGCTGCTCGCCGCGGCGCGCCGCATCCCGGCTGCGAACGCCTCTACCCACGCAGGTGCGTGGGAGCGCTCAAGGTTCCAAGGCACGGAAATTTACGGCAAGACACTTGGCATCGTCGGCTTCGGCCGTGTCGGCCAGCTCGTCGCCGAACGCATGGCGGCTTTCGGGGCGGATGTCATCGCCTATGACCCGCATCCAAACCAGGAGGCCGCCGAGCGCCTCGGCGTCGAGTTTTCCGGGCTGGAGGCGCTGGTGGCGCGTGCGGATTTTGTCACCGTGCACGTGCCAAAAACGCCGGAGACACAGATGCTGTTTGATGCTGCGCTGCTGCATTCGGCCAAACCCGGGCAGATTCTGGTGAATACGTCCCGCGGCGGGGTAGTAGACGAGGCGGCGTTGGCGGAAGTGCTGCGCGACGGCCCGCTCGCCGCTGCGGGCATCGACGTGTTTGCGCAGGAGCCGCCGCAGGATTCGCCACTGCTCGGTCTGGACAACGTGGTGCTCACGCCGCACCTCGGCGCGCAGACCCGCGAGGCGCAGGCACGGGCAGGTGTGGATGTGGCTCGCGCGGTGTTGTGCGCGCTTCGCGGAGAACCCGTCCCGGGCGCCATCGGCGGGTGATAGTGTGGAACCCGTCCTACGATGTGAGAGAAGGGTTCCAGGGTATGAAAATTGCAGTGCTGGCTGGAGACGGCATCGGCCCAGAGGTCATGGCAGAAGGCCTCAAGGTGCTCGGCGCCGTCCGCGACGACGTGGAGACCACGGACTTCGACTTGGGTGCGCGCCGCTACCTGCGCAACGGCGAGCTGCTCACGGACGCGGACCTGGACGCGCTGAAGGAGCACGACGCCATCCTGCTCGGCGCGATCGGCGACCCCGAGCGGGTGCCGGCGGGTGTGCTCGAGCGCGGCCTGCTGCTGCCACTGCGCTTCAAGCTCGACCATTACGTCAACCTGCGTCCGTCGCGCCTCTATCCGTCCTCAGTCAGCCCGCTGGCGAATCCCGGGGAGATCGACTTCGTGGTCGTTCGCGAAGGGACCGAGGGCCTCTACGCCGGCAACGGTGGGGCGCTGCGCCAAGGCACCGAGCACGAGGTGGCAAGCGAGGTGTCCCAGAACACCTACTTCGGTGTGGAGCGCGTCGTGCGCTACGCCTTCGAGCTGGCCATGACGCGGCGCAAGAAGCTCACGCTCGTGCACAAGACAAACGTGCTGGTCAACGCCGGGGGGCTGTGGCAGCGCGTCGTCGACGAGTTGCAGGCCGAGTTCCCTGAGGTGGAGGTGGACTACAACCACATCGACGCCGCCACCATCTACATGGTGCAAGATCCAAAGCGCTACGACGTCATCGTCACCGACAACCTCTTCGGCGACATTCTCACCGATCTTGCCGGCGCGGTTGCCGGTGGCGTGGGGCAGGCATGCTCCGGAAACATCAACGCCGCCAAGGAGTTTCCGTCCATGTTCGAGCCGGTCCACGGCTCCGCCCCGGACATCGCGGGCCAGGGCATTGCCGACCCGACTGCGATGATCCTGTCCGTGGCCATGATGCTGCGGTTTTTGGGCGACGAAGACAACGCCGCGCGCATCGAGCAGGTGGTCGAGGACGATGTGGCGCAGCGTTGCGACGCCAAGGAGGGAACCGCCGAAGTAGGTGACAGGATCGCCGCGGCCCTCCAGTAGGGTGGTGCGCATGCATGTGACCCGCACAATTCCCGCCCTTTTCGCCGCGACTGCACTGCTAATCTCCGGCTGCAGCGACTCTGAGGGAGGAATCGCAGATTCGCTCGGCGGCGGCAAGTCGCTCGAGACGAATGGTGACGAGGTCATCCAGGACACCGACGGCACCGGCGTCGAGGTCTCCAAACGTCTCTTCGACAAGGCTGACACGGTGGTGGTTTCGGGCAAGGAGCGCGACCAGCAGCTCAAGGCTGCGGCTGTTGCCGTCAAGCTCGGCGCGCCGATGCTGACGCGTCACGACGGCGCGGACGCGGCCGTTGACGCCGAGGTGGAGCGCCTGGGCGCAAGCCGCGTGATCAACGTGCCGGGCGAGGAAGAGGAGGTGGACGCGGTCGCCTCCGCCGAGCCGGCGGGTGACGCCGCCGCGATTGCCTCCCTGGAGCCGGGCAGCCCCAGCGAGTTGGCCATGCCCCCGATGTTTGCCACCGCACTGTCCTCGCGCGCATCCGTGGCCACCGCCCGCGCGGCTGGCGCGGACGTGCAGGTGCTCGCGGCGCCGGATCCGCGCGCGACGCAGGAGAGCATGCGCACTGTCACCGAGCAGGACACGCTCGCGCTGGGGCGGCAGTTCGGCTCGAACGAGAATTTCCAGGCGCGCGCGGCTTTGGCGGACAACGGTGAGTTGCCGGGCGGCGGCGGTCTGGTCTTCCCGGGCAGGCGGATGGTGGCGCTGTACGGCCATCCCTACGGCCCGGATCTGGGCGTGATGGGCGAGCAGGACCCGGCTGCGGCGGTGGAGCTGGCCAAGAAGTACGCCACTGACTACCAGCCGTTCGACGACCAGCCGGTCGTCCCTGCTTTCGAGATCATCGCTACCGTCGCCTCCGGCGGCCCGGGCGACGATGGCAACTTCTCCAACGAGACGCCGATGGAGGACTTGGTGCCCTACGTCGACGCGATCGTCGATGCTGGAGGCTACGCCGTGATTGACCTGCAGCCAGGTCAGGGCAGCTTCTTGGAGCAGGCGAAGCTGTACGAGGAGCTGCTCAAGCGCCCGAATGTGGGACTCGCGCTGGACGCCGAGTGGAAGCTCAACCCGGGTGAGGCCCCGCTGTCTCGCGTCGGCAGCGCCACCTCCGGCGAGGTCAATGAGGTGGCGGATTGGCTCGCCACTCTGGTGCGCGAGAATAATCTGCCGCAGAAGGCACTGGTCGTTCACCAGTTCAACGCGGCGATGTTCCCGGACCGCGAAAACATTGTCACCGGCCAGCCGGAGTTGGCCTGGGTGCTGCACGCAGACGGCCACGGCGACCCGCAGCAGAAGTTCGAGACCTGGGACGTGCTGCGCCAGGGGCTGGACCCGAACTTCTTTATGGCGTGGAAGAACTTCTTCGACGAGGATTTCCCCACCTTCTCCCCGGAGCAGACGTACCGCGACGTGCATCCACGCCCCTGGTTTGTGAGCTACCAGTAAAAACAGTCCCAGCCGTGGCGCGCGCCACGGTATGGTTGCTCCATGAGTGTGGAGCTTGAAGAGGTCTCCGGTTTCCTCGCCCAGCACGAGCCGTTTTCGACGCTGCCCGAGGAGACCCTGCGGGCCCTTCCCGCCCGGATGGGCATCACCTACGTCCGTCGCGGCGACACCGTGATAGAGGTGGGCCAGCCCAACGACACCTTGTACGTGATCCGCTCCGGAGCGGTGGACATTGTCAGTGACGGCGGCATGCTTTTAGACCGTCGTGAAGCGGGCTTGAACTTCGGCTACTCCACGCTGGTGGGCGAGCGGGAATCCGCCTACCTCATGCAGGCGGTCGAAGACAGTATTTTGCTCATGCTCCCGCGCGATGCGTTTGCGCAGCTGCTGGAGCGGTTCCCCGACATGGGGCGCTTTTTCCAAACTGCTTCTCGACGAGTGCGCGCCGCCGCCGAAGAAGTCCGCGACAGCGGCGCCACCGACGTGCTGCGCACCCCGCTGCGCGAGATCTTCGCCGGTCGCGCAGCTGTGGACACAGATGCCGGCGTGAGCATCGCGGAAGCCGCGGAGCTAATGGACGCCGAGGAGGTCAGCTGCTTGATCCTCACCGGCGACGACGGCATCGCGGGCATCATCACCGACGCCGACATGCGCTCGCGGGTGGTGGCACGCCGGATTGATCCGGCGCGGCCGGTCTCTTCAGTGATGACCACCACGGTGCGCACCATCGCGCCTGACGCGCTCGTGTTCGAGGCGATGTTGACCATGAGCGAATTGGGCATCCACCACCTGCCGGTCGCCGACCAGTCTGAGGTGCTCGGCGTAGTCACCGCGGCGGACATCATGCGCCTGTTGCAGGCTGACCCGATCTACTTGGCGGCGGATGTGGCGCGCAGTTGCCTGGACGAGCTTGAGGGTGCCTACAGGGACGCGGGCAGGGTAGCGGTGCGGTTTTTCGAGCGCGGCGCGTCGGCCGGGGAGACGCAGCGCCTGCTCACCTCGATCGCGGACGCGGTGGCGAGGAGGTTGGGTGCTTTAGGCGTCGAAAAGCTGGGGCCGCCTCCTGTGCCTTTCGCCTTCGTTGCTGTCGGCTCGCAGGCGCGTGGGGAGATGGGCCCGGCCAGCGACCAGGACAATGCGCTGGTGCTTGCCGACGATTACGATCCCGCCGCGCACGGACAGTACTTCGACCAGCTCAGCACGTTTATCTGCGAGGGGCTCGACCGCGCCGGCCAGACGCTGTGCCCGGGCGAGATGATGGCGATGAACCCGAAATGGCGCATGACGGTGCAGCAGTGGGACCGCGTTTTCCACGGCTGGGTTACCGCTCCGCAGCCGGACGCGTTGCTGCATGCGCAAGTGTTCTTCGACTTCCGGGCGGTATTCGGCTACGGCGAGGGCTGGCAGGAGATGGCCGCGCGCGTGCGAGCTTCCGCACTCTCGTCTGCCCACCGGTCTCGGCGCCTGCACACGCACCTCGCCGCGCTCGCGACGTTTCGGGAGCCGCCAGTGGGGTTCTTCCGCGGCTTCGTGGTCGAGCGTAGCGGCGAATACGCCCACACGCTGGACATCAAGCGCGGCGGCACGGCAGCGGTGGTGCAGATGGCCCGGCTGTACGCCATCGCGGCCGGCGCGGACGAGGTGGACACTATCTCGCGCCTGAACGCCGCCGCGGGCGGACCGGTCTCGGCCAAGGGAGCGGCGGATCTGCTCGACGCCTACGAGTACCTCGCCGATCTGGCCATGCGCCACCAGGCCGCGCAGGTGCGCGCGGGGGAACAACCTAACTACCACGTCGACCCGAAGCAGCTGCCCGAACGCGACCGAGCGGCGCTGCGCGACGCGTTCGGGGTGATCAAATCGCTGCAGAACGCGCTGACCACCGCGTACCCGACCAGGGCGGTGTAATAGATGTTCTTCGGGCCGAAGAAGCGAAAGATCGATCCTGGCTGCCTGCTCGCCGTGGATGTAGAAACGACGGGGCTCAAACCCGCTCGCCACCAACTCGTGTCCGTGGGCTGGGTGCCGGTAAACGGGCGCGTCATCGACCTTTCCGCGGCACAGTACTTCGTGCTGCGCGGTGCACAGGTGGGCGATTCCGCGACTTTGCACGGGGTGACCGACGACGATGTCGCCGAGCACGGCCGCGAACCGGCGGAGGTGCTGGAGGCGTTCTTGGGCGCGATTCAGGGGCGTGAGCTGCTCGCGCACTTCGCGCAGATGGAAACCGGGTTTTTGTCCCAGCTGCACACCGAAGTTCGCGGCACCTCCTGGCGGTTGCACGACAGTGAGGTGGTGGACACCCTGGTTCTTGAGCGCCGCCATATGGAGCGCATGGGGACCTACCCGCGCGGCGAGGACCTCCGTCTCGCCCGGGTGCGCGAGCGCTACGGCCTGCCGGCTTACGCCAACCACAACGCGCTCACCGATGCCATTGCCTGCGCGGAGCTGTACCTCGCGCTGACATGAGATCCGAGTAACGCCACTTTTGGGTAAGGGTTGTATGCTCTGTCACATGCGTTTTGGACGAATTGCAACACCGGAAGGGATGACGTTCGCAGTCATCGACGACGAGGGGAAGTCCGCAAAAGCGATCGCCGGCACCCCGTTTACCGACCCCGAGTACACCGGCAAAGAGTACTCCCTGGAGGACGTGCGCCTGCTTGCGCCGACGCTGCCGTCTAAGGTGGTCGCCGTGGGGCGCAATTACGCCGACCACGTGGCCGAGGTGTTTAAGGAGTCTGCGGAGCACCTGCCGCCGACCATCTTTATCAAGCCCTCCACGGCCGTCGTGGGCCCCGGTGCGGCCATCAAGATCCCGGAGTACGCCACCCGTGTGGAATTTGAGGGCGAGCTCGCGCTCGTAGTCGGGGTGCCGTGCAAAAATGTCAAGGCTGCAGACTGGAAATCCGTCATTCGCGGAGTGACCATCATCAACGACGTGTCCTCGCGCGATCTTCAGTTCGCCGACGGTCAGTGGGCCCGCGCCAAGGGCATCGACACCTTCGGTCCGATCGGCCCGTGGATTGAGACGGACTTGGAAAAGTTCGACTTTGCCAACCTGCCCATCCAGGCCCACCACACCCACGAGGGAGTGACCGAAACCAAGCAGGATTCCAACTCCAACCAGATGATCAAGTCTGTCGGCGAGATGGTGGAGTGGGTCTCCGAGTCCTTCACGCTGTTGCCTGGCGACGTCATCGCAACCGGTTCACCCGCTGGCACCGCCGAAATGGTCCCGGGCGATTTCATCGAGGTTGAAATCCCGGGCATCGGCAAGCTGGGCAACCCGGTCGAGCGCGCCTAACTACAGGCCGAGTGCGCGCATGATGGTGCGCAGCTTGGCCGACGTCTCGTCGAGCTCGGACTGGGGGTCCGAATGGGCGGTCAGGCCGCCGCCCGCCCAGGCGCGGGCTCTGGTGCCGTCGGCGTTGACCTCCGCGCAGCGGATGGCCACCATGTATTCGCCGTCGCCGGCTGCGTCGGTGTAGCCGACCGTTCCGGCGTAGAAGCCGCGGTCAGATTCGGCGGTGGTAATCAGCGCCTCTGCCGCAGCCTGGGGCGTGCCGCAGACCGCGGGGGTGGGGTAGAGGCTCAGTGCCAAATCCAGCGCCGTCGGCGCCGGATCCTTCAACACGCCTTCAATCGGGGTGGCCAGGTGCCACATTTCGCTGGTCTTTTCCAGTTTCGGCCGCTCGGGGATGTGCAACTCGCTGCAGAGGGGCGACAGCACGCGGCGGATGTGGTCGACCACAAAACGGTGCTCGTCCAGATCCTTTGCAGAATCGTTGAGACTTTGCGCGGCGGCGTTGTCGGCAGCCGGGTCCGCCGGCACGCGCGCCGCCGAGCCTGCGAGCGGGAATGACCACACGCGGTTGCTGCGGCGGCGCACGAGCACCTCAGGCGACGACCCGACCAGGAAATGGCCCGTGCGGCCGGCGGGAGTCAGGTCCGCAATGAAGCCGTCGTGGGTGTACGACAAATCGATCAGTCGCGCCGCCACCAGGCGGGGGTCGACCGGGGGATCAAAGGCGATATCCACCGCACGCGCAAGCACCACCTTGTCCAAAGCGGAACTTTGGATGGTGGAGATGGCGGCCTCGACCCTGCGGAAGTGTTCTTCCGGGGACGGGTCGACGTCGACAAGCATTGCGCTGAGCTTGGAGCCCTCGCCCACACGGTAGTAGGGGTGAGGCTCGAGCGCGCCAGGCTCGCGGATGATGTGCTCCGGAACGGTGAGCGCGGCGGGGCAGTCTTGGTCGAAGGGCAAAGCGCCGACGATCATCTCTTCCTCGCCGCGCGCGATTGCGTCAGCGGCTTTCCAGGCATCGTCGAAGGTGCGCTTGGCACCCTGAGTGCGCACGGAGCCGTCGCCCCGTGAAAGCAGAAAATCTGGGGCGCTGTCGGGTCTGGAGGTGGGCATGTGGGGTTACTTTATCTTCCCCCTGTTCATGTACGCACGTCCGCATATATTGCAGGTGCTTCAAGGTGACTTTATTGTTGCCTGTGTGAAAATTATGAAGACTATCGCGGGTGGCCTCGCCGCTCTGCTCCTGGCGAGTGGTGCCGTCGCTCCTGTGCAAGCCAGCGCTCAGGACATGTCCTCGCAAATCAACAACCAGGTCAACGGCGCAATCAACAACGCCAACCGCGCGGCTGCAGACGCTACGAACCAGGCCAACGCCGAATGGAACAAGTTTGTCCAGATGGCAAACGACTCCATCCCCGGCGGATCCTCACTGCCGCGAAACCCATTCCCGGCCCCGCAAGTCGCGCCTGTGCCGGCTCCGGGGTTTGCTCCCCGTGGCCCCTGGGCCCCGCAAGCTCCCGCGCCTGTTGCCAACGGCACCAACGGTGAAATCCACGCTGCTGGCCGCAGCTATCTCGTCTGGATTCCACGAGGCTACAACCCGGCGAACCCGACCCCGGTGATGGTGGGCTACTCCGCGTTCGAAGACTCCACTGAGAACTTCCGCAACTATTCCCGCCTCCGCGAATCCTCTGTCGGCCGCGACGCCATCATCGTGTACCCGCGCGCCATCGGCGCCTCCTGGGAAGGCTCGCCAACCGCAGCAACCCGTCCGGGGCAGGACATCGCATTCGTTCGCTCAATGATCAACGATGTCGAGCGCTACTACAACATCGACCGCCGACGCATCTACGCCACCGGAATGTCCACCGGCGGCGGAATGGCTGCAGTCTCCGCCTGCCACATGGCCGACCTGTTCGCGGGCGTGGCTGGCGTTTCCGGCGCCTACTACGCGCCGGTGAACCAGGGATGCCAGAACATTCCGGTCGCGTTCTTGGCTTTGCATGGCATGAACGACACACTTACCCCGTACTACGGCACCACCCGACGGGGACAGCGAGTCCTCCCTGTTCCGGAGATGTTCGGCTCCTACGCGGCACGCAATGGCTGCGGGCTGGGCCTGGACCGCGCACCGCTGCCCAACGCCACCCGCGTTTCCGCCCGCGGCTGCCGCAAGGGCGTGGAAGTGATCCAGGTGCACGGCTCCAACCACTACTGGTGGTACTCGCCGTCCGCCGCCGATGAAATGTGGTCGTTCCTCTCCCGCCACTCCAAGTAGCGCACCGCCTAGGCGCCTCCCGGGGCGCGACCCGGGGCGCCTGTCAAGGCGCGGTTTTGTAAAACTCGGCCACAGTGGTGAGGGGGCCTGGGGGTATTGGGTTTTGTTTTAGGCCGAGTTTTACAAAACCATGTTGTGCCGGTTCTGCGGCCGCATAATGTTGTGCCGGTTCTGCGGCCGCATAATGTTGTGCCGGTTCTGCGGCCGCATAATGTTGTGCCGGTTCTGCGGCCGCATAATGTTGTGCCGGTTCTGCGGCCGCATAATGTTGTGCCGGTTCTGCGGCCGCATAATGTTGTGCCGGTTCTGCGGCCGCATAATGTTGTGCCGGTTCTGCGGCCGCATAATGTTGTGCCGGTTCTGCGGCCGCATAATGTTGTGCCGGTTCTGCGGCCGCATAATGTTGTGCCGGTTCTGCGGCCGCATAATGTTGTGCCGGTTCTGCGGCCGCATAATGTTGTGCCGGTTCTGCGGCCGCATAATGTTGTGCCGGTTCTGCGGCCGCATAATGTTGTGCCGGTTCTGCGGCCGCATAATGTTGTGCCGGTTCTGCGGCCGCATAATGTTGTGCCGGTTCTGCGGCCGCATAATGTTGTGCCGGTTCTGCGGCCGCATAATGTTGTGCCGGTTCTGCGGCCGCATAATGTTGTGCCGGTTCTGCGGCCGCATAATGTTGTGCCGGTTCTGCGGCCGCATAATGTTGTGCCGGTTCTGCGGCCGCATAATGTTGTGCCGGTTCTGCGGCCGCATAATGTTGTGCCGGTTCTGCGGCCGCATAATGTTGTGCCGGTTCTGCGGCCGCATAATGTTGTGCCGGTTCTGCGGCCGCATAATGTTGTGCCGGTTCTGTCCCGGGGTGGTGTTGCTGCTTCTTACTTTCGACTCGATTTAAAGCAGACACAAAGTCTAGGGTGGCCAGCTTAGCAAGGTGAATAGGGGTGATTACCCCTATTGGTAGATGCATTGCTCAGTTTCATGACCGGTTTCGCTGACACGAATACCGCGTGTGCGGCTTGGGAACTTCGCAGGGATCCCTGACTCGAAATCAATTTCAAGTTTTGCTGATAATAGTCGCACCGCATCATCGACTTCATTGGGATCACAGGGAACATCAGCAACAGTTACGAAGAAGAATACTGAGTACTCCGCTTCCTCTTCTGGGCTTAGCTCCTCGCTCGGTGGGATGATCTCTGACAGGAGGAGTTCAAAAGTTGGTTCACTGTGTCCAGCTTGGTATGCCTGTTCAGACGAGAAGTGCACTCTGTTTTTTTCGCGCACCACATCGACACATCTTTGGTGCCTTGCTTTTGCTTCATCAAGTTGGTCGTACCGACACACGAATTTTGTGAAAAAACACCACGTAGATGTCTCATCCATAATGGTTCCTTATCTGCACGTCGATTTAAATAGGTCTCATCGATTTTGTGTAAGCGCCTCGAGGGGTGTACTTCTTCTGGGTTTTGCAATGACGCTTTGCGTGGTTCGGGCCGAACTTGGAGACGAACGAGTTTGCGTCACTTTCAGCCGCTTCAGGATCCTTGGAGTGATTTCCAAACGTGAAACCGGAAATAGGGTTATCGGGAGCGTTTTGGTGTACCTGGCATTTCACCGTGTAAGTCCCGATACTATCTCTGTAACGAGGATCATCTTTGCCTAGAGCGTCTGCGTGAGGGACGTGAATGGCGGAAACGGTGAGAGCTACTACCGCTGCTGAACAGAATCTACGGCGCGACATCTTTATGCTTTCTCCTTCTCTTGTTCTCTAGCAGAGATAGACCCCATCGATTCGTCCGATGGCAGGGCCAAGATTAGTACGTGAGCCAGGTTCGATTGATTTACAAGTTTTGTCAGGGCCAAAAGCCAGAGTCACTTTCACGCGTTGCGGTTCATCGCCGCCGCAATTGTTTTCCACTTGAACAAATCCCTTTTCTGCTTTCGCGACAATGCAGTTCGGTGCAGTTGTTAAACCGGCCGCCCTAGCTTGCCCCTTCTCCGGCAGGCCGTTTGGAATAAATTCAACTTTGGCTACATCACCCTTTTGAAAAGAGATGCTTTCACCCGGGGCCAGGTCCGTTTCCGTAGCTGCATTCGTTGATAGTGAAGTGGGTCTATCGTTGGCCTGCGCATTCGCAGGAATTGCGAGCGTAGTCGCTAGGGTTAGGGCGAATATTGCAGCTGAACGAATCGGGTTCAATCTAGATCTCCTTCCGATTTCGGGGCGTGGTCGTCTCTATCCGGCCACCTGAACTAGAAGCGTGTCCGAGGGTAATGTAGAGGGGAGGATAGATAAATGTAGACAATGTATGTTTCATTGCTCGCCAGTTTTCCGGAGGGTCTCCCTCGTTATATCCATTTGCAACTCGTGCTGGCACCATTCCCATCTCAGGTTTGTACAGAAAAGAGAATAGCTCCAGCGACAACTATCGGGTCGCCCGCGCCTATTTCAAGCTGAGCATGTTACGGGACGGGTAGCCGAAACCGTAGATATCGAGCGGGCATTTTTCGAAACGGTGACCATCTCGTCGAGTTCTTTCGGCATTCGCAGGGCTTTGGATTCTGACAGGCTGGCCGCCGAATCGGAGTCGATTGCGTGCTCTTTGCGCGTGATCGGCGCTCGAGTAGTAAGGGAAGGATGGGCCGTGACGGAGTTTCGGCACCGCCACATCGATCGTCCGTGACAGGCTCTTGTGGTTGCGGTAGCGGCACCAGTTGCGGTGGGGCACGCCCTAGAGAATGAGGCGTCGCCGTATTGGGCGTCGTTGGCAGGGTCAGTTTGGACGCAAGAGGATCTAGTTGAGTTGACTTGTCCAATCGGACACCCTCTCGGGGGCTCGAGCCAGTTGAACTTTCAAATACGTTGCCGGGAGGATAGGCGGTGCAGCGGTTATTGCCATGCTCCTTTCGGTGGTGCACCGGAGGACGTCGATAGGCAATGGGCTCTGCGCGCTACGATTGCGCACATGACTGACTCTTCAATGCGCGTACGTTTTTGCCCGTCACCTACCGGAACCCCGCACGTGGGCATGGCACGCACGGCACTGTTCAACTGGGCGCAAGCCCGCCACTCTGGAGGCACCTTTGTCTTCCGCATCGAGGACACGGATGCCGCGCGTGACTCGGAGGAGAGCTACCAGGCGATCATCGAGTCGCTGGAGTGGCTGGGCTTGACCTGGGATGAAGGTATCAACGTGGGCGGCCCGCATGAGCCTTATCGCCAGTCCCAGCGTTCTGAGATCTACGCGGACGTTTTGAACAAGCTCATCGAGGCTGGCGAGGTATACCCGGCGTACTCCACCAACGAAGAGGTCCAGGAGCGTCACAAGGCTGCCGGCCGCGACCCGCAGCTGGGCTACGACAACTTCGACCGCGACCTGACGCAAGAGCAGATCGACGCGTTCGAGGCGGAAGGCCGTAAGCCGGTGTGGCGCCTGCGCATGCCGGACCGGGACTGGACCTGGAACGACTTGGTGCGCGGCGAGGTGACCTTCAAGTCCGAGACTCAGCCGGACTACGTGGTTGCCCGCTCCAACGGTGCTCCGCTGTACACGCTGGTGAACCCGGTCGACGACGCGCTGATGGGCATCACCCACGTCCTTCGCGGCGAGGACCTGCTTTCCTCGACGCCGCGTCAGTTGGCGTTGTACGAGGCGCTCAAGCGCGTCGGCGTTGCCGAGTTCACCCCCGAGTTCGGCCACCTGCCGTTCGTGATGGGGCAGGGCAACAAGAAACTGTCCAAGCGTGACCCGGAATCCAACCTGTTCAACCACCGCGACAACGGCATCATCCCGGAAGGCATGATCAATTACCTGGCGCTTCTGGGGTGGTCGCTGTCCGCAGACCAGGACATCTTCACGGTCGAGGAAATGGTGGAGGCGTTCGACGTCTCCGACGTGCTGGGCAACCCCGCGCGCTTCGACCAGAAGAAGCTGGAGGCCATCAACGCCGACCACATCCGACTGCTGGCCCCGGAGGACTTCCGCGACCGCCTGCGCGCATACCTGACCGAGTACACCGAGTTCCCGGACGATTACCCGGCGGACAAGTTCGCCGTCGCGGCAGATCTGGTGCAAACGCGCATCAAGGTGCTGTCCGACGCATGGAACCTGCTGAAGTTCCTGGTCATCGCGGATGAGGACCTCGAGCTGGATGAAAAGAGCGCGAAGAAGAACCTCAAAGACACCGCGATCGAGCCGCTCGACGCTGGCATTGTCGCCCTGGAAGCCATCGGCGAAGGGGAGTGGACCACGGCCAACATCGAGGCCGCGTTGAACAAGGCGCTTATCGACGACCTCGGGTTGAAGCCGCGCGTCGCTTTCGGTGCCCTGCGCGTGGGTGCCACCGGCGCTGCCGTGTCCCCGCCGCTGTTTGAGTCCATGGAGCTGCTCGGCCGCGAGTCCACCCTCAAGCGCCTGCGCGCTGCCCGGGCCGTGACCCCGTACCAGGTCGCGCAGTAGTTACAGCGCTGTTGTTCTACCCCTTTTAGGCCACCGCTTTTTGCGCGGTGGCCTGGGGATTTGGTTGCTTTAACGTTTCATGGTTATAGTAATCCACGTTGTTCAGCCGGACAGGCGCAGGACCGAAAGGGAAAGCGCAGGTCAGAACTGAAAAACGATGGCCTATGGTGTAATTGGCAACACAACGGTTTCTGGTACCGTCATTCTAGGTTCGAGTCCTGGTAGGCCAGCTGCAGAGCTTTAAGTTCTGTGTCCTAATGCCCCGTTCGTCTAGCGGCCTAGGACGTCGCCCTCTCACGGCGGTAACACGGGTTCAAATCCCGTACGGGGTACAAGAGTAAACCTCCGATCCACCTGCTGGATCGGAGGTTTTTGTTGTGCGGGTTGCCTCTCAGAAGATTCCACCGCCCCGTGGACATGCTTTCGCGAACTATGGTTAATCGCATGGTGTGGTCGTTGTCGTCGCTATTGAGCGGACGGATTCAGCAGAGCGGTTCGAGCCTTATCGACGCTTCCAGTGTCCCCGCAGCGGCATCGAGTCTGTTTTCCGCAATCCCGATCCTGGCAGTGCCGGCGCTGTTTCTGGCCACCCTTGGCGGGGGAGTGTTCGGCTCTTCGATGTATGAGGGGGCGAGCAGCAATGGGTCGTCGCTAAGCAATGTCAGCGAAACTTTCCCTGACCCCGACGCGCGCCCGGCGACGCTGAAATCGGTCACGCACATCGAAAACGACGTGTACGAGGTCGTGGTCTACTCCCACGCCATGGGCCGAGAGGTCAAAAACGAGGTCATCCTGCCCGGCGGTCCGGACAACGATACCTCGCGGCCCACGTTCTACCTGCTCATGGGCGCAGACGGAGCGGCGAACGGGTGGTCGTGGCGCAACTCGTCGGACTACCAGGATTTCTTCCAAGACAAACTGGTCAACGTGGTCACCCCGATTGGCTCCGTGTCCTCCATGCAGGCCGATTGGTACCGCGAGGACGAGGCGACTGGCCGCAACAAGTGGCTGACCTACTTCACCAAAGAGCTGCCGCCGCTAATGGACGAGTATTTCCACGGCAACGGGCGCGACGCGATCGCAGGTATCTCAATGTCCGGCGGGCCCGCTTTGCACATCGCGTCGTTGGATACGGAACGGTTCCGCGCTGCCGCGTCCTACTCTGGCTGCCCGGCAACCTCCGGTGTGCTGGGCGATACCTACGTGCGCCAGGCGCTCAAACTCAACGGCGCGGACGCGACCAAGATGTGGGGTCTGTCCAGCAACCCCGCGTGGGAGGCGCACTCGCCGGTGCTGCACCTCGGCGCGCTGGAGGACACGAAACTGTTCGTCTCGGCGGCGCAAGGCGTGCCGGGTGAGATCGATGACACGAAAACTTCCTCGGAGCGGATCGGGCCGCCCGTCGCGATTGAGGCGGCCTCCTACGCCTGCTCCGACTACTTTGTAGACCAAGCGCAGCGCGCGGGCCTGGACGTGGAGTGGTACCCGCAGGTGGAAGGCACGCACAGTTGGGGGCTGTTTGAGAAGTCCATGCGCAAGAGCTGGGGTGTGATCGGACCCGCGCTCGACGTCCAACCGTTCGAGCGGGAGACTCCGGTGACCAAGGCGCCCCTTCCGGAAGAGGCGCCGCAGCCGGTGGGAGGCTCTGAAAAGGGATCTTCCGGATCAAGCGAGTGATCCACACTGTACGTGACCGCAACATTGATGCGCGGTGGCGCTCTGCGCTCGGTGGCTACCACCGCTGGTCCGCTTGTCATCGCTCCAGCGTCCGCAGAGGGAAACGGCGGCGACCTTGGGTTCGTCGAGAAGTATCAATTTCCTGCGCTTAGCGATCCAGGATTGCTGAGATTGTTCACCCAGCGAGCGCCCCACGGCGGTGTTAAAGTAGGCGCGGTTTTTACCGTGTCCGAAGGAGTTCCTCATGCAATTCACACGAAAGTCTGTGTCTGTAGCAGCCGCGCTCGGAGTGGTCGCTCTTTCCCTCGTTGGCTGCTCCGAGCCGACGGAAGACGCTGCTTCCAGCACCGAAACTACCGGCGAGGCAGCCAAGGACTCTGCTTCGGACTCGTTGACGATTTACACCTCTGAGCCGGAGGAAAAAGTCGACCAGATCGTCGCCGCATTCAACGAGGAACACCCGGAGGTGGACGTGCAGGTCTACCGTGCAGGTACAGGGGATTTGAAAGCGCGCATCGAAGCGGAAAAGACATCCGGCTCCGTAGAAGCAGACCTTATCTGGGCTGCGGACGCGCCGACTTTTGAAGCTTTCAAAGCGGATGATCTGCTCGCGAAATTCAATGATGTCGAAACTGATGAGGTTCTCGACGGCGCAGCCGATCCGGAGGGCTACTACGTAGGCACCCGCATAATCCCGACAGTGATCGCCTACAACACCTCGGTCATCAACGAAGCTGATGCACCGCAGTCGTGGACGGACCTGACGGATGAGCGGTTCCGCGACAAGATTGTCATGCCGGATCCTGCCGTTTCCGGCGCCGCTGCCTACAACGCCACGGTGTGGATGAACAACGACAAGCTCGGAGAGGATTGGGTTACTGCGCTGGGCGGAAACGCACCGATGATCGCAGCGTCCAACGGTCCGACTTCCCAAGAAATCGCTGGAGGCGGCCACCCGGTGGGCGTGGTCGTCGACTACCTCGTGCGCGATCTTGCAGCGCAGGGTTCTCCTGTGAAGGAGGTATACGCCTCCGAGGGCTCTCCGTACATCACCGAACCGATCGCAGTGTTCGCAGATTCGGAACACCAATCTGCAGCTGAACTGTTCATCAATTTCGTGCTGTCCAAGAAGGGGCAGGAGCTCGCTGTGGAGCAAAACTACTTGCCGATCATCGAAGGAGTGGGCACGCCAGGCGATGCCCCGGAGCTCGATGACATCGCGCTTATGGACGCAGGTCTGAAAACGCTGACCGACGATCGCGCGCGTTCTGTGGAGTTCTTCCAGAACGCAATGAACTAGGTGGCAATGCAGCGTTCCGCTTCGCCGGGGCTCAACCTCGCCCGAATTGGGGTATGGATGGTGGCCGCGGCGATTTTCATCGTCCCGCTTGCGCTGGTGGTCTCACTGGCTTTCGGTGGGAACCAATTCCCGGTACTTATTGAGCAAGGCCTTGCGCGGGCGACGTGGAACTCGGTGTTTACGACCGTCATGTCCTCGCTAGGCGCGGTGCTCATCGGCGGAACTATCGCGATTATCCTGGAACGCACCGATGTTGGGGGAGCGACAGGACTGCGCCTGCTTTTGTTGTCTCCGCTTCTTGTCCCACCGTTTGTCGGCGCAATTTCGTGGCTGCAACTTTTCGGCAGAAACCAAGGGCTCAACGCATTGTTCGATCGCCCGCTGTGGGATTTGTATGGTGCCGACGGCATCGTCTTTTTGATGACGCTGCACTCGTACCCCGTGGTGTTTGTGATCATTGCCGCGGCGCTCCGACAGATCCCTTCGGACCTTGAGCTTGCAGCGCGCGTAAGCGGCGCGGGCAGTGCAACGGTTCTGCGGACGGTGACAATCCCGCTGCTGGGCCCAGCTCTTCTGAGTGCCTTCACACTCACGGCAGTGTCGAACCTGGCAGATTTTGGTATCCCGTCGATTCTAGGGTCCCCGGTGCGGTTCGAAACGCTTGCGACAATGTGTTACCGATTCATGGAATCCGGCACGGTGAGCAACCCGTTGCAAGTGGTTTCCACTGTGGGTGCCGTACTGATGCTGCTGGGCATCATCGCTGTAGTGGCAGATTACGCGGTAGCGCGCCGAGCTTCTTCGAGTGTGAGCGGCTCCGATACAACTAAACTTTCGTTGGGTGCTGCCAAGGTGCCGGTGACGGCGGTGTCTTGGGCGGTGGCGCTCGCCATTACTCTCGGGCCGATTCTCGGCCTAGCGTACCGGGCGCTTTTGCCCGCACCCGGTGTGCCGTTGACGTTCGAAACCATCTCGTTGGAGAATTTTCGCCGGACGTTGAGCAACCCGCGAGTCATCGACGGATTTGCCAACTCCGTGGTTCTCGCGGTCGGCGCAGCGCTGCTTTGCGGGCTGCTCGGTTGGGCAATCGGCATCCTCGTTACCCGGACCCGTGCACGGACAAACACTCCGTTGTCCCTCGTCACGTTACTGCCGGCCGCTTTGCCTGGCCTGATCATCGGTGTCGGGTGGCTGATCGTTGGCAGGTACACCGGTCTCTACAACACCCGTTGGGTAATCCTGCTTGCCTACATCTGCGCGTTTACCGCATTGGTGCTGCAGTCCGTGCGTGCGCCGATGAGCAAAATCCCGGTCGCTGTAGAGGAAGCGGCGCGCATCTCCGGAGCAGGAAAAGTGCGCTCAATCGCGGACACCTCCGGTCGGATGGCTGTGCCGGCAGCAATTTCAGGCGCAGTACTTGTCGCCGTTACCGCGGTTCGTGAATTGACGGTCTCGATCCTGTTGGTGGCACCGGGTACTACCACGATCGGCGTGCAGCTATTCAACTTGCAGCAGTCCGGAAACTACAACCAGGCGTCAGCGCTCGCACTGATGTTTGCGGTCATCGGTGTTGTCGCCCTTGCTTTGACCGTTCGTAACCCCACAAAGGAGTCCCGATGAGCGACATCTCGATAGAGAAGCTGGGCGTAGTTTTCCCAGACGGCGCTGTTGGTTTGGACGACATTAACCTCCACATCGAAAGTGGTGAGTTCGTGGCGTTGGTTGGCCCATCCGGATCAGGAAAAACTACGTTGCTCCGTACGTTGGCGGGGTTTGTGGCGCCGTCAACCGGCACGGTTTCGCTTGACGGGGCGGATGTGACTCGCATGCCACCAGAGAAGCGACAGATGGGGATGGTGTTCCAGCAGCACGCGGTGTGGCCGCATATGAGCGTGAGAGACAATGTCGCGTACCCGCTCAAGCGCACAGGGGTGGGAAGGCAGGAGCAGCACAAGCGCGTAGAGGAAACGCTTAATACTGTGGGCCTGAACGGGTACGGCGACAGGAAGCCGTCGACATTGTCCGGTGGGCAACAGCAACGTGTCGCTCTCGCGCGTGCGATTGTGTCCACCCCGCGCGTACTGCTTCTCGACGAAGCCTTGTCGGCCCTGGACGAACCTCTGCGGGACAGCCTCCGCAGGGAGCTTGTCTCTCTGACCAAACAGTCGTCGCTCACCACGGTGCACGTCACCCACGACCGCAAAGAAGCGCTCGCAATCGCGGACCGCATAGCGTTGTTGCGAGACGGCAAACTCGAACAGTTTGCAACGCCGCAGCAGGTTATCGCACACCCAGCTACGCCGTGGGTGGCCTCCTTCATCGCTGACGCGACGCTGCTTAACGGGCGCTGCGTCAGGGGGCGAGTTGTGACCGACACAGCGTCGCTGGAGTGGGCACTCGCGGATGTGGAGCTGGTCGGCGACCACGGCGGCGAGGCAGCAGGCGATGTCACCGTCGCGGTCTTGCCGGAGTCGGTCGAAATCACGTCGCCGGGGGAGAAAGGAGCTCGGGCAGGCCGAGTCACATCGGCCCTGTTTGAGATCTCCGGCTACTCGCTCACCATTGACGTCGACGGCGTCGAGTTCCGGGGAAGGGCATCAGCTCGTAACGTCCCGGCGGTTGGCGACGCGGTCGGTGTCGTAGTGCGATCGCCGATAGTCTATCCCGCAAAAAATGACTGATTACCAGGCGATTTGTAGGTAAACGGTAGCGTGCTTTATCTTTAACAAGTCGCAAACAAGCGAGCGCGCCCCGTTCGTCTAGCGGCCTAGGACGTCGCCCTCTCACGGCGGTAACACGGGTTCAAATCCCGTACGGGGTACAAGGTGAAACCTCCGATCCGGACTTCCGGGTCGGAGGGTTTTGCGTTGGTAGCGTGGGGCGGGTGACTTCCTTGGATTTCTTCGAAATTGATGTGTTCGCTACCGGCGCGTTTACTGGCAACCCGCTCGCGGTGATCTGCGGCGCGGATGGTTTGAGCGGTGAACAAATGCAGGCCATTGCGTCGTGGACGAACTTTTCCGAGACCACGTTTCTGCTCGCACCCACCAACGCCGAAGCCGACTACCGAGTGCGCATCTTCACGCCCACACAAGAGTACGACTTCGCCGGCCACCCCACGCTCGGCACCGCGCGGGCCTGGCTAGAGCAGGGCAACCAGACGTGCAGCGAGGGCCGCGTGATTCAGGAGTGTGGGGTAGGAAACGTCGAGGTGCGCATCACCGGCGACACACTCGCTTTCGCCACCCCGCCGCTCAAGCGGTCCGACCCTCTCAGTGAGGAGGAAAAGGCGCAAGTGCGTGAGGCCTTTGGCGTCGCCAAGCACATGCTTATCGACGCTTCCTACGGCGACAACGGCCCCGGCTGGAAGCTGGCGCTGCTGGATTCGGTGGACACGCTGCGGGCACTCGAGCGGCCGGAGGGAAGCGACTTGAAGGTGGCGTTTGCGGCGCTGACCGGTACTGAAGACCCGGCTTACGAGCTGCGCGCTTTCAACCCGGCATTTGAGGACCCGGTGACCGGCAGCGCCAACGGCGCAATGGCGCAGTGGCTGCGCGGACGCGGGGACGTGCCGCAGCGCTACACGGTTTCGCAGGGCACGGCGCTGGGGCGCGACGGGCGGGTCGAGATCGTCGACGACGGCGAGGAGATCTGGGTGGGCGGCCGCGCGGTGGTGCGGGTGCGGGGCACCCTAAAGGTGTAGTAAAACACTTGTTCTATAGCGGAATGGGTGGCGTCGGCGGTGTTTGTACGGTGAGAGATGTTCCAGGCAGAAAGGGTTCATCTATGAGCACTAACGTTGTCGCGTCCCCGCGACTTATTCGAGCAATCAACACCGCAGCATGGGCGCATCGCGGCCACGTGCGCAAAGGCACCGACATTCCCTACGTCTCTCACGTTTTCGGCGTTATGCACTTAGTGTCCCAGGCCACCGACGATGAGGACGTGCTCATTGCGGCGCTGTTCCACGACATCATCGAGGACGTACCAGAGGCGTACAGCGCGGAGCGGATGGCGGACGAATTCGGAGAGCGTGTCGTGGACCTTGTGCGCGGTGTGACAAAAACAGCACGCTGTCCAGCTGGCAGGAGCGCTCAGACGCGTACCTTGCCCACCTGCGTCGGGCTGAAGATGGCAGCGTGCTGGTGTCAGCTGCGGACAAGCTGCACAACCTGTTGTCCATTCACGCCGACCTCGACGACATTGGGGACGAGTTATGGGAGCGGTTCAACTCCGGTAAGGAACGCCAGTTGTGGTGGTACCGCTCTGTGGCTGAGGTTGTACAACAACGATTGCCAGGTAACCCGCTGGCCGAAGAACTATCCAAGCAGGTAGCTCGGTTGGAGAGCCGGAGCGCATAAGGTGGAACGCATGAATGCGTCCTCTGATTCTGACCTTCTCTCCGCTATCGGCAACACACCCCTTGTGGACATGTCCGCCGGATTCTCCGACCAATCCCGGGTGTGGGGCAAGCTTGAATCATTCAATCCGGGCGGGAGTGCCAAGGACCGCACGGCGCGCGCGATGGTGTTGGACGCTACCGCGAAGGGGCTGTTGTACCCCGGAGCGGTGGCCGTGGAATCCAGCAGCGGCAACCTGGGAATCGCACTAGCGCGCGAAGCTGTCGTCGGCGGATGGGAGTTCCACTGCGTGGTGGACCCGCGCACGAACCAGGCGACGCTTTCGATGATCGCCGCGCTCGGGGCGGTGCTGCACCCGGTGACCGAGCCGGACCCGGACACGGGAGACTGGCTCACGGCGCGGCGCAACCTTGTCGCGCAGCTGAAAGACTCGCTCGGCGCGGTGAACCTGGACCAATACTCCAACCGCGCGGCCTTCGACGCGCATGATCAGGGCACCATGCGCGAGATCGTCGAGCAGCTCGGGCACGCGCCGGAAATGCTGGCGGTGGCGGTGAGTACCACCGGCACCGTCGGTGGCTGTCTCCAGCACATCAGGGAGCACGGCTACGACACCAAGGTCGTGGCGGTCGACGCAGCAGGCTCCGTGCTGTTCGGCGGCGCGCGCGGTGAGCGCATCCTCCCCGGTTACGGCGCGGGCGTGGTGACGGAGCTGTCCAAGGAGGTGGCGCCGGACCGGGTGGTGCAGGTCGAGGCGGCGGATGCGGTGCACGCCGCGCGTTCGCTGGCGCGCTCCACAGGCTTTGCGCCGGGCGCGTCTGGTGGCGCGGTGGCGTGGGCGGTGTCGCAGCTGCTCGAAGAGGGAGCGGCAGAAGAAGTCGTCGCCGTCTTCCACGACGACGGCCGTGCCTACCTCGACACCGTCTACAACGACGAGTGGGCAGACGCGCAGATCGGAGACGCGAAGTGAAGGTAGCGGTAATCGGGGCCGGCCCTCGTGGACTTTGGGCTGCGGAGGCACTGATGGAACGCGCTCGGCAGCGCGGTGCGGCGATCGAGTTGACCGTGTTCAACGACCGGCCGATTGCGGAGGCATCCGCACCAGGCGCGTTCGGCGAGAGCGTGCCAGACGCCTGGATCCTCAACGCGCCGAAGAGCATTGTGGAAACGCAGCTCGGGCCTCTGGATCCGCACGACGAGATCGCAGGCGAATTTCCCAGCCGTGGTTGTGTGGGCGAGCACCTGCTTGCCTCGTGGCACGCGGTGGCGCGGCACCTGCCGCCGCGCTGTAGCCTCACCCACCGCATAGAAGAAGTCGAGGCAGTCGAACCTTCTGCCGACGGCGTAATCGTCCAAGGCGAGCACTTCGACGAAGCCCTCATCGCCACCGGCCACGCGCACGACTGGCCCGGCTCGCTGGCCCACGAGGACTTCGGCGATCTCACCGTGGTGGCGCCGGTGTACCCCGCGTCCAACCTGGACGTTGTAGGAAAAGACGACGTCGCACTCGTCCGCGGCGCCGCGCTGACGTTTATCGACGTAGTGAAGTATGCCGACGCGAAAGTGTTCTACCCGGTCACGCGCTCCGGCCGGTTCATGGAGGTCAAGGCCTACCTCGAAGGGGAAGCGAAGACAACGGCGGAGCCTTACATCGAGCTTGCGTCGCAAAAGATTCTGCAGTGCGCCGGCCTGGACGAGCTGACCGGCATCCTCGCAGAATGCGCGGAGCACATCCTGCGGATCGCCAGCGGCGAGGGCAGCGCGGAGGACATCCGCGCGGTGCTGCGCGGCGAGGACTTCACTGGGGACCCGGTGGCAGAGCTGCGCACGTCGATAGCAGCCGCGCGCGGCCAGCGCCCCTGGACACCAGCTCTTGCCGTGGCGCTTGCGTTCCGGGACACCTACGACGCGTTGATCGACCGTGCCTCCTTCGGCGGCCGCGACACCCTCGGGGGCAGGGACTTCGACTCCTTCACCTCCACGATGGAGCGCGTCGCGTTCGGCCCGCCGGTCGAGTCCGCGGAGGTGATCGTGGACATGATTGCAAAGGGCCGCATCGGCACCGAACTGATCGCGCGTGGGGAGGAAGACCTCAAACAGCTCGCCGGTCAGGTCGGCGCCACCGCAGTCATCGACGCGGTGCTCGCCCCGCCCGGGGTGGTCGACGGCACGCTGGTCGGCACACTGGTGGAGCAGGGCATCGGGCAACGCTACGGCGACACGCGCGCCCTGCACGTAGCAGCAGACGGTACGCTGGTCGGGCAAACCCACCTCGCCGCGGCAGGGCGGATGAACGAGGGGCTCATCCTCGGCCACGACACATTCAAGCGCACCAAGCAGGACGTCATACCGCGCTGGGCGGACCGCGTCAGCGCCCGTGCGATGGAAAACCCGGAGCGCGTGCACGGCCTGCCGCCGCTGGAGCCGAAGCACTTCGACTGGTCGGACGCGTTGCTGGCAGACCCGGAGCGCTGCCACCAGCTGCTGGAGCAGTTCGGCAGCCCCGTCAACGTGCTCAACCCCGCCCCCATGCAGACCAACATCGACGAGCTCGTTCAAGCCGGCCGGCGCGCGGGCGTGTTAACCAAGGTGTTCTATGCCCGTAAAGCCAACAAGGCCCTCGTCTTCGCCGACACCGCACGCGACACCGGCAACGGCGTGGACGTCGCCAGCGAAAACGAGCTGCGCCAGGTGCTCGCCCACGATGTGCCAGGCGAGCGCATCATCCTCTCCGCCGCCATCAAACCAGACCGGCTGCTGCAGCTGGCCATCGACAACGGCGTGGTCATCTCCGTGGACAACCGCGCGGAGTACGACCGGATCGATGCGCTCGCTGCCGCGTCCGGTCTCACCGCCCGCGTCGCACCGCGCCTGGCTCCGGACCCGGACACGATGCCGCCGACGCGATTCGGCGAGCGGCTGGGGGACTGGGTGGGGCATGTGCGTGAGCCGTCGAAAAGCATTCGCATCGTCGGTGTCCACGCCCACCTCCACGGCTACGCGGCCGCAGACCGCTCCGCAGCGCTGCGCGAGTGCATGGTGCTTATCGACGCCATCACGGACGCCGGCCACAACCCCGAGTTCATTGACATCGGAGGCGGCGTGCCCATGCGCTACCTCGAGCACGAGCAGCAGTGGCGCGACTGGCAAGACGCCATCGGACAACAGCGCGCTGGCTATGCCGAGCCGATGACGTGGAAAGCCGACCCGCTGGAAAACACGTACCCGTATTGGCAAGAACCGACGCGCGGGACATGGCTTGAGCAGGTGCTTAGAGACGGCGTGGCCGAGGGCCTGCGCGAGCGGGGCCTGCGGCTGCATCTGGAGCCGGGGCGCTCGCTGCTGGACGGCTGCGGCGTGATCCTTGCACGGGTCGCGTTTGTGAAAACCCGCTCGGACGGCTTGTCGCTGGTGGGCCTGGAGATGAACCGCACGCAGTGTCGCACCACCTCGGACGACTATCTGACGGATCCGGTGCTGGTGAAACGCACACCCGACTCTTCGCCGCTGGAAGCGTACCTGGTGGGCGCGTACTGCATCGAAGACGAGCTGATCCTGCGCCGTAAGATCCGCTTCCCGCGCGGTGTTGCCGCCGGCGACATCGTGGCCATCCCGAATGCGGCAGGGTACTTCATGCACATCCTGGAAAGCGCCTCCCACCAGATCCCCCTGGCCAAGAACGTGGTGTGGCCGGCAGGGGAGCTCGACGCAATCGACCGCGCCTAAAAACTCGAACACCCCGCCGCCGCGAGTGCGGGGGCGGGGTGTTCGCGTGGGGTTAGATGTTGAACCGGTCGCGCAGCTCCTGAACCCACTGCGGGTTCACGTGGGACAGGACCGCGAAGACCGCAGCCAGCAGCCCAACCAGGATTGCCAGCACCGACAGGATGATGCCGGCGGTGCTGCTGCCGCCGGAGCTCTGCTCGGAGCTGCCTTCAGCCTGCTTGGTATCGGTGGGCTTCGGTTCGGTGGTTTCCGGATCCGTGGCCTTCGGCTCGGTGGTCTTCGGATCCGTGGCCTTCGGGTCCGCGTGCTTCGTGACGGTAGTCGGAACAGTGACCTGCTCGGTCTTGGTCACAGTCTCTCGCACCGTGGTGGGGACCGTCTTCGTCTTCTCCACAACCTTCGTCACCGGGGAAGTCTGCGTGGAGGTCTCCGTCAACGTAGCGGTGCCCACCGAGGTTTCGGTGGAGGTGACCACCTTCTCGGAAGTCTTCGTCGTGGTGATGGTCTCCGCGTCGGGCTTGTCGGCCTGGGTGGAAGTTGCCGGGGCTTCGGTGGTGGTCGCCGGGGTGGAGCTTTCCGCGGCGGACGGCGTGGTGGAAGTGGTCGGCTTGTCAGCGTCCTTCTTCTGCAGCGTGACCTGATCCACCACGTACGGAGTGTTGATGTTGTAGGTGGTCAGCTTCAGCTCTGTCGGGGAGACGTCGATGCTGGTGTAATCCGGGTTGTAATCCTGGCGCCAGCGGGCGGTGGACTTGTGCGCCAGATCGTGGGCGCGCTCCTCGCGGATGTACGGGTGCTTCTCGCCAGACTCGTCCTGGAAGTCGTAGTACTTGCCGCCCGTGGCGGTGGTGGAGGTGACGTAGAGGACCTCGCCGTCCTCCGGGATCAGCACGTCGCCGGACTTGGAGGCGCCCTCCGGGATGACGGGGTCCACACCGTTCATCAGGTGAGAGCGGGTGTAGATGTGGTCGTGGCCGCTGAGCACCATGTCCACGCCGGCCTCGGACAGCTTCGGGGTGAGGTTTTCCCGCAGCGCCACCACGTCGCTGTCGGTGTAGTGGGTGCCCTGGGAAAACGGCGCCTGGTGGATGCCCACGATGACCCAGTCTGCGTCTGCGCCGTGTGCGGCGATGGTGTCGTTGACGAACTGTGCGTGGGTGTCGATGTCGGCGGCGCTCGAGCGGTTGCCATCGAGGCCGATAAACAGGACGTTGTTGTAGTTGAAGAAGTAGTTTGCGGTGTCGTCCACCTCGTTGGGCAGGAAGTAGGTGTCCTGGAAGTGGCTGTCCGAGGCGTAGGTTTCGTGGTTGCCCTTGAGCACAGCCAGGCGGTACTTCTGCAGCTGCTCCGGAGCGGTGAAGGCCTCCAGCTGCTTCACCGGCGCACCCCAGCCCTCAGCCTGGTCGCCCAGGTGCATGAGGAAGGCGGAGTCCGGGTGCTCGCCGGTAGCGACGTCGACTGCCTTGTTCCACGCGGCGGCCTGCTCGCTTATCTTTGCGTCCACGCCGATCTGCGCGTCAGCCATGGCCAAAAAGCTCCACGTATCGGTATCGGCGCCGGTGGTGAAGGTGCGCTGCTCGCTCCAGCCGCGCTCGTCGTTGCCCACCCGGTAGACGTACTCGGTCTCCGGGGAAAGACCGGTCATCGTGGCCTCGTGGGGGTAGAAGATGGCAGCGTTGTACGGCCCCTTCGGGGACTCGACGCTGGTCACGTCCTTCGGGTTATCCGCCGGCCAGTACTCCAAGTACTGCAGCTCGCTGGTCTTGGACTGCCACGCAACGTTGGCTTCGGTGGCGTCCGAGCCGATGCCGAGCACGACCCGGCTGATCTTGGTGTTGACCGCGCCCGCCGGTGCGTCGGCTGCGACTGCGGTGGTCACGGGGGCGAACAGGGAGATAACTACAGCGGTGGCGACAGCGCTGCGGCGCAGCGGCTTCGAAGGACGTGTGCGCAAGATGGTCATGCCCGCCTACTTAAATGACCAGGATTGAACAGCCGGTTACCAGCGTGGGGACACCTTGGTGAATTGGAGGTGAATTTTGCCTGACATCGCGCTGCAATTCTTGCGGTGGTCTCATCCCCAGTTGAAAGTAGGCTGCATGAGCGCAAAGTTCCGTGTTAATCGACGAATTTTCCTGCAAACTGTCGCAGCGGCCGCAGCCGCGACCGCGATCGGTACCGGCGGTGCCTACGCCGCCCGCCGGGGCACGGTTTCCACGCCGGAGGTGCCCACGCCCGCGCAGCAGTGGGACCTTCCGTTCCTCCACGGCGTCGCTTCCGGCGACCCGCTGCCGGACCGCGTGATTTTGTGGACTCGCGTGACCCCCTCGCGCGAGGCGCTGCCCGGCTCTGGGCTCGGCGAGGATGTGGAGCTGGAATGGCAAATTGCTGATTCCGAGGACTTTTCGCGCCCGCAGACCGGCACGGTGACGACGTCGGCGGATTCGGACCACACCGTCCACGTGGACCCGACCGGGCTGAAGCCGGCTACCGAGTACTTCTACCGCTTCATCGTGAAAAGCGGCGAACACGCCGGCGCCACCTCTCCGGTGGGGCGCACCCTCACTGCGCCGGAGCAGAGCGCTGAGCTGGATCAGCTCAACCTCGCCATCGCGTCGTGCGCGAACTGGGAATCCGGCTTCTTTGCCGCCTACGGGGACATGGCCCAGCGCGCCCGGTCGGGCGAGATCGACCACGTGGTCTTTCTGGGCGACTACATCTACGAGTACCCGACCGGCGAGTACGCAGGTAAAAGCGGTGTCGCGCGCATGCACCACCCAGAATGGGAGATCTCCACGCTGGAGGACTACCGCCAGCGCCACGGCCGCTACCGCACGGACCTGAACCTGCAGGCCGCGCACACGGCGTGCCCGTGGATTGTCATCTGGGACGACCACGAAACGGCGAACAACAGCTGGTTCGAGGGCGCTGAGAACCACACCGACGGCCGTGTGGAGGGCGAGTGGCCGGAACGCTTGAGTGCCGCGAAGCAGGCCTACTTTGAGTGGCTGCCGGTGCGCGCGCAGTCCGCGGGCGAGGAGCGGCTGCTTTACCGCAGCTTCACGTTCGGCGA
This sequence comes from Corynebacterium fournieri, assembly GCF_030408775.1. NCBI lineage: Bacteria > Bacillati > Actinomycetota > Actinomycetes > Mycobacteriales > Corynebacteriaceae > Corynebacterium > Corynebacterium fournieri. The sequence continues at coordinate 1,041,673 of NZ_CP047210.1, forward strand.
CTTGGCGCAGCTGACCATGATGGATTTGCGCACTTACCGCGACGCGGAAACCACCGGTGCGAACTTCGCCAACGACGACCGCACGATGCTGGGTAAGAAGCAGTTCGATTGGGTGGCGCAGCAGCTGCAGGAGTCCACCGCCCGCTGGGACGTGCTGGGCAATTCGGTGATGGTCTCGCCGATGCGCTTTGTCACCATTCCGGACAATGAGAAGGCCAACATCGCTGCCGGCTACATGAAGGAGCGTGCGACGGGCATCGCGGTGAACTCGGATCAGTGGGACGGCTACGCCGCGGAGCGCGACCGCCTGCTCACCATGTTGGACGAGCAGGAGTCGAACGCGCTGTTTCTCACCGGCGACATTCACTCGGAGTGGGCGAACTCGATCGCCTCGCCGTCCGGCTTCGGCGAGATCGGATGCGAGATGGTCACAACCTCAATCTCCGCGCCCAACGTGGATGAGATCCTCACCAGCGCGTTCGGCACGTACCACGAGGAGGACAACCCCACGTCGCTGCTGGTGGAGCAGACGATTCGGGATGCCAACCCGTGGGTCAGCCACATCGATTTTGACGCGCACGGCTACGGCGTGGCGAGCATCCACCGCGATTATGTCGACATGCTCTACTACCGCGTCTCGGACGTGGAGGACCCGGACGCTTCTGTCAGCTTGGGCGAGAAGCGCCAGTGGCGCATGGGCGAGGGGTTCGTCGAGGCATAATCTGCTTATCGACGACGGCCGCGACATCTGGGTGGGCGGGCTGGTCACCGCGCGCGTGCGCGGCACCATCGAGCTGTAGGCGGGCGGCCTACGTCATCATCACCTTGGTCTGGGCGACCGCCTCGTCCATGCGGCCGATCGCGTGGCGCAGCCGGTGGCGCAGCCAGAGGCCGAGGAAGAGGAAAGGCAGCACGAAGAGGACGAGGCTGCCGAGGGCTCGCCAGAAGTCCCAGCCGTAGGTGCCGAAGACCGCGGCGCGCATAGCGCGGATCGAGTAGGTCGCGGGCAGCCAGGGGCTGATCGCCTGCGCCCAGCCCGGCAGCAGCTGCAGCGGGTAGGCGCCGCCCGCCGCCGAGACCTGGAGCACCAGGATGAGCACGCCCACGGCCTTGCCGGCGTTGCTCAGGGAGAGCACCAGCGTGTAGCAGATCAGGTGGAAGACCAGGCTCGAGACCCACCCCGCCATGAAGAGGAGGAAGGGGTGCGCGGGCTCGATGCCCACGTAGACGATGAGCCCCGCCATGAGGAGCGTGGATTGGGCCAGGCCGGTGGTCACGAACGTCAGGTAGCGGCCGAAGTACTTCTGGCCCGCGGTGAGGCGGCCGGGATCGACCACGTTCTGTTCGATGGAGCGGTCGTCCGTGCGCACGGCCACCGACGTCAACAGGGCGCCCACCCACAGGGCGAGCACCGTGTAGAGCGGGGCCATGCCGGCGCCGAAGCTGACGCGGGGGAAGATCTCCTTGCGCTCCACCTTGACTGGGTCGACGAGGGCGTCGGCGAGCACTTCCGGGTGGCTGGAGACGAGGTCGGCCAGCTTCGTCAGGTCCCCATTCGAGCGCGCCTGCGCGATCGACCGCTGCGCCTCCTGCATCCTCGCCGCGTTGGCGCGCAGGGATTCCGCCGTGTCGCGCAGGTCCGAACCGGAGGCTGCGAGGGTGTCGCGCAGCGAGCCGGGCCGGTTGGCCAGGGCCGAGGAGACGCCGTCCATGTCCGAGCGGGCCTTGTCGACGTTCGCCCGGACGTTGTCCAGCGAGCCCGACAGCGCCTCGAGGCGCGCGCGGATCCCGGCGTCGTAGGAATTCTTGGCCGAGTCCATCGCCTCGCGGGCCCGGGCGATCGAGTCCTCGATCTCCTGCCGGTCCGCGTTCTTCCCGTCCCGGCCGCCCTGCCCGGCGGTGAGGTGCGCGGCGGCGTCGTTGAGTCGGTCGCGCACGGCCGTCTGGCGGGCGATGGCGTCGTTGAGGTCGCCGACAACCGCGCGCACCCCCGGCTGGGCGTCGGGGGGAAGCGCCGGGGCGACATGCCCGTTGATGGTGTCGCGCAGGGCCGTGTACTGCTTCACCTGGACGTCGACGCGCGCGGCGATGTCCGTCAGGTTCGCGGCGGTGGCCTGGGAGGTGGCGGAGGAGTCCGCCAGCAGCTGGTCGACACGTTCGCTCACGGCGGCGAAGCTCACCGACGTCGCCCCCAGCGCCGCCGCAAGCGCCGCGCCGTCTCCGCCGAGGCTCGCCCCGGTGACCCCGAGGTCGACGGGGTGGACCTGCCCGAGAGAGTCGCCCAGCGCCCCGGAGATCCGCTCGGCGCTGTCGACGAGCGGCACGCTCGACTCTGTGAGCGAGGCGAGCGCGTCGACGGTGCGGGCGCTGGAGAGCAGCTGGTCGCGGGCGCTGGCGGTGCGCGTCTCGATGGAGTCGAGCGCCTGCTGGGTCTCCGCCTCGTTGAAGTAGTCCGAGGCCGTCTCGATCACCCCGAATGACACCTCGGAGAGGGCCCTGGTGAACGACGCGCTGATCTGGGCGGTGACGCCCTGCGTGCCGTTGGCGATGAGCAGCGGGGAGATGGGGTTCTTCTTCTCGTTGACGTAAAGGTCGATCCGGCTGGGTTCGGCGTCGTCGGCGTAGAAGGTGAACATGTCGTCGCTCAGCGTGGGCGGCAAGACGATGGCGGCGTAGTACTCACCGGACTTCGCGCCCTCGATGGCGTCGTCGGCATCGGTGATGACCCAGTCCATAGAGTCGTCGCGGTAGAGCTGGGAGAGGACCATGTCGCCGACGTTGACGGCCAGCGGGGTGAGATCGCTCGTGTGGCCGCGGTCGGTGTTGGCCACCGCCACTTCGAGGCGCTCGGTATTGCCGAATGGGTCCCACGTGGCCAGCACGTTGAACCAGGCGAAGAGGCAGGGGATGGCGATCAGGCCGACCATGACGATGCCTGCCATGACGTTGGTGTAGAGCCGGCGCAGGTCGTTGTAGGCGATGGAGAAGACGGTCCTCATTTGGTGTCCTCGCTTTCGGCATCCGCGGGCCCGATGGTGATGCTGGTGCCGGCGGAGTCGTGGCGGTGGATCACGGCGTCGCGCAGCTCGGCCTCGCCGAGGCGCGAGACCTGTTCGGCGTCGACGAGGCTCTGCGTGAAGTACTCCACCGCGCCGAGGTAGAGGACGACCAGCAGCGACCAGGCGGCGACGATGGCCAGCATGATCGTCTTGTCGGTGGGCAGGAGCATGGTGAGCAGGGTGATGATGGCGATGCCGACAACGCCCGCGCCGATCCCGCCGAAGATGAGGGTGCGGTAGTTCTCCCGCAGCATCCGCGCCCGCTTCTCGACGCCCCCGCGGAACTCATCCCGGTCCGACAGGGCGGCCATGATGTCGGACGCGCGGTAGGGCGAGCCCATGACCTCCACCTTCTCGTTCGTGATCAGGTTCGTGCGCGCCAGCTGGCGGTTGAACAGGAGGTTGGCGTGCGAGGAGGTGAGTCGGAACAGCCACCCCAGGGCGAAGGCCGCGGCGGACATGGCGAGAAGCATCGCCAAAAAGCGGAGGTAGTGATGGCCGTAGAACCCGGCGATGGTCTCGCGCATCGCGTCGATGCCGTAGCGGAAGGGGAGGAAGGGGTAGATGCGGCGGAAGAAGTCGGGCATGAGCTCGATGGGGTAGAGGCCCGACGCGCCCGGGATCTGGATGACGACGAGGAAGACGGCGATGCCGCGGCCAATGTGGCCGAGCGCGGAGACGATGGAGTAGATGATCCCCGTGTAGGCGACCCCGATGGCGATTGCGGTGGCGAGAAAGGCCGTGACGGACTGCATCTGTACCCCGAAGGCCACGTTGCCGAGCGTCACCACGACGGCCTGGAGCACCGAGAGCGTGGCGAAGAGGAGGAAGCGGCCGAGGTAGGCCTGGCCGACGGTGAGGCGGCGGAAGCCCTCGGTGTCGACCTCGACGCGGAAGATGATCGTCAGCACGAACGCGCCGATCCACAGGGCCAGGTTGGTGAAGAAGGAGGCCATGGAGCTGCCGTAGTTCTCCGTGGGGAATACAGCCTGCTGCTCGACGGTGACGGGCGAGGAGATGTACTCGCCGATCTTCGCGGAGTTGAGGTTCGTGACAGTGTTGAGGGCCTCCGAGTCGGAGGTGGCCAGGAGGGCGTTGATGTCGGACTGGGCGGAGCGGGCGCCGTCGGCAAGCGTGCCGAGGTTGCCCGAGACCTCGTCGAGGATGCCGAGGCTGGCCGCGAGCTGGTTGTCCACCCCGGCGAGCAGGGAGGTCGTTTCCTCGCGCAGGGCACGCTGGCTGCTCAGCGCGCCGCGCACGGAGGCGACGCTGCCGGAGGCCTGCGCGAGCGAGGCGTTGATCGCGGGCACGGACTCGCCGAGCTGCTTGCTCGCGTCGCGCGCTGCGGCGTTGGAGTCGGCGGTCGCGGCCCCGAGGGAGTCACCGAGCTCGCCTATCGACGCCAGCGCGGCGCCCGCGCTGCGGTCCACGTTGTTCAGGCCGTCGAGGACGGCGCGGGAGGCGGCGGTACGCTCTTCCAGCGCGCTGGCCGCGGCGTCGAGCTGAGCGCGGACCTCGGGCGATAGGGCGGCCCCGGCCGACATGGCGCGCAGCTGCGCGGCGACGGATTCGCCCTGCTTGACCACGCCGTCGACCTCGCCGACGGCGGAGCGCACCCGCCCTTGGGCGGTGCCGAGCTGGCCCGTCGCCTCCGCGATGGAGGCGTTGGCGGAGGCGGCGCCGCGGCTGAGCGCGTTGGTGGACTCGACGAGCGCGGTCGACGTGTCGGCGCTGAAACCGGCGGAGGACTTCTGCAGATCGGCGATGATCCCCTCGGCCTCGCCGAGGGAGGAGTCCACGGACCTGAGGGTGTCGTCGACGGAGCCGACGAGGGTGTTCAGCTCGGCGACGATCGGGCGCGCCCCGCTGATGCTCTGCTTCATCGTGGCCACCCGCCCCTGGGAGGCGTCGAGGTCGGCGGCGATTTGGCCGAAGCTCCCGGAGGCCTTGCCTCGGACCTCCTCGGCGTCATCGCGCGACGCGAACCCCGTGTTGCGCAGTTCGGTCGCCGCGGCCTCGCCGACCTTCTTCTTGAAGGCCTCGGACACGGCCGTGTCGACGGCGGAGGCGCCGGCGTCGGTGATCGAGGGGGTGACGCCGTTGCTCTTCTCGTTGACGTAATACTCCAGCACTGGCTGCGTGTAGGTGCCGCTGACCAGGCTCAGCAGGTCCTCGCTGAACTCAGGTGGGATGAGGAACATGGCGTAGTAGTCGCCGCGCATGAGCCCGTCGCGGGCCTCGTCCTCGGGGAGGAACACCCACCCGATCTTGTCGTTGCCCTTGAGCTGCTCGGTGATCTGTTCGCCGACGTCGACCTCGCCGACGCGCTCGGCGGAGGCGCCGCGGTCGTTGTTGACCACCGCGATGCGGATGTTCTGGGTGTGGGCGTAGGGGTCCCAGAAGGCGTTGATGTTGAACCACGCGTAAAGCGCGGGGGTGATGAGCACGCCGACGATGATGATGAAGGCCCGGGGAACGCGCAGCAGGCGACGAATGTCCCGTCCAAGAATCTGCCCGCTTTTTCTCACGTGGCGAGCGTACCCTCGAATGGAGGGTTAGGGAAACGCCCGGGTCTGGACCAAACTCGAGTCCTTCAACCCCGGCGGCAGCGCCAAGAACCGCGCAGCCCGCGCCCTCGTCGCCGACGCCCTCGAGCGGGGCGTGCTCGGACCGGGCAGCGTCGTTGTGGAGTCGAGCTCCAGAAACCTGGGCGTGGCTCTGCGTGGGGACGAAGGTGTTCTTCGCTCGCAAAGCCAACAAGGCGCTGGTATTCGCCGACGAGGCGCGCGAGATGGGCCACGGCGTCGACGTCGCCAGCGAGAACGAGCTGCGCCAAGTGCTCGAGCGGGGGATGCCCGGGGAGCGGATCATCTGCTCCGCGGCGATCAAGCCCGACCGGCTGTTGGCCCTGGCCATCGACAACGCGGTGGTTATCTCTGCGGACAGCCGCGCGGAGGCGGAGCGCATCGCTCGGCTCGCCACCGCGCGCGGCGCGGTGGCCAAGGTCGTGCCCCGGCTCGCCCCGGATCCGCGCACGATGCCGCCGACCCGCTTCGGCGAGCGCCTCGACGCCTGGGCGGAGTACTTTCGCACGCCGCGCCGAAACCTCGGGGTCGTGGGATTCCACGCGCACCTGCACGGCTACGCGGCGGCGGACCGCGCGTCCGCGCTGCGCGAGTGTATGCGGCTTGTTGACGCGCTGGCTGCATCCGGCCACGCGCCCGCGTTCGTGGACATTGGGGGAGGTGTGCCCATGTCCTACCTGGCGGATGAGGCGCAATGGCGCGCGTACCAGGACGCGATCGCGCTGCAGCGCAGCGGTTACGCCGAGCCCTTTACCTGGAAGTCCGACCCATTGCGCAACACGTACCCGTACTGGCAGGAGCCGACACGCGGCGCGTGGCTCACCGAGGTACTCTCCGGCGGCGTCGCAGAGGCGCTGCGCGAGCGCGGGTTGCGTCTGCATCTTGAGCCGGGGCGCTCGCTTGTCGACGGCTGCGGGCTAACCCTTGCCGAAGTCGCCTTCACCAAGACCCGTTTCGACGGCGTGCCCTTGGTGGGCCTAGCCATGAACCGCACCCCAGTGCCGCACGACCTCGGATGACTTCCTCATCGACCCCTAGCTGGTCAAGCGGACCCCGCCGAGCGAGGAGATCGAGGCGTTCTTGGTCGGCGCCTACTGCATTGAGGGCGAACTGATTCTGCGGCGGAAGATCCGCTTCCCCGCGGTGTGGCGGCGGGAGACCTCGTCGCGATCCCGAACACCGCTGGGTACTTCATGCACATCCTGGAGAGCGCGTCGCACCAGATCCCGCTGGCGAAGAACGTGGTGTGGCCAGCGGGGCGCTTGGACAACATCGGCGTTCGCTGACGCCCGTTGGCGCCCCCAGTGTCAGGCCGGAGCTCGGCTAGAGCTCGGCGCTCAGCCGAGCGGTGGCGTCCTTGAGCGCGGCGCCCCACTTGGCTGCGGGGCTCGGTCCGAGCCGCTCGGCCGGACCGGATATAGACAGCACAGCCACCAGCACGCCGTCCGGTTGGAACACCGGCGTGGACACCGATGCGAGCCCGACTTCGCGCTCTGCGACGGATTCGGCGAAGCCGTCGTCACGCACCTGCTTGAGGTCCGCGTCCTTGAAGGGTGCGTCGACAGGCGTGTGTGCGGGGCTGTAGGCGGCGAAGATGCGGGCGGCGGAGCCCGCGGTGAGGGTCAAGTGGGAGCCCACCGGCACCACGTTGTGCAGGCCGCTTTCCGGCTCCTCTGCGGCGATGCAGGTGCGTGTGGAGCCGGTGAGCTGGTAGAGCTGGGCGGATTCGCCGGTGACTGCCACCAGGTCGCGCAGCACAGGTGCTGCCGCGCCGAGCAGCTTCGGCGAGGGGCCTCCGGTGTAGCTGGGCAGGGCCGGCCCGAGTGTCCACTCGCCGTGTTCTGTGCGGGCGAGCACGTGGTGCACCTCGAGGGCGGTGGCGATGCGGTGGGCGGTGGCGCGGGGCAGCTCGGTGGCGTCGCTGAGTTCGGCCAGCGACTTGTCGCCGCTGGCAACGGCGGCCACGATGGCCACTGCGCGGTCGAGCACTTTGATGCCTGATCCTTCGTTATACTGTCTCACAGTTCGAATCCTACCATCTCATTATGTGGGAATAGGGGAGAAGCGCGAAGGAGGTTCCTATGGCGGAGAAACCGCTGACGTTGGCGGAGAAAGTGTGGCGCGACCATGTGGTGAGCAAGGGGGACAACGACGAGCCCGACCTCATCTTCATCGATTTCCAGCTGTTGCACGAAGTCACCTCGCCGCAGGCCTTCGAGGGGCTGCGCATGGCTGGCCGCACGATGCGCCACCCGGAGCTGCATCTTGCCACCGAGGACCACAACGTGCCTACTGAAGGCATCAACATCGGCGCACTGGCCGAGATTGTGGAGCCGACCTCGCGCACCCAGGTGGCCACCCTGCGCAAGAACTGCGAGGAGTTCGGCGTCACGCTGCACCCGATGGGCGACGTCAAACAGGGCATCGTGCACACCGTCGGGCCGCAGCTGGGCATCACCCAGCCGGGCATGACCATCGTGTGCGGCGACTCGCACACCTCAACCCACGGCGCGTTCGGCTCGATTGCGATGGGCATCGGCACCTCCGAGGTCGAGCACGTCATGGCCACCCAGACCCTGCCGCTGAAGCCATTCAAGACCATGGCCGTCGAAGTCACCGGCGAGCTGCAGGAAGGTGTGACGGCGAAGGACGTGATCCTGGCCATCATCGCCAAGATCGGCACCGGCGGGGGACAAGGCCACATCATCGAGTACCGCGGCGAGGCCATCGAGAAGATGTCCATGGAAGCGCGCATGACCATCTGCAACATGTCCATCGAGGCCGGTGCGCGAGCCGGCATGGTCGCACCGGACCAAAAGACGTTCGACTACGTCGAGGGGCGCGAATACGCCCCGAAGGGCGCGAACTGGGACGCGGCGGTGGAGTACTGGAAAACGCTGCCGACTGACGACGGCGCAACGTTCGACACCGTCGTCGAGATCGACGGCGCGAGCCTGACCCCGTTTGTCACCTGGGGCACTAACCCCGGCCAGGGCCTGCCGCTGGGAGAACACGTGCCGGACCCGGACGACTTCACCGACGAGACGTCGAAGCAAGCCGCGGCCAAGGCAATCGACTACATGGGGCTGACCCCGGGTACCCCGCTGCGCGACATCGCCATAGACACCGTCTTCCTCGGCTCCTGCACCAACGCCCGCATCGAGGACCTGCGCGCCGCCGCCGAGGTGGTCAAGGGCCGCACCATCGCCGAGCACACCCGCATGCTGGTCGTGCCCAGCTCCACGCTGGTCAAGCAGCAGGCGGAGGAGGAGGGTCTGGACACGATCTTCACTGACTTCGGGGCCGAGTGGCGTACCGCGGGCTGCTCCATGTGCCTGGGCATGAATCCGGACCAACTCAAGCCGGGGGAACGCAGCGCGTCGACAAGCAACCGCAACTTCGAAGGCCGCCAGGGCCCGGGCGGGCGCACCCACCTCGTTTCCCCGCTCGTCGCCGCGGCGACCGCAGTCGCCGGCCACCTCGCCAGCCCCGCAGACCTGTAAAAGGAGCACTCAGATGGAGAAATTCACCACCCACACCGGTGTCGCCGTGCCGCTGACGCGCTCAAACGTGGACACCGACCAGATCATCCCCGCCCGCTACCTCAAGCGGGTGACCCGTACCGGCTTCGACGACGGCCTGTTTTCCAACTGGCGCGACAACGAGCCCGGATTCGTGCTCAACCAGGACGCATACAAAAACGGCTCCGTACTGTTCGCCGGCCCCGACTTCGGCACCGGATCCTCCCGCGAGCACGCCGTGTGGGCGCTGATGGACTACGGCTTCCGCGCCGTGTTCAGCCCCCGCTTCGCCGACATCTTCCGCGGCAACTCCGGCAAGGCCGGACTCTTAGCCGCGATCCTGCCGGAATCCGACATCGAGCTGATTTGGAAGCACCTCGAGCAGCACCCCGGCGATACCGCCACCGTCTCGCTGGAGGACCGCACAGTCACCGTCGGCGACAACACCTTCGTGTTCGAGGTGGACGACTACACCCGCTGGCGCCTGATGGAGGGCTTAGACGACATCGGCCTGACCCTGCGCGACGAGGACGCCATCGACGCATACGAAGCGAAACGGCCGGCGTTCAAGCCGGCCGTGCGCTAGGGGGTTAGTTCTCCCGCGCCGCTTCGTCGATGCGCTGGGTGATCTCCGGCGCAAACTCGGCGAGGAAATCGCGGGAGGCAGAGACCACACCCTGGATGCCGGTGAGGATGTGGGACTCGAACTGGTCGTCCGTGTACTCCCAGTGGCCCGGCAAGCTGTAGGCCACGCCCAGCGCCGCGATGCCGCGGTCGTCATCCTTCAGCGCGGTCACGGTTGGGTAGGCCTTGGTGTAGTTGTACTGCTCGGTCCAGGTACGGATGTCGTTGTAGCGGTCCACGCCGATGGAATCCACCGCCACGGAAGAAATGATGTTGACGTTCGGCTCGATGTGGGAGATCTCCAGTCCGATGCCCATGAAACCAGAGCGAATGGCGAACTCACCTGCGTCATCGTACTGCCAGCCCTGATTGGCAAACACGTCCTTGACGCGCTGCAGGGACAGGGGCTTCAAAGTGTCGTTGGTGCTCATGGGTTACGCCTCCTCAGCGCCGTCGGTGAAAGATTCCTCGCGGCCCGGGAAGGCCTCGCGCAGCTTGCCCGCCACGTGGTGGATGGCAGAGAAGAAGTACTCGCACATCTCGCGCAGCTGCTGGTCCGCAAACCCGTCGCCGGAGAAGAACGGCGCCTCCATGATCGCGATGGCAGTGCCGTCCTCGCGCAGTACCGGGTGCACGCGCACCAGCGGCAGGGAGCGGTTGAGCACGTTTGCCATCTCGCGCAGCTTCTCCACGTCCTCCGGCTGGTCCACTACCGCCATCCACCTGGACGTGGCCTTGAAGCCCTCGCGCTCTACCTCGAAAAACACCACCAAGCCCGGGAAGGCGGTGCGGACTTCGCCGCCGTCTTCCTGGAAGTACTTCAGATCCATGGACTCAAGCGTGGAGGCGATGCGTTCCTGTGTCACCGGCGGAAACGCGGTGGGGGTTGGAGAGGTCATTGAAAATCCGTTCCTTTCTTTGCTACAGCACCGGCAGTGCGGACGGGATGTAGTCGGCGCCCGTGAGCTGGCCGTCGTGGAAGCTCAGCACCCACACCGAGCCCTTCTTCGCGTTGATCTTCGTGTCAATGGGCAACGTGCCCTGGGCCGAGAGCCAGGCGAGCATGCCGGGGATGATGTCGCCTTGGGCGCAGACCACCGAGGTGCCGCCCTCGGCCACCACCTCGGTGAAGGCGCGCTGGGCGCCCACCATGTCGGTCAGCCACGCGTCGTCGCCAAAGCGCTCGTCCACGGCGACGTCGAAGCCGAGCTCGTCCGCCAGCGGCGCGACGGTGGACTGGCAGCGCTCGGGAGCCGCGGAGTAGATCCGCTCCGGCGAAAACGCGCTGAGCAGCGGCACCAGCATCTCAGACTGGCGGCGGCCCTTCTTGTCCAGCGGGCGCAGGTTGTCGTCGCCGGACCACTTCTCGCGCTGGTGTGCGCGGGCGTGGCGCACGTAGAGCACGCGCGCATTCGCCGGGGTGCCGAAGCGCTTCTTCGCCTTGCGCAGCACCTGGCGGTCCAAGTCGTAGGTCATCAGCTCGCACGCTTGGGCAATCGGCAGCCAGCGGATCTCGTCCACCTCGTCGTTGGGCGTGAACTCGCCGCCGACGACCTCGCCGGTCCAGTAGTAGACCACCTTCGTGGTCTTTTTCACCGGGTAGACGGTCTTGCCCAACAGCTTGCCCAGGCGGACGTCGAAACCGGTTTCTTCCTTGATCTCGCGCACCGCGGTCTGAACCAGGGACTCGTCTGGGTCGAGCTTGCCCTTCGCCAGGGACCAGTCGTCGTAGTGCGGGCGGTGGATGCACGCCACTTCCAAGGAATCGGGGGCCGACAGATCTCCGCGCCACAGCACCGCGCCGGCGGCGAGCGTCGTGCGCTTGAACTCACCTTGCGGGTCATTCGGGATCTCTTGCAGGCGTCCGGTGAGGAACATCTCCCCGCGGGTGTCCTTGTCCTGCTCATGCAGATGGCCGTCGTTATTAGGCATAGGGTCCATTGTGTCGCACACTCGGCGGGCGCGCTAGGTGCGGGCGGGGGTGGTACGTTGTAGCGGTTGAAAAACGCTGGGAGGACGCACTGATGGTCAACGTGGCAGTACTGGGCGCCGGGTCTTGGGGGACCACCCTCGCCAAGGTGTTCGCGGACGCGGGCAACCCCGTGACGCTGTGGGCGCGCAGGGAAACGCTCGCGCGCACGATCCAGGACACGCACGAAAACCCGGAGTATCTGCCCGGCATCGCGCTGCCGGAATCCATCCAGGCCACCTCCGACGCCGCCGCGGCGCTCGACGGCGCCGCCATCGCCGTATTTGGCGTGCCCAGCCAAACCATGCGCGACAACCTCACCGCGTGGGCGCCGCACCTGCCCGGGGACGCGACCCTGGTGTCCATCTCCAAAGGCGTGGAGTCCGGCACGCACATGCGCATGAGCGAGATCATCGCCGAGGTCACCGGGGTGGACGATGAACGCATCGCGGTGCTCAGCGGGCCGAACCTCTCGCGCGAGATCGCGGAAGAGCAACCTGCCGCGACCGTGATCGCCTGCACGAACGAAAACCGCGCGAAGTTGGTGCAAGCCGCCTGCGCCACCGGCTACCTGCGCCCGTACACCAACACGGACGTGGTGGGGTGCGAGATCGGTGGCGCGACCAAGAACGTCATCGCGCTCGCTTGCGGCATGGCGGCCGGCCAGGGCCTGGGCGACAACACGCTGGCCACGCTGATCACCCGTGGGCTCGCGGAGACCACCCGCCTCGGCGACGCACTGGGCGCTGACGCGCGGACCTTCGCCGGGCTGGCCGGTATGGGCGACCTGGTGGCCACCTGCGCCTCGCCGCTGTCGCGCAACCGCACGTTCGGCGCCGCGCTGGGTAAAGGCGCGACCATTGACGAGGCCCGCGCGGCCACCAAGGGGCAGGTGGCGGAAGGCGTGATGTCTTCGCGCAGCATCTTCCAGCTCGCGGAGGAAAACTCGGTGGAGATGCCGCTGACCCAGGCGGTGTACGCGGTGTGCCACGAAGGCATGAAGGTCTCCGACGCGATCGCCGCGCTGATGGGTCGCAGCAAGAAAGCGGAGTAGCGCGCGGTAGGCTGTCCTCCCGTGATCCGCATTGCTGTTTTGTATGGTGGCATGTCCACCGAGCACTCCATTTCCTGCATTTCCGCCGACTCGGTCATGGCACACATGCCGAGCGAGTACGAGGTGTTCCCGATCGGCATCACGCAAGACGGCGTGTGGGTTGAGGGAGTGACCAACCCGGCGGAGGATGCGGAGCTGCCCGTCGTCAAGCAGGGGCGCGAAGTGGCGCTTTCCTTGAACCCGCAGCGCAGGGGAATGCTTTACGACGTTGCCACAGGCGAAACCCTCACCACCGTCGATGCCGTCTTCCCGGTGCTGCACGGCAAGTACGGCGAGGACGGCACCGTGCAGGGGCTGCTGGAGCTGGCAGGCGTGCCGTACGTGGGCCCGGGTGTGCTGGCGTCGGCCTGCGGGATGGATAAGGAATACACCAAAAAGCTGGTGGCGGCCGCCGGGATTCCCATCACACGGGAAGTGATTCTGGACGGCGCCCGCGAGCTGACCGACTCCGAGCGCGAGTACCTGGGGCTGCCGGTGTTTGTGAAGCCGGCTAACGGCGGCTCGTCCATCGGCGTGTCCAAGGTGACTAGCTGGGACGCGCTGGACGCGGCGGTGCAGCTGGCGCTGGAATCCGACGGCAAGGTCATCGTCGAGGCGGAGCTGTTCGGCGACGAGGTGGAAGTCGGCGTGCTGGAGCGGCCGGACGGCACCATCGCCGCGTCCGTGCCCGCCAAGCTCAACGGCACAGAAGACTCCGCCGAGGGCTTCTACGGGTTTGAAACGAAGTACCTCGAGCACGATGTCACCGCCACGATCCCGGCGCCGTACTCCGAGGAGTTGGTTGCCAAGCTGCAGGAGATGGCGGTGACGTGCTTCAAGGCGCTGGACTGCAAGTCGCTGGCGCGGGTGGACTTTTTTGTCACGGCTGACGGTCCGGTGCTCAACGAGGTCAACACCATGCCCGGCTTCACCGCCATCTCGATGTACCCGCAGGTGTGGGCCGCGAGCGGACTGGACTACCCGGAGCTTTTAGACACGCTGATCCGCACCGCTCTGCGCTAGTCGCGGCGTTTACTGCTGCGCGGTGTGCTCCGCGATCAGGTTGCTCAGGTTCGTGATCGCCTCGTTGCTCTGCGCCTGCGGCAGCGAGGCAGCTACCTGCACGTCGCGCCCCATCGCATACCAGGTCGACGCGGTGGTGCCGTTGGCCAGCTTGACGTCTTCGAACCAGGGCACGCCGTTGACTTGGTCCAGGCGCGCGCCCGGGCCGTAGCTTTCCGGCGCAGCCACGCCGCAGCGCAACACGATGGCGTCGCGGCCCGGTGCGGACCAGGCCACGGTCTGCGGGCTTTCGGCGTCGACGCGGGAGTAGCCCTCGGCGATGGCGTCCGGGGAGGCGGCGAGCAGTCCGTCGCACTTCGCAGAGGTGTCAGTGCCAGCGGCCTCCAGGCCAGCAAGCGGCGCGGGCTGAGTCTTCGGGGCAGGGCCGGTCAGCGCTGCGGTGTCGAGGTCGGCTACCGGAGGGATGCCGTCGTCAAGCTGCTGCGCATCGGCGGTGACAGCGAGAACGGGGGAGCGGTCCACCAGGTACCACGTGGCCAGGGTAGAGCCGGGGGTGGCGTCGTCCACGCGCAGCCATCGCGCACCGCCGAGATCCTGCGGCTCGGCGTAGGGGGTGAACTGGGCCGGCGAGTCGACGCCGCAGCGCAGCGTGATGCGCTCGGTGGACGAGGCCTGCCACGCGGCGGCGCCTTCGGGAGCAGGATCGGCCAGCTCGGCGCGCTTAAGGCCGGCGAGGCGGTCCGGCAGGGCGTCGAGAAGCGAAGAGCACTCCGGGGAACCCGCCTCGGGCGCGGGCAGCTGCGTCATGGCCACCGGCTGCAACGCCACCCGGTTGAAGTAGGTGCGCGCCCCCACCAGGACGCCGAGGACGAGCAGTAACGCAAGCCCAAGGCTGATGTAGATGGTGGTGCGGTTAATCTGTGCATCGTGCGCCGTGGAACCCATGGCGGCAAAGTGTAGTGAAAGGGCTCACCACGACGTGATCGAGACAGGCTTTCCCACCGGAGGTCCGACGCTGGGGGAACTCGGCGAGCGCGACGTCATCTCGCTGATCCGCGCCCAGGCGCCGTCCGCGCTCAACGGCGACGACGCAGCCGTGCTGGCGCAGTCCGCGCCGAACTCGCGGGTGGTGGCCAGCACCGACATGCTGGTCCAGGGCCGCCATTTCACGGAGCAGACAACCACGCCGTACTTTTTGGGCCGGAAGGCGGCTGTGCAGAACTTCGCGGACATCGAGGCGATGGGGGCGCGCCCGATCGCGGCGCTGATGGCCGTGTCCGCCCCCGCAGACATGCCCGCCCGGGTGCTCGAGGAGCTCGCCCGGGGCGTGGGCGAAATGGCCGCGGACTACGCCTGCGAGCTCGTCGGTGGCGACGTCACCGCGGGCGAATACCTGGTGGTTACCGTCACGGCGATCGGCGCGCTCGGCGGCAACCGCCCGCCGCTGACACTGGACGGCGCGCGCCCGGGCCAACGCGTGGTCGCCCACGGCCGCATCGGCTACTCCGCCGCCGGTCTCGCTCTCTTGCAGGCCGGGGTGGAGATTCCGGGCGAGCTCGAGCCGCTCGTCCACGCGCACCAGGTGCCGGAGCTGACCCCGGGGCGCGGGGTGGTGGCGCGCGCGGCGAAGGCGTGCTCCATGACGGACAACTCGGACGGTCTCATCCGCGATCTGTCGCAGCTCGCGGAGGCGTCCGGCGTCGGCATCGAACTGGCCTCCAACGCGTTGTCGCCGGATGCGCTGCTTGTTGCCGCAGGCGAGCTGCTCGGCGTGGATCCGTGGGACTGGGTGCTCGGCGGTGGGGAGGACCACACGCTCGTGGGCACCACGGAGGGCTCGGCGCCGGTGGGGTTCCGGTCCATCGGCAAAGTCTCGCGCAAGCCGGGCGTGCGCATCGACGGCGCCGCGCCCGCCACGACACATGGATGGGAGAGCTTTTGATGCTTCCGGTGCACGAATCCTGGCAAGAGCCGCTGGCCGCGGTGGAAGACAAGATCCACGCGATGGGGGATTTCCTGCGTAAAGAGGGCGACTACCTGCCGCGCGGCCACGACATCTTGCGCGCCTTTGCAGACCCGTTCGATGCCGTGCGGGTGCTCATTGTCGGCCAAGACCCATACCCCACACCCGGCCACCCGATGGGCTTGGCGTTCTCCACCCAGCCCGGGGTGGCGCCGCCGCGTTCGCTGGTGAACATCTACAAAGAACTGCAGGCGGACCTGGGCGTCCCGCCGCGCGCGGACGGGGACTTGAGCTCCTGGTCGAGGCAGGGGATCCTCCTGCTCAACAGAGTGCTCACCGTTCGCCCGGGCAAGCCCGCATCGCACCGCGGCAAGGGGTGGGAGGACATCACGCAGGCCGCGATTGAGGCGCTCGTGCTTCGCGACGCTCCGCTGGTGGCCATCCTCTGGGGCCGCGATGCCCAGTCGGCGGCGAAGTTCCTCGGAGATACTCCGCGCATCGAATCGCCGCACCCCTCGCCACTGTCGGCGTCGCGGGGATTTTTCGGCTCCCGGCCGTTTTCGCGCGCGAACGAGGCGCTGGAAGCAATGGGTGCTCAGCCGGTGGACTGGGCGCTCTAAGCAGAACCTGTAAACTCTCTCAGCATGTCTGCATCCCCGCTTTCCGACGGCGCACGCCTGCTCGCATGGGCACAGCACGCCTCGGGCGAGCTGGACCGCAACCGCGCCCAGATCAACGAGCTCAACGTCTTCCCCGTCCCCGACGCGGACACCGGCTCGAACATGGCGCACACCATGGCCGCCGCCGTGGAGGAGGCCGCCGCGCTGCCTGCGGGCGCGAGCCTGACCGAGGTGGCCGAGGCCTTAGCCGTCGGCGCGGTGCGCGGCGCGCGCGGCAACTCCGGCGTCGTGCTCTCCCAAATTATGCGCGGTTTCGCGCAGGCGGCCCAGCACGGTGCGACAGAGGGCGAGATGCTGGCCGTCGCGCTGAACGACGCTGTCGAGTTTGTCAGCCGCGCGATTTCGGAGCCGGTGGAAGGCACCATTATCTCCGTGCTGCGGGCCGCCGCCGAGGCCGCGCAGCCGCACGCGAAACACCCGCTTCACCGCGTCGTTTCCGCCGCCACCGCAGCCGCCCGCGAGGCGCTGCAGGTGACCCGGACGCAACTGCCGGAGCTTCGCCAGGCCGGAGTGGTGGACGCAGGCGGCGCAGGACTCGTTGTGGTGCTGGAGAGTCTGGCGGACGCGGCGGCCGGGCAGGGGATCCCGGAGGACGCAGTCAAGCAAGTGCCCGAAGGCCACGGGGCTGCAGGCGAGCTGGAAGTCATGTTCACCTTCCGCGGCGACCTGGACGCGCTCAAGGCCCAGCTGAGCGAGCTGGGCGACAGCTTGATCGTCGCGCCCTTGAACGAGGGTGAGGGCAAAGTCCACATCCACTCGCGCGAAGCCGGCCACGTCATTGAGACGGCGTACGCCGCCGGCGGCGTCAGCGACCTGCGCCTGGAGGTGCTGCCCGGCAGCGCGGCGGCGGGGGAGCCGGAGCGCCTCATCATCGCGGTCACCCCGCCGGGGTCCGTGACCTCCCTCTACGCCGCCTCAGGCGCGGTGACGGTAGCGCCGGGGCCGAACGTGGCGGCGGCGATGCTCGACGCGATCACCCGCTCCGGCAGCGACGAAGTGATCGTGCTGCCCAACGGCCAGCTCAGCAACGCCGAACTCGCCGAGGTGGAGCACGCCGCCCGCGCTGTGGAGCAGTCCATCACCATCCTGCCGACCGTGCGTTTGGTCTCCGGCATCGCGGCGCTGTCGGTGCACGATCCCGCGCAGCCGCTGGCCACCGCTGCCTTCACCATGTCCGAGGCTGCCGGCGAGATGCGCACCGCGCTGGCGTTTCGCGCCGAAAAGGGCGCGCTGACCCAGGGCGGGGCGGTGGCCAAGGGCGATGTGGTGGTCACCGCGCGCGGAGAGACGCTGCTCATCGCGGACGAGCCCATGGACGCGGTCGTGCGGGCCTGCCGCCGGCTGCTCGAGCACGGCGGGGAACAGGTGAGCATCCTTTTCGACCCCGGCGAGCTGGACGCGGAGGCGCTCGAGGCACTCGCGGGGACCCTGGGGGTGGACGTGATGGTCTATCCTGCGGACGGACTGCAAGCCTGCGCGGAGATAGGGGTGGAGTAGATGCTGGGTTTCGAGGACACCCGCCCGCTCAACCTGG
This sequence comes from Corynebacterium fournieri, assembly GCF_030408775.1. NCBI lineage: Bacteria > Bacillati > Actinomycetota > Actinomycetes > Mycobacteriales > Corynebacteriaceae > Corynebacterium > Corynebacterium fournieri. Next base: position 1,059,724 of record NZ_CP047210.1, read on the forward strand.
TCATTCCGCTGAAGCAGGCGAAGGCGATAGGCAAGCACCTCGACATCCACACCTGCGGCGAGCTGCTGAGGCACTACCCGCGGCGCTACCTGCACTACGGCACGGGCGCAGATCTGGCGGGCGTGCAGCCCGGCGACACCCTCAACGTCATCGGCACCGTCACAGCCACGCAGCAGTACCGCAACGACAAGCAGCCGAAGCGGCCCATCTATAAGGTCCACGTCGACGACGGCCGCCAGGTATTCCTGGCCACCTTCTTCGGCTCCCACTACGCCCAGCGCGTGCTCAAAGAGGGCAGGCGCGTGATGCTCACGGGCAAATACGACGTCTTTCGCAACCAGCCACAGCTGACGCACCCGGACTTCGTGCTGCTGGACGGCCCGACGCAAGCCACCGGCTCCCTGAAGCAGCTCGGCCACTTCGGCGACATTGAGCAGATCATGAGCGGGCGCGAGTGGCTGCCGCTCTACCCGGCGGTGAAAAACGTTAGCACCTGGACCATCATGGGCGCGGTGCACAAGGTGCTGCAGACACTGCCGCCTATCGACGAGCCTCTCGGCTTTACCCCCATCGGTTTTCTCCCGCTCAACTCGGCGGTGCACCAGATCCACGAGCCGGGGCCGGAGGGGCCGGAGCGCGCGCTGCAGCGCCTGAAGTACGACGAGGCGCTGTCGGTGGCGCTGGCCATGGGCGTGCGCCGCGCAGACGCACAGGCGCGTTCGGCGACGGCCCTGCCACGGGTGGTGGGACGGGACCAAGACCTGTTGGTTTCGCGCCTGCCGTTCCCGCTGACCGCAGGGCAAGACCAAGTGGTGGCCGACATCACGCGCGATATGGCGCAGACCGTGCCCATGAGCCGGCTGCTGCAGGGCGAGGTGGGCTCAGGCAAAACCATCGTGGCGCTGATTGCCATGCTGCAGGCGGTGGACAACGGCGCGCAGTGCGCCTTCCTCGCCCCGACGGAGGTGCTGGTGTTGCAGCACGCGCGCTCCATGACCCGCGTGCTCATGAACGCGGGGCTGCCCACGCGGGTGGTGGCGCTGACCGGATCCATGACCGCAGCGCAGAAGCAGGAGGCGCTGCTCAAGATCGTCTCCGGCGAAGCCGACATCGTGGTGGGCACCCACGCGCTGATCCAGGACGGCGTGGAGTTTTTCCAGTTGGGGCTAGTGGTGGTGGACGAGCAGCACCGCTTCGGGGTGGAGCAGCGCGACGCGCTGCGCGCAAAAGCGGGGCAGACCACGCCGCATCTTCTGGTGATGACGGCGACACCCATCCCGCGCACGATCGCCATGACCGTGTTCGGCGATCTGGCCGTCTCCACCCTCCGCGAGCTGCCGGGCGGGCGCAAACCGATCCAGTCCGCCGTGGTGCCGGAATTCAAGCCGCGCTGGGTCGCACGGGCGTGGGAGAAAATCCGGGAGGATGTCGCCGCGGGCCACCAGGCCTACGTGGTGTGCCCCCGCATCGAAGGTGAAGGCGGCGTGCTCGAAGTCTTCGCCGAATTGTCCGCCACAGAGTTTGAGGACCTCAACGTGGCCGTCCTGCACGGGCGGATGAAAGGCGAGGAGAAAGACGAGGTGATGGCGGATTTCGCCGCCGGCGGGGTGGACGTGCTCGTTTCCACCACCGTGATCGAGGTCGGTGTGGACGTGCCCAACGCGACGGTGATGATGGTGCGCGAATCCGAGCACTTCGGCGTCTCCCAGCTGCACCAGCTGCGCGGTCGCGTGGGCCGCGGCGGCAACCAATCACTGTGCCTGTTTCACACGCTGGCGGAGGAAGGCACCCCGTCGTTCAAGAGAGTGTCCCAGGTCGCCGCGACCACTGACGGCTTCGCCTTGGCGGAGCTCGACCTTTTAAATCGCCGCGAGGGTGACGTTTTGGGCCGGCAGCAGTCGGGCAGGCACCGTACCTTGAAGCTGCTCAACCTGGTGGAGGACTTCGAGCTGGTTCGCCGCGCCTACGACGACGCCGAGCGGCTGGTGGCGGACAACCTCGAATACGCGCGTGCAGCAACCTCGCACTTCGTTGCCGAGGACTTCGAGTATTTGGACAAGAGCTAGCGCGTTAGAGTTGTCCGCATGAACCGCATCATTTCCGGCGAGGCCCGCGGCCGCAAGATCAAGGTGCCGCCAGAGGGCACGCGCCCCACGTCCGATCGCGCCCGCGAAGGCCTGTTTTCTTCCCTCCAGGTCCGTTTCGGCTTCGTGGACATGAACGTGCTGGACTTGTTCGCCGGTTCCGGCGCACTCGGGCTTGAGGCCGCCTCCCGCGGCGCGGCAGAGGTGGTGCTGGTGGAAAGCAACCCGGCTGCTGTCCGCGTCATCGAGTACAACGCCAACGTGGTCGGCCACCCCAACACCGTCATCGAGCCGGTGAAGGCGTCGACGTACCTCGCCCGCGCCCCGCGCAACCACTTCGACATCGTGCTCGCGGACCCGCCGTACGAGCTCGCAGATGAGGCTGTCGCTGAAATGGTCGAGGCGCTCAAGCCCACACTCCGCCACGGCGCAGTGGTCGTCGTGGAGCGCCACCGCGAGAGCCCTGAGACCGCGTGGCCGAAAGAATTCACGCCCACGGGCCAGAAGCTGAAAAAGCGCCTGTACGGCATCGCGCGCATGGACATGGCCGTATACGAAGACCCAGAGGTGGAGGACTAGATGACTACTGCAGTGTGCCCCGGCTCTTTCGACCCGATCACCAACGGGCATTTGGACATTGTCACCCGGGCCTCGCGCCACTTCGACGAGGTGGTGGTGCTGGTCACCGGCAACCCGACGAAGACGTCCGGGCTGTTCTCTGTTGATGAGCGCGTTGACCTGATCCGCCGGGCCACCGGGCACTTGCCCGGCGTCCGCGTGGATAGCTGGGGCGGGTTGCTGGTGGACTACACCTCGGCACACCACATCACCGCGCTGGTCAAGGGCCTGCGTTCCTCGCTCGATTACGAGTACGAGCTGCCCATGGCGCAGATGAACCGCCGCCTGACCGGCGTGGACACGTACTTTCTGCTCACCGACGAAAAATACGGCTACATCTCTTCCTCGCTGACCAAAGAAGTGGCCAAGTTCGGCGGCGACGTCACAGGTTTGGTGCCGGACATCGTGCGCGAGGCGATGCAGGAGAAGTTCCGCTAGTGCTCGTCGTCTGCGGCGTCGGCATCGCCGTGGCGGTGGGCGCGGCCCTGCAACGCATCTCAGGGATGGGCGTGGGGCTGATCGCCGCGCCGGTGCTCTCGCTGTTGCTCGGGCCTGTCGACGGCGTGCTGCTGGTCAACCTGCTCGCCGTAATCAACGCGGCGACGAACACATGGGGCATGCGCGCCGACGTGGACTGGAGAAAGTTCGCGCCGATTGCGGCAGCGCTTCTTGCCGGCGTGCTTCCCGGCGCCTGGGTGGTGGCCCACGCGCCGACCAACATCCTCCTCGTCACAGTCGGGGCTCTGCTGCTGCTTGCCTTGTCGGTGGTGACGCTGGGCAAACGCTACGTACCTCGCGTCCAAGGGGTAGTGCCGGCGGCGGTTTCTGGCGTGGTCGGCGGGTTCATGAACACCTTGGCCGGCGTCGCGGGGCCGGCCATTACGGTCTACGCGGAGGCTGCGAGGTGGCCGCAGCGCGTCTATGCAGCGACGTTGCAGCCGATCTTCCTCGTCGCCGGGACGCTGTCGTTTACCGTCAAGCACTTCACCGGCGCGGCGGACGTGTCCGCAATCGAGGCTGAGCTGTGGGTTGCCACCCTCGCCGCGTTGGCGGTGGGCATTGCGCTGGGCAAGCGGCTAGCACCGCGGGTGCCGGCGACAACCGCGCACACAATAGCGCTGGGCTTAGCTTTCGCCGGCGGGGCCACGACCCTCGCGCGCGGGCTATTGGCTTAGCGCCGGTGGCGTAGGTTGGCCTCGTAAAAGTTGACGACCAGGTTATTTCCGCGGTCCGTTTGCCCAGGTCGAGTTTCGGCCGCGTCAGATTTTACGAGCGGCCGGTTTTGACCCGCGCCGAGAATGCCGGTGCCAGGCGAAAACCTGATTAAAACAGGGTGGACACGAACGCCTTGGTGCGCTCGTGCTGCGGGTTGTCCAGCACTTGTTCGGGGGTGCCGTACTCGATGACCTGCCCGCCGTCCATGAACGCGACCTTGTCCGCCACCTCGCGCGCAAACGCCAGCTCGTGGGTGACCACCAGCATGGTCATGCCTTGATCGGCGAGATCGCGCATGACGCGCAGGACTTCGCCGACGAGTTCGGGGTCCAGGGCGGAAGTCGGTTCGTCGAAAAGCATCAGCTTCGGGTCCATCGCCACCGCACGCGCGATGGCCACGCGCTGCTGCTGGCCGCCGGAGAGTTGGATGGGGTAGACATCCGCCTTGTTGCCCAAACCGACCATTTCCAACAGCTCGTGAGCGCGCGCCTTCGCCTCCGCGACGGATTGGCCCTTCACATGCACCGGCGCCTCGATGATGTTGTCCAGCACCGTGCGGTGGCCGAAGAGGTTGAAGTTCTGGAACACCATGCCGATGTCGCGGCGCTGCTTCGCGGCCTCCTTCGCACTCATCTCGTGCAGCACACCGCCGCGATCCTTGTAGCCGATGAGCTCGCCGTCGACGTACAAACGGCCCGCGTTGACCTTTTCCAAGTGGTTCACGCAGCGCAGCAGCGTGGACTTGCCGGAGCCGGAGGGGCCGATGAGGCACGCCACCTCGCCGGGAGCCACTTCCAAATCGATGCCCTTTAGCACGTCGAGGTTGCCGAAGGACTTCCACACATCCACGGCCTGAATCATCGGAGTCTGCTTGACGGTCATTAGCGCTGCCCCTTCTTCTGCGGTTCTTCCACGATTTCAACGTTGTTGGGGATGGTGCCCTCCGCGTCGGCCAAGCTAGCCAGCTGGCGGGCGGTGAGCTGGCGGGTGGCGCCACGGTCGAAGTAGCGCTCCAGGTAGTGCTGCGCCACCATGAGCAGCGACGTGATCACCAAATACCAGGTGGCGGCGACCAGCAGCATCGGCACCGGCTCGAACAGCGCGGCGGCGATGTCCATGGAACGGCCGTACAGCTCCAAGGAGTAGGGGATAGCCACCACGAGCGAGGAAGTCTTCAGCAGCGAGATGAACTCGTTGCCGGTGGGCGGGATGATGATGCGCATCGCCTGCGGCAACACCGTACGGCGCATGGTCTGGCCCCAGCTCATGCCCAGCGCCTTAGATGCCTCCACCTGGCCTTCCGGGACCGCGGAGACGCCGGAGCGGACAATCTCCGCCATGTAGGCGGCCTCGTTTAAGCCCAGGCCCACCACGGCCAGCGTGAAGGCTGACGAGGTAAACGGCTCCAGTGGGATCTCGGCGAAGCCCAGGTTGATGGTGTCGTAGATGGCGCCGATCAGGCCCCAGAACATCAGCTGGACGTAGACCGGGGTGCCGCGGAAGATCCACAGGAAGATCCATCCCACGGATTTAAACACCGGGTTCGGGCTCATGCGCATCACCGCCAGTAGCACGCCGCCGGCGAGGCCGATGAGCATGGCCAGCACCGTAATGGCGATGGTGTGCAACGCCGCGGTGGCGATCCGGGTATCGAGGAGGTAGTCGAAGTAGGTGTCCCAACCGTAGGCGTCGTTACGCGCCGCGCCGACGACAAACCACACCACCAGCGCCACGAGCAGTGCCGCGAGCACCCAGCGACCCGGGTGGCGCAGCGGCTTTGCCTGAATGCGCTCCGGACGGGTGCGCTCGCCCTGTTTCGCCTTGTACTTGGAATAGGGGGTGCTCATGCTCACTGTCCTCCCAGAGGTTGTTCATTAATCATGGCCTGGTCCAGCAGGCCGGTGTCGATGTTCCACTGATCCAGAATCCGGGCGTATTCGCCGGTGTCGATGAGGTGCTGCATCGCCGCCGCCATCGCGTCCGCCAACGGTGAGCCTTTTGGAACCGCGAAGCCGTAAGGAGCTGCGTCAAACATCTCTCCGATCATCTCCATCTCGCCTTTGGAGCGCTCGACCGCCCAGGCGGTTACAGGAGAGTCCGCACTGTACGCATCCGCACGACCGACCAGCGTGGCCAGCGCGGCGTTATCCGCGGTGTCGAACGCAAGCACGGTGATCGGGTCTTTGCCCTGCGCGACGCACTCCTCAGACTTGGGGCGCACGTCGTCTGTTTCGGACACGGTGGTGCGCTGCACAGACACAGTCAGGCCGCAAGGGTCGTTGGGGTCCACGCCCGAGCCCGGTTGTGCGGCCCACTGCACGCCCGCGTAGAGGAAATTGACAAAGTCGTAGGACTGGCGGCGTTCTTCGTTGTCGGTGAAACCGGCCGCGCCAGCGTCGAGGCTTCCGGCCGAAACAGCCGGCAGGATCATGGCGAAGTCCATGTCTTCCGCCTGGAAATCCATGCCCATTACGCCCGCGGCGGCACGGGCGAGGTCGAGTTCCACGCCGATGAGTTCGCCGTGGGAATCCTTGAACTCGAAGGGCGCGAACGGCGGGTTCGTACCTACATTGAGCACGCCGTCCGCCGCGATTTCCGGCGGCACCATCGCCGCGATCTCGGGCACCGCGTCCGGGACGATAGGTTCCCAGCCGTCAGGAGTGCCGCCCTCCTCGTTGGTCACGCATCCCGCGAGCAGCGTGGTCGCGGCAAGGCACGCGGCGACGCGCAGGGAGGTGGTGTGTTGCATACCGGCTCCAAATACACGATGAATATTTACAACGAATCGTATATTACACCGGACTGCAAATACGTATCGACGGCCCCAAGGTCATCCCTGGGGCCGTCGCTAAGCAAACGCTTTCTGCTACTGCGAGGCCATGCGCACGCCGCGCATGACGAGCTCAATCAAGGAGCCCAGCACGAACACACCCAAAAACACCGGGATGAGCACGGACGTCGCCTGGCTGGAGCCTGCGGAAGACTGCGCGAAATCACCGGTGAACAGGCCCGAAGACATCATCGACGAGCCTTGAGCTTCCTGCTTCCACAGCTCAACCGGGTTAGCGGTGTCCGGAACAGAGGAGTTGCGTGCCCACGCCTGGACGACCTCTTTGCCTTCGCCTTCCTCCATGCCGTCGGTCCACTCGAGGAACATGTCGGAGGAAGAAACCTCCTTCAGCGGGTTCTTCTCCGGGTCGATGTAGAGCGGGTCATTCTCCGGGTCCTGGTCGAGCCACTCCAGGGAAGGGGACGGATCGCCCGGCTTCCGCGGCTTGTTCTTCTTCGAGGCCTTATCGGAAGAGCTGGAGGAGTTCTCCTGGGCGGAGAGCTTCTCAAACGCATCCGCGGCGTCCTTCAGGGCTGCAGCGGTGTCAGCATTTGCTCCCGTGGGCTTCGTTTCGGCGGTTGCCGCAGGGACCGTCAAGCCTGCGAGGACGAGTGCTCCGGCGGTAGAGCCGGCGATGAGAGACTTACGCATGGGGCGTATCTTAACCAATCCGTTAGAGAATGCGATGCAGCGTCTTGCGCCCGGCAAAGAGAATCAGCAGGGACACCACGAGAGAACCTGCGCCAAACCAGTACGGCACGCCAGCACCCAGAGATGCAGCCAGTGGACCGGATACGGCTGGCGCCACCGCGCCGCCGAGGAAGCGCATACCCGAATAGCTCGACGAGGCCACGTTTCGCGGCATCTCCGTCGCCTCCATGACAGCCTCGGTCAGCACCGTGTTGAACACGCCGCTGAAGAAACCCGCGAGGATGACCAGGACCACTACGACTCCCAGCTGGTGGGCGCCGAAGCCGAGGCCGGCTAGGACCGCGCTGAAGCCGAGAAGCACCGTCACCACCACCGGAATCAGGCCGAAGGCGCGGGTCAGGCGGGGTGCGATGAACACCGAAGAGACGGCCAGTGCCAGGCCCCAGCCGAAGAAGACGTAGCCCAGCTCAGTCGCGCCGAAGTTGCGCCCGCTCAGCGCGGCAGCTTCCTCGATGGGGTACGGCGAGTAGGCGAGCAGGGTGAAAAACCCGAAGTTGTAGAAAAACGCCACCAAGCCGAGCGTGAGGAGGGCCGGGTCTTTGACTGCGGCGAGACCTGCCGTCAACGCGACGGGTTCCGGTTTGCGCTCGGCCTTAGCCAGCAGTGTTGCAATCGCGATGAAACCGGCCGCCATCAGCACCGCCGTGCCGTAGAAGGGGGCGCGCCAGCTGATCTCACCCAGCACGCCGCCGGCGAGGGGGCCGACGGCCATACCGACGCCGATCGCGGCTTCGTACAAGATCACTGCCTGGCCCGCGTGCCCCGACGCCGCGCCGACGATGGCCGCCAGCGCCGTGGAGATAAACAGCGCGTTGCCCAGACCCCAGCCAGCGCGGAACCCGATGATCGCGTCGACCGAACCCGCAGCGCCCGACAACGCCGCGAAGACGACGATCAGTGCCAACCCGATCAAAAGCATGGTCTTGACTCCGATGCGCGAGGAGATAAACGCGCTGAAGAACATAGCCAGTGCCGTAATGAGCAGGTAGCTGGTAAACAGCAGCATCGTCTGGGTCGGGGTGGCGTCCAGCTCGCGGCTGATGGCGGGCAGGATCGGGTCCACCAAGCCGATGCCCATGAACGACACGGCGCAGGCGAAGGCCAAGGCCCACACGGCGATGGGCTGTTTCAGGATTGAATTGTTTTCGGGTGTATGCGGCGCGTCTGTCACGCGCGACCTCCTTCGGTTTGTTGTCGTTATTTACGCTTGGGTTCTCAATGTTGCCGCCGCAGGGCCTGCGTCAGCTTCGGGAGCAGCTCGGCTGCCCGCTGGAGCGCCATAATGTCGCTCGGCGGTAAGGATTTGAACGTCGGCACCACTTCGCGGGCGGAGATCTCGCGGTAGTTGCTCAGCACTTCATGGCCCGTCGGCGTGACGGTCAGCTCGCTCGCGCGTGCGTCCTCCGCAGACGGGGTGCGTCTGACCAGGTCGCCGTCGACGAGCAGTTTGACCGCCTGGCTCATGGATGGCTGTGTAATGCCCTCGCGGATCGCGAGTTCCCCAACCCTCAGCCCCGGTTCGCGGTCGAGGGTGGCGAGCACGCGCAGCGATACATAGGACAGCGTGAATTCGGAGGCTTGGAAGGCTGCCCGCGCGAAGTGGCTGCTGGCGGCAACCAGGTTGACTGCGAGCTCTGCAAGTTCCTCGTCGTGGTGCATAGGCAAACTATATAGGAAGGCTATGTACTCTCGAAAATGAGCCTAGGAACCGCCCAGTCCGGGATTCCCGGCTGGGCAAGCCGGAGGGGGCATGAAGCCCAGGCGTTAAAACACCGTTAAGAGGCCTTAAGAATCGATCAGGCGGGCGCGAAAGCACGTCTTCGGGTGGTTGATTTAAGGGCATGGCTCAAGATTTCATAGGTCTCTTACTCAGTGGTGGTGTCCTCGCATACCTGGTGTATGCCCTGCTCAATCCGGAGAAGTTCTGAGGACATCATGCCGCTTGCAATTCAAACCATTTGCGCACTGCTGCTCGTCACCCTTCTGCTGGCAGTCGCCCGGGTGCCTGTAGGCATATACATGTACAAGTGCTTCACAGACAAAAAGCACAACGCCGCGGAGAAAGTCGTCTACAAACTCATCGGCGTCAACCCCGACAACGAAATGCGGTGGACCTCCTACGCAATCGCGTCCGTCGCTTTCGGTGTGGCGTCGGTGCTCGTCTTGTGGCTCATCATCATGGTCCAAGGCATGCTGCCATGGGGCTTTGGCCGCTCTCAAGACTGGCACACGGCGTTGAACACTGCAGTCTCCTTCACCACGAACACGAACTGGCAAAGTTATTCGGGTGAAACCGGGGCGGGGTACGTCGTTGGTATGGCTGGTCTGACCGTGCAGAACTTCGTGTCTGCGGCCACCGGCATCGCCGTCGCCGTGGCACTGTTCCGTGGTCTCGCACGATCGAACTCGGGGACGGTAGGCAACTTCTGGGTCGATCTTGTTCGTGCCTCGCTGCGCGTGCTGCTTCCTATTTCCGTTCTCGGCGCGCTTCTTCTCATCGCAGGCGGAGTGGCCCAAAACTTGGCCGCGCCCCTGCAGGTCACGACGGTGACAGGGCAGTCCCAGACAATCCTCACCGGCCCTGTGGCGTCGGAGGAGGCAATCAAGATGCTCGGCACGAACGGCGGCGGTATCTTCAACGCAAACTCCGCGCACCCGTTTGAAAACCCGAACGCGTGGACGAACTTGCTGGAGATTCTGCTTGTTCTGCTCATACCGTTCTCACTGCCGGTCACCTACGGGCTGTTCGTGAAAGATCGCCGCCAAGGCCTCGCGCTGACTGCGGCCATGGCGATCTTGTGGGCTGGGTCTGCCGCGCTGCTGGTCTGGGCTGAAAGCTCTATGCCCGCGACTGCGTTGGAAGGTAAAGAAAGCCGTTTCGGCGTGCTGTGGTCGGCCATTTTCGCTACGACCACCACCGGCACCTCGACCGGCGCAGTCAACTCGATGCACGACTCATACAGTCCGCTCGGCGGCGGACTGGTCATGTTCAACATGATGCTCGGCGAGGTTTCGCCCGGCGGTGTGGGCACCGGCATGTACAACATGCTCACCTTCGTAGTGCTCTCAGTGTTCATCGCGGGGTTGATGATCGGGCGCACGCCCGAGGTGCTCGGAAAGACCATTGGGCGCCGTGAGATCACACTCGCCGCGCTGGCCGCCATCGTGATGCCCGCGCTGGTCCTGCTGCTGACGGCGGGGGCAGTGCTGCTCCCGGGCGTGCGCGAATCGATGAACAACACCGGTTCCCACGGCTTAAGTGAGGTGCTTTACGCATACACCTCCGGCGCGAACAACAACGGTTCCGCGTTCGCCGGACTCAGCGCTGGAACGCCGTATCTCAACCTCACTATCGCGTTTGCCATGTTCGTAGGGCGCTTCGCGCCGATCGCACTCATGGTCGCTCTGGCTGGGTCGCTTGCGGCGCAGCGCGGCCGCCAAGACACCGCCGGCTCGATGCCTACCCACAACGCCACTTTCACCATTCTCTTGCTCTGCGTGATTCTCATCGTCGCGGGCCTGACATTCCTGCCGTCGCTTGCGCTCGGCCCTATCGCGGAGGCACTTTCATGACCACTGCAACTCAAGCACCCGCACCCGTTTCCAAACGCCAATCGAGCTCGCTCAGCAGCCAATTGAACGGCAATGTCGTCGAGGCGTTGAAAAAGCTCAACCCCGCCAACCTCGTGCAGCAGCCCGTGATTTTCGTGGTGTGGCTCGGAGCGGTGCTCACCACCGTGCTCACCGTCTTCCATCCCACCCTGTTTTCCGTCAGCGTCACGCTGTGGCTGTGGGCGACGATCATCTTCGCCAACCTGGCTGAAGCGGTCGCGGAGGGCCGCGGCAAGGCACAAGCCTCGGCGCTGCGGCAAACTCGCACCGATGCCAGGGCGCGATTGCTTTGCGACGACGGTACCGAAACCGAAGTGTCGGGATCCGATCTCTCCATCGGAGATTTGGTCGTGGTGGAAGCCGGCCAGCAGATCCCGGGCGACGGCGACGTCGTCGAAGGCGTTGCCACCGTGGATGAGTCTGCGATCACAGGCGAATCCGCACCTGTGATCCGCGAGTCCGGCGGCGACCGCAGCGCAGTCACAGGTGGCACCACAGTGCTCTCCGACCGTATCGTGGTCAAAATTACGTCCAAGCCGGGCGAAACATTCATCGACCGAATGATTTCCCTCGTCGAGGGCGCCGAGCGAAAGAAGACTCCGAACGAGCTCGCTCTGAACATTCTCCTGATCACGCTGAGCATCCTGTTCGTGATGGCAGTCACCGCTATTCAACCAATGGCGATCTACTCCGGGCACAAGCTCTCGCTCATTGCTCTGGTAGCTCTGCTCGTGTGCCTGATTCCGACGACAATCGGCGCGCTGCTCAGCGCCATCGGGATCGCAGGCATGGATCGCCTCGTGCAGCACAACGTGCTTGCCATGTCCGGGCGTGCGGTGGAGGCAGCCGGCGACGTATCGACGTTGCTGCTGGACAAGACCGGCACTATTACGTACGGCAACCGGCGGGCATCCGACATCGTCACGGTCGAAGGCACCGACTCCAAGGAAATGATTGCCGCTGCGTGGCAAAGCTCGCTTGCCGACGAAACACCTGAAGGCCGCTCCATCATCGAGTTCATTGACGGTCTCGATTCAGCAAACGATGTCGTACGCGACGACGCCACCACGCTGAACAGGCAAGGCGCTGAGTTCGTGCCGTTTTCCGCAAACACCCGCATGTCGGGAGTGGATTTCCCCGATGGAACGCAGGTGCGCAAAGGCGCGAGCTCTGCAGTGAAATCCTGGGTCGCAGCCGAAGGGGGCCGTCTGCCCAGCGATGTCGACCAGGTCGTCGAAGATATCTCTGCATCCGGCGGCACGCCGCTCGTGGTGGCCAAGAGATCCTCGGGACAGTCACCGCGAATCGTCGGTGTGCTCCATCTGAAAGACGTTGTCAAGCCGGGGCTGACTGAACGCTTCGCGCAACTGCGGGAGATGGGCATCAAAACGATCATGATCACCGGTGACAATGCTGTTACCGCGGCAGCGATCGCGAAGGAAGCAGGGGTCGACGACTTCCTGGCGGAGGCCACGCCGGAAGACAAGATGCGCCTGATCAAGAAGGAGCAGGCCGGCGGCCACCTCGTCGCGATGACTGGCGACGGCACGAACGACGCACCTGCGCTGGCTCAAGCCGACGTGGGCGTGGCCATGAATTCGGGTACCTCTGCGGCGAAGGAAGCCGGAAACATGGTTGACCTCGACTCGGATCCGACAAAGCTCATCGACATCGTGGGCATTGGCAAACAGCTGCTGATCACTCGCGGCGCGTTGACTACGTTCTCCATCGCGAATGACCTGGCCAAGTACTTCGCCATCATTCCCGCGATGTTCGTGCCGATCTTCCCCGGGCTGGAAATGCTCAACGTCATGCGCCTGCACTCGTCCGAATCCGCCATGCTCAGCGCAGTGATCTTCAACGCGCTGGTCATCGTCGCACTCATCCCGCTTTCGCTCAAGGGCGTGAAGTACCGGTCGATGTCCGCCGGCGCGCTGCTCAACCGCAACCTGCTCATCTACGGACTCGGCGGAATTATCGCCCCGTTCATCGGCATCAAAGCCATCGACCTGATCATTCAACTCCTCCCAGGGATGTGACTCTCATGAATACTTTGCGGCAAACAGGGGCAGCCTTCCGCGCCCTTCTCGTTCTCACTGTCATCCTCGGCATCGCCTATCCGCTTCTCATGGTCGGAATCGGCCGCCTCATGCCAGCCCAGGCGGACGGCTCACTGCAACGCAACGGCGAGGATGTCGTCGGCTCCAAACTCATCGCGCAACCAGCGGGAGGACCGGAATTCTTCCGGCCGCGGCCGTCCGCTGGCGACTGGGACGGCGAGGCGTCCGGAGGCAGCAACCTCTCTCCGGCATCGCGGGAGCTGCGCGACCGAATGGATGAGCGCAGGCAGGCATTGGAACAGGAAAACCCGGACGCCGGCGAGGTTCCTGCAGAGGCGCTGACGGCATCTTCCAGTGGCCTCGATCCACACATCTCTCCGGAGTACGCGCACTGGCAGGCGCCGCGGATCGCGGGGGAGCGGGGAATGGACCGTCAGGACGTCGACAAGCTGATTGAAGCTCACACGAAAAAAGCACTCCTGGGCTTCTTCGGACAGGATACGGTGAACGTCAACGAATTGAACTACTCGCTCGAGTACGAAGGCTGACACTATGACACGAGGACGGCTCCGCGTCTTTCTCGGCGGCGCGCCCGGTGTGGGCAAAACAGTCGCGATGCTCACGGAAGGCCACCGCCTTGCTGCTGCCGGCGAAGACGTGGTGGTCGCACTCGTGGAAACACACGGCCGCCCGTTCACTCTGAAGCAGGTCGACGGGCTTGAGGTGGTGCCGCGCAAGGACGTGTCGTACAAAGGCGCAACGATTGCCGAGATGGACCTCAACGCAGTGCTGGCGAGAAAGCCAGACGTTGCGCTGGTGGACGAAATGGCGCACACCAATCCCCCAGGCAGGCAAAACTCCAAACGTTGGCAGGACATCGAAGTGCTGCTCGATGCCGGCATCGACGTGATTTCCACCGTCAACGTCCAGCACCTCGAATCCCTCAACGACGTGGTGGAATCAATCACCGGGGTGGTGCAAAACGAGACGATTCCGGATGCAGCGCTGCGTGCAGCCGACCAAATCGACCTCGTCGACCTGTCACCGGAGGCACTGCGACAACGCATGGCATACGGCGATATTTACAAACCCGAGAATATCGACGCCGCATTGGCGAACTACTTCAGGGAAGGAAACCTCTCCGCGCTGCGCGAGCTGGCGCTGCTGTGGCTGGCTGACCGGGTCGACGAAGCGCTCGCCCGCTACCGCGAAGACAACAGCATTGAGAAATCTTGGCCCACCCGCGAAAGGGTTGTCGTGGCTCTGTCCGGGGGGCGCGAAGGTGAGGCGTTGCTGCGACGCGGCGCCCGAATAGCTAAGCGCGGCGTCGGCGGGGAACTTCTCGCAGTGTTCGCGACGCGCTCCGACGGCCTGTCAGGTGCGACCCTGCCGGATATAGCGCGACTGCGCCGGCTGACAGAAGAGCTCGGCGGAACCTTCCACACCGTCACCGGCGAAAGTCCGGCGCAATCGGTGCTGGAATTCGCACGCGGATGCAACGCGACGCAGATCGTGATCGGCACCAGCCGTCGTCCCCTGTGGCGGCGTCTGTGGTCGCGCGGGTTTAGTGAGGAAATCATCGAATCTTCGCACGAGATTGACACCCACGTCGTTGCGCTCGCGGACGGTGGGACAGCGATGCGCCGGAAACGCGCGCAAGCCCTCCCCGGGGAACGCCGGAACGCGGGATTCCTGCTCGCCGTTGCCCTGCCAGCCGTGATCAGCGGGTTGTTCCTCTGCTTTCGGGACCACCCGAATCTCGCGCTGGTCTCACCCGTTTTCCTGCTCGCGGCAGTGGTGGTCGCGCTCGTCGGCGGATTGTGGCCGTCCGTCGTCGCAGCTGTGCTGGGCAGCTTGCTCGCTGACTGGTTTTTCACGCCGCCGTACGGCACATTGACGATCGGCCACTTGGCTAACACCGTCGCTCTGCTGTTTTCGGTGGCGGTGGCGATCATTGTCGCCTCGTTAGTCAACCGCTATGCGATGCGGCTGCACCAGGCACGTGTCGCCCAGGCCGAGGCCACTGCCATGGCCGACATGACCAACGTGCTGCTCGGATCGAATCAACAGTTGCGGCTCTTGCTCGACCGGATCGTTGAGATGTGCGGATTGACTGCTGCGGCGGTGGTAGAGCGGCGCTCACAACTCGGCAGCTTTACAACGTTAGAGTGCACGGACGCCTTTGACCCAGCCAACATTGAGGACAGCGAGCGCGACGCCATTGACGGCACGCACGACCTGGTGCTGCAGCCCGCGGACATCTCTGCCGAGAAGCGGCGGCTGATCAGCGCCTGCGTTGTCTACGCCCAGGCCATACTGCAGCGCGATGAACTTGAGCGCTCCGCTTCTAGCGCGGCTGAACTTGCGTCGGACAACAGGGCGCGAACTGCGTTGCTCTCCGCAGTTTCCCATGATCTTCGAACGCCGCTTTCGGGCATCAAAGCCTCGATAGAAAGCTTGCGCAGCACATCGGTGTCGTTCACCGCCGAAGAGCGCGGGGAACTTATGGAGTCCATCGAACTGAGCGCGGACAAATTGGACAGGTTGATCACGAACCTCCTCGGCATGTCGCGGCTGCAGGTGGGGGCCCTTATAGCTAAACCGGATGTTTACGATCTGCGGGAATTGCTTCCGGAATATATTGCCCAGGTGAGCGAGCCGAACCGGGTGCGTTTTATCGCCGCCGCCGAACCTGTGCTGGCGTGCGTGGACGCGGGGTTGTTGGAAAGAGTGGTGACCAACCTCTTGGAGAACTCGTTGCACTACCAACAGCAGGGCGAGGTGCGGGTCAGCACTGAACCGCAAAGTGGGGCAGTGGCGATCAAAATTGTGGACTCCGGACCGGGCGTGAAGCGCAAGGACAGGGAAGCAATTTTCCTTCCTTTCCAACGTAAAGGCGACACGCAGACCACTGATGGGGTGGGACTCGGTCTCGCCGTAGCCCGCGGATTGGCAGAGGCTATGCACGGCGAGGTCGCTCCGTCGGAGACACCGGGTGGCGGGCTGACTATGACAGTGCGCGTACCGGTGAAGCCCAATCCACGTGAAGAGAGGGAAGCAGACGTATGACCAAGATCCTCGTCGTAGACGACGATGCCACGTTGCTGAGAACGCTGCGAATCAACCTTCGCGCCCGTGGGTACGAGTCCGTGTGCGTCGGCTGCGGCATGGATGCGTTGGACGAGCTGGAGGAGGACCCGCCACAACTGGTCATTCTTGATCTCGGCTTGCCAGACATCGATGGCACGGAGATCCTTCACCGTGTGAGGCAGACGTCCCACGTGCCAATTATCGTGCTGTCTGCACGGGACCAGCCGGAAGACATAGTCGAGGCGCTCGACGACGGCGCCAACGACTTTGTGACTAAACCGTTCGGTGTGGAAGAGCTGATGGCCCGCGTGCGGGCATCCTTGCGAAGCAGTGGGGTAGCAACCTCGGCGATTCCACCGTTTGTCGCGGGGGATGTGGTCCTCGACTTTGCCGAGTCCCGCGCAACAAAGGCTGGCCGCGAATTGCACCTCACGCCAACCGAGTGGCGGATGCTGTCCACGTTGGCGAAGGCGAACGGAGTGCTCGTGCGTCACGATGATCTGTTGGGCTCCATCTGGGGGCCCGGCTACGGGCGGGAATTGAACTACCTGCGCGTGTACGCCCACCAAATTCGCCGGAAAATAGAAGACGACCACACCCGGCCGACATACTTGATTACCGAGCCAGGTGTGGGATATAGACTTGTGCGCGGCGGTGCCTGAGTGCGGCGCTAATCTTCAGCCTGAGCGTCGAGGCGTTCCAAGTCCCGGCGGCGCCGGCGCTTTGTGGTGCTGTAGGTCAGCGCACCTGCGGTCAGCGCGCCGACTACGGCACCGATAACTGCGCCGCTTGCTCCCGCGCTGTCCACACCATCAGATTGGCCGAAGCCACCGGCAACGATGATGCCCACCAACCCAATCGCGCACAGCACGGAATACGTGACGACGACTGTGCGTGGCATGTCGCGCAAGCGGATTATCGGCGATGCGACGTAGTTGCGCATCCACGTTGTGCCCACAGCGCTGCTGACTGCCGGAATGAGAAACACGAGCGCCGACAAGATTGACTCGCGACTGGGAAGGACCCAGGCGAGTACGGCGCCGATAGCTGCCGCTGCGAGCAGGGAAGTGATCATCCCAACTGTGTTTGCCTTGTGGTAGACGGCGGCCTCGAACTCGTCGGTGGCGGTGCCATCGACGTAGTTGACAACGGTGTCTCCGTATCGCTTAAACATCCTCTTCCTTCTCCTTCGATTGCCCAAAGACATCCTCAACTGACTTTCCAAATTCACGGCAGATGTCGAGGGCGAGGTACACGGAAGGCGAGTAGTTGCCCCGCTCGATGTTGGCGATGGTCTGCCGCGAAACACCGACGCGGTCTGCGAGCTCTTGCTGCGACATTTCAAACCAGCGCCTCCATTTGCGGACTGTGTTCATTGCACCTCCTTCCATTTACAAAATATAAAAGGTTCGCGTCAGTGTGTCAAGATAGCTTTACATTATGTTGGCTCTGTTTGCGCCTGATGGTGAGCTACATGGTGAGGAGGCGCCGGATAAGGAGTTGTTCGTCAGGGTTGCCGGTGAACTGGTAGATGTATGGCGCTCAATCGAGCGGAACTTTTGTGTCTTCCCAGTTTGGCGCGGTTTCCTCCCAAAAATGCCCAGCCAACCAATTGGGGGTTTCGGAAAACTCTTTGACAACTGCCAACGCTGGCAGGTTCTGAGCCCAGTTCCATGGTCTTCCGTGTTTGGTTCCAAACTGACCCTGGGCGACACCAGAACGGAGCCCTCACGTAGAAGGTCAACGTGAGTGGCAAAACAGGGGTAAAAGCGATGCACCTGTCAACTCAGCTGCTAGAGAGACCACTTTCAGTCGCGCAGCGGCGATACCCGGGCTACCCTTGCCCGGTTGCGAATGCGTCTAACAAGCAGCTGGA
The DNA here is from genome assembly GCF_030408775.1 of Corynebacterium fournieri. NCBI lineage: Bacteria > Bacillati > Actinomycetota > Actinomycetes > Mycobacteriales > Corynebacteriaceae > Corynebacterium > Corynebacterium fournieri. Next base: position 1,077,820 of record NZ_CP047210.1, read on the forward strand.
GGTGGAATTTGTGAGCCTTCAAAAATCCTTGTGGATTTGCGCGGGCATCGAGACTCTGCTTGCGGGGTATTTGAACGGAGTCCCTTTTCCTCTGCTAATAGCTCTTCTTTTCATCGCTTCCATCCCGACGGCACTACTAGTCAAGTCATCTACAGAGCTGAAAGGTGGGCTTGAGGTCTTAGGCTTGCTTGCGATCTGTATTGCTTTAAGTGCCTTCGTTCCGCTCGTTCTTGTCTTCGCTTATGCCGTTTATGTCTCTGTAAGCTGGTATTCGGTTACCCCCGCTGAGTCTCTTTAGCGGGAGCCTACGACATGAATTGGAACCCGCAATGACCACCAGCGAAGTTACTCTCACGCGGACCTACATTCTTTCCCGCAAAGAGGATCTACCTAAGTGTTATACGCGCTACCTCGAGCGAGTCGAAAGAGTTAAGCAATTCACCGCCGTCTATCTGATCGCAGACACAGAGCATGTCGAATCCAATGCTCTCGTGAGAGAGAACTTGTTGCATGATCTTCGGGCTCAGAGCGATGATTCGCTCAACGAGGACGAATGGGGTCTCTACAGTTACTGCACAGCGTTGGGTTCAATCGAAGAACCCATCGAGCCTGGAGCGGCGGTGTCCAGGCTTTGGGAGGACATGCTCCTAACCGACGATGAGGAGTGGCCCCGGTCCTTCATCAGTTCGGTCGAATTCGCATCGTTGATGTCTCGACCATAGTGACTAAAACGCTTCGTCTCGCGTAGACGGAACGCTCGTCGATAGGCAGTAGACCCTGCCTCTGCACCTCGAGGCGCCGAACGCCGCGATCCCTAGGCTGCTTCCGTATCAGCCCACCTGGAGCTACCCCCACCGCGCCTCGGGGCGATCTTCCCTCCGCTTCAACAGACCCAGCTCCGGCGCTACAACGCCCTCAATACCCCCACTAATCACCCAACCCCAGCTCACACCGAAAAAGAAAAATCTCAAGACACCGTAGGAACGATGTCTCGAGACAACAACACGCGGTGCCCCAGGTGAGACTCGAACTCACACTGGACGGGTTTTGAATCCGTTGCCTCTGCCAATTGGGCTACTGGGGCTTCGGGCGAAAGTTTATCCCAGCGAAGTCTCTGTCACGAAATCACCTCGCTAATGGGCGATCCGGGCCACGTCGGGCTGCCCGCTAGACTGGCCAACCGTGAGCGATACACCCGAGAACACGAAGCGACTATTGCTTATCGACGGCCACTCGATGGCCTTCCGCGCCTTCTACGCGCTGCCCGCGGAGAACTTCTCCACCTCCGGCGGCCAGCACACGAATGCGGTCTACGGGTTTCTATCCATGTTCGCCAACATCCTGGCGGACGAGAAGCCGACGCACGCCGCCGTCGCCTTCGACGTGGGCCGTAAGACCTTCCGCACGGAGCGTTTCCCGGAGTACAAGGCGCAGCGCGAGTCCGCGCCGCCGGAGTTCAAAGGCCAGGTGCCGATCATCGAGGACGTGCTGGGTGACCTTGGCATCACCACCTTGAGCAAGGAGAACTTCGAGGCGGACGACATTGTCGCCACGCTGGTGACCCAGGCGCGTGCGGAGGGCGACTTCGAGATCGTGCTGGTCAGCGGCGACCGCGACTACATCCAGCTTGTGGACGGCACGACCACCCTGATGTATCCCACCCGCGGCGTGTCAACAATGACCCGGTTTACGCCCGAAGAAGTAGAGAACAAGTACGGTCTAACGCCTGCGCAGTATCCGGACTTCGCGGCGCTGCGCGGCGATCCGTCGGACAACCTGCCCAGCGTGCCGAAAGTGGGGGAGAAGACCGCCACCAAATGGATCACGCAGTACGGCAGCCTCGAAGGGCTCATCGAAAACGCCGACGAGCTCAAGGGCGTGGCCGCGAACAACTTCCGCGAGCGCATCGACCAGGTCCGCCTCAACCGCGAGCTCACCCAGATGGTTACCGATGTGGAGCTGCCGGTCGCCCCGAACGATCTGGAGCTCAAGCCGGCCGAGATCCCCCAGGTAGCCGCGCGCTTCGACGACCTCGAATTCGGCGTGAACCTCCGCGAGCGCGTCCTCGCCGCTGTGCCCACTGACGGCGCTGCGCCCGAGTCCCAGGTGGTCGAGCTCGAGGACATCACGCTTGACGACGAACCTTTGGACGTCTGGCTTTCCGCGCGAGAGGCCGACGGCCTGGCTGTGTACATCACCGGCAACGCCGCGCCTGGTCAGGGTGACGTGGTGGCGCTTGCGATCGTCGATAAGCAAAGGCACGGAGTATCCAAGCTTGCCGCGGACTTGAGCGCCGAAGAGGACGCTGCGCTGAAGCGCTGGCTGGAATCGGACGCGCCGAAGTACATGCATGAGGCCAAGGCGGCGTACCACATGCTGCGCGGGCGAGGTATTGAGCTGCGGGGCATCGCGCACGACACCGCGATTGCCGCGTACCTGCTGCGTCCAGGCCAGCGCACCTACGCTTTGGAGGATATCTACCAGCGCCACCTGCAGCGCCAGCTCGACATCGGCTCCGACCAGATGAGCCTGCTGGGCGACACCGCGGACGTGGACGCTGCTGCCGCAATTCTGGAGCTGGCGGCCGAGCTGGCGAAGGAGTTGCGCGAGATCAACTCCTACGAGCTCTACGCGGACCTGGAGCTGCCGCTGGTGACCGTGCTCGCGGAAATGGAGTACACCGGCATCGCCGTGGACTTGGACGTGCTGGAAGACCAGCGCAAAGAGTTCACGCTGAAGGTCGAGCAGATCGAAGAAGAGGCGCGCAAGCTTGTGGACGAGCCTTCGCTCAACCTCTCCAGCCCCAAGCAGCTGTCGGCCGTGCTCTTTGACAAGCTGGAGCTGCCGAAGACGAAAAAGACCAAGACCGGCTATTCCACCGCCGCAGGTGAGATTGAAGCGCTGGCGGAAAAGCACCCTCACCCCTTCCTGGATCACCTCCTGGCGCACCGCGAGCTGCAGAAACTCAAGTCCACCATCGAAGGCTTGATCAAGACGGTGCAGCCGGACGGACGCATTCACACCACGTTCAACCAGACCGTCGCCTCCACCGGCCGTCTCAGCTCAGCGGAGCCGAACCTGCAAAACATTCCGGTGCGCACGGAAGCCGGGCGCAAGATCCGCTCGGCGTTTGTGGTGGGTGAGGGCTACGAGTGCTTGCTCACTGCCGACTACTCGCAGATTGAGATGCGCGTGATGGCGCACCTCAGCCAGGACGAAGGGCTCATCGAGGCATACCGGGCAGGGGAGGATCTGCACAACTTCGTCGGCTCGCGCGTGTTCGACGTGCCCATCGACCAAGTCACCCCGGAGCTGCGCCGGCGCGTGAAGGCAATGTCTTACGGTCTGGTTTACGGCCTGTCCGCCTACGGGCTGTCCAACCAACTTTCCATCTCCGCCGGCGAGGCCAAAGACATCATGGAAAGCTATTTCGAGCGCTTCGGCGGTGTGAAGCGCTACCTGGACGAGGTAGTCGAGCAGGCTCGCCGCGACGGCTACACCTCCACCGTGTTCGGCCGCCGCCGCTACCTGCCTGAGTTGACCAGCGACAACCGAGTCGCGCGCGAGAACGCGGAGCGTGCCGCGCTCAACGCGCCGATCCAGGGCACGGCGGCCGACATCATCAAGGTGGCTATGCTCCGGGTCGACTCGGCGCTGGAGGGCAAGCAGTCGCGCGTGCTGCTGCAGGTCCACGACGAGCTGGTGGTCGAAATCGCCCCGGGTGAACTCGACGAGGTACGAGAGATTGTGGAGCGCGAGATGGACGGCGCCATCGAGCTGCTCGTGCCCCTGGAAGTCTCCGCCGGAACCGGGAAGAACTGGGACGAGGCGGCGCACTAACGAAGCCCTCGACGCGCAGAGGCGGGTAGGAACGATATCGATTCCTACCCGCCTCGCCCACGGCTCCCCTCCCTGGGCCGTGCCCCCCGCGGGGCCTCCCCCCTGCAACCCCAGTGCGTATTCAGTTGTGCACCTTCCCACCGAGGGAAAGGGGCCGCAGGGGTTGGCCTTGACCGGGCTGGGGCTTAGATTTCACCCCTGGCCGGGTCATCCCCCGAAGCCAAGCCGTACCTTACCGGCGTCTAAGGGAATGCTCAATGCTCGCACAGCATTGTTTCAGTGTGCTGTCCGATGCTGGTCGAAAACCTTTAAGAGTTGGACGGCTGGCCAGTAAAAAAGGATTCCGGTTACGGCGTGTTTACCTTGCCGTAACCGGATATTTCTCCCCCGGTGAGCACCCCCGATTTGGAGAATCGCCTACAGCAGGTCATTGAGCGAGCGGTTCTTCTCCTTCTCTTCCGCGGCATCCGCTTCTTCTTGGACGGCGTCTTTGAATTCGTCATCTTCAAGGTTGGATTCGTCCGCCAGCTCGTCGACCTCTTTGTCGGTGTCCGCTTCGACTGCTTGGGCGCGGCGCTCGCCTTCGTCCTTGAGTTCGTCGCGGTGTCGGAGATACACCACCGTCATCACGGCCATCACGAACAGGCCGAGGTATCCCAACACGGGGTACAGGCTGTTGACCAGCGGCTGGAAGCCCGCGAAAGAAAGCCCGAAGCCGACGACGCAAGCGATGGCGTAGACGGGGTAGAAGCGCTCCGGCTTACTGCGGGTCAACCGCTTTGCCAGCGCGTAGAGCATGCCCAGGCAGGTGTTGAACACCATCAGGAAGATGACCCACGTCATGATGAAGCCGAGGACGGGATCCACATTGTCGATCACTGCGAGCAACGGCATGTCCGCCCCGTTGACGGACTCGACCTGGAGAAGCAGGGAGGCGACAAGCAGGGCCAGCATGACCGCGTAGATCACGCCGCCGATCAGCCCGCCGAAGCGCGAGCTTTTCGTGTCGAATTCATCGCCAGCCATAACCAGCGCCATCGACACGCCGCACAGGGCGTTGAGGCCGGTGTGGTTTAGCGCGCCCAGCCACCAGTACGGGGTGCCGTCTGCGCGTGTCACTTCACGCTGCGCGTAGTCGTTGACTTCGCCCCAGCTGACATCCACTTGCGTGAAGGAGTAGATGCTGCCGATCAGCACAAACACAACCAACAGGGGAGTGGCCCACCCGATGACCGAAGAGACCTTGTCCACATCGAACCTGCCCACGATCAGCATCAGTGTCAGCATGGCAACCGCGCCGACCCAGATCTGCCATCCGAAGGATTGCTGGAGGTTGGAGCCCGCTCCGGCGAACATGACAAACCCGACGGAGAACATGCAGGCAACTGCGGACCAGTCCATGATGAACGCCGCCGGCTTGGAGGCGACGCTGTAGAAGACCTCGTTGTGTTCTCGTGCGAGGAAGTATGAGCCGAAGGTCATGAAGGCGGTGGCTGCAAGCAGCATGGTCACGCTTGCCAGGATCACGCCGTAGAAGCCGTTGGTGCCGTACGCGACAAAGTACTGCAGTGCCTCCATGCCCGAGGCGAACCCGGCACCGACGACGATGCCAACAAACGATGCAGCGACTGCGAGGCTGCGTTTCCACATAGAATTTTCTCCCAAAAGGTAATGTTTGGTCTGACTTACCAGTGAGGCCACATGGTAGTCCGTGGGGTGGGCGCTCCCGCACGCGCATGATCTGACAATCCTGACGCCTGTTCAGGTATGGCACTGCAGGTCAGGGATATATTGCTCTTCATGCATGTTAAATCGTGCGCACTTGCCGCGACCCGCTCCCGATCGGCCGGGTAACACCGGCGGGGAATAGACGGAGAATCATTTGCCCTAGCTGGGCAAAGTGTCTAAACTCGTGCGGGCGTGTCTACGCGCGAGCACGGCGTCCATCGTAATAGGAGGGTGCGGCGGCCGGCCCAGCGCGAGATCGGCGCACGCGAGTCCATGTGTTTGAGCTGGGCTTACGTCACCGAGAGAGACGCTTCTGTCCAATCACGATCTCCTATTTTTCGGAGCACATAGAACTTATGCGCACTTCCAACGCACCCCAGGTTGCCATCAACGACATCGGTGGCCCTGAGGAATTCCTCGCCGCAGTTGACGCGTCCATCAAGTACTTCAACGATGGCGACATTGTCACCGGCACCGTGGTCAAGGTTGACCACGATGAGGTCCTGCTCGACATCGGTTACAAGACCGAGGGCGTCATCCTGACCCGCGAGCTGTCCATCAAGCACGACGTCGACCCGGAAGACGTGGTCGAGGTCGGCGATGAGATCGACGCGCTTGTCCTGACCAAGGAGGACAAGGAAGGCCGCCTGATGCTGTCCAAGAAGCGTGCGCAGTACGAGCGCGCTTGGGGCACCATCGAGGAACTGCAGGCCAACGACCAGCCGGTTACCGGTACGGTCATCGAGGTCGTCAAGGGCGGCCTCATCCTCGACATCGGCCTGCGCGGCTTCCTGCCGGCATCGCTGGTTGAGATGCGCCGCGTGCGCGACCTGGATCCGTACATCGGCCAGGAGCTCGAGGCGAAGATCATCGAGCTGGACAAGCACCGCAACAACGTGGTCCTGTCCCGCCGCGCTTACCTGGAGGAGACCCAGTCCGCGGTCCGCTCCGACTTCCTGCACCAGCTGCAGAAGGGTCAGGTCCGCAAGGGCGTCGTGTCCTCCATCGTCAACTTCGGTGCGTTCGTCGATCTCGGCGGCGTCGACGGCCTGGTGCACGTCTCCGAGCTGTCCTGGAAGCACATCGACCACCCGTCCGAGGTTGTCGCTGTCGGCGACGAGGTCACCGTCGAGGTGCTCGACGTCGATCTCGACCGCGAGCGTGTCTCCCTGTCGCTGAAGGCGACCCAGGAGGATCCGTGGCGCGTGTTCGCCCGCACCCACGCTGTGGGCCAGATCGTCCCGGGCAAGGTCACCAAGCTGGTTCCGTTCGGCGCGTTCGTCCGCGTCGAGGAGGGCATCGAGGGCCTCGTCCACATCTCCGAGCTGGCGCAGCGCCACGTGGAGGTCCCGGACCAGGTTGTCAACGTCGGCGAAGAGGTCATGGTCAAGGTCATCGACATCGACCTGGACCGTCGTCGCATCTCCCTGTCCCTCAAGCAGGCTGACGAGGACTACGTCGAAGAGTTCGATCCGTCCCGTTACGGCATGGCCGACTCCTACGACGAGCAGGGCAACTACATCTTCCCGGAGGGCTTTGACCCGGAGACCAACGAGTGGATGGAGGGCTACGACGAGGCTCGTCAGCAGTGGGAGGCACGCTACGCCGAGGCGGAGCGTCGCCACCAGGCTCACACCGCTCAGATCGAGCGTCACCGCGCCGCTGCCGCCGAGGCTGCGGAGCGCGAGGGCGACCAGGCTAACTACTCCTCCGAGTCTGCAGCTGCGGCTCCGGCAGCTGACCAGGCTGAGGAGAACATCGGCTCGCTGGCTTCCGACGAGCAGCTCGCCGCTCTGCGCGATAAGCTCGCTGGCAACTAGTCGCTCACAGGCTCGCGCCTGCAGCGAAATAGCCTAAGCGTCCCGCACACCGCCCCGGTGTGCGGGGCGTTTTGCTATGTTCGGCCGCATGAAGAAAGTAGGCCTCACGGGCGGCATCGGCAGCGGGAAATCGACGGTTGCGAGGTTGCTTGCCAACGCCGGATTTCCGGTCGTGGACGCGGACCAGATCGCGCGCGAGATCATGGAACCCGGCTCCCCAGTGCTGGAGAGGGTCGCCGAAGAGTTCGGCGCCGACATCCTCGACGACGAAGGCGTGCTCGACCGCTCGGAGCTGGCCCGGCGGGCGTTTGCGTCGAAGGAGGCCACGGAGCGGCTCAACGCCATTACACACCCGGCGATCCGCGCGGAGTCGGAACGCCGGTTCGCCGCGGCGGAGACGGCGGGGGAGACCGCGGTGATCTATGACATGCCGCTGCTGGTGGATCTCGGGTTGCACTCCGGGATGGATTTGACCGTTGTGGTGGATGTGGACGTTGAGGAGAGGGTCCGAAGGCTCGTCGAGAAGCGGGGGCTCGATGAGGCTGACGCACGCGCGAGGATGGGCCAGCAGATCGACGACGCGACTCGGTTAGCAGCCGCGGATGTGGTGATAGACAACAGCGGCTCGCTGGACGCGCTTGAGCCTCAGGTCGCCGCCTTAGTCGAGCGCATCAGGGGTTAGTGAACTGTACCGGGGAAATTTACCGGTGTGACACGTACCATTTACCTTCCGTGGCTAGTTTTCCTGGCATGGGAACGTGGGATACGGGGCCGTTCGACAACGACCCTGCGTACGACGCCGTGACCGCACTGGTCAACGGCACGTTCCGCATGGACCAGTTCCGCTTCGAGTGCGGACTCGGATCACTGGGCACCGACGAAGCGCAGTCCGTCATCGCCCTTGCCGCCGTGATCAACGGCTACTCGCCCGCCGAGTTCGAGGGTGCGGTGAATTATCCCTTTACTCTCGACGACAAGCGCTGGATCCGCCGCCGCGCCCAAGCCGCACTGCGCCCGGGCGGATCCGCGCTGTACTCCATGTGGGAGGACGCGGGCGAGCTTGAGCAGTGGCTCGCCGCGGCGAGGAAGTACACCTCGAAGCCTCGGTTCAGAATCGTGGCCGACGCGTAGACTGGCACGCATGGCTTTTGCTGCTGAACACCCAGTCCTCGCCCAATCCGAATTCCGCCCAGTCGGCGAGATCGAGCGGCGCGAGAAGCCTTTCGAGGTCGTCTCCGAGTACAACCCGTCCGGCGACCAGCCTCACGCGATCGCCGAGCTGGACGAGCGGCTCAACCGCGGCGAGCGCGACGTGGTCCTCATGGGCGCGACCGGCACCGGCAAGTCCGCCACCGCGGCGTGGCTGATTGAAAAGCAGCAGCGCCCCACGCTGGTCATGGCGCCGAACAAGACGCTGGCCGCGCAGTTGGCCAACGAGCTGCGCCAGCTGCTGCCCAACAACGCGGTGGAGTACTTCGTGTCGTATTACGACTACTACCAACCGGAGGCCTACATCGCGCAGACGGACACCTACATTGAGAAGGACTCGTCCATCAACGACGACGTGGAGCGCCTGCGCCACTCCGCCACGTCCGCGCTTTTGAGCCGCCGCGACGTCGTGGTGGTCTCCTCGGTGTCCTGCATCTACGGTTTGGGCACGCCGCAGTCCTACCTGGACCGCTCCATCGTCTTGCGCACCGGTGAGGAGGTGGAGCGCGACCGCTTTCTGCGCCTGCTGGTGGATGTGCAGTACGAGCGCAACGACATCGACTTCAAGCGCGGCACGTTCCGCGTCAAGGGCGACACCGTAGATATCATCCCCGCCTACGAAGAGGTCGCTGTGCGCGTGGAGTTTTTCGGCGACGAGGTGGATTCGCTGTACTACATCCACCCGCTGACCGGTGACGTGATCAGCCAGGAAGACGAGGTCCGGATCTTCCCGGCGACCCACTACGTGGCCACGGACGAGCGCATGGAAAAGGCGATCGAGGCCATCAAGGAAGAGCTCGCGGACCGCTTGGAGGAGCTGGAGAGCAAGGGCAAGCTGCTCGAGGCGCAGCGGCTGCGCATGCGCACCGAATACGACCTGGAGATGATCCAGCAGGTCGGCTTCTGCTCCGGCATCGAGAACTACTCGCGCCACATGGACGGGCGCCCGGCCGGTTCGGCGCCGGCGACGCTGATCGACTACTTCCCGGAAGACTTCCTCACCATCATTGACGAGTCCCACGTCACCGTGCCGCAGATCGGCGGCATGTTCGAAGGCGACATGTCCCGCAAACGCAACCTTGTGGAGTTCGGATTCCGCCTCCCCTCGGCCGTGGACAACCGCCCGCTGACTTTCGACGAGTTCGAGTCGCGCGTGGGGCAGAGCGTGTACATGTCCGCCACCCCCGGCGACTACGAGCTGGAGGCTGCGCAAGGCGAGTTTGTGGAGCAGGTGATCCGCCCGACTGGCCTGGTGGACCCGAAGGTGACCGTCAAGCCGACGAAGGGCCAGATCGATGACCTGATCGACGAGATCCGTACCCGCACCGCCAAGGACGAGCGTGTGCTGGTGACCACGCTGACCAAGCGCATGGCGGAGGACTTGACGGACTACCTGCTCGATAACGGCATTAAGGTGCGCTACCTGCACTCCGACATTGACACCCTGCAGCGCGTGGAGTTGTTGCGCCAGCTGCGCCTGGGCGAGTACGACGTGCTGGTGGGCATCAACCTGCTGCGCGAGGGCCTCGACCTGCCCGAGGTCTCTTTGGTGGCCATCTTGGACGCGGACAAAGAGGGCTTTTTGCGCTCCACAAAGTCGCTCATCCAGACCATCGGCCGCGCGGCGCGAAACGTCTCCGGCGAGGTCATCATGTACGCCGACCAGGTCACCGAGTCCATGCAGGAGGCCATCGATGAGACCGAGCGCCGCCGCGAGAAGCAGATCGCGTACAACGAGGAGCACGGCATCGACCCGCAGCCGCTGCGCAAGGCCATCGCCGATATCTTGGACCAGGTCTACGAGGACGCTGACGCCGACGCGCAGACGAGTCTCAGCTCCGACACTGCGGTCGCGCAGCGGCCCGACGTGTCCAACATGGCCTCCGACGAGGTGCAAAAGCTTATCGACGACCTGACGGTCCAAATGCGCGAAGCCGCTGGAGAGCTCAAATTTGAGCTGGCCGGGCGACTCAGAGACGAGATTGCTGATCTGAAGCGCGAGCTGCGTGGTATTAAAGACACAGGGAATTAGAAAGGAACCTGCCTTGCACACCTACAAGTCGATCGCTGTCGGCACCGACGGCTCCGCTACCTCCATGGTCGCTGTGCGCGCCGCTGCTAGCTTGGCCCGCGTCTACGGCGCCGAGCTGACGATTATCTGTGCGCACTACACCGCGTCCGGGTCGATGCTGAACTCCACCAACGCCGAGCTGTCCCGCGTGGACATCGTCACCGCGACCAATGCGCGCGAGATTCTGCGCAAGGCCGACGAGATTGCCAAGGAGGAGCAGGCAAGCAAGGTCAACTTGGTGTCCAAGGGCGGCCAGCCTGCGAACGTGCTGGTCGAGGCCGTCACAGAGTACGGCGTGGACCTGCTTGTCGTGGGCAACAAGGGCATGCGCTCGATGGCCGGCCGCATCTTCGGCAACATCCCCGGCAACGTGGCCAAGAAGGCTCCGGTGGACGTGATGCTGGTGGATACCCGGGCAGAGGGGCACGACTAAAATACCCGGGGGTACACTAACTTTGCCCCAAACGCTTTGAAAGGTGATCATCATGGCGGATACTCCGTACAAGACCATCGTCGTCGGCTCCGACGGCTCCAAGTCCTCGCTGCTGGCTGTTGAGCGCGCCGCGAAGCTGGCGGCCGCGTTCGGCTCCACCCTCGTCATTGGTACTGCCTACTACGAGAACGAGGAGGAGGCCGCGAAGACCCTGCGCCAGGACTCCGTGACCATCCTGGGCGACCAGAAGGCGCTGGAGAACCTCGAAGGCGCTGCGGATCACGCACGTGCCGCTGGCGCTCCGGATGTGCAGACCGCAACCCGCCCGGGCACCCCGGTGCAGGCACTGATGGCGATCGTCAACGACAACAAGGCCGACCTGCTCGTCGTGGGCAACCGCGGCATCAACTCCCTGACCGGCCGCCTGCTGGGCTCCGTGCCGGCGGACGTCGCGCGTCAGTCCGACTGCGACGTCATGATCGTCCACACCGTGAGCTAATTAGTCGCCGACCACCGTCAGCGTCTGCGTGGCGCGGGTGACGGCAACGTAGAGGTCTTGCCACCCCTGTGGCGAGGCCTCTTTAATTTTGCCGGGGCTGACCACAACCACGTTGTCGAACTCGAGGCCCTTCATCTCGCCGACGTTGTCCGCGTCGATCACCGCGGTCAAGCCGTCCCACTTGACGACGTCCTCCGGTCCGTCCACAAACTCCACCGGCACACCCGATTCACGGATGGCCTCCGGGACTGTGGCGTCCGGGTCGATCTCCGCGAGGATCTCCGCGGCGTAGTCCGCGATCTCCTTCGGAGTGCGGTAGTTCACGGTGAGTTCGTGGAGGCGGAAGCGCTCGCCCACAAACGGCTCGAGGGCACCGGTCCAATCGTCCACGCCGGCGGGGGAGGAGGTTTGGGCGGTATCGCCCACCAGCGTCATCCAGCGCGAGGGACAGCGGCGGAACACCATGCGCCACTCCATCGGTGAGAGCTCCTGTGCCTCGTCCACGATCACGTGCCCGTAGGCCCATGTCTGGTCTGATCGTGCGCGCTGGGCGGTCGAGCGGGTGTCCGTTTCCCGCTGGCGGCTGGCCAGCGTTTCCGCGTCGATCACGTCGGCGGCGGAAAGGATCTCGGCCTCAAACTGGTCGTCGTCGTTGTCGGTGGATTCGGACGATGCCAGGACGTCGAGCGCCCCTTCAGCCTCGGCGACGAGCTCGCGCCACTCCTGCTCTTCCTTCCGGCGCTGTTCCTCTGTGTCGACAGTGCCGACGAGCACGGCCAGCTCATCGACGAGCGCGGTATCCGCGCTGGTGAACGGCGAGCCGGGTTCGCGGTAGAGCGCGGCGCGGGTGTAGTCGTCGTAGTCGCGGGCCACGTCGGCGATGGCGTCGCGGTCCGTCAGCAGCGCGTCCAGCACCTCCACCGGGTCGAGCTCGGGGAAATGCGTGTCGATGAGTTTGACCACTTGCGGGTCGTCCGCGAGGTCGTCGTGAAGCTGGTCAACGTCCGCGTCGGAGAGCAGGTTCGCCCCGCCCAACGGGTCTTCACCGATGCGGCGTGCGAGCGCCTCGGCGAGCAGCTGTGTGAGGTGCTCCGCAAAGTGCGCCCGGGCCTGGTTGTGCGGCCGGCGGGAGCGGCGCGCCCGCGTGCGCGCAGCCTTGATCATCTGCGGGGTGGCCTCCACAGGAACAGCGTCGAACGTCAGGCGCACCGGCGCCTCAGGCAGCGTCTCGTACGCCTGGACGGCCCGTTTCAGTATGGTCACCATCTCGGCGGATCCCTTCACCTCGCGTGCGGCGATGGTGTCCTCGCCCGTCGGAGCGAAGCCCGGCACGAGCTGCTCGATGGTGCTGAGCACCACACCCGTCTCGCCGAGCTCCGGCAGCACGCGGGAGATGTACTCCAAAAACGTCGCGTTCGGCCCAACCACAAGCACGCCGGTGCGGGTGAGCTGCTCGCGCCAGGTGTACAAAAGGTAAGCGATGCGGTGCAGCGCCACTGCGGTCTTGCCGGTGCCTGGCCCGCTCTGGACCACCATGACGCCGCGTGTGGAGTCGCGAATGATCTCGTCTTGCTCGCGCTGGATCGTCTCCACGATGGATCGCATGTGCCCCGTGCGGGCCTCATTCATCGCGCGCCGCAGCGCAGCCTCAGAACCCACACCCGCAGTGGAAGTCTCCGCGCCGTCGCCGGAGAGCACCTCGTCGTCGACCGCAGTGACCGTGCGGCCGCGCATGCGAATGTTGCGCCGCGTTTCTACTCCTTCCGGGTGCGCCGTAGTGGCAAGGTAAAACGGACGCGCCAGGGGAGCGCGCCAGTCCAGTAAAAGCGTGCGGTAATTGTCCGAGCGGTCGTCCATGCCCATGCGCCCGATGTAGCGACGCTCCAAGTCCGGCCGTCCCGGCACCGCGTTTTCCGGGTCGTCGTCGGCGACGTCGATCCGGCCGAAGACCAAACCGGTTTCCGCGACATTGAGCGCGTCGAGCTTCGCGTTCAGGCCGTGGTACTCCGTTTCGCGGCGCACCAGCGCGTCCGAATCGGGGTTATCCGGATCAACGTCGCGCTGCACCTCGTCCAAGCGAGCCTGAGCGCGCGCAACCTCCGCATCGAGGTGCGCGAAAAGCTGATCTACGTATGTTTGCTCTGTTTCCTGCATCCCAACACCAAACGGCCCCGCGGCCGGGAATATTCCCAGCCTCGGGGCCGCCTTCAAAAGTCAGCGCTTACTTAAACTTCTTCTGCGCCTTCTTCACCAGCTTCTGCGCCTTCTTCTCAGCCTTCTTGGCCTTGCGCTTCCACTTCAGCTTGGTAATCCAGGACGGGTTGGCGTCGAGCTTGTCCCATGCATCCTGCAGGGAGTCGATCGCGTCCTGGGCCTTGCCCTGAGCCTTGGCGGAAGCCTTGTTCACCTTGCGCTTCGCCTTGAACTTATCCAGCGCGGACGGCTGAAGATCATCCAGCTGGCCCTGCAGGTCGCCGACGACGCCGTTGACCTTGCGCTTGGCCTTGAACTGCTGGATCTTGGACGGCTTCAGGTCGTCGTAGGTGTCCTCGGCCTTCTCGGAGGCCTTTTCAGCTGCGTCGTCCAGCCAGTCACCCGCGTCGGACAGGAAGTGGGAAGCCTGCTTCTTGGCGTCGCCCAACCAGTCGTTGGCAGCGTCGCCCGCCTTGGAGGCCTTCTTCTTCCAGTCGCCCTTGTTGTCGTCAACGTAGTCGGTGACCTGGTCGGTGGTGTCGGAGAACCAGTCAGACGCCTTGTTCCAGGCCTTCTCGGTCTCGGACTTGGTCGGCAGCGCCTGCTTGACGTTCTTCTGCGCAGTCTGTGCCGCGTGCTGGGCGCGCCACTTCATGTCCGGCTTGCCGGCGGTGTCAACCGTGGCCAGCAGCACGCCGCCGGCCAGGCCGAGGTCCGTCAGCGCGCCGGTGCGGCGGCGAGCCTTCTCGTCATCGTCCTCGGCCTCCCAGAAAGCGTGGCGGCCAGCGATGGTCGGCAGCGCGGTCGCCGCGAGCAGGGCAGCGGACAGGCGCGGGAACTTGCCGATGGCGAAGGATGCGCCAGCACCGGCCTTGGTGGCGCCGACAATCTGAGCGGCGGTCTCCGGGCTCTTCGGCAAAAAGCCGCGGTATTCGCGCGGGGTGACCGCGCGCAACTTCTTCAGAACGCTGTCCGAGCTGTCCTTGTGGCCAGCCGGGTTCAGCAGGGTCTCGACACCGTCGATCACGTAGACCGAAGCGAGCATCGGGCGTGCGATTTTCCGGATCATACTCTTACCCAATCCTTACTTTTTGTAGCTGAATGTGCTCCTGCCGAGTGTAGCGATTTTGCACCTGCCCGGTAGCACGGTTCTGATTTACCAGCGCCGATCCCACCAGTCGCCCAGGTGCGGACGCTCCTGCCCGAGCGTGGTGGGAGCGCCGTGGCCGGGCCAGACAACCGCCTCGTCAGGGTAGACGTCGAAGATCTTCTCCTTGACGTCGTTGAACAACCGCACGAAGTCGCCTTCGGATTGGGTCTTGCCCAACCCGCCGGGAAACAACGAGTCACCCACGAAAAGGTTTGGCGTGCCGTCGAGCTCTGCCGTGACGCAAGCCCCGCCCGGGGTGTGGCCGCGCAGGATGGTCACCGGCAGGCGGTGGCCGACGAACTCGATGGTGTCGCCGTCGCGCAACTCCACATCGGCGGGCGCCGGAAGAGCAGGCGCGTCCAAGAAGGGGGCGTAGTGCTTCGCGCCAGTGGCCTCGAGTACCTCCACGAGGGCGCGGGTGTGGTCGTGGTGGCGGTGGGTGGTCACCACCGCCGTGATTTTCACACCTGCGTCGTCGGAGAGCGAGAGCAGGTCGGGGGCGTGCGAAGCTGCGTCGATAAGCAGCCCCTGCCCCTGATCGCACAGCAGGTAACAGTTGTTGTCCATGTCGGAAACGGAGATGCGGCGCAATTCAAGCATGAGGTCCACGTTAGTCAGGAATGTTTCAGCTGTCGGCGGCGTTGGTAGCGTCTTGGGAGTACCAACGAACGAAAGCGAGAGTGACGTGGCCGAAAAGCTGACTGTGCGCGGCGCGCGCGAGCACAACCTCAAGGGCGTGGACATCGAACTGCCCCGCGACAAGATGGCGGTGTTTACCGGGCTGTCCGGCTCCGGCAAGTCCTCGCTCGCATTCGACACGATTTTCGCGGAGGGGCAGCGCCGCTACGTGGAGTCGCTGTCCTCCTACGCGCGCATGTTCCTGGGGCAAATGGACAAGCCAGACGTGGACTACATCGACGGGCTCAGCCCCGCGGTGTCCATCGACCAGAAGTCCACTAACCGCAACCCCCGCTCCACCGTGGGCACGATCACCGAGATCTACGACTACCTGCGTCTCCTGTTCTCGCGCGCGGGCACTCCGCACTGCCCGGTGTGCGACGCCGTGATTGAACGCCAGACGCCGCAGCAGATCGTCGACCGCGTGCTCGAGCTGGAAGAGCGCACCAAGTTCCAGGTGCTCGCGCCGATCGTGCGCAAGCGAAAAGGAGAGTTCCAGGACCTCTTCGCCGACCTTGCCTCCCAGGGCTACTCGCGCGTGAACGTGGACGGGGAGACCTACCAGCTGTCCGAGCCGCCCAAGCTGGAAAAGCAGATCAAGCACAACATCGACGTGGTGGTTGACCGCCTGACCGTCAAGGCCAGCCAGAAGCAGCGTCTGACGGATTCGGTTGAAACCGCGCTCAAGCTTGCCGACGGCTTGGTCGGCTTCGACTTTGTGGAGCTGGACGCGGACGACCCGGAGCGGGTGCAGATCTTCTCCGAAAAGATGGCGTGCCCGAACGGCCACAAGCTCAACGTGGAGGAGTACGAACCTCGCGCCTTTTCCTTCAACTCGCCCTTCGGAGCCTGCCCAGCCTGCGACGGCCTGGGCGTGCGCAAAGAAATCGACGTGGACCTGGTCATCCCGGATCCGGACGCCCCGGCAGTGGACGCCTTTCAACCGTGGAACTCCAGCCCGAACAAGAAGTACTTTGCCAAACTCGTTGAGGCGCTGGCCAAAGAAGAAGGCTTCGACGCAAACGCGCCGCTGAGCTCGCTGACCAAGACGCAGCAGAAGCACCTCATCCACGGATCGGCGACCAAGGTCAACGTCAAGTACAAAAACCGCTACGGCCGGCAGCGTTCCTACACCGCGGCCTACGAGGGCATCGTGGGCTACTTGGAACGCAAGTTGGAGCAGACGGAATCCGACACCCAAAAGGAACGCCTGTTGGCCTACACCCGCGAGGTGCCGTGCCCAACGTGTAATGGTGCCCGCCTGAAGCCGGAAATTCTGGCTGTGCGCCTGGCCTCGACCACGCACGGGGAAAAATCCATCGCGGGGTTGACGGAGCTTTCCATTGAGGACGCCTCCGAGTACCTGGACAACCTCGTGCTGGGATACCGCGAAGAGATGATCGCGGGTGCAGTGCTGCGCGAAATCCAGGCTCGCCTGCACTTCCTGCTGGACGTCGGGCTGAACTACCTCACCCTGGCCCGCTCCGCCGGCACCTTGTCCGGCGGCGAGGCGCAGCGCATCCGCTTGGCCACCCAGATCGGCTCCGGCCTGGCCGGCGTGCTCTACGTGCTGGACGAGCCCTCCATCGGCCTGCACCAGCGCGACAACCAGCGCTTGATCACCACCCTGAAGAAGCTGCGCGATTTGGGCAACACGCTCGTGGTGGTGGAGCACGACGAGGACACCATCCGCGAAGCGGACTGGCTCATCGACATCGGGCCGCGCGCCGGCGAGTACGGCGGGGAAGTGGTCTACCAGGGCAAGCCCGAGGGGATCTTGAAGGCCAAGGGGTCGCTGACCGGTGACTACCTGTCAGGCCGGAAGGTCATTGAGGTGCCGCAGCACCGTCGGGAAGTAGACAAAAAGCGCCAGCTCACCGTCGTCGGCGCGCGCGAGAACAACCTGGACAACGTCAGCGTGGACGTCCCGCTGGGCGTGCTGGTGGCAGTCACCGGCGTGTCCGGCTCCGGCAAATCCACCCTGGTGAACCAGATTTTGGCCAAGACGCTGCAGAACCAGCTCAACGGCGCACGCCAGGTGCCCGGACGGGTGAAGAAGGTGGAGGGGCTCGACCACCTAGACAAACTCGTGCAGGTGGACCAGAGCCCAATCGGGCGCACCCCGCGCTCGAACCCGGCGACGTACACGGGCGTGTTCGACAAAATCCGCAACCTGTTCGCGGAGACCCAAGAAGCGAAGGTGCGCGGCTACAAGGCCGGGCGCTTCTCCTTCAACGTCAAGGGCGGGCGCTGCGAGGCGTGCCACGGCGACGGCACCATCAAAATCGAGATGAACTTCCTGCCCGACGTGTACGTGCCCTGCGAGGTGTGCCACGGCGCCCGTTACAACCGGGAAACGCTTGAGGTCCGCTACAAGGGCAAGAACATTGCCGAGGTGCTGGAGATGCCCATCTCCGAAGCCGCTGAGTTCTTCGAGCCCATCACCTCGATCCACCGCTACCTGCAGACGCTTGTCGACGTCGGCCTGGGTTACGTCCGCCTCGGACAAAGCGCGACCACCCTGTCCGGCGGCGAAGCGCAGCGCGTCAAGCTCGCTTCCGAGCTGCAGAAGCGCTCCAACGGCCGCACCATCTACATCCTGGACGAGCCGACCACCGGCCTGCACTTCGAGGACATCCGCAAGCTCATGCTGGTGCTCAACGGGCTGGTGGACAAGGGCAACACGGTGCTGGTGATCGAGCACAACCTCGACGTGATCAAATCCGCCGACTGGATCATCGACATGGGCCCGGAGGGTGGCTCCGGCGGCGGCACGGTGGTGGCGCAGGGCACGCCGGAGGACGTCGCCAAGGTGCAAGGCTCGTACACCGGCCAGTTCATCGCGGACATTTTGGAGAAGAACTAAGGCGCGCCGATTTGGTTTGTGCAGGCACATGCGTGTACAGTTCGTTTCACACCGCCCAGCGCGCCCGTGTCATGCGGGTGCGGGGGCCGCAAGAGGAGTGAATCCCACCCCAAGCCGCTCGCGCAAGTGAGTTGGATACGGGTCAAACGGTGAGCCGAGGCAGTTACTTGCTGCTTGGCTTGCTTTGGACGATCTCCCGCCACCTGTCAGGGTGAGCGGGTTTTTCGTGTGGGATGAGACCGAATGCGGCCGAGTGCGGCACACATTGTTTCTTAAGTCTCTAGGAGTTCTCATCAGCGCTGAAGCTCGGATCAATGAACGAATCCGCGTCCCTGAAGTTCGCCTCGTCGGCCCGTCCGGCGAGCAGGTGGGCATCGTCCGCACGGACGACGCCCGCAAGCTGGCGTACGAGGCGGACCTCGACCTGGTTGAGGTAGCCCCGAAGGCCAAGCCGCCCGTGGCCAAGATCATGGACTACGGCAAGTTCAAGTACGAGCAGGATCAGAAGGCCCGCGAGGCCCGAAAGAACCAGCAGCAGACCGTGGTCAAGGAACAGAAGTTCCGCCCGAAGATTGATGAGCACGACTACCAGACCAAGAAGGGCAATGTTGAGCGCTTCCTGGAGAAGGGCAACAAGGTCAAGGTCACCATCATGTTCCGCGGCCGCGAGCAGTCTCGCCCCGAGCTGGGCTACCGCCTGCTTGAGCGTCTCGCCGAGGACATCGGGGAGCTCGGCGTTGTCGAGTCCCGTCCGAAGCAGGACGGCCGAAACATGACGATGGTCTTCGGACCGGCTCGCAAGGGCAAAAAGTAGTTCCAACAATCGACACTCTGAAGGGCTTTCACCATGAAGCAGAAGACCCACAAGGGCACCGCAAAGCGCATCAAGGTCAATGGCAAGGGCAAGCTGCGCCGCGAGCAGGCTGGTAAGCGCCACCTGAACGAGAAGCTCTCGTCGAAGCGCCGCCGCAAGCTGTCCGGCTCCACCGACGTTGCCAAGTCCGACGTCAAGCGCGCTAAGCGCCTCCTCGGCATGTCCTAAGCACTGCCCGATCAATCAACCGACACGAGATAAGAAAAGGAAGTTTGACTCATGGCACGTGTGAAGCGTTCAGTCAATGCTAAGAAGAAGCGCCGCGCTATTCTCAAGTCCGCGAAGGGCTACCGTGGCCAGCGCTCCCGCCTGTACCGCAAGGCGAAGGAGCAGTGGCTCCACTCCCAGACCTACGCGTACCGCGACCGCCGCAAGCGCAAGGGTGAGTTCCGTAAGCTGTGGATCCAACGCATCAACGCCGCTGCCCGCATGAACGACATCACCTACAACCGCCTCATCCACGGCCTGAAGCTGGCCGAGGTCGAGGTTGACCGCAAGATCCTCGCTGACCTTGCCGTCAACGACTTCGCTGCGTTCTCCGCGATCTGCGAGATTGCCAAGAACGCTCTGCCGGAGGACGTCAACGCTCCGAAGGTCGCGTAAGCACTTTCGCTTGACGACGAAAGCTCCCGCCCTTCCCCGAATCGGGAAGGGCGGGAGCTTTTTCGGTGTCTCTGCCTGTTTGTGGCTAGAAGATGCCGTTGTGCTCGCGGCCGCAGTCGTCGGCAGTAACGTCGCGGGAGTCGACGTCCTGGTCGTTGTACTCGGAGCCGTCGCCGTCGAGGCGGCCGGTCTGGGTGACCGTGATGTAGTTGGTCAGACGGTCTTCCTCAGAGGGGAACGCAAGATCCTCGCCGACCCTGCCAAGAACGCTCTGCCGGAGGACCCAGGCGCTGCGAAGGCCGCGTAGGCACTTCTGCTTGACGACGAAAACTCCCGCCTTTCCCCACAGCGGGGAAGGGCGGGAGTATTCGGTATCCCAGCCGTTTGTGACTAGAAGATGCCGTTGTGCTCGCGGCCGAAGTCGTCGACAGTGACGTCGCGGGAATCGACGTCCTGGTCGTTGTACTCGGAGTCATCGCCGTCGAGACGGCCGGTCTGGGTGACCGTGATGTAGTTGGTCAGACGGCCTTCCTTGGTGTCGCCGTCACCGAAGGAGAAGGAGACCAGGTCCGCCTCCTCGCCAGCGTTGATCGGGTTGGACAGGGTCACCTCGAAGATGCGTGCCTGCTCCTCGTCGTTCCAGCCAAGGTCGCGCGCGTAGGCGCCCTTACGGGTGGTGGTGGTGATCAGGCGGTCAACGTCCTCCGGGCCATCCTCGGTGTGGACCGCAACACGGAAGGTCACTGCCGGGAACTCGCCCCAGTAACGCTCGGAACCGACGTTGCGCACGCGCAGTGCGGTGGAACCTGCAAAGCCCTCTGCCTTCGCGGAAGAGACAGTGAAGTACGGCTCCAGGTCGAGGTCGTGCTCTGCGTTCTCGGTGGCCTCGTCGTCGACAGCCGCTTCCTTCTTGTCGGAGACAGCGTCGACCTCGATAGCGCCCTCGGTCTTGTCGGTGGTGTTTTCGTCAGCCTTTTCGGACTCCTCCTTCGCCTTCTTCTCGTTCTCGGCGGCGAGGTTGACATCCTTGTTGCTGATGTCGGCGGTGGTGTTGTCGTCGACCTTTTCCACATCGTCGATGTTGTCGCCCTTGTTCAGGGTGTCGACGTCCTTGTCGTACTCCGCGTTCGGCTCGTCCTTGACCTCGGTGGTCTGCGCGTCCTTGTTCGGCGCCCAGGAGTCGGCCGGGGAGTCGAAGTTCTTTACGCGCACCTCGTTCTTCACCGGCATGTTGGCGACCCATGCGGTCGGGGTAGCCCAGGTGCCGTTGGGCAGGCAGCGCTGCTGGGTGCCGGTCATGGTCACGGTGCGGAAGCCGTAGGTGGCCTCGCCGGTGTTGCCGGCCGGCACGTCGTACGGGCCGACAGTCTGGCCGACGTTCCAGGACAGTTCAGCGGAGACGTCCCAGCCCAGGCTCTTCGCCAGGGAGTAGCCGATGTTGCCCTCGATGCCCTTCTTGGAGCCGGAGCCGCCCAGGTTCAGCGTCTCGGTCTTGGAACCGTTGACGGAAGCGGAGATGGTCTGGGTGCGCGAGAGATCCTGCTGCAGCGGGATGGCCTCGTCGGACAGGTTGGTCGTGGAGATCGTGCCCACCGGCAGGAAGTTGTCCTTCACCTTGTACACCACGGTGCGGTAGTCCTCGGTGGAGTTGCACACCGGGCGCGGGTTGACCACGTTTGCCTTGAGGTGGTCGGAGCCGCGGTAGGTGTGAACGATCGGCAGCTTGTCGTTGTTCGCCGGGGTTTCGGGAGCGGACTCCTCGAGGGTGGCTGCGTTTGCGGGAACGATGGCAGCGCCTGCCATCAGGGTGCTCAGAAGCGCGGTGGTGATGCGCCGGGTCTTGCGGGTCATGCGTTGTCCTTTCCTGTAAAGCTTCCGCCAGCGGTGCTAGCAGTCGGTTCGATTGCTTACAGGGGTCAAGGTAGGGGTGTAGAAGCCACATGACAAGGAATATTCGGGGTCTCGGTACATTCGTTCCCCGATCGCATACTTTCGTTCCGCCTCGCGCAGAGTCGAAGAAAACTAGTGCTGCTGGGGTCCGCGGCCGTTGAGCACGGTTACCACCAGGTCGAGGCGGGAGGAGACACCGTAGACGGAAATCAGCTTTGACACCATCTTCTTTACGGTGGATTCCGCGTAGCTCAGGCGTTTTGCAATGTCGGCGTTGCTTAAGCCGTCGCAAAGCAGCTCCAGCACCTGGCGCTCAGTGTCGGACAGCCCGGCAGGCACGACGATCCGCTTCTGGGGCTGGGGCCTGGCAGCGCGGGCTGGGTTGCTTTGCTGTTGCTGGCCAGAAAGGTGGGGCAGCAGCTTGTTCATTGCAGCAGGGGAGATGACGGTGCCGCCTGCGACCGCTTGCCGCACCGAAAGAATGATTTCCTCGCGGGGCTGGCTTTTTAGAATGTAGCCTCGCCCGCCGTGCTCGAGGATGTCCAGCATCGCGGAGTCATTGTCCAGCGAACTGATGGCCAAAAACGAAGGGACCGGCCCCCGCTTGGCCAGGTTGCGCAATAGTTCTGCACCGCCCATGTGCTGCATGTAGACGTCGGACAACACGACATCGACATCTGCCTCGGGGATGCGCTCTAAAGCTTCGGACCCATCCGACGCGGTTTCTACCACCGTGATGCCCTCGGCGCTGTCCAGGTAACTTTTCAGCACCTCGCGGACAAGGGGATCGTCATCGACGAGGAAAACCCGGATGGGGTGGTCAGATGAGCTCATTGCAACGGATTGATGTTGCAATCGGTTTAGCACCAGAGACGGCCGAGCAGGCCGCCGCACTCGAAGGTGTCTCCAATGGCGCCTGCTGCGTAGGGAGCTGCAACCGGCTGAGCCTGTGCGACCGCGGGGGCGGAAGTGATCAGGCTGACTGCGGCCAGGGCGGAGGCGGTGAGGCGAGCAAACTTACGCATTTGCTTGTCCTTTCGTATGTTAAAGCTGCAAGACGCTATATCGGATTATGGTTGCCCAACTGGGCTGCGGGCAATTATATCGGGCGGTGTCTCATAAAGACGATACGAAAGTGCCGCCGCAACGCGGGCAAAGCTACTTTCGTTCCTTCGGAACTGTCAGGTGATAGCGGAACGCGTCGCCTCGGTAGCCAGCATCGAAGGAAGCCCCGTCCTCCCGGAGGAGGGAGGAAATCTCTCCCAATCCTACGCCGGTGCTCATCTCAACGGCTCGGTCTTCACCGGTGCCGTAGTTTTGCACCACGATTTCGATTTCAGCGTCATCCTCGACGGCGGCGACGATGACGGGGCGGTTCTTGTCGGCGTATTTGATCACGTTGGTTTCAATCTCGCGGAACGCGCTCGGGGCATGGCGGAGTGCGATCGCGCGGAGGCCGGCACCATTGAGGCCGGTTTCCGTCACGGAGTATCCGTGGCTGCGCAAGGATTCTGTAAACGTCCGAAGTGTGACGTTCAATGCCGGCGGTGCAAACGCATCGCTGGCTGTCGATTCCTCGGGAGATTCAGAACGCATAAAGCGGATGAGCTGACGCACTTCTTGCATGGAGCGTCGCGCATCGTCTGCGATGAGGCGGGCGGCTTGGGCGGTCTTTTCATCACCAACCATCGCTAGCGCCTCGCTGCGCAGAACAACGGAGGTCAAGGATGCGGCGACGGATCCGTGTAGGGCCTTAACCGTTCTGTCCCGCTCCCGTTCCAGCTCCTCCTTCAGGCGCTCTGCCTGGCGTTCGCGGGTTAGGAGGAACGCCCTCAAAATCCATCCTGCTGCCCAAGCAGCAAGAAGAAGAACCGCGAGAAAGGCTGCCGTTCCAAGCGCGATGGGGAAATAGATTCCTGAGGGAAAGTCAGTCTGCGCCAAGTACCAAAGGTAGAAGACGATCGGCAGACTCAACCGAGTTGGCAAACGCAACCCCACGACGGCGGCCACGGCAAACATGCCGATGATCAAAATGGCGCTTCTGTATTCCGTCTCTAACGCGGACAGCTGCAGCAAGAACCCATACCCGAGGCCCGCCGCGATGGGGGAGAAAAACGCTGCGGCGATGAGGAACACTGCGTTGAGCGCAACAGCGAACCTGGCCCATTCGATCGCAAGCGGAAGGCCCGGCAGTGCAGCAAGCAAGATTGCGTACAGCGCGACAGCTGCGGCGAAACCGGTGCGCCAACCACGCGCCGCCGGCGACAACAGGCGAGCGCGTACAAGCTCCGGAAACGTAGGCACGTGAACAGACTAGCCCGCCAGCCACGTACTCTGTATTCCATGGCGTTGGATTTCGAGCAGCCGTTTACGGAGCGCACTCCGCGCGTGGTCAATGCGGGGAAATTGAAGCGGGCACAAGCTCGTCGTAAAGCAAAGGCTTTCTTGGCGGAAGGAGAGAACGCTGTGGAAGCCGCCGTCGCAACAGGCGCGGCAACCGACCTCTTCGTTACCGAAGCTGCTGCCGAGCGCTTCGAGGAGATCGTGCGGGCGGCGGGCTACATGGACGTCTACACGCACGCGATCACCCAGCGGGCGGCTGAGTCGCTCGCGGACGCGGTGACCTCCACCGGCATCTTTGCAGTCTGCCGCCCGGTGCTGTGGACGGTGCCGAAGATCATGAAAGGCCGGCCGAAGTTGGTGGCGGTGTGCGTGGAAACGAACGATCCGGGCAACGCTGGCACGATCATCCGCATTGCGGACGCAGTGGGGGCGGACGCCGTGATCTTCGCGGGCGACACCGTCGACCCGGAGGCGCCGAAAGTGGTGCGCTCGACTGCGGGCTCGTTGTTTCACATCCCCGTGGCGCGCGACCGCGACGTCCGCCGGGTGATTGGCCAGCTCGAAGACGCCGGGCTGTCCACCTTCGCCACCACGATGAACGGCGAGGTGACCCTGGCGCAGCCGGGGGAGACGCTCGCGCAGCCGACCGCCTGGCTGTTTGGCAACGAGGCGCACGGGCTTGACGACGATATCCTTGCGGCCGCCGACCATCGCGTGTCCATCCCCATCCAGGGCAGCGCGGAATCGCTGAACCTCGCTACTGCGGCGTCGATTTGTCTGTGGGAGTCGTCGAAGGCGCTTGCCGAGGATTAGGCACCCGGCGGGACGGGCGCACCGTTCGGCGGGTTTCCCTCGGGAGGAGTGCCTCCCGGGCCGCCAGGGCCGCCAGGTCCCCCAGGGCCGTCAGGTCCACTGCCCATGCCGGGCGCAGCGCCGCCGCCAGAGTTCGGCGTCGTGGTGTCGATGGGCACGGAGAGGGTCGCGTTGTAGCCAGATTGGATGTCGCCGGACACCTCAGGGGTCTGCTGCTCCCAGCCGTCGCTGAAGATGTTGTCGGTATCTAGCGTGATTCGGCCAAACGGCGTCACGGAGTCGGTGTAATTGTCGGTTTGGTACACCGCGTCGCACGTCCACGGAGGGGAATACCTCGAAGTGGATGTGGGGCCAGCGACCTTCGTAGCACCCGGGGATGATCGTCGTGAACTCCACGGACCCGTCATCGCCAGTGACCTGCACGCCGCGCAGGTACGTCTCGTTTTCCAGACCGGATGAATACATGGAGTAGCGGCCAGCAGCGTCGCAATGCCAGATGTAGACGGCTGCGCCCACCATCGGGGAGTTGTTTTCGACCATGTCGACGATGTTCATTTTCAACTTCAACGGCACACCGCTTGCCGTGGAGCCGCCACCGATAGAGCCACGGATGTCGCTGCGCTCAACGCCAACTTTTTCCAACACGTCGGGCCCGTTGGAGCCGTCGCCCGGGTACGGTCCGGCCGTCTCTGTGTTCATCTCTGTGAGCTGCTCGGTTCTGCTGCTCGGCGCTGCGGATGACGCGCTTGTCGTGGATGACGTGCTCGGGGCGCATGCCGCAAGGGCAGCGGTTCCGACACCCAGCCCGAAAATTCCCAGCAGCTTGCGCCTGGAGAGGCGATTTTCAATCGTGGCCATGTCGAAGATCAGGCCTTGGTCTTCGGGATCCTCTGCCTGGTTTGGCAGCACACGGCCCTCGAATGATTTCGGCGCTTCGTTCGCACCATTCACTGTGTTGTTGTCACGGGTGCCCACTTGCAATGTCCTTCTCTGATTTGGGCGGTGCCGGGAATGTCTTGTCCCTTGCGGGATACCGGCAAAAGCACGATAAGAAACGAACCTGGATTGGCGGCACCTTTCGGCCCCGCAACACGTATGAGATGACCAAGGTTCGGCATCGCTTTAGCTGTGAGGCGGCTGTGTGAGATCGCTTCAGGGGGCGCGGGGGCGCGCAGGTATGCTTGTCACCGTTTTATGTCGCTGCCGGTAAAGAAAGGTGCGGGTGTGCAGTGAGCACCGAAATTGAACTGACCGAAGAAGCCCTGAACAAGGCTGCAGACGAGGCGATCGCCGCTTTTGAGGCAGCCGAAGACCTCGCCGCGCTGGAGGAAGCGCACCGCGCGCATCTCGGGGAAAAGGCGCCGATTCTGCAGGCCCGTCGTGCGCTGGGATCGCTGCCGAAAGATCAGCGAAAGGATGCCGGCCGGTTTGTGAACATGGCCCGCGGGCGCGCGGAAAAGGCGTACAGCCAGCTTCGCGTGCAGCGCGAAGCCGAGCATCGTGAGCGCCAGCTGCGCGAGGAAAAGGTCGACGTCACGCTGCCGACTGCCCGCACCCAGGCCGGTGCGATGCACCCGATTACCACGCTGTCCGAGCACATTGCGGACATCTTCATCGGCATGGGCTGGGAAGTCGCCGAAGGCCCGGAGGTGGAGGCGGAGTACTTCAACTTCGACGCGCTGAATTTCATCCCGGACCACCCGGCCCGCACGCTGCAGGACACCTTCTACATCGGCGAGGAGGGCTCGAAGCAGGTCATGCGCACCCACACCTCGCCGGTGCAGGTGCGCACGATGCTCGAGCGCGATGTGCCGATCTACATTGCCTGCCCGGGGCGCGTGTTCCGCACCGATGAGCTGGATGCCACCCACACCCCGGTGTTCCACCAGGTAGAGGGCCTCGCCGTGGATAAGGGGCTGACCATGGCGCACCTGCGCGGCACGCTCGACCACCTGGCCAAGGTGCTCTTCGGCCCTGAGACGAAGACGCGCATGCGCACCAACTACTTCCCGTTTACGGAGCCGTCCGCGGAGGTGGACGTCTGGTTCCCCAACAAGAAGGGCGGCGCTGGCTGGATCGAGTGGGGCGGCTGCGGCATGGTCAACCCGAACGTGCTGCGTGCCGTCGGTATCGATCCGGAGGAGTACTCCGGTTTCGCCTTCGGCATGGGCCTGGAGCGCACCTTGCAGTTTCGCAACGGCCTTTCGGACATGCGCGACATGGTCGAAGGCGACGTCCGTTTCACCATTCCGTTCGGCGTGCAGGCATAGGGAGGACCAGCAATGCTTATTTCTAAAAATTGGATCGTCCGTCTGCTGCAGAACGCAGGCAACGCAGACTTCAACCCCACGGACGAGGAGCTGGACGCGGGCTTTGTGCGCGTCGGTTTCGAAACCGAGGGCTACCAGCCGCTGCCGGAGATCACTGGCCCGCTGGTCATCGGCCGCGTGGCCGAGATCGAAGAGCTGACCGGGTATAAGAAGCCGATTCGGTACTGCCAGGTAGATGTGGGAGACGCCAACGGCACCGGCGAGCCGCAGGGCATCATCTGCGGCGCCCGCAACTTCGAAGAAGGCGACCTGGTGGTTGTCTCCCTGCCCGGTGCCGTGCTGCCGGGCGGTTTCGAAATCTCGGCGCGAAAGACCTACGACCACATCTCCAACGGCATGATGGCGTCTGCTGCCGAGCTGGGGCTCGCCGCAAAGAGCGACGGCATCATCACACTGCACAGCGGGGCTGCCACCCCCGGCCAGGACGCGCGCGAAATTCTGGGCTCGGATGACACCGTCTTCGACGTCAACGTCACCCCGGACCGCGGCTACGCCCTGTCGGCCCGCGGCCTGACGCGCGAGATCGCCTCCGCGTTCGACCTCGAATTCACCGATGTCGCCCAAGAGCCGTCCATCGCCAGCATCGACGTCTCCGGCGTTCCCGCGGCAGAGGGGGAGACCATTGCGGTGACCGTGGAGGAATCCACCAAGGCGAAGCGTTTCGGCGTGCGCACCGTCGAGGGCATCGACCCGAAGGCGAGCACGCCGTTCTGGATGCAGCGCGAACTCATGCTGGCGGGCGTGCGCTCCGTCAACGCCGCAACGGACGTGACCAACTACGTCATGCTGCTCACCGGCCAGCCGATGCACGCTTTCGACGCCGACAAGATCACTGGCGGGCTGCGCGTGCACACCGCCGCCGAGGGCGAGAAGTTTGAGACGCTGGACCACGTCGAGCGCACGCTGAGCGCGCAAGATGTTGTCATCAGCGACGACAACGGCATCCAGTCCCTGGCCGGTGTGATGGGCGGAACCACCTCCGAGATCTCCGACGAGACGGTCACCGTCCACTTTGAGGCTGCCACCTGGGACCAGCTGACCGTGGCGCGCACTGCTCGCCGGCTGAAGCTCAGCTCCGAGGCCTCCCGCCGCTTCGAGCGCGGCGTGGACCCGCAGCTGGTGGAAGCCGCGCTCGATATCGCGTGTGCGCTGCTGGTCAGCATCGCCGGTGGCACGATCAGCGCGGGCAGGACGCTTGTCGGTGGCATCGTCAAGCCTGACGCGATTGCGATGCGCGCATCCCGTCCGTCTGAGCTCATAGGCGTGGACTACGCGCGCGAGACGGTGCTGCGCCGCCTGCAGGAGGTCGGTTGCGAGGTCGCCGGCGACGGCGACGAGCTGCAGGTCACGCCGCCGACGTGGCGCACGGACATCACCGTTCCGGTGGAACTGGTTGAAGAGGTCGTGCGCCTGGAAGGTCTGGACGCCATCCCGTCGATCCTGCCCACCCCGCGCGGCGGCCGCGGTTTGAGCCCGCTGCAGCGTCGCCGACGTGCGGTGACCCACGCGTTGGCGTACTCCGGATACGCGGAGATCATCCCCACGCCGTTTATCGCCAACGACACCTTCGATACCTGGGGCCTGGACGCGGACGACGCTCGCCGCAACACCGTCAAGGTGCAAAACCCGCTGGATGCGGACTACGCCATCCTGGGTACGACGCTCCTGCCGCCGATGCTCGAGGCAGTTGGCCGCAACGTTGCGCGCGGGCGCGGCGACGTAGCGATCTACTCGGTGGCCCAGACGTCGGAGAAGCGCGCGGACGTCTCGCCGCTTCCAGACGTGGCGCAGCGTCCGGCGGACGAGGTCATCACCGAGCTGATCGAGTCGCTGCCCACGCAGCACCTGCACGCAGCGACCGTGGCCCTGGGCAACGCCGAGCTGGAAGGCCCGTGGGGCAAGGGCCGCGCATACGAGTGGTCGGATGCCATCGAGGCCGCCCAGACCGTCGCTCGTGCGTGCGGCGTGGACTTGGATGTCGAGTCCGCCGAATACCTCCCGTGGCACCCGGGCCGCTGCGCAGCGCTGAAGTTGGATGGTGAGGTTGTCGGCCACGCCGGCGAGCTGCACCCGCAGATCTTGGAGAAGCTGGGCCTGCCGGCGCGCACCTGCGCGATGGAGATCGACCTCACCGCCATCCCGCTGGCTGAACGGCTGCCGGCGCCCCGCCTGTCTGCGTTCCCGCTGCTGAACCAGGACATCGCGTTGGTGGTGGACGAGGCTGTGGCGGCCGAGGACGTGCGCCGCGTGGTCCAGGAAGGCGCGGGTGAGCTCGTTGAGGCAGTGACGCTTTTCGACGTCTACCGTTCCGACGCCTTGGGTGAAGGCAAGAAGTCGCTTGCTTTCGGCCTGGCCTTCCGCGCACCGGACCGCACGCTGACCGAGGAGGAAGCCTCCGAGGCGCGCATGAAGGCGGCGGAGTTGGCCAAGGAACGCTTCGGGGCAGAAATGCGCGGCTAAAATTTTTTGCATGAATAACTTCCAGCCGACTGCATAACTGTTACACTGACAGCTATGTCAGTCGGCAAAGTTGTCAAGGTCGCAGTGGCGGGAGCCACCGGGTACGCAGGCGGTGAGATCCTCCGCCTGCTGCTCGGCCACCCGTGCTACCAGGCGGGCGAGCTGGAAATTGGCGCGCTCACGGGCGCATCCAATGCTGGGCAGAGCGTCGGCGAGCTCATGCCGCACCTGCCGGAGCTTGCGCAGCGCACTATCCAGCCCACCACAATCGAGGTGCTCGAGGGTCACGACGTCGTCTTCCTCGGCTTGCCGCACGGACACTCCGCGGCCATCGGTGCGGCGCTGCCCGACAGCGTCACCGTGATCGACTGCGCCGCGGATTTTCGGCTGCGCAGCGCCATGGCGTGGCAGCACTACTACGGCACCGACCATGCCGGTGCCTGGCCGTACGGCCTGCCTGAATTGCCGGGGCACCGCGCGGCCGTGGCGCAGTCCAACCGCATCGCCGTACCCGGGTGCTTTCCAACGGGTGCAACACTTGCCGCATGGCCCGCGCTGCAGGCCGGCGTGGTCGAACCGGACTTGACCGTCGTGGCCGTCACCGGCGTATCCGGGGCCGGCAAGAAGGCCAAGGTGGACATGCTCGGCGCGGAGACGATGGGCTCGCTGAAGGCCTATAGCGTCGCTGGCGCCCACCGGCACACCCCGGAAATCAAGCAGAACCTCGAAGAGGTCGCGGCCGGTGAGGTCACCGTGAGCTTTAGCCCGGTGCTGGCTCCGCTGCCGCGCGGCATCCTCACCACGGTCACCGCACCGCTGGTTGAGGGGGTCTCGGCGCAAGACGTGCGCGCCGCCTATGAACAGGCGTACGCGGACGAGCAGTTCGTGCACCTGTTGCCCGCCGGCCAGCAGCCGCAAACCCAACACGTGGTGGGCTCAAACATGTGCCACCTCCAAGTGGAGGTGGATGAGGCAGCCCGCAAGGTGGTGGCCATCAGCGCCATCGACAACCTGACTAAGGGCACCGGCGGGGCGGCGGTGCAGTGCATGAACCTCGCGCTTGGTCTGGATGAGGGGGCGGGACTGCCTCGAGCCGCGGTGGCTCCGTAACCGCCAGCTCGACATCCCACGCAACCCCCTCATTTCCTGGAAGGACCACTCAACATGAGCACAATTGGAGTCACCGCCCCCCAAGGCTTTACTGCCGCCGCAACGAAGGCGGGCATCAAACCATCGGGCAAACCGGATCTCGCCGTGGTAGTCAACGAAGGACCGGACTCCAGCGCCGCGGCCGTGTTCACCCGCAATAAAGTCTTCGCCGCGCCGGTGAAGGTCAGCCGCGCAGCCGTGGCTGACGGTGCGCTCAAGGCCGTGGTGTTCAACTCCGGCAACGCCAACGCCTGCACTGGTCAGCAGGGGCTGCATGACGCGCAAACTATGCAGCGGTTGACCGCCGAAGGCATTGGGGCTGCCCCGGCTGAAGTGGCGGTGTGCTCCACCGGCATCATCGGTGATGCGCTGCCGATGGAAACGGTGCAAAACGGAATCGAAGACGTGGTCAAGCATCTCGGCGACTTCGGCGCGGACGCCGCAACGGCCATCATGACCACCGACACCGTCACCAAGGAAGTGTTGGTCAAGGGCGAAGGCTGGACACTCGGAGGGATGGGGAAGGGCGTCGGCATGATGGCGCCGTCGCTGGCGACGATGCTGGTCTGCCTGACCACGGACGCGAAGGTAGACAGCACAGCGCTGCAGACTGCGCTTGAGCGGGCCACCGCAACCACCTTCGACACCCTCGACATCGACGGCTCGACCTCAACCAACGACACCGTCATCCTGATGGCCAGCGGAGCAAGCGGCGTGACACCGGACCAAGACGAATTGGACGCTGCAGTGCACCAGGCGTGTGCCGAGCTCGCCGCGATGATGCAATCCGACGCGGAGGGCGTGACCAAACGCGTGTCCATCAGCGTCGAAGGCGCCGCGGATAATGCACAGGCACTCAACGCCGCACGCACGATCGGGCGCGACAGCCTGGTCAAAACTGCGATGTTCGGCTCCGACGCGAACTGGGGCCGCGTGCTTGCAGCCGTGGGCATGGCCGAGGCGGAAATGGATGCGGACAACATCTCGGTGACCTTCAACGGCCAGACGGTCTGCGAAAGCTCTACGGGCGCACCAGGCGCGCGGGAGGTGGACCTCACCGGCGCGGACATCGAGGTTGTCGTCGACCTCGGCACCGGCGGGGAGGGGAGAGCGACGGTGCGCACCACCGACCTGTCCCACGCCTACGTCGAGATCAACTCGGCCTACACAAGCTAGGGAGGTGTCTGAACCGTGATGGCGAATCTGAACAGCGAGCAGCGTGCCACCGTCCTGGCGGAGGCGCTGCCGTGGTTGCAGCACTACCGCGACAAGATCGTGGTGGTCAAATACGGCGGCAACGCCATGGTCGATGAGGGCTTGAAGGCCGCTTTCGCCGCCGACATGGTGTTTCTGCGCACCGTCGGCGCCAAGCCGGTGGTCGTACATGGCGGCGGGCCGCAGATCAGCGCCATGCTGGCGCGTTTGGGCTTGGATGGCGGCGAGTTCGTCGGCGGGTTCCGGGTGACTACCCCGGAGATCCTCGACGTGGTGCGTATGGTGCTCTTCGGCCAGGTGGGCCGCGACCTGCTGGGCAAAATCAATTCCCACGGGCCGTATGCCGTGGGTACCTCGGGCGAGGACGCCGGGCTGTTTACCGCCCGCCGCCGCACCGTCGAAGTCGATGGGCAGCCCCAGGACATCGGCCTGGTGGGCACGATCACAGACGTCAATCCAGCGGCGGTGATGGACATCATCGAGGCCGGGCGCATCCCGGTGGTCTCCGGCATTGCGCCGGGGACAAACGGCGAGGTCTACAACATCAACGCCGACGAGGCCGCCGGCGCACTCGCGGCGGCGATCGGGGCTGAGCGCCTAGTCGTGCTCACCAACGTGGAGGGCCTGTACACGGATTGGCCGAACAAGGACTCCCTGCTGTCCAAGATCGAGGCGGGAGAGCTGGCCAAGATGCTGCCCGGGCTGGACTCCGGAATGATCCCGAAGATGCAGGCGTGCCTGCAGGCGGTTGAAGGCGGGGTGAAAGCGGCGCACGTGATCGACGGCCGGGTTGCCCACTCTGTGCTGCTCGAGCTTTTGACCATGGGCGGAGTGGGCACCATGGTGCTGCCGGACGATTACGACCGAGCGCAGTACCCGGACGGCACAATCTTTAGAAAGGACGACGCATGAGCGACTTTTCCTCGCGCTGGTCCAGCGCACTGTTAGAGACATACCCGGTGCCGCCGGTGGAACTGGTCTCCGGCTCCGGCGCCACCGTGACCGACACCGACGGCACCACCTACATCGACATGCTCGCCGGCATCGCGGTTAACGCGCTGGGGCACGCGCACCCGGCGATAGTGGAAGCGGTGAGTGCGCAGGTGGGCACCCTCGGGCACGTGTCCAACCTATTCGGCTCCCAGCCCGTGGTCGACGTCGCGGAAGCGCTGCGCGAGCGTGTCGGCGACGAGACCGCACGGGTGTTTTTCTGCAACTCCGGTTCCGAGGCCAACGAGGCCGCGTTCAAGCTGGCCCGGCTGACAGGACGGCGCCGCATCCTCGCCGCCGAGCGCGGGTTCCACGGCCGCACGATGGGTTCGCTCGCGCTGACCGGCCAGCCCGACAAGCGCGCGCCGTTTGAACCGCTGCCAGCTGGCGTGGAGTACTTCCCCTACGGCGACACCGAGGCACTGCGCGCGCTTGTGCAGCACGACCCGGGCAACACCGCCGCGATCATCGTGGAGCCCATCCAGGGCGAAACGGGCGTGATCCCCGCGCCGGAGGGCGTCCTCCGGGCGGTGCGCGAGCTGTGCGACGAGCACGGCATCCTCATGGTCGTCGACGAGGTCCAGACCGGCGTCGGCCGCACCGGAGACTTCTTCGCGTTCCAACACGAAGGCGTCGTGCCGGATGTGATCACTATGGCGAAAGGTCTCGGCGGGGGCCTGCCCATCGGCGCAACCATCGCCCGGGGTAAGGCGGCCACACTGTTCACCCCGGGCAGCCACGGCACCACCTTCGGCGGCAACCCGGTCGCCTGCGCCGCTGCCCGCGCTGTGCTCGGCACCATCGACGAGGCGTTTCTCGCCGAGGTGCGGCGCAAGGGTCAATTGCTTTGCGACGCAGCTTCGCGCCTGCCCGGCGTCCAGGAAGTGCGCGGGCGCGGCCTGATGGTGGGCGTGGTGTTGGACGCGGCGGTAGCGAAGCTCGTCGTCAAGCAGGGGCTCGAGCGGCACGTGATCCTCAACGCCCCGTCCGACAACGTCATCCGCCTCACGCCGCCGCTGGTGATCAGCGATGATGAGATCGCCCAGGCGGTCGAGCGTCTCGGCGGTGCGATTGAAGCAGCGAAAGAAAGGAGCTAGCAGCATGGTCCGACACTTCCTCGCGGACGACGACCTGACCCCTGCCGAGCAAGCCGAGGTCCTCGCGCTCGCGGCCGAGCTCAAGCGCGACCCGTTCTCACACCGGCCGCTGGAGGGGCCGAAATCGGTGGCCGTCTTGTTCGACAAAACCTCCACCCGCACCCGCTATTCCTTCGACGCGGGCATCGCCCAGCTCGGCGGACACGCGATTGTCACGGAAAGCGGCAACTCGCAGATGGGAGCGAAGGAGAGCTACCAGGACACCGGGGCGGTGCTGTCGCGCTTCGTCGAAGCGATCGTGTGGCGCACCTACGAACACCAGAACTTTCTGGACATGGCGCAGACCGCCACGGTGCCGATCATCAACGCGCTTTCGGACGATTTGCACCCCTGCCAGATCCTGGCTGACCTGCAAACCGTGGTGGAGAACTTCTGCCCGGAGCAGGGCCCGGACGGGCTGAAGGGGCTGAAAGCCGTCTACCTCGGCGACGGCGACAACAACATGGCCAACTCCTACCTGATCGGCTTTGCAACCGCCGGGGTGGACATCACCGTCATCGCGCCGGAGGGCTTCCAGCCGCGCGAAGAGTTCGTCGCCCGCGCCCGCAGCCGCGCCGAAGAAACTGGGGCGACGGTTGAGGTGACGGCCGACGTTTCGGCCGCGGAAGGCGCGCACGTGGTCATTACGGACACCTGGGTTTCGATGGGCATGGAGGAAGACGGCAAGGACCGTCGGACGCCATTTCTGCCGTACCAGGTGGACGCGGACCTGATGTCGCGCGCGGCGGAGGATGCCATATTCTTGCATTGCCTTCCCGCGTACCGCGGGAACGAAGTCGCAGCGGAGGTCATCGACGGCCCGCGCTCACGCGTCTTCGACGAAGCGGAAAACCGCCTGCACGCCCAAAAAGCGTTGCTGGCCTGGCTTTTGGAGCACCAAGCATGACCCAACCTGTATCCCGCACCGCGCGGCAGGCGAGAATCCTCGAGCTGCTCGAACACACCCGCGTGTCCTCCCAGGTGCAGCTCTCAGAGCTCCTGTTGGACGAGGGCATCGACATCACCCAGGCCACGCTTTCGCGCGACCTGGACGAACTCGGCGCGAAGAAGGTCCGGCCTCGCGCCGGCGGACGCGCCTACTACACCGTCGGCGGCGAGGCGGA
Source organism: Corynebacterium fournieri (assembly GCF_030408775.1). Classification (NCBI taxonomy): domain Bacteria; kingdom Bacillati; phylum Actinomycetota; class Actinomycetes; order Mycobacteriales; family Corynebacteriaceae; genus Corynebacterium; species Corynebacterium fournieri. Next base: position 1,113,234 of record NZ_CP047210.1, read on the forward strand.
ATCGCTCGAAGCGGCGCACTCGGGCCCGCGCGAGAAGCTGCGCCGGATGATTGAGGAGCTGGTTGTGTCGGTGGACCACTCCGGCAACACCGTAGTGCTGCGCACTCCGCCAGGGGCGGCGCAATACTTGGCCAGCTACATTGACCGAGTAGGCCTCGACCAGGTTGTCGGCTGCATCGCCGGCGACGACACCGTGTTCGTGCTTGCACGCGAGCCGCTCACGGGCAAGGACCTGGCGCACCAGCTGTTCGGTCTGAAGGAATCCCTCGGCGAATAGCCGTTGAACACCCCCAAATAACTCAAACGAAATTTTGAAGGAGTTTTTCTCATGACTAACCGCGTTGTGCTCGCGTACTCGGGCGGCCTGGACACCTCCGTGGCTATCCCTTACCTCGGCGAGATGACCGGCGGCGAGGTTATCGCCGTCTCGCTCGACCTGGGGCAGGGCGGCGAGGACATGGAGTCCGTGCGTCAGCGCGCCCTGGACTGCGGCGCCGTGGAGTCCATCGTGGTGGACGCCAAGGACGAGTTCGCCGAGGACTACTGCCTGCCCACCATCAAGGCCAACGGCATGTACCAGGGTGAATACCCGCTGGTCTCCGCGATTTCCCGCCCGTTGATTGTCAAGCACCTGGTGGAGGCCGGCCACAAGTACGGCGGCACCCACGTCGCCCACGGCTGCACCGGCAAGGGCAACGACCAGGTGCGCTTCGAGGTCGGCTTCCTCAACCAGGACCCGGATCTGGAGATCATCGCCCCGGCGCGCGATTACGCCTGGACCCGCGACAAGGCCATCGAGTACGCCGAGGGCAAGGACCTGCCCATCGAGCAGTCTGCGGCGTCGCCGTTTTCCATCGACCAGAACGTCTGGGGCCGCGCGGTTGAGACCGGCTTCTTGGAGGACCTGTGGAACCCGCCGACAAAGGACCTCTACGCCTACACCGAGGATCCGGCGCTGGGCAACGCGCCGGACGAGGTGATCATCTCGTTTGAGGCGGGCAAGCCGGTGGCCATCGACGGCCGCAAGGTCAGCGTCCTGGAAGCAATCGAGGAGATGAACCGCCGCGCCGGCGCCCAGGGCATCGGCCGCCTGGACATGGTGGAGGACCGCCTCGTGGGCATCAAGTCCCGCGAGGTGTACGAGGCCCCGGGCGCGGTCGCGCTGATCACCGCGCACAAGGCTCTGGAGGACGTCACTGTCGAGCGCGAGCTGGCCCGCTACAAGCGCCTCATCGATGCACGCTGGTCCGAGGAGGTCTACGACGGCCTGTGGTTCGGTCCGCTGAAGCGCTCCCTGGACGCGTTCATCGAATCCACCCAGGAGCACGTCACCGGCGACATCCGCATGGTGCTGCACGCGGGTACGTGCACCGTCAACGGGCGTCGTTCCAACCACTCGCTCTACGACTTCAACCTGGCCACCTACGACACCGGCGATTCCTTCGACCAGACCCTGGCCAAGGGCTTTGTGCGCCTGCACGGCCTGTCCTCTCAGATCGCCAACAAGCGCGACCGGGCGGCTGCCACCGACCAGGAGAAGTAGGAATGCAACAGCACAAAACCAACGAGGGCGCGCTGTGGGGCGGCCGGTTTGCGGGCGGGCCGTCCGAAGCCATGTTCGCCCTTTCGGTCTCCACCCACTTCGACTGGGTGCTCGCCCCCTACGACGTGCTCGCTTCCAAGGCGCACGCCAAGGTGCTCAATAGGGCAGGGCTGCTTAGCGACGAAGACCTGACGGTCATGCTCGACGGCCTGGACCAGCTGGGCCGCGACGTCGCCGACGGCACGTTTCGCCCCGAGCCCACCGACGAGGACGTCCACGGCGCGATGGAACGCGGCCTGATCGACCGCGTCGGCCCGGAAGTCGGCGGTCGTCTGCGCGCGGGACGCTCCCGCAACGACCAGGTCGCCGCGATGTTCCGCATGTGGCTTCGCGATGCACTTCGCGGTGTTGCGCAGGACGTGTCCGACCTGGTCGACGCGATTGTGGAGCAGGCCGAGGCGCACCCGGACGCGATCATGCCGGGCAAGACCCACTTCCAGGCGGCGCAGCCGATCCTGCTGGCGCACTCGCTGCTGGCTCACGCCCAGCCGCTGCTGCGCGACCTCGAGCGCATCCAGGACGCGGACAAGCGCCTCGCGGTCTCGCCGTACGGCTCCGGTGCGCTGGCAGGCTCGTCGCTGCACTTAGACCCGGAGGCGATCGCGGAGGAGCTCGGTTTCGACTCCGCCACGGACAACTCCCTCGACGGCACCGCCTCGCGGGATTTCGCCGCCGAGGCGGCCTACGTGCTGGCGCAGATCGCCATCGACGTGTCCCGTTTCGCTGAGGAGATCATCGCCTGGTCCACCCCGGAATTCGGCTACGTCACTTTGCACGATGCGTGGTCCACAGGGTCGTCAATTATGCCGCAGAAGAAGAACCCGGACGTGCCCGAGCTCGCTCGCGGCAAGGCCGGGCGCCTCATCGGTAACCTCACCGGCCTGTTGGCCACGCTCAAGGCGATGCCGCTGGCGTACAACCGCGACCTGCAGGAGGACAAGGAGCCGCTGGTGGACTCCGTCACTCAGCTGTCCATCCTGCTGCCGGCCTTCACCGGCCTCGTCTCGACGCTTTCATTCCACGAGGACCGGATGCGCGAGCTCGCCCCGGCCGGCTTCACGCTGGCGACCGACCTCGCGGAGTGGATGGTGCGCGAAGGCGTGCCGTTCCGTGAGGCGCACGAGGCATCCGGCGCCTGTGTCCGCATCGCAGAATCCCGTGGCGTAGATCTCGTTGACTTGACGGATGAGGAACTGGCAAGCGTCGATAAGCGCCTGCGCCCGGAAGTGCGCGAAGTGCTCACCGTCGACGGCGCAGTCGCCTCCCGCGACACCCGCGGCGGCACCGCTCGACCGCGCGTGGAAGAGCAGCGCGAGCGGGTGCGCGAGGCGAACGCGGCGTACCGGAAGTGGGCTCAAACGCCGGTGCGCGGGGAGTAGTTGCGCATTTGCGGCGCGCATGTCGGCTCCACCGTTTAGCATGTGAGATATGAGCGTGCCAAGCAGCCACGACGCCAAGCCCCGGGGACGGAAACTCTCCGTGGTGCTTGGCGTCATTCTTGTTGGGGTGGTTCTCGCCGCCGTGGCCATCGGACGGGGCATGCTGCTGCCGTTCGGCGGCGAGGACAGTGACGGATCCGATTTCGCCGCCGGTGGGAGACTGACGCAGCTGCACGGGGTGATCGGCTCCGAAAAACGCGGCTACTTCGAGGACCCGGACGTCACCGCCCGGTTAGCGGAGCTCGGCTACCGCGTGGATGTGACTACAGCCGGTTCCCGCCAGATTGCCACCACCACAGATACCGCGGAGCAGGACTTCGTCTTCCCGTCCTCGGCGCCGGCGACCCAAAAAGTGCGCGAACAGGGCAGCGGCTACTCGGTGGAGTACCCGTTTTTCACCCCGATGGCGGTGGCGAGCTGGAAGCCGATCGCCGATATCCTCGCCGCAGAGGGGGTTGTGACCGAACAAAACGGCGCATACACCCTGGATGTGAACGCGTACATGGACCTGGCGCGCTCCGGCAAGCGGTGGCGCGACCTGAGCGAGGCCTACCCGTCGCCACGCAATGTGCAAATCCGCTCCACCGACATCCGCACCTCGAACTCCGCAGCGATGTACCTGTCGCTGCTGGCGTGGGAGGTGGCGCAGCGCGAACCCGACCGGGGCAACGACACTGGATTCCTCGTCGACGAACTCGCCCCGTTTTTCACCAACCAGGGCTACAGCGAGTCCTCCTCGTCCGGGCCGTTTGCGGACTACCTCAGCCAGGGCATGGGCGCAGCGCCGATGGTGATGATCTACGAGTCGCAGTTTCTGGGCGAGCAGATGCGACCAAACTCGCGCATCCGCGACGACATGGTCCTGCTGCACCTGAGCCCGACCGTGCTGGCGAACCATGGTGTCGTCGGCATCAGCGATAACGGCAAGGAACTGGCCCGCCTGCTGGCCAACGACGAGCAGCTGCAGCAACTCGCCGCCCGCCACGGATTCCGCCCTGCCAACTCCGGCAGCCTGGCGCAGGAGATGCAAGACCATGGGCTGGACGCGCCCGCGGACTATGTCAATTCCATCGACCCGCCTTCCTACGACAGGCTTGAACAACTCATCGATAGCGTCGGGCAACGCTACGCCGGCGCACCCGCTCCGGCGAAAGGGGACGAACAGTGAAGCGGCTCTTCGCGGCGCTCGCCGCTCTTTTAACGTTGGCGCTCGCATCCTGCGTCTCGCTGGGCAGCGACGATAAAGATGCCACAGGTTCGACTGCAGCACCCGGTGAGCAGGCCGATTTGACCATCGTCGCTGCCACCGAGCTCAAGGACCTTGAAGGCCTCGTCGAACGCGCGGCGCAGGACCTCGGGTTTTCCATCGACATGCAGTTTCCCGGCGGCACCTTGGACAATTCGCAAGCGCTCAAACGCGGCGAGTTCGACGGGGAAGTAGACGCCACCTGGTTTGCCACCAATCGCTACGTCAACCTGATCGGGGCGACGGACAAGCTCGACGGGGAGACGAAAATAGCCACCAGCCCCGTCGCGTTCGGCGTCTGGGAGGAAAGCGCGAAGCGCCTCGGTTGGGACTCAAAGCAGCCCACGTGGGCAGAGTTCGCCCAGGCCGCGGAAGCGGGCGAGTTCACCTTCGGCATGACCAACCCGCAGGCGTCAAACTCCGGGTTCTCTGCGCTCGTCTCGGTTGCCACTGCGCTGGCGGACACAGGCAACGCCATCAGCGCCCAGGACTTGGAACTCGTTGGCCCGCGCCTGGCACAGCTGTTCCAGGCGCAGTCTATGGTCTCCGGATCATCGGGCTGGCTCGCGGAGGCATTTGTCAACGACCCGGGGCGTGCGGACGCGATTATCAACTACGAATCCACCTTGCACCAGCTGCGGGACCAGGGCAAACCCATTGAGGTTGTGGTGCCCGCCGACGGCGTGATCTCCGCTGACTACCCGCTGTCCGCTCTCGCGCAGCCGGCCGATGCGCAGGCACGGGATCGCGTCGCAAAGCTTGCAGACTGGCTGCTCGGGCACCAAGAAGAGCTTGCGCAAACGTTCCGCAGGCCAGTGGCGCCGGTGGACAACCTGCCTGCGGAAATTGCCGCCCAGCACGTCATCGAGCTGCCGTTTCCCGCGAACGAGGGCGTGGTCAACGAGCTGCTTTACGCCTACGACAACTCCTACCGCCAGCCCGGCACCACGACGTTTGTGCTGGACACTTCCGGCTCGATGGAAGGCGAGCGTCTGGCATCGCTTAAAGCCATCATGCATTCGCTTATCGACGGCTCCGCGTCCACCCTCACCGGAGACGTCTCACTGCGTGACAGGGAAAACGTCTCGCTGCAATCCTTCGACAGCAGACCCAACGACCCCGTCACAGTGCGCTTTTCCCGCGAAGACCCATCCAGCGCCGCGGAATTGAACGCGTACGTGGATGAGCTGCGCGCGAGCGGTTCAACTGCGATGTACCAGACACTGCTTGAGGCGTTGAAGAGCACGGATCCCGCCGGAGGAATCCCGTCGATAGTCCTGCTCAGCGACGGGCAAGATACCGCCGGCCCCCGCTTTTCCCAGTTCCGCGAGCAGTACGAGCAGCTGCCGGCCGCGCAACGGTCCATCCCAGTGTTCGTGATCTTGTACGGCGACGCGAGCGAAAGCGAGATGCGCGAGCTGGCGGAACTTACCGGCGGCGAGGTCTTCGATGCCCTCGGCGGCGACTTGGACCAGGCGTTTAAGGAGATCCGTGGATTCCAATAACCCCGTGAGCAGGTATTTCGCCTCGCGCAAGAACCAGGTGGGGCTAGTGCTTGCCATCCTCGTGGTGGTGCTGCACATCATTGTCGGCCTGGGCCTGTACTGGCCGGTGGCAGCGCTGGCGGCGTACGGCGCCGGAGCGGCACTGACCCCTGCGCGCAAGGCGGAGCAACTGCCGCCGGCGCCAGCTGAGCCGACCCAGGTGGTGCTGGATAAAGCGCTGCGGCAAACCTCCGTCAAACTCAGCAAGGCTCGGCCCCCGCGAGAGGTTTCGTCGCAGGCGTGGGCGATGGAGGAAAACGTCCGGTTCGTGCTCGCCGAGTGGGACCACCTCGAACCCACGCCGGAACACCGGCAGACCATTTGGAACCTGGTCCAGGTGTACTACCCGGAGGTCGTCGATACGTATCTTGACGCGCCGCAGTACCGCGACGACGCCGCGGTGCGTGTGGTCGTGGATTCGCTGAGCACGCTCACGCGCGCGGCCGGTCGAGTGCGGCAAGGCATTCTCGACGACAATCTGCGCGCAATGGACTCCCAGGCCCAGTTCTTGCGCCAGGAGCTGGGGGACTTGCCCGGACTCGACGACAGTTACCGCGACGGAAACGGGTACGATCCGAAACCATGAGTCTTGATCCGAAGCTTCTCGCAGTTCTCGCGTGCCCCAAGGACAAGGGCCCGCTGGAGTACGACCAGGAGCGGCAGCTGCTGGTCAACGAGCGCCTCGGCATCGCCTATCGCATTGACGACGGCATCCCGGTCCTGCTCATCGACGAAGCAGAGCCCTACACCCCGGCGAAGTAGAAAGTGACCATGACTACCCCCAACATCATCGACGAGCTGACCTGGCGCGGACTGATCAACCAGTCCACCGACCTGGACAACCTCCGCGAGGCAACGCAAAACACGATCACCTTGTACTGCGGTTTCGACCCGACCGGCCCTTCGCTGCACGCCGGACACCTCGTGCCGCTGTTGATGCTGCGCCGCTTCCAGGAGGCGGGCCACACCCCGATCGTCCTTGCCGGCGGGGCCACTGGCATGATCGGCGACCCCCGTGACGTGGGGGAGCGCTCCATGAACTCCGCGGATACCGTCAAGGACTGGGCGGAGCGCATCTCCGGGCAGCTCAAGCGCTTCGTTCACTTCGACGGCGACAACGCTGCGAAGCTGGTCAACAACAACGACTGGACGAAGGACCTCTCCGCCATCGAGTTCCTTCGCGACATTGGCAAGCACTTCTCGCTGTCCACCATGTTGGGCCGCGAGACCGTGAAGCGCCGACTGGAAAACGACGGCATTTCCTACACCGAGTTTTCCTACATGCTGCTGCAGGCGAACGACTTTGTGCAGCTTCGTCGCGAACACGACTGCATCCTGCAGATCGGCGGCGGCGACCAGTGGGGCAACCTCGTCGCCGGCGTCGACCTGAACCGCCGCATCGACGGGGCGCAGACCCACGCGTTGACCGTGCCCTTGGTGACGGATTCTGAGGGCAAGAAGTTCGGCAAATCCACCGGCGGCGGTTCGCTGTGGCTCGACCCGGAGATGACCAGCCCGTACACCTGGTACCAGTACTTCGTAAACACTGCGGATGCAGACGTGATTCGCTACCTGCGCTGGTTCACCTTCCTTGACCAGGAAGAACTGGACCGCCTGGCGGTTGAGGTTGAAGAGCGTCCGTTCAAGCGAGAGGCGCAACGCCGCCTGGCGCAGGAGATGACCGATCTGGTGCACGGTGGCGAGGCCCGCGAGGCCGTCGAGCTCGCGTCCCAGGCGTTGTTCGGTCGCGCAGAACTCGCGGACCTGGACGAGGCGACCCTGGCTGGTGCTGTATCAGAGACCGAGGTGTACGAGTTCTCCGGCGAGGAAACCATCGTGGATTTGCTGGTCGGCGCTGGTCTGTCCGATTCCAAGGGCGCTGCCCGCCGCTCGATCAAGGAAGGTGGTGCCTACGTGAACAACGTTCGCATCCAAGACGAGGCATGGGCGCCGGCGGAGCAGGACTTCCTGCACGGCAAGTGGCTCGTGCTGCGCCGCGGCAAGAAGAACTTCGCGGGGGCGAAACGCGTGTAGCTATTCGCTTTACGACGTCTACACCCAGGCCGGAAACCCCTTCCTGCCTGGGTGTTTGTGTTGGTTTATGGTTCGTGGTTATATATCCATCCGTTGCTTCTGAGTGGCTTTGGTCGGTCAGGGGGAATGGTTTAAGTGAATAGGGGTTGCCGTTGAGGTGAACGGGAGTTGAATTTGGGTTTGACTTTTGGTTGCTTCGGTGTGTAGCTTCTTGTGAAGCCGCTTGTTCGGTTGGGATCGTGTTGTGGTTCTGGCTGGTGGGTGTGCTGGTGTTGTTTGAGAACTCGATAGTGTGCCAATGTACTTTTGTTGCGTGGGTGTGTTTGCCTGCCTTTTCGTGCACTGTGTGGTGTGTGCCTGTTTGGGTGTGTGCCGGTGGTGGCGTGGTTGAATTCCATTGATGGATCGCGTCATTGTTTTGGTTCGGTGTGCGTGGGGTGTGGTTTTCATGTTTCACGTATGTTTTCATCGGCCCTGTTTTGCCCCGTCGGGTTGGGGTCGGTGGTTTGAACCTTTGTAATTTTTGGATTGTGCCAGTCTGATGCTGCGTTTTTTGTGGTGTTGGTTTGGTTTGTTTTTGGTTGGGTATTGGGCTTTTCACGGCCTGTTTCTGCTGAAACATATTTTGTGGAGAGTTTGATCCTGGCTCAGGATGAACGCTGGCGGCGTGCTTAACACATGCAAGTCGAACGGAAAGGCCCAAGCTTGCTTGGGTACTCGAGTGGCGAACGGGTGAGTAACACGTGGGTGATCTGCCCTGCACTTCGGGATAAGCCTGGGAAACTGGGTCTAATACCGGATAGGACCACTTCTTGGATGGTGTGGTGGAAAGTTTTTTCGGTGTGGGATGAGCTCGCGGCCTATCAGCTTGTTGGTGGGGTAATGGCCTACCAAGGCGTCGACGGGTAGCCGGCCTGAGAGGGTGTACGGCCACATTGGGACTGAGATACGGCCCAGACTCCTACGGGAGGCAGCAGTGGGGAATATTGCACAATGGGCGCAAGCCTGATGCAGCGACGCCGCGTGGGGGATGACGGCCTTCGGGTTGTAAACTCCTTTCGCTAGGGACGAAGCGTTTTTGTGACGGTACCTGGAGAAGAAGCACCGGCTAACTACGTGCCAGCAGCCGCGGTAATACGTAGGGTGCGAGCGTTGTCCGGAATTACTGGGCGTAAAGAGCTCGTAGGTGGTTTGTCGCGTCGTTTGTGTAAGCCCGCAGCTTAACTGCGGGACTGCAGGCGATACGGGCATAACTTGAGTGCTGTAGGGGAGACTGGAATTCCTGGTGTAGCGGTGGAATGCGCAGATATCAGGAGGAACACCGATGGCGAAGGCAGGTCTCTGGGCAGTAACTGACGCTGAGGAGCGAAAGCATGGGTAGCGAACAGGATTAGATACCCTGGTAGTCCATGCCGTAAACGGTGGGCGCTAGGTGTGAGTCCCTTCCACGGGGTTCGTGCCGTAGCTAACGCATTAAGCGCCCCGCCTGGGGAGTACGGCCGCAAGGCTAAAACTCAAAGGAATTGACGGGGGCCCGCACAAGCGGCGGAGCATGTGGATTAATTCGATGCAACGCGAAGAACCTTACCTGGGCTTGACATGCACCAGATCGCTACAGAGATGTAGTTTCCCTTTGTGGTTGGTGTACAGGTGGTGCATGGTTGTCGTCAGCTCGTGTCGTGAGATGTTGGGTTAAGTCCCGCAACGAGCGCAACCCTTGTCTTATGTTGCCAGCACGTTATGGTGGGGACTCGTGAGAGACTGCCGGGGTTAACTCGGAGGAAGGTGGGGATGACGTCAAATCATCATGCCCCTTATGTCCAGGGCTTCACACATGCTACAATGGTCGGTACAATGCGCGTGCGAGCCTGTGAGGGTGAGCGAATCGCTGAAAGCCGGTCGTAGTTCGGATTGGGGTCTGCAACTCGACCCCATGAAGTCGGAGTCGCTAGTAATCGCAGATCAGCAACGCTGCGGTGAATACGTTCCCGGGCCTTGTACACACCGCCCGTCACGTCATGAAAGTTGGTAACACCCGAAGCCAGTGGCCTGTCATGGGAGCTGTCGAAGGTGGGATCGGCGATTGGGACGAAGTCGTAACAAGGTAGCCGTACCGGAAGGTGCGGCTGGATCACCTCCTTTCTAAGGAGTTTTTTGTTTGCCCGCAGTTGTGGGTGTGTGGTGGTTGAGTCGCCGAGTGTGTGACTGCCACTGTTTTAAATATTGTTCACTGGGTGGACATGCACCTGTGGGTGGTTGGTTGCCGGCCGAGAATGTGGTTGGTGGTTGGACTGCCTGGTTGTGGGTGTGTGCTGCATGGTGTTGGTGGGCTTGATTGCTTGCGTGATGAGAGTATGTAGTTGGTGCACTGTTGGGTGTCTGGGGCAGCATTGGTTTGTCCTTTTGGGCCCTGCTTTTCTGCTGGTGTGAATGTTTGTGTTTGCGCTGGTGGGGTGGGGTTGTGTTGTGTGAGAACTGTATAGTGGACGCGAGTATCTTTCTTTTTTGTGTTTTGGTGTTTATACCTTGATTGTTTGTGTGTCCGTGTGTTTTGTTACGGGCGTATGGTGGATGCCTTGGCATGCTGAGCCGATGAAGGACGTGTGAGGCTGCGTTATGCCTCGGGGAGTTGCCAACAAAGCGTTGATCCGAGGATGTCCGAATGGGGAAACCCAGCATCAGTTGTGTGGTGTTACCCGCAGGTGAATACATAGTCTGTGTGGGGGTTGACGCGGGGAAGTGAAACATCTCAGTACCCGTAGGAGAAGAAAACAATTGTGATTCCGTGTGTAGTGGCGAGCGATAGCGGATGAGGCTAAACCGTGTGCGTGTGATACCTGACAGGGGTTGCGTGTGCGGTGTTGTGGGGCGTAGACGTTTGCAGGCTGTCGACTGTGAGCATGATTTATACGTGTCAGCGGAAGCATCTGGGATGGTGCACCGGAGTAGGTGATGAGTCCTGTACGTGAAGGCATGTGTGGTTGTGTTGTTTATGTTTTCCCCGAGTAGCAGCGGGCTCGTGGAATCTGCTGTGAATCTGCCGGGACCACCCGGTAAGCCTAAATACTCAGTGTGACCGATAGTGAATTAAGTACCGTGAGGGAATGGTGAAAAGTACCCCGGGAGGGGAGTGAAAGAGTTCCTGAAACCATGCGCTTACAATCCGTCAGAGCACCTTTTCGTGTGTGATGGCGTGCCTTTTGAAGAATGAGCCTGCGAGTCAGCGGCATGTCGCGAGGTTAACCCGCCTGTGGGGGAGCCGTAGCGAAAGCGAATCCGAAGAGGGTGGCAAGTGGCATGTCCTGGACCCGAAGCGGGGTGATCTACCCATGGCCAGTGTGAAGCAGCTGTAAGAGGTTGTGGAGGCGCGAACCCACTTAGGTTGAAAACTGAGGGGATGAGCTGTGGGTAGGGGTGAAAGGCCAATCAAACTCCGTGATAGCTGGTTCTCCCCGAAATGCATTTAGGTGCAGCGTGATGTGAGCTTGCCGGAGGTAGAGCTACTGGTTGGTTGAGCGGGACTATCATCTTAGCGACGTCAGCCAAACTCCGAATACCGGTTTATAGTGTTGCATTGCAGTGAGACTGTGGGGGATAAGCTTCATAGTCGAGAGGGAAACAGCCCAGATCGCCGGTTAAGGCCCCTAAGGGTGTGCTAAGTGGAAAAGGATGTGGGATCGCGAAGACAGCCAGGAGGTTGGCTTAGAAGCAGCCATCCTTGAAAGAGTGCGTAATAGCTCACTGGTCGAGTGGTTCCGCGCCGACAATGTAGTGGGGCTCAAGCACACCGCCGAAGCCGCGGCAAACATTTTTTGTTTGGGTAGGGGAGCGTCGTGTGTGGGGTGAAGCCGTACCGGAAGGAGCGGTGGACTGCATGCGAGTGAGAATGCAGGCATGAGTAACGAATGGCAAGTGAGAATCTTGCCCGCCGGATGACTAAGGGTTCCTGGGTCAAGTTCGTCTTCCCAGGGTGAGTCGGGTCCTAAGGCGAGGCCGACAGGCGTAGTCGATGGTCAACGGGTTGATATTCCCGTACCCGTATGCACGCGCCCAGTATCGAAGCGGTGATACTAACCACCCTGACCCGCCGACGTTGTTCCACCCTTGTGGTGGGATGGTTGGTGGTGATGCGTGGGGCCTGATCCGTTGTAGGTCAGTGATGGGGTGACGCAGTGAGGTAGCCTATGCCGCTGATTGGATTGCGGTGCAAGCGTGTGGCACGACAGCTAGGTCAAATCCGGCTGTCATAAGTGTGAGGCGTGATGCGTAAACCCGAATGGGTGAAGTTGGTGATCCTGGACTGCCGAGAAAAGCCTCTAGCGATGTGTGTGTACGGCCCGTACCCATAACCGACACAGGTGGTCAGGTAGAAAATACTCAGGCGAGCGGGTGAACTGTGGTTAAGGAACTCGGCAAAATGCCCCCGTAACTTCGGGAGAAGGGGGACCTCAACGCGTTGCCTTCCATACGGTTGGTGTGCGTGTTGGGGTCGCAGAGAAGAGAGGGGAGCGACTGTTTATCAAAAACACAGGTCCGTGCGAAGACGGTTAAGTTGATGTATACGGACTGACGCCTGCCCGGTGCTGGAAGGTTAAGAGGACCCGTTAGGACTTTTGTCCGAAGCGGAGAATTTAAGCCCCAGTAAACGGCGGTGGTAACTATAACCATCCTAAGGTAGCGAAATTCCTTGTCGGGTAAGTTCCGACCTGCACGAATGGCGTAACGACTCCCCTGCTGTCTCAACCACAGGCCCGGTGAAATTGCAGTACGAGTAAAGATGCTCGTTTCGCGCGGCAGGACGAAAAGACCCCGGGACCTTCACTATAGCTTGGTATTGGCATTCGGTGCGGTTTGTGTAGGATAGGTGGGAGACTTGGAAGCATGCACGCCAGTGTGTGTGGAGTCGTTGTTGAAATACCACTCTGACCGTAGTGGATATCTAACCTTGGCCCATGATCTGGGTTGGGGACAGTGCCTGGTGGGTAGTTTAACTGGGGCGGTTGCCTCCCAAAATGTAACGGAGGCGCCCAAAGGTTCCCTCAGCCTGGTTGGCAATCAGGTGTTTAGAGTGTAAGTGCACAAGGGAGCTTGACTGCGAGACTTACAAGTCGAGCAGGGACGAAAGTCGGGACTAGTGATCCGGCACCTACTTGTGGATGTGGTGTCGCTCAACGGATAAAAGGTACCCCGGGGATAACAGGCTGATCTTCCCCAAGAGTCCATATCGACGGGATGGTTTGGCACCTCGATGTCGGCTCGTCGCATCCTGGGGCTGGAGTAGGTCCCAAGGGTTGGGCTGTTCGCCCATTAAAGCGGCACGCGAGCTGGGTTCAGAACGTCGTGAGACAGTTCGGTCTCTATCCGCCGCGCGCGTTGAAACTTGAAGAAGGCTGTCCCTAGTACGAGAGGACCGGGACGGACGTACCTCTAGTGTGCCAGTTGTTCCGCCAGGAGCACGGCTGGTTGGCTACGTACGGGAGGGATAACCGCTGAAAGCATCTAAGCGGGAAGCCTGTTTTAAGATGAGGTTTCATTTGAGGTTCCCAGAAGACGACTGGGTTGATAGGCCGGACCTGGAAGCACAGCAATGTGTGGAGGCGACCGGTACTAATACACCAATAAACACCAACACCAAACAACCAACATAGGGTTGTAAACACCGCACGAAACACAACACAAATGTTGTGCTCGCGTCCACTGTGCAGTCACTGACACAACACACCAACCACCACGCTGGTTGGCCGAACAACTGCATACACCAGTCGCACACGCGACCCAGGCATGCCCCCCAAGGTGTGTCGGTGGTTGATAGCGGCGGGGAAACGCCCGGTCCCATTCCGAACCCGGAAGCTAAGCCCGCCCGCGCCGATGGTACTGCCCCCGGGAGGGAGTGGGAGAGTAGGTTACCGCCGACCCAACAACTTCACAATAAAGCACCCGCCGTTGATCACCACCACGAAGACCAACAGCGGGTGCTTTTACATATGCGCAGCCAGTCACCCACAAGGGCGTATGGGGGGATCCCCCGCATTGCGGACAACCACACCACCACCCATCATTGGTGCGTACCCATGAAAACCCCGGGGCGACATCACCCGGCGGGGCACGACCTGTCACGGGGCCACAGAGGTCGCGGGGCCAGCACACGCAGCCACCATGACGCCTCCTGTGGGGCGAAAGTCGAGTACCGGACGTCGAGTACACCCGCGCACACCGATGAACTCGAGCTCCACCACTCGACCAACACGAACACCCCCACGCACGCCGGCTTCCACATTGCGGACAAGTAGACCGGTTCCAATCATTGGTCACGACCCATGAAGCGGAGACCGATGCGTTGCAGCCGTTGCGTTGCGGACCGTCCTACTGCGGACTCCACATTGCGGACAACGAGACCCCGACCAACAATGGGGCACGCCAACCAATCACCCACGGGGAACATTGGGCGATCGTCCCGGCGGCTACCAGTTGTGGACTGACTCATTGCGGACTCACCCATTGCGAGTCAGCCGCCCTTGCGGACCGGGCCGACCCGACTCACGTTCCAACGCGCACGATCTGGCACACCTCAATCGCCACCAGGCAAAACACCGCCGGGAAACCACCGCAACGTCAAATCATGCGCAAACCCCCTGAACACAACCCCCGACCACCAGGGCGCTAAGCAGAACCGCGCCCACCCCTGCAGCACAGCTCGGACTTCCGCAATGCGGACAACCACACCCCAACAAGCCGCAACGCTACCATTCGCTAGCAAGGGGGCGGCTGCGATGAACCGACCTGATCAGGCAAGGTTTGATGCGGCGTCGTCGGCGCCGCTGGTGGGGTGGGGCGCGGGTGTGTGGGCTGTGCTGGTTTCCCTATAATGGTCGAGATTGGAAACGGAGGTCTCCTATGGCAAGTGTGGACGAAGGACGAGCGCACGAGCGCTCCTCTGAAGGCGATGCACGCGGAGGTCGCGGAGGACGCGATTCCCGCGGCTACGGAAGGGGCGAGTCCCGGGGGTCTCGCGGGGGTCGTGGCGGTTACGGGTCGTCGAGGGGCGAAGGCAAGGGCCGCGGCTATGGTCGCGACGGCGAAGGCAGCCGCAATGGCGGTCGCGGTGGACGCGACAACCGTGGCGGCCGGGACAACCGTGGCGGCCGCGGCGGGGTGCGGCATGACCGCTCCAACCCGCGCCGTGAGGGATTCCGCGAGAACCGAATGGCGCAGAAGGAGCTGGAGCCGGATCTGCCCCAGGGCCTGGAAGTCACCGATTTGGATCCTTCGGTACTGCAGGATTTGAAGGTGTTGTCGAAGGATAATGCGGAGCGCGTCGCAAAGCATATGCTCATGGCGACCGACCTCCTCTACGACGACCCGCAGCTCGCGCTGCGGCATGCGCGCGCGGCGAAGAACCGTGCGGGCCGCGTCGGAGTGGTCCGTGAGACAAATGGCGTGGTCGCTTACCACGCCGGGGAGTGGAAGGAAGCACTCTCCGAGCTGAGGGCGGCACGCCGCATCTCCGGCGGGCCCGGTTTGCTGGCTGTGATGGCGGATGCCGAGCGTGGTCTGGGTCGTCCGGAAAAGGCACTGGAGCTCGGCCGGAGCCCGGAGGCCAAGGAGCTGGATGAAGCGGGACAGATCGAGCTGGCAATCGTGCTGGCTGGTGCGCGGCACGACCTTGGACAGCACGATTCGGCCGTAGCGCAGTTGCAGCGGCTGAACCCGTCGTTGGATTCTCAGGGCTTCGAGGCGGCGCGGCTGTGCTACGCGTACGCGGATGCACTCCTGGCCACCGGCGAGAAGGCCGAGGCGAAGCGGTGGTTCGAGCACGTGGCAAAGATTGACGTCGACGGTATGACTGACGCGGCAGATCGCGTCGCTGAGCTGGGTTAACCGGATGACTCTGGCGGACGAGCACGACGGGCTGCTGCTGGACCTGGACGGCACCGTGTGGGCTGGAGGCGTGGCTATTGAGCACGCAGTCGAGTCCATCACGGCATCCGGGCTGCCGGCGATGTACGTGACCAATAATGCGTCTCGGAGCGCGGCGGATGTGGCACAGATGTTGCGCGCCATTGAACTTGTGGCGGAGGAGAGCGATGTGCTGACCTCGGCGATGGCGGCGCTGACCATGGCCGAGCAGTACTTGGAGCCTGGCGACGCCGTGTACGTGGTCGGCGCTCCCTCCCTGCGCGATCTGGTCACCGGGGCCGGCTACAGGCTCGCGGACTCGGCCGACGATGCGCCGAAGGTGGTCCTGCACGGGCACAATCCCGACACCGGCTGGCGCGAACTGTCGGAGGCGGCGCTGAGCATCCAGCGGGGCGCGAAGTACCTGGCCACGAATCTGGATACCTCCTTGCCGATGGAACGTGGCCTGATGGTGGGCAACGGTTCCATGGTCGCCGCGGTGACCTCTGCAACCGGGGTTACCCCGCAGGCCGCCGGCAAGCCGGAGCCGGCGATGTTCTTACAGGCGGCAAAGCAGCGTGGGCTGCGGCGCCCTCTGGCGGTGGGCGACAGGTTGGACACCGACATCGCTGGAGGTGTCGCGGCTCGCATGCCCGCCCTGCACGTGCTCACTGGTGTCTCTGGGCCCTATGCGCTGCTGCAGGCGCCTCCGGAGCACCGCCCGACCTACATCGGGTCGGATATGCGCGCGCTCAGCGCGGAGCCCGAGACGCTCACCCCGGGCGAGCAAGGGGGCTTTGCCGCGCGTGTCGACGGCTCCGCGGTCGTCCTGACCGGCGGGGATTCTGTCGCGTCGAGCGTGGCGGCACTGCGTACGGCGCTCGCAGCGGCGTGGCAGGCGGCCGAAGCGCCCACAGAGGTACGGGCAGAGTCGGATGCGGCCGAAGCGGCTGTCTCGCAGTGGTGGTGACAGCGATGAGCCCTGCTCCGATTCCCCGCGATCCGCGGGCGGCGAAGGTCAGCGCCGAGGAAGTCACCCAGCGCGTCGAGGCGATTTTGGCCGAGCCCACCGATGATCTCGCCGCGGAAGTGGATGCACTCACGCGCGCGCACGCCGTGTTGCACGAGGCGCTTTCCGAGAACTAGGTAGACGAAGGAGGTTCGACCGCCGTGGCACCGAAACGCACCCGGCTCGACGCCGAGCTGGTCCGTCGCAAGATTGCGCGTTCGCGCGAGCAGGCGCAGACCTGGATTAAAGAAGGCCGCGTTCAAGTGGGCGGGTTTACCGCCACTAAGCCGGCGACGGTGGTGGAGCCGGACGCATCCATCAAGGTCAACACGCAGGACGTGGACGATTGGGCCTCGCGCGGGGCGCACAAGCTGCTTGGCGCGCTTGAAGTGTTTGGGGCGGACGGGCTCGTCATCGCTAAGCGAAAGGCTCTGGATGCGGGGGCATCGACGGGTGGGTTCACCGACGTGCTGCTCTCGCGTGGCGCGAGCGAAGTGGTCGCCGTGGATGTGGGCTACGGCCAGCTGGTGTGGCGGCTGCAAAACGACGAGCGGGTGAGGGTGCTGGACCGCACGAACATCCGCAACCTGACCCCGGACATGATGGGCGGGCCCGCGGATCTGATGGTGGGCGACTTGTCCTTCATCTCCCTGAAGCTGGTGCTGCCTGCGCTTGTGGAGTGCATGGTCGACGGCGCGGACATGCTGCCCATGGTCAAGCCGCAGTTCGAGGTGGGCAAGGACCGCCTCGGCAGCGGCGGCGTGGTGCGCTCTGCCGAGCTGCGGGCGGAGGTCACGCTGGACGTGGCGCGCTTTGCCCAGACGCTGGGTCTGTCCGTGCGGGGCGTGACCGCCTCTCCGTTGCCAGGCCCGAGCGGCAACGTGGAATACTTCTTGTGGCTGGTCAAAGACGGTGGCGCGCAGATGCTTGACGACGCTGAACTGACCGCGCTGGTCAACCGAGCAATCGAGGAAGGGCCGAAATAGATGGGTGAG
The DNA here is from genome assembly GCF_030408775.1 of Corynebacterium fournieri. NCBI lineage: Bacteria > Bacillati > Actinomycetota > Actinomycetes > Mycobacteriales > Corynebacteriaceae > Corynebacterium > Corynebacterium fournieri. Next base: position 1,131,000 of record NZ_CP047210.1, read on the forward strand.
ACGACACACCGCGAGATCCTGCTCGTGCCGCACCTGTTTCGGGCCTCCAACATCGACTCGGCGGCGCGGGCCGCGGAGCTCTTGCAGCAGGCCGGCATTAAGGTGCGGCTGCTGGAGCAGGAGCGGATGGACGAACTCGAGACCAACCCGGTGCTGTGCGGGCTGTCGCGCGCGACAGCCGACGAGGATGCAGCGGCGGGCTGCGAGCTGGTGCTGGTCCTCGGCGGCGACGGGACCTTCCTGCGAGCCGCCAGCTACGCCCGCGCACAAGACATCCCGGTGCTGGGCATCAACCTGGGGCACGTGGGATTCCTCGCCGAGGGGGAGGCGGCGAGCTTAGAGAAGGTGATCGGTCAGGTCATCGACCGTTCCTACCGCGTCGTGGAGCGGATGACGCTGGACGTGGCCGTCAAAAGCGAGAGCGGGGAGGTGCTTGGCCAAAGCTGGGCGCTCAACGAGTGCAGCATTGAGAACTCGGACCGCACCCGGGTGCTCGACGCGACGCTGGAGGTGGACTTCCGCCCGGTGTCCTCCTTCGGCTGCGACGGGGTGCTCATCTCCACGCCCACCGGGTCGACCGCCTATGCCTTTTCCGCCGGCGGGCCGGTGATGTGGCCGCAGCTGGACGCGATCCTGGTGGTGCCGAACAACGCACACGCGTTGTTTGCCAAGCCGCTTGTGGTGGCGCCCACGTCCACTGTGGCGGTGGAATCCGAGCGGCTGACCACGCAGGCAACCGCCGTCATGGACGGCCAGCGACGCCTGACGGTGCCGGCCGGATCCCGCGTTGAAGTGGTGCGGGGCGCTCGCGCGGTGCGGTGGGTACGCTTGGACGACAGGCCGTTCACGGACAGACTCGTGGACAAGTTCCAGCTCCCGGTTTCCGGGTGGCGCGGCCCGCGCGGGGCCTAGTAAAGCGTCGACACACAGGGAGGTTCCTCTTTGCTCGCTGAGATCGCTATCTCCAACCTGGGCGTGATCAGCCACGCTTCGGCTGAGCTCTCGCCCGGCTTGACCGTGCTCACTGGTGAAACCGGCGCGGGCAAAACGATGGTGGTCACGGGCCTGCGGCTGCTCACCGGCGGCCGCGCTGACGCCTCGCGCGTGCGCACCGGGTCCGACGGTGCGGTGATAGAGGGCGCCTTCGGCACCGCTGAGCTGCCGGCGGAGGTGCGCGAAGCGGTGGAGGACATCGCCGCCGGCGCCGGAGCGGAAGCGGACGAAAACGGCGAATACCTGGTTTCGCGGTCGGTCAAAGCCTCTGGGCGGTCGAGCGCGCACCTCGGCGGGCGCAAGGTGCCGGCAGCCACCCTCAGCGAGATGGCCGGCCACTTGCTCACCATCCACGGCCAAAACGACCAGCTGCGCCTGATGGCGCCGGAGCAGCAGCTGGCCGCGCTGGACCGCTTCGATCCGGCTATCGCCGCGAAGCTTAATGCTTACCGCGAGGTGTACACAGCGTGGCGCGCTGCGGCGAAAGACCTCAAAGAGCGCACCGAGAAGCGCCAGGAGCTGGCGCAGGAAGTTGATCGCCTGCAATTCGCCGTCAACGAGATTGACGCGGTCTCGCCCCAAACCGGCGAGGACGAGGAGCTCGTCGCCGCCATCAACCGCCTGCAGGACGTCGATGCGTTGCGCGAGGCAGCGGAAACTGCGCTCGTGGCTATCGACGGCGCAGACGGTATCGGCGGTGTTGGTGATGTCGGCGGGGAAGCGGCGGCGGCCTCCGACTTGGTCGGCCGCGCCCAAGCCGCGCTCGAGGCCGCGAGTGACCAGGAGTTGCGTGATCTCGGCGCACGACTCGGCGAGGTCGCCGGCGTGCTTTCTGACGTCTCCGCCGAGTTGGGCAGCTACACCGGCAGCCTGCCGTCCGACCCGGAGGAGCTGGAGCGTCTTTTGCAGCGCCAGCAGGACATCAAAGGGTTGACCCGCAAGTACGCGCCGGATGCGGCCGGAGTGGTGGCGTGGCGCGAGAAGGCGGGCGCGCGCTTGGCCAAGATCGATACGTCCGAAGGTGCCGTCGAGAAGCTGCGGGCGAAAGTGGCTGAACTGGAAACGGCGATGAAGAAAAAGGCCGCCGCGCTGACGAAGGCGCGCACGAGCGCCGCCGCCAAGCTGGGCAAAGCCGTCACCGAGGAGCTGCACGGGTTGGCCATGCCAAAGGCGCAACTGACGGTCAACGTCGCGCAGGCACAGTACGGCCGCGACGGCGCGGACGCGGTGGAGATCCTGCTGGCGCCGAACTCCTCGCTGGAGCCGAAACCGCTTGCCACCAGCGCATCCGGTGGCGAACTCTCGCGCGTGATGCTGGCGCTGGAAGTGATCTTGTCCGAGTCTTCCAGCGGCGCCACCCTGGTTTTCGACGAGGTGGATGCCGGTGTGGGTGGTCGCGCAGCGGTGGAGATCGGCCGGCGGCTCGCGCGGCTGGCGGCGGGCAACCAGGTCATTGTGGTGACCCACCTGCCGCAGGTGGCGGCCTACGCCGACACGCACCTGCACGTGTCCAAGGACGTGGGCGACGAGGCCGTGACCTCGGGGGTTGCCGCTCTAGCGCGCGAGGACCGCATCGAGGAGCTCGCGCGCATGATGGCCGGCATGGACGATTCGGACACCGGCCGCGCCCACGCCGCGGAGCTGTTCGAGCGCGCGCAGACGGAGGTTGCGCAGTTGCGCGGCTAGACCCCCGCGCGCCTCCCCGATCCAGGCTGGTCACCGTTGCACAATGGGGCCCATGACTGTTGCACCTTCCGCCGTAGACCCCTCAAAGGAACCGCCCGCGGTCGAGCTGCGCGGCACCTTGCGCGACTGCACTCCGCAGGGCAAGGGCCTGGGCCGGCTCGGCGAGGGCGACATCGTGTTTGTCGATGCCCCTGACATGCAGCGCCGCCTGGCGGAGCAGATCATCGCCCACCGCCCGGCCGCAGTGGTCAACCTCGCGCCGTATTCCACAGGTGCGCTGCCCACGTTCGGGCCGCATCTGCTTCTCGACGCCGACGTTCCGCTGTTCGAGGCCACCGGTGAGGCAATGCGCGAAAAGATCCGCGACGGCAAAAAGGCGGTGATCTCCCCGTCGGGCCAGGTCACCGTCGGCCGCAAGGTAGCGGGGCAGGCGCAGCCGGTCACGCGCACCGAAGTGGACGCGACGTTTGGCCAGGCACAGCGCGGCTTAGTCGAGAACATGGAAGCCTACTTCGGCAACACCATCGAGTTCATCCACTCCGAATCCGCGCTGCTCATCGATGGTGTCGGCGCCCCGGAGCTGGGCGACATCATGGCGGAGCGCAAGGTCGTGGTGGTCTCTCCCGCGCCGGACACGCGCCAGCGCCTGGGTGAGCTGAAGAACTTCATGCAGGAGTACACGCCGGTGGTCATCGGCGTGGGGTCGGCGGCGGACACCTTGGCGGACATGGGGTACGCGCCGGACATCATCGTCGGCGATCCGAAGGACGTCGCAGCGGAAAACCTGCGCTCGGATGCGAAGGTGATCCTGCCGGCTGAGCCGGACGGCTACGCTCCCGGTCTGGAACGGATCCAGGATTTGGGCGTGGGCGCGATGACGTTCCCGGCCGCGACTGATTCGCCGACGGACTTGGCCATCTTTCTGGCTACTTTCCACGACGCGGAGATGATCGTCACCGTGGGCCAGCCGGTGGAGCTGGACCGGATTTTCGCGGACTCCGCGAACACGGCCGGCACTCCGGCCACCGAGCCAGCGGCGCTGCTCGCGCGCCTGAAAGCCGGGCGCAAGATCGTGGACTCCACGGTGATTACCAACCTCTACGCCGTCGACTCCGGGGCAGGGGTGGCGTGGGCCTGGGCCATCTTGGGCATCTTGGTGGCCGCCGCAACCGCGATCCTGATCGCCGGACTGAACGGCACCGGCAATTTCGCCGACAACCTTGTCGATACCTGGAACACCATCGCGCTGACGGTACGCGGTTGGTTCGACAACTGGATCAGTTAGGAGGGAAGCGTCATGGCGAAAACGAAAGGCAGAGCCGGGCTGGTGGCTGCTGGCCTGGGCTGGGGCGCAGCCCTCGGTATCGCGTTGGGCACGCTCGTGCTGGCGCCGGCGATGCCAGGCACGGTGGATTTGGGGTTTGCCGAGCATAAACCCGACGCGCCGGCGAAGCCGACGGTGGACGACGCGGATATCGCCGCCGCCGAAGCGCGGGCCGACGAGGCGAACGAGCTGCTCGCCCAGGAGTCCGGATCCATCGTCTCCGGGGCGCTCAAGGAGGTGCCGGTGACGATTGTACGCACCGCCGCAGCGAACGCGGACGACGTCGAATCGGTGCGCTGGCTACTCAACGCCGCCGGCGCCTCTGATGCCGGTGAGCTCACGCTCACCGAGCGGTTTACGGATCAGTCGGGAGCCGACGAGCTGTCCACCATCGTGGCCAACACACTGCCCTCCGGGGCGCAGCTATCGGTGGAAGACCGTTCGCCGGGCACGCACGCTGGCGAATCGCTGGCTGCGGTGCTGTTCGACGACGGCAACTCCGGGGAAGCGAAATCCCTGCCCGCCGATCGCACGCTGGTGCTGGACACGCTCCACCAGGCGGGCTTTATCGAGTTCAGCGGGTCAATAGTGCCCGCTGGTGCCGTGGTGATCGTGGACGGGCCGCAACGCGCCGGCGACTTCGGCACCAAGGTTGTCGGCGACTTTGCCAAGGCGCTGGGCGCGGAAGGCAAGACCGCGCTTGCCGTGGAAGGCGAGGAGCCCGACCTGATCGACGGCGTCAAGGTCGTCGGCGGCGTCGAGCGGGAAGCGGGGCGCATCAAGTCCGTGTTGGCCGTGTCTTCCTCCGGCAGTGCGGGCTCGTAGGCTGGTGGCATGAGCCACGATTTCACCGTCACCGATTCCGAGGTGGTGCTCGACGCACCGATTATCGCCGTCCGCCGAGACCAGGTGGTCATGCCTGGTGGGGCCACCGCCGCCCGCGAGATAGTGGAGCACTTCGGTGCCGTCGCGGTGGTTGCGTTGGACGAGCAGGGCCGCGTCGCGATGGTGGAGCAGTACCGTCACAGCGTGGGCGAGCGCCTGCTGGAGCTGCCCGCTGGCCTTTTGGACATGCATGCTGAAGACGAGCTGGAGTGCGCGAAGCGCGAGCTCCAAGAGGAGGCGGGGCTGGCCGCTGATGAGTGGGGTGTGCTGATCGACTTGGTTACCTCCCCTGGATTCGCCGAGGAGGCCGTGCGCGTATTCATCGCCCGCGGTCTCAGCGAAGTGGAGCAGCCGGAGGCGGAAAACGAGGAAGCCGACATGGGCTTTACGTGGATGGACCTGGACACCGCCGCAGATAAGGCTCTTTCGGGCGAGATCGTCAACTCCATCGCGGTATCCGGCATTCTGGCTGCCGCCCGTCTGGTGGCCCGGGGAGAGAGCGCGAGGCCTGTCGACGAGCCGTTCCGTTTCCGCCCGTCGTCGCTGGCGGCCCGGCGTGCGCAGCAGGGCGTCGTGCCCGACATGAAGCGGATTTAGGGGGTGGACGCGCAGGCGCTGGGGCAGCGCTGGCTGACGCACCTCGCGGTGGAGCGGGGCGTGTCCGCGCACACGCTGAGCAACTACACGCGCGACGTCAACCGCTACATCGCCTGGCTTACAGTGGCGGGAAAGTCCGACCTGGGTGAAGTCACAGCCACCGACATCGAGGCCTACGTGGCGGACTTGCGGCGTGGGGTGGACGGGGCTCGCCCGCTGGCGGCGGCGTCGGCGGGGCGCGCCTTGACTGTGGCGCGGGGGCTGCACAAGTTCGGGGTGGAAGAAGGCGTGCTTCCGGCGGATGCGGCGGCGGACGTTTCGCCGCCGTCGACAGGCGAACGGCTCCCGGACACCTTGAGCATCGACGAAGTGGCAAAGCTTCTCGACGCGTGCCCGACCGAAACCCCTTCCGGGCTGCGCGACAAGGCGCTTTTGGAAACGCTCTACGCCACAGGCGCCCGCGTCTCGGAGGTGCTGAACCTGAGCGTCGACGACGCCAATGCCGCGCTCAGCACGGAGTACGGCGGCGTGCTGGCGGTAACCGGCAAAGGCAACAAGCAGCGGCTCGTGCCGCTCGGTTCCAAGGCGCAAGAGGCGCTCGAGGCCTACCTCGTGCGCGGCCGCCCGGCGTTTGCCAACGGCACCTCGCACGCCCTGTTGCTGAACAAGCGGGGTGGAGCCCTGTCGCGCCAGAGTGCGTGGAACGCGATCAAGCAGGCCGCGCAACGAGCCGGCATTGACAAGGACATTTCTCCGCACACCCTGCGGCACTCTTTTGCCACCCACCTGCTGGAAGGCGGGGCGGATGTGCGCAGCGTTCAGGAACTGCTCGGGCACGCTTCAGTAACTACCACACAGATCTACACGCACATCACAGCTGATAACCTGCGGGAAGTTTGGCGCAGTACGCATCCGCGTGCGTAGACTCGGCTGCTTGATTGATGTCTCAAGCGACGAGAGGATCCCGTCATGCGTTCCGAAACCCCCAGACCGCGCCGGCAGCGCCGCCTCGCGCTGCTTGCCGTGCCCGCAGCGGCGTTGCTCGCCGCGCCGGTCGCGCCGCTGGCTAGCGCGCAGCTGCCCAACGGGATGAGCCCGGACGAGGTGCAGTCCATGATCCCCAGCGAGATCTCCGTTCCGGCGGGGCAGAGCACGACCGTTGACGTGGGGGTGCCGGTGGACGTGAACTACTCCTCGGGCGGCTGGACGGTGACGTCCTCGGGCACGTCTGTGACGGTGAGCGCGCCGGATCAGCCCGGTGCGACGGCGTCTGTGCCGGCGAGTGCCGGCGGCTACACCGCATCCGTGAACCTGGTGGCCGTGGATGACGGCTCCGCGGACTTCGGCGGCGAGGGCTCCGCGGACGCTGGTGGCGGCGGCTCGGCAGGGGCAGCTGGCTCGGCATCGCAAGGCGGCAACGACGGCGCGGACGCAGGTGCTGAGCAAGGCGCTGGCGGTTCCGCGCAGTCCGACGGTGAACGCAGCGGCGGCGAGCAGGGCGGCAGCCGGGCTGACTCGGGTGAGTCTGGCGAATCCGGCGGCTCTGCCAGCTCGGGTGGTGCTGGCGGCGAGGGCGCACCCGCTGTGTCGCACCCGCAGCGCTCGAAGGCGGAGGCCGCAGATAGCTCGGCGGCGAAGAAGCTGTATTTCGACGGCGAAATTCAGGGCAACAAGATTGTGGTCAAGGTTCCGCTAAACCGCGTGAAAGACCTCATGCAGTACGCCAGCTACGACACCGAGGGCGCCACGTTGCGCTACCTGGACGTCAACGGCCAGATCATCGAAGGCGTCGAGCGCAAGGTGGATAAGGCCGCCCGCACCATCACGCTGACCTACCCAGAGGGGGAGACGCCGGACAACCCCTTCATCATGGAGGTTGTGCGCGACAGCAAAGCCGACTTCGTTGCGGTGATCACCTCCTCCGGCTCGCCCGTCGAGCAGGCCGGCGACGACAACGCCGACAACGAGTACGGCTCCTACGCCCAACGGGACAATCAAGGCCGTGGGGTTGACGAATCAACGTCACTGAGCGATGTTGTGCCGCTGGCGATCGCTGGCGTGGCTCTGTTGGCGGCGCTGGCTCTGCTCATCGTCTTCCTGCGCAAGCGTCGTGGGCGGGCATAATCACAACGTTGTAAGATGGCGGAAGTCAAGGGTTTGGACGTGATCGAGGGAAGGATCGGCCATGGCGGACGAGGCGCTGTTTGACGCTGCGGACCAGAAAACGTTTCTGACCGGGCGGCCGTGGCGCGAATTCGCCCAGCCCAAAGAGCTGGACCGGCACGGGCCCGCCACGGTGATCTCGATGGTCAACCAGAAGGGCGGAGTGGGCAAGACCACCTCCACCATCAACCTCGGCGCCTGCCTGGCGGAGCAGGGCCGAAAGGTGCTGTTGGTGGACTTGGACCCGCAGGGTGCGCTTTCCGCCGGCCTCGGCGTGGCGTACGACGAGGACCAGGTCACCGTGTACGACCTGCTGTTCGACAACACCGCGAGCATCCACGCCGCGATCAAGACCTCCAACGTGTCCGGCTTGGACGTCGTGCCGGCGAACATCGACTTGTCTGCGGCGGAGATTCAGCTTGTCAACGAGGTGGGGCGCGAGCACACCCTCGCTCGCGCGCTGCGTCCGGTGCGCAACGAGTACGACTTCATCATCTTGGACTGCGGCCCGTCGTTGGGTCTGCTCACCGTCAACGCGCTGGCTTGTTCGCACGGCGTGATCATTCCCATGGAGTGCGAGTACTTCTCGCTGCGCGGACTGGCGTTGTTGACGGACACGGTGGAAAAAGTGCGCGACCGCATCAACTTCGACTTGGACATCGTGGGCATCCTGGTCACCATGTTTGACCGCCGCACCACCCACGCCCGCGAAGTGATGGACCGGGTGGTGGAGGTCTTCGGCGAGCGCGTCTTCGACACCGTGATCACCCGCACCGTGCGCTTCCCCGAGACCTCTGTGGCCGGCGAGCCGATTATCACTTGGGCGCCGAACTCCCAGGGCGCGAAGCAGTACCGCGATCTGGCGCTTGAGGTGCTGGAGCGCACCAGCTAGTGGCCGCGCCCGCTGCTGCGGAGCAGTACCCCCAGCCCGAGATCACCGGGTTCACCCTCGCCCTGCAGAACTTCGAGGGCCCGTTTGACCTGCTGCTGAGCCTGATCCAGTCGAAGAAGCTGGACGTGACGGAGGTGGCGCTGGCCGAGGTCACCGACGAGTTCATCGCGTACACGCGCGCACTCGGCGAGACGGAGGCGCTCGACGAGGTCACGGAGTTTCTCGTGGTGGCCGCGACGCTGCTGGACTTGAAAACTGCGCGGCTGCTGCCGGGCAGCGACGGCGACAATATCGAGGACCTGGAGCTTTTGGAGGCGCGCGACCTCCTTTTCGCCCGCCTGCTGCAGTACCGCGCCTACCAGCGTGTGGCGGACCAGTTCGCCGAGTGGCAGAAGCATGCTTTGCGACGCTACCCGCGCGCCGTGTCGATGGAGCCCCGTTTTGTGGATCTCCTGCCGCCGGTGGAGCTGGGCCACACCCCGGCGAGTTTCGCGGAGCTGGCCGCCAGCGTGTTCCGCCCGCGCCCGCCGGAGGAGGTGCGCACAGACCACCTCCACGCCGTTGCGGTTTCCGTGCCCGAACAGGCCGGCAAGATTCTGGACACCCTCAAGCTCGCCGGTTCCGGTGCGTGGCTCACCTTCGCGGCGCTGACACGCGACTGCACCCGTTCCATGGAGGTGGTGGGCCGCTTCCTCGCCCTGTTGGAGCTGTACAAGGCCAAGGCGGTGGAGACGGAGCAGCCGGAGGCGCTGGGGCGGCTCGACGTGTCGTGGACCGGCCTGGACGTGGACCCAGCAGTGGTGGCGGCGTCGAACTGGACGTAGCAGCCCCCAGCAAAGCCACCCGATACACTGCCGAAGCATGGAACACTTGCCCATGGTCTCGCAGCTGCGCTCGCGCATCGAGTCGGTGCTGCTGGTGGTAGACGCGCCCGTCGCGGTGGAGGAGTTGGCCCGCGCGCTCGGTGCGGCCTCGCAGGAGGTCTCCGACCAGCTGCGGGAGTTTTCCCGAGAACTCGACGAGCGGGGCAGCGGCATGGACCTGCGCGAGACAGCCGAAGGGTGGCGGTTGTACACGCGCACGGACAACGCCGATGCGGTGGAGGCGTTTTTGCTGGACGGCACGCAGAAGAAGCTTTCGCGCGCCGCCATGGAAACGCTGGCGGTGGTGGCGTACCGCCAGCCGGTCACGCGAGCGCAGGTGGCGGGCGTGCGCGGGGTCAACGTCGACGGAGTGATGCGCACCCTGGCCCTGCGCGGGCTGATTGCGGAGGTGGATCCCGGCGGCGAAAACGGTGACAGCGAGGACAACGAGAGCGCAGTGGGCGGGCACGGCGCGCACCGCTACGTCACCACGGAGCTGTTCTTAGAGCTTTTGGGCATCGATTCACTCGAGCGCCTCCCGGAGCTCGCGCCGCTGCTTCCGGACGTCGATTCCATCGAAGACGCCTGGTAAGCTCCGCGGGTATGACACCACCCGCTCGCCGAGACGGCACACCGGAAAAGCGTGAGAAGAACGATCCGTTCTACATCTCTTACGCCAAGCCGGCGAAGAAACAGAATGTCCGCTTGAACAAGAGGCGTGAAAACGCCGCCCAGAACGAGCCGAACCCGCTGGACGATAACTGGTGGGACGAGGATCCCGGTGCTGCGAAGGCAGCCGCCGAGGGAGTGCGCCTGCAGAAGGTGCTCGCCCAGGCTGGTGTGGCATCGCGCCGGCACGCAGAGGCGATGATCGAGCAGGGCCGCGTGGAGGTTAACGGCAAGATCGTCAACCGCCAGGGCCTGCGTGTGAACCCGAACGTGGACATCATCCGCGTCGACGGTGCGCGCATCAACGTCAATGAGGAGCACGAGTATTTCGTGTTTAACAAGCCGCGCGGCGTGCACTCGACCATGAAGGACGAGCTCGACCGCACGTCCGTCGGCTCCTACCTGTCCGAGCGCACTGCCGCCGGCCAGCGCCTATTCCACGTGGGGCGTTTGGATGCGAACACCGAGGGGCTGTTGCTGCTGACCAACGACGGCGAGATGGCCAACCGGCTGACTCACCCGAAGTACGAGGTGTCGAAGACCTATCTGGCCACCGTGCTGGGCGAGGCGAACAACGCCCTGGTCAAGCAGCTCAAGCAGGGCATCGAGCTTGACGACGGCCCGGCGAAGGTTGACTACGCGCAGATCGTGGACGTCCACAACGGTCAGTCCATCGTGCGCGTGGAGCTGCACGAGGGCCGCAAGCACATCGTGCGCCGCATGCTCAAGGAGGCTGGTTTCCCGGTGCAGCGCCTGGTGCGCACGAAGTTCCACACCGTGCAGCTCGGCGACATGAAGCCGGGCTCCATGCGAGCGTTGAACTCCTCCGAGCTGGCTTCGCTGTACAAGGCGGTGGGGATGTGATGGCACAGCAGCTGTCCAACACGGAAAGCGGCGGGCTCATCGTGGCTGTCGACGGGCCTTCGGGCACCGGCAAGTCCACCATGTGCCGTGCGCTGGCGAAGCGTCTCGACGCAAAGTACGTCGATACTGGCGCGATGTACCGCGTGGCCACCCTCGCAGTGCTGCGTGCCGGCATCGATCCCGCTGATACGGCCAAGGTCATTGACGCCACCGCGGATTTGCCTCTGGAGGTTTCGGACGACCCGGATTCCACGCAGGTGCTGTTCGCCGGCGAGGACGTGAAGGCTGAGATCCGTGGCGCGGAAGTCACACGCCACGTCTCCGCTGTCTCCGCTATCCCGGAGGTGCGCGTCAACCTGGTCGAGCTGCAGCGCAAGCTCGCCCGTGAGGCGGGCCGCGCGATTGTGGAGGGCCGCGACATCGGCACCGTCGTCTTGCCTGACGCGCCGGCGAAGGTGTTCATGACCGCCAGCGCCGAGGTGCGCGCAAAGCGCCGCTACGACCAGGATGTTGCCGCAGGCCGCGAAGCGGATTTCGATGCTGTGCTGGCGGACGTGCAGCGCCGCGACGAGGCTGATTCCTCCCGCGCGACCAGCCCCCTGAAGCCAGCGGACGATGCCGTTTTGGTGGATACCTCCGAGATGACCCCGGACGAGGTGCTTCAGGCGCTGACCGGGATCGTGGAAAGGAGCGCGCGATGAGCGAGCGCACGCACAACACTGGTGAAAACGGCGAGCAGGCCGAGCCGGAGACCCAGTTCATCCAGCCCGGCATCGACGCGTCCGGCTATAGCGCGATGGAGGCCTACGAGGTCGACGCGGACAGCGCGGAGTACTACGAAGACAAGGACTTCGATGCCGAGGAGGACCTTCAGGGGTTCGACGAAGCGGAGTTCGGCGAAGCCGACTACGGCGACGGATACGACAGCGACGACGAGCTGACTGAGGAAGAGTGGGCTGCTCTCGAGGCCGAATATGGTCTGGCCCAGCCCGACGTCGTCACCGAGGCGTTGCCGACGGTGTCCATCGTCGGCCGCCCGAATGTGGGCAAGTCCTCGCTGGTCAACCGCTTCATCGGCCGCCGCGAGGCTGTGGTGGAGGACCACCCGGGTGTCACACGCGACCGCGTCAGCTACATCGCGGACTGGGGCGGGCGCCGCTTTTGGGTGCAGGACACCGGCGGTTGGGACCCGGACGCGAAGGGCATTCACGCCGCCATCGCCCGCCAGGCTGAGGCGGCGATGGCCACCTCCGACGTGATTGTCATGGTGGTCGACGCCAAGACCAGTGTGACGGAGACCGATGCCGTGATGGCCCGCAACTTGCAGCGCGCCGAGGTGCCGGTGATTTTGGTGGCCAACAAGTTCGAGTCCGACAGCCAGTGGGGCGACGTGGCCGACTTCTACTCGCTGGGTCTGGGCGATCCGTGGCCGGTCTCGGCGCTGCACGGCCGCGGCGGCGCGGACGTGCTCGATGAGATCCTGCGCCTGTTCCCGGACGAGCCGCGGGTGAAGGAATCGATCACCGGCGGCCCGCGGCGCGTTGCGCTTGTGGGGCGGCCGAATGTGGGCAAGTCGAGCCTGTTGAACAAGCTGACTAAGTCCAACCGTTCTGTGGTGGACAACGTCGCCGGTACGACGGTGGACCCGGTGGACGAGTTGGTGCAGCTCGACGACGACCTGTGGACGTTTATCGATACCGCCGGTCTGCGCAAGAAGGTCAAAAACGCGCAGGGGCACGAGTACTACGCCTCGCTGCGCACCCGCGGCACCATCGAGGCTGCCGAGGTGTGCGTGGTGCTCATCGACGCTTCGGAGGAGATCTCCGAGCAGGACCAGCGCGTGATCTCCATGGTGCTCGAGGCCGGCAAGGCGATGGTGATCTGCTTTAACAAGTGGGATCTCATGGACGAGGACCGCAGGTACGACTTCGACCGCGAGTTCGACGAGACGATGGGTCAGCTCAAATGGGTGACCAAGCTCAACATCTCCGCGGACACCGGCCGCGGCCTGCACCGCCTGGAACCGGCGATGAAGGAAGCGCTGGACAACTGGGACAAGCGCATCTCCACCGGCCAGCTGAACAACTGGCTGCGTGAGGCGATCGCGGCGAACCCGCCTCCGATGAAGAACAACCGCCTGCCCAAGCTGCTGTTTGCCACGATGGCGAGCACGCGTCCGCCGACAATCGTGCTGTTTACGACCGGCTTTTTGGATGCCGGCTACCGCCGCTACTTGGAGCGGAAGTTCCGCGAGCAGTTCGGCTACCACGGAACCCCGGTGCGCATCGCTGTACGCGTGCGCGAGCGCCGCGGCAAGAAGGGCTAGCACGATGCGCCAGCGCACGGTGAACGTCATGGGGCGTGAACGCAGCTTCCACCTGAGCGTCCCCCAGGGCACAGCCGTTGCGCTGCCGGTCGTTGTGGCGCTGCACGGCAAAGGCGACAACGGCCACGACTTTCTCGCCGGCACGGGCTTGCACCGGGCGCGCGCGATCGTTGCGACGCCCACGGGCGTGGGTCTTGCGTGGGCGCCCGCGCCGTACGCGCAGACCTCGCTCGAGGAGGATGTGGCGTGCGTGCGCGCGATTATCGATGACCTCCGGTCTACCTTCCCCACAACGAAGACCTTCGTGGCCGGGTTTTCCAACGGCGGAGGCCTGGCCGTGCACTTGGCGCTGAGCGACCTCGAGCTGGACGGGGTGGCCACCGTCGCCGCCGCGGTGCGGGCCACCCCGCGCCAGATTGCCGCGGGCGACGCACTGGACTACTTGAACATCCACGGCACGTTCGACGATGTTGTGCCGTTTCACGGCGAGCAGCGCTCCCCGTACAGCGGTGCCGAGGACGACACCACCTTCGGCGCGCCCGACGTGGTGGCCGCATTTGCCAGGCGCAACGAGGGGCGGGCCCGCGCGGAGCTGATCCGCGTTGAGGGGATGGGGCACGCGTGGCCCACAGGCATGCCGGCCGCCCGGCGCGGCGTGGATGCCACTGAGGCGGTGCTGGACTTTTTCGGCGTGGATTACTGACCACGCTGGCGCTGGTAGACGAAGGCGTCGGTGCGGTAGGGCAGGGGAACGGTGTCGCCGGGGTCGAAGCCGAGGCCCTCGTAGAGGTACCAATTGAGGTTCGCTTCCATCTTGGCGCGGGTGCGCTCGTTGGCTCTGAGCCAGTAGGAGCGGGTGGCCATGAGCTCGAAGCAGTGCTCCACCGCGATTGGGTGCACCCACTCCTTGCGCAGTTCCCGCTTGAGCTCCCACGGGGCGGCGACGTCCGGGTAGAAGCCCTCGCGCTGGACGTCGCCGGAGTGCATGATGCGGCTCAGGCGCAACACCCAGGGGTGGCGCACGGCCAGCGTGTTCCAGCACAACACGAGCCGGCCGCCGGGCCGGATCACGCGGTCGGCCTCGGCGCTCGCGGCGTTGGCGTCCACCCAGTGCCAGGATTGGGCGCAGGTCAGTGCGTCCACAGAGGCGTTGTGCAGGCCGGTGGCTTCGGCGGTGGCGCGCCAGACTGGTACCTCCGGCAGGACGCGCTGGAATACCCGGGCCATGTCCTCGCTGGGATCGCAGGCGTAAACGGAACGTGTTCCGTCGAGAAGCAACTGCGTGAACTTGCCCGTGCCGGCGCCGAGGTCGCAGACGACGCCCGGGCCGACGAGCTCGGCGAGGGCGGCGGGGTAGGTGGGACGCGCCGCGTCGTAGCGGGTGGCGTCGCGGGAAAAGGCGGCTGCAGTGCCGCTTCTGTGCTTCGGGTCCCTAAACGTGGGCCCGGCTTTCCTGCTGGGCCCCGGCTGTGTTCCGCTCGCCTGCATGATGGTCTAATCTACCTTTCGTGTTTTTCCGGGACGTAGTGCGCGCAGTGGCACCCACCGTGCTGGTAGCCGGGTGCCTGAGCGTGGCCGGGTGCTCGGATCAGTCCGGCGGGCTGCGCACCGCGATTACGACGTTGCCCGACCAGCCGGAGGACGTCGTGCGGGAAGTGGAACCGTGGTCCGATCCCGCCCGCGAAAGCCGGCAGGTCACTTCGGCCGGGCTGAAGCGCAGCTACATCGTGTCGGTGCCGAAGGGGGCGAAACAGCGCGAGCGGCTGCCGCTAATCCTCGCCTTTCACGGCTACCGGGAGGACGCGGAGCGGTTCCGCCAGCACTCCCAGCTGGATCGGGCGGACGCTGTGGTGGCGTTTCTGAACGGCGTGGGCAATGCCTGGGCGCCCGCGCCCTACGCGGAGACGACGGGGCAGCAGGACCTTCAATTTGTCGACGACGTCGTCTCCCAGCTGGAGGGGGAGTTCTCCATAGACAAAACCCGCGTGTTCGCCGCCGGGTTTTCCAACGGCGGCGGGTTTGCGGCGTTCGTGGGGTGCCAGCGCCCCCAAGAGTTCAGCGGCATCGCCACCGTGGCAGGCGCGTTTTACCAGCGCGTATCGGAGCAGTGCTCGCAGATCCCCATGAAGCACGTGGACTTCCACGGCACCGCGGACCCGGTGATTTCCTATGACGGCGGCGAGCGCCACGAAACGGTGTACAACTCCACGCCGGAGATGCTGGAGGAATCCGCGGTGCGCAACCACTGCGCGGGCAGGGGCGAAGACGTTGCGCTGTCCCCGACGGTCACGGAGCTCACCTGGGAGGGGTGCGATGCCGCGCAAGCGCACTTCCGCATCGACGGCGGGCCGCACGTCTGGCCCGGCGGCAGCGTCGACGGTTCCGGGTTGGTCTCTGCGGGATTTGCCACCAACACGCTGTTGAAGTTCCTCGGCGTCGGTTTGTCGTAGGGGCAGCGCGCGTTCGATCCGGCTACCATGAATGCTGTGCATGTTCCTCCGAACCCCCAGGTGACGGTCGTCTACAACCCTGCCAAGGTGCACCTGGGCCGGCTGCGGCGGGCGGTGGAGCGCTATGCGTGGCCTTCCGCGCGCGTTCAGTGGGCGGCCACGACTTGTGAGGGGCCCGGATTCGCCCAGGCCGACCACGCCGTGGAGGAAGGCGCAGACTTGGTCATTGCGGCAGGCGGCGATGGCACGGTGCGCATGGTCGCGCTGGCCGTTTCCGGTTCGCGGGTGCCCATGGCGATCGTCCCGGCGGGCACGGGCAACATGCTGGCCCGCAACCTGGGCATCCCGTTGCTGTTGGAGAGCGCCGTGCACCGTGCGTTTGCTGGCGGGGATCGGCTGATTGATTTGTGCCGTGCGGAAATGACGTATCTGTCCGGGCGCACGGAGCACTCCGGTTTCGCGGTGATGGCGGGCGTCGGCGTCGATGCCGGCATGATCCGCCGGACCCGGGAGAGCGTGAAGGCTGCGGTTGGCCCGTTGGCGTATGTGCCCGCGGTGCTGCAGTCCCTCGGCGGCGGCAACAGCGTCGAGGTGGGCATCTCGCTTGACGACGATCCTCCGGTCACCACCGCCTTGCACACCTTCATCGTGGGCAACTGCAGCGACCTCGTCGGCGGCATCCCGCTGCTGCCGGATGCGTTGCCGGACGACGGCGTGCTCGACGCCGTGTGCCTGCGCGCTCAGGACGTAGCGGACTGGGCCGGCATCGGCGGCAAGCTGGCGGTGGATACCGTGCGCGGCAACATCAATGCGTTGCTGCCGGGCGGGCACCCGGCGCGCCCATCGGGGGCCACGCCGTCGACGATGCAGTACCTCGCGGGCCGGCGGATCACTTTGGAATTCGCCGAGCCGGAGCCGCTGGAGCTCGACGGCGACTCGGCCGGTGCGGTCAGCTCCGTGAGCTTCGACGTGATGCCGGGCACCTTGCGTGTGGTGTGCTGAATGGCAGCGCAGGCGCCACCGCAGCCGCTGAGGGCACAATGGGCCCCATGATTTACAGCTTCGAAGGCAAAACTCCGACAATCCATCCTTCCGCGTTCGTCGCGGAGGAGGCCACCATCATCGGCGATGTGACCATCGGCGAGGACGCCAACATCTGGCCCGGTGTTGTTATCCGCGGCGACGTGGGCACCATCCGCATCGGCGAGCGCGTCAACGTTCAGGACGGCTCGGTGCTGCACGTGGATACCGACGGCGAGACCGTGCTCGAAGAAGACGTGACCATCGGCCACCTCGCCATGGTTCACGGATGCCACATCGAGCCGGGCTGCTTGATCGGCATGAGCGCGACGGTGCTGTCGCGCTCCCGGGTTGGCAAGGGCAGCATCGTCGGCGGGGGAGCAGTGGTGCTGGAGGGGCAGGAACTGCCGGCCTTTTCTTTGGCGGCCGGGGTGCCGGCGAAGGTGAAGCGCACTCTCGAGCCGGAGACCTTTGCGGCGCGGTTAAAGCACGCCGCGTATTACGTCGAGCTGGGCCGGCGCGCCGCGAGCGGCTTGGTCCCGGTTACGCGCGAGGATGTGTCCAAAATGTCACAGTAAAAATGCATCCACAGTCACACAGGGTGGGGCAGTACGCCCCGGAAGACGCCGTGCTCGCCACCAACACCTCCACACTGATGCCGAGCAAGTTCGCAGATGTAACCGGAGCTCCGGAGCGCTTCCTGGTGCTGCACTTTGCCAACCACATCTGGATCCAGAACACCGCCGAGATCATGCCGCACGAGGGCGCCAACCCGAGGTACGTCGAGCAGCTCGGCTACGTGCTCAACACGCTGCTCGTGCCACTGCTCAGCGCAGGTATGTACCTGCTGCACCACGACATCGCTGACCCTGTCGACATCGACCGCGATTGGCGCAACTCCACCGGCTCGCCGCGCGGGCCCATCGAGATCATGGACCTCGTCGGCGTACGCACCCTGGTCGCGGTGATCGAGTCCAACGCCAACGCCCCCGAATGGCAGAAGGACTTCGTGGAAAAGACCTTAAAGCCGATGATCGCGGACGGCAGGACCGGGCTCGAAGCGGGCCGTGGCTTTTTCACCTACGACGCCAACGGCAAGATCGTGTCCTAGCCCCACGGGGAAGTCAATACCCTCCCTCGGCAGAGTGCTGTAGCCTTCTGCCGAGGGCCTTTTTATGCGTAATACCCGAGCGTGGAGGGATTTCGAAGTGTCGAGAGAAATAGTCTTTATCGTCTACGTCAGCGACATAGACAAGGCTGTAGCGTTCTATTCTGAGCTACTCGAGTTGGAGACGGACTTCGTGTCTCCTCGATACGTCACGTTTGCGTTGGCGGATGGTGTGGCGCTTGCGCTATGGACCGGCAATGCAGAAGAGCTGAGCCATGCTCCCGCACGCACGACAGAGATCTGCCTCAACATGGACTCCGAGCGTGTCATGGACACTTTTGAGGCCTGGAAGGGCAAGGGCGTGGCCGTGCTGAGTGCGCCCTACGAAGACGTCTTCGGCACGACATTCGTCGTTGCTGATCCCGACGGCAACAAAATTCGGGTCGCACCAATTGACTAGCGGGAGCCCCCAACCCCGCGACCCCCCAAAAAGACTTTGTCGGACTGACAGGATTTGAACCTGCGACCCCCACACCCCCAGTGTGGTGCGCTACCAAACTGCGCCACAGCCCGATCCGCTACCGAAACGGTAACTCCGTAAATATTACAGCACTGTCATACGCACCCAAAACCGGCAGGTCACTGGACGGTCACTGGACAACACCGTCGACGTAGACCCACTGGCCGGCGCGTCGCTCGAAGCGAGAGCGTTCCCGCATGACACCGCCGGGGTAGTGGGCGGCGAACTCGACCACGCCGGCAGCGTCGAAAGGCCCGCCGCGCTCCGTGTCGAGCACCTCGAGCTGGGTGAACGGCTCGCCGGCCGGTTCCACAGGCAAATCCGCGGGCCGGGTCTCCTCGGCCCAGGTCGCCGCCACGTAGTCGCCCGCGCCGCGCACGTAGGCGGTGTAGCGCGAGCGCATGAGCACCTCAGCGGTGGGTGCGGTGGCCGCACCGGAGATGTAGCGGCCGCAGCATGCCTCGTAGGGCATGCCCAGGCCGCAGGGGCACAGCTTCGACCCCGAAGACGCAGAAGGCCCGGAAGACGCAGAAGCCATTACTTGCCCAGGCGCTCCGCGCGGTGGAGCCTGTTCTGGCGGCGGCGGCGCTCCAGGGAGGCGGTCTCCACGGTAGTGGCGATCTCGCCCTTTTCCACGTACCCGTCCACGGTGGAGGCGGCACCGGCGGCGCGCAGCTTCTCCACCTCGGCGTCGGACAAGTCGCCGTAGAGCGTGATCAGTCGGGTAAAGGTGCCGTCGCCGTTGTGGTTGACTTCCACGCGCACGTCGTCAAGCGGCATGCCCTTGGCAGCCTCGCGCACGGCCTGGGAGCAGCTCACGGCGAGCGCGGACATGAACAGGCCGGTGGAGGTCACGCCTTGGCCCTTGCCACCGGTGTTCTTGGAGCGGTCGGTGGTAATCGCCACATCGGAGGTGCGCACCACGTCGCCGTACTTCGTGCCGCGGGCGGAGTAGGAAACCGCGTTGGTGTCGGTGGTCTTCGCCGGCACGAACAGCTGCTCGGTGTACTGCACGGCCCAGGAACCGATGATGTCCGCAGCCCGCTGCGCGGTGCCCTGGCGGGTGAGCAGGTGGTCCGCCTTGTCCAGCGACATCAAGGACTTGGGGTAGCGGGCCAGCGAGAAGATGTTCTGGGCGTTGTCGATGCCGACGGTGACGTCGATAGGCGAGTGCACGATCAGAAGCGGCTTGCGCAGCTTCGGCAGGTATTCCTCCGGGTTAGTCTCCGCCAGATCCTCCAAGAACTCGCGGGAGATGGTCAGCTCGCGCCCGCCGAGGACCACGCCGACGGAACCGTTTGCGTCCGCCTCGCCGATCGCGTGGGCGTAGTGCAGCACGGAGTGCGCGGGGTCGAAGGGCGCGCCGACGGTGGCCACCGCCTTGATCATCTTCTTCAGCTCGGGGCGGGTGGCGGCCTTCAGCGCTGCCGCGCCACCCAGGGAGTGGCCCATGAGCAGCTGCGGCGCCTTGTAGTTTTCCTCCAGCCACTGCGCGGCCGCGACGATGTCGTCGACGTTTTCAGAAAACGAGGTGTCCCTGAACTCGCCCTCGGACTGGCCCAGGCCGGGGAAGTCGAAGCGCAGGGTGGCAATGCCGTGTTCGGTCAGGCGCTTCGAAATGCGGGACGCGCCAGGGGTGTGGCGTGATCCGGCGAAGCAGTGCGCGAAGATGGCGTAGGCCTGCGCGGGCCCGTCCGGGCGGTCGATGGTGCCAGCCATCATGTGGCCCTTCGACGACGGGACTTTGACGTTCATAGACAGCATGGGTAGCCGTTTCCTCCTGCGGCTCGGCGGTTGTACGCAACGGTTACTTTCGCTGCAAGACTAATCGTCGCACCAACGGTTTGGCACGTTGGCGTTATTCTTACCTCTTATGGGCAAGTTTGACTGGTTTTGGAAGGCCATGGGCTCCACCTCGGAGCGCAACAACAAAAAGTCGAAGGCCGTGGTCGCGGACGCGCACGGGCTGATCGAGGAGCTGTCGCTTCTCGACGATGCTTCGCTGGCCTCCGCAGTCCGCACCACCGTGCGCGACGGGGCGATCGCAGACAAACCCCGGTTCCTCGCCGGGTTGTCCGTCGCCTCCCAGCGCACCCTGGGCATGACCCCGTTTGAAGTCCAGAACCAGGCAGTGCTGCGCCTGCTCGAGGGCGACGTGATCCAGATGGCCACCGGCGAGGGCAAAACCCTCGTCGGCGCCATGGCCGCGACCGGGTTCGCGCTGCAGGGCAAGCGCGTGCACCTGATCACCGTGAACAACTACCTGGCGGCCCGCGACGCGGAGTGGATGTGCCCGCTCGTGGAGTTTTTCGGGTTGACGGTGGCGGCGGTCACGGAGGCGTCGACACGCGACGAGCGCGTCGCCGCCTACCGCAGCGACGTCATCTACGCGCCTGTGACCGAGATCGGCTTCGACTACCTGCGGGACAACCAGATCACCTCGCGCGACCAGACGGTGCAACCGCCGGCCGATGTCGCACTGGTCGACGAGGCTGACAGCGTGCTCGTCGACGAGGCGCTCGTCCCGCTGGTGCTCGCTGGCTCCGAAGGCTCCCAGCAAGCCACCGGCCAGATCACCGAGGCCGTCTCCCACCTCGACGAGGGCAAGGACTACACCATCGACGCCGACGGCAGGAACGCCTTCCTCACCGACGACGGCGCGACCAAGGTCGAGCGCCTGCTGGGCATCGACTCGCTCTACTCCGACGAGCACATCGGCTCCACGCTGGTGCGGGTCAACCTCGCGCTGCACGCCAAGGCGCTGCTGATCCGGGACGTGCACTACATCGTGGAAGACGGCAAGGTCGCGCTCGTGGACGCATCCCGCGGCCGCGTGGCCGAGCTGCAGCGCTGGCCGGACGGGCTGCAGGCCGCCGTCGAGTCGAAGGAGGGCCTGGACGTCTCCGAGGGCGGGCGCATCCTGGACTCGATCACGCTGCAAGCGCTCATGCGGCGCTACCCGCTGGTGTGCGGCATGACCGGTACCGCCGTGGAAGCGACCGACCAGCTGCGCTCCTTCTACGGCCTGCACGTATCCGTGATCGACCGCGCCAACGAGCTGCAGCGCTTCGACGAGGCGGACCGGATCTATGCCACGATGGAGGAGAAAAACGCCGCCATCGTCGATGAAATCGAACACCTCCACCACACCGGCCAGCCGGTGCTGGTGGGCACCCACGATGTGGCGGAGTCGGAGGCGTTGGCCGAGGCGCTGAAGCAGCGTGGCATCGACGTCAACGTGCTCAACGCGAAAAACGATGCGGAGGAGGCCCGCATCATCGCAGAGGCTGGCGATGTCGGGCGCGTGACCGTGTCCACGCAGATGGCGGGCCGCGGCACCGACATCCGTCTCGGCGGGGCGGACGAGCGCGACCACGACAAGGTGGCCTCGCTCGGCGGGCTGGCGGTCATCGGCACCGCGCGCCACCGCACCGCGCGCTTGGATAATCAGCTGCGCGGGCGTGCCGGCCGCCAGGGAGACCCGGGCTTGAGCGTGTTCTTTGTCTCCCTCGACGACGACATTGTCACCAGCGGCGGCGACGGCGAACAGTTCACCGCTCACCCGGAAGCGGACGGTCGGATCTCGGGCAATCGCGCGCAGCACTTCATTGAGCACTGCCAGCGGGTGACCGAAGGGCAGCTGCTGGAGATCCACTCGCAGACCTGGAAGTACAACAAGCTGCTCGCGGATCACCGCGACATCCTCGACGAGCGCCGCGCCGCCCTGCTGGATACCGACACCGCCTGGCGGGAGTTGTCCCAGCGCGCGCCGCAGCGCGCCGCGGAACTGTCTGGCCTGCCCCAAGACGTGCTCGAGCAGGCAGCGCGCGAGATCATGCTGTTCCACCTCGATGCGGAGTGGTCCGAGCACCTGGCGCTGATGGACGATGTCCGCGAGTCGATCCACCTGCGCGCCATTGCGCGTGAGACGCCGATTGATGAATACCACCGCATTGCCGTGCGAGAGTTCAAGGATCTGGCCAACCGCGCGGTGGAAGCGGCAGTAGAGACCTTTGGCACCGTCGAGATCGACGCGCAGGGCGCGCACCTGGCCGACGCGGGCTGGAAGCGGCCGAGCGCGACGTGGACCTACATGGTTTCCGACAACCCGCTTGCCGGGTCTGGAAACTCGGTAATCTCTGGAATCGGCAATATTTTCCGCTAAGCATTTTCCGCTCGGCCCACCCGCGGGCGGGTCGGGCGCTATTATGGCGAGAGATCTCAACCACGACTCGAAAGTCAGGAGTTACCCATGAGCGACAACACGCCGCAGAACCAGGTCGAAACCACCTCGGTGTTCCGCGCTGACCTGCTCAAGGAAATGGAGTCCGGGGCAGCGTCGTCCGCCGACTCGGCTGCGGGCGCAGACCAGCTGTCGGATGGGGAGGCTCTCCTCGTAGTCAAGCGTGGCCCGAACGCCGGCGCCCGCTTCCTTCTGGACCAGGAGTCCACCACCGCAGGCCGCCACCCGGAGGCCGACATCTTCCTGGACGACGTGACCGTTTCGCGCCGCCACGCGGAGTTCCGCCGCAACGAGGGCGGTTACGAAGTCGTGGACGTGGGTTCCCTCAACGGCACCTATGTCAACCGCGAGCCGCGCAATTCGCAGGAGCTGACGCACGGCGACGAGATCCAGATTGGTAAGTTCCGTCTCGTCTTCATCACCGCCAGCAAGTAGTTAGAGAAGAGTTCGATCACGTGAGCGCTATCCGTAAGACGGCACCCACAGCAACCACCGCCGCGTCTGCGAAGCCGGCGAAGGTCGCGAAGACCGCCAAGACCATGTCCATCGGCGTGGTGCTTGAGCGGCTGCGCGCAGAGTTTCCGGATGTGACCGTCTCCAAGATCCGCTTTCTCGAATCCGAGGGACTGATCACTCCGCAGCGCACCGCGTCCGGCTACCGCCGCTTCACCGAAGAGGACGTGGAGCGTCTGCGCTACATCCTGGTGACGCAGCGCGACAACTACCTGCCGCTGAAGGTGATTCGGGAGCAGCTGGAGGCGATGGACTCCGGCCATGTCACCGCAATCCTCACTGCGGGCGAGTCCGAGCCGATGATCTCCCCGGAGACCTTCCGCGCGCCGTCCGCAACACAGCTGACCGACGCCGACGTGGCGGAGCAGGCCCAGGCCGACCCGTCGACGGTGGAGGAGTACATCAAGGTCGGCCTGATCACCCCGGATGCAGCAGGGCTGTTCACGGCTGACGACGTGCGTACCGTTACCACCGCACTGTCGCTTGCGGAGTTCGGTTTCGACGCGCGCCACCTGAAAACGCTGCGTACTGCTGCGGCCCGCCAGGCGGACATGATCAACCAGGTGGCGGAGCCGGTGGCGAAATCCGGAAAGGTGACCGCAAAGCAGAAGGCAGAAGAGATCGCGCAGCAGATGTCCGCGCTGGTGGTTTCCCTGCACGCGTCGTTGGTGAAAAACGAGCTGCGCAAGCAGCTGGGGAGCTAATGGAGGCCGTCAGCCTGATCGGCGTTTTTCCGGTTGGACCGGAAGACTTCCTTTGCGCGCTGCTGCAGCGACCACTGGGCGGGCGTTGCATTCCGGTCTGGTTGCCGCCGATTGAGGGCGCGGAACTGGCGGCCCGTATCGATGGATGGGCACCGAACAGACCGCGCCCCGTCGACGCGATTGCCGACCTCATCGACAGCACCACCAACGGTGCGGAGAGTCTGGAGCTGTCCAACTACGTCAACGGCACGTTCATGGCCACGTTGACGCTGTACGGCGGTGCCGAGATCGATCTCCGTGCCTCAGACGCGCTGTTGTTGGCCAGCGAGTTGGACTTGGAGCTCACGGTCGATGAGACTGTCGCCGCCCAGGCATCGCTCTTCCTTTCCAAGGAGGATGCCCTGCGTTATCTGCAGGCCGAGATCGAAGAAGCGGAGCTCGTGGATGATTCCACCTCCGCCAGCGGCGATGCTCAAGCGGACGCGGATTTTGAGGCCTTGATGCGCAACCTCGGTGTCGAGGATGCGGATTTAGGGGAGGATGACCCCGAGGAGGGGTAAAACCCTCAAGTATTCCTTGAGAGTTTCGGCGTGTTACGCATGTGACTATTGACCGGTTACGTATGCTTAGCCTTTAATAGTCACTAGGCTTACAGCTAACTTTCATGGGAGTAATTACGTGAGCATCATCGAGGAAACGCAGGACGGCCAAATCCAGGCTGTGCAGGAATCGCTTTTCGACGTCGGACCGACCGACGAGGTCGGCTACCGCGTGCCCATCGCATGCCAGGTCGCCGGCATCACCTACCGCCAGCTCGACTACTGGGCGCGCACCGGTCTGGTCCGCCCGTCCATCCGCGGCGCGAAGGGCTCCGGTTCCCAGCGCCTGTACTCCTTCAAAGACATCCTCGTGCTGAAGATTGTCAAGGGCCTGTTGGATACCGGCATCTCCCTGCAGAACATTCGTCTCGCCGTGGACAAGCTGCGCGATCGTGGTGTGTCCGACATCGCGGAGATCACGCTTGTCTCCGACGGCGTGACTGTCTACGAGTGCCGCTCCAACGAGGAGATCATCGACCTGCTCGGCGGCGGCCAGGGCGTCTTCGGCATCGCAGTGCCGCAGATTATGAAGGAACTCACCGGCACCATCTCCGCGTTCCCGTCCGAGCGCGTGATCGACGACGCGGCCGACAACGTCATCGGCTTCGATGAACTCGCGGACCGTCGCCGCCGCAAGACCTCCTAAAACCTTCCGCAAACGGCAGAAAGCCCGGGCTGGGAACTACTCCCTCCAGCCCGGGTTTTCGCATGTGTGTAGGCCGTGAACGCCCGGCTGTATTAGAGCCCGGCGGCCTGCTTGACCGCACCGGCGATGGTGTCAGCCTGCTTCGCGTCGACGGTCTTGGCCGACAGCGCCTCGAGCGCCGCATCGGGCTCGCCTTCGCCGACCCGCACGACGGTGACGTCGACCTTGTCGCCCGCGGCGTTGCGCACCGCGTCCTCGAATGCCTTGTCGTCGCCAGCATCGGCGGTGCCCGTGGTCACCACAACCACGCGGGTCGGCGCGTCCACGTCGCCGTAGGCGAGC
This sequence comes from Corynebacterium fournieri, assembly GCF_030408775.1. Taxonomy (NCBI): domain Bacteria; kingdom Bacillati; phylum Actinomycetota; class Actinomycetes; order Mycobacteriales; family Corynebacteriaceae; genus Corynebacterium; species Corynebacterium fournieri. Next base: position 1,156,407 of record NZ_CP047210.1, read on the forward strand.
GCGGCGGCCTCCACAGCCTGGCGGGTCTGCGGGACACCGCCCGTGAGGAACCGGCGCACAGCCACCGCGACGGACTCAGCGTCGGGGGAGACGTTGAGGTTCTGGCGGTAGCCGACGACGACGCCCGGGTTCAGCGGCGAGGAGTAGTTCCACAGGCCCACCTGTTTGCCGCGTCCGCCGAGGTCGATAGCGGCGTCCGCGATGGCCTCCTTGGCGGGTTGGATGTAAGGGGCCATTCCGTCGGAGGTGTCCAAGAGGAACAGGGTGTTCTCCGGCTGCAGGGCACCGGCTTGCTGGGCGGCCTTATCACCCGGATCGCCGGCCGGCTTGGCGGCGTCGGCGCCGTCTTGGGCGTCGTTGGCGTTCTTCGCGTCCGCGGTGATGGACTCGCCGCCGGCCGGAAGCGCCGCCGCCCACACCAGGTCGGAGATGGCCGGCTGGTCCTTTGCGGAGCCGTCGAACTGCTCGGCGGCGAAACGCGCGAAGTCCTGCCCGGCGCGGGCCTTGTCCTCATCGACCTTCTCGTTCTGGTTCAGCGGGAAGGCGGTGTAGACCGCATCCGCACCGACAGGGGAAAACTCCAGGTCCTCGGGCACGCTGTCCTGCGCAGTGGCGAGGTAGTGGCCGTCTTCCGCGTTGAACTCGTCGATCTTTCCGATGCGCTGGTCCGTCAGCGCCTGCACGGCGTCGTTGTCGTTGCCGGCCACCTGGGAGGCTACCAGTGCGGAGGCGGCGGGCTCGTCGGCGACCGGGAAGCGCAGCTTGTCCAGCGTCAGGCTGTCCAGCGCGGCCTTGTCCTTGCCTGCCACGCCGACGGGTTCGCTGTAGGCGGGCTGCGGGTCGGACACTGCCTGCGTTCGGCCGGCATTGTCCAGCGCCTGGTGGGTCACGGTCGTGTTCGGGGCAACGTAGACGGCTGCGTCTGCGATGTTGTCCACGAGTTGGGGCTTGACGCAGAAGTCGCGGACGACGGGGGAGGAGGCACCGTAGGCGTCGATAAGCGATTGCCCCGCGCCCTTGTCAGAGGCTGCGACGGGGAGGGTGAGCTCGCCGGCGACGCAGTCCTGCGGCTTCGCCTCGGTGCCGTCCGTGCCGTCGCTGCCGCCGCGGTGTGTCGCCCACCAGATGATTCCGGCGAGGACCAGCGCAACGGCTATGAGTAAGGCGATCAACTCCCCGGACAATGTGTAGTTGTTCTTGCCACTTGCGTGCTTCGCCACCGCAATCGCCGCCTCTGTAGATCGAACGAGTGAAAACTTCTTCTCGAGTCTAGCTGTCGTAGGCAGCGTCGATGACCGCGACAAGCCGCTGCCGCAGCGGTTGCGCCCGGCGGGAAAGCTCGCGCTGGCGGGCGACGTACTGCGCTTTGCCCTCCGGGGTTTCCACCTCCACCACGCCGAAGCCGAGCTCGCGGCAGTCGTAGGGGGAGGCCTCCATGTCCAGCCGCCGGGCATCCGCGGCGAGCTCGAAGCAATCCATCAGCAGCTCGCCGGGGACCAGGGGGCCGAGCTTCATCGCCCACTTGTACAAGTCCATGCTCACGTGCACGCATCCGGCTTGGTCGTTGTCCGGCTGCGTGTCGCGCGTGAGCACGGTCAGGTTCAGGGGGCGGGCCGCAGGCGTGAAAAAGCGGAAGGCGTCGAAGTGGGAGCACTTGATGTTGTGCGCCTCTACGACAGCGTTTGTGCCTTCAACGCCGAGGCGCAGCGGCAGGCTATGGCGCGGTTTGTCGGTGCGGTAGACCATCGCCCACTCGTGCATGCCGAAGCAGTCGAAGTGGGCTTCACGCTTATCGACGGACCGCAGGATCGCCTCCGCCTCCTCCACATCGGCACGACGGTGAGCGAGAAACCTGTGGACGTCGACACGCACAACGCCGTCGTCGCACACGTAATCGCGCCAGCCCGCATGCGGCAACGACTCGGCGCCTTCCAGACCAACTCCCACGCCAGGGTGCCACCGCTTTAGGTGCGAGGGACGCTGCGGGTAGTAGTCGAACAGGAAGTCCCACACCGGGTGGTATTCGCCCCGGGCTCTGCGGGCGACGCGCGGTCCCGCCCAGCGCTCGGCGCGGGCCTCGTGCGCGGCGATGCGCGGCAGGTACTCGTTGGCGCTGAGCACCTGCATTATTCGTCCTCGTGGGTCCAGTCGGACACAGTGCCCACGTACTCCTCGATCAGGTCCTCCAGCGCCACCACGCCGACCAGCTTGCCGCCGTCGTGGACCTCCGCCATGTGGGCGGAGCGGCGGTGCAGCAGGGCAAGCGCGTCGTCCATGGACTGCGTTGCCTCGATCGTGGTCAGCGGGCGGATGCGCTTGAGCGAAACACGCGGATCGCCCTGCGGGTACTCCATCAGGTCCAAAATATCCTTGACGTGGACGTAGCCGGCCAGCGAGCTGGCGTCGATGCGCACAGGGAAGCGGGAGTAGCCGGTGTCCTGCACCGCCTGCTCAATCACGGACAGGCGGATGCCGCGCGGGTCGTAGGGGATAGTGGTCACCTGCGAAAGCGGGATCATCGCCTCGTTGAGCTGGCGGGAGTCCTGCCGCAGCGCCTTGGCCAGACGCACCGTTTCCTCCGCGTCCAGCAGGCCCTCTTCGCGGGACTCTTGAATCATGCTGGCCAGCTGCTCCTGGTCCACCGTGGATTCAAGCTCATCGCGCTGCTCGATGCCGAACAACAGGAGCGTCTTGCGCGCGATCCAGTTGAGCAATTCGATCACCGGGCGGGTCAGCTTCATCCACACCGTCATCGCAGGTGTGAGCCACATGGCCATCTGCTCCGGGCCGGCGATGGCCAGGTTCTTCGGCACCATCTCGCCGAACAGGATGTGCAGGAAGGAAATGATGAGCAGGGCGATCACGAACGACACCGGATGCAGCAGGTCGCCCGGCATCCCGAGTGCTTCAAACGGGGCCTCGATGTAGGAAGCGATTGCTGGCTCTGCCACCTTGCCCAAGATGAGGGAGGCGACCGTGATGCCAAACTGGGCGCCTGCCAGGTAGATGGACAAGTGCTCGGTGGCGTAGAGGACGCCTTCGGCCTTGGTTTTGCCCTGGGCCAGAAGGTTTTCCAGGCGGTCTTTGCGGGAGGACACAAGCGCGAACTCGATTGCCACGAAGAACGCGTTTGCCGCCAACAGCGCGATGATCAGGGTTGCGGCGAGCCAGATGTTCATTCGGCCTCCTCCGGGGGAATCGGGCGCAGCATGGCGCGGTCGATGCGGCGGCCGTCCATATCGGTCACCTGCGCCAGCCAATTGCCGGCGCCGCCGGATTGGAACTCCTCTTGGAAGCTGCCGGAAGCACCGCTGAGCACCACTTCATCGCCGACCTCGGGGATGCGGCCCAGCGTGGCCATGATCAGGCCGCCGAGCGTCTCGTACGGGCCGTCCGCCGCGGTAAAACCAGTCTTTTCTTCCAGCTCGTCCAGGCGTACAAGCCCCGCCACCTGCCAAGACGTGCCAAAGCGGGTGAAATCCTTCTCACTTTCCACGTCGTCGTACTCGTCGTAGACCTCGCCGAGGATTTCCTCGACCAGGTCCTCGATAGTGACCAAACCCTGGGTGCCGCCGTACTCGTCGGCGACGAGGACGACCTGCGAGCCTGCAGAGCGCACCCGGTTGAGCACCGAATCGCCGTCAAGGGTGCCGGGCACAAAGGGCACCCGGCGTGCGAGAGAGCCCAACTTCGTGCTCGACCGCAGCTCGTGCGGGACCGAGAAGGCATCCTTGATGTGCACCACGCCGAGGGTGTCGTCCAAATCGCCGCGGCGCACGGGGAACCGGGAGTGGCCCGTCTGGCGCGCCAGCGTGATCAGGTCCGCCACCGTGTCGTCGGCGTCCAAGGAATCGATGGTGGAGCGCGGCGTCATCACCTCCTCGGCCGTGGTTTCGCCGAAGCGCAACGAGCGGTCGATCACCGCAGCGGTAGCGGCGTCCAGGCCCCCGGCCTCAGCGGAGCTGCGCACCATAGCGCCGAGCTCTTGCGAGGAGCGGGCCGACGCGAGCTCGTCGGCAGGCTCGATGCCCATCTTGCGCACCACCCAGTTCGCCGACGTGTTGAGGAAGTGGATAAACGGCTTTGCCACGGTGTTGAAGTAGTGCACCGGCGGCACCACCGCACGGGCGGTGTTGAGCGGGTCCGTGATCGCCATATTCTTCGGCACCAGCTCGCCGAACACCATCGACAGCAGCGTTGCCACCGTCAGCGCCAAAATAAGCGCGACCGTAGTTGAGGCGCTGGCGGGCAGCCCCACAGCCTCTAAAGCGGGAGTGAAGAACTTGCCCAGCACCGGCTCGGCGAGGAATCCGGCGGCGAGGGTCGTCACCGTAATACCCAGCTGCGCGCCGGAAAGCACGAAGGAGAGGTTGCCGTGGTCGCGCGCTACCGCGCGTGCGGTGCTGTCGCCGCGTTCCTTGACATGGGTGTCGATGGTGGAGCGCTCAAGACCGGTCATGGCGAACTCGATCGCGACGAACAGCCCGGTTGATGCTGTGAGCACCACAAACGCAACGAGAGCGAGAATGGAAAGCAAGAGGTCCATAGGTGGTGGTCTGTGCCTTAGCGGCCGTTACTCCTTCGACTTCGACCCGTGCGACGGGTGCGGTTGCGGTTCGCGGATGCATTGCGGTTCCGGTTGCCTCCCGCCTTACGGCGGGAATTGCCGGCCGGCTTGCTCCCACGCGGGGACTGGCCCGGGGGAGGAAGAGGTGCGCCGTCCGGGATACGTGCACCGGTGATTGTAACCAAGGACTCCGACATTGGAGCGACCCTGACCTCGGAGGCGTCCACACCAGCCTTCCGCAGCAATTGGGCAACTTCCTTCGCCTGGTCGTCCATCACCAGCGTGACCACGGTGCCGGAGGTGCCGGCACGCGCGGTGCGGCCAGCCCGGTGCAGGTAGGCCTTGTGCTCGGCGGGCGGATCCACGTGTACGACGAGGGAGACATCGTCGACGTCGATGCCGCGGGCGGCGATGTCCGTTGCCACCAGCACCGGGGTCGAGCCGTCCGCGAAGCCCTCCAAGGCGCGGGTGCGTGCACCCTGGCCTTTGTCGCCGTGCAAGCCCTGAGCGTAAATGCCCGCGCGGCGGAGCTTCTTCACCTGCCGGTCCACACCGTGTTTGGTGCGCATGAACATGATGGTCTTGCCGTCGCGGGCGGCGATCTGGAGGGCGATCTCGTTGCGCTGCTCACGTCCGCCGACCATGAGGCGGTAATGCTCCATCGTGTCGACCGCGGCCTGAACAGGTGCAGTGGAGTGGGTGACCGGGTCGTGCATGTAGCGCGAGATGAGCTTTTCCACGTCGCCGTCGAGCGTCGCGGAGAACAACAGCCGCTGCCCGTCCTTCGGCGTGCGGTCGAGCAGTTTACGCACCTGCGGCAAAAAGCCCATGTCCGCCATCTGGTCCGCCTCGTCGAGCGCGGTGATCTCGACGGCATTAAGCGACAGCTTCTTCTGGTTGATCAGGTCCTCTGCACGGCCCGGGGTAGCCACCAGCAGGTCCACCGGAGAGGCCAGCGAGCGGATGTGGTGGTTGATGTTCACACCGCCGACCACGTCGAGCACCCGCAAGCCGAGCGCACCCGCGGGTTCCTCGAGCCGCTCGCGGATCTGCGCGGCCAGCTCACGCGTCGGCGCCAGCACCAGGGCGCGAGGGTGGCCGGGCGTGCTCGGCGCGCCTGCGAGCCGCGCCAGCATGGGTAGGCCGAACGTGAAGGTCTTGCCGGATCCTGTCGGCCCGCGGCCGAGCACGTCGCGGCCGGCCAGCGCGTCGGGGATCGCCGCCTCCTGGATGGGGAAAGGCTCCGTGATGCCCTGCCTGTGCAGGACGTTCACGATGCCGCGGGGTAAACCGAGCTCGGCGAAAGTAGTCATCCGGCACAGTCTACGTGGTGCTCACTCCGGGAGACTAGCCAAGCTAGTAGCTCAGCTCCTCGCGCTCGCCGGACCAGGTGGTGTGGTAGGTGCCTTCCATGTCCACGCGCTTGTAGGTGTGGGCGCCGAAGAAGTCGCGCTGGCCCTGAATCAGGGCCGCCGGCAGGCGCGTGGCGCGCAGCGAGTCGTAGTAGGACAGCGAGGAGGCGAACACCGGCACCGGCAGACCGAGCTGCGTCGCGGCGATGACGACGCGGCGCCAGGAATCCACCAGCCCCTTTTCCAGCTCGCCCTTGAAGTACGGGTCGAGCAGCAGCGACGGCAGCTCCGGGTCCTTTTCGTAGGCCTCCGTAATGCGGTCGAGGAACTTTGCGCGGATGATGCAGCCGCCGCGCCAGATGCGGGCCAGATCGCCCGGCTTGATGTTCCAGTTGTGCTCCTGGGAACCGGCGTTGATCTCGTCGAAACCCTGGGCATAGGCCACCAGCTTGGAGGCGTAGAGTGCCCGGCGCACGTCTTCGATGAACGATTGCTTGTCGACGCCTACGGTCTCCAGCGTTTGAGTCTCACCCGACGGCAGCGTGGTCTCCTGCGCAGCCTCGCGCTGTGCCAGGGCAGAAGACAGCGCACGCGCGAAGACAGCCTCGCCGATGGCCGTGGTGGGCACGCCCAGGTCGAGCGCTTCCTTCACCGTCCACCTGCCGGTGCCCTTCTGGCCGGCCGCGTCGACGATGATGTCGATGAACGGTTTGCCGGTGCGCGCATCCACCTGGCGCAGCACCTCTGCCGTGATCTCGATGAGGTAGGAGTCCAGATCGCCCTTGTTCCACTCGGTGAAGATGTCGGCGATTTCCGCCGGCTCGAGCCCGGCCGCGTAGCGCAGCAGGTGGTAGGCCTCGCCGATGACCTGCATGTCGGCGTACTCGATGCCGTTATGCACCATCTTGACAAAGTGGCCGGCGCCGTCCGGGCCGATGTGGGTGACGCACGGAGTGCCGTCCACCTTCGCGGAGATGTCCTCCAGCAGCGGGCCGAGTGTTTCCCAGGACTCCACCGGTCCGCCCGGCATGATCGAGGGGCCGCGCAGCGCGCCTTCTTCGCCGCCGGAGATACCGGCACCCACGAAGTGGCGCCCCGCTGCGGCGACCTCGCGTTCGCGGCGGATCGTGTCCGTAAACAGCGCGTTGCCGCCGTCGATAATGATGTCGCCGTCGTCCATGGCCTCCACCAGCTGGGAGATCACCGCATCCGTGGCCGCGCCGGCCTGCACCATGATCACGGCCTTGCGCGGGCGCTCCAGGGAGGCGACGAACTCCTCGATCGTCTCCGCCGGCAGGAAGTTGCCTTCAGAGCCGAACTCCTCCATCACCGCACGGGTCTTTTCCGGGGAGCGGTTGTAGATAGCCACCGTGTGGCCCTTGGAGGCGAAGTTGCGGGCGAGGTTGGAGCCCATCACCGCCATGCCGACAACACCGATTTGAGCGAGCTGGTCACCGTTGCGTTCTGCAGTCATAGGGCGAATTCTACGCGGGGCAGCCGCACGCTGTTTCCGTATCATCGGCAACATGGAATCCGCACAGCAAATGCGTCTTTACCACGAGGTCATCGAGGATCCCCTGACCCAGGAAGAACTTGTGTACATCAACTCGACCGACTTCGACTTCGCCCAACGGTTGGGGCTGAAGCTGACCTTCTGCTCCAAGGACCGCCTGGAAGGCGAACTCGTGGTGGATAAGCGCCACCTGCAACCCACCGGCATTGTCAACGGCGGTCTCTACTGCGTGATCGGGGAGACGGTCGCCTCCATCGCCGCTGTAGCGGCCAGCGGCAAACCTGCCGTGGGGATGAGCAACTACACCGACCTGCTTGGCAGTGTGCGTGAAGGAGAAACGATTCGGGCAGTGGCCGAACCGGTGCACGTCGGCAAGCGCACGCACTTGTGGCGCGTGGAGATGAGTCACGGCGACAAGCTAGCGGCTGTGACCAACCTCAAATTAATGGTGCTCGAGCAGTAGCTAGAGCCAGTGGTTCTTGCGGAACCACCACCACATCGCAGAAATCGCGGCGAGCATGACCAACAGCGCGGCGGGGTAGCCGTAGCGCCACCCCAGCTCGGGCATGTTTTCAAAGTTCATGCCGTAGATGCCGGCCACCAGCGTCGGCACCGCAGCCATGCCCACGACCGCGGAGATGGTGCGCATGTCGGAGTTTTGCTGCATGGTGATCTTCGCCACCGAGGCATCCAGCAGCGACGTCAGGCGCTCGTCGAAGCCTGAGAGACGGTCGCTCACGATAGTGGAGTTGTCCTGCACGTCGCGGAAGTAGGTGCGCAGCACCTTACGCATGACATCCTTGTTGTTGGTCAGGCCGTTGCGCAGCGCAGGAGCCAGCGGGTCGATGGCGTGGCGCATCTCCAAAATCTCACGCTTGTAGGTGTAGATCTTGTCGATGTTGATCGTGCGGTGCGGCGTGAACACCTCGTTTTCGAGCTCGTCCACATCGCCCTCCAACAGATCCGTGACCTTCAGATAGTTATCCACCAGATAGTCCGACACCGCCCAGGCGACAGCGGTCGGGCCGAGGACAGCGAGCTCTTCTTCTTCCTCCAGCTTCGCCGTGAGGTCCGGAAGACGCGCGCCGTGGCGAATAGTGATGGCGAACTTCTCGCCCACAATCATCTGCACCTCGCCGGTGGAAATGATCTCGCGGGCATCCGAGACTTCTTCGTCATCGCGGTAGGACACCGAGCGCACGACCATGAACAGCTGCTCGTCGTGGCGCTCGATCTTCGGCCGCTGATGCGCGTCAACGACGTCGTCGACCACCAGATCCTCCACGTCGAAGATCTCCGCGATCTTTTCCATCTGCTCCGTGGAGGGCTCTTTCAGGCTCAGCCACACAAATGCGTTTTCGTAGCGATCGACCACCTCGAGCGCGTGGGCCATGCGCACGTTGCCGGGCTGGCGCTTGCCGTCCACGAACACCCGGCAAAAGTCGATCTGACGCTCGAGCGGGACGGGGATGCCGGCAGTAGGGGGCTGTACCTTCTTCGGTCGTTGACCTGGCATGGGAATACGTGGTGGCATTGCTGCAGCCCCCTTTCACTTGTGCGAGCGCCTGCGCCAAGTGGTGCGGGCCCTGTGCTGCGGGACAGTGCGCGCAACACGCGCGCACGACAACTTAGGTGATATTACGCGCTACTAGGCGCTTGTCTAACGGGGGTGGGACGAAGCGGACAAAAGCGGTGATGCTCCGGTAAAACACCGGGTCACCACCGCTTGCTCGCGCGAGGACTGCCCTAGTACCTAGGGCGTGAGCCCTAGGTACTAGAAGACGGTCAGTCCGCGGGAGCGGAAGACCGAACGAACATGCTCGACCTTTTCCGGTGACGGGGGAGTGACATCCTCCAGCTCGTAGTGCATGCCGATCTTTTCCCACTTGTCGGCGCCCATGTTGTGGAACGGCAGCACCTCAACGCGTTCGACGGTGCCTTTCCAGCGCGCGACGATGTCGGCAACGTTCTGGACATTTTCTTCGCTGTCAGTCAGACCTGGCACAACAACGAAGCGGATCCACACCTTTTTGCCCATCTCGTGCAACCGGTCGCCGAAGTCGATCGTGGGTTGCAGCTGGCGGGAGGTGACCTTCTCGTAGGTCTCGGGGTCGCCGGACTTCACGTCCAGCAGCACCAGATCGATGTTCTCCAGGTCCTCGTCCGTCAAACGCGCGCCGAGGAAGCCCGAGGTATCGATAGTGGTGTGCACCCCCGCGTCGTGCACCGCCTTGAGCAGGCGGCGCGTAAACGCGATCTGGAACAACGGCTCGCCGCCGGAGAGCGTGAGCCCTCCGCCGGAGGAGTTGAACACCGGCTTGTAGCGCAGCACGCGGCGCACGACGTCGTCGATACGCTCCAGCGTGCCTTCCTTCATTTCCATCGTGTCCGGGTTGTGGCAGTACTTACACCGCAGCGGGCAACCGGACAGGAAGATGGTCATCCGGGTGCCCGGGCCGTCCACGGCGGTCACTAGTTCCCAGGAGTGGATGAGGCCGATTTCGCCGGAACGGCGTGCCTCAAACAGCTCGGGACGGGTGATCTCCAGGTCGTCGGTGGAAAGCCCGCCTAAACCGGCGGCGACGCCGCGCACGCGCTCACCCTGTTCGGGCGATAGCGTGACGACGCCGCTCGTTCCGTCTTGGGCCATGAACTATGCGCCCTGGTGGAAGGTACGGGAGATAACGTCGCGCTGCTGCTCCTTGGTCAGCTTGACAAAGTTCACAGCGTAGCCGGAGACGCGAACGGTGAGGTTCGGGTAGTTCTCCGGGTGCTCCATGGCGTCCTCGAGGGTGGACTCATCCAGCACGTTGATGTTGGCGTGGTACAGGCCGGACTCCATGTTGTGTGCGGAGCGGGAAGCCTTCATGGAAGCGAGGCGCTCGTCGAAAGTAGGGGTAGACATGATGTTCTCCTTCAGAATGGGTAGATGGGGTAGGGAGGTCTGTGGCTTTACAGGGGTTATGCCGGGTGGATGGCCACGTCGGCGTTGTCCATGATGAAGCCGGCATCGAGGACACCGACCAGGTTGGTCACCTGCTCATCCTTGTTGCGGCCCAGGCCCGACGGGGTGATGGTGTTGGTCAGCGAGATGCCGTCCAGCGCATCGTTGTAGTCGAGCTTGCCCACGGACAGCATCGAAGCGACCATGCCGTGGCTGTCTGCGCCGTTCTCCGGGTTGGCGCCCGGTGCGAACGGGGTACCAGCCTTGTGGCCGGACGGGAAGGAGCCGGTGGCCTTGCCGTAGACAACGTTCGACGTAATCGTCAGCACCGACTGGGTCGGGATAGCGTCGCGGTACAGCGGGATGGCCTTGATCTTCTGCATGACCGTGTGCACCACCGTGGCGGCGATGTCGTCCGCGCGGTCGTCGTCGTTGCCGTAGAACGGGAACTCGCCTTCCGTGACGTAGTCGACGATCAAGCCGGTCTCGTCGCGCACCGGGGTGACCTTGGCGTACTTAATCGCGGACAGGGAGTCGGCCACGATGGACAGGCCAGCGATGCCGCAACCCATGGTGCGGACGATGTCGGAATCGTGCAGCGCCATCTCGATGGACTCGTAGGCGTAGCGGTCGTGGCAGTAGTGGATGATGTTCAAAGCCTCGACGTAGGTGCCAACCACCCAGTCCAGCATCTCTTCGTACTTCTGCCACACCTCGTCGAAGTCCAGCGGGCCGTCGCCTTCGATCGGCGTGTGGTCGCCGTCGGTGACCTGCTTGCCGGTGACTTCGTCGCGGCCGCCGTTCATGGCGTACAGCAGAGCCTTCGCGGCGTTGACGCGGGCGCCGAAGAACTGCATCTGCTTGCCCACCTGCATCGGGGAGACGCAGCAGGCGATCGCGGCGTCGTCGCCCCACTTGTCGCGGATCTGCCTGTCAGACTCGTACTGCAGGGAGGACGTCTCGATGGAGATGGCTGCGCAGAATTCCTTGTAGCCAGCCGGAAGCGCCGGGTCCCAGAAGATGGTGATGTTCGGCTCTGGAGCCGGACCCAGGTTACGCAGGGTCTGCAGCAGGCGGAACGCCGTCTTGGTCACCTGGTGGCGACCGTCCTCAGAGAAGCCGGCGTCGGTCCAGGTAGCCCAGTAGGGGTCACCGGAGAAGATCTGGTCGTAGTCCTCGGTGCGCAGGAAGCGGACGATGCGCAGCTTCATCACCAGCGCGTCGATGATTTCCTGAGCTTCAACCTCGGTCAGCGTGCCGTTGGCGAGGTCGCGCTCGAAGTAGACGTCCAGGAAGGGGGAGAGGCGGCCGATGGACATCGCGGCGCCGTCCTGGCTCTTCACGGAGGCGAGGTAGCCGAAGTAGGTCCACTGCACGGCTTCCTTGGCGTTGGTGGCCGGGCCGGAGATGTCGAAGCCGTAGTCGGCCGCCATCTTCTTCAGCTTGTTCAGTGCCTTGATCTGCTCGGAGTGCTCCTCGCGGTAGCGTGCCCAGTGCTCAGAGAAGCCCTTCTCCAGGGAAGCGTCCTTGGCCTGCTTCTTTTCCTCGATGAGGAAGTCCACGCCGTAGAGCGCCACCCGGCGGTAGTCGCCGATGATGCGGCCGCGGCCGTATGCGTCCGGCAGGCCCGTCACGATGTGAGAGGAGCGAGCGGCGCGGATGCGCGGCGTGTAAATGTCGAACACGGCGTCATTGTGGGTCTTGCGGTACTGCGTGAAGATCTTCTTCACATCCGGGTTGACCTCTTTGCCGGCCTCCTTGATGGCCTGCTCGACCATGCGCCAGCCGCCGTTCGGCATCATGGCGCGCTTGGTGGGGGTGTCGGTCTGCAAGCCCACGACGACATCGTCGTCTTCCGAGATGTAACCAGGCTTGAAGGCGTCAATGTCGGCCGGCGTTTCGGTGTCGACATCGAAGACGCGACGCTCACGCTCGACGGCCAGGTAGTTCTTGTCAAGGTGATCCCACAGGCGCAGGGTCTTCTCCGTTGCGCCTTCGAGGAACGAGGCATCCCCGTCGTACGGGGTGTAGTTGCGTTGGACGAAATCGCGAACATCGATGCGTTCCATCCACGGTCCCGGCGTGAAGCCTTCCCACGCGCGGTCTTGAACTTGCGGCTCTGCTGAAACAGTCACAGTTGCACGGTCCTTCTTGGTCAAACTTGAAGCTTACCTGCGGCTGCGCTTGCCCAAATCTCAATCCCATGTACTTTCAAAGCGCTTGCCGCTCGACACCCATTGTATGACGCTGCGACAGAGAATAGGTAATACGTTTGGTGTGATTGTCGCCACTCTCACCCAAAAAGATTCCCGGCCCCGAATCACCAGTGGATTCGGGGCCGGGCAGGAGGGGAGTTGAGTTTACTTATCGTCCTTGACCTGCGGGTCAACGATCTGACCCTCGGTGACAGCAAGGTTGTGACGGGTGCGCGAGAAGGCGTTGATGGTCCACTCGTTGGCCGCAACGAGGCGGTTGCGGGTGCCGGTGAGGAAGGACAGGTGCACGCCGAGCCACATCAGCCAGCCGATGAAGCCGGTGATCTCTACCTTGCCCATCTTCACCACAGCGTTGAAGCGGTTGATGATCGCCATGGAGCCCTTGTCGAAGTACTCGAACGGGTCGCGGCTTTCCGGAGCGACGTCGTGCTCAACCTGTTCCTTAATGGTCTTGCCCACGTAAGCACCGGACTGGATAGCCACCTGCGCCACACCCGGGAGGCGGTCGCGGTTCATCATGTCGCCGATGATGAACAGGTTCCGCTCATCGCCCACGGACAGGTCGGCGTTGACCGCAACCTTGCCGGCGCGGTCCGCCTCGACGCCGAGCTGTTCGGCGATCTGCTTGCCCAGCGGGGAAGCGGCAACGCCGGCGGACCAGATCTTGGTCGGGGTGTCGATGGTGGTTTCCTGCTCGGTCTTCATGTCCTTGTAGGTCACGGAGTCCGCGTCCACGTTGGTCACCATCGCGTTGAGGATGACGGTCACGCCCGCCTTCTCCAGCTCACGCTGCGCCTTCTTGCCCAGGCGCTTGCCAAACGGCGGCAGGACCTGCGGTGCGCCATCCAGCAGGTAGATCTTGGACTGTTCGGTGGAGAAGGAGTAGCGGCCGGATGTGAATGCGCGGTGCGCCATCTCGGCGACCTGGCCAGCCAGCTCCACACCGGTCGGACCTGCGCCGACGATGACGAAGGTCAGCTCACGCTCGCGCTCTTCCGGCGTCTGCGCCAGCTCAGCGCGCTCGAAGGCTGCGATGAGGCGAGCGCGGATCTCGAAAGCGTGATCCAACGTCTTCAGGCCCGGGGCGAACTGCGCAAAGTGGTCGTTGCCGAAGTAGGACTGGCCAGCGCCTGCAGCGACGATGAGGGAGTCGTAGGAGAAAGTGGTCTCCTTGCCGCCCTCGACGGAGGTGACGATCTTCGCCTTCGCGTCGACAGTTTCAACCGTGCCGCGCACCACGCGGACGTTCTGCTGGTCTGCGAACATCTGGCGGATGTCACCGGTGATCTCGCCGGAGGACATCAGGCCGGTTGCCACCTGGTAGAGCAGCGGCGGGAACAGGTGGTGGTTGGTGTTGTTGATCAGCGTGATGTCGACATCAGCGTCCGCGAGCTCCTTCGCCGCGTTCACGCCGCCGAAACCTGCGCCCACAATGACAACGTGGTGGCGACTGCCTTCGGGGCGGTACACGTGTGAGGCCATAGGTGATCTCTCCTCGGGTCAATGACGTTATTTATTGGAACGGGGTACATAGTACGCGTGTGCCGCACAACGGCGAGGGCTGCCTCCGCCGTGGCACTCCGCCTGAAGGCTGTTGGGCCACTAGCATTCGAGGAATGTCCGAGAGCACGCCTGCAGCCACGTATGCGCACCTGAAATCCATCGACGCTGCCGCTTGGCCAGGGGTGGCGGCGGTGCCGCAGCCGGGGAGGTTTCGCACCCGTCGCGCGGAGGCGTCCTTCGCCCGGGCCTGCGCTGCGGCGGGGATAGAGCTCGAAGGCGATAATGCGGGCGTCACCGTGGAGCGGGCCGAAGTGTTTCAACGCATTGCGGCTGGTGGTTGGGTCGGATTCGCGGAGAGCTACATGGCAGGCGAGTGGACGACTCCCGGCTCGCAGCAGCTTGTCGACGTCCTCACGGCCCTGTTGCGCACCGGTTACCACCCGCGTACCCAGCGGGTCGACGCGCCTCGTCCGGCCACGGCAGGGGATCTGCCGCCGGAATTGGTGGCGCACTTTTCCGGCGACGGCATGAGCGCTTTTCAGGGCCACTTCGCCACCGGAGTGGCCACAACCGAGCGTGCTCAGCTCAAATCCCACACCAAAGGGGCGGGACGCGGATCCGAGCCTGCCCACCATTTCGTAGACGTGACGGAATTCGGCGCACCTTTGGAGTCTGACCGGGACGACCTGGCAGACGCGCAACGGCGCAGCATGGACATGCTTTTAGACGGAATTGGGGCATCTTCCGGCACCTACATGCTTGAGTATCCCTCCAGCGGAGGTGCGCTCGCGTTCACTGCAGCGTCCCGGGGCGCAACCGTCGACGCGGTCGCGAGGGATGCGCGCATGTACGCGGCAATGCGCGAGCGGCTCATCTTGTCGGGAACGGACGGTTCGGTCACCGTGGACAGGGTCGCGGAGGGGCCTCAGGCGCTGGCGCAGCAGCGGCATGGTGTCTACGACGCTGTGGCGAGTATGGAGGCGCTGGAAACGATGCCGCCGCGGCAACAACGGCAGTACCTGCGGGCCGTGGACGGCTTGCTTGCGTCCGGCGGCCGTGCGGGGCTGCAGGCGATCATGCGTACCGACAAATACACCCGAGCGGCCGACCTGGCCGTGGAATCGCTTCGCGCCTATATCTGGCCGGGGCTGCACTTTGCCAGCGCTGAGGAGATTGCGAAGACGGTCGACCGGGAGACGGATCTGCGCGTGGTCGCGCAGACTGCAGCGCCGGAGCACTTGGCTGCGTCGCTGCGCCTGCAGCGCATAACGTTCGACGGCAAATTGCGCGATGCGGCCGCAGACGGATACGACGTGGTGTTCCGCCGCCTTTGGACGTGGCAGTTCGCGCTGCGCGAGGCGATGGCGAGACTGGGCATGATCGACCTCGCGCAGATTACGTTGGCGCGGCGCAATAGGAGGGGGCGCCGATAAGGGCTACCGTACCCTCCAGAACGCTACTTGACATAATGTACATTATCGGACATTCGTGCACCTGGATAAAGAAAAGGCGCCGCACGCTTCTCGTGCCCGACGCCCAGCTGTAGCCCGCTTTTAACGTAACGTTACGTAATAAGGCCCGACTACTTGGTCAGGTTCACCCGGACGTTAACTTCGCCTTCCTCGTTGATTTTCGCCGCGACCAGCTCCGGGGTCTCCACACCGTAATCCAGGCGGTTGATCGGGATGTCGCCCGCCACGATGATCCGGTCGCCAGAGCGCGCGACATCGAAGCGCTGAGTGATCTGATTGGTCGTGCCGTGGATGGTCAGATCTCCGGTTAGCTCAACGGACCCGACGGTGCCGTCGTCAGGCATGTCAGCAATGTCCGCGGGCTGCGTCACCGTAAACGTCGCCTCCGGGTACTCGTCCGTGTGGAAAATGCGGCGGCGCACGGACTCGTCGCGCTTGTCGGTGTCCGAGGAAAGGTGCTGCATGTCCACGACAATCTCGCCGGCGGTCAACGTGCCTTCGGTGACCGTCGCAAAGCCTGACACGTCCTTCGTGGAAGCCGACGTGCTGCGGCGCTCGCCCGGCAACACCTCGTCGAACGTAAAGCCGGCGGACGAGAAGTTGCTGCCCGGCTTGTTGGTGACCTGCCAGTCGCCGTCTACGTCTGTGGATGCCGCTGACACACGGCTGGCGTCAATCCCCTCTGTTTTCACTCCGCCGCCTTGCATCAGGGCTCTGAACAGCGGAATCATCGCCACCACGACCGCCAAGACGATGAAAGCGGACACAGCGACGATGAGGGTTTTACGCATTTTTGCGGTGTTAGCCACACTCGTTTCCACTCGGAAATCACCTCAGCTTTTCCAGTTGCTGAGCCAATCCTACTAATTCGTCACACAGCGGAGCCAAATCGTCGGCGCTGGCCCCTTCGGCGCTGGCTGTGCGGATATCCTCCGCCGCGCACCGCAGCGCGTACAGCCGATCGCGGATCTCGGCGACCTTGTTGCGGTTGAGGATCACCGCGTCTTCCTCCACGGCGGTCCCCGCAAGCATGGTGCGTTGCTCGTACGCACGTTGCTTGCAGGAAGGGCTGCAGTACTTACGCTTCCGGCCCCGCCCGCGGTTGACGGGAATTTCCTTGCCGCACCAGGCGCATACCGGCTGATTCTTCTTAGTCAGAGAGCGCAATTTATCCGTCACAGCCCCCTACTCTATTACAAGTGT
Source organism: Corynebacterium fournieri (assembly GCF_030408775.1). Lineage (NCBI taxonomy): Bacteria > Bacillati > Actinomycetota > Actinomycetes > Mycobacteriales > Corynebacteriaceae > Corynebacterium > Corynebacterium fournieri. Next base: position 1,173,177 of record NZ_CP047210.1, read on the forward strand.
CTTATTGAAAAAAGTAGCCGGGAACAAATTACGCAAACGCACCGTTATACTGGAGCGACTGAAAACAATCGGGTTGAAAAGGATGGTGAGTGCCATGGCTGATCGAGTTCTTCGCGGAAGCCGCATGGGCGCAGTCAGCTACGAAACGGACCGCGACCACGACCTTGCGCCGCGCCAGATGGCAAAGTACCGCACCCCCGACGGTGAGGTCTTCGAGGTGCCGTTCGCGGACGACGCAGAGATCCCCGAAGAGTGGATGTGCAAGAACGGCCAGGTTGGCACCTTGATGGAGGGCGAGGGCGTGGAGTCCAAGCCCGCGAAGCCCCCGCGGACGCACTGGGACATGCTGCGCGAACGCCGCAGCATCGAAGAGCTCGACGTGTTGCTCGAGGAGCGTCTGGAGCAGCTGCGCAAGCGCCGCCGCGTCGCCGCCCGCATTGCTAAGGAACAGCAGCAGGCCAACCAGAGCTAGCCGCTCGTCCTCCACAAACATGAATGCCCGCCCTGCGTGTGCAGGGCGGGCATTGCTGTTGCCTTAGTACGCGGGAGGCTACTTGCGCTTGCCGTCCAGTCCGACCGCGTGCAGCGCCTGCTTAAGGGTCACCTCACCGAGCGCGATCGCGTCGTTGACGCGGCGGGTCGCCTTGGAGCGAGCCTTGCCCAAGTCAGCGCCCTGGATCTCGTGCTTGGCCACAGCGCCGAACTCGGAGATGGCGTTGATGATCTGCTCCGGCGCATCCTCGACCTTCTTGCCCAGCCCGGCGAGCTTCGAGTGCTCCACGGCGTAGACAATCTGACGGCCGGTCTCCGTCGCCAAATCCTTGACAAAGGTGGTCTTGTCCGCCACTCCCCACTTGGTCACCTCGGCGAGCGAAGCCGTCGCAAAGCTGGCGTCAAGCTTGGACTCGCCCAACTTACGGTCCTCGAAGGTGATGGGTACTTCGCGCACGTCGAAGCCGAGCTGATCCACCTTGTGGGCGATTTCCACCTGGAAGATGTAGCCCTTGGTGGACAGGGAATCCAGGTCCAGCTCCTCCAGCACCTCGCGCTTGAACGCGCGGTAGCCCGCGGTCATATCCGCCACGTCGGTGCCCAGTGCCACGGAAATGTACTGGTTGCCCAGCTTAGACAGCAGGAAGCGGTTCTTCGGCCAGTTGACCACCTCACCGCCGTCGATGTAGCGCGACCCGATGGCCAGGTCCGCCCCATTTGCCACGGCGTCGAGCAGGCGGTGCAACTCCTCCGGAGCGTGGGAACCGTCCGCGTCCATTTGCACAATCACCTGGTAATCGCGCTCGAGTGCCCAGTTGAAACCGGCGCGGTACGCGGCGAGCAGGCCGTCCTTGCCGGTGCGGTGCAACACGTTGACCTCATCGTGCTTGGCCGCCAGCTCGTCAGCTTTCGCACCGGTGCCGTCCGGCGAATTGTCGTCAACGACGAGGATGTCCACTGCATCGTTGGCCGCCAAAACGCGGTCGACGATCAGCGGCAGGTTCTCCACCTCGTTGTAGGTCGGGATAATCACCAGGGTCTCGTTGGCCACGGCGCTAATTCTCCTCGTAGTTACGCTGTTGTGTTCTCGTAGGGAGCATACCCCCGCCGTCCGCGGCGCGCGGAGACGGCTGCGGCGACCATGAGCAGTGCTCCAGCCGCGACAAGGATCCACTCCAGCACCCGCCCGTAGCGCACCGCAGGGGTTTCGCCGGAGCGCAACGGCAACGTCTCCGCCAAGTGGGCGGGTTCGAAGATGCGTGTCTGCTGGGAGACGGACCCGTCCGGGCGCACGATGGCGGAGGCGCCCGAGGTCGCCACGACAACCACTGCCCTGTCGGTTTCCAACGCCCGCATCCGGCTCATCGCCATCTGCTGGTACGTCATGTCGGTAAACCCGAACGTGGCGTTGTTCGTCGGAGTGGTCAACAGTTGCGCGCCGCCGCGTACCGCCATTCGGTACGCCTCGTCTTCCGCCACCTCGTAGCATGTGGCCACGCCGACCGGAATGCCGCCCATGTGCACGACGCCGTTGTCGTCGCCCGGCTTGAAATCGCCCGCCAAATCCACCAGGTCCGAGAACTTGCGGAAGAAATCGCGCATGGGCATGTATTCGCCGAACGGCTGCAGGAAACGCTTGTTGTGCCGCTCCCCCGCCCCGGTCTCCGGGTCGAAGACCACCATGGTGTTGCGGGCACCGACTTCGTCTCGCGTGAGCGTACCCACCAGCAGCGGCGTATCCACGCCTCGTACCGCAACCCCCACCAGCGCCTCAGCTTCTGCGTCGGTAAACGGGTTGACGTCGGAGGCATTTTCCGGCCAGATCACCATGTCTAGCTTCTCGCCGGAATCCTCTGCCTCCTGCGCCAGCTTCAGCGTCTCGTTGACGTGGTTGCTCAACACCGCGCGGCGCTGCTCGTTGAAGTCCAGGCCCATCCGCGGCACGTTGCCCTGCACGGCACCCACCCGCGCCTGGCCTACCGTCGCGTCATCGCCATCGACGCCCGCGCCCGCGATGAGTCCGGCGACCAGCGGCAGGGCGACTGCTACTGCGGCGGCGCGGCGCGTAGCTGCGTCGACAAGCGCCACAAGCCCCACAGCCACGCACACCGCCGAGACAGTCACCAGCGCCGGACCACCCCAGGCAGCCAGCGCGGCGAGCGGGCCGTTGATCTGGCCCCACGCCAGGCGCACCCACGCGAAACCGCCGAAGGGCCACGACGAACGGACAAACTCCACGGCCAGATACACCAGCGGGAAGGCGAACGCGCCGAAGCGCCAGCGCCCGAGGATCACCCCGAACGCGCCGGTGGCCAGCGCGTAGAGCGCCATGGTGACCGCGAGCGCGATGTACGGCATCGCACCGACAAACTCGCCGACCCACGGCAGAAGAAACAGGTAGCAAAACAGCCCGTGCGCAAAACCGATCAGCGCGCCGAAGCGGACACTCGGGCGCTCTTGGGCCTCCCCGGCCATCCCGAGCGCCGAGGTGGCGCGTCGCGGCCAGGGCACAAGGGTCAGCCACAGTACAGCGATGCCGAGCAGCGCCGACCACCAGAGCCCGACCGGCTCGTAGGACAAGTACACCAGCCAGCCGGAAATGGCCGCTAGGCCGAAGCGGAGAAAGGCTGGCACTTTAGCGTGCCCCGCCAGTGCCGTTTTGGTCTTCAGGGCCGTCCATGCGGTACCACTTCTCCAGCTCCTCGGCGTCGATGACCGGGCGCTGCTGCGCCTCCGACTGCTGCGCCTCAGACTGTTGCGGCCCACCTGGCTGGGTAAACGAGCCGTAGCTGGTTTGGAACTGCCCCATCGGCGTCGCCTCGTACACGCGAACGCCCAGGTTTTCCACGGCAGCGCGCGCCCGCCGGGTCATGGCTTTGCGGATCAGGTTGCGCGTTGGGCCAAACACCAGCGGCAGGCCGATTAAGGAGGTGACAAAGCCGGGGATGACGCTCAAGGTCCACCCGCCGATCAAAAGTGCACTATCACCTGCGAGTTTACCCACGCTGGAGCGCCCGTCCGCGGCGTCGAGCAACGCTCCGCGCAGCGACAAGCTGGCCGCGGCACCGCCCGCGATCATGAGCACGAAGATGGCAAGCAGCGCCCAGCCCACGCCGATGGCCTTGGCCACCAGGAAGAAAGCGAGCGCTTCAACGAGGAAGTATGCGAGAAGAGGAATCGGCATGGCCACGAGGTTACCTGGCCGCACGCCTACCTCGGCATGTGCCTCCACACCGGGCGCGGCACAAGGCGCATGATCGCGGCCAGGACCGCCAAACGGCGCGGGATCCACACCGTGGCGCTGCGGCCGCGTCCTGCCGCCTCGACGACGGCTTCAGCGACCACATCCGGGGTCACCGACATCACCGCGGGTTTCATCCCCTCCGTCATGGATCCGATGACGAAGCCTGGGCGGGCGAGGATGAGGTTGACGTCTGTGCCGTGCAGTCGGTCCATCAGGCCCTGGCAGTATGCGTCCAGACCGGCCTTGGTGGAGCCGTAGACGTAGTTGGCTCTCCTGGCGCGCCATCCCGCGATGGAGGAAAAAGCGTAGATTTCGCCGGCTGCCATCTCACTTGCGAGCACCGTGAGCATGTTCACCTGCGCGAGGTAGTCCACGGTGGCAATGCGGGCGGCTTCTGTTTCGTCGCGCTCTGCCAGCTCCTGGTCGCCGAGGATGCCGAATGCGACGATGGCGGTGGTCACCTCACCGGCCTCGCGTACGACGCGGCGGTGCGATTCGAGGTCGGTCGCGTCGAAGTCCACCGCGACAACGCTTGCTGCCCCGGCGCTGCGCAGCTGCTTTTCGACGTCTTCCAGTTCCCCGCCGCCGCGCGCCGCCAGAACGACATCCCTGCCCCGGCAGACGCGTTGGGCGATCTCGCCGCCGATGTCGCTGCGTGCGCCCAGCAGCAGCACGGTGCCGCTAGGCATTATCGTGCCCGAGGTCGTGCCCAAGGTCGCGGCGGGTGCGGTTGAGCGGTTCAATACCGTCGGCGGTCATGCGCACAATGTCCTCGATCCGCATGCCCCATTCGCCGGGCTTGTAGATGCCAGGCTCGATGGAAAAGGCCATGCCTTCGCGCAAGACGACGTCGCTGCCGGCGATGATGAAGGGCTGCTCGTGGCCGGACAGGCCGATGCCGTGGCCCAAGCGGTGAGTGAAGTATTCGCCATACCCGGCTTCTGTGATGACATCGCGCGCTGCGGCATCGAGCTCACCTGCGGTGATGCCGGGGCGTGCGGCGTCGCACGCTGCCTGGAAGGCTCGCTCGAGCACCGCGTAGGCATCGAGGAAGTCCTGCGGCGCACGAGCAGGATCGCCCACGACGTGGGTGCGGGTGCAATCGGATTGGTAGCCCGATGGCAGCGCTCCGCCCAGGTCCACCACGACCGGGTCGCCCTCCTGCAGCACGCGGGCGGAGAAATCGTGGTGCGGGTTCGAACCGTTCGGGCCGGAACCGACGATGACGAACTCCACGCGCTCGTGTTCCTGCAGAATCATCGCGTGCAGCTCCTCGGCGATCTCGCGTTCGGTGCGGCCCGGCTTTAGCAGCTCGGCTGCGCGCTCGTGCACACGGTCGATTGCTTCGCCAGCAGCGCTCAGCTGCGCGACTTCCTCGGCGTCTTTGACCATGAACAGGTCAGCGACAGCGTCGGCGGCGAGTTCGGTCTCCGGCAGCAGCGCCTGCAGAGCAAAAACGTGGTCCGCGGTCAGAGAGCTGCCCAGTCCCACCGTGCCCTGGGAGAGGCGCTCGGCAGCGAGCTTGTACGGGTTATCCCCGTCGCGCCAGCCCACCACGTTGACGTCCGATGCATCCTCCAACCCGAGCGATTGAATGTCCGTCACCGGCGCGATAACCGCCGCTGCATCAGGTGCGATGACCAGCGCCGTGAGGCGCTCGTGCGAGGACGCCCAGGAGCCGGTGAGGTAAGCAAATTCCGCGCCGGTGCCGATGACTAGCCCCCCCAAGCCGCGCTGTTTTACCAGCTCGCCTGCCTTTGCGCGGCGTTCGATGTACACATCAGAGTTGAATGCAGTCATGGCCTAGATGGTAGATCGCTACCATCTAGAACGTGATGCCTGCCCTCGAACGCTGCGTAGCCCGCCTTTCCACCCCCGGCGGCGGCTACTGCTCGGGCGTGCTCATCGGCCCAGACGTGGTGCTGACCTGCGCCCACTTCTTCGCGCGGCGCGAAGCCTCGAGCGTGAGCGTGCGTGTTGACGGCTCCGCGTACCCGCTTAGCAGCCTCAGCACAGTCCGCGGCACGGACGTCGCGCTCGTGCGCCTGCCAAAGCCGGTCGAGGCTTCTCCCCTTCCCCTCGGGCCTCTGCCGCGCCCACTTTCCCGGACGATGACGCTTGGCTTCGGCGGGAGGGCCGATAGCGTGCAAACTCGTCCCGGATTGTTCCTGGGCACACTGCCGCTGTCGTGGTCGCGCACGGGTGCGACACGCGTGCGCCCGGCGGGGCTTTTATACGCTAACCCGCCCGCGGTCAAAGGCGATTCGGGCGGGCCGGTGTTGGTCGACGGCAAGGTCGTCGGCGTGCAGTCGTTGATCCTGGACCCGTGGGGCCGAAACTTGCGCATCGCCACGGTGGCGCTGTGGCCCGTGGGCCTGGCCGCCGCGCTGCGCGGTTTGGACGGACGCGCCTAGTTTCCAATTGCCACCACGCCGCGGCGGATGGCGTCCACGGCTCGGTTGGCGTTGTCGCGGATCGTGTCCGAGTACCCTGTTTTCTTGATCTGCTCCAGCAGGTCAATCACCTGACGGCACCAACGCACGAAGTCGCCCGGTGTCAGCTCTGCGCCAGATTCGGCTGCGGCGGCGAGCGCGTACCCGAGCGGGGCGCCCGCGGTCCATTGGTGGACGGACAAGCAGAAACCGGGGTCCGGCAGGCGGGTCGCCGGCAGGTTGTGGCGCTGCTCGTCGGAGACCAGTTCGCCGTAGATGCGCATGGTCTCGTTCATGGCGTCGGCCATGGCGTCGGTCGCTGCTTCGGGGTTGCCGCCAGTTGCACGTCGGTTTTCAAAGACGAGCATGGAGGCGACGCCTGCGAGTTCCGCCGGGTCCAGCCCGTCCCAGATGCCGCGCTTGAGGCACTGCGCCACAAGCAGGTCGGAGACGTTGTGGATGCGCGAGAGGCGTTCGCCTTCGTCGGTGACCTGCGGTTCGCCGTCGTGAAGCTCGACGTAGTCCATCTCTGTGAGCAATCCGATGATGCGCTCGAACGTGCGGCCCAGCGAATCGGTGGAGGTGTCTACGCGTTGCTCTAGCTTGGCCAGGGCGCGCTCCTCGCGCACGATGTCCTCGGCAGTGCGGGCGAGCAGTTCGCGGTCAGCAGCCGGCCAGTCGTGCACCGGGTGGTTGCGGATAGCCTCGCGCAGCGCAGTGATCTGCTTGTTGGGCCGCACGCGGGAGTGCTCGCGCAGGCGTTTGGGTGCGTTGAAATGGCCCCGGTGGAGCAGATCCGCCACCTTGCGCGCGTGCCGTCGCGGCTTGTCCTGCATATGGCGCGGCACCTTCACGCGGCCCACCACGACGGGCGGGTTCGTGAACGCCGCCGCATCGATGCGGCCGGACCAGCCGCGTTCTGTGGTCACCCAGGGCCGCGGGTCGTGCGGTTTGCCCGCAGGCTGCACCACTGCCGCAAGTTCGGGTTTGCGCTTGCCGGGCAGAGCGATGACCTGGCCGACCTGAAGGGAACCGAGGATCTTCTTCGTCTCGGTGTGGCGGCTGTCCAGGTGGTCGCGACGCGCCTGCTTCTCGGCGTCCGTGAGGTCGCGGCGCAGCTGGGAGTATTCCACCAGTTCGGCCGCCGCGTCGTCGCTCGGCGGCGCGAACGCGGAGATGTCGCGGTCGAGCTTGTCGCGCAGCGTGCGCACCTTCTGCTGCAGCCGCTCGATGTCGCGCACCTCCCCCACCACAGACCGGTCCGTTTGGAACTGCGCGAAGGATTGCTCGATCAGGCGGATGGAGTCTTCGTAGCCGTTCATGGCGAGCATGTTGATGGCCATGTTGTAGCCGGGCTGGAACTGGGAGATGAGCGGATAGGTGCGTGTGGACGCCAATCCCGCCACCTGGTGCGGATCCAACGCCGGTGCCCACTGCACCACTGCGTTGCCGATGTGGTCGATGCCGCGGCGTCCCGCACGGCCAGTGAGCTGCGTGTACTGGCCCGGCGTGAGATCTACGTGGGCCTCGCCGTTGAACTTGACCATCTTCTCCAACACCACAGTGCGCGCGGGCATGTTGATGCCCAACGCGAGGGTTTCGGTGGCGAAGACGACCTTGACCAGCCCGCGGACAAACAGCTGTTCCACAATGTGCTTGAAGGCGGGCAGCAAGCCGGCGTGGTGGGCGGCGAAGCCGCGCATCCAGGCGGTGCGCACCTGGCGGAAGTTCAACACCTCCAAGTCTTCTTCGGGGATGCCATCGATGCCTTCGTCGATGATCTGCTCGATCTCGGCGCGCTCCTGCGGGGACGTCAGCTCCTTGCGCGAGCGCAGGCACTGAAACAGCGCGCCGTCGCATCCAGCGCGGGAGAAGATGAACACGATGGCCGGCAGCATGTCTTCGCGCTGCAGCGCGGAGACGACCTCCGGGCGGCCGACTGGGCGGATCTTGTCCTGGCCGCGCACACGACCGCTGCGTGAACGCGCGCGGAACCCGCGGCCCTCTTCGAAGTCGCGGCGGCCCTCGTCCGACGATCCCGCCTCAATGCGCTCGATGGCGTGTTCCAAGCCTCGGTTTACTCTGCCGTCCGCGCCCGGCTCGAACAGGGGGAACATCTTGCGGCCCACCATCATGTACTGGCTCAGCGGCACCGGGCGGTGCTCGGAGACGATCACCTCGGTATCCCCGCGCACAGCGTCGAGCCACTCGCCGAACTCCTCCGAGTTGGAAACGGTGGCTGACAGCCCGATCAGGCTCACCGAATCGTCGAGGTTGAGAATGATCTCCTCCCACACCGCACCCCGGTCGCGATCGGCCAAATAGTGGATCTCATCCATCACCACGTGTGAGAGCCGCGCCAGCTGCGGCGACTCCGCGTAGAGCATGTTGCGCAGGACCTCGGTGGTCATCACCACGATCTCGGCGGAGCCGTTGATGCTGGTGTCGCCGGTGAGCAGCCCCACTGCCTCGGCGCCGTGCTCTGCAACGAGGTCGTGGTACTTCTGGTTGCTCAGCGCCTTAATCGGCGTGGTGTAAAAGCACTTCGTGCCGCGGTGCAGGGCGAGTGCGACGGCGAACTCGCCGACGATGGTCTTGCCGGAGCCTGTCGGGGCGCACACGAGCACTCCGCGATCCTGCTCCACCGCCTGGCAGGCCTGGAGCTGAAAATCGTCGAGAGCAAACGGCTTCGCGGCGGCGAATTCCCGCAGAAACGAGGTACCAGGTTCGGGGGAAAGCATGCCCCCTACAGTACGTCCCCGAAATCTGTGCCGCCCGCGAAGCCCCGCTGCGAGGCGATGTTCCGCCGCGGCGACGCTTCCTGTATCGGCGCGGGCCGCTCAATCGCGTCCGTGCCGATAGCACTGGACCCTCCCACCGGTGTCGGTGCCGCAATCGGACCGGACGCTTGCTCATCGTCCAAGTCCATCCACTCCGGGCGTTGCCGGTGGTTCTTGCGGTCGTTCCAGCGGCAGAACTGGAAGGCGAGCTCCACCAAAAGCGTGATGGAAATGGCCAGCGCAACCATGGAGAACGGGTCCTGCCCCGGCGTCATCACCGCGGCGAAGATGAAGATGAGCACGGTGATCAGGCGGCGCTTTTCCTTCACGTGCTCGTAGCGCAAAATCCCGATGAGGTTGAGCATGACGATGATCAGCGGCAGCTCGAAGCTGACACCGAAAATGACGACGAGCGCGAGCAGGAAGTTGTAGTACTCCCCGCCTGTCAGGGCAGCCACCTGGAACTCATTGCCCATCGTCATGAGCACGTACAAGCCTTTGTCCAGCACGAAGTAGGCCAACAGCGCGCCGGCGACGAAAAGGACGACGGCGACGGCGACGAACGTGAAGGTGTAGCGCCGCTCATTCTTGTGCAGGCCGGGGGTAATGAAGTTCCAGATCTGCATCAGCCACACCGGCGACGCCAGCACCAACCCCGCAAGGGCGCCAACTTTCAGGCGCAGCATAAACATCTCGAAGGGACTCGTGGCCAGTAGGCGGCACTCGCCGTCGCCGGTGAAATCCGCCCGCAGATCGTCAGGCAGATTGCAGTACGGACCGCGGATAATCTCGCCCAGCGGCATCATGCGCGGCGGCGCGGCCTGATACCAGATAAATCCGATGATGGTGCCCACCACGATGGCAGCCAGCGAGATGATCACGCGATGGCGCAGCTCTTGGAGGTGCTCCACCAGCGACATCTCGCCGGTCGGGTTCTTCGGCCGCTTCGGTCTCTTCGGGGTTTTCGTACGTGCCATAAGCCGGAACTAGCGCGGCTGATTCTCCGGACGGTCCCAGAAGTCAGCCTCCTGGGCAGCGCTGCGGGTCTCCTGCGCGGGAGCGGACTCGATCTGGCGCTGCTGGGTCGGCGTCGCCGCTGCGGACTGGCCGTCAGCCTCGTCCTCGTGGCGCATCTCCTTGACCTCGGACTTGAAGATGCGTGCGGAACGGCCCATGGAACGAGCCAGATCCGGCAGCTTGTTCGCGCCAAAGAGCAGCAGCACGACAAAGACGATGATGATGAGCTCGGTCCAACCGATATTGGGCATGGAATTTCCTTTCCGAAAAACGGTGTAACGCGCAGATTAGTCTAACGCCTCAAAGGCGCGCATCGCGCGCGACTTTGCATCGCGCGCGAGATGTTCCGGTGCGACGAGGCGGACGCGGTCTGCCTGGCTCAGACAGAATCTGACCAACCAACCTTCGCTGCCGTAGCGCATGGTCGCGGGGATCCACTCGGCCGCAGTGTCTGCACCGGTTTCAGCCGGCGCAAGCTCGATCTCCCAGTAGTCCGCCAACCACGTCGCGTCGGGGTGGACCAACAGGTTCGCCTGCGGGCGGTTGGTCAAGCCGAACGGGTCCGCAGGATCGAAGTCGGAATCGGTTGCGGCCGAAGGGGCGTCGAGAAGCATCGCCTCGCGGATCCGGTCCAAGCGAAACGTCTTGAGCTCCCCGTCTTGCGCCGCGCGCAGATAGGTCCGCCCCGACTCGTGAAACAGGCTGACTGGTTCCACCTGGCGTTGCGAGGTCGCATCGGAGGATGCGGAATAGTACGTGATGGCCAGCTGCCGCTTGGCGGAAAGCGCCTCGGCGACGGTCCCCGCCACACCTGCTTCATCGGAGTGCTCCGCATCCCCGACAGCCTGCGACTTGGTCACGGCGCGGATCTTCGCCGCCGCGGAACGCACCGCGCGGGCGTCCACCAAACCGGGCATGGTCTCCAGCGAATCCAGCAAGACGAGCAGCGCGCTCGCTTCGGCCGGCGAGAGGCGCAGCGGGGTGGTCAACCCCTGGTCGTCGATGATGTCGACGCCTTTCCAGGAGTACTCCAGGTCGATCATCTCCCCCGGCCCGGTCCCCACGCCGGAGAGGAACAGCAGCTCAAAATCGTCGCGCACCTGGATTGGGTCTGCGCCGAGGTCGCGCGCGATCTCCATGGGGGTCAGCCCCGGGTGATTCGACGCGTAGGCCAACAGGTTCAGCAGCCTGACCACGCGCGCTTGACGCTTGAAGTCCACAGCCATCAGTTGCTCCCTTCCGCAGCAGTTCGCAGCAGCTTGACGACGTCCTGACGGACCTCCCCCGGCTCCACCGCAACCACCTGTCCGGCCAGACTTGCGATCGTGCGCACAGCCCAGTCCCGGTCCACGCCGCGCACGGTGATGGTGTCATTGTCTTCCCCACCCGTGTCGACCCCAGAGACACGGGTGCCCCGCTGAGCGAGTTCCTCGCCGGCGCCGCCGGTGACGGTCACCGTGACGTCGACAAGATCGCCGCGAAGCGACGCCTCCACCAGCGCTTGCAGGTCGCCGGCGCGCTCGTGGAACGCGTCGCTGTGGCGCACCTTTTTCACCCGGGAAACCTTCTTGAGCCGGAACACGCGCACGTCGTCGCGGTCGATGTCGAAGCCGACGAAGTAGGCCCGGTTGTTCAGCGAGACCACGCCCCACGGGTCCACCACGCGTCGCTCCGGGTCCTTGCCGGGGGCACGGACGAAGTCGAAGGAGATGCGCTGGTTGGCTTGCACGCACTTCACAATCGCGCGCAGCGTGTCGGCGCGCAGCTGGAAGATGTCGTTGGACACGCTCATCAACGCCGTGGCGTCCATGGAACGCGTCGCGCCCGACGCCGCGAGTTTGGTCCAGCCGGAGCGGGCGAACTCGCCCAGCGAGCCAGGTTTGCTCAAGTCCGCCGCCAGTCCCACCACGGAGGCCTCCTCGGCGGTGAGGTCGACCGCGGGAAGCTCGTAGAGGTCCTTGACCACCCACACCTGGCCGTTCTGGTAGCGCGCAGGCACCCCAAGATCGCGCAGCTCGCGCACGTCGCGCTCGACCAGGTGCGCTGCGGCGTCGCGGCTCCGGCCGCCGTACCCGTCCACGTGCGCTTGCACCCACGCAACATCGCGCTTTTCCGGCGACGCCAAAAGCGCAAACGTGAGCCCGACCTGGCGCACGACCATGTCGTTGTCGTTGGCCACCGCGTTTCCTACCCTTCCTGCGCCCGCACCCAGCTGATCAGGTCGGCTGCATGCCGGTCCTCGTTCGCGAACGGGTCTTGCAGCTCCACCGTGCGGGGCTCCGGGCGGTTGACCTTCAAATGTACCCAGTCGACATTATGCGCAAGGCCCGCCTCCCGCACGGCATCCAAAAACTTCCCGCGCACCGCGGCGCGGGTCGTTGCCGGCGGGCGGTTGACCGCGCTCTCGATGGCGGCGTCTGAGATCCAGCGCTTGGCCAGCCCCTTGCGCTGCAGCACAGAGAACAAGCCCCGCTGGGGGTGGATGTCGTGGTAGGTCAGGTCGATCTGGGCCAGCTTCGGGTGGTCCCAGTCGCAGCCGAGGCGGTCTTTGAACTGCGTGAGCAACTTGCGCTTGATCACCCAGTCGATCTCCGTGTCCACCCCAGAAAAATCCTGGGCAGCGATCGCGTCGAGCACTCGGTGCCACAGCTCCACCACACGGGCCATCTCTTCGTTCGGGGTTCCCTCGTCGGGGCGCTGCTCGAGCCAGCGCGTCGCCGCCTCCAAGGTGCGCTGCTGCACCTCGAGCGCGGTCACGGTTCCGCCGGCGGCGAGGTTGAGCTGCGTGGCGCCGGTCGGGTCGGCCGCGATGTCTCGGATGTGCGAGATAGGATCTGCAAGCTCCATGTCCGGCAAGTCGAAGCCGGCCTCGAGCATCTCAATGACCAAAAGCGTGGACCCCACCTTCAGCGCAAACGTGGGCTCCGACATGTTTGAATCGCCCACAATTACGTGCATGCGGCGGAAGCGGTGGGAATCCCCGTGCGGCTCGTCGCGGGTGTTGATCATCGGCCGTGTGCGCGTGGTCGCGGAGGACACGCCCTCCCACACCTGGTCTGCGCGCTGGGAGATGAGGAACTTCCCGCCGGCGATCTTGCCGGCGCCGCAGATGAGCTGGCGCGTGATCAGAAACGGCAGCAGCTGCTGGCCGAAGGACTTCAGCGCCAGCTCGCGGCTGATTAGGTAGTTTTCGTGCGCGCCGTAAGAGTTGCCGCGCGAGTCCACGTTGTTTTTGAACAGGAAAGTGGCCCCAGAAAAGCCGTCGTTGTGCAACGCCTCGTCGCACTGCTGAGATAAGGCGTGGTAAATCCGCTCGCCCGCCTTGTCGTAGGCGAGCAGCTGGCTCAGCGAGTCGCACTCCGCCGTCGCGTACTCCGGGTGCGAACCCACGTCCAAATAGAGCCTCGAGGCGTTGGAGGTGAACACGTTGGAGCTGCGGTGCTCGGCCACCACGGGGCGAAAGAGGTAGCGGGCGATTTCCTCGGGCGTGAGCACCTGGCGGGAACCGTCGTAGGCGACGACGCCGAACTCCGTTTCCACCCCCATGATGCGGCGCGGGTAACCGGTGGCCAGCTTACTGCCCGCCCTTCTGCACGAAGGACTTCACAAACTCCTCCGCGTTGGTGTCCAGCAGTGCGTCGATCTCGTCGAGCAGATCGTCCGTGCCTGCGGTATTGATCTGGGCGTTGAGTTGAGCCTGGCCGGCGTCGAAGTCCTCGCTGCGGTCTTCTCCGCCTCCGCCGGATGCGTGTGTCTGTTGGGTAGCCATAGATGCAACCTTAGCGCTCGGGGGCGAGCCCCAGGCCGGTAATTAATTCGCGCGTCGTCGCGGAACGTTCGATCAGCTCGCCGACGTCCGCCTTCGTGTGCTCGCCCAGCAAGTCCAGCGGCACGCGGTAGAGCTGTCCGTCCACGTTAAAGAGCATGGACTGCCAGTTTGAGGCTGTCAGATCCGCTGCAAACTTCTCCCCCGCACGCCCGCGGAAGTACGCGCGGGTATCTTCCGGCGGGTGCTTCGCCGCATGGGCAATCTCGTCGGCGGACACCAGCGTGCGTATCGCGCCTTTGCGCACGAGTGCGTGGTACAGCGAGGTTGCCGGGTCGATGTCCGCGTACTGCAGGTCGATCGCCTGCAGCTTTGCCTGCGATGCGCCGCGCGCTTCGAAGCGGCGCACCAGCGCCCACTTCGCGGTCCAGTCCAGGCGGTCCGCGGTGGACAGCGGGTCGCGCTCCAGGTCGTCGAGGATCTCGCCCCACAGCGCGAGCACTTGCTTGTCGACGTCGCTTCGCGCCTCACACCGGTTCCTGTACTCCCGGAGAATGGAAATGGCGGTGGACCTTTGGCCGTCGTCAAGCAGAAGCTCATGGGCGAGCGTGGGGTCGTGGCTGACCGCCTTGATCTCCGCGACAGGATCGGCCAGACGCAGATCGGTAAAGTCCACCCCGGCCTCGATGGCGTCGAGCACCAGCGACGTCATACCCAGTTTGAGCAGGTTGGAGTACTGGCTCATGTTCGCATCGCCGACGATGACGTGCAGGCGGCGGAACTGATCCTCCGGCGCGTGCGGCTCGTCGCGCGTGTTGACGATGCCGCGGTTGAGCGTGGTTTCCAGCGACACCTCCTGCTCGAAGTAGTCCGCGCGCTGGGAAATCTGGAACCCCGGCGACTCGGATTCCTGGCCGATGCCCACGCGGCCCGCACCGATGATGACCTGGCGCGTGACGAAGAACGGGATGAGGGCCTGGGTCAACTGCTCAAAGTTCGTGTGCCGCGAATACAGGTAGTTCTCGTGGCTGCCGTAGGAGCGGCCCTTGCCGTCGACGTTGTTTTTGTAGAACTTCAGCGGCGGGCATGGCTCGTGCTTGGACAGCACAGAGACGTGCTGCTGCCACAACTCGCGGATGTCTGAAGCCGCGTCGTTGAGGACGATGTCGCCGGCAGCGTCGTAGACCATCGCGTCGAACGCGTTGGAGCACTCCGGGCTGGAGTACTCCGGGTGGCCGTGATCCACGTAGTAGCGCGCGCCGTTGGTGGTGACCACGTTGGCAACGCCGATGGCGTTGGCGTCCACAACCGGCACGCTGCGGTAGCGCTGCAGGTCGAAGCCGCGCGTGTCTTTCAGCGGCGCCTCCTCCGCGTAGTCCCAGCGGGTGCGGGCCTGGGTGCGCAGTGCCGCGTACGCCACCACGGCGTGGGTAGAGGTGACCAGCGGGCTGATCTGCGGGTTTTCGGGGCAGGTAATGCCGTACTCAGTCTCGGTTCCCATGTAGCGCGTCATAAGTTCCGAGGATACCTTTTGGGCAAAAATGCGAAGCGTCGTATTTTATTGGTTAAGACTACCCGTACTCCGCTCGGTGTGGACTCACCGCACACTGAGCGCCAATTCTTCGGTCAGCCCTGGGGTCTGGCCAACCTGTTCGGCATCGAGCTGTGGGAGCGCTTCAGCTTCTACGGCATGAATGGTCTGCTCTCGTATTACATGTACTACGAGACGACCGAAGGCGGCCTCGGCATGGACGAGTCCACCGCCCTGAGCCTGGTCGGCGCCTACGGCGGCTTTGTCTACATGATGGCCCTGGTCGCCTCCTTTGTCAGCGACCGCCTCCTCGGCCCCGAACGCACCCTGTACCACTCCGCCATCCTGGTCATGATCGGCCACATCCTGCTCGCCCTGGTGCCGGGACCAGCCGGCTTGGCGCTCGGCCTGGTCTGCGTCGGCGTCGGCTCGGGCGGCGTCAAGACGGCGTCGCAGGTAGTGCTCGGCGACCTCTACTCCCGCGAAGACCCCCGCCGCGACGCAGGTTTTTCAATCTTCTACATGTCCGTCAACATCGGCGGACTGCTCGGTCCGGCCATCACGGGCGGCGTCTGGGGCATGGCCGGATTCCACTGGGGTTTCGCCCTCGCCGCCATCGGTATGGGCATCGGCCTGCTCCAGTACACGCTGATGCGCAAAAGCTCCATCGGCTCTGCCGGCTCCGAGGTGCCGAACCCGCTGCCTCGCTCCGAGTGGGCGAAGTGGGGCCTTGGTGCAGTGGCCGTGATCGCCGTCGTAGTCGAGTTGCTGACTACCGGCATCCTGCCGCTGGACTGGCTGAGCTGGATTGTCTTCGCCATCGCGCTGATCGCCACGGTGACGCTGCTGTGGGAGATGTTCGTCTCCGAAAAAGTCACCCCCGCGGAAAAGTCCCGCCTGACCGGCTACATCCCGCTGCTGGTCGGATCCGTCGCCTTCTTCGCAATTTTCCAGTCACAGTTCACCGTGGTGGCCGTGTACTCCGACCAGCGCGCTGATCTCTCCTTCTTCGTCTGGGAGCTCACCCCGGCGCAGGTGCAGTCTTTCAACCCGGCGTTCATCATCATCTTCGCCCCGATCTTCGCAGCCACGTGGACCAAGCTGGGCGACCGCCAGTGGACGTCGGCGACGAAGTTCGGCGTCGCCAACATCATCGTCGGCCTCTCGCTGTTTATCTTCCTGCCGTACGTGGGCAAGGGCCCGCAGTCCACGCCGCTTCTGGTGCTGGTGCTGATCCTGTTCCTGTTCACCATCGGCGAGCTGCTGCTCTCCCCCGTCGGCAACTCTCTGGCCACCAGGGTTGCCCCGCAGGCGTTTAAGTCCCGCCTGTTCGCGGCGTGGCTGATGTCCGTGTCCATGGGCACCGCGCTGTCCGGCGTGCTCGGCTCGCTGTACAACCCGAACGATGCTGCAGCGGAGCGCACCTTCTTCCTCACCCTGTCCGCCGTCACTATTGCGCTGGGTATCTGTCTTATCGCGATTCGGCGCTGGGTCGTGCGCAAATTTGCGGACGTGCGTTAAACACAAGTAACGCACGCAAGCAAAAAGCTCGCTGCCCGGACCTGGGCAGCGAGCTTTTTCGGCTTTCCTACCAGCCGCGCTCAGCCAGGCGGTGCGGCGCTGGCAAGTCGGCGACGTTGATGCCCACCATGGCCTCGCCCAGGCCACGGGAGACCTCGGTGACCACGGCGATGTCATTGAAGTTCTTCGTCGCCTTCACCACGGCCTTCGCGCGCGCCTCTGGGTTGCCGGATTTGAAGATGCCGGAGCCGACGAACACGCCGTCCGCGCCGAGCTCCATCATGAAGGCGGCGTCGGCAGGGGTGGACACGCCACCTGCGACGAGCAGCGGCACCGGCAGCTTGCCGTTTTCCGCCACCTGCGCCACCAGCTCGTAGGGCGCCTGCAGTTCCTTGGCCGCGACGTAGAGCTCGTCGCGGTTGTTCTCCCAGATCGCCTGCAGCCCGGCGATCTCGCTGGTGATCTTGCGGATGTGCTTGGTCGCCTCGGAGACGTCACCCGTGCCCGCCTCGCCCTTGGAGCGGATCATGGCCGCGCCTTCGTTGATGCGGCGCAGAGCCTCGCCCAGGTTGGTCGCGCCGCAGACGAACGGCACCTTGAACGCGCGCTTGTCAATGTGGTTGACATAGTCGGCGGGGCTGAGCACCTCGGATTCGTCGATGTAGTCCACGCCCAGGTGCTCCAGAACCTTCGCCTCCACCGTGTGGCCGATGCGCGCCTTGGCCATGACCGGGATATCGACTGCCTCGATGATGCCGTCGATCAGATCGGGGTCGGACATACGGGCCACGCCGCCCTGGGCGCGGATGTCGGCCGGCACGCGCTCGAGCGCCATCACCGCAACGGCGCCGGCGTCTTCGGCGATCTTCGCTTGCTCCGGGGTGACCACGTCCATGATCACGCCACCGAGGAATTTCTGGTTCAGTGCTTCTACATCAGACATACCGCTTAGTCTGCCCCGGGAACTGGTAGATTCCAAGTGCCAGTTCCATTTAGTTTCTTTGGACCAGTTGATGCACCTGAATATCTCTCGGAACCACCCGAGCTCAATCCCGACGCAGATCGCGGCCGAGATCAGGGCGGCCGTGGCCAACGGCACGCTCGCGCCTGGCGACGCCGTCCCGTCCACCCGCGCCCTCGCCCAGCAGCTGGATATCTCCCGCGGCAGCGTCATCACCGCCTACGACCAGCTCGAAGGCGAGGGCTATCTGCTCACCCGCCAGGGCGCACCGACGCGGATTCACCCAGAGCTCACCGTGACGGAACGGCCAAAGACCGCTGTCCAATCCGGGCTCTCCCGCAAGGTGGCGCGCCCCCGGATCTCGCTGAAACCCTCGCCGGGCAACGCGGGCGCGATCCGCCCGGCAACGTGGCGCAAAGCCTGGCGCGAGGCAGCCAAGCACCCCGGCACGGACGTAGACAACGCCGGCGAGCCGGAGTTGCGCAGCGCCATCGCCGACCACCTACGTCTCGCACGCAGCATGGCGCTCACCCCAGACCAGATCGTGATCACCGGCGGGTCCCGCGAGGGCCTGATGTGCATTCTTCATTCCCTTGGCACCGGTCTACGCGTGGGCGTTGAAGACCCCGGCCACCCCGGCCTGCGGCGAGTCATCCCGCTGCTGGGCCACGAGGTCGTCGATTGCGTCACTGACGGCGACGGCGTGGTTGTGCACGCGCTCCCCGACGACTTGGACGCGCTTTTGGTCACGCCGTCGCACCTTTACCCCTTCGGCGCTGCCATGCCGGTGCCGCGCAGGGCGGAGCTGCTGGAGTGGGCGGCGAATACGCGGACAACCATCATCGAAGACGACTTCAACACCGAGCTGCGCTACCGCATCTCACCGCAACCGACGCTGTCCTCGCTCGCCACCAACGCAGACGTGTTGACGCTCGGGACGTTTTCCACGCTGCTCTCGCGTGAACTCGCTGCGGGTTACGTCGTCGCCTCGGCTGCCACCGCAGCCTCGTTGCGAGAGATCCGCAGCATCCTCGGCGTGCCAGTGTCCACGGTGACACAGCGGGCCATCGCGCATCTGCTTGACGACGGCGTGGCGCGCCGCACCTCCCGCGCCGTGCACCGTGACCTGGCGCGCAGGAGGGACATCCTGCGCGAGCACATAGTCCCCCTCCTCAACGACGCCGGCGTTCGCGCAGAGCTGGTGCCCGGGGACGGTTCCGACCTGACCTTGAGGTTTCGGCAACCGAGCGAGCGGGACCAGTTTGAGGCGCGCCTTCTCGCAGCGGGACTGGAATGCGGCCACGAATCGGCGCTGTGGACGAATGCGGGCGACGCGCTCGTGCTCAGCTTCGCCCACCTGCGAGGCGCTGACTTCGAGCAATCCATCAGCTTCATCGCACGGGAGGTGTCTATGCTGGTCCGCGCCCAAAACGCGACAGGAGGAGACAGCAATGGATGAGACTGGTGAAGCGAGTTACGCGGGACAGCCCTTCGAGGTGATAGTCGTCGGAGGAGGATTCGCCGGCACCGCCGCAGCTATCAACCTGGCGAGAGCGAATAGAACCGTGTGCCTCATTGATGCTGGGGAGCCACGCAACCGCAACAGTGATCACATGCATGGAGTCATCGGCCTTGACGGTGAGTCACCACGCGAACTGCTCTCCCGGGGTCACTCTGAGTGTCTCGCATACGGCGGCACTCTCGTCGAGGGGCGGGTGAGTTCTCTGCAGCGAACAGCAGCGGAAGGTTGGTCGGTGGAACTCGAATCAGGTGAGCGTGTCACCGGCTCGCAAGTTCTTGTTGCAACTGGAATCACGGACCGCCTCCCGCAAGTTCCAGGTTTGCGCGAGATGTGGGGCCAGCGAGTCTTCCACTGCCCGTATTGCCATGGATATGAAGTCAACGGCAAGAGCATCGGAGTCGTCGGAGGAGAAAACCCTGGATTCACCACGAGAATCTCTACGCTGCTGACCAAATGGGCGGACAGCGTGACGCTGCACGTCAACGGTATGGACCTCACAACAGAGCAGCGTGATCGCCTTCTCGATTGCGGGGTGCAGCTCAGTTACGACGAAGTTGTGCAGGTGTCACCGGATCCTACTGAATCGTTGGCCGTCGAGATGGTGACCGCCTCAGGAGCCGTCCGGTATGGCACATGCTTTACAGGCCCGGAGTTTCTCCCGAACGACCATCTTCTCCGTCAGGCAGGTTGCGCAGTGGCAGACGGCTGGGTGCAGACTGCTGGGGGCAAAACATCCGAACCAGGCCTTTGGGCTGTTGGCAACGTTGTCAGCTCCCCAGATCAGGTCTCTCAGGCGTTGGGTTCTGGTGCTGGGGTCGCAATTGCCATCGACCAATATCTATTCGATCGGGGATAGCCAGGACGGCGAGTACCCGAGGTGTCTAGCCGATAACTTCGGCGGCGACCACACGCTTGCCGTGGCGGCCGGTGATGCGCGCCCACTCGTCCGGGTTGGCGGTATTCGGCATGTCCTCGCTTTCATCTTGCTCGGCGCGCACCGCCTGGCGCAGGTGCTCCCCTGAAAGCCCCGCGGTGGACGCCCCGGAGAGGTGGTCTTTGATGGCGAGTTTCTTGGCACGGTCCACCACGTTGGCGATCATCGCACCGGAGACGAAGTCGGAGTAGTGCAGCACTTCCTCGGCTCCGTCGACAAGCTCCAAGCGCACAAACGGCCGCGGGGCAAACATGGCGTCGGCGGCTGCGTCGATAAGCGTCTCGCGCGAATCGGCCAGCGGTATCGCGTCGGTGATGTAGCGCGCGAGGATGTCCTTGGCCTCCTCCTTGTTCGGGCGAGAGACGCGGATCTTGATGTCCAGGCGGCCGGGGCGCAAAATCGCCGGGTCGATGAGTTCCTCGCGGTTGGTCGCGCCGATGACGATGACGTTGGCGATGTCTTCCACACCGTCGATCTCGGTGAGCAGCTGCGGAACCACCGTGGTCTCCATGTCCGAGGACACACCCGATCCGCGGGTGCGGAAAATCGATTCCATCTCGTCGAAAAACACGATCACCGGATTGCCACTTGCCGCCAGTTCGCGTGCGCGCTCGAAGATCAGGCGGATACGCCGCTCCGTCTCACCGACGAACTTGTTTAACAGCTCCGGGCCCTTGACGTTGATGAAGTGGGCCTGTCCCCCATCACCGATGCGCTGGGAAAGCGAGTTCGCCACAGCCTTGGCAATGAGCGTTTTGCCGCAACCGGGCGGGCCGTACAGCAGCAGGCCCTTGGGCGGGCGCAGCTCGTAGGCTGCATAGAGCTCCGGGTGGGAGAACGGCAGCTCCACGGAGTCCTGGATCGTTTCGATCTGGGAAGACAACCCGCCGATGTCTGCGTAGGTGACATCGGGGATCTCGTCCAAGGACAGCTGGTTGACCTCAGTTTTGGCAATACGCTCGAAGGCGTAGCCCGCAGACGGATTGACCAGTACCGTATCGCCCGCGCGCGCCGCTGTCCGCAGCGGCTCAGCCAACATCACCAGCGACTCCGCGCCCTGCTGGTCCGCCACAATCGCCCGGTCGTCGCCGATGCGCTCGACCATGGTGGCCAGCTGCCCGGTGGGATCGAAACCGCAGTTCTCTACCACGATCGTGCCCTCCCCCAGGCGAACGAGCGTGCCGGGGACGAGCGCGGAAGGGTCCACCAGGGGCGAGACTTTCAGCCGCATACGCCGACCCGAGGTGTGCACCTCGGCCTCCCCGTCGCGGGCGGCCGGGGCGAGGTAGATGCCGTAGGTCGACGCAGGCTCGTTGAGCTCCTCTATTTTCGCATACAGATCGTTGAGCCGGTCGCGACTGTTTTTCAGCAGCTCAGCGAGCTTTTCGTTGCGCGAACCGAGCTCGCGGTTTTTACGCTTGAGATCGCGCAGCTCCGGACCAAAGGCATCGTCGTGGAGAGTAGGCATGCGTTCGAGCCTACATAGGAGCTACCGCTTATCTGCGAGCTTTGCGTTGCGGCCGCGGCGGCGTCACCCCGTCTGCGAGACGGCGCGTCCACACGAGGAAAGCGGTGTGCGCATTCATGCGGTGCTCCGGACGCGTGGCCAGGCCTTCAACCTTCCACTCGCGCAACAGGGTCTCCCAGGCGCGCGGCTCGGTGAAGCACTTCGCCTCGCGGATGGCCTCCATGATGTTCATCAGCTGTGGCACGGTGGCCACGTAGGTCATGAACACCCCGCCCGGGATGAGCACGTTTTTCACCGTGTCAATGAAGTGCCAGGGCTCCACCATGTCCAAGATCACGCGGTCGACCTGACCGTCGAGGTCCTCCGGGGTGACCTCACCGAAGTCTCCGAGGCGCGGGGTCCACCACTCCGGCTCGCCGCCGAAATAGTCGGCGACGTTGTCTTTGGCGAACGCTAAGTGGTCGTCGCGGATCTCGTAGGAGTACACATGGCCCTCCGGGCCCACGGCGCGCAGCAGCGACATGGTCAGCGCTCCAGATCCGGCGCCGGCTTCCAGCACGCGCGCGCCCATGAAAATGTCGCCCTCCACGAGGATCTGCGCAGCGTCTTTGGGGTAGATCACCGCGGCACCGCGCGGCATGGACAGCACGTGGTCCACCAGTAGGTGGCGGAAGCAGAGGTAGTCCGAGCCGAGCGTTGACTTGACCACCGTGCCCTCGTCGGCGCCGATGATGTCGTCGTGGCTGACAATGCCTTTGTGCGAGTGGAACTGGCCACCCTCTTTAAGCTCGATGGTGAAATGGCGGCGCTTCGCATCGGTCAGCTGCACCTTGTCGCCTGGCTGAAACGGTCCCGAATACATGGCGGTAAGTATGCCCTACTGCGCTGCGGCATAGAAAGCCGAAAGTGCGCGCACGAAGTAGTCCATGTCGTGCACGCCGCACAGCTCGCGGGCGGAGTGCATGGACAACAGCGGCACGCCCACATCCACGGTGGGCAAACCGAGGCGGGTGGACGAGATGGGCCCGATGGTGGAGCCGCAGGGCACCGCGTTGTTGCCCACGAACGTCTGGTGCGGCACTCCTGCCGCACGGCAGGCCAGGATCCACTCCGTCTCCGTCGCCGCGTTGGAGGCGTAGCGCTGGTTGGCGTTGACCTTGAGCACCGGGCCCTTGTTCAGCAGCGGGTGGTGCGTGGGGTCGTGCTTGCCCGGGTAGTTTGGGTGCACCGCGTGCGCGGCGTCGGCAGAGACCTGAATCGAGTTGGCGATGATCTCGGCCGGATCCCCGAACCCGGAGGCGATGCGGTTGAGCACCCGCTCCAGCAGCGGACCGCCCGCACCCGAGGTGGAGGCAGAGCCAACTTCCTCGTGGTTGAACGCGGCGAGCACCAGGATGTCTCGCGCGTCGTCTTTCGCGGCCAGGAAGGCTTCCATGGACGCCCACACACTGGTCAGATTGTCCAGGCGCCCAGCCGCCAGCAGGTCGCCGAGGACTTCGCCGCGCTGGGCGTCTGCGGTGATGAGCTCGTGCGCAACGATGTCCTCGGCCTTGATGCCGGCAGATTCCGCCGCGAGCTCCAACAGCGGGCGGTCCACGCCCAGGATCGGCTGCGTGTGCACCTGCCGCTCGATCTCCGGCATATCTCCGCGGTACAGGTGGATGGCCAAGTTGGGCACGCGCGCGACCGCGCCGGCGTTGACCAGGTGCTCGGTGCGGTCGGCGGTGACCACGCGACCGGCAAACGTGAGGTCGCGGTCGAACCAGCTGGCCAAAATCGGACCACCGTAGACCTCCACCGCCACCTGGCGGCACCCCTCGCGCACCACGTCCGGGTCAGGCTTGGCCATCAGGCCGGGAGAATCAGTGTGCGAGCCCACGACCCGGAACCGCGGCCGGGCGTTTTGCGGCACCCACCACGCAACCACGGCGCCATCGCGCACGATGAGGTGACCGCCGGGGGCGTGTGCGTCGTCGTCAAGCGAAAAGCCCTCCGCCTGAAGCCTCGCGGCCACCGCAGCTGCGGCATGGAACGCGGACGGGCTTTCGGCGAGGAAATCGATGAAGGCTTGTGTCATGGCTCCACTCTATGATGTTGGGCACCATGACACGCCCAATAGCTATTTCGCCGTCCCGCGCATCCGACTACAAACGCTGCCCGCTGCAGTACCGGCTGCGCGCCATAGACAAGATTCCGGAACCGTCCACCGAGGCACAGGTCAAGGGCACGCTCGTGCACGCGGTACTGGAAGAGATGTTCACCTGGCCGCGTGAGCAGCGCACATACCCAGCCGCGGTGAAGCGGCTGAAGCCGAATTGGGCGAAGATGCGCGAGCAGGACCCGGAGTGCGCCACGCCCGTCGCGGACGAGCACCAGCTGCTCGTGGACGCGCGCACGCTGCTGCGCGGGTACTTCACCATGGAAAACCCGCTCGGCTTCGACTCGCACGCCCAAGAGATGCCGGTGGACTTCACGCTGCCCAACGGCGTGCCCGTGCGCGGGTTCATCGACCGAGTCGACATCGCCCCCACCGGCGAGGTGCGCGTCGTCGACTACAAAACGGGCAAGAAGCCGCAGCCGCGCTACTCCCAGGACGCGCAGTTCCAGATGCGGTTCTACGCGCTGGTGTACTGGCGCCTGTTCGATGTGGTGCCGACCCAGCTGAAGCTGATGTATCTGAAAGTGATGGACTCGATGATCCTCACGCCCTCGCGCGAGGAGCTGGAGTACTTCGAGCGAGACTTGGCCGAGCTGTGGTGGAAGATCGAAGCCGACGGCAAGGCCGGCACCTTCCGCCCGCAGCAATCCAAGCTGTGCGGGTGGTGCGCCTTCCGGTCCATGTGCCCCATCTTCGGCGGCACGCCGCCCGAGTACCCCGGCTGGCCGGGGTCCCGGGCCGACCAGGACGCCTAGAACAGACCGGAGACCACGCCGTCGGCGTCAACGTCGATGTTGTTGGCCGCCGGCTGCTTGGGCAGGCCCGGCATGGTCATCACATCGCCCGTCAGCGCGAGCACGAAACCGGCGCCCGTGCGCGCGACGAGGTTGCGCACGTGCAGGGTGTGGCCGGTCGGCGCGCCGAGCTGCGCCGGGTCGTCCGAGAAGGAGTACTGCGTTTTGGAAATGCACACCGGCAAGGTGTCAAAGCCGTTGTCCTTCAGCGTCTGCAGGTCCTTTTTCGCCGCTGCGGAGTACTGCACGTCGTCCGCGCGGTAGATCTCCTTGGCAATGGTCTCAATGGAGTGCTCCACGCCCTGCGCCGGATCGTAGAGCGGGTGCGAGGAGCCTTCCGTGAGGTTGTCCAGCAGGGTCTGGGCGAGCTCGGTCGCACCGTCGCCGCCCTTGGCCCACACATCCGCCGCCTCCAGCGCGATGCCCTTGGACTGCGCCCAGTTGCGCAAAAAGTCCAGCTCCGCCTCAGTGTCAGACGTGAAGCGGTTCAGCGCCACCACCGGGGTGACGCCGAACTTGCGCACGTTTTCCACGTGGCGCTCGAGGTTGACAATTCCCTCCTCCAGGGCCGCGAGGTTTTCCTCGCCGAGCTGGTCTTTCGCAACACCCGCGTTGTGCTTGATGGAGCGTACCGTGGCCACGATGACCGCGCCGGCGACGTCGAGGTCTCCGTAGCGGGCCTTGATGTCGAAGAACTTCTCCGCGCCCAGATCCGAGCCGAAACCTGCCTCGGTGAGCACGATGTCCGCGTGCTGCTGGGCGGTGCGAGTGGCGATAAGCGTGTTGCAGCCGTGCGCGATGTTGGCAAATGGGCCTCCGTGGATGAAGGCCGGCGTGCCGCCGAGGGTTTGCACGAGATTCGGGTTCACCGCCTCCTTCAGCAGGGCGGCCATGGCGCCCTGGGCGCCGAGGTCGCCTGCAGTGACCGGCTTGTTGTCGTAGGTCAGGCCGACGGTGATGTTGGCCAGGCGCTGCTTGAGGTCCTCCAGGTCCGTGGCCAGGCCCAGGATGGCCATGATCTCGGAGGCGGCGGTGATGGTGAACCCGGTCTCCGCCGGCACGCCGTGCGCGGGCCCGCCCAGGCCGGTGACCACGTTGCGCAGGGCGCGGTCGTTGACATCGAGGCAGCGCTGCCACGTCACCCGCCGCGGGTCGATGTTCAGCGCGTTGCCCTGGTGGATGTGGTTGTCAATCAGCGCCGCCAGGGTGTTGTTGGCGCTGGTAATCGCGTGAAAGTCGCCCGTGAAGTGCAGGTTGATCTGTTCCATCGGCACCACCTGGGAGTAGCCGCCGCCTGCCGCGCCACCCTTGATGCCCATCACGGGGCCGAGAGAGGGCTCGCGCAGCGCCACCATGGCGTTGTGCCCCAGCTTCGCCAGCGCGTCCGTGAGGCCGATGAGCACGGTGGACTTGCCTTCGCCGGCCGGGGTGGGCGAAACACCGGTGACGAGGACCAGTTTGCCCGGTTTGCGCTGGGGTACCTGGGTGATGTCCACCTTGGCCATGTGCTTGCCGTACGGGATCAGCGCGTCGTCGCCGACACCCGCCTTCGCGGCGATCTCCGAAATCGGAGCGAGTTGGTGGGCTTGGGCGATCTCGACGTCAGTCAACGGTTGTGCAGTCATGCACCTCACACTACAACGGCGCCGATGGCGTAACCGAGGATTACGCTCACGGCGATGCACACCACACCCGGCAGGAGGAAGGGGTGGTTGAACACGTACTTGCCAATGCGGGTGGAGCCGGTGTCGTCCATCTCCACGGCGGCCAGCAGCGTGGGGTACGTCGGCAGCACGAACAGCGCGCTGACTGCGGGGAATGCCGCCAGGGCTGTCAGCGGGCTGACACCGATGGCGAGCGCTGCAGGGATCAGCGCCTTCGCCGTCGCTGCCTGCGAGTACAGCAGCGAGGCTGCGACGAACAGCACCACCGCCAGCATCCACGGCTGCGCGGTGAGTACGTCGCCGGCGATGGCCTGGATGTCTTCGATGTAGTAGTTGATGAAGGTCGTGCCAAGCCACGCCACGCCGAGGACGCACACGCTCGCCGACATGCCGGAGCGGAACACCTGGGTGTTCAAAATCTCGGCCGCGGTGGTTCGGGTGGCAAGCACGATCGCGGCGGCGGCGCCGAGCATGATCGCCATAATCGCCTCGTTGCGCGGCACCGTCGGGTTCTGGATCAGGCCCACTTGATCGGAGATC